>NZ_CP090902.1:0-1267784 GCF_021496215.1 Wolbachia endosymbiont of Aedes aegypti | reverse complement strand
TTTTTATTTCAAAAAAATGAAAAATTTGTAAATGTCGCTTGTATCGAGGATTAGAAGCATGCTATTAAAAACAGTAATACATTATGTATAAATCAGATGTTAAATTTACTGGCAAATAAGTAAAGTATTCATATAAATATAGCTAACCTAATATAGATTTACTGAAGCAAATTTATGATTATATTAAGTAATTTGAGTTGTTATGCTGTATTCGGTATTGAACTAGAGTTTTACATTGAAGGAATAGAAAAAGAATACTTATTTCTGAATAGCATCAAAAATAAAATAGCATCTCTTGAATTTTCTTGCGAGAAGGAGAATTCTACACATCAGTATGAGATAAAAAGTGGTTGTTATACGAACTCCTACAATTTAATTAAGCATTTTGAGTTAGCAAAACAATCACTTACTGAAACAGCACAAAAACTAGGTGGGAATGTTTCTTTTAAAGCAAAGCCTTATTTGGATAGAGCAGGCAGTGCATTAAATGTGCATGTTAATCTCGTGAATTCAAATAACGGTAACTTATTTTATATCAATGAGCAAAAGTACAGTGACTATCTGATTCATAGTATTGGTGGATTATGTGCAATGATGAAAAAACATATGTTGTTTTTTGCTCCAAATGATGATTCATATTTAAGATTTCAGTATCCGGATATTCACACTCCAACTACGATTAGTTGGGGAGTAAATAACAGAACTGCTGCGATAAGAATTCCCTATTTTGGCAACGATTCCAAAAGATGCCGCCTAGAGCACCGTGTTCCTGGAACAGATTGTAACCTTGAAAAAGTACTCACAGCAATAATTGAAGGTATAGTTTTTGGTATAGAGAACAAAATTGCTCCGCCAAATAGAGTGTATGGCATTGCATCTGATCCTCAATATAAGATGGAGAGTTTGATATAGCAACTACCTGTTAAACCCTAACCCATTAAACTCCTTTGAGGTAATTGGCCATTCTAGCACTTTCCTCACATCATTATTTACATTCCCATACTGTAATAGCAAGTCTGCAGCAGATAGTTTCTGCGTACTTTTAGATGATCCAAGCCCTATATTGGTAAGGTTGCTCAGTGGCTGCTCAGGAAGTGGATTACCAGATACATCCATGTGTTCAGGGAGAGATTTCATCTGATTCTTTATAGAGCTAGAGTTATTTTGTGCAGGATTTCTATCATCTGACATGTCAAGAATAATTTTCTCAGGTACTACCATAGTTTTTGTATAATCAGCAGAATGACTGCCTTCAGTGTTCTTAAATTCATCAAGAATTGGTTCGCCAAACGCATTTATAGGGCCACCAAGTGATCCTTTCTCCATGCGCTCTTCTGCTCTTTTCCTTATTATTTCTTCTGCTAGCTCAGTTTCAGTTCTTTTTGGTTCTTTTACGGTACCTTTTTCTTCACCTTCATCTCCTGAAACACCAGTAATTTCAGCAGGCTGTTCTTTTTTAGTTCTTATTTTATGAATCAGCGAAAGTAATAAGTAAGTAACTGCAGCAGCAGAAACGATAATGGCTATCTTTGCGGCAATGTGGATTGCTGTTAAAAATATTAAAGCTGATAAAGCTCCAGCTAATCCAGACACAATAACTTTATTTTTGCCTTTTGTTATATTTAGAATTGCCACCATAATAACCTCTCAAATACTGCTCTAGAATTATTATACAGAAATTTTCTTATACTTGCAATTTTGCAAAAATTTTAATTATTTGCGTAAAGTTTTAAAGCTACACAAGGATTAATTAATATGCAATGTATCTCGACTATAATATTGTACAAACGCACATATTCAGCTAACATTCAACATGCAGAGCTTACTCATAGAGCGAAACAGGGCGGTGGTATTATTACTTATAGTAATTTTTATCTTCGGTTCATACGTTTATGTAAAAATGCCAAGGGAAAGCAATCCTGGTATACAGATTCCTATAATCAGCGTGTTTGTTGGACTTCCTGGGATTTCTGCTCAAGATAGTGAAAAGCTATTAGTGCTTCCTATAGAAAATGAACTAAGATCCATCGAAGGTGTAAGAGAATTGAGAGCTTTTGCAACTAATGATGGTGCTCACATGATACTCGAATTTGGAACAGAGTATGATAATAAAGAAGTGCTCGATAATGTCCGTTCAAAGCTTTCAAACATAAAATCGAAGTTACCTGTTGAAGCGGAATCTCCGATAATCAATGAAATAAACTTGAGCTTATTTCCGATACTCAATGTCGGCTTAATTGGTAATTTGCCAGAAAGAGCCTTAACTGAAATAGCACGCAAGCTAAAGAAAGAAATAGAATCTCTGCCAAATGTTCTCAAAGTTGAAGTGGCAGGTATGCGTAAAGAAACAGTGGAAGTGATAGTTGAGCCCACAGTTCTAACAAAATATAACATTCAATCAAACGAAATATTCCAAGCTATATCAAGCAATAACAGACTAGTGGGAGCTGGGTCACTGGAAAATGATACCGGTAAATATTCGATTAAAATATCAGGGTTATTAAAAGATATAGAAGATATTATGAATATTCCTATTAGATCTCAAGGCGATGCAGTTTTGAGAATCAAAGATATAGCAAAAGTATACCCTAGGTTTGAGGATCACCAAGGATTTGCTCGCATTAATGGATTACCTAGTGTCGTGCTAGGAATTTCAAAACGTAACGGAAAAAACATAATAGACACAGTAAATCAAGTAAAATACTTAATGGATAAGGCAAAAGATCAATTACCTGAAAATTTAAAAGTGGTGTACTTAAACGACCAGTCAAAAAACGTCCTCGATGTGCTTGATGACTTGGAAAACGGCATAATATTTGCTGTGTTGTTAATATTGATCATAATGATGCTTTCTATGGGAACAAGGATTGCTATTCTTGTGGCACTCTCGATACCCGGTTCCTTTCTCATTGGGATAATAGCTCTTTACTTTATGGGTATAACCTTAAATATCGTTGTGCTCTTCAGTTTAATTATGGCTGTTGGCATGCTGGTTGATGATGCAATTGTGATCAGCGAATATGCCGATAGAAAGATGATCTGCGGAATGGACAAAGTAGAAGCTTTTTACACTTCAGTTCGTGATATGTTTTATCCGGTTCTATCATCAACGTTAACTAAATTAGCAGTGTTTTTTCCTCTATTATTCTGGCCTGATACTGTTGGTAAATTCATGCAGTACATACCAATTACAATAATCCTAACTTTGACTGGATCGCTCATTATGGCTTTGGTTTTTATACCAACACTTGGTGCAATATTTGGTAAGCCTTCGATAACTTCAAAAAAAGAAATAAAAAAAATGAGTGCTATAGAAAGTGGTGAAATAAAAAATGCTGGGCCTATAATAAGAGCTTACATACGCATGCTAGAGAAGGTTTTGGATCATCCTAAAAAATTCGTATGTGCTACTGTATTCGTTTTGTTTTCATTTAGTGTGCTGTACTTTACTTTTGGTCCTGGAGTAAAGTTTTTTCCGAAAGTGGATTCAGATAATATTTTAATCAGTGTTAAAGCAAAAGAAAGCTTATCAGCCAAAGAACGAGATCTGATACTCAAAGAAGTGGAAGAACGCATTTTGAGCATTGAAAAAGAAATTCATGTTTCTTATGCTAGATCAGGAGCATTTTCAGACAACGTTATCGCCAGAATACAACTAGAACTTATGGATTGGCGCTTCAGGCGCAAAGCTAAGCACATACTAAATGATATAAGGAGCAGTGTGCAAGACATGAAAGGAATAATAATTAATGTTCAAGAGGAAAAGCCAGGACCGTCGGCTGACAAGCCAATACAAATTAACCTCAGCGGGAGTGTATCCAGTTTGAATTTAGCAGCAGAGAAAATTCTAGAAATTATGAACCAACCTTCATCCGGGTTTATAAATATTCAAGATAGCAGATCAGCACCTGAAATAGAGTGGAATATGAGTGTTGATAAGAGTAAGGCTACAAGCTCTGAAGTAAGTGTTGCAACCATTGGCGATTTTATAAAGATGGTTACAAATGGAGTATTGATTGGAAAATATAGACCAAATAACACGGATGAAGAAATCGATATTGTACTCCGTTTCCCCAGAAAGGACCGCAATATGAAGACTATAGACAATCTTTTTATCAATACAGTTAATGGCCCGTATCCTATGAGCAACATAGTAAAATATGCTCCCGAAAAAAAGGTAAACAAACTAAACAGGATTGATGGATTACGCACAGTGACAATCTCTGCTGACGTTGATACTGGCTATCTTGTTGATGAAAGAGTAAAGTTCATTCAGAATTCTATTGCCCAGGATTGGGACAAGGGAGTAAAAATTGATTTTAAAGGCGACAAAGAAGATCAACAAAAATCAGGAGCATTTTTGTTAAAGGCTTTTATATTAGCGATTACACTAATGATATTGGTATTAGTGACACAGTTTAATAATGTATACCATACATTTATCGTAATGACAGCAGTGTTTTTATCCACAACATGTGTGTTTTTTGTTTTCTTTCTTATCCAACAAGTTTTCGTAGTTGTTATGTGTGGAGTGGGGATAATTGCTTTGGCAGGAATTATAGTGAATAATAACATACTATTGCTTGATGCCTTTCATCATCAAATTAAGGTACACAAAAATGACATCAAGCGATGTGTAATAAACGCTGCAATTTCTCGCGTTAGGCCAATATTGCTTACCGTTGCAACCACAGTTCTTGGTTTAATACCGATGATTACCAGGTTAAATATCAATTTTTTTACGCTACAAATCACATATGATGCTCCATCAAGCCAGTGGTGGGTTGACATTTCAACAACCATAGCAAGTGGAATATTGGCTGCAACGGTTTTAACTTTATTCTTTACTCCTGCGTTGCTTGTTATACAAAAACATGAAAAAACTTGACTTAAGTTAGCAATCATTTAACATTTAAGATAGTGTTCTTTGCCCGTTGGAGCTATAATTATAACTAATTACATTGGATTTATTTATTATGATTGCTAATCGTAAAAGCAGTGTTAAGCAGAAAAGTAACAAGAATAACATAGTTGGAAGCCTTGATGTAATAAAAACAGCAGGAGAGCTTTCACTTCAAAAAGGTTTAGATTTTGATGTTGTAATAAAGGCACTAGAAAGTGCTATAGAAGCAGTGGCTCATCAAAAATATGGTAGCAAAAGTAAAATTGTAGTTGATATAGATAGAAACACAGGCAAAGTTACTTCATATAGAAAACTAAAAGTTATTGATGATGAATCAAATGAAAAAGAGAATACTGAGTGTGAATCAATTACGCTTACACAAGCTAAATTAATAAAAGGAGATGCAAAAGTTGGAGATACTGTTAGTGAATTGCTCTCTCTTAACACTGATCTTGCTTCAGCAAGAATTGCCCAGCAAAAGATTGCTCAAGTAATTAAAGATGAAGAGTCAAAAAAGCAATATGAGGAGTTTAAAGATAAAGTGGGAGAAATAAGGTATGGTATTGTTAAACAAGTAGAATATTCAGATCTTATTATAGACATAAATGGCACTAGGGCATATCTTCCATTGCGAAATTTAACTGGTGGTGAATCATTTCGTGAAGGTGATAAGGTTAAAGCTTACATACAGACTGTTAAGCACTCTGATGATGGACGTCAAATTATTCTTTCTAGGACTCATGAAGGCTTTTTGGAGGCATTATTAAATCAAGAAATACCAGAAATTGCTGACGGATTAGTGACAATTAAAGGTATAGCTAGAGATGCTGGTTCAAGGTCTAAGGTTGCCGTTTTCTCTCCCGACAAGAACATTGATCCAGTAGGTGCTTGTGTTGGAGTTAAGGGAGATAGAATAAAAACTATTATACACGAATTAAATGGTGAAAAAATTGACGTTATAAATTACTCCTCAGATTTGGGTCAATTCGTTATTAAAGCCATTACTCCTGCAGAAGTATCGAAGGTTATTATTGATGAAAATGAAAATTGCATAGAGTTAATAGTTGCTGAAGATCAATTGAGTTTAGCGATAGGAAAAAAGGGCCAGAATGTAAGATTAGCTTCAGAGCTTGTTGGATGGAAAATTGAGATATTAAGCACTCAGCAAGAATCAGAAAGGCGAAGTAAAGAACTTAGTCAATGTTCAGCTTTATTTGCTGAAGCTTTAAACTTAGAAGAGATTATGGGTCAGCTATTGGTAACAGAAGGTTTTTCAAGTGTAGAAGACATATCTAGCGCTTCAATTAAAGAGCTTGCTTCAATAGAGGGCTTTAATGAAGATATTGCAAACGAACTTCACAATAGAGCAAATAAGTACCTGAAAGCAGAAAATGATAGAAAAATAGAAGAGCTAAAAAGTTTAGGTATGGAGGATGATGTAATCAATTTAACTTTATCAATAGACAATAAAATTGCTCTTAGTAAGCATGATATTAAGACTTTAGAGGACATAGCAGATTTATCAAGTTATGAGTTTTGCAGCATACTCTCTTCCTCATCCGATAGCAAAGAAGATCTAAAAGATACAGTAGATTCAATAATCATAGAAGCACGTAAAAAGCTTGGATTAATATAATAAAATAATATGAATAATGAAGATATCAGTGATAAAAAATTAACGCTCCAAGGTTTAAGCAAGCTTAAATTAGACCTCAATTTAAACTCTTCAGCTAGCCCAAGTACTGGAGCTACAGTAGTAAAAAAAAGAAGAAAAAAATCTCATGATGCAGAAGAACATAATTTATTTGACGAGAGTAAATTATGTTCTTTAACAGAGAAAGAACAAATTTTTCGCATTAATGCTGTGCAGAATGCTGCTTTGCTGAAAGAAAGAAATCAGAGAGAAGAAAAAGAGAAAACAGCAAAAGAAGACAGCAATAAAGAGATTGACGAGAAAAATGAAGCGGACGCTTTATCTAAGGAAATAAATAAGCAAGTTTTAAGTAATACCCACTTAGTTGAACCAAAAGAAGATAGTATTGACCATGAGGACAACGATAAAAAGTCTTTTAAAGTCAACAAAGATATATATTCTAAGCATTCTAAACTGGTAATTGCACAGGCAATAGATGAAAAAACTGAACAACCCCCTGTATTTAAGCAAAGGTTTGGTATAAGAGGTAGAAAGTCAAAGTTTACTAAGGGTAAAAATATATCAAGAGAAGTTATTATACCAGACAAAATAACTATCAGGGAGTTATCTATTCGCATGGCAGAAGATAGCAAGAGTGTGCTAAAAATGTTCAAAGAAGAAGTCGGTGAGAGTTATAGAGTAGATGATCTGGTGGATCCAGATATAGCATGTGAAATAGTGGAAAAATTTAATCATACGGCTAAACGAGTGAGCGATACCAACAGAGAAAAAGATTTATTTTTTATAGAAGGCAGAGAAAGCCTGCCTAAAAAACCTAAACCACCAATCGTCACTTTTATGGGACACGTCGATCATGGTAAAACCTCATTGCTCGATGCATTTCGTGAATCTAATGTTGCAGAAAGAGAGTCAGGTGGCATAACTCAACACATAGGTGCTTATCAAATAACGACAAAAGATAAGCAAAAAATTACCTTTATTGATACACCAGGACATGAAGCGTTCACTGCGATGCGTGCACGTGGTGCCAATATTACTAATATAGTTGTAATAGTAGTTGCAGCTGACGATGGAATCATGAAACAAACAGTTGAAGCAATAAATCATGCAAAAGCAGCAAATGTTTCCATTATAGTTGCTATTAATAAAATTGATAAATCTGAGCCTGGTGATGTAGAAAAAATAATTAATAGTTTGCCTCAATATGATCTCATCCCTGAAGGGCTTGGTGGTGATGTTATGATTATGCCAGTATCAGCAAAAAAGAAAACTAATTTAGATAAACTAGAAGAGGCGATTTTGTTAATCGCTGAATTAATGAAGCTAGAAGCAATAGAAGATTGTCGAGCACTTGGATGGGTAATAGAATCCAAAATAGATAAAGCGAAAGGAATATCAGCCACATTGATAGTTGAGGAAGGAACGTTAAAGGTTGGTGATATATTGGTAGTTGGTACAACATACAGCAAAGTACGTAGTATGGTTAATCACCTCGGTCAAAGAGAAAAAGCAGCACTACCCTCCGCTCCAATTGAAATTACTGGTCTAAATGGTGTACCAAATGCTGGAGATAAATTTGTTGTTGTAAATTCTGAAAAGCAGGCGCGTGAAATTGTTGAATACAGGCTAGAGTTAATCAAGAAAAAGAAAGAAGATTTGGGCGACAATAATTTAGATATATTCAGTCGTAATAACAGCGAAACAGAAGAACTATCTGTAGTTTTAAAGTGCGATGTAACTGGTTCTATTGAAGCAATATCAAGTTCAATTGATAAACTCGGTAAAGACCAAGTGAAATTAAATATCCTACACAAAGCAGTAGGAGGGATAACAGATTCAGATGTGCTGCTTGCAGAAGCATCAAGTGCAGTAATTTTAGCTTTTAATGTAAAAGTGGACTCAAAAATAAGGGACTTGGCAAAACAAAAAGGTATAGAAATACATACTTATAACATAATATACGAGCTCATTGACGACATGAGAATGTATTTAACTAAAATGTTAAAGCCTGTTACACGAGAGGTTCGTGTTGGCTTTGCATCTGTGAGGCAAATATTTAACGTATCTAAAGCTGGTAATATCATTGGATGTTACGTAAGTGATGGAGTCATAAGAAAAGATTCTTTAATTAAGGTAATGCGTGGTGGCAAATTGGTGCATGAAGGAAAGTTAAAAGCACTACGTAGATTTAAAGATGATATTAAAGAAGTAGGTGTAAACTTTGAATGCGGAGTATCACTAGAGGGTAATGTCGATATTAAAGTTGGAGATATTTTGGAAGCTTATCAATTAGTGCAAGAAGAAAGGGTGTTATAGTAGCTGGATATGAAAAAGGAAATTAGAAACCTAAAGATAGCATCGGTATTGCATAGAGCAATATCAAGAGTTCTAATGGAAGGTAAGGTGTTCAATAAAAATGTAGCGGTATCTGACGTAAAATTAAGTAAAGATTTGAAAAAAGCAGATGTATATATTGTGTTATCTTCATTGAATATTCAAGTAGCTGACTACTTAGATCCAGAAAAAAGACGCACTGGAGATCCTTCTGAGAATAATTGTGATATTAACACTGTTGTTAATGAAATGAACCAGTCTGCATGGTCAATACGTAAATCTATATTGTGTTATGTTGATTTGCGATTTATACCTGAGTTAGTTTTCAAGCCTGATTTAGCGTTCGATAATTTTGTTAATGTAAGCAAAATATTACATAATCACACTTAATTAATGTATTTCAACCATTACTTTTCATTAATGAGGTTGCACAGTTTAACAGGTTTGTGGCTTGTGCTATTTCCCAGTTTGAGCGGTATTCTTTTAGCCTCAACTTCTCTATCGTATCAGGTTCTTTTTCTCCTTGTTTTGTTTACTATAGGTGCATTTTTAATGAGACCCGCAGGGTGCATAATCAATGATATCTTCGATAGAAAAATAGATGCGCACGTTGAACGAACAAAATATAGGCCACTTGCAAGTGGTGCATTAAACATAAAGCAGGCTTTAGCTTTACTTTCACTGTTACTGTCTATTGCCCTGGTAATCTTATTATTAACTAATAAAACTACACTCATACTTGGAATAATCTCAATGTGTATGATAGCTACTTACCCTTTATTAAAGCGGTATGTTTGGTGGCCACAATTGTTCTTAGGGTTTACCTTCAATATGGGATCGCTCATGGGCTCAGCAGCAATAACAAACCAGATCAGTATAGAATCCTTGCTGTTTTATATAGGATGCGTCTTTTGGACACTTAGCTATGACACCATATACGCCCATCAAGATAAAAAAGATGATGAAAAACTCGGGATGAAATCTACCGCATTATATTTTGGTGATACAACAAAATCTTGGTTGAAAAGATTTTATTTAATATCTCTTATGACGTGGCTATATGCTGGTATCTTATCATCATTAAATAACATTTTTTATATTGCTCTACTTGCTGTAGGGTTCATATTTCACCGCCAATACAAAAATTTCAATCCTGACGATCCCAGTCAATGCATGTCCATATTTAAAAATAATTCCTACGTAGGGTTGCTTCTCTTTTTTGGCATCCTTTTAGATAGAATTATCACCTAGGTCTCAAGAGTTTTGGCTCTAATGAAGTCAATAAACTCAGGTACTCGCAGAAACGAAAATTGCTTGACAAACTCCGCCAGCCCTCTTATCATGAAACTGAAGCTATTGTATTTGCTTTCGCCAATCTGCAGATTAAAAGGTAAGGATTACTTAATGTATCGGCGTCTTATGTTCAATTTTTTGCAGTATATAGATACTGTATGTCTTTACAAAACTTCATCTACATCTAGATTTTTATCTAAATAAGCTGAACGCTCTTATAAAGCGTTACAAGACATCAAAAAATGCCAATACTCGACAGAGATAGTAAAAGACTAGCTAACTCGGGGATTCTTTGTCTTTTTTTCTGCTTAGTAAATTTCTTAAACATTTGCAGCGTAAGTTAGTTGCAATTAAAAGCGGCTGAATCTCGCTTGTCAAGCGTTTAAAACATAAAAAACGCCAATATTTTAAAGCGGATAATAACCACGGGGCTTCTTTTGCCTGTTTTTTCATTTGGTAAATTTCTTAATATTTATAGCTAAACAACAACCATCATCCCTAAGTATCCCGCTGCTTGTTAGCGGCTGAGATACCGCGAATGAATCGCGGTATGACGGTTCGCGGCAGGATGACGATCAGCTCGTCATCCCACTACTTGTTAGCGGCTAAGAGATACCGCGGCGGTATAGCTATAGGATGACAAAAAAAGGGCACTGTGACGAACTTAAATCACAATTATCAGTTAATGCGGCATTATAAAAAACGCCAAACTTTTTTCTGCTTTTATGCAAGAAGTCTAGTCCATATATTCCTCCCACTTCTCCGCGACTTTCCTTACTATTTCCTCACTCATCTCAATTTTCCTTCCCCACTCTCGTTTGGTTTCAGGCGGGATTTTATTTGTCGCATCAAATCCCATCTTACCTCCAAGTCCACTTTCAGGGGAAGCAAAGTCTAAATAATCAATAGGTGCATTTTCTATCATGATTGTATCACGCACAGGCTCCATCCTTGTTGACATTGCCCACATCACTTCCTTCCAATCACGTACATTTATATCATCATCAACAACGATAATAAACTTCGTGTATAAAAATTGCTTTAGAAAGGAAAGTATGCCCATAACAATTCTTTTTGCCTGCCCTGGATAGGATTTTTTTATCGACACTACCGCTATTCTATATGAGCAACCTTCCGGTGGCAGATAAAAGTCCACTATCTCTGGAAATTGATTGATAAGAATGGGCACAAAAATTTCGTTGAGTGCTTCACCAAGAATCGATGGTTCATCAGGTGGCTTGCCAGTGAAAGTGCTGAGATAAATTGGATTTTTGCGCATAGTAATTGCAGTAATATTAAATTCAGGAAATTGCTCAACAGAATTATAGTAGCCAGTGTGGTCTCCGTATGGCCCTTCGTCTTGATAGCTATCCAAACTCACATAGCCTTCCAGAACGATTTCTGCGTGAGCTGGCACTTGAAGTGGAATAGTCTTACAATTTACAAGCTCAAGCGGCTTCTTTCGCAGTAATCCAGCAAATTGGTATTCTGACAATGTTTCTGGCACTGGAGTTACCGCAGCAATAATCGTTGCAGGATCACTACCGATCACAGCAGCAGCAGGAAATTTCATATCTCTGCCTTCTTCCTTCCAACGCTTATGGTGAGTTGCGCCACCTCTTTGTGCAAGCCAACGCATTAGTGTTGTTTTTTTATCTATAACCTGCATACGATATATTCCAAGATTAAAATTATCTTGCTTTTCTTTCGTGGGTCCTTTTGTTACCACAATCGGCCAGGTGATAAGTGGTGCAGGTTCATTTGGCCAGCATGTTTGAATGGGCAGTAGACTTAGGTCCACTTCATCTCCGGTTAGCACTACCTCTTGACATGGAGCCTTGCTCACGACTTTACTTCGCATCGATAACACGACTTTCAACAAAGGAAACATTTTTATAGCATCCTTAAAGTTTTTTGGCGGCTCAGGTGATTGCAAAAATGCTAAAAGTTTACCAAGATCTCTTAGTTCATCAGGATTTATGTTCAACCCCAATGCAATCCTCTTAATAGTACCAAATAAATTCACCAAAACTGGAATCGAATTTTTGCCATTTTCTGTGATAACATTTTCAAAAATGATCGCTGGCCCTTTGCTTGACAAAACTCTGCGATGAATTTCTGTCATTTCAAGAACTGTTGAAACTTCCTCCTTAATCCTAATCAGATCTTTTTTTTCTTCTAAGGCTTTGATGAAGTCGCGTAAGTTGTTGTACATATTCCAGTTTTTAAAATTTTAAGTTTATATCTAGTTTTCAAGCACTTTATTGAAATTTGACCTATGCACTGTCTAGCGAGCTTTCAGTTAATTTGAGATCAAATCTTCATATTGCTTACTAAGTTTGTATTTCCTTCCTCTATTGGAAAAATCTACAATCTTGATAAACCCCATTTCCACCCACTTTTTACAAAGTTGCGCACTGGTACGAGGCTTAAAATTAAATAGTTCGCCAACCTGACTAGCTGTAATAGCGGAAAACTCCTGGAAGAGCTCAAGAGCTTTGCGTTGTTTAGGATCAAGCTTACGTATAAGATCAGTCTGATCAGTGTGGTATTCTTCTTCATTTATACGTTGTAAAACGTTCTCAAATGAATTTGCCATACCTTCTACGAAATACTCCACCCACTTAGTGATATCTGCTTCAGCTCGTCCCATATAATAATTGTGCGATGGACCTACACTGATTGCCTCATAATAAGCTCCTAGATTCTTAGCATAATATTCTTCCAATGAATAAAGTCCTTTTAGGTCATACCCACCAAGGTGTAAAATTAATGTAGTCAACAATCTTGCAGTACGACCATTACCGTCATAGTAAGGGTGAATTGTTACAAATTGATAATGCGCAATACCTGCAATAATTGGGCAAGGCACTTGCTCACTGTTACGAATCCAATCAATCATACTGCTCATGAGCTTTGGTACATCCTTTGCTTCAGGTGGCATATAAATTATTGCACGTGTAAGACTATCGCGGATAACATTTTGACCATCACGATAAGGTGTTGATTTTATTTTAGATTTTCCACTTGCTATTACTAGAGCATGTAGTGTTTGAACAGCTTTCTCAGTAATGGGTATTCTCCTTGCTGCCCATTGTTCAACTTGAGTTAAAGCTGCATAATATCCTTTAACCTCATTTTCATCTCTCCTATATTTTGGAAAGTGGCTTTTACCACTTAAAACCTCTTCAATCTGTTTAGGTTCAAGTCGATTTCCTTCAATCATAGTAGAATAGTGTGTGGTATAAAGCCGTGCAGTTTCACGAAGAGACAAAAGCATTGATACAGTGAGCGGCAAATGTAACACTTTTTCTTTTGCTGCTTCAATCCTTATAAGACAACTAGCAATTTTAGAAGTAATCGTATAATTTGGCATCGGCATAATATCTGCATTACATTACTTCTATATTATGCTGATAAAATGCAGATAATACAACATTTACACGACGCCGACCATAAACAGCAATAAATTCGGCTGATTGAGAAAGAAGTTTGTCTTGTAGAATAGCTATTTCTTTTTCTCTACCAATTATTGGCTCGTTCATATGTTTATTCCGCGGAAAATTATACACAGCGGAAACAACTTAAATCTACGCTCCGCGCGCCTCTGCTACCAAGTCTTCTGATGAACTTTGTGGTAATGTGCTTGAGTTTTATTGTGTAAAGTTTGCATTTGAGGCAAAACTGGTTATAAAATACACTTGATATAAATTTTTTTATATATTAACATTAGATGCTTCTTTTAATATATAGATAAATGTGTACTAAAAGTTTTATATTGTAGGTTTTTAAATAAATTGTATGTCTAGAATATCGTTTTTATTAATTTTAATAATAGCAATAGCAAGCTTGCCGATAATAAACAATTGGCTTTCAAATCGCAGCCAAATGCTAAACGATGATTATATAGGTGAGAAATTAGATAATTATATAAGCAGAAATTTTGATAAGATCGTAAAAACTCTCAAAGAGGAGTCGATTAAAAGTAGTTACGCTGCTCGAGATAATGTAACCAAAAGTAAAATTTCACAATACAAGGATCAAATATTTGACCTTACTTATCCTTACTCCGGAAATGAAAATAGTAGTGTTATAGCTGTAGGCTTCCTTGACTATTCTTGTGGACATTGCAAAGCTATAAAGAATGATATAAAGCAGTTAATTAACGACGGCAAAATTAAGTATATCTTTAGGGATGCTCCAATACTTGGTAACGCTTCTTTAAAGGCAGCAAAAAGTGCTTTAGCTGTCTATTTTCTCGATAAAGAAAAATATTTCGATTTTCACCATGCTGCTTTAAGTCACAAAGGAGAATTTTCAGACGAAAGCATATTGGATATAGTGAAAAACATAGGGATTGATGAGGACGATTTTAATGATTCCATAAAAGATAACGCGGACAAAATTGAGCAAATGATAAACAACAGTAGGCTTCTAGTAAGAGATTTGGGAGTAGGTGGTACACCTTTTTTAATAATTGGAGATAGCCTGTTTGTAGGAGCAACTGATTTGAATGTATTACGCAAAAAAGTAGATGAATTAAGTCACAAGCAAGGCTAGTTACAATTTGCCATAAAATTTTATTTTTTTGCTTGACAACTCAAATGAACCTGAGTATAGTAATTGTGGGTGTGACAGCAGTTTAACTCAGTAGTCTCATCCACTTTCCATAGCGTCATTTACTATGTGAAACGCTTTCAAATTACAACATTTTCTTCAACCAAACTATTTTACTTTCACAGGAGGACATATGTCATTCACAGAAATTAGATTTCCAGAAAATATATCTTATGGTTCCACTGGAGGACCGGAATTTTCCACTGACGTTGTAACAACTCACAATGGTTGTGAACAGCGCAACATCAATTGGTCTCATGCACGCACTAGATACAACATAGCTTACGGGGTCAGATCAAACGAGCAGCTACTAGAACTAATAACATTTTTTCATGCACGAAAAGGTAAAGCAATAGGGTTTCGTTTTAAGGATTGGTCGGATTTTATAGCCATCAACCAAGAGATTGGTATAGGAGATAACAAAAAAACGACTTTTCAGCTAATCAAAACTTATGTAAGTGGGGAAGATAAGCATATACGTATGATCAAAAAGCCAGTGTATGGGACAGTAAAGATTTATTTAAATGGTAAAGAAGAGAGTGAATATTCAGTAAATTATTCAACGGGAGAAATAACATTCATGAAACCGCCAGTAAAAGATGCAATAATCACTGCGAGCTTCGAATTTGATGTGCCCGTGCGCTTTGATACAGATTACTTAAACGCTTCTATTGATGACTATGGAAGCAATAGCTGGAATAATATCCCCTTGGTGGAAGTGAAATTTTAGTTATAAGCGAGCATAGATCCACATCATAGTAGGGCTACTAGTCTACCATAAATTGAAAAATTAAGCACCACTGAGGCTCTATACCTAAATGAGCCTCAGTATATGCAATTATTTTAAACTTTATCACCAGCTATATACTACAATGTTGCTGAGCTTTGCTAACATTTACACTTGAAGCTTGGGGAGATTCTAACTCAGTGCTTTTTTCTTCCTGCAAAATAGAAAGCTTCAACAACTCCTTTAGAGTTGATTTTGCAAGTGTTGTATCATCTTTGTTTAAGATGTAGTCTAGCATGCCGTTTTTCTGTAAGAGATTAACAAAATATCTATCTTCCTCATTAAGAACCTCTATCTTGTTAATACAAGATAATACTAAATCCGAATTCTTTGTTGCTAAAATTCCATTCAAAAAGATATCTAATTTTGTTTTATCTTCAGTTAAGTCTTCAGCTAACCTATTTCTGATATTCTCATTGTCAAACACAATGTACTCGAGGTACGAGGAAGGCTCAATAAGTATAAAGTCCTCTAAAGGCACTAGTTCTGGATAGGTGCCAGCGTAATCAAGTATGCCACACTCAGTAATACACCCTCCTTTTCTTATAACACAGCAATTGAGACGACCATGATACATTGAGAACAAAGAAAAAAGACGTATTATACTTGTACCTCTATCTTTCATTTCCTCGAAAAGCTTCCTATCATTTATTAATTTGTGCAAAATGTAATCCATAGCAGGACCTGATTTGCGGAAACGAAACATATTATTCTCTTCAAAAATGGCCTCAGCTAATTCGATAGATTCTTTATCCTCATCTACAAAAGCTTTTTCATTTCTATTTAACTGTATGATCTCAGCTTTGCTATCTCTGCGTAGACCAGTTCTCCTTATTAACATCTCAAATATTTTTGTATTCATATATATCCTATATTAATTAAAGTAAATATTAATAATGTTTACTTTTTAAATAAAAATAAATGAAAATTTTAATAAAAATTAAATTTTTTTTAATAGAATAAAAATCTTTTATATTTGCTTGAGTACCAAAAGGGCTTTATTGGTGTAATGCGTTTTCTATTGCGCCTGGCTGCAGTGCCCAGCGTCAAGATCTGATGAACAATGTTCGCTTGCCAGCTTTCGCTTCAATATTTGCACAATTGTGCTAGATCCCCTGCATAACCTGCTTTAAAATCTCCTCCTGCTGCTGAGTGTGAACACTAACATAACCACATGCAGGAGATGCAGCAGCAGGTCTTGCGATACACTTAGGTCTTTTTGCTTGGATATCGAGATTAGATAACACTTCTTCTATCAATGGGTTGACAAAAAACCATCCTCCCATATTTTTTGGTTCTTCTTGACACCATATAATTTCAGCGTTTTTGTACTTTTCAAGTTCATTACTTAGTTTATCTGCAGGAAAAGGATAGAATTGCTCCAAACGTATTACTGCTATATCGTTTATTTTTTGTGCTTCACATATGTCGTAATAAACTTTACCACTGCATATTACAACTTTACGTATTTTATCATTCGAAACTAAACCTGTTCTACATTCTGGAATTACTGTGAGGAATTTTCCTTCAAAATCAGATAGGTTAGATACTGCTCTTTTGTGGCGCAGTAGCGATTTAGGTGTAAACACTACCAGAGGCTTACGAAAGTCTCTATGCATTTGTCTGCGTAAGACATGGAAGTAATTCGCCGGAGTGGAACAATTAACTACCTGCATATTATCCTCTGCGCAGAGTTGCAAAAATCTCTCTATACGTGCGGAGCTATGCTCAGGTCCCTGTCCTTCATAACCATGAGGCAGCAATAAAACTAGACCGCTTGATCGCAACCACTTTGTTTCTGCAGATGCGATAAACTGGTCGATCATAATTTGCGCACCGTTTGCAAAATCACCAAATTGTCCTTCCCAGAGCACCAGTGAATACGGAGAATCAAGACTATATCCATATTCAAAGCCCATTACAGCATACTCAGATAGTGCGCTATCTATGACCTCAAAGTGAGCTTGCTTTTCATTTATATTGTTTAGCGGAATAAATGCTTCTTCTGTTACCTGATCAACAAGCCTTGAATGACGGTGCGAGAAAGTTCCACGACCAGAGTCTTGTCCTGATAAACGCACTCCTATTCTTTCTGTGAGCAGTGATGCAAACGCAAGACTTTCGGCAGTTGCCCAGTCTATATTACTACCAAAATTTATGCTGTCTATTCTGCCATCGAGTATTTTTCTAACCTTATTGTTAATGTTAAAGTTACTTGGGATATTGCTATTTATACGCACACCTAATTTTTTCAGCTCATCTGGCGGAACACCAGAATCCGTGTAGTATTCGCTCAAATCGTTCAGCTTTGCTCTTCTTAATTTTGACCACACTCCACCGAACCAGTCAGCTTTTTTTGGAGTGTAAGCCGCTGATTCAGCAAGACTTTTATCTAATTTTGCCCTGAATTCACTGCGCAATTTATTTACTTCATCGCCATCTAATACTTTCTCTGCAGTCAATTTTTCTTCATACAATGTTCCAGGAGTTTTATGCTTTGATATCGCCTTATACATAAGTGGCTGAGTGAAATTCGGTTCATCACCTTCATTATGGCCATATTTGCGGTAGCACATTATGTCAATTACTACGTCCTTTTTAAATTTCTGCCTATATTCCATCGCCAGACTTGTAGCAAAACTCACAGCTTCCGGGTTATCTCCATTGACGTGAAACACTGGAGCTTCTATTGATTTTGCTATATCAGTGCAATAAAAAGAGGATCGTGCGCAACATGGGTTAGCAGTAAAACCAACTTGGTTATTAATGACAATGTGCACAATGCCATCCACTTTATAGCCTTCAATATTGCTTAAGGTTAAAGTTTCAGCAACCACTCCTTGACCGATGAAAGCCGCATCACCATGAATTGATATGCCAAGCACAGATCTTATATTCTGTTTTGCTCTTATTCTTCCAGCCAAAACCGGATTTACCGCTTCAAGGTGAGATGGATTAGGGCATAAACTTAAATGTATTTTTTTGCCACCTGAAAGTGCTCGATCAGAAGAGTAACCAAGGTGATATTTAACATCACCGGACACCTCAAGACCACTTGGGTATGCAAGATTGCCTTGAAATTCAGACAGCATTGCCGCATATTCTTTCCCCATCACTTTGGTTAGAACATTGAGTCGTCCGCGGTGAGCCATGCCAAGGACTATTTCTTCAATACCAAAAACCGTAGAATCACTAATGATTTTTTCAATTGCAACGATAGCTGATTCTCCACCTTCAATAGAAAAGCGTTTATATCCAGGAAATTTCATATGGAGAAATTGCTCGAACATCTCAGATTCGATCAAGTGCCTCAGTATTTCCTTTTTATCTTGTGAACTCAGCGTATAGGTTTGATTTTCGATCTTTTCCTGCAGCCACATCCTCTCCTCATAAGAGGAGATATGCATAAATTCAAAACCGATGTTCTTGCAGTAAATATCTCTATAGATTCCAGCGTCACTTGCCGGATATAGATTCGAATATTTCTGATAATCTACTTCCTTATTCACATTGGGTAATAACGGATTAAGATCCGCAAAAAAATGACCGTAAGATCTGAAAAAATTTGCTAAACTAGAAACTGAATCATCCACCTTAGTTACATGTTGTGCACCGCAGGTCTCCGCTTTATTAACTTCTAAATTGCTTGAAAAAATTCTATACCAATCCTCCCCGATTGATTTATCACCCTGCAAATAACGGCTATACATTTCTTCCACAAATTCTGCATTATCACCATAAAGGCAGCTTGAACTCGACATAATCACTATAAAAAGTATCAAATACTTATAAGTATAACTTAAGTTTTTTAAAAAAGAACTTTTTTAGTTTCTATACGTCATACCGCCGCGGTATCTCTTAACATAGATCCCGCTAACACGTAGCGGGATGACGATTGTCAGGGTGTCATCCCAGTGCGTGACACTGGTTCACTCTATAATGGCAGCGCCCCTATGGTGTCATCCCAGTGCCCAGACTACTTGGATCCAGAAAAAAGAATGGTGTCATCCGAGTAGCTGACACTGGGATCCAGAAGACTTAATTTCAACCAAGTGGCTGCATAATAAAGGCTAGATCCCAGTGTCACGCACTGGGATGACAAGGTATAAACCTTATCGTCACGCCGCCACGAACCGTCATACCGCGATTCATTCGCGGTATCTCAGCCGCTAACAAGAGATCCCGCTAACAAGCAGCGGGATGACAACAATCCTACGTCATGCCGCGGTATCTCTTAGCCGCTAACAAGCAGCGGGATGACGAATTACTTAACCATCATCTACACCGTCATACCGCGATTCATTCGCGGTATCTCTTAACATAGATCCCCTACTATACCTTAACATAGATCCCGCTAACAAGCAGCGGGATGACGAGCTTATCGTCACGCCGCCGCGAACCGTCATACCGCGATTCATTCGCGGTATCTCAAAGCATAGATCCCGCTAACACGTAGCGGGATGACGATTGTCGGTGAACTTAAGTTACTTTAGCCATAAATATTTAAGAAATTTACCAAACGAAAAAAAGGCAAAAGAAGCCCCGAGTAGCGAGTTTTGACTCTATATTACTGTAAGTGGCGCTGTAATAATGTGCTGACGCTTAGTTTAAGCGCGGTTTGGCTGAATGTAGAAAAAATTTAAAAGACATGCAGCCGCTATAATTTTATGTAATCCGCCAAAAAACACCCTGAGTTTTTTACTGAATTTTGTCATTGAGCCTGCAGGTCAAAAACAAGTTTTGAGTCATAAATACCCTTAACACTATAATAAGGGCGCTGGAGGAGTTTGTCAAGGAAGTTTTTTCGTTTCTATGAGCTACTTGGATGACGAGAAAGGAGCACTTACATATTTATGGCAACCTCATTACCTACGCTCAAAAAGTTTTTCAATATCACTGAGTTTCATTTCTATATAAGTTGGTCTTCCGTGGTTGCATTGCCCGGAATATGGGGTTTTTTCCATTTGTCTAAGCAGCACATTCATTTCTTCGAATCTCATTTTTCTACCCGCTCTAATTGATCCATAACAAGCGATAGTGGCCAATATTTTGTTCACTTTATCTTCTACTGGCAATGTATCTTCTATTTCCGTTAATCTATCGACTATATTAATTAGCATCTCTTTCACATCTATTGCTCCCAAAATTGCAGGGATTTCTTTTACTATCACTTTATTTTCTGGTTTGATCTCAATATCAAAACCCATTTCAAATAACTTATCTTTATAGATTTCAATCATCTCCATTCCGGCTTGATTTTTGATTTCAACCGTTTCAGGAAGAAGTAGTTTTTGTCTTTTTACACTTGATTTTTGTTTTAAGCATTCATATACTAGCCTTTCGTGGGCTGCATGCTGGTCGACTATAATCAATTTGTCTCTTACCTCGGCAATAATGTAAGTATTATAGACCTGACAGCGTGCAAACCCGAGCGGGTGGCTCTCTATCAAATCAACTTGCTCTAACACCTTTTTTTCTAGAACCATAGTCTCCGCTTGTGATGGAAATTTCTGTATGCCGGTATAATCAAACGATTTTGACTGTTCTGATAAGCCTTTTGCTTTTTCATTTGGAGAAGCAAATTCTTTTATTAGTTGATTTTTAAAAGGACTTGGTCTTTTTTCATAAAATTCTTTTTGAACATTAGGTTTATCAAAAGGATCCGGCAATGTTGAATCCATTTTCTGGTCATGCGCTGGAAAAGTGCCTATCCTTCTTGACAATGCTTTAATTAATCCTCTTGTCATTATCTCATATATGAGCTTCTTATTCTGAAACCTTACTTCTGACTTATTTGGATGCACATTTACATCTACTTGATCATAAGGTATCTCTAAATGTAACGCTGCAAAAGGATACCTATCGCTTGGAATAAAATCATGATATGCATACCTAACTGCGCCAATAAGTAAATTATCTTTAATTGGCCTTCCATTAACAAACGTATAGATCTGAGTGGACTTACCACGATTGACGGTCGGCTTACAGATGTGTCCCGTAAGTTTAATGCCGTCTTCTTCTTCATTGATCTCCAAAGAATTGCCCTGAAATTCTTCTTCTACTTCACACAATCTATGAAATAACGAAGTCTGCTTAGCGTATTTTAAGAGCTTTTTATTACCTGAAGTGAGAGTAAACCCTATATGATAGTTAATCATTGCTAGGTTGTTTACAATATCAACAATGCTTTGAGTTTCTGCTCTTTCAGTTTTTAGAAATTTTAGTCTATTTGGAGTGGCAAAAAATAAATCTCGTACTTCAATATGTGTGCCTTGTGATAAAGAGTAAGGAGTTTGCTCCCCTATTTTCTCTCCACCCTCATAACTTATAGACCATGCTTCATTTGCTTCTCTTGCCTTAGACGATAATTTTATCCTACTTACTGCTGCTATTGAAGGCAGAGCTTCTCCTCTAAAGCCAAGATGCTTGATTTCTATCAACTCATTGTCGCTCAATTTTGAAGTAGCATGGCGCATAAACGCAAGTTCTAAATCGTTTTTTTCTACTCCGTTACCATCATCTGTCACAATAATAAGGTTACGCCCACCACTTTCTATTTTAATCTCTATTTCTAAACTTCCAGCATCTATTGCATTTTCCACTAATTCCTTTACTACACTTGCTGGCCTTTCTATCACCTCCCCCGCTGCTATACGGTTTATGGTTTTTGTGTCTAAAAGAATTATTGCCATAGATTTATTATGAAATTGGTTTTTCTTTTACTTCTTTGGTCTGCTTCTCTCTCCACTTTTTTAACCTACCTGCAATTTCACTGTTAGAAATTGACAATATAGATACGGCGGTAATGGCAGCATTATGTGCTCCATTTCCCCCTATAGACATGGTTGCAACTGGAACACCCTTTGGCATTTGAACTATAGAGAGTAGGCTGTCCAGCCCATTTAATTGTTTACTATGCACAGGAACGCCGATAACTGGTAAACAAGTTAGTGACGCAACCATACCAGGTAAATGAGCTGCACCTCCTGCACCAGCTATAATAACCTTAAAACCTTCTTCTTGTGCAGATTTAGCAAAATTGAAGAGTCTTTCTGGTGTTCTATGTGCAGATATTATGAATATATCATGTGAAACTTCTAATGCTTTTAACATATCAACAGTATGGACCATAGTGGTGTAATCTGACTCACTTCCCATAATAACAGCAACATCTTTTTTTATTTTTGTCATATTCAACACAATTTTACTTACTAACTAAATAATGTTCCAGCTAAAAAGCAACAAATATTTAAATTATATTATAAATATAGAATTCTCGTTAAAATAGAAATTTTAAAAATTTAAATAAATATTTATATTAAGATATAGAGATATAAACTTCTTATGTAAGATAAATTTATAAAATAATTATTTTTGTATTTCAAGCTTTGTAATCTTAGCTTGTTCTTTCTATAAATGGTTTTTTCAGATAGACTGATGGTAAAATGGTAATTTAAAATTACTAGAAATTTGATAAAAATATTAATATATAATCAACTTAAAGTTTTAAATATTGATATCATATAATTATTGACAAGTTACATGATATTAATATCTTGGTATATTAAATATTATGTTATAATATTTAATAAAGTTAATTGATATGTGAGTGTAAGAATTATGGAAATAATATCGTTAAATAACTTAGACAGTGCAGGAATAAAAACAAAGTTGCTTTATATAATAAATAAAATTATAGAAAAAAATGCTTGGACTCAGGCTTTTGCAGCTGAGAAACTTGGTATTGATCAGCCAAAGGTATCGCAAATTAAAAATGGTAAAATAGATGGTTTTTCTTTAGAGCGATTGTTAGGATTTCTAAAAAAACTTGATCATGAGATAACAATCACGATGACAGAAAGCCAAGAAATAAAATCTGAGGCAGAAAAAGTAAAACATGAAGTTGAATCGCAATAGATACAAAGTTGACAACTTGTTTTTTGTGATATAGTATAAAACTTATTAAGGTAGTATCTTATGGCTGAGTCTATTGTAGAAAAGTGTATAGAACGGGTAAGTAACCGTTTCAAATTGGTTCTGTTGGCAAGTCAAAGAACACATGATTTAAATACAGGGGCAAGTAATCCAATTCAAGCAGCTAAGTTTAAAGGTCATAAAAATACCATAGTTTCCTTACATGAAATAGCAGGAAAACAGGTGGATACTCATGAGCTGTTTAGCCTTTTGGTAGGTAGATGCAAGGAATACATGAAAGGAAATATGAATAATGTTTACAGCAGTAATACAAGTAAGCTAGCGAATTTATTAAATTTTTCTGATAACACAGATCTTGATGCAAGTCAAGAAAGCCAAGATTATGAAGTGGATGGTGAAATAGATGATGAAATAAATGATCAAGATGGCGATGAAGAAGTATCCGTTTAGAAATCTACTGAAGTCACATAGTCTTTAAATGATTTGCATTGCTATCTATACACTGTTGTTCTGTATGAGTGTAATGTTGTGTTGCATAGTGTCTAAGTCAAATGATGTGTACAATAAGGTTTTAGCGTTCAATAATTTCTCAACGCAAGTAGTTGTACTTATAACAGCAATATCAATCATTCTGAATAATTTTTTTTTAATTGATATAGCATTGTTGTATGCTAGCGTTAGCTTTATATCAACTATAGCACTAATGAGATTAATGTTGTTTTGATAATTTATGATAGGATCCATTTTCATATTTTTAGGTATTTGTTTGATAATTATTTCAAATATAGGGGTGATCAGATTTCCTGATTTCTATACTAGGTTACATGCAGCAGGTATTACAGATTCTAGCGGTGCAACGTTATTGTTAATTGGTTTTGCTTTGCAGAATGGATTTTCAATCAATACTGTTAAAATAGTATTATTAATTTTTATAATATGGGTAGCTAACTCAACTAATAGCTATATTTTAGCGCGCACTCATTATAAAGTTAAGAAAAAAACTGTTAAAGAAGGCTAAGGTGTTAGAAATATTAAATGTAGTGTTACTTTTGTTGTTACTAACAGTTACGGTTTTTATAGTTTTCTCGCGACATTTAGTCGTAAGTGCTGTTCTAATGTGTGTATTTAGTTCACTGATTGCGCTTATATACTTAATTATGAATGCACCTGATGTTGCAATTACTGAAGCTTCTGTTGGTGCGGGGCTCAGTACAGTTTTTACGTTTGCAGCACTCTCCTTGATAAAGAATCATAAAGTAAATCTATCTCATAACCCTATAACGCTTTTTTTTATGTTATTTCTGGCTGTATGTTTGTCATATTTTATGATTCAATTGCCAGATTTTGGCAGCCACAATGCTCCGATCCACTTGCATGTTGCTCCTTATTATGTGGAAAATACCGAAAAAGCTACCGGTATTCCTAATATAGTGACAGCTATTTTGGCAAGCTTTCGTGGTTATGACACGTTTGGAGAAACTATAGTAGTTTTTACTGCTGCGCTTTGTATAACGTTGATATTAAAAGAAGAAAAAGAAAATGATTAAAGATCCGATATTAAATGCAGTAACATTTTTGATGATACCTTTTATCATTTTATTTGGTTTATACATACAATTTCACGGTGATTACACTCCGGGTGGAGGTTTTCAAGCAGGAATAATTATTGCCTCCGGGATAATATTATATTCAATGCTATTTGGTGTATCTACAACTCTAAAAGCAATACCTTATTCTGTGATTAGATTGACTAACGTGTTAGGTATTTTAATTTATGGAGGAACGGGCGTTGCAACAACTTTACTTGGCCAAAATTTTTTATCTTATGATATCTTGTTAACCAATAATAGAACCGGTCAAAAATTAGGTATTTTTTTGGTGGAATTAGGTGTAGCATTTACTGTCTGCTCCTCTATGTTAATTATATATATAAATTTTGCTCGTAGGAAAAAACAATGACTTTATATAATTATACGATTATTATTGTATTAATGGTGCTAGGTTTATATATTATTATAAACGATAAAAATTTAATCAAGAAAATGATAGGGGTAAGCGTCTTCCAAGCATCTGTTTTGTTATTTTACATATCTCTAGGATATATAAAAAGTTCCTTGCCTCCTATATTGGTTTCAAATTTTTATTCATATAGCAATCCTATACCCCATGTTTTAATGCTTACTGCTATAGTGGTTGGAATTGCAACATTTTCAGTTGGATTATCCATAGCAGTAAAAATGGAAGAAAAGTATGGAACAATTGATTAAGACAAGTGTACATAAATTAACAGTATCTTAAACTATATGAAGTAACAAATAGCCACAAGTTAAAAGTAAAATTATAGACTTGCTCGTTGTAAGTTTGTTTGTTAATAAGAAATAAAATTATAAACTATAAAGGTAATGATGTCAACTATTAATGATGCAGAAGATAAGAAAAAAATTATCAAAGATCTGGTAACTAAGAGTATAAAAAAGGGTGGTTTTATCACCTTTGATGATATAAATGATAAATTATCAGATGAAAATTTTTCATCTGACTTTATAGATGATGCTATATCTTTATTGCAGGATTCCGGAATTAATGTGCTTGAAAGTAGCGAAGATGAAGAAGATATTCCTTCCAACAGTGATGATAGTAAACTTGATGATGATGACACATCGCCAAATGTTACTGCAACTTTAGTACAAAATGATGATCCAGTGAGGATTTATTTACAAGACATGAGCTCCGTAAAGCTTTTATCAAGGGCAGATGAAATCGAGATAGCAAAAAAAATTGAATCTGGAAAGCATAACATGTTACGTGCAATAATTGAAACATCAGTAACATTAAAGGTGATAAAAGTATGGCGTGATGATTTAAGTAATGGAGCTCTCTTACTGAGAGAAATTATAGATCTGGATGCAATGTATAACTCTGATTTTAATGTGGTACCCAAAGAAGAAAGTGAAGAGAGTGAAGAAAGTGCTGAAGATGTTGAGGATTCTGAGGATGTTTCTGAAGATGCTGAGTACTGTAGTGATGATGAGAAAGACGGTAATAATGAAGATATAAGTTCAGTCAATTTAAATGTTTCTATTCTTGAAATGGAAAGTGACTTATTGCCAAAGGTCATAGTTGCATTGGATGAGATAATTACTTTAACAAATGAAGCGTTGATATTAAGAAAAAATTCTAAAAATTTCTCTAATGAGCTAGAAAATTTGTATAATCAAATATGGTCTATAGCATTACAAATTAAGTTAAGTGATGCTGCTGTTGCCAGAATTACACAAGAACTTTATAAGATCAATAGATCCATTACGCTTGAAGAGGCTAATCTTATTGCTGAGGCTAGAAAATACGATATCGATAGAGAAAGTTTCTATAAAGTTTATGATGACGTGCTTTTAAAGCACGAATTGAAAAAGATAAGTCTTTTAAAGATCAATGAAAATCAGTCCTCTTTTACAGGTGAATTAAAAAACAAATTTTTAAGGTTTATAGACGATAAATCTGAACATATAGCTAGTACCTTGAACGGTATTAAGCAGCATATACAGGAAGATAACGTACAAGAATTTAAGGAGCTAATCAAGAGAATACAAAAACACGAACGAGAAGTCTCTGAAGCAAAGCAAGAAATGATTAAGGCTAACTTAAGGCTAGTAGTTTCCATTGCTAAGAAGTATTCAAAAAGAGGCCTTGATCTGCTTGATTTGATACAAGAAGGCAATATTGGTCTTATGAAGGCCGTGGATAAGTTTGATTACAAACGTGGATATAAATTTTCAACTTATGGCACTTGGTGGGTAAGACAATCAATCACTAGAGCAATACCTGAGCAGTCCAAAGTAGTTAGAATACCAGTTCATATGGTGGAAATTATCAGTAAAATCAACAGAGCATTAAGAAAGATGACTCATGAGATGGGAAGAGAGCCGACGTTAGAGGAATTGAGTGTAGAACTGACAATGCCACTGGAAAGAATACGCAAAGTTATGAAAATAGCAAGGGATCCAGTAAGTCTTGAAGCTCCAACAGGAAAAGATGATAGTAGTACCTTTGGTGATTGTATAGAAGACAAGCGAGTCTCCAGGCCAGAGGATGCTGCAATACTTGCTGACTTGCGTGGCATTACAACCAATGTTCTTGCAACTTTAACACCAAAGGAAGAAAGAATTTTAAGAATGCGTTTTGGCCTTGGTAAAGATGGGAAGGAACATACTTTAGAAGAAGTAGGAAAAATTTTTAATGTAACACGTGAGAGAATTAGGCAAATAGAGGCAAAAGCACTGCGCAAGTTGAAACATCCAAGCCGTGCTAGAAAACTTAGAGGGTTCTTTTAAGTATACGTGTCAAGTTAAGAAGAAGCTGATTTTGCCCGGAAAAAGTGGAGAGCAAGTTAGGCCAAAGTTGTATAATTTCACCGCTATTTTTCTTTTTCTATGAATCTAATGAAACAATATGCTAATCTACGGTAAATATTATGACAAACAAAAATGACAATTCTAATTCAAAGTATAGAAATTTTTATGTTCTGGGTGATAGCTTATCCGATAATGGCGCAATCATTGGAATTTTAAATAATTTATCCTTTGCAAAAAGCGTAAAATTTGATGATCCTTTTTATCAAGGAAGATCTTTTAGCAATGGCCCTACTGCTGTTGAATATATAGCAAAATATTTAGATTTAGATGAATTTAAACCTGGGTGGAGTTATTCATTTTTTGGGAGATGCCACGAACAGCAAGGTCAGAATTACGCAGTTTCATATGCAACAGCATCTGAAATTTTTGACCCTATTTTTTCTTATTTCTTCAATAAATTTCGTTTAGCTAACCAGCTAGATGCGGTAATTAAACATCATCCAGATATAGGTAAAGAAGATTTATTTTGCATCATAATCGGCGGAAATGATGTTATGGTTGCCACTGCTTATGACGATACTAAAGCGGAAGAAGTGTTGGAACAAGCAGTGAGTGAAATATGTAATGCACTTAAGGTTCTAAATGAACATGGTGTTAAGCGTGTAGTTGTTGCAAATGCACCTGAAGTTGGCTCAATACCAGCTTTTAATAGAGATGAAGAAGCAAGGGAACTAGCTACAAAGCTCACGGAGAGTTTCAATGCAAAACTGGCTAAAGGCTTAGATTATATGAAGAAAAGTACAAATCTTGAAATAAAAGCATTTGATCTTAACTCTAAAATGAGAAGTATGTTTAGCGAATACAAAAGCAAAGGTTTAAATTGTCAAGATGCATGCACATCGAACATTGCAGACCAAGTTGGGAGATTTAAAGAAAATATAAAAATACTCTTAAAGTTGATATTTAAAGGGGAACTTGACGTTCACTATAACCCTGGGTGTAGCAAAGAAACACTAAAGGATTATTTCTTTTTTGATTATTTCCATCCAACTGCGGAACTTCATCATGAAGTTGGTAATGAAGTGTATGAGTTGATTTGACACAGTTTTTTGAACATATCCTTTTAAATAGTAACCAGACTGCATTCTGTGATTTTTAGCAAAACACGATCTTTCATTTGAGCTTTCTTCAATTTAAAATAAATACAGAAAATTGCTGCCTATAGCTAAACTGACTTAGATTTACCGATAATTTGAAAAACCGTCATCCCGCTACTATATAGTTATTGATATATATTTTCTTTTAAGCTCTTGGTTTTGATCGATAAATGTAATCATTTCATCTTCTAAAGTTTTAATTTGATTACGTAAAATTGCAAGAAGTTCCTCTATTTGTTTGATTATAGATGTATCAGTTACCTGTTGGATTTGGGTTTTTTGTATTTTTGCTATTTCTACAAGTTGGTTTCTACGAGATAATTTTTGTTTCAAGCAATCAATATTACCATTACTAACTGTTAAAGGAGTAACACGCATATCTGTATTATTAATATAACGTGAGATGATACTGCAGTCTATTTTATCAGTTTTTGTAGTAATACCAAGGCTTTTAGCATAGTCTCTCCCACCTTGGTTGAATGACGTACACCTCAAAACCATTGCTTAGTAAAGTATAGGCACATAATTTTTCGTATCCACCAGTTGCCTCAAGACCAATTTTGGTTACATTATGCAAACGTAAAAAGTCCAGCATTTCATCAATGGATTGTACATTGTTTTCAAATATTTTATAATGCTCAAGTGGGTGAATGTGGAGATCTAATTTACTTTTGCTAACATCAATGCCAGCAATAATGTTTGATGAATTCATAATTCCTCCGTAATAATAACATATACTGCATTTTCCAGCCTTATATACGAGCCTAAAAGCTCAATCAGTTGTTCGAACTTTCAGTATAATAAACCAGAGAAGAGAACCTTGCTGAACAACGATTCTTATAATCAAGGGGCGTGACGATTCCTCTTCTCTGTGTGTCTTTAATCTCACTACTTTGATATTTATAAAGACTTGTTCTTAACATATAAGGGAAGTGTCCTCTAGGTGAGATTGTGGAGCATTCGTTGCAGCATTTGGCTGTTCAATTACGCTAGTTGATTCTTTAGGTATACTATTTCCTTCAAAATTTCCATCTTTTTATTATGTTCTCTTTAGCATTTTGAGAGTGAATTATTCTAGTTTTGATATTTAAACGTTTTGTATCTGCTGTAATGATTTCACTTCCAGTTTGCTATTCTTTACATATTGAATTGCAAGCACTAACGCTTTACTTCCGGAAGCTGTGGTGCTGTAAGCTATATTTTGCAAAATAGCAGTTCTCCTGATATCTTTGCTGTCTGAGACTGACTTTACACCTTTTGAAGTATTAATCACTAGATTTATTTTTCCATCTTTGAGCATATCAACTATGTGGGGTCTGCCTTCTCTTACTTTATTTACAGCTTGTGCAGCAATGCCGTTATTGTTCAGATACGAAGCTGTGCCTTTGGTGGCATATATTTCAAAACTCAGTTCTTTCAACATTCGTGCAACTGGCAATATATACTTTTTATCATCATCTTTTACTGAAACCAGAGCTGTTCCTTCTGTTGGTAACTTGTATCCTGCAGCAATGTGCGTTTTTGCAAGTGCAGCTTCAAATGATGAGTCAATTCCCATCACTTCTCCTGTTGATTTCATTTCAGGACCAAGTAAAGTATCAACTCCTGCAAAGCGGGTAAATGGAAAAACAGCAGCTTTAACTGCAAAATGATTGAAAGGCTTGTTTTCCTGATTCAATTTTTTACCCAAAATAACCTGAGTGGCAAGCTTTGCAATAGGAATATTGATTACCTTGGAAATAAAAGGAACGGTTCGACTAGCCCTTAAATTCACTTCAAGTATGTATACATCACTAGACCTCTTGCATAACTCGATTTCTGAAGGCAATTTTGTCGTCAAAGCTTGTCTGCGCTCCTCAAATACATTCGAGTATTCTGTGGTGCTCATCTGCACTTTTCCTAAAGATTTCTCATCACAAACAGGTTCTGCAAGAGGTCTATTCTCTTGAACAGCAAACTGAATGTTTATCAGACCTTTCACTTTTAATGCTAATGCTATTCTCTCAGTTTGGAGCTCGATCTCTTTTATTACTTCGTCACTCAATGTATTTGTCGGTATTGAGCATGTTGAATCACCAGAGTGGATACCAGCTTCTTCAATATGCTCCATGACCGCTGCAATGAAAACTTTTTCCCCATCACATACAGCATCAACGTCAACCTCAACTGCATTGACTAAAAATTTATCAAGAAGCAGCGAACCATGCTCAAAGATTTTAGTTTGATCTAAGACGTACTCTTTAAAGCTCTGAGTATCGTGTCTAATCGACATAGACTGACCGCCGAGGACATATGATGGCCTGACTACTAGTGGAAACCCCACCTTTTCTGCGTTGGTTAACGCTTCTTCTACTGAATGGCAGATAGAATTTTCAGGTTGTTTTAAATTAAGTTGCAAAGCAAGGTTTTTAAACCTCATGCGATCTTCTGCAAGGTCAATAGAATCAAACGAAGTTCCCAGAATTTTGAAACCTCTCTCGTTAAGCACTTTGGCTAACTTTAAAGGTGTTTGACCGCCTATTTGAACTATTACACCAACCAGTGTGCCATTTTCTTGCTCTTTACTTAGTATTTCAAGCACATCCTCTGCAATGAGTGGTGCAAAATATAAACGATCAGCGGTATCGTAGTCAGTTGAGACAGTTTCGGGATTACAGTTGATCATTATTGTTTCATACCCCATTTCTTTGGCGGCAGAAGCTGCATGTACGCATGCATAATCAAACTCAATACCTTGACCAATGCGATTTGGACCACTTCCTAAAATGACAACCTTTTCTCGGTCAGAAATATTCGCCTCACATTCCGTTTTATTTTCAACATCACCCTCATAGCAGCCATACATATAAGCAGTGCTCGATTCAAATTCAGCTGCACAGGTGTCTACGCGTTTATAAACTTGTTTAATGCCAAATTTTTTTCTTATTTCTTCGATTTGTTTTACTCGATCTCCAGCGTGTAACGCTGGCTGGATCCCAGTGTCACGCACTGGGATGACATTAGAGGGTACTGGAATGACAGAGGTAGGTCTATTACTTAACTTTGCTAATCTTGCATCTGAAAATCCCATTTTTTTCAGCTCTAACATTTCGTACGCAGTTCCAGGAAATCCATTTTCCTTGATTTTTTGTTCAGTTAATATAATTTGCTGTATATTTTGCAGAAACCATAAGTCATATCCTGTAATCGAATTTATTTCTTCTATGCTAATTCCGTGGCGCATTGCGTCAGCAGCAATCAGTAATCTGTTTGGTAGCAATTTTGCTAATTGAGATTTTATGTGATCAATATCAATGTTCTCAGGAAATACTTCATCAAGTCCTGTAAAATCAGTTTCAAGTGAACGGAAAGCTTTCTGTAGTGACTCATTAAAAGTGCGGCCTATAGACATCACTTCTCCCACTGATTTCATGGAGGTTGATAATTCACAATTCGTCCCCTTAAATTTCTCAAACTCAAATCGAGGAATTTTAGTGACGATATAATCAATCACTGGTTCGAATGCTGCTGGTATTATTGGAGCACAGTCGTTACGTATTTCGTCGAGCGAATAGCCAATAGCAAGTTTAGTTACAACTTTTGCAATAGGATAGCCTGTTGCTTTCGAAGCAAGTGCAGAAGAGCGAGAAACCCTTGGATTCATCTCAATCACAACGAGGCTTCCATCTTCTTTAGGATTCACTGCAAATTGAATATTTGCACCACCGGCACTAACATCAATTTCTCTCAGCACTGCTATAGATGCATTTCTCATCTGTTGGTATTCTACGTCACGCAGAGTCAAAGCAGGAGCAACCGTAATACTATCTCCGGTGTGCACTCCCATCGGATCAACATTTTCTATCGAACAGACTATTATGCAGTTATCTTTACAATCGCGGATAACTTCCATTTCATACTCTTTCCAGCCGATAATTGATTCATCTATCTGAACTTCATTTATTGGCGAAATTTTGAGAGCACTTTCTGCGATATTGAAAAACTCCTCTTTATTATATGCTATGCCACTACCTGCACCACCAAGAGTGAATGATGAACGAATGATTGCTGGTAATCCAACGTAATCCAAAGCCTTTTTTATTTGTTCTTGATTTTTTATAATGATACTTTTGGGGTATTTCAGTCCTATTCTATCCATGGACTGACGGAATAACTCTCTATCCTCTGCTTTTTTTATTGCTTCTCTATTTACCCCTATTAATTCTACGTTGTATTTGTCTAACACTCCATCATCTGCAAGTTTTATTGCACAATTGAGCGCTGTTTGCCCGCCCATTGTTGGCAATATTGCGTCTGGCCTCTCCTTAATTATAATTTTCTCTATGATTTCAGGCAGTACCGGCTCAATATACGTCGCATCAGAAAACTCAGGATCTGTCATTATAGTTGCGGGGTTGGAGTTAACCAAAATGACTTTATAACCTTCGCTTTTTAATACTTTACAGCTTTGCGTTCCGGAATAATCAAACTCGCATGCCTGACCTATAACTATTGGGCCTGCTCCTATTACTAATATAGATTCTATATCTGTGCGTTTCGGCATAATTACAATAACGGTCTCTATTCAAGTAATGTTACCAATCTTTCCTGTATATGTGAATTTTTATTAAACCTATTAGCTAATTACTTTTAGGCTTGACGCATAACTGTACGAACATTGCAATTTGCGTGGCAGATTCCAGTGCTTGACACACAGCTGTACAAACATTCATTTTTGAAGGTAAATTGCACAGCAAATGATGTCATTCAAGTAGCTGACACTGGTTCCTTTATGACGGCAGTGCCCAGAGGTGTCATCCCAGTCTGGGATCCAGAAAACTTAACTTTAAATAAGTGGCTGCATAATAAAGACTAGATTCCAGACTGGAATGACACCATAGAGGCACTGGGATGACATCCTTCCTAGTGGAGATTACTCTCAAATCACAATGTTCATACAATTGTGGGCTTAACGGTATCTTTGCAGATACTATGGTAATTTATTCGGGAGATTTGCTGAGCGGTAAGATTTTTCCTGATATGCTGCAGTCTTCAGAAGCTAATTCCACAAATTTATCTGTTAGTTTATCAGGTGACACCAATTCAGATCCAGGAAATGCCTGCTCACTACCCACAGGTCCTTCCGTGTATACAGCATTTACACATAATTTTGTATGTTTTGTCTCAGATGCATATATCTGCACCATTATTTCTAGTGCAACTTTACTTGCAGCATACGGCATCCAATATGGATAAGAGGAAGGAGAAAGTGTCACTTCTGAGGTCATGAATATCGCTCTTCCAGCATTAGACTTTTTTAGCATTGGATCTAAGTTTTTTAGTAAGTACCAATTGGCAGTAAAATTTGTATTCATTACGTTCTGTAGCTCTTCAATCTCACAGTCATGAATGGGGTTCAGTTTGCCTAAAATTCCAGCACACGCAACTAATATATCAAGTGCTCCAGATTCTGATAATTTCAGGCTTTCTATCATGTTTGTCAGTATCTTTACATTCTCAAAGTCTAAAAGATCAAGCTGAATTAGTTTCACAGAGCCTTCTTTAAATTCTTCAAGCTCTTCAATTTCATTATATAGTGGCTTGAGATTATCAAGAGATCTTGAAATCAGAATCACACATGCACCTTCTCTTATAAACCTTTTTGCAACAGCAGAGCCTACTCCACCTGAAGCTCCGGTGATTAAAGCTACTTTACCTTCTAACTTACCCATTTCTTTCTCCTTAGCGAGATTCATTGAAATATTTTAGCTGAAAATTGAATTTTGCTCCATATATAAAAATCAAACTTAGCATATAAAAAAATAGTAATGACACTACCACACCACCTAAACTTCCATATATCAAATCCAGTTGGCCAAAGGAAGCTTTTAAGTATTGCTTAAAAGCTGAAGCAGAAATCGTCCAAAGAATAACAGCTACACAAGATCCAGGAAATACGTCTGATAAATTTTGTTTTATGTTTGGCAACATAAAATATAGCCAAGAGACTACTGTGAAAAGTACAAATTCAATAAGTAAATACCTAGTATAACTTAGTCCCTGATAGGAAAAATCAATTAGCATTGGTACTAGTGTAGAAAACACTATAGTTAGAGTTATAATAAGCGTGATTACTAAAAATTGTAATATACTTAGTACTCTTCTTAATATATAAGGCGGCGAAACCGGAGCTTTATAGGCCTTATTGAGTATTGTTCTAAGCCCTTCAATTGTCGATGAAGCGGTCCAAACAGCACCTACAATTGCTAAAGTTAGTAAGCTTTGCGGCGGGCCTGATATTATCTCCCTAATACGCGGCATCAAAGATGATAAAATATCCTGTGGCATGTTATCAATGATAAATACCCAGCCAATGTTGTACTGGTCTAAAAAATTTGCAAATGTTGACGCCATAGCCATTAAAACGATGAGAAAAGGAAATATTGATAACAGAATTAAAAATGATAAATACCCTGCATGCTCCACTCCATCATTATAAATTGTGTCAATCAAAGCACGATAAAGACAATAAACGATGCTGTAAAATTTCTGTGGCACTGTAATATAAACGAACCAAGAAAAGTATTCTAAATGAAATAAAGGATACTTTTAAGCAAAAAAATCCTCACCATTTACTTAAATTTAATCAAAATGGTAGATAATCCAGCATTAAATAGAAATTATCGGAGGCATAATGAAAAATTTTCTTCTACTTGTGGCATTAATTCTCTCCTTTGCATTTGATGCAAATGCTCTTCCTACTACTTTTGTTGATACAAATGATACAACATCATCGGTGATATGCAAGATAATAGGCTATACTCATGGCATAGGTGGACCAATGATCACAATAGTGATAATAGGTGCAGCGTTGCTTGCAATATTCGGCAGAATGCCGTGGCCAGCGCTTTTTGCACTCGGTGCATTTACTGCTGTGTTTTTTGGCGCTCCTGTAGTCGCTTCAAAAATAACACCAGGAGGTGTGATTTGTCAAAACGGTGCAGTAGCGAATAAGCCATAGAAATTATTGGAGGCATAATGAAAAATTTTCTTCTACTAGTGGCGTTAATTCTCTTCTTTGCATTTGATAATGCTTTTGCTAGCAGTGTTACTGATGACGCAACGTCAAATACAATATGCAAAATAGTAGGCTATACTCACGGCATAGGTGGACCGATGATCACAATAGTAATAATTGGTGCAGCATTGCTTGCAATATTTGGCAGAATGCCGTGGCCAGCGCTTTTTGCACTCGGTGCATTTACTGCTGTGTTTTTTGGTGCGCCTGTAGTTGTTTCAAAAATAGTACCAGGCGGTGTGATTTGTAAAAATGGTGCAACTGCTTGCCCTGATGGTAAAGTATGGAATGCAACAACAAATACATGCAACTAGGCACTAAAATTTCAGAAAAACATTAGCTAAATGGTGCTCCTTAAAGGAGCACCATTATTCCACAATTGTATAAATGTTGTCCAAGTGAATAACACTGAGATCCGGGAATTTTTATAAACTGATAGGATGACAAATTTACTAGAACCCTCACCATTTACTTAAATTTAATCAAAGCGATAGATAATCAAACATGAAACAGAAATTATAGGAGGCGTTAGGCTATACTCACGGCATAGGTGGGCCGATGATCACAATAGTGATAATAGGTGCAGCTTTGCTTGCGATATTTGGCAGAATGCCATGGCCAGGGCTTTTTGCACTCGGTGCATTTACTGCTGTGTTTTTTGGCGCTCCTGTAGTCGTTTCAAAAATAACACCAGGAGGTGTGATTTGTGAAGACGGTGCAGTAGTGAATAATCCATAGAAATTATAGAAGGCGTAAACGTAGTTTTCTTTACTTGAAAGTGGTAAGTTTTACCACTTTCAGTGTCTATAACTACCTAATAAATTCTCTTTCTGTAATCATATCAGTTAAAGTCTGGATTCCAGTGCCACGCGCTAGAATGACAAGGCTGATCGTCATGTCACCGCGAACCGTCATACCGCGATTCATTCGCGGTATCTCAGCCGCTAACAAGTAGCGGGATGACGGTTGTCGTTTAGCCATAAATATTTAAGAAATTTACCAAACGAAAAAAAAGGCAAAAGAAGCCCTGGTCATTGTCTATTTTCAGTATTGGCGTTTTTTAAGTCTTAAACACTGCAATTTAGCTGCTTTTGAATGCAACTCACCTTAGTTTGAATGTTTAAGAAATTTACTAAGCAGAAAAAAAGGCAAAAGAAACCCCGTGTTAGCTAGTTGTCACTCTCTAATCCTGCAAAATCGGCGTACTATACTGTCTTAAACGACTTATAAGCGCGTTTCAGCTTATATAGGTAAAACCCAGAAATGTTGTGAAGACATAAGGTGCACATAGTGCAAAAAATTAAAAATAAGACGCCAACTACGTTGTTTTCTTGCTGTTTAATCTGCACAGATGAAGATAACTGAATACCTTCAGTATCGTGATAAGGGGGCTGGCGAGGTTTGTCAAGGAAGTTTTGCATTTAATTCATTTGATAATTCAAAAAACTTGAAAGAATAAAGATAGCTATTGAAATTATCTTGATTTACATCAGTTATCCAAGTTTGACATTGAATACTTAACACTTCCTCCATTAACGCCTTTCTGTAATGTTTATCCAGATGAGACATTATATCATCAAGTAGAAGAAGTGGTGCCTTATTGTAATGAATACACCTTGCTTTTACACTGGATAAAATAATAGAAAGCAGTAATAACTTTTGTTCTCCAGTGGAGCACAGATTTATTGGTACGTTTCTTTTTTGACAAAAAACCCGAAAATTATCGTTATGCACACCAAAGGTTACTCTACCAGTCAATGAATCTTTTTCTCTGTTTTCCTTTAGAAGATTCTGAAAATATTCTGCAGTATCGTCCAAAGTTAGCTGGCTGCTGAATTTCAAACTTGCCTTCGGAAAAAACTCACTGGAATGGTTATCAATTGTGTCTTGTAGTGTCTTTAAAACAGACGATCGCATACGTAAAATACTAACTGCATTAACGGCCATTATGTTTTCAAGACTAGAGAGCCAATTTTCGTCCAAGGTGTTCTCTCTCAACAGTTTACTTCGCTCACGTTTAGCTTTTCTGTGTTTCATGTAGCAGCAAGTGTAATTTTCCTCAAACAGTGAGACTATACGGTCTAAAAATTTTAATCTGTCACTTGGAGAATTAAGAAGAACATAGTCCATTTGTGGAATCAGCCATATTACATTGGATATCTTATACAAAGATGAATAACTCGATTGCGTTTTTCCATCAATTTGTATTAGTTTCTTATCAAAACTCTTTGCGATACCAATTGAATTAAAATCCATTCCATTAAAAAAATCATAGTGCACTACCCAATCTTCATTACTGAATCTATTTTGTATCTCACTGGCTTTTGCTTTTTTCATTCCATTGCTTTTAGCAAGCAACGAGATTGCTTCAAGTATATTAGTTTTACCAATACCGTTTTTGCCAGTTATTACAACTGAGCTATCATCTGAATCCAGTTCAAAGTTTGAGTGGCTACGAAAATTATGTAATTTCAGCTTTTTTATGTAGCAATGGGTAGCCATTAACCTATTCTTTAGTTTATATTCTCTTTACTTCTTCCAGAACCTCATCAACATGTCCACTAACTTTTACATTTTTCCAGATCTTCACTATTTTACCTTTTTTATCTATTAAAAAAGTAGTGCGTTCTATTCCCATATACTTTTTGCCAAACATACTTTTCTCTACCCAAACACCATATTTTCCCAACATTTCAGCATTCTCATCAGAAACTAAAGAAAACGGCAGAGAATATTTTGCTTTGAAGTTAGTGTGACACTTAACACTATCTTTTGATACACCAATTATCACTGTGTCAAGGAAAGAAAAATCATCTATTTTATCTCTAAAGCCTTTTGCCTCCATTGTACAACCCGGAGTATCGTCTTTAGGATAAAAATAAAGAACTACATTTTTTTTATCAAAAAATTCACTCAGTGATAAATTTTCACCAGAATCTGCTGGCAAGCTAAAATCGGGTGCATTATTTCCTACTGCTAATTCCATACCTTGCTCCATTAATAACACTTCCATCTATAGTAGTATATTGTAGTCAGAGTATCAAATTTTATATATAGCTAACAGATAAGATTCTTGATGGGGGCTTATTGATGAATTTCTGCCTACCTTCTCGGCTTGCCGCTCTTGATAAAGTGTGGTTTTCGTCTGATGTAAGGCCATATCAAATAGATCCTATTAAAAATCAATCGAATCTTCACATGTTTGTTCTTCATAAAAGAAGTTCAATGTTATCGTAGTACCAAGTTTTGCTTCACTTTTAATGTCAAAAGTTCCATCCATTAACTCTACTAATTTCTTGCTTAGCGGCAATCCGATGCCCGTACCTTCGTTTCTATACCCCGAATCTGCTTGGCCAAAAACAGACATAACTTTATATATGTCCTGCTGCATTATTCCTATTCCATTGTCATGAAACTCAATAGTTAATAAGTTTTTTTCTATATTTTCTTTTATCACCATTCTTATTAAACCATCTTTGGGAGTGAACTTGATTGAGTTTGATAATAAATTTATTATAACTTGTTTCATTCTCTTGGGATCTGCAATGACTAATAATTGTTTATTAGTCATCTCTTTTTTTAAATTAATCCCGGCTTCTTTTAATTTAGGCAATAGCATATTTACACATGAATCTATTATTTTGTTCAGGTTAAACTTCACTTTTTCTACTGTTAAACTACTTGATTCAGCTTTTGAAAAATCTAACACATCATTAATTAAGGCAAGTAAGTGTGTCCCTGCATTATATATATCGTCTGCATACTCCTTGTATTGAGAGTTATCCATTGAACCTAAAGTTTCATTTTTGATCAACTCTGCAAATCCAATAATAGCATTAAGAGGTGTGCGTAATTCATGTGTAACGCTTGCAAAAAACTTTAGCTTGTTTGCATTTTCTTGCTCTAATGTCTCTTTTATCTGCTGTAATTCAATGTTAGTTTTATGTTGCTTGGCTAGCATTTGGGTATTAGAAAAGTGCAAATAGAACATTATTAATATTAAGATTATTAATAATAGGCCCAAAAATGTTAAAAACAGGCCATATGCTATAACATAAGAATTATTGTAGTTTCGAAGAATCTTCAAAAAAAACGACGGTTTAACGCTATTTTCATGGAATATAGGGAAAATAGAAGTTAATGTATTTCCTGTAGTATAAAATATTTCTTGGTTACTTAATAGTTTATCAATTTCATCGTTTGTAAGTAACTGTTCATAATCATAATCTTGAGTGTTAAAATTACTGAATATTATTCTGCCGTTTTGATCATACAGTATTAAGCTGAAATCCTTTACTTTGCTCACTGATTGTAATAATTCAGCACGTAGTTTTACTAGTTGGTTTATGTAGTCAAAATTTTTGTATTTAATGTGATGCTTTTCTATTAGTAAATAATGGTATTTTTTTATTATGCCATTTTCCAGTACGCTTTTTAAGTTTACACTTGAATCACGGTAAGAAGAAAGGAAATTACTCCTTAGTAAATGATTACAATATATCACACTGAATAAAATCATAAAGATCGATGAGAGTAATACAATAACTTTTGTGTATTTGTTTTTCTTCAACGCAGAAAACATCAATTTACCTAGCTTATACATATCCTTCTTATTGTGAAACAACGGTTTTTATGTTATTAATAATAAAATTTAGCATATAATATTTTATGACAATTTCTCCTATTTTGCCAGTTTATTCTCCTGTTAATATAAATTTTTCTCATGGCAAAGGTATCTACCTATATGATGTTGATGGTGAGCGCTACGTAGATTTTCACTCCGGAATAGCCGTTAGTAGCTTAGGTCACACTAATTCGCGATTAATTAGTGCTCTTAAATTGCAAGGAGAAAAATTATGGCATATATCAAATACCTATAATATACCTGCTGCCAATAACTTTGCAGAAAAATTAATAAACAATAGTTTCGCTGACACTGTATTTTTCTCAAATTCTGGATCAGAGGCAGTAGAATGTGGACTTAAGATTGCTAGGATCTATCAAAATGGAAAAGGCAATAAAAATCGTCACAGAATTTTAACATTTCATGGTGCATTTCATGGAAGAACCTTTTTAACTTGTGCTACAAACGATAAACAGAAATTTTCTGAATTACTAAATCCCTACATTGATTGGTGTGATAACATCGAGCCCAATATTGAGAGCGTAAAGAAAGCAATTTCAAGTGGCATAGGCGTTATATTAATAGAACCAATACAAGGGCAAGGTGGTATCAAAGTAATGAATGAAGTCTTTATGAAAGAACTAAGAAGGCTGTGTGATGAAAATGACATATTGTTATTTTTTGATTGCGTACAATGCGGTGCTGGTAGGACAGGAAAATTATTCGCATACGAACATATAGGAGTGGAACCTGATATATGTGCTCTTGCAAAGGGAATAGGCGGGGGGTTTCCGCTGGGGGCTTGTCTTGCAACTGAAAATGCTGCTAAATATATGGCGGTCGGTATGCACGGTTCCACTTTTGGTGGCAATCCGCTTGCAACCTCAGTAGGTAATGCTGTGCTCGAAGAATTGCTCAGCCCCGGCTTTTTGAAAAATGTTGAAATTAGAGGTAAATACTTAAAAAATAAACTAGAAGACTTAGCAAGTAAATTTCCAATAATAGAGGAAGTAAGAGGGAAAGGGTTAATGCTTGGAATAAAAGTGAAAGCAGACAATCAAAAGTTTGCAGAAGAGTTAAGTCATCGCGGCTTGCTTACTGTTGGGGTAACATCAGATAACGTTGTGAGAATTTTACCTCCACTCATTATCACTGAAAAAGAGATTGATGAAGGCATCGAGATTTTGACTCAATATTTATCTGAGAAATCTTCTGATTAGATACTTGCATTAATATGAACGACAATCTGGTATGCTTAGGAATTATTACCTCTCCTCACGGAATTAAAGGAGCTGTTAAAGTAAAAACCTTTACTGAAAAGCCTGAAAATATCTCCTTATATGGTAAGCTAATAAGTGGTGATGAGAATTATAAAATAGACTCAGTATCCGTCATAGGTGATAATTTAGTAATAGCTACAATAAGCGGAGTAAATTCCCGTAATGAAGCAGAGCTTTTAAGGAATAAGAAGCTATATATAGAAAGAAGCAAGTTACCAGAGCTAAATGATGAGGATGAATTTTACCAAAGTGACCTTGTAGATATGGAAGTAAGGCTGAAAAGTAATGAATTATATGGCTATGTAAAATCTGTGTATAATTTCGGCTCAGGGGATATATTAGAAATTTTAGTTATCAGCACAAAAAAACGTATTATGCTGTCTTTCACTAAAGAGATATTTCCACATATAAATATAAAGGGGAGGTATATAGTATTAAATATACCAGAATTTATTGACTAATAAAGACTTTGATATTTATATAAAGCTATTTATAATTATAAGATCAAATTGAAAATGTAATTATGGCAGAAAGAGCTAACGATATCAGACCAGGTCAGGTGTTGGAACATAACGGCGGATTATTTTTGGTTGTAGGTATTATGCATACTCAACCTGGTAAAGGTGGTGCATACATACAAGCCGAAATGAAAAACATCAAAACCGGAGCAAAACACTATGAAAGATTTCGTTCTGATGCAACAATCAGAAGGGCAATTTTAGATGAAGAGGAATATGTTTACCTTTTCACTGAAGGAAACATTGTAAATCTTATGCATCCAAGTAATTACGAGCAAATCACTATAAATTTGGACTTATTGGGAGAAAAAAAAATTTATTTACAGGATAACATGAAAATTAAAGTTGTAGCTTATCAAGACAAAATAATTTCTGCGCATGTGCCTGATTATGTTACACTTGCTGTGAAAGAAACAGAGTCTGTTATTAAAGGACAAACTGCTACTGCTTCTTATAAGCCTGCAATTTTGGAAAACGGAATGCGCGTTAACGTGCCTCAATTTATAAAAGAAGAGGATAAAATTGTAGTATATACTCCAGGTGACAGCTATTATGAAAGAGTGAAAGAGTAAAAGGAAGAATGTCCCTCTCATCACCACGAATTAATGTGATGCTTGATTCTGTGCGTAATGCTTCCAAGCAGCTTATGCGCGATTTTAATGAATTGCAAATTTCTAATGTTAAATCAGCAGACTTTATTAATAAAACTTATTCAAAATCCAAGCAAACCATATACGATTGCTTGCACGACTACAAACGAGACTATGGTTTTATTTTTGAAGATGATACTGATCAAGAAGTAAAAGATAACACTTATACCTGGTTTATTATGCCTATAGAGGGCAGGGAGAACTTTTCTAGTTGCATGGTTTATTTTGCAGTATCAGTCTGTCTCATTCATAAAAATAAAGTTGTGGCAGCTGTAATTGATGCTCCGGCTCTTAGAGAAACTTTTTGGGCAGAAGAAAAGAAAGGTGCTTTTCTTGAGGATTTTAGATCTCGTCATGTAAAAATGCGAGTGAAAAGCCGTGAAGGGGGTCTAATAGATGTAAGTGGTAATTTGTTAAATAAATTGCTGCCTGGCAATAGTAATGTACGCTCCATAGGTTCAACAATTTTAGGCTTTGCATACCTTGCGGCAGGAAGGCACAGTGGAATAATTTACTCTGGAGTTAACAAATATAAAGCCTTGCTCGGTAGACTTTTTCTGCAAGAAAGCGGTGGAAGGCTAACGGAAGACAACAGGCTAATCATTGCTGGAGATATAAAACTATAGCTAAAGTAATTTATGTTTACCTACAATTTGATAAGCGTAAAACTCGTCATTCCGCTACTTGTTAGCGGAATCCATGCTGAGATACCGCGAATAAATCGCGGTATGACGTAGGGCTGTACTAGCTATAGCATAAACAGGCTACAGAGATAGACAACTTTTCGAAAACTTTTACAAGAGATTCTGTTAAATGCTCTATCATTTCATCGGTATGATAAGGTGTAGGGGTAATACGGAAACGCTCAGTTCCTCTTGGAACTGTCGGGTAATTTATATGTTGAACATATATTCCATACTCATCAAATAATAATTTTGATGCTTTTTTGGATAACTCTGAGTTGCCAATTATTATTGGAATTATATGAGTTTCTGTTGGAATGAAGTTAATTCCTGCATTTCTCAGTGAGCTTTTTACTTTTTCAACGACTTGCTTTTGCTTTTCCCTTTCAATGTTGCTCGATTTTAGGTGCTCAACGCTTGCCTTTGCTGCCGCTGCTAAAACAGGCGACATAGCAGTGGTAAAAATAAATCCTGGAGCGGAACTTCTTATTACATCTACCAAGCTCTTTGAAGACGCTATATACCCACCCATCACTCCAAAAGCCTTTGATAGTGTACCTTGAATAACGGTTATTCTATCCATCAGACCTTCTCTTTCTGCAATTCCGCCACCATGTGAACCATACATGCCAACTGCGTGCACCTCATCCAAATAGGTAATTGCATTATGTTGATCTGCCAGGTCGCATATTTCTTTAAGCGGAGCTACATCACCATCCATTGAATATACGGATTCAAGTGCTATTATTTTTGGTGTCTTTTTGTCTATAGACTTGAGTAACTGCTCTAGATGATTAACATCATTGTGTTTAAATATATGTTTTGGCCTTTTTCCTGATTTTATGCCTTCTATCATCGAAGAATGGTTCTTCTCGTCTGAAAAAATTACTACGCCCGGAATAACAGACGATAAAGTGCTAAGTGTTGTCTGGTTAGCGAGGTAGCCACAAGCAAAAGTTAAAGCAGCCTCTTTTTTATGCAAACAAGCTAAGGATTTTTCAAGTTCAACAACCTCTTTTGTTGTACCAGATATATTTCTTGTTCCTCCAGCACCAACAGATGAATTTTGGATAGCGGCAATTACACTCTCATTTTGTGACATTCCCAAATAGTTATTACTGCACCAGACTATTACTTCCCTATTTCTTTCATAGTCCATAATGTGGGGGAGCCTACCTGGTAATGACGCAAAGTGCGTAAATTCACGGTAGCGCCCCTCATCTTTTATATCTTTTATTTTATTCAAGAATATTTCTTCGTAGTTTACCAAGTTCTTATTTACCGATAATTAACATAATTATAATAAATTATTAAATGGTAAACTACTATATTTATTATACATGTACGGCAGTAGGTACTTTCCCCGTGTTGAAAGGTTTGTCAACCTTGTTGTTTTCAACTTGGCTTTTAGGTGTACAGCAGTATATAATTGCAGCGGCAACCAGACAACAAGCTCCAACTGCTATTCCTGCAGCTAGCATTTCCAAATAAACTGCAATAGCTACTCCTGAAACAACTCCAGCTACTGCTAACGTCCATGTAGCTATGGTAGGCCACTTACTCTTTTGCGTATTTTGTGTTGCAGTAATAGAGGTTGATTGATTGTTTATAGCACTAGTTTTTTCTACTGCTGCAGGCTTTTCCTTACTGTTAATAACACCTCCAATTGTAGACACATTGTCAGCATTCGAAGAAACTTCACTTACCCCCAACTTCTTTTCACAACCCGTAATTTCTGGAGTTGTGGTAAGTGTACTATTGCTTCCGGTATTATTAGAACTTGTAGATTGGTCTCCTGAATTTGGCAAATCGTTGTTCAGTGAAATATTAACATTACCTTGTTTTGTATTATGGTTTTTAATTTCTTTTTTAATTTCTTCTACTTTACCCTTAAAGGGACCGTCTTTATTTTTTACATATTGTAGTACAAGAGTAGGAGAGTTACTTTTTAGAATATTTTCGAGTTCTTCTCTTGAGTTAGTACTGGTTTTGCTTATAAGTCCATCAATCTTTTTCTTAACAGGACTGGCAAGTTGCTTAACACCTTTTTTTCCGCTGCCTTTTTTGATTTCACCCTCCTCAAAATTATTAATTAAAGGCTCCTGCGTTGAAACCCCTGTGTTATTTAAGATAGCATTTTCTTCCTCCCCTGCAAGAACATTTTTTTCTGTCTGTTGACTGCCAGCACTTTTGGATTTTGGGTTTCTTTGACTGCTTGGTTGATTGTTATTCTCTTCATTTACTACAGCCGTATCGCCTTTTATAACAGGTGATACTGCATTATCACTGCTGCTTCTTTTATTAACTTGTGTATTCGCTTGTGTCTGTATATTTGCTTTACTGGAAGTATTGATTAATTTACTACTTTCTAACAAATTTCTAATTAGATATAGATGACTCAAAGTATCTCTATTTTTTTGATACTCATTACGAGTCATACTTGGAGAAAGTTCCATACTTATTTTTTCAAGCTGTTCTGCAATTACTGGTAAAGCTTTCTCAAATTCTTCCTTGCATATTGCCTGAAGAGCTGCGAATTTTAGGTCAACATGCTGACATAAGGGTACAACAACTCCATAACTAGCTTCTTTTATTGCATTTCTCAGTATATTTTGTATGGTTTGCCTGACTACTTGCTGTTTATTATTGAGTATGCTTTGATAAATTTGAACATGAGCTAGAACACTGACTATAATGTCTTGACTTTCAGTATTAGACAATGCAATCAGAATTGATTCATATATTTCATCAAACTCGTTGTTTTTAGATTTATGATCAAGATAATTAATAACATCATTGCTGCATTTAGCACATTTTTCACACAAGTGCTCGATAAATGCAATATTACCAGCATCCAATGCAGTTTTCAGAATTAAATCATAAATTTCTTTTCTGCCACGAGCTCCTATGTTTTTCAGGATTTGTTGCCTTAGTATTGTAATAACTTTATCATCTGCAAATGCTTGTTCATATACATCGTAAATGGCACGATCTGCACTATTAGTGTATCGTTTGCACAGGTATTCAATGACAGATGTGTGTTCCTGGCTTATCGCAGTTTCTAACAAGGTAGCAAAGCTCTTTTTTAATAACTCTTCTGTTGAGGCTTTTTTAGTTAGCTCATTAATATATCTTTCAAATGCATCTAGCACTATCGTGATGAATTCTTCATTTTTGATCAGAGATGCTGTTTCAAGCGCACCATACAAAGGATTAGGTTTACTTGTTTTTAACACCTGTCCAAAATCTCTTAAAACGTATTCGACAAAAACTGTCTCTAGTAATTCTTGCTCTTTTCTTAGTGCTATAACTGAGAAAAAGTCAATCTTATTAGGTTCGACAAGTTGTATAGCTTGACCTTTTAATCTTCCATAAACTCCATCAGTACCATGGAATTTTTCTATAAAAGCTTCAATATATTTTTGACCACCAACAAGTACAGGTAAAAGACTTAAATTTTCTTCAGCAAAAAGAAAATCCTGATATTGCTCTACTAGCTTGTCATTAGCTGCAATTGCCAATAATACCAATTCTTTTACTGAATAATCACACTCAAAATTCTCCTGATCAAATTTATACTGTGATAGTACATTTGAGTATATATGTTGATGATCGCTTCTATCTTGTAAATCTAAGTTAAGTTGTTGCTCACAAAAACTCTTTAAATTTACATTATCCAGCGTAATAGACCTGCCTTCATAATCTTCAATATTTTGTACAACCTTGTCTAGTTCTTCACAATTATCTTCTTGTATAGCTTGATTTAGGATATTTGTTATTTCAGCGAAAGTTAAACTTTTAGGAATGGTATCAAATGAACCTTCATCTTTTGATTCTACGGTAAACGACCTATCACAACCATCAGGAAAGTTTGCAAGTATTGCATTCTCTAAACTTAGATCTTCAGAGGGTGTGCTACATGGAGTAGCTGGTATCTCTTGACTTTCGCTATCTAAAACTTCAAACTCTCCTTCAATACCTGAATCTTCAGAATCTGGTTTTTCAAAACCATGCCAACTTTTGATTAATCTTTCAGAATTTGATTGGCCCTGTGAAGTTGTATCCTGTGATACAAAGTCTCTAAAATTGGAACCAAACATGTTTTACCTCCTAACTAGCAGCTAAGCTAAGTATAGCATTAAACAGAAATCTTGCCAAGCAAATTATTCAATCTCTTAGCAAACAGACTTACATCATCCATCTCTTCACCTTCCACGATGCAAGCTTGGTAAAATAATAAATGAATCATGTCTTCTAATGTTGGGTTTTCACCACTTTCAGCATAAGATTTCATTATACTCTTTATTAAAGGATGCTTAGTATTAATTTCAAGCACCTTTGGCGTGCGGTAATTTAGCTGCTTTTGTTCACGCAAAAAACGCTCCATGCGAAGATCCATAGCACCTTCATCAACCGCTAGGCATACGGGACTATCAGTCAATTTTTTGGAAATTTTTACGCTTTTTACTGAATCTCCAAGCACTGTGGTAAAATATTGCAGTATAGTTTCCTCAGTTTTTTCTTCATTCGATTTATTTTCTTCATCTGTCTTATCTTCTTCTGAAGAGAATTTTTCTAAATCAACATCTGCACGGGTTACAGACTTGATTTTCTGATCTTTGTATTCATGAATTACACTAGTCCAAAAGTCATCAACTGGATCAACAAATAGGAGCACTTCTAGTCCTTTACTGACGAATCCCTCAAGTTGCGGACTGTTTTTCACTGAATCCAAGCTATTTCCAGTGAGATAATAGATATGCTCCTGCTCAGGCTTCATTCTGCTTATATAGTCATCAATGCTGACTAATTTCTCATCACCAGTGCTATGAAATCTGCAAATCGAGAGCAGCGCTTCTCTCTCATCAGTTGGCATAGCTTCACAAAGACCCTCTTTTAATACTGCACCAAAATTGGTCCAGAATTTTGTGTACTCCTCTAAATTCTCTTTTGCCTTTTTACCGAGCTCTGATATCGCGCGTTTAGTGAGGGATTTCCTGATTTGCTCAACAACACGATTATTCTGCAACGTTTCTCTGCTGATATTAAGAGGTAAGTCCGGTGAATCAACAATACCTTTCAAGAAACGTAAATACTGCGGTATGATCTGTACATTATCTTCAGTGATAAATACTTTATTTACATATAACTTAACAGAGCAACGTCTATCTGGATGGAATAAATCAAAAGGTTTTATAGAAGGAACATAAAGCAAATTTGTATATTCTATTGCACCTTCATTTTTATTATGCAATATCATCCAGGGCTCCCCGCCAACGTGGGCAACACTGCGGAAAAAATCGTTGTGCTCCTCTTGAGTAACGTCATTTTTTGGCTTAGTCCAAATTGCAGCCTTACTGTTTAACTTTTCACTTTTTCCTTCTTCGTCTATAAATTCAACAGGAAAATTTATGTGATCAGAGTAAGTAGTGACAATATTTTCAACACGAAATTTATCTAAAAACTCGTTTTCTTCAGGATGCATAATGAGCGTAATTTTGGTTCCGCGAGGGACTTGATTATCTGACTTGCTGATTGAATATTCCCCATCTCCTTTGGATTGCCAGATCCAAGACTCCTCTTCTCCAGCTTTTCTCGATTCTACTATTACTTCTGATGCAACCATAAAGCTTGAGTAAAAACCAACACCAAACTTCCCAATCAGCTCCACAGTTTGGCTTGAATCCTTGCTATTCTTAATCGCATCCAAGAACTTTTGCGTACCAGAGCTTGCAATTGTACCAAGATTGTCTATTAAATCCTGTCTATTCATTCCAATGCCATTATCAGTGATATATAGCTCGTTCTTATCTTTATTGGAGCTGATAGTGATTTTTAATTCGTCACTCAAATCTAGCAAATTAGGGTTTAGTTGAGATTCATAGCGCAACTTATCACATGCATCTGATGCATTTGATATTAATTCACGCAGAAAAATGTCTTTATTGGTGTAAAGTGAATGAATCACTATATTCAGTACTTTCCCTACCTCAGCGTCAAATTTTAAATTTTCAGTTTCTTGTACATTATGCATTTTGAGCTCCATTATTTGCCTACTACCCTAATAATTTAAGTATTGAATCACGATCTTTCAAGGTCACGTACACCAAAATTAATGTGGGTGTAGTTATTATGACACCCAATTTATGGGATCTCTTGCATAACAAACTTTTGGCAGCGCATTGGATGAAACGAAAAACTTCCTTGACACCCTTCGCCAGCCCCCTTATCATGAAACTGAAGCTATTTATTTATCTTCGCAATCTCTGCAGTGGATTAATGACAAAAAAACTTAATGTATTTGGCGTAAATCATGCTTAATTTTTTGCACTATGTGCACCTCATGTCTTTATCAAATTTCTAGCTACACAAGCTGAAATACGCTATTTAAAACATCAAAAAACGCCAACTTAAAAAATGGATAGTGAATAATTAGCTACCCTAGGGTTTCTTTGCCTTTTTTTCTGTTTAGTAAATTTCTTAACGTTTATAATTTAGATTAGTTGCGGCTTAAAAGCGGCTGAGTCACGGTTATTAAGCGTTTAGAATAAAAAAACGCCATACTTGAAAGTATAATGTAAGTAACTAGCCAACCATCGGGCTTTTTTTGCCTTTTTTTTCGTTTGGTAAATTTTTTAATACTTAGATTAGTTGCAATTTAAGAGACCAGAAATGGTCAGTGCTTGGCACTAGAATAACGTCCTCCTTTGTTATCCCAGTGCCCAGACACTGGGATCCAGGAAACTTAATTGCAAGTAATGCATTGGATTTGGTGAGTATGGGTTTTATGTTATAGAATGAAACACTTTTGGTGAATTTGTAAAGAAAACTGGATCCCAGTGTTTGGGCACTGGGATGACAAGGTATAAACCTTATCGTCATGCCGCCGCGAACCGTCATACCGCGATTCATTCGCGGTATCTCAGCCGCTAACAAGAGATCCCGCTAACAAGTAGCGGGATGACGGTTGTCGTTCAGCCACAAACATTAAGAAATTTACCAAATGAAAAAAAAGGCAAAAGAAGCCCTGGGGTTATTATCCGCTTTAAAATATTGGCGTTTTTTATGTTTTAAACGCTTGACAAGCGAGATTCAGCCGCTTTTAATTGCAACTAACCTACGCTGCAAATGTTTAAGAAATTTACTAAGCAGAAAAAAAGACAAAGAATCCCCGAGTTAGCTAGTCTTTTACTATCTCTGTCGAGTATTGGCATTTTTTGATGTCTTGTAACGCTTTATAAGCGCGTTCAGCTTATTTAGATAAAAACCTAGATGTAGATGAAGTTTTGTAAAGACATACAGTATCTATATACTGCAAAAAATTGAACATAAGACGCCGATACATTAAGTAATCCTTACCTTTTAATCTGCAGATTGGCGAAAGCAAATACAATAGCTTCAGTTTCATGATAAGAGGGCTGGCAGAGTTTGTCAAGCAAGTTTTTTCGTTTCTATTCCCAATAAAAGTTTGTTATATGGTTATGCAAGAAGTCTAATGAATCGCGGTATGACGTCTTAGCTATAGATGCTGGTTTGTGTGATTTCAAGAGAAGTTTAGTAGATAAGTTGTGTTTTAAACCAGATTCGGTATTTTAAACTGAACATTTTCAGTAATACCACCTGGCATAACTGAAATTTTTACACTCAGGTTTACTTTTAGGTAGTCTATTAATTCATCAACTAATATGTCAGGAGCGGAAGCACCTGCGGTGATTCCTATCTTTTCTACGCCCTGAAACCAGCTTTTATTCACACAGCTGTAATTATCAATCAAGTAGGCTCTTTTTCCTCTGGCAGTGCACAGATCTAATAAGCGGTTTGAATTTGAGCTATTTTTACTTCCTACAACTAATACCATGTCTACAATTTCAGCTAGCTTTTTAACAGCATTTTGTCTGTTTTGCGTTGCATAGCATATGTCCTTTAAATCTGGACCTGTTATGCCTGGAAACCTTAATTTCAAGGCAGCAATAATGTCACGGGTATCGTCGATGCTTAACGTAGTTTGTGTAACATAAGACAAATTATCTGGATCTTTAACCTTTAAATCATATACATCCTGCAAAGTTTGCACTAAAGTGATAGGATTGTTTACTCTTCCCCTAATTCCCTTAACTTCTGGATGGTTTTCATGCCCAATGAGAATTAATTCTTTACCACTGTTTTCATACCTTTTTGCTTCTTTATGCACTTTGTTGACTAAAGGACATGTTGCATCAATCACTTGAATACCCTTTCTTTTTGCCTCATCTTCTATATTTTTTGATACTCCGTGCGCGCTGAAGATCAGTATTCCTTCATTATCTTCAATTTCCTCGATACTGCTTACAAAAACCACTCCTTGTTTCTTAAAGTCCTCTACTATATATTTATTGTGAACAATTTCGTGTAGCACATAAACTTGGCGCTCGTTTTTGTATTTTTCTAAAGTAATAGCTAATATGTCCACAGCTCTTTTTACCCCGGCACAAAAACCTCGTGGTTCAGCTAAGATGATTTCCATTTTTGTCAAATCAAGTAAATATGCAAGCATTACTTAAAAATAAGCTCCGCTCACTGTGTTTTATAGTACCATTATTTATATTTTATATAATAATTATTTTTCGCATATTCTCTTTAACATTTGATCAACTTACTACTTCAGAAAATTTTAGAAAAGATAATATAGTACATAAACAACCTGATATTTTAGATAGAAATGGAGTGGTAATAGCAACAAATGTGCCCACAACATCACTATATATAGATGCAACCAAAGTAAAGAATCCGGAAAGTATAGCAGCACAACTGTGTTCTACTTTGCATGACCTCGAATACAAGAACTTATATAGAGTACTTACTTCAGAAAAGAAATTTGCTTGGATAAAGCGGCACTTGACTCCAAAAGAATTACTAGCGATCAAAAACGCTGGTGTACCAGGAGTAAATTTTGATGACGACATAAAGCGTATATATCCTCACAGTAATTTATTTTCACACGTGCTTGGTTACACTGACATAGATGGCAATGGTATTGCAGGAGTTGAGGCGTATATAAGTAAAAACAATGAGCAAGAAAAGCCCATAATACTATCCTTAGATACACGAGTGCAAAGCATAGTGCATGAAGAGCTAACTAAAGCTGTAAGAAGATATCAGGCACTTGGCGGAGTAGGAATTGTTTTAAATGTGAGAAATAGTGAAGTTATCTCGATGGTCAGCCTACCTGATTTTAATCCCAACTTACAGAATAAGGCAGAAGACGTACAAAAGTTTAATCGCGCCAGTCTTGGGGTATATGAGATGGGGTCGGTATTAAAATACTTTACAATAGCCGCAGCGCTTGATGCAAACGCTACAAAAACTAGCGATTTATATGACGTATCAACACCAATCACCATCGGAAAGTATAAAATTCAGGATTTTCATAAATCTAAAATTCCAAAAATTACTGTGCAAGATATATTTGTAAAATCATCCAACATTGGTGCAGCAAAAATTGCAGTCAAACTAGGTATTGAAAAACAGGTAGAATACTTTAAAGCTATGAAGCTATTTTCTCCTTTGAAAATAGAAATACCAGAAAAATCCACACCGATAATCCCGGATAAATGGAGTGAAACCACTTTAATAACAGCATCTTATGGTTATGGCATAGCTGTAACTCCTATACATCTTGCACAAACTGCAGCAGCATTAATCAACAATGGGATATTTCATAACGCAACCTTGATGTTGAATAAAAGAAGTATAGGAGAGCAAATTATCTCAAGAAGAACTTCCAGGGAAATGAGAAAATTATTACGTGCAGCAGTAACAGATGGCACTGGCAGAAAAGCAAAAATAAAGGCATATTCAATAGGAGGAAAAACTGGATCGGCGGAAAAAGTTGTAGATGGTAAATATAGCAAAGATGCAAACATAGCATCATTTATAGGAGTGCTAACTATGCTTGACCCAAGGTACATAGTGCTAATTGCTATTGATGAGCCTCAAGGGATGCACCATACCGGGGGAATAATTGCTGCGCCTATAGTAAAGAACATTATAAATAGAATAGCGCCTATACTAAATGTTACACCTGAGATGTAAAATTATGATTGCTTTACTACAACTTCAAATTTATCATCACCAAAATCCTTATTAATATACCAAGAACCATCATCTTTAGTTACAAATTCAAGACCTTTAAGGTCTTTTTTTATTGTCTTTCCATTTTGACCATCAATAGCGATATTAATATCGAATGTAATAATGTCTAGATTTATCATAGCTTCTTTCCCGCTGCACGAATTTAGACTGAACTTGCCTAACATGACATCATTAAAACTCACTTCCCCTGTATAGACATCACACTGACCGTCCACACAACACGTAGTTTCAATATAGAAAAGATCTGACATACAAAATACCTTAAAAAAAAGAACTAAACATATATGGCCACTACACCACACCGCTAACAAGTAGTAAAGCGTCGATAAACCTAAGTTACTTTAGCTACGTAGCCATAATACAGCTAGAAATGTAAAATTCAACAGTTAATTGTGTGATTAATAGAGAAGTCTTATTTAGTACACCTTATAGGAATGGCTGTTTAGTTTTTTTGTTAATCTTTTTTACCATGCTGTCAATCATATGCTTTATCCCTTGATATACAGAGTATGTACTTTCGTCGCTACGCATATAAGCAGAACAGGAAAATACATTATGTTCTTCGTCTTCTATTGATAACTCTGTATCGCATTTTATGTGCTCGCCGCCAAGCCTTTCTATCAACTGTTCTCTGTCATCTCCTATAGTTACCTTAACCTTACTTTCTTCTTTACCTATCTTGCTACTTAAAATTGAAACAATGATGGCTGGAGATATGCATATCGCTCCTATTGGCTTTTTTGTAACAAAAAATTCTGAAACTAATCTTTCAAATTCAGGCATTACTGTCACCATGTCTTTACTTTCAGCTAAGTCAGATAAATTTTTCGCAACCCCGTATCCACCAGGTACAACTAGCATGTCAAAATTTTCAGCTTTGGCTTCTTTTAAGTCATATATTTCGCCTCTTGCGATTCTTGCTGCTTCCACAAGTACATTCCTTTTTTCTTTTGTTGCCTCTTTTGTTCTATGATTCATAACTTGTGTGATATTGATATCAGGTGCAAAGCATTTAACATCCACTTCCTGCTGATCAAGCACAAGCAAACTTAAAACCGCTTCTCTTACCTCTGCACCGTCAAGGTGACCACACCCTGATAAGACCACAGCAGCTTTTAATTTTTTTTCACCCATAAAGTACCTTGATTTCATATAATCTAGATATTTTAATACAAATTCTATATTTGGAAAGGGGTATGTTATATCAATTATAATATAATTAATGATTAGTATGTATAATTAGGCATATTTATAATCAACGAAGCTGAATATGGAATCTAGCAATAGTATGTTTTTTGACACTGACTATCCAGAACTAAGAAAAGCTATTTCAGATATAATAGAAAGTATTGCACAATCCCACAAGAGGGGAAAAAAGAGTTATTTACAACCCTATCAGAACAAGTTAAAGGGATGAACCTCAAAGATTTAGGTTTAGCGATTAATGACCAAGGCTTGCAAAAGGAGGTCAACAAAGAATTATTTATACAATTCATTGAAGAAGCGCTTGAAGGTTTAACTTCTGAAAATGTTGACTCAAAAATAATAGAAGAGGCGTTAAAATCTGTTAATCAGCAAGCAATAAGTAATGTTATAAATAATAATAAAGGTCCACTGGACAATCTAGTCAATTATTTTAAATCAGCATCTGCAAATAAAAAAATTGGAATAGCTTCTGCCGTAATGGTATTAGGAGCAGCATTTTCTCCACTTATTGTGCTTGCTACATTAATAGCACTTGTAGGTATTGGAGCACGTTATGCAGGAATAGGTATAGTAAAGGCAGGGGAAAAAATAAAAGAAGGTGCGATTGATGCAGGAAAAGCAGTGAAAAGTTTATCTAAAAATTTAGGGGATAAATTGCCTGAGGTTGGGCCAAAAAAAGATAACTTTAGTAAATTATACAACAGTTTGGCTCAAGAGATTATAGGCTATAATATGTCCGAAGAAGGTGAAAAAATAAAAAACGCCCAGAGTAAAGCAAAGGTCATAGGCATGCTTCAAAATGAAGGGCAGCGATCTGCTATACAAGAGTTAGTAAAGAATGGAACTATTCAAAATTTTTCAGAAGATGACATGAAAAAGCTTAGAGAAAAAGGTACTAGTACTTATGAAAGTGATAAGGAAGCACTTGAGGAACTTATGGAGAAATTTCAATCTAAAATTATGGCCATTGGTGAGGGTAAAATAGAGGAGGTAGAAAAATGGTTAATGATAAAGTTAACCAAATGAAGTCACCAGTTCCTCAATTAGATAGTCCAAGTTCTGAACAAGCGAGTACAGGAGAAACCAAAACCCTCTGATGGCTTGGAGAGGGAGGGAATGGAAAAGGTAGAGATCTATTCTTTTTTATCCACTTTTTTGAGCAATCCACTTCCACATCTAACACACATCTCAGTGATTATAATATCCAATTTTTGATCATGTTTTTCTACAGGTAAATCTTTACAATATTGTTTCTCATAGGCTACACCTATAAATATTTTTCCAAGTGGCCGCAGTTTTTCTATCATTGTATCATACCAACCACCGCCAAAACCCAATCTATTAAAATGATCATCAAAAGCAATAACAGGAGTAATGATTGTGTCGGGAATTACGTCTTCATTTGTTTTGTTCCATTCCTCAAATTTTAGTAACTTATTTTTATTAGGAATTGCTACTTTATAATCTAAATCGAGTAAACTATGCATCAAAGGCACAACATCTATTTCCTCATCCATTGGAATGTAAGCTGCTATTGTTTTGCCTTTAACGTAGCTTAAGTTCTGATTAAAGAGATTAATAAGGGAATTTGCCGCATAACTGGAATAACTTTCATCAATATCTTTTCTTATAGCTCTATATTGCTCTCTTATTTCCTTTTTGTGCTGTTTAATATCTTTGAACATGATCTATCCATTTTGCAGTAAGTTTTTCTTGTAAACTATTTTGCTTCAAGCGCTCACTTAAAAAGTCAAAGTCAACACACCCCATATCCTGGTCTTGATTACTGCAACTATAAACAAAACTCCTTTCTCCTGTTTTCGCATTTATATGTTGCTGCACACACTGAGCGCAGATTTCTTTCATCATACACTGCATAGGAGAATTAACTGATGATATCGCTATGTGGCCTGATTTCAGATATGGCTTTAAAATTGTTTTTCTAGCTTCATTCACAGCTTTCATCATTTTGTCAGAACCAATAGTGATAATTTTATCTATAACGTTCAAATTAATACCTAATCTTCCTTGTTGATAAGAGACTATTGCATCAACTATATTACCATGAAAGGATTTATCTTGATCTCTGCTTGTTTCTATCAATCCTTCTTCACATGCCCAAACTACTGCATTTGATGCACGCTCTATCAGTGCTCGTTTAAATACATCACTTAACTTCTTATAGCCAGCAAAGTACAAAACCTTGTTATTATTTTCAAGACATGCCTTCCCTATCGAAAATAACACTGCATTTCCAACTCCACCACCAATTAGCATTATATTCTTCATGTGCTATTTTAACTGCATTTGTTCAAATTTTTTGAAATTTTATAGAACAAAGTAATTTATATAGTTCTATACACAAAGACAAGAACACTCTCTGACTTCAACTATACCGATAACTGATAGCTGCATTTTTACGCATATCATCTAATAACAAGTTGCTTTGTATCATAATCTTTTGTTGGTACATTTTCTGTTTGATTGCTTCTATACCCGCTACATTACTCTTGATATCACACAACATCATCAACTTTGCAGTGCCATTTTCTCTCAATTCTACTATTTCATTCACACTTGTTTTACTAAATAAAATCTGTAAATCAGGATTTAAATCTCGCATTTTTATTTCAAATTCTTTTGCGTTTGGCAGCTTAAAATTATCTGCCAATTTATCAAAATTTAAACAACTGACCTTTTGCTCCTTGAGATTATCTAATAAACTTTCTGAACCTTCAACCACAATCTGTTTTAATTTTAAAGTGCTTTCCAGCAGTGCATGATTAAGTTGTACTTTATCTATTACTTTTATAACGGAGTAACCTTCACTGAAACTGAATGGACCTGCTATGTCGCTGGTTTCTAATCCTTCTAAAACGCTCTTGAGTTTTCCTTTTAGCTGACTTAAATTAACTGTTGCTTTACGCATCTTTATTGGAGATTCTGGGTTATCACTGTTGCGTAATTTTTTTACTAAATCTTCAGCTATACCATAAACGTCCTTGTCTTTTTGATCAGGAATTATAAACTCTTGGAACGTGATAAGATAATCCGGCTTTTCTGTTTGCCTTTTTACATCATCTACTTCTTTATCGCTTATATTAATAAATGGCACAATTCTTACTTCAATAATTTTGCCCCACAGTAACTGACATTTTATTTGTTTTCTTAAAATACCAAGATCTATATTATGCTTCTCTATGTATTGATCAACTTCATTAGCCTTAAGTTTAAAACTTTGGGTTAAAAATAACATAATAGCATTATCTAACTCCTCGTTGCTCAATTTTATATTCAGCCTCTGTGCTTCATTGATAATGATAATTTCGTCTATTAGCTCCCTAAGCACTTGAGGCTTTGCTTCTTTTTGATTAACACTTTGAGTGCCAAACAATGAATTTATAAAGTTGATGCGTTTTTCGATATCTAAATTTGAAATTGGTTCACCATTTACATCTGCAACAATTTCAATCTCGGTTGCAAGCAACCTAAGTGGCAACACTATCAACAGTAAAATTAGTATTTTATACATACAAGTAAAGTTAATAACCAATTCTATAATAAATACTGAGTCAATGCTAGCCAACTTTTTAATAGTGATCTCAGTGACAATGGAAATAAAAACCATTGCAACAAAATCAGGTACGCTGGTAAATAGGCTAAAAACATGCTAATATAGCGAATTTAAACCGTGCTAAAAACAGTATACGGAAGGAGAGGGATTCGAACCCTCGATACGACTTTTGGGTCGTATAACGGTTTAGCAAACCGCCGCCTTCAGCCGCTCGGCCACCCTTCCAAATTTAGAACCTAAAGATTATATAATACCAAGACCTCTACCACCTGTCTAATGCTTTTAATTGCAATATTTGTATCTGTTCAGATGCATGGCTAATGCTGAAACAAAAATTCCAGTGCTCCCTTTCTTGTCATCCCAGTGTCACGCACTGGAATGACATCGTTTACTATGTGCCATATTGCAATGTTCGTACAGTTGTGCGCGGTATAGATTCCGCTAACAAGTAGCGGAATGACGAATTTGTTGTTTTTCAATTTGTGGGCAAACCTAAGCCACTTTAGCTATAAATCAATAAAAACTAATTTCTGCTTTTTTCAATGATTTTCTTTGCTTCTTCCACACCAACCCATTCTCCAACTGCTACCGTTTTTCCCTTTTCCAGATCTTTATAATGAGAAAAGAAATGAGTAATTTTATCTAGTAGGCTTTTAGATAAGTCAGAATAGTCCTTTATATTGTCATAATAGCTATCAACACTGGAAACAGGCACTGCTAATATTTTCTCATCTTCTCCTTTTTCATCTTTAGTGAGTAATGCACCTATTGGACGCACCGATATTAAAACACTAGATGCTAAGGGAAATTGAGTTAGCACCAAAACATCCACAGGATCACCATCACCTGCGCAGGTATTTGGTACAAACCCATAATTGCAAGGATAAGTCATTGAGGTAGATAAAAATCTGTCAACTTGTAACAACCTAAACTCTTTATTAAATTCATACTTTACAGGCTCAGCATTCGCACTTATTTCAATTACCACATTCACCGCATTTGGTCCTGCTGTTATTTTACTTAAATCCATAAATTACCTCTTAACTTAAGAATAAGCATTATACAATATATGCTTTTAAGTTGCTACATTTATGTAATTCTAAACTTATTTTGCACGGGCTGTCCTAAATTTTCATTCGTCATCTTATTGACTGTTGAAAGTGGTGGTTCCTGTGATAATTGAAATAAAGCATATACTATTACGATAGTAAGCACTGCAGCAATTACTAGATTAGCAAAATTATCCTGTGGTAGGACACCCTTTATTGGATTAAATAATTTTTGCTCCATAAAGAAATAATCAGCAACATATAACCCAACAGATAATACAAACATACCTAAAATAAGTTTACAGACTGTGTTTTTATGGTCTTTTTCTTTTTTCTTGCTGGTGATAGGATTTGGCCTACATTCATTCTCTTCTTGCAGCACTGAGTAGTATATATTATCAGGGCTCGTTATTAATTGTTCAAATTCATCACTATTTTGGTTTTTTAACAGTTGCTCTAGGGTGTTTTTTGTATTTATAGGATATATTAATCCATCCATTTTCAATGCTTTCTCTTGCCGATCCACATTCTCATGGTCGATTGTATATTTATCTCTACTTGATAATCCGATCATGTGTAGTTTGCCAGCTAAGAACATTATATAGCTCTCTATTAACTGATTCTCACATATCTCTAATACTTCTCTTTTTACTGTTTTGTTAGATGACGAAAGTTCTTTATAGTGACCACCCAAAGAAAAGAACAATGCTATATCTTTATCTGCTTTTATGTCATGAATGGAATAATAGCTGCTGATAACGCACTTATTTAATGCAAATTCTCTGTCATATTTGTTTAATGTATTTCCTTCACTTAGTAACTTTCTAAGACCAATGAGTACTTTATTTTCAAAATCTTCTTCTGTTTTAAATATTGGTTCTCTCTTTGGATTTGCTAAGATATTAAGTAAATCTCATTTTCTTCCATCTACTACTTCATTTATATATTCATTTAACTCAGATCCTTTAATAACTTCATATATTTTATCTATGACATCTTTAGTATTCAGGTTATTGTTTTCACTTAGAATTTGATAAGCTTGAGCATAAATTAAAAACAGCCCTTGTAGACTAAATTTTAAGTTAAAATATTTATCTAATGGTTCCTCTTTTTTTCTAATGAATTCAGACAAACCAAAATGATTTCTGTGATCCATAAAACGACCTAAGTCAGCATGTTGAAAGCTACCTAAAAAAATAAATAACGTCTCTAATAAATTACCCTTACCAACAATTTTTATTAGTTCTTCAATTTCTTTTATCATTGCTGAAACCTATAATGTTCTACTTTATAGTATAAGGGATACATGGCAAAATAGCAATAAATGTTATTAGACTTCTTGCATAACCCAAACTAAGTAGAAAAAGGTATAGCTATACCGCCGCGGCACTAACAAGAGATCCCGCTAACACGTAGCGGGATGACGAGACTTATCTTTATGCTGCCACGAACCGTCATACCGCCGCGGCGCTAACAAGAGATCCCGCTAGCGGGATAACGAGCTTATCTTCATGCTGCCACGAACTATCATACCGCCGCGGTATCTCCAGATCCCGCTAACAAGCAGTGGGATGACGAGACTTATCTTTATGCTGCCGCGAACCGTCATACCGCGATTCATTCGCGGTATCTCTCAGCCACTAACAAGAGATCCCGCTAGCGGGATGACGGTTGTCGTTTAGCTATAAACATTAAGAAATTTACCAAACAAAAAAAAAGGCAAAAGAAGCCCCGTGGTTGGCTAATTACTTACATTATACTTTCAAGTATGGCGTTTTTTTATTCTAAACACTTAATAACCGCGATTTAGCTGCTTTTAAGCCGCAACTAATCTAAATTATAAACGTTAAGAAATTTACTAAACAGAAAAAAAGGCAAAAGAAACCCTAGGGCAGCTAGTTATTCACTATCCATTTTTTAAGTTGGCGTTTTTTAATGTTTTAAATGCTTTATAAGCGTATTTCAGCTTGTGTAGGTAAAAACCCAGAAATTTGATAAAGACATAGAGTGCACATAGTGCAAAAAATTAAACATGAGACGCCAGATACGTGAGTTTTTTTGTCATTTAATCTGTACAGAGAAGATAAATAAATAGCTTCAGTTTCATGATAAGGGGGCTGGCGGAGTTTGTCAAGCAAGTTTTTTTGTTTCTGTTATATGGTTATGCAAGAAGTCTATTGTATGTTTACACTCTGCATTAAAGCTTTTAGTTAAGAGCATATCCATCCACCGCCGATAACTTGCTCATCTTTATACGCTACACAGGCTTGACCTGGACTGATGCCAAAGTAATCGTCGTTTAAAATGACACAGGCTTTATTTTTTTCGTCAGTTGAATGTATTGTTGCTAAACTTCCCACATGTGATGATCTCAGCTTCACAGTTACTTCCATACCTTCCTTTGGTTGTTCTAACCAATTTAACTCCTTGATCAATATTTTTTTTTGCATTAATACGTTGATCGGACCTACTATAACCTCATTATTTTCTGTATTAATTTTTATCACATAAAGAGGTTCATTGTGTGCGATACCCAAGCCCTTTCTTTGCCCCACTGTAAAATTTACTATGCCACTGTGCTCGCCTAGCACTTTTCCATTAACATCCACTATTTTACCTTTCTGTACAGATTGTGGAGCTAATTTAGCTATTGTTTTACTATAGCTTTCGGAAACAAAGCATATATCTTGACTGTCCTGCTTTTCAGAAATTTGTAAGCTGAAATACTTTGCTAATTTTCTTATATCACTTTTATAGAACCCACCTAGTGGAAATCGCAAAAGCTTCAATTGCTCTTGAGTTGTAGCAAACAAAAAATAACTTTGATCTTTACTTTTATCAATGCTTCTGCACAACTTTACCTCACCATTTTTTTCTAACCTTCTCACGTAATGTCCTGTTACGAGCACATCCGCACCAAGATTTTTTGTAACTTGCAATAGATCACGAAATTTTACCGTTTGGTTACATCTCACGCATGGTATGGGAGTTTCCCCACGCATATAGGTACTCGCAAAATCCTCTATTACTTCCTTTTTGAATATTTCCTCATAGTTTAAAAGATAGTGAGGAAAGCCAACACTTTCAGCTACACGCTTAGCGTCATAAATATCCTGTCCAGCGCAGCATGCGCCCTTTCTTGCGTTAGCATTACCGTCGGTGCCATAGAGTTGAAGAGTCACACCTACCACTTTGTACCCAAGGTTATGTAGCAGTGCTGCAGCAACGGAGCTATCAACTCCCCCGGACATTGCAACAACAGCCTTGGTCTGGTGCGGAGCTTTATCTTTTAGCAGAGGTTCTATTTCAAATTCTTTTAGCATAATCGCCTTAATTTATAAACACAAACTTGGTGTCATGCAAGTAGCTGACACTGGAATCTAGTTTCTATTACACAATTTCATCGAAACAGCATACTTGTTTATAGTCAATTTTTCTGGATCCCAGTGTTGGCTACTTGGATGACATCTTTATGCTTGAGGTAAAATTTGCTATAAAATTCGATGAACTACCTTTAAAAATAATTTAATCCTGCTTAAATAAAACATGGCCAAAATAATCCATGTTTTCAAGCACTTTTCCGCTACCCAGAGCAACACAACAAAGTGGGTCATCTGCAACACGAACCGGTAATTTTGTTGTTTCACTGATAACTTTACCTAGATTACGTAATAATCCACCACCACCGGATAAAACTATTCCTCTATCGACTATATCAGAAGAAAGTTCAGGTGGAGTGCTCTCCAGCGCAGTCTTAATAGCAGAAATTATCTGATGTACAGGCTCTATTAAACTCTCTGCAACTTGGTATTCTGATAAAAGCATTTCTTTTGGCATGCCACTCACTAAATCCCTGCCCTTAATTATCATTCCCTCTTTGTTATTTTCACCTGGCAGACTGGCTGAACCTATGCTTTTCTTAATTTTCTCAGCGGTTGTTTCACCGATTAATAATTTATGATTTTCACGAATATATGACTTTATTGCCTCATCCATAATATCGCCACCTACTCTGGCAGAACGTGAATAAACAATTCCGCCTAAAGAAATAATTGCAACTTCAGTTGTACCGCCTCCTATATCAACAATCATAGAACCCTCAGGTTCAGTAACCGGGAGCCCAGCTCCGATTGCTGCAGCCATTGGTTCTTCAATTAAAAATACTTCATTTGCACCAGCACTTTCTGCTGCATCTTGTATAGCACGCCTTTCAACTGGCGTGGATCCAGATGGAACGCATATGATAATATTAGGTTTATTAACAGTGAATTTTGTGTTTGCACTGCGTATGAAATATTTTAGCATTTCTTCCGCACTTTTAAAATCAGCAATAACTCCATCCTTTAAGGGCCTTATCGCCTCTATTTCTCCAGGCGTTTTCCCAAGCATCATTTTAGCTTTTTTACCAAAAGCATAAGGAACGTAACTTCCTTTTTCTTTTATTCTTGCTACAACTGAAGGCTCATCAAGCACTATTCCCTGATTTTTCTGATAAACTAAAGTGTTTGCAGTACCAAGGTCTATAGCAATATCGCTAGCAAACAAACCTTTGAAAGTAAAAAGGCTATAAAACTTTCCGGTTAATTTTCGAACAAAATTCATACATAACTCAAGAAAACCATTTATTAAGACAAATTATACTTTTCAGATAAGTAGTAAGTAACACACTCAACGTCTAAACCCTTACCTGTTACTTTTTTTAGCAGTTCCAGGCCACACTTTGCACTGTATATATTTTGAGATAACCAACTGATAAGTAAACTAAAATCTCCTTTTATTATAGCACTTAATGATTCGTAATGATTCTTTTTAACGCAAGAGAAAATCTGCACAGCAGCAATTAAAGCAATAATTTTTATAGGAAAGTAGCCCATAACACCACTTGCCCAATATTCATCTTGAAAATAAGTGTTTAGCTCATTTTCAGCTTTTACTGGAATTTTATAGTGCTTCATACCTTCCAGCCACGCATCATGCAGGTCTTTGACTTCCAATGTACCATTTATTATATCTTGTTCTAACCTAGTTCTCAACATAATATGAGCTAACAGACTAAATTCATCTGCATTTTTTAAAAAAGAAGAAAGGTTTATTTCATTGAAAATCAAGTACAAATTTTCAACACTGCTAACTTTCTCGTTAGTTTTGCCTTTTATAGCAAATTTCTCTTTTATGTGTGGTTGAATAAACTCAATAAATTCTCTGGATGTTCCAATCATCCTTTCCATGAATAACCCTTGAGTTTCATACATAACATGTCTCGTAATTGGACTACTTATAGAATTTTGCGCTAAACATTTTTGATAAATTGCATAACCACTATGCCGTAAAAGTGAAAATAAACCATAACAAAAATCAGATTCATCATAATCTATAGGGTAGTAATAAGAAGTACGAATCTCATTTAGTGCAATACCCATTTGCTGTAAACATAATGAGCCAAGTTCAATCTGTTTCTGAGTAGCAACTTTTTGTATATTAGTAACCTTATCCTTTTTCTGCTTTTCAATTATTTTATCTACATTTTCGCTAAAAAATTTGCCTACCTTGGGGAATACTTCCCTTATATTCTTTTCTGTGATATCAGAGTCATAGTCAGCAAGCAGTGAGTCGTATTTTGAGCATTTTAATTGCTGCGATTTTATAGAAGCTACTTCGCGAATGAGTGTGATTAAATCAGTAAAACGTTCTTTTAGTTTTTCTAAGTTACTGGTTTCAGAATGAGATAGCTTCCATAAATTTTGGCATTCAACCTTAGCTTTGGATAAAGACTTTACTAAATCAATAGGAACAGCACTGTTGCTTTTATGTATTCTCTCTATTAACTTTAGCTGCTGAGTATTTGCACTTTTTTTGTTACCAAGAGCATCTGCTAATGATTCCTTTATTGCGTCATGAGAGATAATTTCATGTCTGATTTCTTCTAGAAGACTCATTTGTTCAACTTTGTCCTCTATATTCAATTGGCTTTGGTTTAGTACTTTTAGCGTATTTTCGATATTCTTTACCCTATATAATACTTCCTCTAAAAACTTATAAGATTGCATATTTGTTCATTATTTTAGAAAACATCTGTTTAATACCGTAATAGATTAATAATAAAGTTAAAAGTATATTTGCTTAAAGTACAATAAAAAATTGTACTTTTTATTCTTTTATTGGATTTTTCTACTCAGAGTCCAGCATATTATAGGAAAATTAATTGTAAGGTTGTACAAAAAGTATTTAGTATTTTATTTCTCTTGACTATATTACAATATGGAGAGATATTAGCTACTGAAATTAAAGTTACGCACTATTTAAAATTTATGGAGGTTTAGTAATGTGGAGTAGACTGGTTATAATGTGCTGTTTTTGTTTATTACTTACTGGTGTAAGTTCTTGCCCAAAAAAAGGAGCAAATACAACAAATAAAATAAATTCTGTTGTTAAGCAGATAGGTGATAAAAGAGTTTTCTTTGGTTATGATGAATCTAGTATTGCTGAAGTAAGTGCAGATGCATTACTTGACGTAATGGAGGTGTTACAAGATAACCCTGACGCGAAGGTTACTTTAACTGGTCACACTGACAACCGTGGTTCTCATGAATATAATCTTGCGCTAGGCGCTAGAAGGGCTGATGCAGCTAAAAAATTTATGGTTAGTTGTACACCCTACATAGAAAACAGAATAAAAACTGCTTCTAAAGGTGAAACTGAGCCTTTGGTTAATGTAAAAGATGATTCTAGAAATTCTAAATATGAAAAAGAGCATGCTAAAAATCGTAGAGTGGAATTTTCATTTTCTGGAATAAAGAAATAGTTTCTTGCATTAAAACCTGGATCCCAGTGTCAAACACTGGGATGACATAAAGAAAGGGCACTGGGGTAGACAAAAAAGGACAAACTTGTCATATTTCGTTGCTTGTTAGCGGGATCTATATATACCACAAATAAGTCGCGGTATGACGTAAGAGATCTGACCTGTCTGGCCGTCAAGAGACATAATGGAATTAGAGTTATTATTTCAAAATGTGGTTAATAGTTCTGCTTTCTATAACAATCAAGTTGCAGTTGCAGTATCAGGTGGTGTAGATAGTATAGTCTTACTGCACTTAATGACTAACTGGGCAAAAAAAAACAAGCTTTCACTTCCTATAGCATTAACAGTAAATCATGGATTACGTCCAGAGTCTCAAAAAGAAGCTGATTTTGTTGTAAGTTATGCAAAGGAACTTGGAGCAAAGGAATCGTTCATATTAAATTGGGAGAAGCAAAATATTAAAGGCAATATTCAGTTACAGGCACGAAAAGCACGGTATAAGTTACTAGCAGAGTGGTGTAAAAATAATAATGTTAAATATTTACTTGTTGCTCATCACAAAGATGATCAAGCAGAAACGTTCTTGTTAAGATTAGAGCGAGGTAGTGGCGTAGATGGATTATCATCAATGGACTACAAGTCTTTCCTAAATGGTATTGATATATTTAGGCCATTGTTAAATTTTAGTCGTAGTGAAATAGAAAAGTACGCTAAGCTTCATCGGTTAAAATGGATCGAAGATAGAAGCAATCATGACTTAAAATACAGACGAACTTTATACCGTAACTTACTTAAAGCAAGTGATAATCAAGAGATTTTAACAGAGCGAATATGCCTCACAGCCCTTCATATGAAAAGAGCTGCAAAAGCGTTGATGCACTACACACGCCTTGCGTTTAATGACTGCGTTAATGTGCATGATCTTGGTTATATTGAAATTAAACTAAGTGAATTTTATCAATTGCCAGAGGAAATAGCCTTGAGGCTTCTTCTTTACTCTATAATGGCAATTGCCAGTAAACATTATAAACCAAGGTACAGCAGCCTCATTGCAATATTTAATAGAATATTGCAAAAGGATAGTAATGTTAACTGTACACTTTCTGGGTGTAAAATAAGAAAGTATGGAGAAAATATCTTAATAATTAGAGAATCGTCAAGGATACAAGAAATTACCGTAAACCTACCTTTAAATGAACCTACCCAATGGGATAACAGATTTAGCTGCACAATACTCGGAAATCAAGGGTGTTCAGTTATCATCGCTCCATTAAAAAAAACACAAAAAGTTCCTGAATTTCTGAAGGATTACAACTGCTGCCCTGAAGTTTTCTACTCTTTGCCTACAGTACAAAAAGATAGCAAGGTGCTTGCTTATCCTGATGTAAATTATAACGGAAAAAATACCAATGACGATAAGGTTCAATGCATTATTAATAGCACGATAAAACAAAATTTGGTAAGCTTGATTAGTATTTAGTTAGAAATAGAAATGAAAAAATTTTTAGAAGGCTTATTGATCTGGTTAGTAATTATTGTTCTTATTTCAGTTGCTTGTATTCAATTCAGCAGAAATGTAGGTAAAAGTAAAACAATTATACCTTTTTCGGAATTTTTAACTAGACTAGAAGACAATGATGTAGAAAATATTGTCATAAAAAACCAGAGCATTGAAGGCAAGTTCAGGGACGGTTCAAGTTTCAATTCAAGCGGTGTCATATATAGCGACCTAATAAAAAATTTACATGATAGAAAAGTGAGATTCTCCTTTTCAACTGGAGATTCTGCCATGAACGTAATTGGTGGATTACTTATCTCATGGGTCCCAACATTTATCTTTATTGGCTTTTTGCTATTCTTTCTTAAACAAACACAAGCGGGAGGCAACAGCACTATAAGCTTTGGCAAGTCAAGGGCTAGACTCATGACTAGTGGAAAAAAAGTAACATTTGATGATGTTGCTGGAATTGATGAAGCAAAAGAAGAGCTAGTAGAGATCGTTGATTTCCTTAAACAAAGGCAAAAATTTCAAATATTAGGTGGAAAAATACCAAAAGGGTGCCTTTTAATTGGCTCTCCTGGAACTGGTAAAACTTTACTTGCTCGTGCAATTGCAGGAGAAGCTAATGTGCCATTCTTTAGCATTTCTGGATCTGATTTTGTTGAAATGTTTGTTGGTGTTGGTGCGAGCCGTGTTCGTGATATGTTTGATCAAGGCAAGAAAAATGCTCCTTGTATAATTTTTATAGATGAGATAGATGCGGTGGGTAGACATCGTGGCATTGGTCTTGGTGGCAGCAATGATGAAAGAGAACAAACATTAAATCAGTTATTAGTTGAGATGGATGGCTTTGAGTCTAATGAAGGTGTAATAATAATTGCTGCGACTAACCGTCCGGATGTCTTAGATCCAGCACTGCTTAGACCTGGTCGTTTTGACCGACAGATTACTATTTCTTTACCCGATATAAATGGGCGTGAAAAGATATTAAATACTCATATAAAGAAAATATCAATAGCACCAGATGTAAACGTGAAAACAGTTGCAAGAGGAACACCAGGTTTTTCAGGTGCTGATCTAGCAAATTTGGTGAATGAATCTGCACTTATCGCTGCAAGAAGAAACAAGAAAATTGTTACCATGGATGATTTTGAATATGCACGTGATAAAGTAATGATGGGGGTAGAAAGACGATCCCTAATTATGACAGAAGAGGAAAAGAGACTGACTGCATACCATGAAGCTGGTCATGCGATAATTGCGGTTAATATGCCTGCTTCTGATCCTATACACAAGGCAACAATCATTCCAAGAGGTATGGCCTTAGGTTTAGTTATGAGACTACCGGAAACAGATAGAGTGTCCCACACAAGAGAAAAGCTGATAGCAGATATAACTGTTGCCATGGGTGGCAGGGCAGCAGAAGAGTTAATTTTTGGCTACGATAAAGTTACAAGTGGCGCGTCTTCTGATATACGACAAGCATCTAACATAGCACGTGCTATGGTAAAAAAATGTGGAATGAATGATGAGATAGGGCTAGTGTATCACAATCGTGAGCAGCAAGATCCACAACATCCTCATATGACATCTGAAGATACGCTAAAGCTCATAGATGAAGAAGTGAAAAAAATCATATCTTCTTGCTATGAAAAAGCAAAAGACATTTTGACCAAGCATAAGAAAGGCTTAGAGCTTATTGCTGAAAATCTACTGGAGTTTGAAACTTTAACAGGAGATGAAATAAAGGATATACTAAACGGAAAAAAAATTGTTAGAGAAGAAAATGAGAAGAATGAGAAAGTAAAAAAATCCTCTCTCTATGAGAGTTGACCTCATCTTAAAAATGCTAATCAGCTAACGCTGCAATAAAACATTCAGAATTGTAACTGTCAATATAAATTGTATTAAAATATTCATAATATTGCATTTTCATCACAATAATGCTATCATTCAGTTAGTATTAATGTTTAATGAGGTGTGAGTAATGATTGATATAGCTTCTATTGGTGTAAGTACAGTTATTGATCAGAATTATAGAAGAAAAGCACAATTATGTTTATCAGGATTATTTGTAACTGTGTCAATAGCAACTGTTACCTGGTTTATTTTCCCTGCGTCACAAAATGTATTAGCTCCGTTTTTACTTCCGGCTATGTTCTTGCTCTTCACTTTATCGATGGGTTATTACATGTTCATATTTAGTTGTGAAGAAAAATCTTTGGTAAAGAATGTTCTTGGTATGGTTGAACCGGCTGAATCGGTAAAGAGAGTGCATTGCCAGGAAAATATTAAGTCCTTATTAGCAGAAGTGAGAAGTACTACGAAAGATAGGTTTCGTAACGTGCTTGTTAATCTTTGTTTTGAAGATCGTAGTAAAGCACACAAACTTGCATTATATGTGAAAGAAATTGACGATATTGTGTCTTCAATAAAAAATAAAGACCTCTTAGACCATTTTGATCAATTTTTTACTATTACTGAAGTAAGCAATAAAAAAAATAGAAGTGAATTAATGAACCTCGCAAGGGCATATAAGATGATAAGTGAAGAAGATCCAGACAAAATACAGGTTTTTTAGCTACTCAAACAAAAAGTTATTCATATGAAATAATGTTACCTGAAATTGATAATTTTCTATCACAAGCTAGGTGATTTTATCAATAATTTCATTGTGTACGTGATTATCATTTTTTGTTTCAATTCCAGTGATAACACTGCACCTAACGGGCTCTTTTATGGCTATTTCCTGAAATCCTTTTCTGACCTTATTGTAAAAATTAACATCCATTTCTTCATATTTATTCTTGTCTTTTGCTCTATTTAACCCAACTTTAACATCAATATCTAGAATGAATGTAATATCTGGATATTTAATTTCCACTAGCTTATGTAAGTCCCTTATTAGCCTTAAGTCAACTCCAAACCCATATCCTTGATATGCAATAGTTGAATCAATAAACCGATCACAAATCACTATTTTTCCTTCTGCAAGAGCTGGTAATATTAATTTTTTCATATGTTCGCGCCTCATCGAGATAAGTAGCAAGAGTTCAGAAATAGAATCAATATTATTCGTTAACAATACTCCTCTTACCTTCTCTGCAAAGTTAGTGCCACCTGGTTCTCGAGTCAATACCACATTATTTTCGCCGCGAATTTGCTTAAAATGATTTGCAAGTAGCTTAGATTGTGTTGTTTTACCAGAGCCGTCTATTCCTTCGAAAGTTATGAACATAAGTTTTATAATTATAATACTAAAAAAGAATATGCAAACAGTATACATAGAAACCGTTTGACATTTAAATAATAAGACCGTAAATTACATGTGGTATAATAATAGTCTATGGTTGCTCTGAATACTCCTAAAGTCGATTTTAGTTTTACTGCAAAAGATTTTAATCTTTTGGGAGTAGACAATAAATATTATGCATTAAGTGACTGTTGTGGAAAAAATGGTCTTATTATAATGTTTATATGCAATCACTGTCCTTACGTTCAGTCAATTATTAGCAATCTGGTAAGCGATGTTGATCAATTGAAAAAAGATTATCAGGTAAACACCATTGCAATAATGCCAAATGATGTAAATGAATATCCAGAAGATTCCTTTGAAAATATGATTAATTTTGCCAAGGAAAATAAGTTTATATTTCCATATTTAATTGATAGTACACAGAAAATAGCTAAAGAATACGGGGCTGTTTGCACTCCTGACTTTTTCGGCTTTAATTCCAATTTAAACCTTTGCTATCGTGGACGTTTTAACGACACAAAAAAAGAAAAGGTTCAAAGCTATGAAGTAGGAAGTAGTGACTTATTTCAAGCTATGAAATTTATTGCAGAAACTGGTAATTCTCCAATTGACCAAAAATCAAGTATTGGCTGCTCAATTAAATGGTCTAATTCTACAGGTTAAATATCATGCACAGTGGCTCTCAGCATTTGTTTGATATTATAATTTTGCTTTCTGCTGCTGTGTTTATAGTCATAGCATTTTGGAAAATGAATATTAGTCCAGTGCTTGGTTACTTCGTTGCAGGTGCAGTTATTGGTTCTCACGGATTTAATCTGATACACTCAGCTGAAGCAATGGATAATCTTGCAGAATTTGGTGTAGTTTTTCTATTATTCATTATAGGCCTTGAATTGACATTTGAACGCCTGATCGCTATGCGTATTCATGTATTTGGGTTCGGTTCTCTTCAAGTTATAGTTACCATGGTAGCAATATGGTGCATCGCTCTTGCTTTCGGAGTGAATACGAATATAGCAACAGTTATTGGTGGTGGGCTTGCGCTATCCTCAACAGCAATAGTGTTGCAGGTTCTGCAAGAAAAAGGTTCTCAAGCAAGTCAGGTTGGTAGGTTGTCGATAGCAGTGCTATTAATGCAAGATTTTGCAGTGGTACCATTAATAGTATTGGTACCTTTACTTACTGGCAATTCTGAGCACAGCCTGATAAGCTCATTGGCAGGTTCATTGGTGCAAGCAGCTATTGCATTAGTGCTGATATTTATAACTGGTAGATTATTGCTTAGACCTTTATTTTCGGTTATTGCTAAAATGGAAAGTAATGAGATCTTTATATCAACAACGCTTTTAATAGTATTAGGAGCAGCATTTATTACTGAGCAATTCCATTTATCGTTAGCATTAGGTGCATTTGTTGCTGGATTGTTAGTTGCAGAAACAGAATATAGACACTCAGTAGAACACGCAGTATTGCCATTTAAAGATTTGTTTCTTGGCTTATTTTTCATGACTGTTGGTATGTCCATCAATACCGAACTTTTACTCAATAAGTTACCACTAATTACTTTATTATCGATTATCCTTATCGTTTTAAAAACATCTATTATATATATATTGTGTAGATTTTTTGGGTTTAAGAGTGCACCTGCTATACAAGCTGGGTTACTGCTTTCACAAGGCGGTGAATTTGCGTTTATTTTGTTTCGCTTAGCAGATGAGCTAAATGTGCTACCAAGTGAAATCGCTCAAGTACTTATGATGGTAACTACAGTAACCATGGCTTTCACTCCTCTTTTATCGGGGCTTGGAGATTGGATAGCAAACTCATTTAGCACTGAGAAAACAATATTAGATGATGAAGCTGTTGAAACAGATACACAAGATCTTTATAACCATGTGATAGTTGCTGGATTTGGTAGAGTGGGATATATGGTAACAAAAATGCTTACGGCAGAGCATTTAAGTTACGTTGTTGTAGATATTCAATCGAAAATAGTCAAAGAAGGAAAAAGTGATAGTTTTCCTATATATCTTGGAGATGTTACAAGATGTGAAATTTTAAAATCGGTAGGAATAGAAAGAGCTCAAGCTCTCGTTATTTCAATAAAGAATGAAGTTACTATAAAAAAAGTTGTTTCTTTAGTTGCAGCAAATTTTCCGCATGTAAATATTGTAATACGCTTACCAGATCTGAGTAATGTGGAGGTTTATAGAGATCTAGGAGCTAGTAAAATTATTCCTGAAACATCTGAGATAGGATTGCAGCTAGGTGGAGCTGCACTGAGCCTTAGTGGTATTAGCGAAAGTGGAGTTACGTCTTTAAAAAGTAGATTCAGAAAAGGCAATTACAGTATGTTAAAAGACCTTGGTAGTGATAAAGATGAATAACTACTTCTCTAATTTTATGTACAGAAAGCTTCAAGCTTTATTGAGGTTTTGCCTATAGTAAATTACGCACATAATCAACCAAATTAAGGAAAGTGCAAACCAAGTGATTGCATATTCCAAATGCTTCATTGGCTGTATAGCTACTTTGCTGCCAAAATTGTTCGGCCACAATACACACTTCTCTAGCTTAATACCTAACTCATTGGAAATTTCTTCTGTACTCAGGGTAAACCATGTATTCGAAGCAGTATCGTTCTTGATAAACCAATTTTTACTTTTATTGCTATCGCAATATAAAATTCCATCTGCAACTACTTTTTCAATTTTTACTTTTTTCTCCTTTTTTTCTCCGACTATTCCTTTATTCACCAACATGTAACGTCCAGTGGTGAGCAACATAGGAGACAGCACGTGATAGCCGTGTTGCCCTGCAAAAACATATAGTTCTATGTCACTTAGAATCCCATCAATCTTGACATGCCTATAGTTAAATTTTTCAAGGTCGTTATTGGGCAACAGATGAACAACAGGAAGACTCATATTTTTGATAATATTATTCTTCCAGTTCAATCTGAATACTTGCCATGATCCTAATAAAAAAAGGAGCAAGCAAGGTACAATTAAAATAAATACTATTTTTTTTAACACTCTATATTTGTGTTCTTAAATAGTTTTCAACACCCATTAGTTCAATAAGGTCAATCTGTTTTTCAATCCAATGGAAGTGCTCTTCTTCATTTTTTAACATCTCTTCTAATAACATTACACTAACAAAATCTTTTTCTTTCTCAGCGATAGAAATCGTTTCTTTGATATCCTTAATACCTTTTCCCTCTAATTTCAAATTAGCTTCTAAGATTTTCCGTATTGTGTCTTTTGTAAACTTTCCATCATGCTTTGATATTTCGTTTGTATCCTGAAAATTTGGAACTCCTTTGAATAACAAAATTCTTTCTGCCAACTTGTTTGCATGTTCAAGTTCTTCGTTAAGCTCATTTTTTACCTTTTCTGCAAATCTATTAATTCCATTGTTTTTGAGAATCGCAAAATGCAAAAGATACTGGCGTACAGAAGTTAGCTCATTGGTCAATAATTTGTTCAAATGTTTTACTATCTCTTCATTCATAATCTTCCCTTAGTTCAATTCATCAGCATAATTTATATGATAACGATAGTTATAGCAACTCATTTAATATTTCCTTTGATAACAACCGTATTAAATAGCATGTCGTGGTATGTCTGTTTTTTCTTAGAGAAGCAAGCAACTAGATACCAGCAAAGAGTGAGCAGCACCGTTAATATAGTGAGTAGCACTATTAATATATCGAAAGCGTTTATTAACACGTCCTGTTCTTGGAAAAGCTCGATGAGGATAACTATTATGTTATATAATAGAGAAAGAAAAAACTGAGAAATGCTTCTATCAAATGCTAAACTCAAATCTATTTTAGAACCGTCCAAACTTATGGTATGTATGTTCATTAATTGCTGACCAGGAGTTGCTTGGGCTTTTGAAGATATAAAATATGTGAAGTAACTGCAATCTATACACATAGATGAAATTAACGGAAAATTCTTTAACAATAGTCTGATTAATAAGTTTGGAATTAATAAAATTGCTCTATCTATCAAATATGCGCAAAAGCGTCTTATTATACTGGCAATCTCTGTAACAGTGGTCATTACCTATCTTCTAAATACTTTATTATAAAATCTGTAAGTTTATCAAAATGTTGAAAACATAACAAATCTTCATAACCGCTTATTGATTGACCGTATATAATAGGTAAACAATTGGCATTTTGTGCACACAGAACATCTGTGATGCTATCACCAACGAAAAACACATTTTCTCTATTTATAGGCAACGTACTCTCTTCTAGTGCAAATAGCAGTGGGGTTGCAGATGGTTTATCTTCTGCAGTATCGCATGACCCAACCACTCTTTCAAAGTAGGAATCTAGTTTAAAATAGGCAACTTCTTTACGTAAATTAGTATTTTTCTTATTACTTACTATTGCTAGATAAATATTGTGGCTTTTCAGTGTCTGCAACATTTTCTCTACTCCTTGATTCAAAGCAATGTTTTGCAATAGTGCATCATCTAAATATTGTTGATATATCTGATTCGCTTTTTTCCACTGATCGCCAAATAAATTGACCATATAGCTCTTTCTCGACTCATGGGAATTTCTATCAGCAGCTTTATTACTATACCCCATTGAGTTTATGGTATGCATAGCATTAAAAATATTATCTTGAGTGTCAACTAAGGTATTATCCCAATCGAATACTACTGCTAATGAGCTATCTTTCATCTCTTATATAATTATACATTTTAACTTAATAAGTAAATAGCATTTTAATGAAAAAGATATAAATAGGACGCCCTTGATAAACACTTTTTACCACAAGTTATGTTAACTGTTTTTTATATAATTAGCTAATATACTGATTATATGATATGTTTTAATAGGTAACAGGTATGGCCCAGACATCTAAAGAAAGTGTTGAAAAAAAGTTTAAAGATGTTTTTGAACGTTCTCCAGGTGCTTTTCCAGAAGGTACCTCATTAGAAAAGAAGGTTAATTATATCGCAAAAGGAACAGAGGCTCTAAAAGCTGTGAAAAGTAAGGAGCTTGAGAACAAAATGAAAAACGTTGCAGAATTGAGTCAGAAATTTGAAAGTCAAAAAGGACGTGCAGATGAAAAAGTACGTCAAGATTTTGAAAGAATTGCTGAGCTTGACCAACAATATAAAGGGAAGGGCATCTTCACAAGTGAAAAAGTTGCAGAGCCAAAAAGTGACAAAAAACTCCAAGACACTCCGAGAAAAACTACAACAGCAGTTAAAGACCTTGAACATAATACACAAAAAAAGACTACTGAAGCTTCTGTGCAAACAGCATCAGAGCACGATTCACAAACCGTTAATCCCTCAGTAAGCAAGAGTTCTGTAAAAGAGAAGCTCAACACTGAGCCGGACAAAAAAGATAACACGCCTCAACCACAAGAAAATCAAAAAGAAGAAGGGTTTTTGAGTCTTCTGAAGCGCTTTGTTAAGAAAATATTAGAAAAATTTTTAGGTGAAGGTGAAAAGGATGTAGAGAATGCTCGTGGCATGAAAGAAGATGCTCAAAGAGATACGTCAAATAACGAAGAGCAACAAAAGAGTAAGCAGCTTGATGAAATTTTAAAGGACAAAAGTGTAAGCGAGGGTTTGAAGCAGGCAACAAAGCTTGAAAACCCGGCAATAACGCCTGTTAATACTCCTAAAGTGAATGAAGTAAACACGGGTCGTGAAAGGTGATCCGCTTTCAAGCTTCATTATACCGCCACAAACCGTCATACCGCCGCGGTATCTCATCCGCTAACAAGTAGCGGGATGACGATTGTCAGGGTGTCATCCCAGTGTCCCTATGATGTCATCCCAGTGCCCTGACTACTTGGATCTAGCAAGCTTTGCTTGCAAATAAGTCTAATACGCGTCGCGTTTTATGCCAAAACACAATTGGAGTTACATGCAAAATAGATCCCAGTGTCAGCTACTCGGATGACAAAAAAAGGAGCACTGGGATGACACCATTTGTTGTATTTAACAAAGTTCGTACTTAGCTTCATGTTAGCTATAAACATTAAGAAATTTACCAAGCGAAAAAAAAGGCAAAAGAAGCCCCAGCTAATATCTATTTTAGAACATTGGCGTTTTTTAAGTCTTAAACACTGCAATTTAGCTGCTTTTAAATGCAACTCACCTTAGTTTAAATGTTTAAGAAATTTACTAAGCAGAAAAAAAGGCAAAAGAAACCCCGTGTTAGCTAGTTGTCACTCCCTAATCCTGCAAATTGGCGTACTATACTGTCTTAAACGACTTATAAGCGCGTTTCAGCTTGTGCAGGTAAAAACCTAGAATATTGTGAAGACATAAGGTGCACATAGTGCAAAAAATTAAAAATAAGACGCCAACTACGTTGTTTTCTTGCTGTTTAATCTGCACAGATGAAGATAACTGAATGCCTTCAGTTTCATGATAAGGGGGCTGGCGGAGTTTGTCAAGTAAGTTTTTTCGTTTCTAACGGTTGTTGCCAAAAACTATGCAAGAAGTCTATTGACAGGTGATTAAATTATAATGTAGCCTATCGCCGTATATCCGGGGGTGGGTTGTTGTGAGGCTTTTTCACTTTTTATTCTTGTTAATGTGTTTTTCTCTGTATTACTATGCGGGTTTTATATTTTCGCCCTGCCCAAAAGCTACGGTTTGCTTTTCACCTGGAGAAGATTGTGCTGTACCGATAATCAACGTAATAGATCAGTCTAAAAAATCTATCTTAGTTCAAGAATATACATTTACTCTTGGAACAGTTGCAAAATCTTTGATTAATGCTAAAGAACGCGGTGTTGATGTTAAAGTCATCTTAGATAAATCGCAACTCTACTCAAAATATAGTGTTATAAATGAATTATTTTCAGGTGGAGTACCAATTTGGATCGATGATAAGCCAAAGATTGCTCATAATAAGATAATGATTGCTGACAATCAAAAAGTCATCACAGGGTCATTTAACCTTAGTAAGACAGCTAAAAAAGGAAATGCTGAAAATTTATTAATTATTACAGATTATCCTGAATTGATTCAGCAGTATGTGAAAAACTGGGAGGCACGAATGTCACAATCTTACAAATACGCTCCCAACTAATCGAGAGCGCTTGCTCAAAATCAGTTTTAAAAACAGCAAGGGAGAGCTTTTTTGATTGATTGGCATAGTGATTATGATATAATGAACTAAAAATTTAAGGAATAAAGTAATGGATTATATAAATGATGCTGCCGGTAGCTACACTGCTATTCATGATTTTTTTCAAAACAACGGTGTTGGAGATTACAAAGTTCAATGCAATTATGGTGGGGTGCCGTATGCTACTGATGAGTACGTGCATTCTGGCGATAAATTTTGGAGTAATAATTTCATAGACTCACATTTTGGCAGGGAAATAAAAATGTATCCTCAAAGTGAACTTTTAGCTAAAGAATATGCTGGAAATACGTTGCCAGTTTCAATATCACTAGATAAGGATTTAATAAAAATGAAGGAATGTCAGAAAAAAACGAAATTTGTGGAACTAGAAAGGGAGTCAGGTGATTTAGTGCATGATAAGCAAAAGTATGTAAAGTGTTACACAACAAAGCTATCATATGATGATGTACATATTTACAATAACGATAAAGTTTCAACATTTAGCATAAAATACGACGTGCCAAATGATCCGAAATACAGTTTAAATATAACATTTACAAAGGTTAATGATAATAAACCAGGATTTTGGCAGAAATTTAAAAATATGTTTTAACGTGACCATTCACTGGTTTTTACTCAATCAACCAACAACAGTTAATATCAAATTTTTATAATTAAAAAATATGCTATTTTTTAAAACTTTCATTCTCATTGACTCTGTCAACTTCACAAAACAACTCTTGGACCAAATGTATCTGGCATAACACCTTTTGGTAACTTGCTACTTCTTTTTTTCCGCATCTCCGACAACAGCCATTGATATTCCACTACATAAGGCTTGATTTTTGGTAAATCAACTTTTTTATGAATAATACTATGCTTCTCCTTAAATTGACCATTTACCCTAAACGCTATTAGCTTCCTTAAAATTTACATTAATGCCTATTTTGCCTAAACTGAAGCGTCTTTTCCAATTTTTTCTAGCATCAACTCAGCAGCTTTTTGTTCAGCAATCTTTTTACTAGAAGCGCATGCAGAAACTTTACCATAATCTTCTATGCAAACTGATATAGTAAATTCAGGATTGTGCGCTGGTCCAGTTTGTTTTACAAGCTCATACTCTGGTAAAGGCAATTTGTTTTTCTGAGTCCACTCTTGCAGTGAGGTTTTAGGATCTTGAGGGGGGTCAAGCATGCCTTTAGCTAGCTTTTCCCAATATTGGATAATAAATTTTTCAACATTTTCAAGCCCGCCATCAATATAAATTGCACCTATTAGTGCTTCAAGCGAGTTTTCTAAATTTTTTAAGTTACATCTCCCTCCATTGCAGCGTTCACTATTATTCATGATGATAAAGCTGCCTAATTTTATTTCTTTAGCAACATTAGCAATGGTGTTGCCACAAACTAAATCCGTCTTTCTTTTTGCCAATGCTCCTTCTTTTTCTTCAGGAAATAGTTTAAACAGTGTGGCAGATACAACCATATTCAAAACACTATCGCCCAAAAACTCTAGTCTTTCGTAGCTTACAATCTGGTTTTTGCTATTTCTTTTATTTACGCTTGGGTGAGTTAGTGCCTCTTCTAATATTGCATAATTTGTAAATTTATAATCAATGATCTTAGATATTGCATCATTCAAACTCTTCATACCCATTATTTAAAAGAAAAGCACTTTCTACCACCTTTATACCAGAGAATTAGTTTTATTTTATTAAAATAATACCACCAACTTTCAAAATTAATGTATACAACCCACCACCTCATTAATGTTACTAAATCCATCTCTCCTTATTAGTTCTGCAAGTTCTAGATTAATTTTGTTTACAACTTGAGGTCCGTGGTATATGAGAGCAGTGTACAACTGCACCAAAGAAGCTCCTGCCTTTATTTTTTTATATGCATCAGCACCACTTGAGATTCCTCCGCACCCTATCAATAATATTTTGCCCTTAGTAAATTTGTACATATCGCCCAATAACTCGGTTGAAAGTTTAAACAGCGGTTTGCCACTCAACCCACCACTCTCATTATGGTGAGAATGCAGATTATCTCTACTTACCGTAGTGTTGCTTACTGTTAATCCGTCAATCTTATATTCCAACGCAAGCTCAGCGATATTTTCTTTCGTTTGCTGATCTACATCTGGTGAGATTTTTAATATTATTGGTATGGATTTAGAATTATCAATTGATTTTCGGGTTAGAGTTACGGATTTCAACAATTCCGATAATTCTTGCTTATTGTGCAGATTGCGTAAATTAGGCGTGTTTGGGGATGAGATGTTCAGCACTATATAATTGCTCTTTCCATATACTATCTTTATTAAGTCAACATAATCGCTGATTTGGTCCTTTGATGTACTGTTTTTTCCTATGTTGATGCCAAAAATGCAGTCATCAAGCTTGGTTTCACCTATTTGTTTAAGAAAATAGTCTATTCCTTTATTGTTAAATCCCAATCTGTTAATTACCCCTTGATCTTTAATTAACCGAAAAATTCTTGGCTTTTTGTTTCCATATTGTGGATTACGAGTTACAGTACCAGTTTCAATAAACCCAAAACCAAATGAGAGCATAGGCCTTATAACTTCTGCATTCTTGTCAAAACCTGCAGCCAGACCTACGGGGCTTCTGAGCTTATTACCAAAAAAATTCACACTCAAAGATTCTGGTAGCTCTATAGGATTCTTATAAGGCATTTTCTTTAATGCCATAATTGCCAAAGAGTGAGCAACTTCGGGCGGTAGTAAAAATAGTAAATTACGTTTGTAAAACACTTTGCTTATTTTTAGTTTATTTTTTACCATGAAACGCTATAAGAGTATAACCATAACTTGAAAAGAAATTGATTTTACTATAGACAAGCTTTCTCTATAGGTTACACACTTAAAGCTACTGTTAACTTTTACAAGATATAGAGAATGAAAGAGGCCGGGACCGGAATTGAACCGGTATAAAAGGATTTGCAGTCCTCCGCATAAGCCATTCTGCCACCCAGCCGTTTTTTATGTGTAGATATCCATTATATCTTTTAGCATAGATAAAGCCTCCTCCCTTTTGCGTTGAAAAGTGTTACGTCCAATGATTGAACCATTACCGCCACCCTGCTTAATTTCTTTCGCTTCATTGTATATGTTATCTACTTCCTTCGATTCACCACCAGAAAAAACTACTATTCTTTTCCCTGCAAAACAAGACCTTTTAACATATTCAATTCTTTTAGATAATGATTCAATATTTTCTGTTTCTATTTTCTCCCTTTCCAAATATTTAGTTGGAAGTTTTACTTTTATTATATTAGCGCCAAGCAAAGCTGCCATGTGCGCAGCATAGGCAATAACATCAACTGCTGTTTCACCTTCTTTGGAAATCCCTTCACCGCGTGGATAAGACCATAGCACTACTGCAAGTCCATAAGATTTGGCTTCAGCTATGATTCCACGGGCTTCCTCCATCATATCGAAACACTTAGCAGAACCAGGATATATAGTAAATCCGACAGCTAAGCATCCCAAACGCAGCGCATCTTTCACAGAAGAGGTTATTGCCTGATCAGAGGTTAGATCCTTTGAATGTAAAGAGTTGGAACTATTAAGTTTCAAAATAAGTGGGAGCATTCCAGCATAAGTTGCAGCACCAGCTTCAATCATACCAAGTGGAGCAGCATATGCACTTACTCCCGAATCAACCGCAAGCTGAAAATGATAATGTGGGTCATAAGCATCAGGGTTAACTTCAAAACTTTTAATTGGACCATGCTCAAATCCTTGATCTACTGGCAGAATCACTAACTTGCCAGTGCCGCCAAGCTTTCCATGCATGAGAATACGAGTAAGATTTGCTTTTACCCCAGGGTTTTCACTTTCGTAGTAGCTTAGGACTTGTTTTACTTTATCACTTATCACTATAATTCAAATTGAATTTAAGTTATAGATTGTAACAAAGATGAAGTTCAATACAAGGATTTTAAACTATATCAAAAGCAATTTTATTTTCTACTTTATTCATATAGATTCTTAATTTCTTTCCTTTTATTAATTTACGATTCAGTATTTCTTCCGCTAAGTAACTTTTTATCTCTTTTTCAATAAGTCTCTCTATCGGACGTGCTCCCATTTCCTTACTATAACCTGTTTGTGCAAGATAAGATTTCACTTCATCTTCTACCAAGCAGTTTATGCCTTTTTGCGTCAGCTGCTTTTTCAGTTCCTGAATAAATTTATCTACAATATGCAGAATTATATCCGCATTTAAGTCAGAAAAAGAAATAATCGCATCAAGACGATTACGAAATTCAGGGCTAAAAACCTGTTCTATCGCTTTTTCACTATCACCAGTGTTAAATTTTTTATGCCCAAAGCCAACAAAACTTTTGCTGCGTTCAGCTGCTCCTGCATTAGTTGTCATAATTAAGATTATATTGGAAAAGTTAACTTTACGTCCGTAAGTGTCTGTAACGCAACCATAATCCATAATTTGTAGCAATATATTATAGATATCGCTATGAGCCTTTTCAATTTCATCAAGCAGCACAACACTATATTGATTATTAGATACAGACTCTGTGAGTAATCCACCCTGATCATAACCTACATATCCAGGAGGAGAACCAATCATCCTTGATATCGTATGAGACTCAATATATTCGGACATATCAAAGCGTATAAGATTCATGCCCATGCTTTCTGCTAATTGTTTTGCTAGCTCGGTTTTACCAACACCGGTTGGCCCTGCAAAAAGATAATTTGCTAAAGGCTTATTGTAATTTCTCAACCCAGATTTAGCAATTTTAATAGAATTAACAAGAGATTCTATTGCCTGCTCTTGGCCAAAAATCACCTTCTCTAGATTAGCTTTTAAAGACTTTACTTTCTGCAAATCATCAGATTCAGATCCGCAAGGCACATTTGTAATTCTAGTAATGGTATTCTTAATATCTTTACTATTTACAATTTTACCCCTGTTTCTTAGCAATTTACAATATGCCCCTGCCTCATCAATAACATCAACCGCTTTATCAGGTAATATTCGCCCAGTAATATACTTATGCGAAAGTTCAGCCGCAGACCTAATGGCATTCTTTGTATAATATACTCCATGATACCCTTCATAGTAGTGCTTTATACCATCTAGTATCTTTATCGTTTCGTTAACAGAAGATTCCTTAACATTAATTTTTTGAAACCTCCTCGCTAATGCTTTATCTTTTTCAAAACTATTGCTGTATTCTCTATATGTAGTTGCACCTATACAACGCAGTGTACCTCTTGCAAGCGCAGGTTTGAGTAGGTTACCTGCATCAAGAAAGCTACCACTTGTAGAACCTGCTCCAATGATAGTGTGTATTTCGTCAATAAAAAGGATAGCACCTGGTTTTGCCTCAATCGCTTTTATTATAGATTTTATTCTCTCTTCAAAATCACCTCTATAGCGTGTCCCTGCAAGGAGTGACCCTAAATCCAAAGCATAAATTATACTGGACCTGAGCGCACTTGGAACACTGTTTTCAATGATTTTGAGTACCAAACCCTCAACTATTGTGGTTTTGCCAACACCTGGATCTCCAACATATAAAGGGTTGTTTTTTCTACGCCTCAATAATATTTCTATAGTGCGATTTAATTCATAATCACGACCAATAACATAATCTATTTTTTTGCTTCTTGCATAGTCATTTAAATTTTTACAATAACTTTGTAGAATTTCCTCATCTTTTAGTAGCTCACCTTTATTTACTGTAGTAGGAGCATCATTATTTTTATCAAGTTTTACTTTATGATTAGTGGTGTATTCATCTATATCGTTAGAGTATTTCATGTTAGATATGTGGTAAATCAAATTGGAATCTTTCGCACTTTGTTTCTGCAATAGATCTTCAACGTATAAATCTTGCCCAGACAAAATTTCTACTAGAACACTTGCTCCATTTATTTCTTTTTTCCCCAAGCTATGAGCCCGTATTATTGCTCTGTGTATTATGCATTGAAACATTGAGCTAGGTTTAACTCCACTGATAATCAATTCAGAACTGCTTTGTAAAAACCCTTTTATATTATTATTATAATCATTAGCCTTAATATTGCATCTTGATAGAATGTTATCCATACTGATGATTTCATCGGCTCTGATATTACATCTTGATAAAACGTAATTTACATCCACGTCTTTAGTTAACGCCAGCAATAAATGTTCTACTTTCGCATATTTAAGATTAAAATTAGAAGCAATGAATAGTGCTCTATTCAAACTTGCCTCTAAGTTTTTGGAAATCATCTCCTATTCTCTTTAAAAGTGGGAACTCATATATAATGAATAGCACACAATTATTAAAAAAATTGAAATCCAGCAGTTCGCTGTAGCCAATTTGAATCCCACTCTGGATCTACGTCATAGCACCGCAATATCTCAGCATAGATTCCGCTAATGAGTAGCGGAATGACGAGTTTTACGCTTATCAAATTGTAGGTAAATCCTATTTAATACGCTTTTTCTAGTACTCTGCTTTTCTTCTTAAATGCATTGATCTTTTTTCTACCGTATTTAGTCTTTAACGTACTTGGCCTTTTAAAGACCTTTTTGCTGTTACGTTTTTTAAATTGCACACTACAATCAAAATTTAGCTCTCCTTCTTTGTCTGCCAGTGCAGGCAGTCTTCTCTTATCTTGAGGTGTAACAAAAGATAGCGCATACCCTTCAGCTCCAGCGCGTGCAGTTCTACCTATACGATGAATATAGTCAGCTTGCGATTGTGGTGCATCATAATTGATAACATGTTGAATGTGGGGAATATCAAGGCCGCGAGAAGCAACATCTGTTGCAACCATGATTTGATTACGGCCACGACGAAAAGAATTAATGACCCTTTCGCGCTTGTGCTGCCTTAAATCACCATGAATTGCTAAAGCGCTATAGTCATCTTTGTGCAATCTGTTAGCTAGCTGATCCGCTCCTCGCTTTGTTTTGACAAAGATAATGATTGATCCTTCGCGCTGACATAGTTGTGTAACAAGCTTTTCATATTTTTCTGATTCTGATGCATAAACAATTTCTTGCTTAATTTTTACAGAAGTTGTAGCCTCACAATCAACAGAAATACGTTCTGGTCGATTAAGGTACTTCTCAGCAAGTTTTACTATATCTCCAGGAAGAGTTGCAGAAAACATAAGAGTTTGCCTTATTTTAGGCAAATGCTTCATAATTTCTTCAATCTGAACTCCAAAGCCCATATCAAACATACGATCCGTTTCATCAAGCACAAGAACGCTAACATTGCGAGTAATCAAAGTTTTACGCTCAATATGGTCTATAATACGACCAGGAGTACCTATTACAATTTGTGGTTTTTTCTGAAGCTGATTTAGCTGCCTAAAAATAGGCTCACCACCAATCAACAAAGCGACCCTTAGTGCAGAATTTTGAGATAAGAGTTTTCTTATCTCATTTGTTACCTGATGCGCAAGCTCTCTGGTTGGCACGATGACTAAAGCTGAACCAGTGTTAGGCTCATTCAGCAACTTAGCAACCAACGGAATAGCAAATGCTAAAGTTTTTCCAGTCCCCGTTTGAGCAGATCCGAGAATATCTTTACCTTGTAGCGCTAAGGGAATCGCTTGTATTTGAATTGGAGTTGGGACGAAAAGATTATTTTTATCTAGAGCTTGTCTAAGCGAAGCTGGGAGACCCATCTCATGAAAATTATTCACAATACGTTAATCCTGTTAAAAGACTTCATAATAGATTAATCTTCCAATCTTAAATTTATTGCAGATTTTTTATCTTCTCCGTTTCTACCGCGCTCCTCTTTAACCTCATAACTCACCCTTTCTCCTTTTATTCCCTTCTCTTTATTCTCTCCTTTAAGTGCCTCAGGTCTTATTCCCGAACGTTCCAATGTGCTAATATGTACAAAAACGTCACCCCCTTTACCTTCTGGCTTGATGAAACCATAGCCTTTTTCGGCATTAAACCATTTTACATTACCAAATTCCATTTAAACAACTCCTAAATTATTAACTAACATTACTAATGTGATGAAAAACTTTGAAATTACGATTGAGAATGCTCTAAGCTTAGCTATTGAAACTAAACCTTTATACTCCATAGTCTATTCTTAACATTACATGACAATAATACACAATTGTTGTACTTGATGCAAATAAATTTTTTAATCGTTAAGCGAACCTGCAACCGTCATTTCGCTAACTTTAATCGTTGGTGAATTAAATTGCCCACAAAAAGTTAGATCATCTGCAACGACTAAATTGCTAAACATATCCTTCAAATTGCTAGCAATGGTAATCTCATGTATTGGATACGTTATTTTTCCATTTTCTATAAAAAATCCGGAAGCGCCTTGGCTGTAATCGCCATTGATTAAATTGACACCAAAACCAAATAAATCAGTTACATATATTCCCTCTTTCACTTCCTGAATTAATTCTTCAAACGATACATCACCATTCTCAATGTAGAGGTTACTAGCTGCAGGAATAACTGCAGCATTACTTGCACGAGTTGCACTTCCGGTTGTTTCTGAGTCTAATTTTCTAGCCGAGTATAAGTCTAAAATCCAATTTTGTAATATTCCGTTTTTTACAAATATATTTTTCTTGCTAGTTATCCCTTCTCCATCAAATGGTCTCGATGCTATGCCTCTTGGCAACAATGGATCATCGATAATATTAATTCTATCGTTGAAAATCTGAGCGTTTAAACTACCCCTCAAGAAAGAACTGTTGCTTATAATACTGCTCCCATTTATAGCAGAAGCAAAACTTTTTACTAGCCCTTTTGCTGCTCTTTTTTCAAAAATAACTGGAAATTTACCAGTTTTCATTGTACGTGAATTCAATTGATCAACTGCTCTTTTTGCTGCTTCTTTTCCCATTAACTCTGGCAACTTTAAATCACTAAAATTACATGCTATATCATAATCGTAACCAACCTTCATTTCACTTTCTCTTCCAGCAATAACAGAGACCTGATTAGCAAAGGTTGATTTACTAAACGAGCCAATAAAACCAGAAACAGTCGATAATACTGTATTCACTAAAGCGTATGAAGAAGAGGCTCCTTCAGAATTAGTGATACTCTTATGTGCAAGGGCTGAATTTTCTGCAGCTTCAGCAATTTCTTTTAGGTTATCAACGGTTACAACATTATTATCTGAGATACTTAAATCTGCAGAAGAGATATAATTACTACCATTTACAGCAAAATTAATGCAAGGATCTTCTGGCGCATTCTTTGCCATTTCTACCACTTGGCTTACTGTATCACTCAGATTATTCAAATCGTTTGTAGAAATATACGCAGCTTTGTTTTTACCTGCTATAGCTCTGATTCCTACAGTGCAATTTTTAGATTGTGATATTTGCTCAATTTTTGATAGACGCTGAGAAACTGAAGTCTTATTAGTTTCATATATTGTAACTTCCGCATCTTGATTTTGCTTTTTTATTAGTTTAGTAATATCTGCTGCAATATTTAATATATTCATTTTCTATTCCTTAGATTTCTATAAAGATTCTGCACCACCTATAACTTCAATTAAATCAGTCGTAATCGCTGCTTGACGAGAACGATTATAAAGCAATGCTAATTTGTTCAGTATCTCTTTAGTGTTTCTGTTTGCTGATTCCATAGCAACCATTCTAGCACTATTCTCACTCGTTGCACTTTCAAGTAAAGCAGAGTAAAGAGCAATTACAACGTAATCTTGAACCAAAGATTTTAAAATAAATTCAATATTTTGTGGTTCATACTCATAGCCGTAATCTGTTGTTGGACCAGCCAGAGAGCTATCAATCAAGGATGAGTCTTTACTCCATGGTTTTATTGTTTCCAACATTGGTTTTTGCGTGAAGGTATTATAGAATTTACTATAAAAAACTTTAACTTTATCGTATTTACTTAAATCTATACCATCAACCAAAGCTTCTACGTGCTTTAACGTGATTCCCTTACTATTTTCAATTTTTAAGATACTTTTAGAGTCAAATCTATTTTTACCTACATCAAAAGCTTTTTTACCAAGAAATACAATATCTACTTTTTTGCCATTTGCGATTGACTTATTTACACGCTCTTGACTAAATTTGACAATAGAAGAGTTAAAGTTGCCGCACAAGCCACGATCAGACGCAATAATGAATACTAGGTAAGAACCGTCGTTACTGACATTTAGAATTTTTGCCAGTAATTCTTGATCAACTGATAGCATTAATGAAAAAATAATGTTATGCAGCTTAGATACATATAATTTTGAATTTAATAACTTCTTTTGGCTTTGTAACAACTTTGCTGCAGAAACCATTTGCATTATTTTCGTGGTTTTCTGTACAGACCTAATATTCTTAATTCTTAAGGATAATTCCTTTAAGCTCTTCATTTTGTATACAACCCTGATTTATTAAAATATATAACTGTTAGTGTCTAAAAGCAAGTTTTTTTGACATTAAAACCAAGTCTAGCTAAGAAACTTGCAGGTTTATTGTTTGGAGATAAGGATTATATTAAGAAAGTGCTCTAACTTCAGCAATATCAATGTGAAAGTAGCCTAATGGTAATTTCTACACTTTGTGGAATTTTATAATATATAATAAACACAATTAAAACTATTACAACTTGAACACTTATGATCCCATTGTTCTAGTTCCCTGTTACAATTTTTACATTTCCAGCCTGGATCAGGCAAAGCTTCTGAGCCCATCTTGTTTAGCCAATAAATTACCTTGTCGTGTTCTTGCAATGTAACCTTGAGTTGTATTACAATAAAGTAGATTGACATGTAATTAGCTTTTTTCATAGCAGTATCTAAATATTGACTTGCAAGATCATATTTACCTGAACTCATTGAGGACAAAGCAAGTAAACAGTAACTAAAATAACAATCAGGGCGTAAGTTGTATAGTCTTTCAGCACCTTTACTATTTAAATTGATGTACATTTTAGCTGACTGAGGAGTAGGATTTACTGTATACTCTGCCTCTAGCACTGCAGAAGCTTTTCTGATTTTTCCAAGTTTAATATATAATTCTGCCTTTAAATAATTGATGGGCTGAAAAATTGCACTATAACGTTGTGCTCTAAATAAAGACTTTATAGCCTCCTTAAAATTTCCTTTACTTTCATATTGCTTTGCTAAAGCGCAATAAAACACTGCAAACATTTCTTTATGATCAAAGGGGAGAAAAATATTGGACTTAACTGCTTCCTTCAACCTCAAAATTGCATTAATCCAATCTTCTTTCAATATGCAATGCTCTATTTGAAAGGGAATAGATAGCATTTTATCGTTAATTGAACTAGAGCAATATTCTATAAATTTTTGAAAGACTACTTTTTCTTGTTTGAGGTGGACAATCAGCTTATTGGCTAGAAGTAGAGCTAAGTTACGATTTTTATTTGCAATATTTGTTAAACCGTTACTGAAAAAGCTGNTAATTTCCCGTCTTACCTGAGTTAAAGAGCTTTATTAAAGACAACCTATCGCTCTCCTCACTCAGACTTTTAACTAGCTTTTGGGCATTCTCTATATTGTCTAAGTCTATGCTAAAGAAAGCTTCAAAGAGAAGCAATTCTTCCCTATCCCTTCTTCTATTTCTTATGTTGGCAAATGTTGATGAAATGGAGGAAAAAAAGCGTACAAGTGTAATTAATAAAAATAATAAAACTACACAAGTAAAAATAATGAAATATAGATCAATACTTATAGTGTAATTGCCTAATTCCAATTTTATTACTTCACCACTTACCTTGACCCATATACCAAATAAAAACGAAAAAGCGAAAATTATAAAATAAATCATGAGATATATTGTAATAAGTGATGATATATTGTTGAAATATTCTTAGAAGCTACAATAAAACCATTCAATTTATTCAGCCATAGCTTGAATTCTGAATGCGTTAAATTGCTTACTGTAACAGTTATATTTTGCCAATCATTATCATTTATTGACTCCTCAATTTCTGCGAATTTTACTCTTAATGGATCATTTCGGTCGTCTACCTTTATCCAGTTTGAAATGATTTTTTTAGACAATGTACTTTTGTTGTAATCGATAGTATCAATAGTTTTTTCAAAAGATAACTTCAATTCGTGTAAGGTATTTATCTCTTTCAAATTTTCTAATTCATCTACTGCATTTTCTATCTCTGGATCGTCAAGCTCTGATATCAAAGGCTTTATTGAATTTATATGGTTATCAAATTTTGCTTCTCGCAATAACGAATTCTTCATTTTAACCACAAGTAATAGCAATTTTGCAAGGTTCTTACATCTTGAGTTATTATCACCTTGCTCACATTGAGTATGCTGACTTCTCTTGAGGTCAAATATCTTTTTTTCTATTCTAGATTGATTAACTTCAAGCAAAATTCTAAATTCATCCATGTTTTCCGTTAAAGCTTTCACATTGTTTTCACTCTCTTGCTGATTTATTTTTAAAAAGATTATGTTATTTATTGTGATGTAACCGGTAAATAACAATACAATTAAGAACCAACCTATGTACTTTTGCTGAGTATCATTCATAACGTAGTATCTCCGCAGGATCTTGTGCAGCTGCCTGCAACGCAGGAGCAATTGTCGCTAAAAATGATAAGAGTAACGCAAGTGCAGAAATATTTACTACGTCTTGGGGTACTAATATCACTGGCAAACTTGAAAAAAAGTATATCATAGGATCAAACAGCTTGACGTTAGTAATGTTTTCTAAAAACACTCTAATGCTTTCGATATTGAGAGAAAAAACGACACCTATAATACAGCCAAGACAAGTTCCCGTAAAACCGATTAATAGACCACAAGCGCAAAATATACGCATAATGCTTCCACTTGTTGCACCAAATGTACGCATAATTGCAATCGCGGATTTCTTTTCTTGCACTATCATCATTAAATTTGAGATAATATTAAACGCTGCTACAACTATAATCAAAGTGAGAATTAAAAACATCACATTTCTTTCAGTTTTTAAAGCACTAAAATAATGGCTTTGCTGTGATTGCCAACTTTCAGCTTCCATTCCTATTTCTTTTTCTATAGCATCTGCCAGCTTATCAGCTCTAGTAACGTCGTCTACAAGTACTTCTATATTTTTTATGCTATTTTTATAACTAAAAAAGGCTTGTGCTGATTTTAGAGGCATATATATCAAGGTATTATCATACTCAAACATACCCATATCAAATATTGCTATAACTTTATATTTTTTCATTCGCGGCATTTCACCAAGTAATGCATCAAATTCTTCAGATGATATAAACGTAATTTCGTCGCCATAGTCAATGTTCAAAACTTCTGCTAAGCGTGCTCCTATTATTATCCCTTCATTAAATTTTTTTACATCACCTATAATTACATTATTTGTAACGGCAGTACTATCAAGCAAATCTTTAGTTGACACACCTCGCACTACGCTACCTGCAATTTTACCATTTGCTACAATAATAACTTGATCATTGGTCATAGGAGTAGCTTTTAATATACCAGGAATTCTCTCAATAGATTTTGAAACTGCGTAGTAATCTGAATTTATGTTCCTATCAAAATAAACGTTAATATGGCCATCAATGCCAAGTATTGAGTCAAGCAACTTTGCTCTGAATCCGTTCATCACAGACATCACCACTATTAGTGTTGCAACTCCAAGGGCAATGCCGATAATAGAGAACAAAGTCATTATAGAGCAAAATCTGGCATTTCTTGCTCGCAAATAGCAAGCAGCCATAGTAATTTCAAAGGCAATGGACATTACAAAATATTTTGAGGTTAGACATTATATTTTTGAAACTTCGTATAATTGTAGACTTTTCTTTATTTAAAAACTAGAGATTTTTGCTTCCTTAAATTTAGCAGACTTATAGAGTATCTTTAACATTAGAATTTCAAAATCTTCCATATACATCATCCAACCTCACTATATCATTATCAGATAAATGCTCTCCTATCTGAAATTCAACTATTTCAAGTGGAGAGCTTGTGCTTTTATAACATAGAAAAAATCAAGAATATTATTGGGTTTATTCAATAAGTTATAATTCTTTCCTTCCATAATTTTCAAATTGTACAACTAGTTGCTTTACATTTACATCTGTGAGAAGAGCATTTTTGCTAACATGAGGTCTCGGATCAGATTTTGCTGATAAGGGATTCATCTGAGATATTTCATCCCTCATTGGAAATAAGCGAGATTGGGAAGCAACTTTTGGTGATGGCCTAGTTTTTTTCTCCACATCTATATTCACTTGTGCAACAGGAGGGGTCCTGCTTTCAATAGTTTGCGCATTAGGACTTTCTTTTGCTTGATTTTGTTTGAATTTTTTTCTTATCTCTTGTACTTTAATATCGATATTATAATTAATTTCTTTTTCCATAGAAGATACTACCATTTCTAGCTTTGTGCTTGATTTTTGATCAGTATGACCTAACTTTTTAAGTTTTAGTGGTAATTCAGGTTTATCTTTAGTTGATTTAGGAACAGTTCCTACTACTTTTGGTTTTTGTCTAACTTCTTGACCAGCAGTAAACATTTTTTTTGGCAATGGGGATGCTATTGATGGTTTTGGCAATATTGGAGGTTTAGATTGTTGTTTTTGTTTAAGTTCTCTTTTTGCTTCCATATGTTCTTTAGGAACTGTTACATAAATTAGCTCTTCTCTAGGCGATTTTGAACTTTGTGAATTTTCTGTTAAAATTTTACTCTTCTTCTCTTGATAATTTGATATCTCTTTGTATCCAGGCTTTTCATCTAATGAATTTCCATGGCCTGAATCATTATAATTAACTTCTACTTGTCTATCTTCTTTTAGAAAACTGCGTTCTGGCTTTTCTGGAGCTATTGCAATATTTCCTCTTTCAACTTGCTCCAAACCTGAAATTTTACGATAAGCCTCTAGATATTCAAAGATTGTCATTGAAGTAGGAGGAGGTAATTTATCAATAAAACTACTTATATTCTTAACTGGAACATTTCTTCCCGAGATTCTATTCAATATTTCCTTTAATATCTTAAGACCTGATGGCTTTCCATTCATCGATTTTACATAATCAATTGAGTCACTACGTATAACAAACTTAGCTACATCTTCTGCCTTATCTGTAAAACGCTTTAATGCCTGAGATAAATCCCTTACCGTTTTATTATAATGTCTAATAGTTACTAACTCATCTCTTGCTTTTATAGCTTCTTTAAGGAAACCGAGATTTTCTCTATAATTGTCACTTTTAAATGGATCCTTCATATTAATTACAACTCATTATTTATTAAAATATGGGTATAGGTTTAAAATATTAAGATTTAGTAAATATTATTTTTTACATAAAGCAGCTATACCCATATTATAAATTGCCAACAAATGCATTTATGGCGTTACCATATTCTTCCATATACATCATCCAATCTCACTATATCATTATCAGATAAATGCTCTCCTATCTGAAATTCAACTATTTCAAGTGGAAAGCTTGTGCTTCTATTTTCAATCCTATGGGAAACTTCCCTTGGGATTTCTATCATATGGTCCTTTGCTATAGCATATTCTTTGTCTTCTAAACTAACATATCCAACTCCTGATAGCACTATATGGTATTCATCTCTATAGTGATGGAATTGCTTAGAAGTGCAGCTTAATGGATTGATAAAAAGATATTTTATAAGAAAATTTTCGCTCATTAAAATTATACTACAAAATCCCCATGGTTTAACTTCTTTCCTTATCACCTTTACTTTCTTCACTTTATGAATAAATGAAATTAGACTTTTGTTTGGTTGCTTACAAGCTCCACTCAATAAATTTTTATTACTTTCTGTCGTTGAAACTGGTTCTTTTTCTCTAATCACATGCTGAAATGATGCCGGTTCTTTACTAAACTTCTCACTCAATTCTAAAACTGAATTCCAAGTTCCAACATCCAACCAATCGAAATTAGCTTCTATCATTGCAACGTTTTTTGCTTTCTCCATCACCAAGTAATCAATGGATATGCCTTCAATTCCTGCAAAATCTCGTTGTTTTAAATACAGAAATCTCTCTTGCGGTGTGAAATATTTAAAACATAAATTGTAAAGATTCGGGGCAGATTTTTTAATCTCATCTATGTAGCGTTTTGCTTTAAGAGGTTGTCCGGAAACTAGTAAATTCAAGCATATTCCCTCTTTAACATAACCCTACTCATAGCTAGGTATATGAAATTCTCAGTGGATGTTGTGAGTAAATCATACTCCTTCGATAGCCTTCTATTCCTATTAACCCAAGCAAAAGTCCTTTCTACAACCCATCTTCTTGGCTGTACTTTAAACCCTTGTTCTCTTGTTGGTAGTAGCTCAGGTGGCGTATCTTTGTGCACCCAAAATCTACATGGAGGCCTTTTAACAATTTCAATATCTATGTCATATTCTTCCTTTATGTGATTCTTTAAATTTCTTCCTTGGTATCCCATGTCAGCCCACATTTTTTTAACTTTAGTATATTTTGTTCTCATATTGTTTAATGCTATTTTAATACCATCTCTATCATTTTCGTTAGCAGCACCTACGTAACAACCTAGTATAAAACCCTGAGTGTCTGTAATTATATGCCTTTTTCTACCCTTTACTTTTTTACTTCCATCATAGCCTTTGATCCCCCCTTTTCTGTAGTCTTTACAGATTGACTATCTACTATACAGGCACTCGGCTGCTCATTCCTTCCTATTTTTCTTCTACTATATTTTGTAATTTCATAATTCATTTTCTCAAAAATTCCCTGCTTCTTCCATTGCCTGAACTGCTCATACACAGTCTTCCATAGCGGAAAATCATTTGGTAAATACCGCCATTGACACCCTGTACGCAATACATAGAAAATTGCTTCTAATATTTCTCTTTTGCTATACTTTGGCGGCCTTCCTCCTTTCTTGTATGATACTCTGAAGTGTTTTTCTATTCTTGACCATTCCCTTTCGCTTAGATCTGTTGGATACTTTTTTCTCATCTTTACCCCGTACTAAAATTTCAGATATTATAGCCTTTTACTTGTTTCCGGACAACCTCTAAACACAAATATTCCAGAGTTCCAATAATGATCGTTACTTAACTTACGCTCGGGCTTTTCTGTAAAATCTTTCACTATATGACATTTTTCTTTCTGATCATATACTGCATTTATATAGCCGTATTCAGAATTGAATTCATGAGGCTTAACCCCAAAAGTGACTATAGAGTTAGTTTCAGAGGCTAACTTAGACGCTTTTTGAGTAGAAGCATAAAAACTATTCAAATCACCTATAAAATGGTCTGAAGGCAGAATTAACATTGTCTCGTTTTCATTGCAGAGAAGTGCAGCAATTAATATTGCCGCTGCTGTTCCAATTTTCACTGGTTCGAAAATCACTTTATATTCTTGCAGTGCATGCAATTCCTCCATCACTAATGACTCGTACTGTATATTTGTAGCAATTATGGGCGGCATATAATCGCTTTTTAGCCTCAACAAAGTGTTGTGAAACATAGTGTTCTGACTAAATATTTTCTGAAATTGCTTTGGCTTAGATAAAGGCCAAAGTCTGCTACCACTACCACCACACAATATTACAGGGCGCATTTAGTTAAGATATTAATTAAATAATTAATATCTTATACTGAGGGCAAAATACATGCAAGTTTTTGTTGTGGAATAGTTAATAAAGAAAGTAAATGTTGATTTAAAGTAATTGCTAATGAGAGTGATCATGTGTAGCGCCTTGCCCGTGCTGTGAATTTCTTCTATTTTGTAATTCCTCAACATGACCTTTTCTTTTATCACTTAATATTTCATTACCCTTATTTTGTTCTTCCTCAGGACTCTTTAGTATTTCATTACTCTTGCTAACTTCTTTATCATCCCCTTGTTTCTTTGGCCTTCTAGCGTTAAGCTCATCCCATGTGCCCACTAGTGAATCACGATTCCCATGATCCGGCTTTAGCCTTTCTTCACCTTTAATAACATTAAAGTCACTTTTTGCTTCTTCCAAACATCCTTTCAGTTGGTGTTTCCACATGGTGTAGTAAGCATCACCATATTTTTTCTCATTTGCTACAAACAATAAAATTGGAGCCTTAAGTATGGTAGCTCCCATATCCACTAAATTTTTTACTGCCATTGCAGGAGTAAATAAAAGATAACCAAAAGACTTTGCAATTGGGTTTTGTTCGCTTATTAAATGCTCCCCTAACTTTATAGGAAGAGAAGTCAACAATTTAGTACAAACTTTAGCTAAACTTGTAGCAAAAACGATAGGAACAGATATAAGACTTTTATCTAGCTCTAGATTACCATTCTGATCTCTAATTTCTGAAAAATGGGTGCTTAGCTTCTTGTAATCACTAGTGTATAACAATTCTCCATTTCTTCCTTTTTCATCAACAACTTCCTGAACTTTACCTTCTTTATTTTTTACCTCTTTAGTTAGCACAGAAGAATTAGTTAATTCAAATGGATATTGAGGATCCTTAGTTTTTTCAGCTTCAAAAATTGGCACGTGTTTTTTCAAATCCATTCTCGAAAAGCCTAATGGCTCAAAATATGACTTATGCAACTCATTTATCGGAATTTGCTTACCCTGATTGTCTATATAATTGATAGTAAAATAAGATCTATCATTATCTTTATCTTTGGTAACTAAAGATAATCTGAAACTTGGTTGTTCTCCATTCTCATCTTTTTGACCATACAAAAGTTTATAGGTTGGATTTTTATCTTTATCTAGTATAGCATTTCCATGCATATCCCTGTTTTCTATGATTTTAGCAGACTGTACAATTTGATCATAATTTTTTGGATACTGGCATTTCCTTCCATCATACATCATTACCTTTCTAAGGTCTTCGACGTAAACTTGAGATTCAGGTGAAGTAAGCAGACCTTTTGCTTTAAGTGTAAGATCTATTGCTCCCTTTTTTAATGCTTCAAACATATTGTCAAACCAAAATCGCTATAATGCTATAGTTCAATAATAAAACTAGTACACTAACAATATATTAACACAGCACCGGTGATTTTACAAGAAAATATGCCTGTAGAAGATAAAGATTGTAAAAGCGAGGGTTATATAAGTAATGCTTGATAAGTACTTTATGCATGTAATTGTAAAAATCCTCAAAGGTACGCTGTGTATATAATCTTCGCATACTACCTGCATTCCAAGAACTGCGTGCCAAAAAATGCAAAACAACAATACAACAAAAAATAAAAGCTCTAGAGGGTGATTAATAAATTTTTCACTAAAAGACAAAGAGCTATCAGTATAAAATGTGCAAGAAAATGAATAGATAAACCAAGGAAACAGGAACAGTAAAATTACCGCAGAAACACGCTGAACCCACCAATGATGTACTGAATTTCCAGACTGACTCATATAAACATAAATAAAAAAGCCATAGTAGAAAGAAGTAGCGTTACTGTCAGCAGTATAGCACTCCTTGAAACGCCAGTAATTTCTAAATTAAGCCCAACATCCCACAATAAATGACGAATACCATTAAGAAAATGATATACAAAACTTATAAAACATAAGACATAAGCTAATTTAGCAACAGGAGTGAATAATAATGCATTTAAGTACCTTACTATAAGTAACTCAGGAAAGTAAACATGTAATATGAAATACCAAGAAAGTATCATTAATAAAAGGAATAGCAAGATACCAGTCAATCTATGCATAATAGAGAAAAAACTAGTAACTTGTACTTTATATATTTGTAAATGTGGAGAAAGAGGTCTATCACTCATAAAATTCCGTTATCGGGAAATTAAAATAAAGTAGAAGTAAAGACAGCAGTATAGCACATAACAACACCATCATTAAAAATGGTAAATTATGTGCAAAGCCTAAGGAGGTAATCCAGCTGCAGATTCCCCTACTGCTACCTTGTTACGACTTCACCCCAGTCACCGATCCCACTTTAAATAACTCCCTCCTTGCGGTTAGGTCGTTAGCTTCGAGTGAAACCAATTCCCATGGCGTGACGGGCAGTGTGTACAAGACCCGAGAACGTATTCACCGTGGCGTGCTGATCCACGATTACTAGCGATTCCAACTTCATGCACTCGAGTTGCAGAGTACAATCCGAACTGAGATGGCTTTTAAGGGATTAGCTTAGCCTCGCGACTTTGCAGCCCATTGTAGCCACCATTGTAGCACGTGTGTAGCCCACTCCATAAGGGCCATGATGACTTGACATCATCCCCACCTTCCTCCAGTTTATCACTGGCAGTTTCCTTAAAGTCCCCAGCATTACCTGATGGTAACTAAGGATGAGGGTTGCGCTCGTTGCGGGACTTAACCCAACATCTCACGACACGAGCTGACGACAGCCATGCAACACCTGTGTGAAACCCGGACGAACCGACCCTATCCCTTCGAATAGGTATAATTTCCATGTCAAGGAGTGGTAAGGTTTTTCGCGTTGCATCGAATTAAACCACATGCTCCACCGCTTGTGCGGGTCCCCGTCAATTCCTTTGAGTTTTAATCTTGCGACCGTAGTCCCCAGGCGGAATGTTTAACGCGTTAGCTGTAATACAGAAAGTAAAACTTCCCATATTTAACATTCATCGTTTACAGCGTGGACTACCAGGGTATCTAATCCTGTTTGCTCCCCACGCCTTCGCGCCTCAGCGTCAGATTTGAACCAGATAGACGCCTTCGCCACTGGTGTTCCTCCTAATATTTACGAATTTCACCTCTACACTAGGAATTCCTCTATCCTCTTTCAATCTCTAGATTAGCAGTTTTAAAAGCAATTCCAAGGTTGAGCCTTGGGATTTCACTTTTAACTTACTAATCCGCCTACGCGCCCTTTACGCCCAATAATTCCGAATAACGCTAGCCCTCTCCGTATTACCGCGGCTGCTGGCACGGAGTTAGCCAGGACTTCTTCTGTGAGTACCGTCATTATCTTCCTCACTAAAAGAGCTTTACAACCCAAAGGCCTTCTTCACTCATGCGGCATGGCTGGATCAGGCTTTCGCCCATTGTCCAATATTCCCCACTGCTGCCTCCCGTAGGAGTCTGGACCGTATCTCAGTTCCAGTGTGGCTGATCATCCTCTCAGATCAGCTATAGATCATTGCCTTGGTAGGCTATTACTCCACCAACTAGCTAATCTAATATAGGCTCATCTAATAGCAATAAATTTTTCCCCCGTAGGGCGTATACGGTATTAGTTGCCGTTTCCAACAATTATTCCGTACTACTAGGTAGATTCCTATACATTACTCACCCGTCTGCCACTAAGTTATACCATAGCAAGCTACAATATAACTCCGTTCGACTTGCATGTGTTAGGCCTGCCGCCAGCGTTCATTCTGAGCTAGGATCAAACTCTCAAATTTAGACTTCAACCTATAAAAGGTTGAGGGTACATCGGATAAATCCGACAAAAAATAATTTAGCTTAATACTGCTGTCTTTATTTCTACTTTAGAAATATTTTAATCTCCAACTATTCAAACAACTTTAAGAATATTATTATGTGATATAATCACTATGTCAATATGTTTTTGCAAATCAAAAGCATTAATGTATAAATATATAACTATTCAGAATATTACCATGAAAAAATACATCTTTCTGCTTGCACTCGCGCCAATGTTAGTTGGCATCACATTATACTTATTGCGCAACATTGATAACACAAAACAATCTATAACTGCAGGTGACAAGTTTTACGAAGTATTATTCTTAAAAAAAGATAATAAGCCGCTGCTAGAAGAAATAGATTCAAATTGGGAGTATTTAGCAAATTTTGAACGCGCATTCAATCATATCTCAGATTCAATGCCAACAGACACAGCATCTATTTATAATGATTTGGCAGATGATAAAGATGCTCCTAATGTTTTGCGTGAGTTAGCACAATATTTAGAAGTCATGAGCTTACTTCACTCCAACGGTGAAAAAATAAATAAAGACAAAATTGATAATTTAGAATCAAGCACAGTGTATCCTTATTCAAGCCAAGAAGCTATCGCTGTAGTAAAGATACATAATAACGACATTAAAGGTGCAACTGAAATATTGCGTTCCCTATTAAATGATAGAAAATGCCCTATCCTAATCAAAGCTAATGCACAAGAATTACTCAGGATATATGGGAGTTAACTCATTGGACTTTTTGCATAGCTTTTGGCAGCGCATCGGATGAAACGAAAAAACTTACTTGACACCCTTCGCCAGCGCCCTTATCATGATAGTGAAGCTATTGTATTTGCTTTCGCCAATCTGCAGATTAAAAGGTAAGGATTACTTAATGTATCGGCGTCTTATGTTCAATTTTTTGCAGTATATAGATACTGTATGTCTTTACAAAACTTCATCTACATCTAGATTTTTATCTAAATAAGCTGAACGCGCTTATAAAGCGTTACAAGACATCAAAAAATGCCAATACTCGACAGAGATAGTAAAAGACTAGCTAACTCGGGGGTTCTTTGTCTTTTTTTCTGCTTAGTAAACTTCTTAAACATTTGCAGCGTAAGTTAGTTGCAATTAAAAGCAGCTTAATCTTGCTTTTCAAGCGTTTAAAACATAAAAAACGCCAATATTTTAAAGCGGATAATAACCCCAGGGCTTCTTTTGCCTTTTTTTTCATTTGGTAAATTTCTTAATATTTATGGCTAAAGATTGCACGAATGTTGCAATTACAAAAACGATTTCTACTAGGGTGTCATCCCAGTGCGTGACACTGGAATCCAGCCTTTATTATGCAGCCACTTGGTTGAAATTAAGTCTTCTGGATCCCAGTGTCAGCTACTTGGATGACACCATTCTTTTTCCTGGATCCAAGTAGTCAGGGCACTGGGATGACAGCTACCCTGACAATCGTCATCCCGCTGCTTGTTAGCGGATACCGCGGCGGTATGACGTAGAAGTTATACTTTTATGCTTACCAACTTAATAAAATTCCTGGATTCCAGTGTCAGCTACTTTCATGACACCAACAGTTGATATTGGTTTGTTGCTTTGCTAGCCAACTACTAGCTATGCCTCAAGTTTCCTATTCAAAATTTTCAATATCAAATCCAATTCATTTGGATTATCATACCGTATCATAACTTTACCCTTAGAATTGTTGTCATTAATTTTGATCTTTAAACCAAGTTGAGAAGATATAGCGCCTTCTATTACTGTCATATCTTGATTTCTAGTATATCTCTGCTCTTTTTGATTGTTGTTTTGATGTAGGTCCTTTATCAGTTTTTCAGTTTGTCTAACGCTTAAGCCCTGAGAAACTATTTTTTCTGCAATACTTTCCGCATTTTCAACATTAATCAACGCTCTTGCATGACCCATAGACAATTTTTTCTCATTGATCATTGTTTTCACCCTATCAGGGAGCAACAACATCCGAATCATATTGGTTATGTGGCTGCGGCTTTTGCCTATAGCTGAAGCTAATTCCTCATGTGTATAGAAAAACTCATCTATCAGTTTTCTGTAAGCTTCACCTTCCTCTATTGGATTAATATCTTGCCTTTGTATGTTTTCAATAATGGATACTTCCAAGCATTCCTTGTCGCTCAGATCTTTTATGATAACCGGTGCACTATCAAGATTTGCAATCTTGCTTGCTCGCCAACGACGTTCTCCAGCTATTATTTCATAACCATCATCATTTGAATCTTTGCGTACCACGATAGGCTGTATAATGCCACTTTTCTTTATCGAATTTGCAAGTTCTCTTAATGACTCCTCGTCAAAATGTTTCCTCGGTTGAAATTTGCTTGGGTGCAGTAATGAAATAGGCAAATGCTCTTGTCGATCTTCTTTATTATCATAATTATCGCCTATGAGGCCGGCAAGACCTCTGCCGAGGCGTCTATCATCCTTCATACTACGCCCTCGCTTACTAGTTTCTTCTCCTTACAACTGCTCGCATGCTTTTTTAAAATTTCCCTTGCCAAACTTATATATGCTTGTGCACCAGGACACTTAAGATCATACACAATAGCGGGTTTTCCATGAGAAGGCGCTTCTGATAACCGTACGTTACGTGGAATAACAGTCTCATACAATGGGATGATAGTTTTGTATACTTTATCATTTAAATACTGGCAAATATCGTTTTTAATCTGTTCACTGAGTTTGTTGCGCCTGTCATACATTGTTAACACTATCCCTTCTATTGCCAAAAAAGGGTTTAGGTTATTCCTTTTTATTAGCTCCACAGTTTTAACTAAATGGCTTAATCCTTCCAGAGCAAAAAATTCACACTGAAGAGGAACAATAATAGAATTAGCAGCATTCAAAGCATTTATGGTCAGAAGCCCAAGTGATGGAGGGCAATCGATGATTATATACTCATAATTATCGCGTATCTTCTCCAATGCGCTTTTTAGTACGAATTTTCCTCGCTCAAGTTGCGATAATTCAATTTCTGCAGCTGACAAATCAACTACTGACGAAATTAGCGATAAATTCGGAATTTCCTTTATATTGAAAATTGCCGATTCTATCAATTTATTTTCGCTGCTTAGTAGTATTTTGTATATGTTTTTTTCTTCCCTACTACGATAAGAAATCCCGAGTCCGGTGCTAGCATTTCCTTGAGGATCAAGATCTACCAATAAAGTGCTTTTTCCCACAGCAGCAAAGGCTGTCGACAAATTTATACTAGTTGTGGTTTTGCCAACTCCACCCTTTTGATTTACTATTGCAATAATCTTGCTCACGCCTTTTATCTTATGTATAAAATAATTCTATTGTATATATGCAAGAAACTTTTGCATTAGAAAATTTTTTTGTTGCTAACCACACTAAAATTAGACTGTCTTTTTTGCTTTGTGTAACACACTTTGAACCTTGTTTCCTAATTCATTCAGAGTGAATGGTTTTGGCAAAAAGTGAAAATCTTCTATATTGATGTCATCACTCTTTAAAAAAGCATCTTCTGCATACCCAGAAATAAAAATAACGTTGATATTTGGCCTATGGATCAATGCTTCTTTAACTATTTCTGGGCCGCTCACCTCTGGCATGATTACATCAGTGATTATAAGATCTATATGTTGACTTTTTTTACTGATTATTTCTGGCGCCTCGCTGCCTATGCTTGCTTCTATTACATCAAATCCTTTTCTTTTGAGTGCTTTAGAGATGAATTCCCTTACTGAATCTTCATCTTCGATTAATAAAATTATACCATTACCTTTAATTTCACTTACTACCGGTTTTTCTGTTTCTTCACTATCTTCCTCTCTATCACTTTCATCTGATATGTAAACCATGGGCAAAAATATGCTAAATTTAGTTCCATGATTTACTTTGCTAGCAACATAGATGTATCCTTCAGTTTGTTTAATAATGCCATATACAGTAGAGAGGCCAAGACCTGTACCAGAGGTAATATCTTTGGTAGAAAAAAATGGATCAAAGATCTTTTCAGTTGTATCACTCGTCATTCCACATCCAGTATCAATTACTTCAATCACAACATAATTTCCATGTTCAATCGCTTCCTTGTCTGGAGAAAACATATCCTGAGGTGTAGAATTTAATGAGTCAATCTTTTGATTAAAGGTTCGTATAGTTAATTCTCCGCCCTTTTCCATAGCAGCACTAGCATTGACTGCTAAGTTAAGTATAACTTGCTCTAATTGCCCTTGATCAGCCCTAACAGCACCCAAGTCTCTACCATAATAAATATTAAATTTTATATTTTCACCTATTAATCTTTTTATCATTTCATAAAGATTAGCTATAGTATTATTTACATCAATAATTTTTGGCTGCAAGGTCTGTCTTCTTGAGAAAGCAAGCAATTGTCTTACTAAATTTGATCCACGCTTTGCATTTTGCTGTATCTGTATTATATCTCCAAAAGATGGGTCACCAGCTGAGTGTTGGAGTAAAAGCAAATCGCAAAATCCTATTATCCCAGTCAATATATTGTTGAAATCATGCGCAATACCACCTGCTAACTGCCCTATAGCTTGCATCTTTTGATAATGCTCAAGCTTTATCTCTAGGTTTTTGTGTTCAGTATTGTCAATAAAATAACAAAGTATGAAGATCATTTTATTATGAAGAAACTTATTGAAATATATTTTTATGTTATTACCGCCGTTGAGCTGTACATCAAAAGACGCATTATTTATTNTATTACTCGAAAAATATTCACGTATTTTCACATGATAACTATCCAATATCAACGTAAAGATTGAATTATTATCTGACCCTGCAAGCTTTATTAGTGCCGTATTTTTCTTTACAAAGTTGCCGTTTATGTCACATTGTGCAATAGCAATTGATGAATTTGCAAAACAAGGGTGTAATTGATAATCAACAATATTTGATTCGGTTGGTGTTATAAAGCCATATATATAGCTATGGTTGTATTTATCACAAAATATAGCAGTGCTCATATAAGCCTTGAATGGAATACCACTTATAGTAAAAAACAAAATTTCATTATCGGTTGTTGTATTGTTATATTTAGATTGAGATATAAAATCACTGATTGAGCTACCTTTTTCCAGTTTTTTTAGTTCAAATATGTCTAAAAATCTTTTATTTACAGATAAAATCACCCCTTTGGCATTTGCAATGTAAGTTCCTATGCTGTGTTTTTCTATTAACTCTTCATATATCTGCTCCTTGTTTATCTGTGTTGCTTTTAATACAAAATACCCATCTGGCCTTGCTATTGGCACTAATGATAAATTTAAAATCTTATTACTATTTATAGCAATTTGGGGATTATCTGGTATCGGCTCAAAGAGCAAAAGAAAGTTAGATACTCTATTCTTCTTGTTTAAGGAAATGCATACCTGTACAGAAGAGTTATTTTTTAGTGCATGATAGAGTACTTTTTTGTCTGCTTCTGAAACATCTCCTATTTCAAGAATCTTGTCTAACGTAATGTCATCATCTATATGATCTTTAAACCTTTCGTAGAACCTTGCATCAGCATAAATAATACCTTCATCTTTATGTAAAATAAGGCAAAATTCTGTATTATGATTTAGTGCATTTGCAAATATTGCATTTTGAAATTCTATAGTATTAAGTAGGTATCTGTAGCGTTTTACATTATACATCATAAAGAGAGTTGTTAGAATGCTAACTAATAAATTAATCTCTATATTAATATGCTGACTATATATATCAAAAAAGTAGAGTATCGATATTGCTACTGGAGGTAAGAGCATAATAACTGCCATCACAACAATTGACATTCCATAATTTCTTAGTATGAAGTCAACCCTGTTCTCTTTTTTGTTATCTATGTATCTTTTATTCATTATTGTTACTTGGCATTGTTGTACATACGAAAATGTTCTATTATATTGATTTAATTATTATAGATTTATTAACGTCTTTGATAGATAATTATCATCCAAATCTAATTAAGTTCCTTAAATATCAGATATAACAATGTTAATAAGCTAGCAAGAGGATATTATGGAAAAACAAAAAACACAAGCATTTAAATGGTTCTGTGCACTAAGAGATAAGATTATAGAATCTTTCTTATTAATTGAAAAACAATCATCCGCAGAGCCAAAAATCGAAAAGAGAAAGTGGGATCGCCCAGGTGGTGGAGGTGGTGAATCTACAATTATTTTTGGTAATGTTTTTGAAAAAGTTGGAGTAAACGTTTCAAAAGTACACGGAAAATTTGCAGATTCAGCCATTAATGAAATTCCTGGTGCAAGTGAAAGTAACGGAGAGTTCTGGGCAAGCGGTATATCTTTAGTGTCTCATATGCAATCGCCCCTTATCCCTGCAGCACATATGAACACAAGGCTGATATATACTTCAAAACAATGGTTTGGTGGAGGAATGGATTTTACGCCAATATATAAAAATGAAGAAGATTGCAAGTATATTCATGAATCAATCAAAATGACATGTGATAGATTTGACACCGGATATTATCCAAAATTTAAAGAGCAATGTGACAACTATTTTTTCTTACAACACAGAAAAGAGCCGCGTGGTATTGGTGGCATTTTCTATGATAATCTGAGTTCTAGCAACTGGGAAAACGATTTTGAGTTCACAAAAGCAGTAGGTGAAGCCTTTTTGGAAATTTATTTGCACATCATACGTAAACATATACAAAAATCTTGGACAAAAGAACAACGAGAAAATCAATTAATAAAACGTGGCAGATATGTAGAATTCAATCTGTTATACGATCGTGGCACAAGGTTTGGTTTAATGACTGACGGCAATCCAGATGCAATTATGATGTCAATGCCACCACTTGTTAAGTGGTTATAGAGAGCTGCTATTAGTAGAAAATAAATCATCATAGTTTAAAATTGTACCATGGTAGTGAGCTTTTATATAGGGGGTATAATCATGGGCATAATAGATAATTTTTTAATTAAATCTGTCAAAAACAATGACATAAAAGGTGTTAAACTGACTCTAATTCTCTATGATGCATTAAATAGTTTTAGAAAATTCTTTTCAAAGACTATGTCTCTCAAGAATACAGGATCATTTGATATAAATAATAATCAAGCTTTAAATCAGGCTTTAGGACATGCTACAGATCACAAAATAATGGAATTGCTGATTAATCGTGGAGCTGATATCCACTCAATAGATGAGAATGGAAAGAATGTTATAATTCGTGTTATTGAGAGTTTAGCAGAATCAAAAAATCTAAAATTGGATAGTGAGAAAAACTTACCAGCAGAGATAATTCTTCACCCCACAGTTTCCTTTTTACTAGGAAAAGGCGCAGAGTATTATTCTACAGATGATTTGAATGTTGAAGCTATACAACAAAAACCTCCTAGAACCTCTGAATATGAGCCAATAACTATGTACGCTGAGGTGAACAACAATGTAATACCACCTCAAAAACCTTCTAGAACTTTTGAGTATAAGCCAAAGAGCACTAATTATGATGCTTTGCCTTCAAAAGAGCCAATTTACGCTGAGGTGTATGATGCTAAGGTTAGTAACTCATTAGGGGAGAATGGTTATTTGAGTGTATCAGAAGAATCTATTTATGCTGAAATATATGATTCACATAAAAAATCCACTGAAAATTTATCATTGGAAGATAGTGGTTATTTGAGTATATCAGAAGAACCTATTTATTGCACTATAGATGATCTTTCAGAACAAAAAAAGCCTACTAGCCTAAAACAGAAAGAGCCAGAACAGTCGTCAGAACCTATTTATGCTAGGGTAGATTTGTCCAAGAAAAGAGCAGAAAGAAAAGCAAAAGACATAAAAGCTAATTCTGGAACTTGCCATGGGTTAGTGCAAGATAAAGTGAATGATTGGCAAGTGAAGCTAAATGAGCTAAGTGCTAATAAGTCGATAAGTCAGCAACAGACTAATGATCAAAAAATTAAGACCAAGGCTGGCTTTAGTGTAGAAGAAATAAGGCAGAAATATGAGCGTAGAGATTCTGGCTACGATTCTGGCTATGATTCCGATACAAAAGTTGAACAACAATTAGAATTAGCTCCTAAATCTGAGATAGGTTCAGTGAGTATTGAGCATGGAGTAATAGGAGGCTGTCGATATAAGATTACTGATATATCCCTCTAACTATGTGATTCAAAATAATTGAATTGACTTTATATATGTAATCGATATAACCTAGTTAGATTCAAGTTGACTCTTTCGTCTAGTGGTTAGGACACCACCCTTTCACGGTGGTAACACGGGTTCAAATCCCGTAAGAGTCACTCAAGTAGAATATAATTAAAGTTTTGAATGGGAAAAATTAGGCTCTATGTTGAAGAAGCTTTATCACAAGGCGTGAGTTTAGCACTTAATCCACAACAAAGTCACTATATTTGCAATGTAATGCGGCTTAAGAAGTATGATAATCTCTCTCTTTTTAATGGAAAAGATGGAGAATGGTTAGGAGAAGTAGTTAATATATCGCGTAAATTGACAGAAGTTACACCCAAAGAATGCACTAAACAACAGCAATATGAGGAAAATTTATACCTGTATTGTGCCATGGTAAAAAGTGCTGCTTTGAACAACATAGTAAGACAGGCAACTGAAATGGGAGTAATCTGCATTCAATTTATTTCAACGGAACGTACAGTGGTAAAAAATATTAACCTAAGTAGAGCAAAATTACAAGCAATCGAAGCAGCGGAACAATCAGGTAGGATAAGTATACCAGAGATTTTGCCTCCTATTAACTTTTGTGAGTTACCTGATTCCCAGAGTAAAAATTTTGTTTTGTGTGATGAAACAGGTAAAGCTGACAAAGTGCTGAAAGGCAAAAAAAATGTTGCTATTATTGTTGGCCCTGAAGGTGGTTTTTCATCTTATGAACTTGATCTTGCCGATAAGTTTTGTCAAAAATTGAGTCTAGGAAAAAGAATTTTAAGGGTCGATACTGCTGTAGTTGCTGCACTCACTTTCACCAATTGGTGTAGCTAGATTTTTAAATATGACTAAGGTTTGGGTCATAAAGAAATCTGGTTCAGTGTTGCGCGCACAAAAACCCTGTAGACTTTCTACGAAGCAGTCTGTTGTTAAAGAGGAGCTAATAAAAAACATATTCTAAGATAATATTAAATCTCATATTATATTTTTTCTAAAGTAAACAAATGAATCTTGCATTTTGCCTGAGTTATTGATACTCTGAGTAAAGAAGTCGGGGCGTAGCGCAGCCTGGTAGCGCATTTGGTTTGGGACCAAAGGGTCGGGAGTTCAAATCTCTCCGCCCCGATGTTAGTATAATTGTAAGAACGCTGTAACATAAGAGCAATCTCCATCAGTAAGCAAGTAGCTGACACTGGAATGACATTATTTACCATGTAAATTATGGCATATTACATTTTAACGCTCAAGTTTATAAAATAATTGACAATGTTAATTTTCTAATTTATAAATAGATTTTGAAATGATTATCGAAGGAGGTATAGAGTTTGATAGAAGTATTAGTCCATTATGGTGATGTAGACAGATCTCTTCCAGTATTGAAAAAAACAATTCAAAAGGAAGGAAGAGGGTTGAAAATGAAAAAACAATATCATGAAAAAAAATCAGAAAAAAGAGCTAAAAAGAAAGCTGAAGCTAAAAAAAAGAGGTACCAACAAGAGTGCAGAAGGCAACGTTATGGTTGGTAGTTTGTACTCAAGTTAATAGTTTATCATTGGTTATTTTATGAATATTCACGAATATCAAGCGAAAGAAGTTTTCCATAAATTTAATGTCCCAGTGCCAAAAGGTTTTGTTGCTACATCTGCAGAAGAAGTAAAGACTCAAGTAAGTCAATTAAAATCTGACGTGTTTGTAGTTAAAGCTCAAATTCATGCAGGTGGTAGGGGTAAAGCCGGTGGCGTAAAGCTAGCAAAGTCAGTTGAAGAAGCTCAACAGTTTGTAAAGGACATGATTGGTATGACTTTAGTTACTCATCAAACAGGGCCAAGCGGGCAGCAAGTAAGAAAAGTGTACGTTGAAGAAGGCTCAAGCATTAAGAAAGAGTATTATTTAAGCCTGGTAATCGACCCGAAGCTCAGTAGGCCAATATTCATATTTTCCTCAGAAGGTGGAATGGACATCGAAGAAGTGGCAAAAAATTCTCCTGCAAAAATTGTGAAATTTGATATTGATCCTGCTACAAGTTTTGATAGCAGCAAGTTAAGCAGCCGTTTTCATTTGAGTCCAGAACAAATAGAAAAGATATCGAACATTGCAAAAAAAATATATGATGCGTTTATTGCAACTGATGCGAGCCAAATTGAAATTAATCCACTGGTTGAAACAAATTCTGGAGATTTTATTGCGCTCGATGCAAAAATTAATTTCGATGATAATGCTTTATATCGTCACCCAGAAATTATGGAACTTCGTGATTATGATGAGGAAGTGAAAGAAGAGATAGAGGCTTCAAAGTATGGGCTCAGTTACATCAAAATGGATGGCAGTATTGGTTGCATGGTAAATGGTGCAGGTCTTGCTATGGCAACAATGGATATAATAAAATACTACGGAGCAGAGCCTGCTAACTTTTTGGATGTTGGTGGTGGAGCGAGTAAAGAAACTGTAACTGAAGCATTTAAAATCATATTGTCTGATAGCAACGTAAAAGGAATTCTGGTTAACATATTTGGTGGTATAATGCGTTGCGATATTATCGCAAGTGGAATTGTTGCGGCTGCAAAAGAAATGAGCATTAAAGTTCCTCTAGTGGTTAGATTATCAGGTACTAATTTTGAAGAAGGAAAAAAAATTTTAGAAGAGTCAGGATTAAATATTATTGCTGCAGATGAGCTAGATGAAGCTGCGCAAAAGATAGTAAAAGAGGTAAAATAAAGCATGTCCGTTTTAGTAAACAAAGATACAAGATTAATATGCCAGGGTTTTACTGGCGCACAAGGCACATTTCATTCAGAGCAAGCAATTGATTACGGAACGAAAATGGTGGGAGGTGTAACTCCTGGAAAGGGTGGGAGCACTCACCTTAATTTACCGGTTTTTAATACTGTAGCAGAAGCCAAAGAAAAAACCGGTGCAAATGCTACAGTTATATATGTACCTGCTAAATTTGCTGCTGCTGCAATACTTGAAGCAATAGATGCAAAAATAGAATTGATAATTTGTATTACAGAGGGCATTCCTATACTTGATATGGTGAAAGTTAAGCGTGCGCTTATCGGCTCAAAAAGTCGATTGATTGGTCCCAACTGCCCGGGAATTATTACCCCTGAAGAATGCAAAATAGGAATTATGCCTGGCCATATCCATAAGCGTGGACACATAGGAATTATGTCTCGCTCCGGAACTTTAACTTACGAGGCAGTAGCACAAACAACCGCTGTTGGTCTTGGTCAATCCACGTGTATCGGAATTGGGGGGGATCCAGTTCATGGTATAACATTTGTCGACTGTATGGAGCTCTTTTTAAAAGATAACGATACTCATGGTATTGTAGTTATTGGTGAAATAGGTGGAAACGAAGAAGAAGATGTATCACATTTTGTGAAAACAGAAAAAACTAAAAAGCCAATCGTTGGTTTTGTAGCAGGCCAAACGGCACCTCCAGGAAGACGTATGGGACACGCTGGAGCAATCATCTCTTCCAGCGGTGGAAGTGCTGGTGCAAAACTAGAAGTTATGCGGAGCGCTGGAATTGCAATTGCTGAAACCCCTGCAGTAATTGGTAAGAAGGTATTGGAAGTAATGCATCACTAGAATTAGGGTCACAAAAACCCTATATCACCGGTCATGAATACGTTATTTGCCCATTCGATTAATAACTTGCCTCCTGGTAAATTTACTGAAGTCTGTTGGGCAACCAGAGATCCACGTAGTGTGGATGCAACAAGTGCTGCACATGCTGCACTACCGCATGATGCAGTAATGCCTGTACCTCTTTCCCAAACTCTTAAAGCTATTTCTCCAGACTTTTCAACTTGTGCAATACTAACATTAATTTTCCGAGGAAATAATGCGTGATTTTCTAGCTTTGGTCCTAAATTTCGCAATGGTATTTCACTTATGTTATCAACAAAAAAAACTATGTGAGGATTGCCAATATTTACTGCAACAGGATCTTTTAGCATTTCAAGCTCTATAGGTAAGTGAAGAGTGTCACACTCAGTAGATAAGGGAATTTCATGCCATTTTAGCAAAGGTTTACCCATGTTAACCTTTATGGATTTATCACCCACTTTAAAACACTCTAAAATGCGTTTGCTTGTTAGCTCAATAATGGAGTATTCAGCACCTTTTTCTGACATTATCAAATATCCAACACAGCGTGCTGCGTTTCCGCACATTTCAGCTCGACTGCCATCAGCATTATAGATATGCATAAAACAGTCTGCAGCATTAGACATTGTTATAATTATCACTTGATCACAACTGCTTTGATCAGCAATTTGTCTATGGTTCCAGTCTAAATTGTTTGTTGAACGTGAGTCTATGATAACGAAATTGTTACCAGTGCCGTGCATTTTGATAAAATTTTCAGAATTTTGGCCACTCATCATAAAAAAATATTTCTTCTATTGGTCTTCTTTTCTTCTTACTTGTTTCAGCACCCTCTTCTTCGTAACCAACCGCTATCACTGACATTACGTTAAAGTCATTGGGTATATTGAACTCTTTCACTATTTTATCTCTATCAAATCCACCCATTTGATGGGCCATTAAGTTCATAACTGCAGCTTGTAACATAAGTCCATAATTCGCTGCACCAGTATCGTGATTAGCCCAAAAATTTTCACCTTTATCAGATTTGCGGAAATTCTTAGCGCTTAAAGATATGATTAACACTTGTGCATCTTTTGCCCATTTTTGATTAGATTCATCAAGGCAATTTAGCAGCTTTTCCCATGCGCTTTGATTGTTCTGTTTGTTGCATATTACGTATCTCCAGGGTTCATCACCAAAACATGAGGGAGTCAGCCTTACAGCTTCCATTAAAATATCCATGTCTTCCTGAGATATTGCTCTTGTAGGATCGTATGAACGTCCGCTGTGTCTTGCTCTCATCAACGATAATAGATCTTGTTTACTCATCATTTTTAATTTAATAGTGCATAAATAATTCATTGTAGCACAATATAAGCAAAATTTAAATTGCAAAACCTCTCATACACATATATTACATTTAATAAGTTATTTTTATTGGGAAGGTATGTTTATAACACAATCTAGCAGCAGATCAACACTGGCTGAAATATTGTCTTGCGTTTTACTTTTATTCTTGATGGCTCAAATAAGTATACCATTGCAGCCTGTGCCTATCACATTGCAAACTTTAGGAGTAATGCTTATTGGGCTTAAATTTCACCGCAGAACAGCATTCTATTCTGTGCTTACATATCTATCACTTGGTGCAGCAGGATTGCCTGTTCTTGCAAATTTTTCTGGTGGTTATCACGCTCTCCTTGGACCAACAGGTGGATATTTAATTGGCTGTTTAGCTGCTGTTATGGTAATGAGCAAAGTAAATGAATTACTGAACTCTAAATATAAATCATTTGTGTGTAATTCTTTAAGTTGTCTGGCTGGTACAGTTGTAATCTTTATTTGTGGTGTTAGTTGGCTTGCTGTTTACTTGGGTCTGGGACAAGCAATAATGGTGGGTGTTTTACCATTTATCCTTCCTGGTTTGATAAAAATTTTTCTACTTGTAGCAGCTTTGCAATATTTGAAAAAATGATAAAATTTCGCCCTCATCATTTTATGTGCACCCTCGCGTTTCGGGGATATGGGTATTCTCAGGGTTTTGTAGAAAATTATAGGAAGATAGCAAGTGAAGTGGTTAGTACTCAAATCGAAGTAGTTGGTAATCTTGATAGTATTTGTAGTGCTTGCCCAAACCAGACTAAACAAGGTAAATGCACCGAACAAGCTAAAGTTTTAGAGCTAGATAGAAGGCATATGGAAATTTTAGGAATTAAAATTGGCGAGACTTTGACCTGGAGTGAAGCGGTAGAAAAGATTAGGGAGAAAATGTCTTTAGAGAAATTCGAGTACGCATGTGAGGGGTGCAACTGGCAGCCATATGGAATATGTAAAAATGCCCTTTTAAATCTACAAAGGTAGTTGACAAAATGTTAAGATAAATTGAAGCATTTTTGTGGAAATAAAGCGAAATATGGAAGACAAAAGATAAATGCATTCTGAAAGGCTACACAGCATGTTCGTCCCGCTAATTAATAATATCTTTATTATTGTATGAGATAGGTAATTTAGCATTTATGAATTTGTAATGTGTTGCATATAGCTCAAAGAAATAAGGTTTACTGGTTACACGCTGCAGCCAATGCCACAACACTAGGACCTATGTTTATCTGCATGTTAATTTGCGTTGTGATTTTATGGAGGTCTTCTGTTACCTATGCTAGTGAAAATTTGGAGATACAGAAGGCCTTTGATAGTGTTGTCAAGCATATAAAAGCTGATAAAAAATATAAAGATCTTGATGTTATTGAGAGAAAAAGTGATAAATTTAACATCAAAATTGCGCAGAATTCTGGCAAGAGTTTTGACATATACTCTACTTTAAAAAAAGCAAAAGATTCCTTTGAATCAGGAGATAATGAAACAGCTATTTCTCTCCTTAATCAGATCATTGCAAAGTTTCCTTATCATAAAAATGCTTTAATTGGATTGGGAAATATTTATTACGCTAATAAAGAATACAAAAAAGCTGTAGAGATTTACACAAGACTGTTAAAAGAACACCCTAGTAACCCTTACATATTAAAAAATTTTCTGACGATAATCTCACAATATAATCCTGATCTGGCGTTGAGTGAAATGTTAAAATTGTATGATATACATAAAAATTATGCTCCTTTATTAGCAAATTTAGGTATGATCTATATGAAAAAGGAGGATTATGTAAAAGGTAAAGAGTATATGATAACTGCTATTTCCCTCGATGAAAACAATATTTTTTATACTTATAATTTAGCTGTTATTCTAGATAAACTTTCAGATTTTCAAAATGCTACAATATTCTACTTAAAATTGTTGAACATGGCTACAACTTCGAAAGATGTGAGTGAAAAAATACCTTTATACAGAGTGACAGCAAGACTAAAATTTATAAAACTTCACAGCACGCACTCAAAGATTTCATAAAAGCTTATAGCTCACCTAAATCTAATTTATCGTATCTGTTCAAGGGAGTGGCTAATGTGCAAATATTGAAGCAAAGTGTGTGAAACACAGATATACGAACATTTGTTTGCAAAGGTAATTTACACAACAAATGCATAACTGTACGAACATTGTGATTTTGGCCCATCAGGAGGGTGTCATCCCAGTGCTTGATACTGGGATCCAGGAATTTTATTAAGTTGGCGAGCATAAAAATAGCTGTTTTATGTAAAAATACAACGTTTTAATGATTATAAAAAAGCTGGATTCCAGTGTCAAGCACTGGAATGATACCATTCTTTTTTCTGGATCCCAGTGTCGGCTACTTGGATGACACCATTTATTGTAAGGACTTACCTCACATTTACTCTATGATTATCTTTTTAGATCACCTTGTCTACCTATTTTGCCACTCTGCTGAACGGATACAATTTATTGCTATTTTTGTTTACAATAATAATATTGAGCTATAGAATTAGATCTAAAGGGGCAATTAGCTCAGCTGGTAGAGCATCTCGTTTACACCGAGGAGGTCGGCAGTTCAAGTCTGTCATTGCCCATTTGCTTAACTGAATGTTAGTATTATTAATTACTTCAATTAAAGTATAGAAAATGCAGGATAATATAGTACCAATCTCAATAGTAAAAGAGCTGGAAGATTCTTATCTTTCCTACGCAATGAGCGTTATCATAAGCCGGGCTATACCTGACGTGCGGGATGGATTTAAACCTGTTCACAGGCGCATATTATATGCAATGTCAAGAGCTGGATTCGATGCCGGTAAGCCATATAAAAAGGCAGCTCGTATAGTTGGGGATGTAATGGGGAAATATCACCCACATGGTGATGCAGCTATTTACGATTCCTTGGTTAGAATGGCCCAAGATTTCTCTCTTCTTTTACCACTTGTTGATGGGCAAGGTAACTTTGGTTCGATAGATGGAGATCCACCAGCTTCAATGCGATACACAGAAGCAAGACTTCAAAAAGTGTCGCACTTTTTACTGAATGATATTGATGAAGATACAGTTAATTTTAGGCCAAACTACGATGGAAATGAAACAGAACCAGTTGTGCTGCCTGCAGAGTTTCCGAATCTATTGGTAAACGGTGCAAGTGGTGTTGCAGTTGGTATGGCAACCAATATTCCTTCTCATAATCTTGGAGAAATAATAGATGCTTGTATATTATATGTAAATAATCCTGAAGTTACTTTGGATGAGTTACTTGAAGTGATGCCAGGGCCGGATTTTCCAACTGGGGGAACAATTCTTGGAAGGTCTGGAATAAGATCAGCATTTGCAACTGGTCGTGGATCAATTGTTGTGCAAGGCAAGACTCATATAGAAGATCTGCCACAAGATAGGCAAGCAATAGTGATTGATGAAATACCTTACCAGGTAAATAAAGGAAAATTAATTGAGAAGATAGGTGAGCTTGTAAAAGAAAAAAGAATTGATGGTATAACAGAAATTAGGGATGAGTCCGATAAGTCTGGTATTAGAGTAGTAATTGACCTCAAAAGAAATGCTGAAGCAAGTTTTATACTTAATCAAATATTGGGGCTAACTCCACTAAGAAGTAGTTTTAGTGTTAACACTTTAGTGCTCAATAACAACAGGCCTGCTTTGATGTCATTGAAAGAAATCATAACTGCTTTTGTTGATTTTAGAAAAGAAGTATTAATCAGGAGAACAGAATTTCGTCTAAGAAAAACGAGGGAAAAAGCTCATATATATATAGGGCTCTACATTGCGGTCCTCAGCATAGATGAAGTGATAAAAATCATCCGCGGTGCAAAAGATCCTGCGGAAGCAAGTAGAGAACTTTTAAATAAAGAATGGAAAACTTCGAATGAAATCAATACTATTATCGAGTTGATTTCAGATAGCGCAAGCTTTTTGAAAGATGGAGTGTATAGATTAACTGAACTACAAATTAAAGCTATCCTTGATATGAAACTGCAGCGTTTAACAGGCCTTGAAAAAGACAAATTAGAAGCTGAGCTAAGTTCAATGATCAACCTGATAAAAGAATATATCGCTTTTCTTGGCTCAGGAGAGAAGTTGATGAAAGAAATAAAAAACAATCTACAAGAAATAAAGAACAGATTTGCTGTGCCGCGAAAAACTTCAATAGAAGAGTCAGACGCGGACATTGAAGCTGAAGATCTAATTCCACAAGAGGATATGGTGATAACCGTAACTATGAATGGTTATATCAAGCGTGTAAAACTTTCTCACTACAGAACTCAGCGTCGTGGTGGAAAAGGAAAGCTAGGACAGGGATTAAAAGAAGAGGATGTAATCACAGAATTATTTGTTGGAAATACCCATACTAGCTTTTTATTCTTTTCTAACATTGGTCGAGTTTATAGATTAAAAGTTTATAAGTTACCTCTTGCAGAGCCAACCGCACGTGGAAGAGCACTTGTTAACATATTTCCGCTTAGCGATGGTGAAACTATAACTAATATCATGCCATTGCCAAGTGAAAATGACGAAAATCAAAACATAGTTTTTGCTACTGCCTATGGAAACATAAGGCGTAACTCCTTAGCGGACTTTCACTATATTCCAAGCAATGGAAAAATAGCAATAAAGCTCGATGAAGGAGACAAATTAGTATCGGTTAAGGTATGTAATGAAATTGACCATGTTTTACTTTCAACAACGCTTGGAAAAAGTATCAGATTTGTTGTAAGTGATGTGCGTCAATTTAAGAGTCGCAATTCAGATGGCGTAAGAGGTATCAAACTTGTAAAGAATGACAGCGTGATATCCATGACCATATTAAATGGGATAGGTGTAGCAACAGAAACAAAAGAACTTTACTTAAAAGTTCCACTTGCAAAAAGACTGGGGACTGCAATTAATAACTCCATTGATTCTAAATTGGAAAAAACTTTGAATGATTTAGGAATAGATAACGAATTATTCTTAAAACTTGCAGTGAATGAGGAGTTTATATTAACTATTACTGAAAATGGCTTTGGTAAAAGAACTTCTGCGTATGAGTATAGAGTAACTAACAGGGGTGGTGTTGGTATCACCAATATTCTTACTACTAGCAGAAACGGTAATGTTGTTGCTAGTTTTCCAGTTGAGCAGGGTGATAATATAATGCTTATTACAGATAAAGGAAAGTTAATTCGCATTTCGGTCAATGAGATTAGAATTGCAGGACGCAGCACTCAAGGAGTCACTCTGTTTAAAACAGAAAGTAGAGAAAAAGTGGTGTCAGTAGCGAAAATTGAAGATCCTGATTCCACTGAAGATAGTATTTTTGAAGTTGAAAACTCTATCGCTTCTTAACCGTAGTATAGGTTAAACAAAAAGCGCAAGTTTTTGTTGATTAATACGCAGTATTTAAATTAAAATATATACTTATGGCTAAGTAAAGATCAATGGACAAAAAATTAACTAAAAATAAAAAACCACTGGCAGACAAAGAGGATAAAAAAACACCTCCTGTTAAAGATCTTACTAAAAATAAGAGTAGGAGAGATTTTATAACATTAACTACATGCGCTATGGCAGGTATAGGAGCTGCAAGCGGACTTTGGCCACTGGTTAAATCTATGAATCCTTCTGCTGAAGTTCTAGCAACTTCCACAGTGGAGGTGAATTTGTCTGGAATTCAGGAAGGACATGGAGTAAAAGTAAAGTGGCAAGGTAAACCAGTATTCATTCGTAGACGCACAAAGCAAGAAATTGAGGCTGCAAGAGCTGTGAATGTGAAGAGCTTGAGGGATCCTCAATTAGATGAGCAGAGAGTATACGAAGGAAAAGACGAATGGTTAATTATGCTTGGAATATGTACACATCTTGGGTGTGTACCGGTTGACCACGCTACAAGAGATGGTAATGGTTGGTTCTGTCCTTGCCACGGTTCATATTATGATACATCAGGTCGAGTAATTGGGGGTCCTGCACCGAAAAATATGGCTGTACCTGATTATTTTTTTCCCAGTGAGAATGTTGTGGTAATTGGCAAGAAGGCTTAACGAATATAAATAAACTCGTTAAAAAAAACTCACAGGATCAACATCTATTATCACTGCAATACTCGAATTCAAGTTACAATTTTTAATCCAATATTTCAGCTTTTTTTGTATGGATAGACTATGCTTATTGTGTATTTTTAATAATACCCTATACCGATACTTATTATTTAAAAAATTTATCGCTGCTGGTGATGGGCCAAGAATTTCAAATTCCTTTTTGTCTACACCTACATTTTTTTCCTGGATACAAATAGTTGAGCTACTTGAATGACAGAGAAGAGATTTTACTATTTCATTCGCTGCTTTTTGTGTTGCAATCTGATTCTTACCACAGATTATAAGCGCTATTAATCTGCTAAATGGTGGCATTTTGGCTTCGCGTCTTGACTTAAGTTCGATTTCATAAAATGAGTCTCTTTTTTGATGCAGCAATGCTTTTATTATTGAACTTTCAGGATTATTGGTTTGCACTATTACCATTCCTTTTTCATTAAACCTTCCTGATCTGCCTGCAACTTGGTGCAATAATTGATACGTCTTTTCCGCTGCTCTCAAATCAGAATTTTCGAGACTCAAATCTGCATTCATTACTCCAACCAAAGTTAATTTGGGAAAATTGTGCCCTTTAGCAATTATTTGTGTGCCGATTATAATGTTCACCTCTTCTTTCAATATCAAGTCAATTACGTTACTAACCGACTTCTGATCGCTGCTTATCATCGCAGTTTTTGCGTTTGGTATTAATTTCACCATTTCTTCAAGCAACCTTTCAATTCCTATGCCGTAGAGGGACAATGGCTGTTCACTTTGGCAATTAGAGCATTTCTCTGGAAGTTTTAATTGATAAGAGCAATGATGGCACAAAAGAGCATTTTTTTTCTTGTGATATGTAAGCCAAACAGCACAATTTAAGCAGGAAATTTTATATCCACACTTTTTACAAATTGCCAGTTGTGCATACCCTCTGCGGTTTAGAAAAAGCATAACCTGCTGTTTTTTCTCTATGGTTTGTTTGATGCTTTCAAAAAGCTCAGAGGAGATCCATTGCTTGTTGTTCCTCATATCTACTACTTTAATGAGTGGCAATTCTGCACCACCAAATCGTTTAGTTAGCTTTACATGATTGTAATTCCCGTTTTTAACATGATGAATCGTTTCAAGCAGTGGAGTAGCTGATGATAAAATAATCGGAATATTTTCAAATTTGGCTAAGATTATCGCCATATCTCGAGCATTATATATAATTCCCTGTTCTTGTTTAAAAGATGAGTCGTGCTCTTCATCAACGATAATCAATTTTAGGTTTTTATAAGGCAAAAAAAGTGCTGATCGTGCACCAATAATTATCTGCGCATTTCCACTTGCTATATTGAGCCAATTATTCCGGCGAGTTTTTGGAGTGAGTCCTGAGTGCCATTCAACTAAGTTTTTTGATATCTGACCGCGAACACGATTTACCAATTGTGAAGTTAAAACAATTTCAGGTAGGAGGATTAAAATTTGTGTATTACCTTCTCCTGATGTCATTTCAACATATTCTGGTGTCATACTAGTACGTGGCAAAGACGGTATGCTAAATGTTACAGTGGGTTTTGCCTTGAGTATAAAGGTGTCATTCCAGCGCTTGACACTGGAATCCAGGAATTTTGATTGTAAATTAGGTATTGGTTTTAAGTTAAAATAAACATTTGTAATGAGGTTATATGAAAAACTGGATCCCAGTGTCAGGCTACTCGGATAACACCCTCTTGGTAGACCCAAATCACAATGTTCGTACAGTTGTGTCTCTGGGCACTGGGATGGTAAAGTCTGAGCAGCATTTGGAACGGCAGTGTAATTCTTAATCAATTGTGCAATCACAGAGAGATAAACTTCCGTTTTTCCAGATCCTGTCTCACCATCAAGCAAAGTCACTGAATACTCATTCAAACTGCTGATTATTTTATCACTAGCTACCTGCTGTTCAGGGCTTAATTGGCAACTTATTTCACTTATTTCCTGCTTCTGCTTAGCACAAACCAATTTATCTATGTGATTTACTTTTAACACTCCTCCCATTATCACTTTGGCAAGCATACCAACAGGTATTAAGTTATACTGCGCAACCCACTCTGCAAATGCGATCAATTTTGGTCTAATATTTGGTAAATCAATTTTTTGCTCAATAAATTTTAATTCTCGGTTACTTTTATCACTGTATTTCCAAACTATTCCGATTAAGCGTTTTTTGCCAAATGGCACCACTACGTAATCTCCAAGTAAAATCTCAGTATTTTCCTCAATTGCATATGAAAATAACTGATCAATTGGAAGTGGTAGTAATACGTCAACTGTTTTTGCCATAGTGATTGAGTTTAACATTGTTTTAAAGAGCTTGTAACTTTATTAAGCTTGGCAATATAGATGAATCGGTACAGAGAAAATCTTAACGTTTAACACATTTTTCATAGTACAGACCGTATGATTGATAAATAAAATGATTTATAGAATTTGTGGAGGCTACCAATGGTCAACGACAAGATTACTTTGAACTTTGAAATAGAAAAAGGCGAACCTATAGATCGATACTACTTTTCTGCACATATAAAGCTTACAGATGAAAGCAAAAATCTTTTGCGCGAGAAGCTTGGCAGTACAATTCAATTCGATAATCTAGATGATCACTTCAATCTTAACCATGAGAATTTTTATATCTACTACAACAAATATAGTGAGCACAATGGTAGAAGTGAGCTACACGTTAGGGATGATAACGGTAAATATTTAACCTCCAATCTTCCACTTAATTACTATGGATTCTCAATGGAACTATCACCTGACGGAGCGTCAATTGCAGATTATGGTTTTTATCCTCTGTATGCAATCTATAACCCAAATCACTATGATAAAGCAAAGGAAAAAGTATTTGATGATCACGGTGAATTGTCACCAATTGCATCAAATGTGTTAGATAATTTTTTAAGCAACACAAATAGCTTAACCACACAAGATATATTACAAAATGTATTCTCACAACTGCAGAAGAAAGCTGATGAAGAAGCAGAAAGATTGGCAAGAGAGAGAGAAGCAGAAAGACAAAGGGAGGAAGAGTTAAATGAAAAGAACGAGGAGTTAAAAGAACTTGTAGAAAAGGATGAGATTAAAATATTCAAAGTGGTAAAAGGTAATGATTTAGGTAATGGGCATTCAGCAGTAGTTTTACAACTTGATGGGGAAGAAGGTGACAAGATACCTCTCGACTCTAGTAAATACTACATAGCAGAGTATAGACACCACCCAGAATGGGAAGGCGATGAATATTTAAATTTTGTTAGCCCTGATAGTGATATGCTGGTTAATTATGAAAACTTATTTTTTGTGCTCAATCAAAGCTCCTACTCAGACTTTGAAAGTGGGTTTTATTCAGAAAACAGAACCGATCCCCATAATTATGCTAAATATTCAAAAGAACCATATTTGAGTGGTGACCAGCTATCTGAAAAATTATCTAATGAATTGGAGGAAGATAGCAATCAGATAGGTACTGAATTTACAATTGATGATGAGCAAGTAGACGAAGAAGTTGTGGTAGAGAGTGAAGCCAAGTCTGGGGAGAAAGGAACGGTTGGTGAGGATAACGCAAAAAATACTATACAGGAAGAAGAATCTAACTATATAGATCAAATGCAAGCGGATGATAGCAGCAGTTATAAACCAGCTTTGCAAAGCAATCGTGATGATTATGCTGATACGAAAAAAGCTCTGCAGGAAAAATTGCATGGAGATGAAATACACAAGCAAAGTAATGAGAAAGCTCAAAAAGATATAGAAGTAAAAAAAGTAACTGTGGAAACTGACAGTAGCAGTAATAAGACTGAAAAACAAACAAAACCAACAGAAGATGAACAAGAAACTGTTATGGCAAGTGTGATAGAAAATATGGATAAAAATTCTGATATTGAAGCAGAAACTTCTAACAGTGTTGCAAATTCACAACATCCCTTAAAAATAAAGACAGGAAGTCCTCTTGAAGTGGGAAAGTATAAGGTGGAGCTGCAAGTGACATATGATGATGTAAAGAATTTTTATGATACCGTACGTGGTAAATATCATGCTGGCGATGGATATAACTACGAACAAGTAATGGTTTTATATAATGAAATTGTTAGGCCCGCTCACAATCATCATTACGAGCTGTTTACTCTTGATGAAGCACATGTTGCTAATGATCACCTGTTTATCAAGGGTCAGGATTTTGGAACTCTAAATGATTTTAATGAGATGTTCTATAAAAGTGATGAGTTAATGTGATGTAAAAAGCAAGATTCAATCTGGTGAACGAGAGTTAACTGACAGAGGAGATTGACACGTATGCCTTTATCTTTAAGATTGTTTATCAAGTATAGACATCAGCTCGCCCCATTCTCTTTTACCAATATTACTTTCTTCTCTAGTAACGTTTTCCCCTTTAATTAATTTGCGAATTATTTCTAGACCAGTTCTTGAAATACAGGCTGATTCTAGGCAATATTCAACAAAGGCATTGTAGGCCAGTGGAACCCATTTTTTTATTATATCCAGCATAACTTCTGCATAAACTCTGATTTCATATTGGGCATGCTTATCAGCTCTAAGCTTCAAAAAATGAAGGAGATTATGCAGATCTATTTTCCAATAAAATTGCGTGTAGTAATTAAGCATTAGGTTAGTTCTGGCAATTTCTCTTGCAAGCCCCTGCTCAATAAATTTTTCATAATGAGAATATACTAAATTAGAGTCATTTATTAGAGAATCTATTATTTCCTTTGAGGTATCTGGATCAAAAGCTTCCCCGCTACCTTGTTTATTATTGTCAGATTGTTTTGCAACTTGTTCTGGTTTAGGTGTATAAAATTCATTATCAAGTATTGAATACCTTGCTGAATATTCATTCACATTTGCAGTTCTATGCCTTATCCATTGCCTTGCAACAAAAATTGGAAGTTTCACGTGAAACTTAATTTCACACATTTCAAATGGAGTTGTATGATGATGTCTCATTAAATACTTTATAAGTGCTTCATCCTGACTTATCTGTTTTGTTCCCTTGCCATAAGAAACACGAGCAGCTTGAACTATAGCGCTATCAGAGCCCATATAATCCACTACTCGAATAAATCCATGGTCTAATACCTTATGTTCTTCATATAAGATTGCATCTATTTCTTTTACTATAGTTCGTTTGGTTGCTTCATTCATAAAATATCCTCAAGACGAAATGGAGATATCAGCTCCACATGAATTGAGTTTTTCATGCATTGCTTCATATCCTCTCCATAAATGATGTGAATTGTTTATTATAGTTTCTCCACCGGCTACCAAAGAAGCAAGCACCAAAGCTGCTGTTGATCTTAAGTCAGTAGCATATAGATTAGCTCCAGATAAGCTTTTTATTCCACTTATAGTAGCTTTGCTTTTCTCGATGCTGATATTAGCACCTAACTTTCTCAATTCATCTGCATGTGTAAATCTGTTTTCAAAAATGTTCTCTTCAATTACTGATATCCCATCAGCGATGCACATTGCAGACATCAGTTGTGGTTGCATATCACTGGGAAAATTGGGATATGGATCTGTCGCAACGTTAGCAGACTTAATAGAGCCATTTTTTCTGGAAATAACAATGCCTCCATCATACAGTTCAACCATAGCTCCTATAGTCTCCAACTCATTTGTAATACACCTTATATCAGATAGATTTATTCCTTCCAACTCCAACTTACCACCGGTTATTATAGCAGCTAGTGCATAGGTGCCTGCTTCTATGCGATCTGGTATTATTTTATGAACACATCCATTTAGTGCTTCAACTCCTGTTATTATGACCTTTGTATTATCAATTTCAATATCAGCACCCATTTTCTTCAGAAAATCTATTAAATCAAGAACTTCCGGCTCAGTTGCAGCATTGTTTATTGTTGTCACTCCTTCTGCAAATGTTGCTGCCATTATTACATTTTCTGTTGCGCCAACACTTATTTTCTCAAATGTAATTTCTTTTCCTTGTAGCTTTCCTTTCACTGTTGCAATTATATTATAGCCGTCAATTTCAATTTTAGCTCCCATTTCTTCTAATGCTTTAATATGCATATCAACGGGACGCTTTCCAATGTTGCATCCACCAGGAAATGCTGTTCTCGCTTTGCCAAATCTGCTAAGCATTGGACCCAATATTAGAAAAGAAGTTCTTAGCTTACTTGCGGTTTTATATGGCATCACGTGATTGTTGATATTGCTGCAGTCAATTTTCAAAGTATGGTTCGCTTTATAATTTTTATTGTGCATAAAGTTCACTTCTGCTCCAAGACTTTCAAGCAACTTAGACATTAGATGCACATCAATTAAATCAGGTACATTATGCAAAATTACCGAGGAGCTACTTAATAGACTTGCTGCCATTATTGGTAAAACAGCATTTTTTGAGCCATTAATCTTGATTTTTCCGACCAAAGGTTTGTAGTTATTTCTTATTAATATCTTGTGCATTTAATTAGATATAAAGTATAATTCATTAGTTTATTGAAGTCTTACTAAGTATAATAGATTGACCGTAAAAGGCAAAATTTGCTTTTTCTTCCTCATCATCCCAGTGTCATGACACCTGATGCGAATTGCCCCCGAAATTTTATACTATGAATTACTCAAATGACGCTCTCGAGCTTTATCAAACCAAATAACACCAATTGCAACAATGAAATAACCAGCTGCTCCTAATGTAAGGCGAATTACTGCATCGAAAGTTGACAGAGGAGGAGACGGCATTAGAATGCTCAAAACACTATACACAAGATTATTTGTTGCATGAGCAATAGTTACTGGCCAAATCGAGTTGTCTTTTTCAAACAACCAGGTAAACATTATAGACATTGCACAAATATAAAGGGTATAAGCACAAATAGTCGGGAATGTAAAGCCATCCTTCCACAAAGCTGAGCCAGCAACCACATAAGTTGGTATGTGCCATACTGACCAAATAATACCGACAATAATTGCTCTGATATAAAAATTTGATATTTTGCTTTTAAGATTTTTCAAAAGATAGCCACGCCAACCGATCTCTTCACCAAGAGACATAATGATCCACATCACAAAGGTTGATAATAAAACAAATAACATCACTAATGGACTCAAAACTGCACTCAAATCCTTTACACGGTCTAACGTAAAAGACTCTCGGAAAAATGAAAAACCGCAATAAATTGACAAAAGACCATTGGAAATTAGCATACTTACCAGAATAAGTATAAACCCTAATAGACAGTTTTTTGGCGAACTAAGTTTAAAAAGATCCCTTACCTTCTGTTTATTATAAATGGTTAGCAAAATTGCAACTGAAGCCGGAACAAATGTTGTTAATAATGTTATGTCTTTGAAAGGTAAGCACCAAGCTATAATGCACGTCAAAAAATATGTAATTACAACAAATAATGTACAATTAATAGTGGTTAAATTCATGCATACGCCCATCAATTCCTTTTCTGCATTATTGATCTTTATTCATAAATTGTCAATAAAATACTTCTTCAGGGATGAATAGAATATTTTTTCTTTTTGAATTGCTATTGATAGTTTAATTTTTATATGTATTCCCTTTCACAACCGTTTGTCATCCCAGTGTCACGTGCTGGGATGACAGTAGGAGAGCTGCTTGCATGACAAGAGGAGGGTACTGGAATGACAAGAGGAAGACACTGGGGTGACATCAACTAAACTTGTCCAAATATGAGCGATGCATTAGTGCCACCAAAACCAAACGAATTAGAAAGTGCATATTGAATTTTATGCTCCTGAGCTTTAAACGGTACAAAATTTAAATCACATCCTTCTGAAGGCTTGTGTAAATTTAAGGTTGGCGGAATAATTCCATTATTTAACGCAAGAATACTGAATATTGCTTCAACGCTCCCTGCAGCACCAAGTAAATGTCCTATAGAAGATTTAGTTGAAGAAACAGGTATTTTATAAACGTAGTCACCGAATAACTGTTTCATTGCTATTACTTCAATTTTATCTCCAAGTGGCGTTGAAGTTCCATGTGCATTGATATACCCTACTTGATTGGGATTAATTTGTGCGCTCTTTAAAGCAAGCTGCATTGCCTTAAATGCGCCTCTTCCTTCTGGATGTGGTGCTGTAATGTGGTGCGCATCTCCTGTGAGTCCGTACCCAACCAGTTCAGCATGTATTTTTGCCCCCCTTTTTTTCGCATGTTCGTATTCCTCCAGCACCAATATACCTGCTCCTTCACCCATAACAAAACCATCGCGTTCTTCATCCCATGGCCTTGAAGCTTCTTCCGGTTTATCGTTAAATTTAGTTGATAACGCCTTCATAGATGCAAAACCTGCAATTCCAACTCTACACAGTGCACTTTCTGCTCCACCTGCAATCATAACATCCGCTTCACCAAGTTTTATAGTTCTTGCTGAGTTTATGATTGCATGCGCACCTGTTGCACATGCGGTTACTGCTGAATCGTTTGGACCTGTAAATTCGTATTTAATAGAAATATGGCCAGATATCAAATTTATTAGACTTGCAGGGACAAAAAATGGACTGACACGTCTGGGCCCTTTTTCCTGCATGGTAATAACATTTTCCTGAATTGACGGAAGACCACCTATACCAGAGCCAATAGTCACACCAACACGTTCCCGATTGATATTTTGGCTTTCCAAAATTAATGAATCATCTACTGCCTGAATAGCTGCTGCAATACCGTAATGGATAAAACGATCTGTCCTTTTTGAGTCTTTCTCAGAAATATAATCTAGTGGATTGAAATGGTGCTCAATGTTGTCTGATTGCAACGGCACCTGCCCTGCAATTTTGCAAGCAAGATCAGAAGAGTCAAATCTCTCCGTATTGATTGCTTTTATGCCAGACTCACTTTTTATTAGCCTTGACCAAGTGTTGTCAACATCTGCCGCTAGTGGAGTGATTAAACCAACACCAGTGACTACTACTCTTCTGCTCATTTAACACTAACTATTAGCCTTTTTTATTATTAATGTACTCAACTATTTGCTCCATAGTTTCCATTTTTTGTGCGTCTTCATCTGGAATTTCTATTCCAAACTCTTCTTCTGCTGCCATGATGATTTCAACTGCATCTAAGCTGTCTGTACCATGCTCCGAAAGCTTTGAAGAGCTGTTGAATTTCTCTACATCCTTACTAATATGCTCTAGTATAATCTTTTTCACTTTTTCTTCTATGTCTTCTCTAGTGCTCTTTGCTAGTTCGCTATTCACATTTCTTACCAAAAAAATAACCTATTCTTTGATGTTATAAAAAATTTTTATGTTTGCAATATCTTTTATAACTGGTAAACTACAGTAAAGTTTTCTACTGCCCTAGCTGGCTAGCGTTACGTGCTAAACAATTAACAATTCAAAAATGCTAGACGAAACAACAAAAAATTTGCTTATTGTAGAAGTAAATAAACTCTTACCCGAAAATAGCGAGAATAAGCTTATATCAGCTATGCGTTATATACTCCTTGCTCCTGCAAAACATATACGCTCCTTTTTAGTCGTAGCTTCATCGCGAGTGTTTAACGCGGAAGCTAAAAAAGTAATATCAGTTGCTGCAGCAATTGAATTTGTTCATGCTTACTCTCTAATTCACGATGATTTACCGTGCATGGACAACAGTGATACTCGCAGAAGCCAGCTAAGCTGCCATAAAAAATTTGATGAAGCAACAGCAGTGCTTGCCGGAGATGCACTACTTACTCTGGCTTTTGAGGTATTATCTTCGTTAAATGAGAAACGCTGTGAGATCATAAAAGTTCTTTCTCAGGCAATAGGAATTAGGGGAATGGTGGGAGGACAGGCTTTAGATATTAACAGTGAGCATATAGATTTTAGCCCCCAACCCTCTGTCATTCAAGTAGCGGACACTGGGATCCAGAAGGCTTTGCCTACAAGCATTTCGTGCAAAAAGCCATGCGATAGTGGAGCTGAACATGAAATGGATTCCAGTGTCAGCTACTTGCATGACACCCTTTCTACCTTAAAACTACAACATTCGTACGACTGTATGTATGACGCTGGAATGACGTCGGGCCAAGCTGATAAAATAAAAGAAATTCATTTGATGAAAACCGCAAAACTATTTGCAGCTTCATGTGAAATAGGTGCTATAATAGGGGGTGCTACAGACAAGCAACGTAAAGCGTTATATAACTATGGAATAAATCTAGGGCTTATCTTTCAAGCTAAGGATGATATTGAAGACTACGAACAAGATAAAACAAATAATCTTATGTCTGTGCTTGGTAAAAGTGAAGTAGAGGACTATATAGACGGCCTCTTTAAACAAGGCTTGGATAATTTGAGTGCGCTTTCAGGGGATACTAATTATTTATATGATTTATTGAATCAAGTAAAGAAAGATGGTTAGAAAAATTATATTACAAATGCTTATTTCCGTAGTAATGATTCTCACTTTAACTTCTGCTTTTGTGTTTACTATTGTCTATATAAACAAAGGTAAACCGGAAAAAAAGGACAAGCTTTATGAGATAAATGCCACGCATGGTGGTTTGATACAGACGATAGCACATTACCTAGTGAAGCCAATACTTGAATCAGCACTTGACCGCTATATTGAAAAGCATGGGCTGACAGAATATTTAGAAGAAATAACGCAGCAAAAGGAAGAAGATTCAATAAATTTTTATGAAATTACTGAAGGCAGTGGCAGCAAGGCTTTTTGTGGCCTGGAAGTCCTATTGCAAATATATAAAATTTCTAATAATAACTCAGCAACACTCCCTAGCAAAGTTTCTGATGTTACTTTGAAAATAGGTCAAGATGACCTAAAAGAAGTGAGTTTAGGGGTAATAGGTATGAAAGAAGGCGGAGAGCGTGTAGTTACTATTGCCAATGAGAACAAAATGAATTTTAATTCTTATTACGTCAAACTGATCGAAGTAAAGGATAAATATCCCGACTCAGTAAATAATCTGATGGTTTTTAATGACTTAATTAACAAGACTGGAAAACAAGTAAGGTGCGGTGATGAGATATCGGTTAAATATAGCGTAAAGGAGCATAATGGGGAATATATAGTCAAAGATCAAACAGTGCAATTTAGGGTTGGCGATAAAAAAATACCACTTGCTATAGAGCTTGGAGTTGTGGGAATGAGAGCTGGTAATAAAAGAACTATTCTTTCTCCGCCTGACCTTTTGACTATTACTGACGATATGTTAATAAAAGACATAGATTATGATGAAGAAAATATCTCAATAATTGACTTAAGCTTAGATGTTAAGCAAGAGGTCGCAGCACACCATTCTACTGTTGAAAAACAGCCTAAAGAATATAGCTGAAATTTTAGGTCTACTGGCTAATCTTCTGAACACTCTCTATACTACTTAAAGTAGGCTTTTCGTTTTTCCTAAAGTATAAACTTAGATAAATCAAGCTGCTTCGAAATTGACTCAAGTTTATCTTTTACATACTTGCTGTCTATAATGAATTTTTCGCTATTTTTCTCAGAAGCAATGAAACTTATTTCATCTAAAAGCTTCTCCATGACAGTGTGAAGCCTTCTTGCGCCTATATTTTCCACTTGCCTATTAACTGTAAACGCTATTTCAGCTATGGTTTTTATACCATCATCAGTGAACTCAAGTGTCACATTTTCTGTTTTCATTAAAGCTATGTACTGCTTTAACAAACTAGATTCTGGTTCCTTTAATATTCTTATTAAATCCTCTTGAGTAAGTGCCTTAAGTTCTACCCTGATCGGTAATCTGCCCTGCAATTCCGGTAAGAGGTCAGATGGTTTAGACTGATGAAAAGCACCAGATGCAATAAATAATATATAGTCTGTTTTTACATGGCCATACTTAGTTGTAACAGTTGTTCCTTCAAGTAATGGTAACAGATCGCGTTGCACTCCTTCTCTGTTTACTTCACCTTTTACTTCTGTACGCGCTGCAATTTTGTCTATTTCATCCAAAAATACTATACCGTCATTACTAACAAGATCAATGGCTTCTTTGATTATCTTATCTTCATCCATTAGCCTTTCACTTTCTTCATTAATTAATATTTCACGCGCTTCTTTTACCTTCACCGTAATAGTTTTTGTTTTTTTGCTCCCGTTAAACATCTTGCCCATTATTTCTGTTACATTCATCACACCAACTTGCCCACCTGGCATGCCTGGTATATCGAAAGTAGGTAACATACTCTTGCTCTCTCTGACGTTAATAGAAACTTCTCCGTCCTCAAACTCTTTATTCCTCAACCTTTCTCTAAAAATTTTTTTACTCTCTTCGGTTGCATTTTCGCCTACCATAGAGTTTACTATTGTTTTCTCAGCTAAAATTAAAGCCTTTTTAGCTAAGGCTTTACGGGCTTTCTCTTTAACTAAAACTATTGCTGCATCAACTAAATCGCGTATTATCGAATCAACGTCACGTCCAACGTACCCTATTTCAGTAAACTTCGTTGCCTCAATTTTTATGAACGGTGCACCGGCAAGTTTTGCTAAGCGACGAGCTATTTCAGTTTTACCAACCCCTGTATGACCGATCATCAATATATTCTTAGGTATGATTTCATCACGCAATGGAAATGGAACCTGATTGCGACGCCAACGATTTCTGAGCGCAATAGCAACAGCACGCTTTGCATCATCCTGTCCGATTATGAATCTGTCCAATTCTTTAACTATCTTCTGTGGTGGCAGGTCATCTAACAAAACTTGAGTGCTGTCATTAACTTGAACATCGCTGTCATTTGAATCAAAACCACTCTTAGTATCTTTATAGAGGTTATCTTTTTCATCGTAGGTGTCACTACTACAAGACCACCCTTCTGAAAGGGTTATGGGCTGATTGGAAAAATTGGTGCATAAAGTTTTTTGCTTGGAAGACATATCACTCCTCTATCTTTTCAATAACTACATTATGATTTGTATAAACACATATATCGCCAGCTATCTTCATAGCCTTTTTCGCAATTTCCTCTATTGATATTCCTTTAATGTCAATTAAAGCTCTTGCTGCAGATAGAGCAAAATTTCCCCCAGAGCCAATAGCTGCGACTCCATCTTCAGGTTCAAGAACATCACCTGTTCCCGTAATTACTAATGAAATAGATTTATCTGCAACGATCATCATAGCTTCTAATTTCCTCAGATATTTATCCATTCTCCAGTCTTTTGCAAGTTCAACACATGCTCTCATTAATTGCCCTGGGTGCTTGTCAAGTTTAGATTCTAATCTTTCAAAAAGAGTAAATGCGTCGGCTGTTGCCCCGGCAAATCCAGCAATTACGGAATCACCAGAAAGACGCCTAACTTTTTTTGCTCCAGATTTTATAACAGTGTGGCCCAGTGAAACTTGTCCGTCACCTATTACTACTACACTTTTATCTTTTCTAATTGATAATATAGTAGTGCCATACATTTTATTGTTATCGTGTTGAATCATTTTTCTATCACTTTAAATAAGAATCTCATTATACTTTAATCTTTAGTCAAATTTACTAAATATGTTCAACTATAGCTTATAATATAATACCTTCCTTATAACATTTAAAGTGCAGATGCAAAACATAATTCACCCAGATTTGGAAAAAAGTATAAATAATTGGTTCGAAGCAAAATTTAATGGCCTTACATCGCCATTTTATAGCTCTATAGATCTTAGAAACTCTGGCTATAAAATCGTTCCAGTAGACGCTAATTTATTTCCTGCGGGGTTCAATAACTTAAGTGAAGAATCAAGAACGATGGCAGCAAGATTGATAAAAAGCTATTTTAAAAGACATCAATACAAAAAGGTTCTTATAATACCGGAAAATTATACACGCAATAAAATGTATATAGAAAACGTATTTGTTATAGAGAAAATACTACAACTCGCAGGTTTTGAGACTAGAATTGGCCTTTTATATAATGAAGTATACAATTTAATAGAACAGTATGAAACTGTTGTGAAAGAAAACTCTCTGCTAAAGACAACTTCAGGATTTGTGCCTGATGTTATTATACTGAACCGTGATATGACGAGCCACATTCCAGACACGCTGAAAGACGTAAAGCAAGATATAGTACCAAGCCCACTATACGGTTGGCATAGCAGGCAGAAATTTAAGTATTTTGAAATCTATCAAGAATTAGCATCTGAGTTTTGTGGCAAATTTAAAATAGACCCATGGCTAATTTCTGTGCTTACAGAGAGCTGTGATGGAGTTGATTTTGATGATGATTTGTCACTAGGAGCAGTAGCAACTAAAGTTGACCAAATATTATCTCTAGTGCAAAAAAAATACGAAGAATATAAAATAAAAACACAACCTTACGTTTTTATCAAAGCAAGCAATGGCACATATGGGATGGGCATTATAACAGCAACAAGTGGAGAGGAAATATTAAACCTCAATAAAAAAAAGCGTCATAAAATGAAAAAGATAAAAGAAGGAATAGCAATCAATAGCGTTATTATACAAGAAGGTGTACCAACCATTGACATGTTTAAAAGCAGTTCTGCAGAACCGCTAATATACTATATAGGAGATACTTCAACATGTTACTTATACCGATGTAATAGCAGAAAAGATGTATATTCTAGCTTGAATGCCACTGACTGTGAGTTTCATGATGTTAGCCAGGTTGTAGAAGGTAAAATTCTATCACTTTGGAGTATTGTTAGCAAATTAGCAGTACTAGCGTTGGCAGTAGAAATAAAATCTTTTCATCCCTAATTCTTATACCTCTACAGTGCTGTCATTAGAATGACCGTTTATATTATGAACATCATCAAGTTCAGTGGAAGGATCATCATTGACAGGTTGATTAAACAACTTATCAAGTTGAACTGCAAGAAATACTGTACTATATATTATGCTGACTGTTACGCTTAAGTTGAAATTATAGATTATACCACTACCCAAGTTTATTGGTATAGTTGGAGTTTCTATCCTTCTTAATATGAAGTTTAATAAACCTAACGACAAAGTTAATGTGCTGATAATAAGGTCCTTCTTACACTTAGCAGACTTTTCAGGATCCTTATTATCCAGATATTTCTTGCATGTATAATAATAGCTTATAGGTTCTGAAATGAACAAAAATAGGATCGTTGATGTTGAACTAATATAACTTGTTACATCTGCATTACCTCTAGCCAAAAAATGGATGACTTTCAACATCATCAATGCTTCTATGGTGCTGCTTGCAAGATTAGCCGATTTACCCACAATTTTTGCCAGCTCTTTTTTACTCTCAGGGTTTCTGTAATCCTTAATTAGATCCTGTAGAGTAAATGCAGAATGGGCAATGTATAGAATAGATGTCGGAAACTTTACTAGTCGAGCAACATTCCGTATAAGAAAGATATTGGATCTATTATTGTCAATGAACTCGCAGCAAAATTGCAGTGAAATCTTACACAATAGGGCTGTTAAACCTGTTGTGATGCAGATTACCTTCCTGAAATCATGATCATAAATATCATGCACCCTTTGTGCGAGTATGTTAGATTTCTTTTTTAGCTTATTTGGCATGAAATAGTTAATAACTTCCTGTTATTCTATCACATAAAATCCTAAAAGAAAAGCCCTATGAATCAGGACTTTAAGGGAGATTTATGCACAAATCGGCTAAGCATTTTATAAACAAGGGATCGGTACTGAGAGTTGGCACACGAAAGTAATATCCATCCTTGATAATTGCTTTATATTCTATATCAAGTTCAACTAGAGTTTCTGAATGCTCAGAAACAAAAGATATAGGTGATAGAACTACAGGTACACCATCAGCTTTTGCGCGTAATAGCTCACTTTCAGTGCTTGGCTCTAGCCATTTTACAGGACCAATCTTACTCTGATAACATATTGACCAATCTAAGTTATTGATAGCTAACTTTTCTACTATTAACTCTACGCTTCTTTCTACCTGTGAAGCGTAAGGGTCGCCCTTTTTAATGATACTAAGAGGTAAGCTATGGGCTGAAAATAGGACTCTTGGTTTACCGATTTTTCTAGCCAATTTATAGTACTTAGCTATCAGATTAGTGTGAGCTTCAATAAAATCTTGGTTATCATAATAACGGTGAATCATTTTTGTATTGCATTTTAGGCCATACCGTTTAGCATTTTTTTGCCAATTCTCGATGGATGACAGAGTTGTGGTAGTTGAATATTGTGGATACAGTGGCAGCAGAATTACTTCGTCAGGATCAAACTGTTTTACACTTTCAATAACTTCGTCAGCAAATGGACGCCAATAGCGCATGCAGATGAATACCTTGTGTACATGGTTTCTATTTTCGTTTAATTTTAGTTCTGAAGCATTAGCTTGCATTTTTGTATTCTCTAGAATTGGCGATTTACCTCCAATTTCCTCGTATATTTTTCGTGCAGTATTTTCTCGTTTCGCAGATATAAACTTTGCTAAAAGAAACCGAAAGGGATTCGGTAGATTGATTATTCTCCTGTCATAAAAAAGGTTGAATAAAAAAGGACGGACCGCATTTAGTGAATCAGGCCCGCCAAGATTAAATAAGATAACTGCCTTTTTCACCTACGCACTACTACAACAAGTTACTTCTGGGGTGCCTATAAAATTAGCTACACACTCATCAAATTTAGTTATAGGCACTAAATTTCTTACACTGGCATACAATAAGTGGCCTGATCTCTTCAGGTTACTCTTGGTGGATGTGAAGTTCCAATCGAAAAATGTATCGACAAAAAGACTTGGTACCGTTTCAAGAAGTTCAACAGCAGCTAAAGATAGCATTATACAACTTTGCAGGACATTCAGAAGAACCTTGAGGGGAAAAAGTAAAACTTTAACGAAAAGAGAGGTGCTACTTGTTTCATCCAGTAGTCGCCCTGAGTTAGGCGAATTATACTCGGTGTGTTTTCTATTTTGATCAAAGATAGGAAATTTTATAGTATCTTTCTTAAATTCCGCGTCTATTTCTTTTCTACTATGGTTAGTGATTTTTTCCATTAACTTCTCACGCAGATGAAAAGTTCTGACAATAAAACATGTGGCAATCATTAAGGAAGCACATAAAAGTGCGCATTACATGAGGCTCATACTGCCTAGCATAGCTGGCAGTGCAAAACAAACAAGCGGTGCTATGATTGTCATTTCAAGAAATGGAATAGTGTTTCTTTTCATTGCAAAGGCAGCACCTTCTTTTAATTTCGTATTATGATGTGAACTATATTCCAAATAACTTAAAAATGCCAGACTAAAAGTCAAAAACCCTTTTGTTCCACAAAAAAGTGATGACTTAAAGTTACTTACTAATTTTTTAGTAGTAGATTTAGCTTGTTTTTTAGTGGTAGGCTCAGCTTGTTTAGTAGTGTTATTTTTACAACATTCACCCATACAATACCTCCTTGATGGTTTATTCTTAACTATAAATAAAAAACTGCTTTTATCAAATCAAAATTTACAATAAAATAAATCTATAAATATACTATTTTATATAAGGAAATAATATGGCAATTGAGAGAACACTTTCGATATTAAAACCTGATGCAGTAAAAAATAATATTACAGGCAATATAAATTCCTACATCGAACAATCTGGGCTGAAAATCACAGCACAAAAAATGATGTTACTAACAAAAAAACAAGCAGAGCTGTTTTATGAAATTCATAAAGATAGGCCTTTTTTTGGGGAATTAGTAGAGTTTATGACCTCTGGTTCTGTGGTAGTTCAAGTTTTAGTTGGTGAAAATGCAGTAAGTAAATACAGACAAATCATGGGAGCTACCGATCCAAAGCAGGCAGATAAAGGCACAATCAGGGGTGATTTTGCTGATGATATTAGTGAAAATAGAGTTCACGGCTCAGATAGTCTAGAAAATGCTCGTAAGGAGATAGCTTTCTTTTTTGCTGAATGTGAGTTGGTGTAGTCAACTCAGATTGGCGTCATCCAAGTAGCTGACAACATAGAAACGAAAAAACTTCCTTGACAAACCTCGCCAGTCCCCTTATCATGAAACTGAAGCTATTGTATTTGCTTTCGCCAATCTGCAGATTAAAAGGTAAGGATTACTTAATGTATCGGCGTCTTATGTTCAATTTTTTGCAGTATATAGATACTGCATGTCTTTACAAAACTTCATCTACATCTAGATTTTTATCTAAATAAGCTGAACGCGCTTATAAAGCGTTACAAGACATCAAAAAATGCCAATACTCGACAGAGATAGTAAAAGACTAGCTAACTCGGGGATTCTTTGTCTTTTTTTCTGCTTAGTAAATTTCTTAAACATTTGCAGCGTAAGTTAGTTGCAATTAAAAGCGGCTGAATCTCGCTTGTCAAGCGTTTAAAACATAAAAAACGCCAATATTTTAAAGCGGATAATAACCCCAGGGCTTCTTTTGCCTTTTTTTTTATTTGGTAAATTTCTTAATATTTATAGCTAAAGTAATTTAAAAGTCCGTGAAGGGTGTCATGCCAGTGCTTGACACTGGCATCCAGTTTTCCATATAATCTCATCAAAAATGTTTATTTTCTAGCTACTTTTATACTTATCAACCCAGTATGCTTACTTACAATTAAAATTTCTGGATCCCAGTGTCTGGGCACTGGGATGACAGCTAGCCTGACAACCGTCATCCCGCTACGTGTTAGCGGCTAAGAGATACCGCGAATGAATCGCGGTATGACGGTTCGCGGCAGTATGACGTAGAGCTCACGTTAGCTATACTTTTATGCTTACAAACTTAATAAAATTCCTGGATCCCAGTGGGCTTTGTTGCATCGCTACTTATGAAAGGCTAACTATAATTAGGATTATAAGCAACTTATTGAAAATCTTGTTTTTTTTGCAATCAATCTGATCAAATTTAAGAATAGTAACTTGTTATTTATATTAATAAATTTAATTCTATTGAAAATAGCTAAAGCATTGAAATTCTTGAATTTTAGCCGGATTAGTGAGTGGTAGTGAAATTTCTTTTACTCAAATTTAGGTATTCACTGACCGTTCTTGTTATAAATACCAGAATAATAAGCTACTGATATTCTCCACCTTTTTTATCTTTAATCCATCATAGCTAGCGATGCAACAAAGCCATCCCAGTGTCTGGGCACTGGGATGACAAAGGAGAGCTACTCGGATGATACCTTTTTTCTACTTAGTTTGGATTATGCAAGAAGTCTATTATAATCAGGCTTTAAGTGTGCGGAAGTAATTTTTTGCGTTAGAGTAAAAAATTTTTTCTATAGCTAATCAAAGTGGGATCAAGAGAAACTTACCACTTTCTTTACAAAGGGTTTGATGTTACCATTTGACTGCCTATTCTGAATTTATTGAATGAACGTTAACATAAAGAATCTAGTTCATGCTTTCTCTAAATTGCCAAGTTTAGGGCCATCATCATCACGCAGGTTAGTTATACATTTACTCCAAAACAAAGAAAAAGTTATGCTACCACTTGCATCTTTGATTAAAGAGCTAGCAGATCTTATAATAGAGTGTGAAGTTTGCGGAAATCTAGATACTAAGTCACCTTGTTCTATTTGTACTAACCCAAAACGTGACACTAAGTTACTGTGTGTAGTAGAAGAATTAGGTGATCTATGGGCGTTTGAAAAAGGAAATATATATTCAGGTTTATACCATGTTTTGGGTGGCAGATTGTCTGCAATAAATGGCATAGGTCCAAAAGAACTCAACCTTGACACTATTCTGAAAAGAGTGACAGAGTCTAAAATTGAAGAGATAATTATCGCAATTAATCCGACATTAGAGGGCCAAGTTACTGCACAATATATAATTGAATTGCTAAAAAATTTGGATGTGAAAATATCACGCCTTGCTTGCGGCATACCAATGGGCGGAGAAATTGACTATCTTGATGAAGGAACGCTGAGGATAGCACTTACTTCAAGACAAGAATATGAGTTAAATATAAAATAAGACATGTGCTTAAAAAAACTTATATCGCTAATAACATTCAAAAAGAAAAAAATAGTGCCACCACTTAAAGTGGTGGCTTGGGAAAATAACCACCTAAACTATAAGCAATTTTCAGGTAAATTCAACACTATAATTAAAACAATTGATCAGTCTTTTACAATAATATCTTTGGAAGGATATGATGGATGGGGCAAGACGTTTTTTTTGAAAGAATGGGTAAAAGAGTTAAAACAGCAAAATGAAATTGCAGCTTATTATAGTGCATGGGATATCAATGCATTGGACCAACCACTGCCTTCTTTTTTAAATTTCCTATTTGAAGATTTATTTGTATCGTATAAAGTAAAAAGAAGTGTTATACAACAGTTCAAGAACATAAACCAAGAGCTATTTTCTCTAAACACACTAGGAAAGCTGATCAGTAAATCTCCACTTGCTATGCTTTCAGTATTTCTTGATGCTGCAAAAGAGGCTGATAAAAAAGACATAGGTTTTGTCTTGAGTGAATTAAGTCTTCTCCAAAGAAGAAAAGAGAGTACTAGAGATTTTAAAACACAGTTAGCGGATGTGGTTAATAAAATCAGAAAAGACAAAAACATTTATATAATGGTGGATAATCTTGATGTGTGCCGTCCTAAATTCGTTGTCGATTTTTTGGAATCTATAAAGTATATGCTTGATGTGGAGGGGCTGGTTTTCATTATTTCTGTAAGTAAAGATAAGAGTAATGTACAAAGAGCAATCAGCACAATACTTGGACCAAATTTTGACCTAAAATCTTTTACTGATCTCTCTTTACATTTGCCAAAACAACCGATAGAAAAATTTACAAAAGAACTATTTGAAAATATTAAATTACCGAAAAAGTCAAAAAATTTGATTGTAGATAGTTTTATATTTTATGCAGAAAGCCTGTCACTATCGTTAAAAACAATAGAATACTGCGTAAAAAAAATAAAGCTGTGTCTTCTGAATCACACAAGAGAAGAATTACCTGATCCGAATTTGTTTTCATTTTTGGTAATACTGCAATCGATAAATATTGATATATATGAGGAATTAGGTTTTTCATATCAAAGAGCATTGGAAAAAATTGAAAATGAATATAAATCTTTAGTTCTAAATGGTCAAGAAGAATGGGAAAAACTTAAAACCTCTCTAGAAACTGCTTTTGCAGAGAGGGAGTCAAAAATTAACAAAGCTATAAAGGATATACTATTTTGAAAAGATACCCTACCTTTACATATACAAAGATAGGGTAACATTTGATTAACGCCCTTTTACTATGTCATTACCTTGTTCAAACTTTCTGATTAATTCGCTTACATTGACATTAGATAATTTTTTACCTGCAGATTTGTCATTATGTGAAGCATCAGGTTTACGAAGGTCTTCCTTACTGTTACTCCTAGTAATATTACATCTAACAATGTTTGAATTATTAGACTTATCGCTTACATCTGAAATATTGCTTTTTTCACTACATGAAGACGAATTACTCGACATATTGCCTAAGCTAAAGAGCTTTTTACCTTGATAGATTGGATTCCAATCAAGTGGATTATAAGTTTTTTTGCTAGTCTCAACCTTTTGGTTATTTTGCTGTTTAGGAGAAAAACCAAGTTTTTCTCTTTCTTTCTTGCTTAGCGTTTTGAGAAATTTTACGGTTTCTAATTCATCAGTTGCTTGTACTTTATGTAAATCAAAGCTTTTTTGATGGTTATCCTGCTTAACATTTTCCATCATTTTATCTTTTATTGTTCTATCCTCATCATCAGAAGTGCTGCTACTAATATCACTGATACCACTATCCCCTGAATTGCGGCGTTGTTTGTTAGGAGTGCTATGAATGTTGTCTTCCATGAGTTTTTGCATTGTTGGGCCAAATGTTCTTCCAAGATTGCTACTCACTGTTTTATTACTATCATTTGCTTGAGAATGAGGTACATTTCGCTCAAAAATTGCTTTTATTCCAGCAAATTTAGCTTGGGAAGATTTCGGAGGAACAGGTGGGGCAACCATGCCTTTTGAGTTAATCTTTCCTTCATTTTGAGGAAAAATTTTTGGATTATTTTTTTCTACTGTAGTATTCATTTTTTTACCTCTAAACCTATTAACTAATAAAAGTATAAACTTAGAGGTATTAATTTTGTAATAACAATGCTAATAGATTACCGCAGTTTCAATAAGCATCACCAGAGGATTCTCTATATAATGCTTAAAGGCATTTAAAAACTTTGCTCCGAGTGCCCCATCAACTGCTCTATGGTCAACAGAGAGCGTTACTGTCATTATTTCTGCTATTTCTATTTTCTCATTCATAACAATTGGTTGTTTTTTAGATGCACCAACTGCCATAATGCAAGATTGCGGCGGATTGATTATAGCACTGAAGGCTTTTATACCAAACATCCCTAAGTTGGAGATAGTAAACCCTCCTCCTTGAAACTCTTCAGGTTTCAATTTTCCAGATCTTGCTCTGCTTACTAAATCTTTCACTTCTTTTGATATAGATAAAATACCCTTTTTATCAGCATTTTTTACTATAGGAGTAATTAGCCCATCTTCAAGTGCCACAGCGATTGAAATATCTATATTTGAATATCTCAGTATTTTATTATCTATCCACGAAGAATTTATATCAGGAAATTTTTTCATGCTGAAAGCTGCAGCTTTTATGATTAGATCATTAATTGTTACTTTATTGTTTTCATCTGCTGAGTTAATCTCGTTTTTTAACGATATTAACTTATCAACCTGGCAGTCTACAGTTAAATAAAAATGTGGAACATTCTGTTTTGATTCAGTCAGGCGCTGTGCTATCACTTGGCGCATGTTGCTTACTTCAACTATGGTATCTTTCTCAGGACTTTCAGTATGTATACCACTGCCTAAAAACTCCAACACATCAGCCTTAATTATGCGACCATATGGTCCTGTACCTTTTAATTGCTGCACATTAACCCCTTCATTTTGAGCTATTTTCTTAGCTAATGGGCTTATTTTTGTTCTACCTTCTGCATAACCCTCTGTCATCTGAGTAGCTGACACTGGGATCCATTCTTCTTTTCTAGATCCCAGTGTCAAGCACTGGGATGACATTGAGGGGTTGGATTCCAGCGTCACGCGCTGGAATGACACCGAAGAATGACTTATTGGCTTTCCGTTTAAATCTTGGTGTTCTGATTTTTGATTATCAACAGCACTTTTTGTCACTTCCTTTTTAACTGCACTATTGATGGAAGTTGAAGTATAGTTGTTAAGTGCACTTTCATCTTCTCCTTCTTCCAGCATTAAAGCTATTGGTTGATTTACAGGCACGCCACTTGTTCCTTCTGTTACTAAAATTTTTGCTAAAACTCCTTCATCTATAGATTCAAACTCCATTATGGCTTTATCAGTCTCTATCTCAGCAATTACGTCGCCTACTTCAACTTTGTCTTGTTCTTTTTTATGCCACTTTACAATTTTTCCTCCAGCTTTGCTCATTGTTGGTGAAAGAGCAGGCATTAATATTTCTATAGGCATTGATTTTGCATTTAAAGATCTATTCAATTTTTAATTTACTCTTTATCTTATGTCAACCTAATCGTGAATTATGATGAATAAGTCTGTTACACTATCCCTCACGTTATCCCAGTGCGTAACACTGGGATCTTGGTTCAGTACTATTATCCTATTGTTTTTATTATTTAGCCATAGCTTGTTTGCTAACAACTTTGTTTCAACCAAATCAAATAAGATCAACATGAGAACGGGGCCAGGGTTTCACTATCCTGTAAAATGGATATACACTTGCAAAAATCTGCCCCTGAAAGTGATAGAAGAGTTTGAGAGTTGGAAAAAGGTCTGCGATATAGATGAAGACTGCGGATGGATAAAAGGCAATCTTCTTAGTGATAAGCGCTACGCGATTGTAAAAGAAGATACTTATGGATATCAAAAACAGAGTGTAGACAGCAAGATTACTATGAAAATAGACAAGTTTGTTGTGATGAAGATAGAAAAATGCAACGAAGAATGGTGCTTTCTTTCCACCCCAAAACGCAAAGCATGGGTACAAAAAAAACATATATATGGGGTTGATTAGGTTGACAAAAGATCTGAATTAACACTAGTTTCTGGGCCTTCTGTAGCATGCTCTTCAGATGAAGCAGAGGGTTCTTGAGGCTCTGGAGACTGTACAGGGCTATCACAGAAACTCCTTAACATCTCCTCAGCGGATGAATCTAAAATTTGTACAATAGACTTTTCACTCTGCTCTTTTAGCGATTGATCCACTCTAGAAATCAACTCAGAAAACTCGCTACCTGATTTTTCAGCTTCACTTTTTATTTTACTTTCTATGCTTGCAATATTACCTTGGTCAATTTCTTCTTTTGTTATGTTGAATGACTTTGCAACATCTTGATATCCAATCTTGCAATTTCCACAACCAATTATGCAAAAAGTAATAGAATCAGATATTTCGCTTGCAGCCCAATTATGTATAGTGTAAGCCAAATAATTGTCATGGTATTTAATGCTAAATTGTTGTTCTATTAACTCAGAAATTTTATTCTTTAGAGACATAAAGCACCCTCCTACATTCGTTATACCTTTTTGTTAAGATACAGCAATTACACCATTTACTACATGCTTTACTTTAATTAATTATTAAAACAAGAGCATCATTTCCAGAGCTATATCTTTTTACCTTGATAATTCTTTTTTGACTTCCTCTTTAATTATCCCACTTATATTCACGTTAAGATCCCCTACCCAAAAATCAGTCATAGTTTCAAGATCGTATAGATTCTCTATTACTTTTTTAATAGCAGCATTTATTTCTTCTTCGTCAAATTCCTTTATAATAGGTCTAATCTTCACATACCCTGGAGAGCCTTTACCATCAATTCCTTTGCTTTTATTAATGCAGCCACCTGCACCAGATCTACTGCTTCTCAAACCACTTCCACACTCTACTGTTTCATACTTGATTTCACCATTTTCTATATATGCTATTTGATTGTCTTGTGTAGACTTCAGTTTATCTGCCTTTACAATTTTCTCCTCTAGCTTTAAATCTTGCTTATGAATTACTGTTTCCTCATAACCCTTACCACCGTATGTTCTATACTCACCTCCACCTGCAACAGTAATCAGTTGCTGGCAATGTTGCTTCTGCGAATTGCACATTTCTATGAAAACAGGTCCCCCGTCCTTATCTGAGAAGTTACTTTCCTGGTTACCCCCTCCCTCTGTGACTTGCACCTTAATTATAGGATAATTAGGATCGATTTTCAGTTTAGCTTTAATATAATCTCCTGGCATCCCTACTCTGCTTTCAGTAGAATGGCATTTTTGATTGTCACAGCCACTACCTTGTATATGACCTGCTTCACCACTTCCCCACGCTTCTATTTTAATACGATCAAATTTTATTGATAAGTCATCTGTATAAACATCTTTATTTTTATGATCATAGGATTTTTCATTATTTTTTTCAAGATCTGGTTTCTTATTTTTCAGATGTTCCTTGATTATCTCTTTTAATTTTTCTTTTAATTTCTTTTTGAGACCTTCTAAATCGAACCTACACAATTTATCAGCGTAAAAAACCTCTGTTCTGTTTGCTTTAACCAGTTGATCTTTTAATTGTGTACACTTTCGTACTTCATTTTTTTCATCTCTTAATACTTTACCATCCTTATCTTTACAATCCACTTCCTCATACCTTAAGTAGAACGGCTTATCATCTTCATTTTTATTCAAATATTGTTTTGAACGGCTACACTTTCCATCAAAGCAGATGCAACCATCATCACCTTGCTCACATCCTTCTTTATGCTCTACACCCGTCAATTTGTATACTACTTTCAGTCCTTCACCAGATTTTAATTTTTCGTCTATTTTGCTATCTTTCTTCACACAATAACTGCATTCTTCCTTCTTCTGCTCATTTTCATCAGGGAAGAAAACATACTCTTGCTTATTAAATATTATTTTATCCAACCTCTCTTGAGTTTCTTTCAAAGGGTAAACTATTTCCTTGCTTGGAAGATAATAGAACTGATTTGATTCCTTGGAGTAAACAGCATTGTATTTAGTATATCTTGTTCCCATTAATTTTAGTGGTATTATTTTATTTTCTCTTTTAAGAACAAACTCCTCTGGTTCTGGCTGCCATCCAGAAAGACAAAGCATTTTACTGTTAGAATTTCCTTTATACTTTACTTCTATTTCCGGCTGCCCAGAGTTATTAAATTCACATTGAATAGATTTGTCTTTTAACTTTTTCTCAAAATCATTAAAACTATAAAAACTTCCGCCTTTAGAACATTTAATTTGCACATCAGGAACATAGCCATATTCTTTCAGAACTTTAAATTGTTGCGGATTACTTTCTAATATACCTTCTATAATATTATCAATATTACTATCAGTTGTTTTTGCTACTATTGCTGGTTTTACTACTTTTAAAGATAGGGGGCCAATGTTTATAGGATGGTTGAGGTCAGTATTAACATTAAAAGTACAGGAACCATTACTATAGGTTCCATGTGCTTTAGCACAAGTGCTCTCACTCATCTTCATTTCTACTTTCAATGTATTTGCATTTACTATCTCCACTATCTCAGGTTCTGGAGCAGGTGGTGCAGGAAAACAGCGGATGAACTGTGGATTGTTTTCATCTATACTTTGAGTTCCAAGGTATTCAGCGCAGAGCTTATCTTTTTCTCTATAAGTTTTGAAGTAGTACGTGATGCCATCTTTGTCTAAAATAGAGCGCCACTCAGCTTTATTTTCTCCATACCCTTTAGGGAAATCTAATTTTTCTCCAATCTCTCCGTCTCTTCCTTTCAGATCACCAATGATTACCTTAACCTTAGGATTAAAGTAATCATTGTCTTTATCTGTTATAGGAGCAATTCTAACTTGTGGAAGCGACATTGCAAGTTGTTCACAAAATGGAGGGGGGCCAGGTGCAAGTGGAACAGGAGCACATTTTACTGCCGTTTGGTAGCAGGTATCACAGACTTTTTCCATCTCCCCAGGACGGAAAATATTCTCACCCGAAAATACTCTAGAACCCCATGAAGAAATTCCTGAAATACAAGCCCCTTTTTGACTGCAAGCACATATTTTAGGAGAGTTAGCGAATCTTCTTTTTTCCTCATCAGTAACACCGTCTGCCCATTCCCATTTAAGACCCCGAGCAATTTCTCCTCCAGCTTTTGTTTTATCTCCTTCCCAGTCGATAAAAGCTGCAGCAGAAACTCCAGCTCCTGTACCTTGCGTTCCATATATCTGGCGGCAGGATTCCCCACTTTGTAAGTCATAACAATAACTTTGTCCATCATAAGCACATACTCTAATTTTGGGATTAAAGTAACCATCAACTCCTTGATCTTTTATTGCTTGCACCTTAATTTCCTTTACCCAATCTCCACCAACTATTGCTTCCCACCAAGTATTACTTTCTACAAATGTTGGACAATCAGCATATCCTTGATACGAAAGACCAAGTATCAAAAAAAATATCAATAAGAAATTAAGCCTTACACTTCTCATAAAATACCGGTAACCACTCATTAACTTCTTCTCCTTTTTCTTTTATTGCCTCATACATATACTTTATAGTCTCTTTGTTAGCTGAAAGTACATGTATTTCTTGCATATCCTTCAAATCCAGATTTAAGGTTACTAATCCTTTGTACTGTTTTATCAAAAATAAACCTTCCTGTGTTGGCGTCTGCAGAATTATATTCAGCTCCTCTTTCGATAGAGAAAATGCCTTCATGTATAATCTATTTGCATTGACGTTCGGCATCAAGATTCTTGTATCAACATGTTTATCTAAATATTGAGTAAATTTGCTAGCAAATGCGAGATTTAAATTCTCAGTACTTAGGATTACTACAACATTTAGTTCCGTCATTCTTTGCATCCAGTTATCAAACTCTTTCTCTGTAGGAAAAATATTACTTATCTCCCATGCTTCATCCAAAACAAGTATTGCAGGCGAGCCATCACATTTTGCCTCAAAAGAATATAAAAAATAGTAAAGTATCACGGACATACATTCCTTTTGTTTTGTAAGGTTTGCGGTGTTGAGAGATATAATTTTTGTTTCCCAGTCAATATCTGATTCATCACCATCTTGAAATAAGTAAGCAAAGTCACCATCGTCACACCATCTACTTATCTTACCCCCAAGGAGCAAGAGCACCTCAGAAATTTGTGAAATAGAACGTGATTCCTTGGGTATAGCAAATATAGAATCCACAATTTTTCTTATCTTTTCTTCTACGTCCACCAAGCTCGTATCGGCTACCATTCTTCTGATCAGTTCAACCAACATATTGCGATTGGAAGCACTATCTTCAATGTTTAGTGGATTAAATTTTAGGCTTTTGTCCTTATATTTTGGATCGATTATGTAATATTTACCACTCACTGCTTTAGTAAAAATTATTGATTTTCCAGTGTTATCCAATATGACAATTCTTGGGTTAAACTTTCTTGATTCTGATAATAGAAAATTAATGAGTGAAGTTCTGCCTGAATTTGGAGCTCCGAGTATCGTAGTATGGCCATTATTTCTTCTTCCATGAAAATTAAAGAAGTAAGGATTTCCTTTTTTTGAAAAAAAAATCATTACCGCTTCTTTCCACCTTCTTCCTTTTAATGTACCTGACGTAAAATCGTGCAGCATAGCAAAGCTGCAAGCGTATTTTGTTAAGATATTTTTCGGTTGCGTAATAAAAGCAAAATTGCCTGGAAGTTGTGCCCAAAAATGACTTTCCATATGTAAATCAGTTCTAAACATCATGAAGCCAACTAATGACATTATAGAAGATAAATCACTAATACTTTCAGCTAACTTATTCCTATCATCTGCAAATATTGTAAAAATAATTTTCTGTTGGCAGAAGTCTATACTAGAGGTCTTTTCAAGCTCTATTATTTCTTCAATTCCTGAGCTTTTAAGTAAGGTACTATCCTCACTAATTTGCAGCATGTTGATTTGTTTTTTAAATTCTTTTATTGCTTTGTTATTACTAGTAAATATCATTATTTCTGTAATGATAAATTCAGATTCAAGCTGCAAGCATCTATCTATATTACCTAAAGAGATTTCCCGGTATTCTTTTATGCTGAAAATAGAGCCAAATTTCTGTTGATTTTCAAATATTGTTTGAAACGTATTGAAACCAAAAGCTATTTTAAAATTTCTAATATATTGCGACAGGTCCCTTTCATGTATTGGATAATCTTTGTGCGTTAATGTAACAATATAGTGGAGAAATTCTATCATTTCAGAATATATTTTACCTTCACTAAACCTTAGACTCAGTTTTTTAGCTCCAAAAGGTCCTAAATCATTTTGAATTACGTCAGTTATCTTTTGCAACTCCTGATGGCTTTCTTGTAAAGACAACTTATGCTTATTCTTTATTCTATTGAAAAAAAACGAATTATTAGTATGCTTGCCAAAATCGCTAAACAATATTACAATGTATAGTTCATTTATATACTGTAATTTACTATCAGTTAGTTTATTAAACCACGTTGAATGTAGGTTGTCAGAGAAGTCTTCAGTTTTATTCCATTTCAAGCTCAGTTTATTGCGCTTTCTAACGGTATGAATCCAAACGGTAAAACACAGGCTATTAATATTTTTTGATATGCTTTTTCTAATTTCAGTTCTGAGGTCGCTGTAGTTATCAACAGAAGAATAATCTTCTAACTTGATTATTTTTAACAATTCTCCCTGTTTTGTTAGTATGGTTTCTTCATCGTAATGACAAGCATAAGGAACAAAATCTAAATCAATGCTTTCTAGTAATGCTAAGTTGTTCTTTTTTTTAAGCTTAGAGTTAACTGTTGGTACTTTTAACTGCATATGCGTATTCAATAAAGATAATTAAAAAAGATAAAAATACTATCTTAATTTTTATCTTTTTTTTCGCTATCGGATTGTAATTTTATATCTTTTGCAAAGTTAAATTTTTCTTTTAAGTAGTCTGTTGCCTTTTCTGTACTACCGAACATCAGGACCAGTACACCAAACATTATCATAAAAAAGATTAGACCTCTGAACACTACTGCAAGTATCACTGCAGCTATACACAACCCTATGATTGTTGAAGGACTCATATTTTCTACAGTATCTTTAACTGAAAATGAAGAAATAAAATTTTTTACCGTTTCTTGTATACCCTTTAATTCATCACTCGCCGAACTTGCTTCGCTAGAATATGATGCAAAAATGAAACTTAATAAGGCTATAAAAACCAAAACTTTATTCAATTGAATGCGCATCAACTAAATACCTTTTAAACATTTCTTAAATATAACAACTTTTATATCAATAGGCAAGAACTGAATTCACTTATCCACTACAAGTAACACATATTTAATTTTTACAGACGTGAACATGCTGTAAGCTCTTTATCATCAACAAGAGGACTCACATTAATGGATGTTAATTTACTTGATAGGAAGTTTGAATGCAATTCAGCTACTGCTGCTATAGCAAACACTGCAGCCATAGCAAGTAGTCCTGCTCCTATCAATCCTGATGTCATTGCTCCTGCAACAATGCACCCTATTGTGGAGAGAGCACAACCTGCTACAAGTGCAACGTGAAGATTTCTGTTATTGGGTTGGTTTTTAAGTAGGATATCTTTCTTAACTTGATCTGGATTTGCTTGACCATCTGAGTTTTCATTTTCTTGCATTTTTGGCTCTTTTTTTACAGTCTGCTCTGGCTGCACTTGAGTCTCGTTTTCTTTTGGGGATTCCAAATTTGATTCTAATAACTCAGTTTTTTCTCCACCCTCTGGTTGTAAGCCATTATCTCCTTCAACAGAGCTCAATGTTGAGTTTAAACTTTCCTCAGATGAAGTGCTTATTACTAAAGTTAAACTGCTCCTTCTGCTACTTACTGGTGATTTCAAACTTTCTTTACTCGTTCTAGGTGAGTCTATTCCACTATCTGAGTCATTGCCACTACTGAGTTTAGAAGTTTTCTTCTCCTCTATTTCTTTCACAACCTTGCTATATTTTTCAAACACTTCCTCTGCAACATCTGAATTACTAAGTATTTTATTATCACCATTTTTTTTCTCAGCTACATTCAAGGGTGTTTCTTGTGTGTTGTTTTGCTCTTCAATATGTTTTAGCTGCATTTGATCTTCAATATTTTCTTCAACAGCATTTGGTATTGAGCTTACACTGCTGCTCCTGTTAGTAATATCCAAAATTGTTTTTACTATTTTTCCTCTTATTGTTTGTGGTCTTTGTGATTGTTCTCTTTCATTGTTAAATACTTTAGGTACAGCTAGTTCTTCTGATTTTATTACTTCATCTTTCAATGCAGGAAGAAAGTTTTCGATATAATACTTATAATGTTTTTGATATTCCTCTTGTTTTTCTGGTGATTTTTCTAATTGTTCTCTCAGCGATTTTTCTAATTCAGTTAATACCTCAGGACTAGCTCCTTCCTTGAACAACTCTATGCATTTTTTGATAGTTCCATCTCCCTTTTGTGGGCTTCCATATTTATGATTTTCTTTTGTTACCTTTTTGTATATAGTGTCGTGCAATTGTTGGTTAATATCTTTTTTAGAACTTAGCATAGACTCCTCCATACATAACAAAATGTATAGATACCTCTTTAGCGTTAATTTTACATTAAAACTGGGCAATTATGCCATATTATAAATAATTGCGGCAACTTGCTTATTGGAAGGTCGCTTAACTATTTGCTTTCTGGGCTTTCTACTTCTACAGATTTGCTATTAATATGATTCTTTGCTTGTTGAACTAACATATCCACTACTTCTTTTACAGGCTTTTCCTTATCAACCATGCCAACACTTTGGCCAGCCATTAAAGATCCCGTTTCAACATCTCCATCAATTACTGCTCTTCTTAAAGCTCCAGCCCAGAATTTTTCTATTTCAAGCTGCCCATCTTCTTTTGAGATCTGTCCCTTTTGGTATTCATCAATAACTTCTTTTTGACGCTTCATAAAGTCATCGCTTGCTTTGTTGGCTATAGCTCTTACTGGAATTACAGGAAAATCAGCACTTATCTGTACAGAAGGTATTGCATTACGTGCGGCCGATTTAATAAACACTTCCTTAAAATTTTTGTGGGCAATTGACTCATTAGTGCAGACAAATAATGTACCTATTTGACAGCCACTTGCTCCCATTTCCAGGTAATTAACTATCATTTCACCTCTTCCTATTCCACCTGCAACAAACACTGGTATTTGTTCATTTTTAAAATGAGGCAATATCTCTTGTGCAAGAACAGAAGTGCTAACTGGACCTATATGCCCACCTGCTTCCATTCCTTCTATTATTAATGCATCTACTCCCATTTTTACTAACCTTTTCGCAAGGCTTAATGCTGGTGCAAAGCACATAACTTTAATGCCTGCACCCTTGATTTTTTCTATATTAGGCTTTGTTGGCAGTCCACCGGCAAGCACTATATGGCTCACTTTCGTTTCAATACACACATCTATCAACTCACTCAACTTTGGGTGCATAGTAATTAGATTTACACCAAATGGCTTGTTAGTTAATTGCTGCGTCTCTATGATTTCTTTTTTTAGCAAGTCTGGAAACATTGCACCACATGCAATCACACCAAAACCACCAGCGTTTGAGATTGCTGAGACCAAGTTCCTCTCTGAAACCCAGCTCATAGCACCACCCATTATAGCAAACTCACTGCTAAGAAAATCTGTTCCTTTTTTCCAGAGGCTACTTAACATATAACCTATATCATACGTTTAAAAATGTTTTGTTTATCTATAAATGTGTGTTTTAAGGCGCCAAGTATATGTAAGATTATAAAGAGTACCATAAAATATGCAAGCATCGAATGTAGCTCGTTAGCCGTGTTAGCTAGATCTTTGTTTTGATTAATCAACAAAGGGATATGAAAAAAATATTTGATCTGTTTGCCAGAAGCAGAAGACATGACATAGCCAGATAGTGGCATTAGCACCATCAAAGAATATAAACCAAAGTGTACTGCTTTACTTATATTGATTACAAACCGAGAAAAATTTGCTGGAAGTGGTGGAACATAAGTAAAGACGCGAAAAAATATGCGTACTATGATTAATCCAAGAATAGTGATACCGCAAGCCTTATGAATAGCGTATATGTTGAACTTAATTTCATTGCTAAGTGGCAGGCTTTTCATATAAAGTCCAGAACAAAGCATACCGATAATAAAAACAGCCATCAACCAATGGATAACTCTTAAACCTAGGCTATATTTATCGTCTTCCATTTTGATTACCCTAAAGTAGCATTTATATAATAGAAAAACTATTTTTCAATCAAAATCATTAAAGCAATTTAGATTTACCGACAATGTAGCTATACAAATTCGACCCAGCCGGAAGTCAAGGGCACCTAAATCAAGAAACGGATTAAACGAAAAATTTACTTGACAAACTCCGCCAGCCTCCTTATCATGAAACTGAAGCTATTTATTTATCTTCTCTGTACAGATTAAATGACAAAAAAACTCAACGTATCTGGCGTCTCATGTTTAATTTTTTGCACTATGTGCACTCTATGTCTTTATCAAATTTCTAGGTTTTTACCTATACAAGCTGAAATACGCTTATAAAGCATTTAAAACATCAAAAAACGCCAACTTAAAAAATGGATAGTGAATAATTAGCTACCCTAGGGTTTCTTTTGCCTTTTTTTCTGTTTAGTAAATTTCTTAAATATTTATGGCTAAACGACAATCGTCATCCCTGTAAAGGTCAAGTATCCCGCTACGTGTTAGCGGCTAAGAGATACCCGGCGGTATGACGGTTCGTGATGGCATGACGATAAGGTTCCAGTGTCAAGCGTTTGGCATGCAAATTTCCTTAAACGTTCGTAAGCTTAAAACTTTACTTTAGATCAAACTGCTGTATAGTGACTTTATAGCTTCAATTTTGTAATGAATATACCTAGTATAGAAAATTGTGATCTTCACAATAAAACCGTCTTACTCAGAGTTGACTTCAATGTTCCTATAAAAGATGGAGAAATTCGTGACGTCACTCGTATTTTGAGAGCATTGCCTACTATTCAGTATTTAGTGAATGCGAGTGCAAAGATTATTATTATATCACATTTTGGACGCCCAAAGGCCAGAGACAATAATCTGTCGCTAAAAAATGTAATTGACACTTTATCGCAGTTACTAAATAAAAAAGTGAAATTCATTGACGATTGCTTTGGTGAAAAAGTACAAAGAGCAGTAAGTGTTATGGATGCAGGAGATATAATATTACTAGAGAATCTAAGATTTTATAAAGAGGAAGAGCAAAGTGACTCAAATTTTGCCAAACAACTAGCATCTCTAGCGGATATATATGTAAATGATGCATTTTCTTGCTCTCACAGAGCTCACGCTTCTATTTCACGCATTACAGAATTTTTACCCTCTTATGCAGGGTTTTGCTTGCAAGATGAGCTAAAGTATCTTGAAAAAGCTGTATCGTTTAAAGCTAAACCTATTACTGCGATAGTTGGGGGAGCTAAAATATCAACTAAAATAAAAGTGCTTATGAAGCTAACAGAAAAGGTTAATTACCTAGTTCTAGGTGGTGCAATAGCCAATAATTTTTTGTCATTCAGCAAAGTAAATATAGGGAAATCTTTCTTTCAAAATGGTGTTGACGACCTTCTGCATAATATTCTTGAAACAGCAAATAAAAACAATTGCAAAATAGTTGTGCCAGAAGACGTGCTGGTTGCAGTAAACTCTGATTACAGCACTAGTATTTCAAGAAGAACTGAGTCCATTTTGGACGGTGATATAATTTTGGATATCGGACCACAAACTTTGAGTACAATAAGCAGTATAATAGCAAGCAGTAAGACTCTGCTGTGGAATGGACCTATTGGTGTTTTTGAACATTCAGCTTTTGCAAGCGGTACAATAGGGGTAATGAAAATCGTAAGTGACTTAACGCACAAAGGAAAGTTAACCAGCATAATAGGGGGAGGCGATAGTCTATCTGCAATAAGCGCTGCAGGCCTTGCCGATAAGGATTTTACATATGTTTCCACTGGTGGAGGAGCATTTTTAGATTGGTTAAGTGGCGATGAAATGCCGGGAGTTGCTGCTCTGCAAAAACGATTAGATTAAAACTTTTTTAAATTATTTCTTATAGGCTAGCTTTTTTGTGAACGTGATTATGTCGAAGACAGTTAAACTAATTTTGTGTTTAATAATACCAATAATAGGATTTATTTTTTATATTAAGGATCATTATTTTCACACCGGCTATGTAGAAGAAAATGTTGAAGTCAATTTTGAACCATTTTTCAGTTCACAACCAGCCACCGTTTCAGAATTAACTGACTTCGATAGAGGAGTGTTGAAAGTTTGTGGAGATTGGGGAGCACATCCAGATAAAGAAGATTTCAAAATTTTACTTAGTTGTCCGCAGCATCAAGAAGTAGTGAAAGGAATATATAAGTGATTACGCCAGATGCGGATTTGGAGTTACTTAAAGATGAACTGGCTAACATTTGGTTTACAAATAGTGGAAGTAAAAAAGAAACTATAGGGTTTGGACATATTTTTTGTGGTGAGCCAAACGATAAATTAGGTGGTATGCATTTTGTAGGTAGATATGTTGAAGCTCAAGAGGATAAATGGGCAGTTGGAATCCTGTGCAATGAATCAGATATTAAGCCGCCGGTTTATACATTTGGAATGAAATATTTGGGTAAGGATGGGGAAGTGAAAGTTAAATGCCCAAATGGATACGCATATAACCTTCATGCCGATAATTTCTGCAACTAAGGCGTTTAAGGAATTAGGAAAAGATGGAATGTGTCTATATGAAATGGAAGATGACAATTATCAATCAGTGTTTGTAAGAAAGAATGATGCTATACTCACGTTCTATCCTGACTTAACACCAAAATGTGATGATAAGAGTACTTATTGTAGTTGCGGTAAATCTTAATTTCAAAACCAATAGGGTGAACAAATGATAAAAATGCTATAGGGTGTAGCAAATCTAAATGAGTTAAAATTTTGATTAAAGGGTTTTGTGAATAATAATGAAGAAGGGCATTATTCGTCTAATAAAAGCAATTCAATACTCTTGTGAAGGAATAAAATCAGCTTTTATATCAGAAATTGCGTTCAGACAGGAGTTACTGCTTTTTATAGTATGTGTCTCAATTTTGTTTGTTTTGGATGTAAGTAATCTAGAACGTGCAGTAATGATAAGCAGCCTATTCCTGGTGTTAATTGTGGAAATTGTTAACACTGCTTTTGAAACGACAATTGAGCGTATTTCCAGTGAACAACACATACTTTCAAAAAAGGTGAAAGATCTAGGTAGTGCAGCAGTTTTTCTTTCATTAATTAACTTCCTGATAACATGGATGATAATATTGATAGGTTAATACGAATGTTATTAAGATATGTTGTCAAACTCACCAATTAAAGTTTTTATATCTTGCGGTAAATCAGAGACAAATTCCATGTATTCCTTACTTTTTGGGTGGTATAAGCCCAGTGTATAAGCATGTAGTGCTTGTCTATTGAAATTACGAATGAAACTAGAGTTTTTAGCATATTTTGTGCTTTTACTACTATTTTTTCCATAAACTTGATCACCAACTATGGAATGTCCTATGTGGCTCATGTGGACTCGAATTTGGTGTGTTCTGCCTGTCTCTAAAGTGCATTTAACGAGGCTTACTTGTCCTATAACTTTTTGCACTAAATAGTGAGTGATTGCTAATTTGCCTGTGATTTTTGTTACACACATCATTTCTTTATTACCGCGTTTGGGAGCAATGTTAGTTTTTATCGTGCCTTGCTGAGAAGATAATGTTCCCCAAACTACTGCTAAGTATTCCCGCTTTATTTTGCGATTCGATAACAATTCAGACAAAAAACTATGGGCTGCTTCATTTTTTGCAATTACCATTAGCCCACTAGTATCTTTATCGAGTCTATGAACAATTCCTGGTCTTACATTAAGGTGAGCGATAACTGCGTTCAAAAGCGTATCATTGTTTGTCCCAGCACCTGGGTGCACTGTTAATCCACTTTGTTTACTCAGAACTATAATGTCCTCATCTTCATAGACGATATTAAGTTTTATGTCATAATTAGGCTCAATTGATGTGGATATGTCAGGTTGAACGAGATGCACCACATACTCTTCATCTGGTTTTACTATGTAGTCATTATTAATTATCGGTGTGCCAAGTAATTTCACCTGCTCATTTTGTATCAATCTTTGCGCTTTGCTGCGTGATATGTTGCATTTTTCAGCTATATAGGTGTCTAACCTTAATTTCTCTTTATCATTATTAACACTTAAGGTTATTATTGAGTAATCTATAGTGATTTACCCCGCGCCATTTCCCATGCTGCTTGAACATTTGGGTCTGTAAACATTGTTGCACTAGACTCAATTTGCAGATCACCTTGTTTTTTAATATGGCAAATTGTTTGAGAGCCATCTTTCCAGTAGATTGTAACTTTATTATCAAAATCTCGTAATGTTGCCTCAACCTTTTTTTCTTTATTATCTTTTTCTTCCAGCTTAATAGATTCTAATAAATAATATAAGAATTCACTTGGTTTGCCGTTGATTTTTTCTTTCCATTCATCTGTTTTCTCTTGTTCAGATTTTTTTTGCTCTAACTTTTCCTTCTTTTGCTGCAGCTTATTTTGTTCTGCTTCCAGCTCTAACTTTCTAACTGTGTCACGTAGTTCTTTGACTTTATTTTCTAATACTAATAATTTATTAGTATTATTTCCATTGTTAGCTTCTAAATCAGGCGTACTTGGTTGAGCTTGCTTCTTTTTTATTTCTTCTAATTCATTCCTTACTACGTTTAATTGCTCCTTCAATTCCGTTTTTTCCTCTTCTGTATCCTCTTTTAACTTTTTTAGCATGCTAAGGAACTCGTTATTATTAGACTGCGTAGTTGATTGAAGCCAGCCTACAAAGCGGCTTGGTTCAAATCGTTCAATTTTATCTTCAGCAATTTTAATAGCATTCTCTAACCTAGAAAAAGTACCTTCAATATCTAGTGAATGTGCTTTTTTTGTCAATTCTTTAGTGTTGTTTAAAACTTCTGAAATTTCTGCATGTAGCCAATCTAAATCTTTTTTGATGTCTTCTCTGATTTTTTTTAGGTGATCAAGCGTTTCTTTAATGTTAATATTTGCAGGCTTTAAAAGGCTATTATCAAGTAAATCGCAAGCTTTTTTAAGGTTACTGTCAAATGAGTTGCAAAGCGGACTAAGTAGTTTTTTCATTAGAGATATTAGTTCATTTTCCCTTTTACCAAGCTTATTTTCTACTACTGATACAACCATGCCCTTTCCAGACCAGTATGGAAATAGAAGACCTAAAGAACTGTGTTTTCTAATAGTATGATTTTCATGATCCACGCTATTACTTATTAGATTGCTAAGTGTTGATATGATGCATAAAAGAATAGCGACTAATAAAGCTATTAATATTATTGGAGCATTAATGGATTGTGATATTGCTGAAACTACTATAATAGTACCAAATACATATGATCCAGTAAACAAGAGAATCCTATTTCTATTTTCTGCTTCTATATCTTCTAGTATTTCTCTCTGCGTCTTAGAAATTGGTAAAACTATTGAAAGCTTTTCCCCCTTTTGATCTAAATTTGTTACAATTTCAATTTTTTTAGCTTCTTGAGCAATCTGGCTGTACTGTTCATCAACTTGATAGTTTCCTATTTTTTTATCTATTTCATTCTCTTTTATTTTTTGTGTATTTATAAAGTTTATAACAGCAGTAAATAAGAGAACTATAAGAGGAATAAAGGCAAGAGGTGCTGGCGTGAACGCAAACCCAGCAATACTTACTGTAACAGGCTGAATAGAAAAGGCAGTAAATGCTATAAGAGTAGCAATGGTACTTGCTATCGATATAGTACCAGAATACTTTCTTATAGAGCTCAAAATTCTACTGGGCTGGTCAGAAAGTTTTCTAAATCCTAAAAAATCAAAATAGTCTTTGAAAGGATCTTGAGTGTCTGTAACCATAACATTTTTCTAGTTTAAACTTATTTAGGTATACGTTAACCAAACCTTAAAATCAAGTTTCTTAATTTTTCAACATGTGCCAAGGCCTATTGGAGCGCACTGTATTAATCTTTACGTAACGACTTGTTAACCAAACAGAATGTGTGCCATACGTTTCTAGATCAGCATGTTTAATAATTTTAACGTTGCAAGCTGAATAGTCGAATTCACTTAATTGAATTGTTAAATCAACTTTATCACAATTTTCTGAAATATCTTCTTTTTTATAAGCTAGCAGCACTAATTTATTATTTCCTTTATTATATATGCAGCCATAATCGTTACACTTTAGCCTTTTATCTGAGTTATTGTATTTTTTATGATTCAAAATTTGGTTCTGCCCATTTTGCTTCGCCCATGTTTTGACAACAAAGTTCCTATTTTTTCTGGTGAGAGAATATAGTAAGTTATCACTCTCCTTTGCAGCAACATTATCAGCATTTATCAAGATATCAGGAGTTCTATACATAGCACTAGAGAAAATACCCAGCACAATAAAGAAAATTCCGAAGAAACGCCAATTTCTTTCCCACAAGCACAGCCACAATAACCCAAATGTTATTATAATAATTGATGAGGCAGGAAAAGTACGAATGGGAATAACCAAATACTGAAGACTAGCGATTGCATTTGTTATATACAAAATGCTGTCAATTGGGCGCTCTATAAATGGCGCTATAATCCATTCAACACCCAAAGGAATCAACAAAACATAGATTATTCCAAGTGGAATAATAATTAATGTAACTATTGGTATAGCAACTAAATTTGTGATAATGCCACTAATTGAAAAATAATTAAAATTATATATCGTATACGGAACAGTTGCTAAACTTGCTATTACTGAGCTGATCATTATCGACACAAAATATTTCATTATTTTTATTTTGAACAACTTATTAGCATTAATTTGATAACTGGCAACCAGTGCCAAAACAGCAGAAAATGACATCTGAAAGCCAGGCTTTAAAATTGCTTCTGGTTCTACTGAGAGTATCACTGAAGCAGCAAACGCAATTGCTATTAACCCTCGATATTTTCTCTCTATCATTATTGCAACGAGTACTAAAATCACCATAATGTAGGCACGCTGAGCAGAAATTTGCATACCGGTAATCAATAAATAAAACGTGGTTGGCAAGATAGTAAGGAATGCAGATATTTTCTTGGTGTTATACTTAAGAGTCAAAGTTTCAGATATTGCGAATAAATTACGAAACACTACAAAAAACAGACCAGCAACAAATGATAAATGCAAACCAGATATGGCAAACAAATGTGCTATACCTGAATCTCGTATCGCGTCCATAGTTTTTTGATCTATGCCATCTTTTTTACCGATCAGTAATGCAGAGATTATATCCGCATGTGGTTTTTTGATATTTTGCTGCAGGTTTTCATAAATGTATTGACGGAAAGATTCTATATACTCTAGAAATTGCCTTGCTTCAGCCTTTTTGTGTAGGGCTATTTTGCTTGTTGCAAAACCTGTTGCACTTATTTTCTGGTAATATGCTATTCTTGCAAAATCGTATGCATACTCCGAAGGTGCAATCTTTAGAGGGAAGAGTTTTGCTGATAATTTTACTTGATCGCCTATTTTAATGCCTTTTTCCACTTTGGTTCTAACTGATATTCTGATGTTATCTAGAGCTCTATCCGGTGTCATTCCAGCGCGTGACGCTGGAATCCATATCTTTTTTTTCTGGATCCCAGTATCAAGTACTGGGATGACAAAAGGGGGCGCTGGGATGACAGGAGAGGATTTTAAGATAGTAGGGGATTTTTCAACAGAAAGCAGAAATTGTTTATATGAGCCCCTGTCGTTAATATCCTTCACTGTGGCAACGATATTTTTTACATACCTCTCTTTATCAAGAATTTGAGTATCAACTAAAGCTGTTCTTAATTTACTGGCTGTAAATCCTATGAGCACTGCAATTAAAGCAATGCATAATATTGCGTACTTTCTGTATAATATTGCAATCAAAATTAGTGTGGGTAAAAGCAAAAGAAAAATAGATATGCAGCTTGGTTCAAAACTTAGGGAAAAATATGTTAAAATTCCTGCACACTGAAGAACAGGAAACCACAGTATCAAGTTATATTGTTCATTGCGCAGATTGTTACGTATATAACTAACTATTATGTCAAGAAAAGTTAATAAGTGTGTCGATATTTGCATGTGGTGAAATTTTATTTTTCTTTTTTCATTATTTGTATATATAATAACTAAATAAGCAACGACGCGGGATGGAGCAGCTCGGTAGCTCGTCAGGCTCATAACCTGAAGGTCGTAGGTTCAAATCCTACTCCCGCAACCATTTTTAAGGATATAGTTGTTCCACTTTCCAATCGCTTCCCTCAACAAGAGTGTATCTAAATCTAATATGCTTCCTATATTCACCTTCTTGCCAAAATTCAATTACTTTTGGGATTACGCAAAATCCCACCCAAAAATCAGGACGAGAAACTTGTGTATTGTGAAATTCTTTTTCCTTCAATTTTATAGCTTGCTCAAAATCTTGCCAATCTTTCAGAATGCTCGATTGTTTTGAGCACCATGCGCTAATTTGACTACCCAGCGCTCGAGAAGAGAAGTATTTGTCAGTTCTTTCATCGTTTAGAAGTTTAACCTCTCCTTCAATTCGCACTTGCCTAGCAAATTCTATCCAATGAAACACTAACGCAGCTTTGGGGTTCTCAGTCAATTCTTTCCCTTTTTTACTGTTTACGTTAGTGAAAAACACAAAACCTTCTTTGCTATATTCCTTTAGTAATACCACTCTTGCAGATGGAATACAGTCTTTGCTACAAGTTGCTAGCGTCATTGCAGTTGGTTGTTCACACGGAGAATTAAGTACTGCTTTGTACCACTTTGAAAACAAATCAAATGGATCTTTTTCAAGTGAAAATATCATATCAAAAAATAAAATCTTAATTCTGGCACGCGTTGCAAAAATAAGTGCTACGGCCATTTTGTCGTATAAGTGTTATGATATTATTGCAAATCTTGCAAGGTTTTTGAACTTTACCATATACGTAAAAGTTATTTTGAAAGTATCCAGCAGATCCAGATGGCTGTGCATAATCTTTCAGTGTTGAACCACCTGCAGCAATTGCATCACTCAGAGTATTTTTTATTTCAGCAGCAAGTTTTTCGCACTCTCTATAGGTCAAGTTTTTTGCTGACCTGAGTGGTGATATACGGGCTCTAAACAAGCTCTCAGAAGCATATATGTTGCCTACGCCAACTATTGATTTATTGTCCATTAACGCTGATTTGATATTCACTTTTTTGTTTTTCAGCAACTCCTGTAAATAGTCTCCACTGAATTCATCCGTGAGGGGCTCTATTCCAAAATCGCTAAAAAAATCCGTTTCTTGTTCTTTATTTAAAACGATAACTAATCCAAATCTTCTTGGGTCATTAAAAATTATTGAAGTATTGTCAGAAAATAAAAATACCACGTGATCATGCTTATTCCGCATTTGATCGTGGTCAGCATATATAAGCTTTCCGCTCATGCCAAGATGTATGATTACAGCCACACTACCATCTGTATTCCAGATGGTATACTTACCTCTACGCTTGATGTTGCGTATGACTTTGCCCTTTAGCATATCATCAATATTTTTTGTTATTGGGGCACGTAAATTCCAATTATTCACTATAACATTACTGATTTGCTTGTTTTTAATTTTATCAAGCAAAAAATTAGAGATTACTTCCACTTCCGGTAGTTCTGGCATGATACCTCCTTCAAAACTTAAGTTTCTGATGGTAATTTTGTCGTTCTCAAATACATTCGAGTATTCTGCGGTGCTTTCTCCTAAAAGTTCCTCACCACAAACGAGTTTTGAAAGGGTTCTCTGTCTACTCTGTTGCTGCTTTTTTCTTTTCAAAATATTTTGCTTTAAAGCTTTCGCTAATCTTTTTTTCTCCTCTTCTTTTTCCTTATTCTTTTTTGTGTTATTCATTATCATAATATATAAACTTGCCGTTGTAGCTCAGGTGGTAGAGTACGTCATTGGTAATGACGAGGTCCCAAGTTCGAGTCTTGGTAACGGCACACTGATTATACTTATAATATTGCATAACTTGTAAGCAAGGCTTAGAAGAAAGTTACAGAGGTAAGTTGTCATGCTTTTTCCATATCCTTTCTACCTTCTTGTTTTTGAGTAGCTCTAATGCTTTACAAAAGTGATACCTTGTTTTACTTGGCACTATAATGTCATCAATGTATCCATATGATGCAGCAAAAAATGGGTTAGCAAATTTTTCTTTATATTCTTTAATTAACGTTTGCTGATCTTTTTCGTGTCGAAATATAATCTCAACTGCACTTTCAGGGCCCATCACAGCTATTTCAGCAGTTGGCCAGGCATAATTTATATCACCTTTTAGATGTTTCGAATTCATAACAATGTATGCACCACCATACGCTTTTCTAGTGATAAGGCTAATTTTCGGCACGGTCGCTTCAGCGTAAGCGTAAAGCAGTTTCGCTCCGTGTTGTATTATATTATTGTATTCTTGATTTGTACCCGGCAAAAATCCTGGAACATCAATAAGTGTGATGATCGGAATGTTAAATGCGTCACAAAACCTTACAAACCTCGCAGCTTTTCTTGAAGAATCAATATCCAAACATCCTGCAAGGTGCATAGGTTGATTTGCAACAATACCGACAGTATTTCCTCCAATTCTACCAAAACCAGTTATGATATTACGAGCAAAATCAGGTTTCAGTTCAAAGAAATTCCTTTCATCACAAACTTTTTCAATGAGTTCATACATATCATAAGGAGTATTAGGATTGGTAGGAATTAGAGTGTTTAAGGATTCATCAATGTCGTCAACATCATTACAGATTGGTGCAGATTTTGGTGATTCTTGATTATTTGCTGGTAAGAAAGTAAAGAATTCACGCATTTTTAGCAGCATTTCAACATCATTATTGAATGCAAAATCCGCTACTCCTGTTTTGCTTGTATGAATTTTTGCTCCACCGAGGTCTTCGAAACTTACATCTTCGTAGGTAACCTTTTTTACTACATCTGGCCCGGTTATAAACATATATGAACTGTTTTTCACCATGAAAGTAAAGTCAGTTAATGCTGGGGAATAAACTGCACCTCCTGCACATGGGCCCATAATTAAAGAAATTTGTGGTATAACACCCGATGCATTTACGTTTCTTTGAAAAATTTCTCCATAACCAGCAAGAGAATTTACTCCTTCCTGAATTCTGGCTCCACCAGAATCATTTAGTCCGATAATTGGAACTCTGGCATTAATTGCCATATCCATAATTTTGCATATTTTTTTTGCATGTGACGCACCAAGTGAACCACCAAAGACAGTAAAATCCTGAGAATAAACAAAAACTTTTCTGCCATAAATAGTACCACGACCAATCACTACCCCATCACCTAAAAAATTAGCATTTTGCATGCCAAAATCATTTGCATGATGTTTTACGAATTTATCGTATTCTGCAAAAGAACTTTCATCGAGCAATATACTGAGCCTTTCTCTAGCAGTTAATTTCCCTTTTTCATGTTGTTTGGTAATCCTGTCAGAACCGCCTCCTTTTTCAGCTTCTAGTGCTTTGGTTTTTAGATTTTCTAGTATTTTAAAGTCTTGCATACAATAAAGTAGTTTTCAAATTAGTTGTAGACTTTATTAAGTTTACAAACCCTACTAACTATACACATACACTATTGCTATATGCAACAATGTATGTATGATAATTGTTAATGCTCTGGTGATTCATGGTCACTACTTTGAAAATGTTGCGATGTGTCAACTCTTTTCATATTAGAAAGAGGTGGACTAACTGCACTGCTTTTCGTTTGTGCAAAACTTTTAGCAGCTTCAACAACCTTGCTTATACGAGGTTCTTTTTCTAGCTCTTTTAGGTACTTTGAGAAGATTTCACAACTTTTGTCATCCATATGTACCATTATTTTACCAAAACTTTCAGCTTTTTCAGAAGATAAAATCATTTCGATCTTTTCATCGCCTACCCTAAAGGTCATTTTTACTTTGCCTTGCATATCATGATATTGCCAGCTTTTTATTCAGATTAGATTATCTCCTTCTCTTATTCGCAATGCACCATATTCTAAGTCCTTAAATTCCGGGGAGTTCATAAATTTTGCAGGAGTGATCACACTTTTTTCTGGACACTGTACATAATAAAATTTATTATCTCTTTCTACTACAATTCCTTTTTTTTTGTCATTTTCAATACTATCACTTACAATTTGTTTTAGACGTGACAAATATTCGCCGCGTTCTTTCAGTATATCTTCTGGCAATAATCTCCGAACTTCTTGGCTCACATCAGTGCCTGTTGAAACTAGATTAAACATTTCTAACATAAGAGGCCGTAGTTTTTCTTTTCCAGTCTCAGTAACATTTTTATCTTGCTCCATGAGGTGGTATAAGATCAGTATCGAATAATCTATTATTGATTACTTTTTTCTCCTTGGAATACATCAACACTAAACATGACCTTGTGCTTTTTTGCATCGTCTATAGATTTTTGAAGTCTCTTTGCTATGTTTTCGATAGCTTCATCATTAGGTAAGTGTTCAGGCAATGGCGTCAACTTAAGGAAAAATATCAGCGATAGTATATAAAATTTCTCTCTAAATTTTTTATCATTAAATTATCCAAAGAGTGCAAGGGACAGCACTTTTGTTTCTATTTTATTGCAACAAAAAAGTTTAAAATGTGTCTTTTTTAGGTGAGGCATGCAAAAAGGAAAAGATCTTATCTTACAAATTAAAAATGCAATATACTCGAAAACTTTTCAGAAAATCCATTGTGTTGAGTTTTACACGAACAAGAAAACTTCCTTTTTCGACAGTATTTTCTATGATTTTAAAGTTAGTTAAAAAAAGTTTGGGAATAGAATGTGAACTTATGGAGCCATTGACATGTACCCTCAAAGCAAGCTTTTTCTAAAGCAAGGTATAAGATTTGCCATACAGGCTTTCAAGAATCTAAGCATCCAAACAGCCTATCAGGATGAACCTGAGTTGGAGAGGCTATAGACTTATTGCAGCAGATGGTTCTGGTATGAGATTACCCAGCTCTGGGGAAATTGTATCCGAGTTTGAACCAAATGGAACAACAGGCACCATTGGCAATTTGTTTGTTGATTTGTGTACTTCGCTGATTTGCAGTGCTCGTCTTGCAGCTTGGAATATAGGTGAACAAACGTTGGCGGCAGAGCAATTACCCGAAGTTATCACTCAAATGCGTTTATTAAATCAAGAGAAATTATTATTTATCTATGATCGTCTTCAGTAAAATTCATTCAGCAGCATTATAATTTGGAAGTAGATTTTATTTTTCGCTTGCAAAAAAGAAATTATAGTAAGCTATGGGAACGCTGGCGAATTAGATTTTGATTTTATATTAGAAAATGAAAAGCTAAAAAATAAAATGAAAGGACAGAAAGTAAGAGTTATAGTGCTGACATTAGCCAACTGAGAAACAGAGTTTTTGACCGAGACTTTGGAGCAAAGCTTATGTGTTAAGGTGGCACATAGAGGAGTGCTATAAACGACTCAAAGTAGGAGCAGAGTTAGAGAATTTTTCTGGAGAGGCTGTATTACAAGAATTTTGGGCAAACTTGGTCATGTGCAATATATTATCGCTTCATATATGTGATGCACAAGGGCCTTGGAACCCAGATCAAATTACTGAGTATCGTTTAAATTTTTCAGTTTTATTTAGTGTAATGAGACAGAAACTCTATCAGGTACTTATTGCGCCAAAAAACTTTCAAGCCCTTTTTAAGTATACGCGCTAAAGTTAAAATCCGACCGGGACAGCCGCAATAAAGTAGATAAGCCTAAACGCCATCATGTCTTTAGGAGAGTTTGCTAATGAAAGCTCTTAAGTTGACGCCATTGGCTGAACGGATACGGAATGACACCATCCTTTTTTCTGGATTCCAGACTGGAATGACACCTCTGGACACTTCCGTCGTAAAGGAACCAGTGTCAGCTACTCGGATGACACCTTTTTTCTACTTAGTTTGGGTTATGCAAGAAGTCTAATGAAGTGAAAATAAATTTATTTACCAAAATAGAGTTGCCTTGGTCTACAGATCTTAGTTTCTTTATCATTTATCATTTCATACCACTGAGTAACCCAACCAGTGGTTCTTGCGAGTGCAAAAATAGGCGTGAACATATTTGAGGGGATATCAATAGCATTCATTATTATACCTGAGTAAAAATCAACATTTGGATATAACTTACGCACGATAAAATATTCATCCTTTAAAGCTATTTCTTCAAGTTTTTTTGCAATTTTAAGCAGTTCATTATTTTGTTCTAGTTTACTTAGAACCTCATGGCAAGCGCCTTCCAATATACGCGCGCGCGGATCATAATTTTTATAAACACGATGTCCAAATCCCATCAATTTAAATGGATCTTTATCATCTTTAGCTTTTTCGATGAATTTATCTATATCTCCACTTTGCTCTATCTCTTTTAGCATATTTATAACTGCCTCATTAGCTCCACCATGTGCTGGTCCCCAAAGTGTAGCAACTCCTGCAGAGAGGCTTGCAAACAGATTAGAACCAGCCGATCCCACCAATCTGACAGCCGCCGTAGAAGCATTCTGTTCATGATCAGCATGGAGAGTAAATATTTTATCCAGAGCTTTTGCAAAAAGGGCGCTTTTATCATTATCAACAGCATCGCCAAATATCATCTTTAAGAAATTTTCACTGTAACTTAATTCATTGTTAGCATTTATGAATTCCTGATTGTTGATATGCCTATAAATCATTGCAATAATTGTGGAAACTTGCGCTATTGCAGAAATTCCAAAATCTAGGTCTTCACCATTGACATTGTTGCCATGCTTTTCATGATAAGATGCTGACAAACTTGCAAAACATGCAACTAAGATTGACATAGGGTGAGCAGTTTTTGGAAATGCTTTAATTACATTTGTAACTTGCTCTGATACTTTGGATGATTCTTGTATTTTGAGAAGAAATTTTTTGTGTTGCTCTGAACTGGGTAATTCACCATAGAGCAATAAATAAATCACAGCAGTAAAATTATTATTCTCTGCCAAATCAGCTATATTATGTCCCCTATATTTAAGAACTCCTTCATCTCCATCAATGAATGTAATTGTAGAAGAGCATGAAGCTGTAGAAACAAACCCTGGATCGTAAGTGAATAATCCTGTCATCTTATATAAATCCTTGATATTTAACACATCAGGACCTGTTGTTCCGCTTAATACAGGTAGCTCGATTTTTAATCCATTACTTAGTTCTAATAGCACTTTTTTATCCATCACTTAAGCTACTTAAATTTTATACAGAATATACAAACTGAGGAGTATATATTAATACAGTTAACTTTACATTAACCGTATTAAGCGGTCATCAATGCTTTTACTTTTGCATTTAAGCGACTTATTTTACGCGCAGCGGTATTCCTATGAATAACACCTTTATTCACACACTTGTGTAAATTAGATTCAGCATTCCGAAATGCCAGAACAACATTTTCTTTGTCGCCAGACTTGATTATATCAACCAAATTTCTAATAGCAGTGCGAGTTTTACTTTTCCGCATCTTATTTATTAAAGTGCGCTTTGCTATTACCTTTATCATTTTTTTAGCACTCTTATGATTTGCCATATATTAATACCTAAAATACTGTACTTTTCTCTTAATTATAAAGTTTTTTTGTTAATTTGCAATATCAGTTTTTCCTATGGTTAATCTACTGCTTCTCTCTTCAATAATTTTTTCTAAACTTTGCAAGAATTCATTTTTGTTTAACCCAGGATATATTGGGGGCAATATTTCTATTACTGCCTTTCCGGGATTCTTTCTCAGAGAAAGTATGCTTTTTGGCCAAAACAAACCAGTGTTTAAAGCAACCGGTAACACAGGAACAGATAATACGCTATATAAAGCAGCAATACCTGGTTGATATTTTATATTTTGGTTTATAGTTGTTCTTGTACCTTCAGGAAATATTATTATGCTTCTATTTTCTTTTATACGCATTTTTGCTAGTTTGATTATATGGCGTATAGAACTGATACCATCTGAACGGTTAATAAAAATCATTTTCAGCGCTATAAGATGCAAACCAATGAATGGAATCCATTTCAATTCACGTTTTAAAATAAAAACCGCTTTTCTAAATAGTAGTATAAAAATAAATGTTTCAAATGGAGATTGGTGTTTAGATGCAATGATAAAAGGTTGCTTAGGGATGTTTTCCATTCCCCTCACTTCATATTTAATGCCACATAATAAACGCAGCATGAATAATACAACTCTCACCGAACAGACGAGGAAAATGGTTATTACACACTCAGAAAAGAAAATTACAGGGAGAGTAATGAAAGTATAGAATACCTCCCATAATATAAGAAAGAAATTAAACAATAAACTTGAAATCACAAACTCACATAAATTTATTTAAATTTAACTTTATTACAAATTAAAAACAATAAATTTAATTATTGATCATCTGAGTAATAGGATGCGAATCAGCTAATTTGTCCTTTAACTTTTCGTTAGCAATATGAGTATATATTTGTGTTGTAGAAAGGTTAGTATGGCCAAGAACTTTCTGTATCAACACAATATTTGCTCCGCTATTTAGTAGATGGGTAGCAAAAGAATGCCTAACCACGTGTGGAGAGATCTTATTTTCATCAATATTGCATTTTCTTGCCAACTCCTTCATTAATTGACCGACCCTCTGCCTTGTAATTGGTTTATTAGGTTTATCACCTGGGAATAGCCAATCGGATTCCTTTTCTTTAGAGATCAGATTATCACGAACTGATAAATAATTTCTAAGGCTCTGCAATGCTTGTTCATTAAAAAGAATTTGCCTCTCTCTACCACTTTTTCCTTTTATTATTATATAGCATTCTTTGTTATTACTGTTTATTAAATGTGACACTTCACATAATTTCATACTAATTAGTTCAGAAACACGCATTCCAGAAGAGTAAAGGATATCTAAAATCGCACATAGCCTTTTACTGCTTATCTCTTTATTCGATTCGCTTGCTGATTTTCTCACTGTGTCTATTAGCAAAAATATTTCTTCGACACTTAAATACTTAGGCAAAGGACGAGAAACTTTTGGATTCTTTAATTCAGCATCATTAGCCGGCGCTGGATTAAAATCTATTATTCCGTTATTAAATAGACACTTGTAAAAATTTTTCATAGCGGATATTTTTCTTGATATAGAGCTACTTTTATATTTTTTTTGTGTACATAAAGATTTCACATAATCTTTAATATTGGTTTTGTTTACACCAACCAAGGTAGTGCCGCTTTCCAATAAAAATTCTTCAAACTGGTGTAAATCCGAACGATAACTTTCCAGAGTATTTTGTGCAGCGGACCTCTCTGAAGCTAAAGCATCTATGTAATATGTTATGTAAAGATTTTCTTTTTTATTTTGCGACTGTTTATTTTTCATTATCAGTTCCTATATTTATTTCTTTGGCTATAATTTGATTAGAAGTGTTCCCTGTGTTTCTTATGAGAAAATATGAGACAAATAAAGCATTTATCAATAGAGTGAACATCACAAACTTTTGCTTTAACCTTTTTCTTAAATTTAATCTTACTCTTATCATAGTTAAATTATAACGTTAAATCTATAAAAAACACCTTATAAAGTGAGCTCTACTATAAATATAGAATACTTCTTAGCTGTATCTATCTATATTTATTATAACATAACATTGATTATAATTCTAACATGGACAGGTAGAGATTCCAATTACGTTAGTGTTATGGGTGTTAATAAATTTTTAATATACACCTTTACAAAAGAAGAAATCAAATGGCATCTTTTTTTAATAAAGTGCTAATAAAAGGAACGGTCACATTTGACCCTATAGATTCATTATCTATCTTTTCTATAATTTTATCAATGCTATAGAAAGAACGTTCTATTCTTGCTAAAATATAATTAATCACTTTTAAATCAATTTTTAACTGTTTATCTGAAAATCGTTTTATTAGCATAATTCTTAATAATTCCTCGCTTGCAGGCAAAATTTTTACGCTGATAGTTGATAATATTCGAGAACTTAAATCTCTTAGTTTGAAGTTAAGCTTTTTTGGTGAAATTGAAGAAGTGATTAGCAGCCTCTTGTCGTTTTCTTTCATGTAATTGTAACAATGTAATAACATGGCTTCATCTTTAATGTTTTGTACGTCTTCTAAAATAAAAGCATCGCTATACCTAATCTCGCTTACGAAGTTATTCACATTGATAAAGATTGCATCGTTTATTGATTGCCAAATATGAGCAAGATGAGTTTTACCGGAGCTTTTAGGTCCAAAAAGAATCAGACATTTCCAAGATAAATCATTAACTACCGAATTATATACGTGCTTATTTTCATCTAAGATGATGTAATTTTGCCGGCTATAATCAGCTTGATTGTTGTTAAATAAATTTAATTGCACGTTGAACCTCTTACGTAACCTCTTTCTGGTAGTAATTTTTGCGCAGAAATTTACTTACGCTCCTCAAATGTGTCAGGTATTCTGGGCTCATTTCTCCTCTTACCATAAATTGATTATGCAAAAGGTCTGTTAGCCGTTTTTATAAAGCTCACTTTTAAAATATTTATTGATTGCATATTCTACTGATACATTGAACATTGCTATTATTGGAATAAAAAGTAATATACCTGTAAATCCAAAATATGAAGCGCATATAGTAATTCCCAGAATAATTACAGTTGGATGTATATGAACTTTTTTTCCTATTAATAAAGGAACTAATATATTTGAATCTATTAATTGTCCAACACCAAATAATAGCAAAACAGCAGCACTTTCAAACCATCCACTAAATTGAGTGATAGCGCTCAAAAACCCAATAATGGTATATAATAATGGCCCTACGTAAGGTATGAACGTTAACATTCCTGATAAAATTCCAATAACAATAGAGTGTTCCAATCCAATTATGCTCAGACTCACAGAGTAAAAGACCATCATGACAATACATACATTTACCTGCCCCTTTAGATAATTAGATATAATGAAATCCACTTTGGAAAAATAATCTGCAATTTTTCCTCTGTAAGGAATAGGGATTAATTTACTAGCTTTTTCTATAATTAAAGGCCAATCACGTAATATATAGAAAAACACTACAGGAGTAATCACCATTAATGATACCGTGTTAAAGCTTGAACTTAACACTTGGATTATAAAGTTACTAGCAATATCAAGAGCATTCATGAAATAAGATACATAGTTGCTGTAATTTTCTGCTAGATTTTTAGATAAATGATCAAATAAGCTATCCTCGATTTTCATATTAAGAAATTCTAATACAGAGGGGATTACTTTAAACTTTAATGAGGGCACTTTACTCACTAAGAAATTTAATATTGAAGTAATTTGAACATATATAATAGGTAAAACAAATGTTATGACTAGTATAAAAGCTATTAATAAAATAAGTATTATAAAAATTACAGAACATGAACGTGGTATTCTATACTTTTCAAACTTGACTACTAGCGGATTAAACAAATATGCAATAATAATAGATATTAAACATGGAAAAATCATAGGACGCATCAGGAATAACATCCCTATTATAAAAAGCAGTATGAAACAAATAGTTATATGACGTTTTTGCATGTGTTTAGCATAGCTAATTTACTGAAAAATATGCAATTTATTTTTCCTATGTTGAAAGTATTTTACGATTTGTAATACTATCATTTTTTACTAAAATTTAGTTGTTTAATCCGCAGGCAAAGATAGATTTTGAGCTCTCTAAATATCTCTTTTGCTATTATAATTATGCTAGTTAATAGGGGAAGTAACTTTTATATGATGTCAGAAATTTTATTTTTCGGAAAGAATCTTGGATAGAGAGGAAAGCTTCTACAAAAAGAAATATGTGCGCTAAGAAATACAAAATAGCAGCATTAATAGTTGCAGCGGGAGTAGGCAGTAGATGCAATTCTACGATTCCTAAGCAATATATAAAACTGGCAGGTAAATCTGTTTTATTTCATACAATTAAAAGATTTCTGGCTAACCAATATATAGATTACATAAGAATAGCAATTAATAGAGACCATGAAAGTTTCTATGAGAAAGCTATATCACTAATTACAGACACTAAATTACTAAGCCCTGTATACGGAGGAGAAAACAGGCAAAGTTCAGTTAAACTAGGGCTTGAAAGCTTACAAAAAATTAACCCAGATTTTGTAGTTATACACGATGCTTGTAGGCCTTTTGTGTCAGATGTTCTGATAGATAACTTGGTTGAATCTATGATTAATGATCAATATACAGGAGTAGTTCCAGCAATAGAAGTTGAAGACACTATGTCATTGGTGAGTAATAGTTTTATTGAATCTACGATTTCAAGAGGAAAGCTCAGAGCCATACAAACCCCTCAAATTTTTAATTTCAAAGAATTATTATCATGCCATCAATCAGTCAAAGAATTTACTGACGATTCATCACTAATGGTAGAGCACAAAAAACATGTTGCGATTATTAAAGGTGAGAAAAGCAATTTTAAGTTAACCACAAAAGAGGATATCAATATGGCAAAGCTTCTTTTTGAAGAGCCAAAATTTCGTGTCGGAGCCGGTTATGATATACATAAGTTCATTAAAGTTCAAAATGGTGCTGAAAGCTTTATAAAAATTTGCGGTGTGAAAATTGAACACAACATGGCAATAGAAGCGCACTCTGATGGTGATGTTGCAATACATGCAATCGTTGATGCAATACTCGGAGCACTGGGATGTGGCGACATAGGAGAGCACTTTCCTCCTAGTTCCTCTGAATGGAAAGATTGCAATTCATCTCACTTTCTTGACTTTGCTGCTAAAAAAGCAAAAGAAAAAGGGTACAGCGTGTCTAATTTAGATATTACTATAGTTTGTGAAGAGCCTAAAATATCGCCTTACAAAGTAGAAATGAAGAAATTCATATCAAAAGCATTAGAAATTGATGATGAATTTGTAAATATCAAAGCAACCACTGCAGAGAAATTAGGTTATATTGGAAGAAATGAAGGAATAGCAGTGCATGCTTCTGTGTTATTGCATACAAACTTTTATTGGAAATAGAAACGAAAAAACTTACTTGACACCCTTCGCCAGCCCCCTTATCATGAAACTGAAGCTATTTATTTATCTTCTCTGTACAGATTAAATGACAAAAAAACTCAACGTATTTGGCGTCTCATGTTTAATTTTTTGCACTATGTGCACCTTATGTCTTTATCAAATTTCTAGCTATACAAGCTAAAATGCGCTTATAAAGCATTTAAAACATCAAAAAACGCCAACTTAAAAAATGGATAGTGAGTAATTAGCTACCCTAGGTTTTCTTTGCCTTTTTTTCTGTTTAGTAAATTTCTTAATGTTTATAATTTAGATTAGTTGCGGCTTAAAAGCAGATGAATCGCGGTTATTAAACGTTTAGAATAAAAAAACGCCATACTTGAAAGTATAATGTAAGTAACTAGCCAACCACGGGGCTTCTTTTGCCTTTTTTTTCGTTTGGTAAATTTCTTAAACATTTATGGCTAAACGACAATCGTCATCCCGCTACTTGTTAGCGGGATCTAGAGATACCGCGGCGGCATGACGTAGGACTGCTGTCATTCAAGTAGCTGACGCTGGAATCCAGCCTTGCTGTAATCTCATCAAGAACGTTGTGTTTTAACATAAGATCAGCCACTTTTATGCTTACCAACTTAATAAAATTCCTGGATCCAAGTAGTCAGGCTACTCGAATGACACCTTCATAAAGTGAAATGAGATCCCGCTAACAAGCAGCGGGATGACGAGAAAGGGGCTACTCGGATGATACCCTCATAAAGTAAAATGAGATCCCGCTAACAAGCAGCGGAATGACGGGAAAAGAGGTGCTGGGATGACACCTTCACAAAATGAAATGAGATCCCGCTAACAAGCAGCGGGATGACGGGAAAAGAGGTGCTAGAATGACACCGTTTACTATGTAACATCTCATCATATCACAATGTTCGTACAGTTGTGGCGGTATGACGTAGAAAAACTGTTAACTTAAATCTATATTGACATGTCCCATTTTACGCTTATCCCTAACCTCTTTTTTCCCATATATGGTTAAACTAGCTTTTTCGTTGCTCAAATACTTATGAGAATCATATATATCATTACCTATTATATTTTTCGTCATACAAGGAAAGCGTAATACTACTTCCTGCATAGGTAGCCCGCATATTATCCTAACTAGCTGTTCAAATTGACTAACGTTACATGCATCCAAGCTCCAGTGGCAAGAATTGTGAGGTCTTGGAGCTAGTTCATTAACTAACAATTCGTTATCCTTAGTAACAAAAAATTCAATAGCCAGAATTCCTATTACATCAAGCGCATTTGCTATTTTCTTTGCAGCTCGTTGTACCTCTTGAGTTAATTTACTATCTATTTTAGCTGGCACTGTTGAAGTATCAAGTATTCCATCAACGTGGTAATTTTCTGCTATAGGAAAAAAAGCTACTTTACCGTTTTTATCTCTTGCAACGACTATTGAAACCTCTTTCAGTAAATCAACACTTGCTTCAAGAATGTACTCTGTATTCCAATCAAAGAAAGCAAATTGCTTCACTTCAGAATCATTCTCAAGCACATATTGCCCTTTTCCATCATAACCCATTTCTGTTGTTTTCAGCCTTGTTGGATAGCCAAAAGCTCTACTGCTTTTCAGTAGCTCATTATAATTTTGTATACTTTTGTATTCAGCAGTTTTTATACTCAAGCTTCTAATGAAATCTTTCTCTCTAAGCCTATTTTGCGCAATGTGTAACGCTTTTTTACCCGGATAAAAATTTACATCGATATCAATTGCACTACATGGAATATTTTCAGACTCAATAGTGACCAAATCCACACTCTGTGCAAAAGATTCAAGCGCTTTCTTATCAGAGAAATCTGCTATTGTGAAATCATCAGCAATAGAACAAGCTGGATCGTCTTTAGCACTGGCAAAAACATGTATTTTTTGTCCAAGTTTTGTTGCAGCGATAGCAGTCATTTTACCTAATTGTCCACCACCTATTATTCCTATTACTTTTTTGCTCAGCGCATCTGGTTCATTCATACTATAAATTGATATTTCCTAATTAAAGTATACTTGAAAAATCTATGAAAAAAGTATATAATTAAAATACTATTTTCTTATCATGAATATTTTATAATGATAGAATACACACTAACTACCAACTTTGTTGAAGTTACAGTTTTACCAATTTATATTGAAGAGCAATCCATTCCTTATGAAAATTGCTATGTATGGATGTATAACGTTAAGATAAAAAACAAAAGCCAATCAACTATTCAATTGTTAAGTCGTCATTGGCAAATAATAGATTATAAGGGAAAAGTAAATGAAATTGCCGGAGTTGGTGTTATCGGAGAACAACCTGTGATAAAATCTGGAGAGGTATTTAAATACACAAGTGGAACATACTTAAATGTACCGTCAGGAATAATGCAGGGTAAGTATGAATTTCTGAATGAAGAAAGCATAAAAGTTTTTGAAGTTATGATACCACCCTTTTCTTTGGATAGTCCATACATCAAAACTAGACCCCATTAACTGTCAAAATAGTTTATTTGTAACCAGACTGCATTCTGTGATTTTTAGCAAAGCACGATACACAATCGTCATCCCGCTACTTGTTAGCGGGATCTATGCTAAGATACCGCGAATGAATCGCGGTATGACGGTTCGTGGCGGTTATGACGTGTTAGCTATAGCTATCTTCAAAAATATGGTTGAATAATTGTTAATAATAGTGTATAATTATTAATATTTTTAAGCACTTTGGCTATGGCTCTTTCAAAATTTCTCGATCCTCGCAATGATTTGTGTTTCAAAAAAATCTTTGGAACGGAAAAAAATAAGAATATCCTGATCCACTTTTTGAACGATATTTTAGGGTTTACTGAGATAAATGCAATACAAGAAGTTGAGTTTCTTAGCACTATTATGGATCCCGAAGTTGCCTCTGATAAACAAAGTATTGTTGATGTTCTCTGCAAGGATTCTCACGGAAATAGATATATAGCAGAAATGGTGCGACCTGAAAGCCTTCGGTCATATTGTTTAAAAGGAGAGGAATTCATTCAGAAAGAAACTGAAAGGATTCTAAAGCTTATTGAACCAGATGTTTTGCCATCTGAGTCTACGCATCAGTGCGAATTGGGTAACCAGTTGGTGCCGAGCGACGCGGACAATGAACCTCCTCTTGATAAAGAAGATGCTCAATCGTGAGAGAAAGCATAAACTACAAGCATCATGTGGTTGGAGGGCTAGGCTTAGTGGTATGGTGAACGTAAGTGAAGCTTCATAAGTATCGTAACGATTAAAGAGCTAAAGATGCTGATAAGCTCCGACCAAAAGGTAATGTGACATTTTTCATTTCTGGATGTACGCAAATAATAATTCCACCGGTATAGAGAAGCCACCTAACCCACTATTGTATGACAAAAGGAACAGGATAAGCCTGTATTTTCGCCTATATGGCAGGCAACCCGCAAGGAATGCTGATGGATGTGCAGGTAAAGGATAATGGAGAAAGCGAATGCCATTTTGTAACGAAATGGATAGAATTTGTAACATTAATTCGCGTGAAAACGAGCAGACTTCCATTTGGTCCCTCATGACAAGAAACTTTGTTAACCACTTAAGGTAGGAAAGCAGATGATTACAAGTACAACTGTAAGTGCACCTACCAATAACTCCGAAGCATGGAACCAGTTACCCTGGAAGAAATGCCAAAAAGTTGTTATGAGGCTACAGAGGCGTATTGTTAAGGCTGTCCAACAAGGCAGATGGGGTAAGGTGAAAACTTTACAACACCTTCTCACACGCTCTTTTAGCGGCAAAGCTTTGGCGGTTAAGAGAGTAACTGAAAACCAAGGAAAAAACACAGCAGGTGTAGATCGTCAAATATGGTCAACTTGCAACACAAAATTTCAAGGAATAAAGCTATTAAAACAAAGAGGATACAAACCTTCTCCGCTAAAACGGATATACATCAGTAAGTCTAATGGCAAAAGAAGACCTCTTGGAATCCCTACGATAAAAGATAGAGCCATGCAAGCATTATACTTGTTTGCTTTGGAACCGATAGCTGAAACGATCAGTGATCGTCACTCTTATGGTTTTAGACCAAAAAGATCCTGCGCAGACGCTACTGTGGCTTGTCACTTGTTACTGGCAAGCCGTAACCAACTACAATGGATACTCAAAGGTGATATTAAATGGTGTTTTGATAACATTAACCATGAATGGCTCATGAAGCATATTCCTATGGAGAAGAAAATTCTTCATAGCTGGTTAAAAGCTGGCTTCCTAGAATCAAAAACTCTGTATTCCACAACTGCAGGTACCCCACAAGGTAGTATCATCTCTCCAATACTAGCAAATCTAGCCCTAAATGGACTTGAAAAATCATTGGAAAGTCAATTTGGTAAACTTGGCAGTAAAAGAAGAAGCAAAATCAGAAGTGGAGTAAATGTAATCAGGTACGCAGATGACTTTATCATTTCAGGAATCACACGTGAAGTACTGGAAAATGAAGTAAAACCTCTAGTATCGTCCTTTCTTCAGGAGAGAGGTCTTATCCTTTCCGAAGAGAAAACAAAAATTACATCTATTACAACAGGGTTTGACTTTCTTGGTTGTAATGTACGCAGGTATAATAAGAAGTTAATTATAAAACCTTCAAAAGAAAGTATTAAGAAACTTCTTAATAAAGCACGTACATTGATAAAGGCAAACATAGCGAACACTCAGGCCGTACTAATCAAGTTGCTCAATTCCCTATTAAGGGGATGGGGAAATTACTACAGCCATGTGTGTGCGAAAAGAGCTTTTAACAAAATAGACCATGAAATTATGTGTGCTCTATGGAAATGGGCAAAGAAAAGACATCCTCGTAAAGGATTACGTTGGATAAAGAATCGTTACTTCAAGGTAATGAAACAACGCCAATGGGTCTTTGCTGCACCCATATGCAAGAACAAACCGAAAGAGATAAGGTATTTAAGACTGCTGAGGTTGATTGATATACCTATCAGACGACATGTTAAAATCAGGGCGGATGCAAATCCACTTGACTTAAAATGGAAAAAGTATTTTGATGAAAGAGTGAAACAAACAAAAATGTTAGCAAGCTCTTTCTCAAGAGAAGGTTCTCTACTGTTGGTGTCACCATTAAGAATGATGTTTTCTGAGGAATCATGAAGGACAAGCCGATTCGAGAAAAGAAGGACTTAGATAAGGGGCTCAAGCGTAGTGTGGGGAAACCTGCATGCTGCGTTTCTAAGGGAGGGAGTAGTAGCAATACTACTTCCTTACCTAACCAGCTCGCTAGAGACAAGGGCTTCGAAAAACGCGCTCAATTATATGCCGCTAAAGCCTACTCAAGACAATTAGATAAATCTGGCAACTACATTGATTTAAAGAAAGTCTTCTTTATTGCTATATCAAATTGTAACTTACTTCCTGAAGAAGTTGATTATATTTCTACTCACAATATACGTGATATAAAAACTAACGGCCATTACTTAAAAGATTTTCAGTTTGTCTTTATTGAGTTGCCTAAATTCGCAAAAAATAAAGTAGAGCAGTTAGAAAGTATAGTAGAAAGGTGGTGTTTCTTTTTTAAATACGCAGAAGAAACAACAGAAGAGGACTTAAAAGAGATAGCAGAAAAAGCGCCAATAATAAAGCTAGCATATGATGAATTAGACAAGTTTCGTTGGAACGAAAAAGATTTAGTAGCCTATGAAGAAAGGATAATGGATCTACGCAAAGAAGAAGCTATTCTTGAATACAGACTTGATCTTGCTGAAGAGAAAGGTATACAAAAAGGTATAGAGAAAGGGAAAATTGAAGGGAAAATTGAAGTCGCAAAAGCAATGCTGGCTAATAATGTTGATGTCAACACTATTGTTAAGTTTACTGGCCTTTCTATTAGTGAGATTGAAGAATTAAGTGGAAATCTGTGAACGGTTACGTTTATTTTTTATCCTTATCATCAAGTGTAAATAAGGTTATTGTAGAGATTAAGCCTATTATAACTATTATTAACGAAAATGGGGCAGCTTCTCTATAGCGCTCATCGCTTACAAGTTCATATATTCTAGTTGATATAGTTTCAAAATTAAATGGTCTTATAATGAGTGTTGCTGTGAGCTCTTTGATAGTATCCATAAATACGAGCAAAAATCCCGATAATATACTCTTCTTGATGAGAGGGATATGAACATTCAAACATGTGGAAATAGGTCCATGACCCATAGTATATGCAGTCCACTCAATTTCATTTGGTGTTTTTTTGAGCCCTGACTCTACCGCCTTGAAAGATATAGCAAAAAAACGAAATAAATATGAGTAAACTAATGCGCCAATAGTTCCTACCAAGCTAATTTCCACAACATATTGAGTAATGAAAGAGGATATTCTGCTTAAAAATATTATTATACTAATTGCGATAATTGCATTTGGAATTGCGTAGCCTAAAGAAATGAGACGCGCTATATTGTTGATTACCTTATTTTTACGCGCCGTATATCCAATCATTATTGCAATGCTAATTGAGATTAATGCGGTGATAAATGATAAACTAATGCTATTTGCTATTATGTTATAGAATCTTGCTTCGTATATGAAAAACCCCTTCTCTATGCTCCAATATATGAGCGGAATCATTGGCAAAATAAAACCTATTAAGATCGGCAATACACACATAAGATAAGCAAAGATCAACGGCATAGCGCCACTTATACTCCGTTTGTTGTGATAGTCCGAATTGGTATTGATTGAAGAGTAAGATATTCCTTTTTTTTGTAGTTTTTTTTCGATAGCTATTAGTATCACAACGAAAATTAATTCTGCAACTGCTAAAACAGTAGTTGAATATTTGTCATGCAGTAAAAACCAGGTGCGATATATTCCTGTCGTAAAAGTATCGATAGCAAGAAACTGTGGTGTGCCGAAATCTGTAATTACTTCCATTAGTACCAAAGACAACCCAGCTATAATTGATGGGCGTATGGAGGGTATGATAACAGAAAACAGGCTCTTCAATGAGGAGAACCCAAGCGTTGACGCAATAGTGACTGAGTTACTAACATTCTTTAGACTTGAGCGAACTAACATATAAACGTATGGATATAGGCTGAATCCCATTACTAATATTCCACCACCTAGGGATTTTATTTCAGGAAACCAATAGTCACCTTTGCTCCAATCTAAAATGTCTCTTAATAAGCTCTGCACCGGACCTGAAAACTCTAGCGTATTTACATAGACGAACGCTACTATATATCCAGGAATCGATATCGGAAAGAACAAAGCAATCTCAAAAATTTTACTTCCAGGAAATGAAAAAAATGTGGTGAGCCAAGCTGGAATTACTCCAAATATGAAAGATATTCCCCCTACTCCTACCATCAAAATTAACGTACTCAGTATATATTCAGGAAAAAGTGTACTGATTACCCATTCGGAATTCGCTGAATCTGTAAATAAGATTGATATTAATGATAATATTGGGCAGACGAATAATATGCTTATTAAAAATAAGAATATATTTTTAAATACTCTTAAAAACATTAATTTGAATCTATATTTTATATTAAAATGTTATATGTAAAAACTGAAGATATCCAGTAATTAACAGCCGTACTATTGAATATCTTTATAATTTTGTATATCATGTTTTTAGTTGATAAGTGAATAATCATGAGCTTCGTCATTGCAACTTTCTATCACTTTGTAGAACTCTCTAATTATTATGACATGAAAGACGAAATAAAAGCTGCATGCAACAACGTTGAGTTAAAGGGCACTATACTCCTTGCAGAAGAGGGTGTTAATGCAACAATATCTGGTGAAAGAAACGCAATTGATAAAATATTCGATTTTCTACGTTCTGATTATAGGCTAAGGGACCTTACATGGAAAGAGAGTGCAGCAGAATATCAACCATTTAGCAAGATGAAGGTAAAATTAAAAAGAGAGATTGTGAATCTTGGTGTAAGCAATCTTGATATTTCCCTTAGGGGTAAATATGTTGATCCAGAGCATTGGGATGATTTTACTTCTCAACCTGACGTTTTAGTAATAGATACACGAAACGAGTATGAAGTGAAATTAGGCAAGTTTAAGAATGCAATTAATCCACACACACAATGTTTCCGTGAGTTTCCTCAGTGGACAGAGTCATTTTCTGAGAGTAAAGACCTGAAAGTGGCTATGTACTGCACTGGTGGGATTAGATGCGAAAAATCTACAGCATATATGAAAAGCCTTGGATTTAGTGATGTTTACCATCTTAAAGGCGGCATTCTTTCTTACCTTGAAAAAACTTATAATAAAAATGGTAATTGGAAAGGAGAATGTTTTGTTTTTGATGATAGAATTGCTGTTGATAACTCACTTACTCCAAGCAACACAATAAAATGCATATTCTGCTCAAATCAAGTTTCAACTGATAAACTGAAATCAGTTCCACGTGGCCAAGTGGTTTGTTCTGATTGTAAACTTCAGTGTTATAGCTATAATAAATAAAACATCATACTGCTGCAGTTGTATGCACGTTGTGATTTGAGAGCAACCTCTACCAGAAAGGGTGTCATGCCAGTGCCCAGACACTGGCATCCAGGTTCTTTTTTTCTAGATTCCAGCGTCACGCGCTGGAATGACAATAAAGAGCATATGGTTATGCAAGAAGTCTATTTCTTACCCTTAATCAACTCTAAAGCCTTCTCCAGATCTATACTCTCAATATCTGCACTCTTGCCCAAAGCAACGTTTGTTTTACCGCATTTTATATAGAATCCGTACCTACCGTTGCAGATAAAAACTTCTTTTCCCTTTTCATTAACCCCGAGAGATTTTAACTCTTTGCGTGGACTGTTTGCAATAATTTGTACAGCTTCGCTCAATTCTGTATTCAGCACCTCTTTGGAGCTTTTCTTAAGAGAAAAGTATCTACCATCATAGAAAATATAGTACCCAAATCGCCCAAGGCCTATTTTTACTTCCTTTCCGGTTTCAGGGTGTTCTCCGATTACTTTTGGCAAGGAAAGTAACTGAGTAGCGGTGCTCAGATCAATCTCATTAACATTTATATCTTTTGGTATGGAAACCGTTTTTTTCTTTTTTAACTCGTTATTAAACTCCAGATAAAGTCCAAAAGGACCCTTTTTGATCATCACTTCTTGGTTTGTTATATCATCTATACCTAAACTTTTTGGATATTCTGAATTGTCGTTACTACCTGTAATTTCTTTTGTATGGTTGCATTCAGGATAGTTAGAACATCCAAGGAACACCCCGGCTTTTCCAAAGTTCAATTTCAATATGCCACCTAAGCAAGCAGGGCATTTCGTATTCACCTCTTTTCTTCCTTCTTCTGAACAAAACCAATCGATTACCAAATCGTGAATGCCGCTGAAAACTTCATCATGCGTCATTTGCTTGACAGAGTTTACATGACCAAAAAATGGCACCCAAAAGTGGCCTAATTCTTTTTTCCAATCTGCATGTCCATTTGAAATTAAATCAAGCTTCTCTTCCATTTGTGCTGTGAAATCATACTCTACACAACGCTGAAAAAAAGTTTCTAAAAATATAGTAACGATTTTACCGCGGCTGCTTGGAATAAACCTTTTGCTATCCAATGAAACGTACTCACGATCTTGTAATACCGAAATAATTGTTGCATAAGTTGATGGTCGACCTATACCGATTTCTTCCATTTTTTTTACGATACTTGCTTCACTATAACGAGGTGGCGGTTGAGTGAAATGTTGTTTTGGCTCAACTGAAATCAGCTTACACGCTTCCCCTTCCTTCATGGCAGGTAGCAGGCCTTCATTTTCGGCTTCTATGTTATCTTGGTAGACTCTATAAAAACCATCAAAAAATATACTTGATCCACTTGCTCGCAGAATTACTTTCTGGTCAGTAGAACTAATTTCGACTACCACTTGATCAAGAATCGCCGACTCCATTTGACTTGCAATGGTCCTTTTCCAGATTAAATCATACAATTTAAATTGCTCTGGCGTTAAGTAATCCTTAATACTACCCGGCGTTCTATTGATATCAGTTGGACGAATTGCTTCATGTGCTTCTTGAGCATTTTTGACCTTTTTTACATATTTACGAGGAGACTGCGGTAAATATTTATCACCATATAATGACTTAATTGACCCTCTAATTGAGTTTATAGCCTCATCTGCAATATGAAACCCATCTGTACGCATGTAAGTTATCAACCCTACAGTTTCACCACCAATATCGATACCTTCATATAAATTTTGCGCTATGCGCATAACACTTTTCACATTAAAATACAGTTTATTCACTGCATCTTGCTGAAGACTTGAAGTAATAAACGGAGGAAGCGGGTTTCTCTTAACTTGCTTGCGTTCTACTGTGCTTACAGCATATTGCCTTGATTCAATCTCCCTGACTAAGTTCTTTGCTTCTTCTTCATTCTTAATATCAAATTTTTCTAGCTTTTTATTGTCATAGTGGCTTAGCATAGCAAAAAAAGCCTCATCTTTGCTATTTTGCATTTCTGCTTTTATGCTCCAATACTCCTGTGTTATAAATTTACTAATTTCATCTTCTCGTTCGCATATAATCTTTAATGCAACAGACTGCACTCGCCCTGCAGACTTGCTTCCCGACAATTTTGTCCACAGCAGTGGTGACAAACTAAATCCAACTAGATAATCCAAAGCTCTACGTGCTTGTTGTGCACGCACTAAATCCATATTAATTTCACGTGGATTTTTTATTGCTTCTTGTACTGCTCTTTTTGTTATCTCATTAAAGACTACTCTATAAATGTTGTTTTCATTACTGATTGCTTTCTTTTCTTTTAATGTCTCTATCACATGCCAAGCCATTGCTTCCCCTTCTCTGTCTGGGTCTGTTGCAAGATATATATCTGATGTTTTGCTTGCGGCTTTTACTAGCTCTTTTATATACTTTTCTGCTTTTTCAATGGTTTCATACTTTATAGTAAAATCATTATCCGGATCGACAGAACCGTTTTTTGCTGGAAGATCCCTCACATGTCCAAAGGATGCAGCTACTTTGAACTCTTTACTCAAATATTTACCTATTGTCTTTGCTTTCGCAGGTGATTCAACTATTAATAATGCCATATTGTTAATTATTTTAGTACTTAAAAATAATATGTTGAGAAATATACAATGAAAAGTAAAAAAATATTTTAATGGTTCTTGTGAATTTTACGAACCGGGTTGTGGGACCTTTTCAGAAAACCCTTGGACGTTGCTATTTTTAAGTGACTTTGAAGGCTCATTACAATAGTATATGATCGCAGCAGCAACGAGAAGCTAGATTCCAGTGTCAGCTACTTGCATGACAAAAAAAGGAGCGCTGGGATGACATCCTCCCTTGTGGAAATTGCTCTCAAATCACAATGCCCGTACAGCCGTAACCCTAGAGGTACTGTTTCTCACCCACTGCAAATATTGCACGGTACTGTCCACTTGGTCGTCGTGGCGCGTTTCAGGAAACATTAAAATCTCATACTCAAAATCGTTCAGCCATACTGCTTGATGTGGCAGAAAAACCTTGCCAGACTCTATAATCGGAACAATTTGATGAAATCGAGTGAGCTTGTCATCATGTGGCACTATTTCAATAATCGGTAAATCACTGTTTGTCTTTAGCTCTTGCACCAATTGTTGACCACTTGTTTTTGCTTCGATTAAAATTGCGTGTGGCGTCCATCTTGCAGCTAGTGACAAAACCTGTTCTTTAAGCTTTGGATACTCAAGCTTTGCGCGATATACGTCGAGTAAATAGAATTTATTATCTATTTTTGCCCAGGTGGTGCAGACACTAAAGTTGCTCATGTTACTTGTTGAAACCGCAGTATCCCAACTTTGTGTTATATGCGAGAGATTATCAGGAAATTTTTTATAGCGTTTCAACCACTCTGGTTTAATTATACCACTTGAAAGCGGCAGAGGGTTTTGTTGATATTGAGCAGCAAAAGCGTAACTCCCAAGTTCAGCTTTTATTATCTCAACTTCTTCTTTTCCTCCATCGAGGAGATATAACAACTGACCTTCTTCTCTTGAATATAATATCCTTACAGGTGACGCTGGTTTATTATATAATCGCCTGGTCGCACAGTGCTGAGCTACTCGGATGACAGGAACGGGAGGCATTGGCTTTTTGATTGAATAAATAACCTGCTTATTTTCAGAAATCATTGGCAAACAAATATGATGCCATATGTTTTTTGGCTTGGAGAGAAGGTGTCCAGTTAAGTCCTCCTGGTGTAGCCTGTGCATTACAAGAACGATGACTCCTTTTTTTCTATCGTTCAGCCTGGTTACTAAAGTCTAATCAAACCAGTTTGTGGCACGCTTTCTAAGCGTTTCACTCAAAGCTTGAGCAGAACTGAGCGGATCGTCCACAATGATAAAATCACCACCTTCATCAGTTAGTGTTCCACCAACTGATGTTGCGATTCTGTATCCTCTCTGCACTGTTTGAAATTTATATTTGGTATTCTGGTCTTTGGATAGTTCTATCTCTGGAAATAGCGCTCTATACCAACTAGACTGCATCACGCACCTGGTGTCGAGCGAGTGCTTTTCGCTGAGCCGCTGAGAATAACTTGCAACTATTATTCTCGCAGTTGGTTGGTTTCCCAGTATCCATGCGGGCCACGCAACGCTTATGCACATGGACTTCATCGAGCGCGGAGGCATATTGAATATTATTCGTTTCACTTCACCAGCGCTCGCTGCTTCCAGCCTGTCTGCTATGACTTTTATATACTGATAATCGTTATACTCACACCCCGGCACTACCGTTTGAAAGCACAGTTCAATGAATTTTAGAAAGTTCATGATATAATGTTGAAACCAACGCGTGACGCTGGGATGACAAAAAAAGGAGCACTGGAATGACACCTTACTTAACCGTCATACCGCGATTCATTCGCGGTATCTCTTAACATAGATCCCGCTAACACGTAGCGGGATACTTAACCATCATCTACACCGTCATACCGCGATTCATTCGCGGTATCTCTTAACATAGATCCCCTACTATACCTTAACATAGATCCCGCTAACACGTAGCGGGATACTTAACCATCATCTACACCGTCATACCGCGATTCATTCGCGGTATCTCTTAACATAGATCCCCCTACTATACCTTAACATAGATCCCGCTAACACGTAGCGGGATACTTAACCATCATTACACCGTCATACCACGATTCATTCGCGGTATCTCTTAACATAGATCCCGCTAACACGTAGCGGGATACTTAACCATCATTACACCGTCATACCGCGATTCATTCGCGGTATCTCTTAACATAGATCCCCCTACTATACCTTAACATAGATCCCGCTAACAAGCAGCGGGATACTTAACCATCATCTACACCGTCATACCGCGATTCATTCGCGGTATCTCTTAACATAGATCCCCTACTATACCTTAACATAGATCCCGCTAACAAGCAGCGGGATGACGATTGTCGTTTAGCCATAAATATTAAGAAATTTACCAAATGAAAAAAAGGCAAAAGAAGCCCCGTGGTTATTATCTGCTTTAAAATATTGGCGTTTTTTATGTTTTAAACGCTTGACAAGCGAAATTCAGCTGCTTTTAATTGCAACTAACCTACGCTGCAAATGTTTAAGAAATTTACCAAGCAGAAAAAAAGACAAAGAATCCCCGAGTTAGCTAGTCTTTTACTATCTCTGTCGAGTATTGGCATTTTTTGATGTCTTGTAACGCTTTATAAGCGCGTTCAGCTTATTTAGATAAAAATCTAGATGTAGATGAAGTTTTGTAAAGACATACAGTATCTATATACTGCAAAAAATTGAACATAAGACGCCGATACATTAAGTAATCCTTACCTTTTAATCTGCAGATTGGCGAAAGCAAATACAATAGCTTCACTATCATGATAAGGGCGCTGGCGAAGGGTGTCAAGTAAGTTTCTATATAATATTTTCTAAAATAAATAGACTTCTCGCATCCAATTTTGGCAGCGCGCGACACACAACTGCAATGACAAGGTGTCGCAAGATAAACATCATATTCACACGAAGTACTTGACTTGACTTGTACTAAGAAGCATTTTATATATGTTGTGTGCCCGTAGCTCAGCTGGATAGAGCAACAGCCTTCTAAGCTGTGGGTCGTAGGTTCGAATCCCACCGGGCACACTCTTTTATCAATACTTTCTATAAATCTTCAAGTACTCTGGCACCACATTTTCAATTGCTAATGGTCGAACCTTCATTGTTTCAAGGTCAACTGACTTTTCGATTGAACTATTCATCATAACTTTCACCTGATCTTGAGTAAGCATAGGGTTCGTATCTCCGGTTATTGGTTTTAGCAGCATAGAAATAATTTTATTTTCTAAAAAGAAAGCTATTAACTTTGCCATTGGAAAAGATACATTGATCAACAAACACTTTCTGTTAGTAACATTCAGAATAAACTTCAATAAGCTTTTGAAAGAGTAAACCTTTGGTCCACCCATGTTATAAATTTTCTTGTCTTGCTTATTAAAACTGATAATACGATATACCACTTCAGCTAAGTCTGTTACACATATTGGCTGAAATTTAGTTGTTCCATTGCCAATTAGTGGTAAGAAAGGAAGAATAGTTGCTAATCTTGCAAATTTATTAAAGAAGTTGTCTTCTTTACCAAATACAAGGCTTGGCCTAATTATTATTGCTTTTTGAAATGCTGAAGTTACAGCTTTTTCACCTTCCAATTTACTTTTGGCATATTTTGACAACTTGCTATTTTCTATTCCCATAGCAGAAAAATGTATCATCATAGGTACATTTTTCATTTTTGCAGCTTTTGCTATCCTTTCAGCTATTTTAACGTGAACAGCGTAAAAATCGTGCTTTTTTGCTTCATATAATATTCCCACTAAGTTTATAGCTACATCACATTCTTCCATACCATCCAGAACTGATTTTTCATCAAAAAAATCGCCTTTAAATATTGATATTTGTCCTAAATTGCCACACAATTTTAAACAAGCAGCTTTTTCCTGATTACGAGTGAATATCTTTATTAAATATCCTTCTGCTGCCAAGCGTCTTACGATGTGTTTCCCTATAAACCCCGTTCCACCAAAAATAATTACACGTTTTGTCACAATTAAAGTTCCTAATAATTTGTTACTGTAAATTAATACAATGATTTCGCTTAATATTTTATTACGAATTCCCGTACAATAAGATCCATTTTCATTCCTCGTGAGCCTTTAACTAGAATTGCGTCATTATTCTGAATAATGTTAGCTAAATCACTTTTCAATTGATTAGAATCATTAAAATGCGTGCCTCTTATATTATCTGGCAAAAGCTCATGCAATTCTAACATAAATTTACCAACTGTATAAACTTTATCTATATTATTTTCTGTGATAATCTTGACCAAATCTGTATGAAACTCTATGCTTTCATCACCAAGTTCCAACATATCACCAAGCAAAGCTACTTTTCTCTGATTAGAATATGTACTCAAAGTTTTTATTGCAGTTTTCATCGAAGCAGGGCTGGCGTTATAGGAGTCATCAATTAAATGTATATATTTTTTATTGCATTTGACCTTATGAATATTGCCTCTACCTTTCGCTACACTAAAATTCTTAAGTGCAAGTGGTAATTTTGATAAATCAAGTCCGAGGCTTTGCACAACTGCTGCAACAGCAAGTAGCGAATAAGCAAAATGCTCACCTTGTACACGTAAATTACAGTTTATAATTTGATTATCACTCAGCCTGATTTTTAAACTTAATCTATTAGCAACTCGGTTTGATGTCATTCCAGCGCGTGACGCTGGAATCCAGTCTTTATTATACAACCGTCTGATATGCTCATTTGCAATTGAACTTCCTGGATCCAAGTAGTCAAGCACTGGGATGACAGAAGATAGTGCTGAAATGACAGAAGATTCATCGTTTCTTATTAAGTTTAGTAAACAAACTTCAGCATTTTTATCTTTACCGAAGCTTATTACATTTCTATTGGCGTGTGATGAGAGATAATCATAATATTTATTATCTCTGCTTAAAACCAAAGTACCGTTATTTTTCATACCATACAGAATTTCTAACTTCGCTTGTGCAACGTCAAATAGTGATGAAAAATTTTCAGTATGTGCAGGTTCGATGTTGGTAATAACTGCAATATTCGGATTACTAATTTTTGATAATTCTTTTATTTCACCAGCTTTATTCATTCCCATTTCAAGAATTAAGTACTGGCAGTTTTTTGGAGCTTTCAGAATTGTCAAAGGCAATCCTATATTATTATTTAAGTTACCTTCGTTTGCATGGGACACTCCATATTGCGATAAAACAGTGTGTAGCATATCCTTTGTAGTGGTTTTTCCGACACTGCCTGTAACTGCAATAACTTTAGCATCAATAAGAACATTTCTAATGTAATATGATGCCATATCGTGCAAAGCTTTCAGGGTATCTTGTACAATAATGAGAGGGAAACTTTTATATTTACCCTCACTCACTATTGCAGCGATAGCTCCTTTTAAAAACGCTTCATGCAAAAAATTATGGCCATCAAAATTCTTTCCCTTGAAGGCAATAAATAAATCACCTTTTTTTATGCTTCTTGTGTCCGTTGAAATATTTGAGCTATGTATCCAATTACAACCATTTACGTCTCTTCCGCCAGTTGCATCAATGATATTATTTGTGTTCCATTTAAACATAATTTAGAGTATTCTTTATAATAAATTGAACAATAAAAGTAGCGAAAATACTACATGTTTTAGACAATGTGCAAATAATGGTTGCAATCCCTATAATTCTATCTTATAATGGATATAGAAGTTTAAGTTTTTTCGTCTATAATTAAAATGTATTTAGTTGTAGAAAGTACCTTGGAGGTATGTATGTTCACAGGAAAAAATGAAAAATCTACTTCTATACTAGCTAAAGTTGGTAATGCAGCTTCGGGAGTAGGAAGTTTTCTGGGTAGAGGTGTAAAAGTTCTAGTCAAGGGTGCAGTGTACCCTATATGGCCAAAGAATTGGTTTAAGTCCTGGGATGAAATGCGGCACGACATAAAAAATGGCGGACGTTCTATTATTGGCAACCCACTTGAAGAATATGATCCAACTATAGAAACCACACAAGCTAGTGAGGATCTTGGTGTCCAAATAATGGAGCAAAAGAAAGGAACAGGAAAGGTAACTTTTTTAGCATCAAGGACTCTGACAGGGGATATACCCTATTTGACGCCAGAACGATTAGGTGAAATAAAGCAAAACCTGCCAAATGTAACTATCTTTAAAGAAGAAAATAAAATTGTAATTGAAGTTGATGTTAAAAAAATAATTGAAGACATTAAATATAAAGGAAAGAGTCCAGAGGAGATAAAAAAGCTTGCTATTGAAGAAATTAAACAAAAAGTTGACGGTAACCTTAAAGATCTAGCAAAAATTACTGGTGGAGAATTTAAAGTTCACACAGACTTAAAATTGCTGTATGGTATTGCAGAAAAATTGTATAAGGAATATGATAATCAAAAGCAGTCATCAGACAAAGTTGTGAAGTCTGATGTTGGTCAGCCTTCAGAAACTATAGCTTCAGGTGAGAAAAAATGGGCGCAAGAAGCTATAAAAGCAGGTAAGTCGCAAAGTTGTGGAATGCAAAAATAAGTTATAGGGGAGTATTATGAGTGAAGCTAAAAAAATAGAGGAAAGACATCATAGTCTAACTGTTCCTGGGGATATGTATCACTTACAACCAGGAGTTATTACTGGAAAAAGGGTAAGTGGAATAGAACCCTTTTTGAAAGAACAGCAGGACATGGTAAAAGTAAGGGAACTTGTAAGCTCTTTAAATCTTGAAGATGCTTCTGGTGATGCGATAAAACCACTATCTACACCTAATGTAGAGAAAAACGAAGAAAGAGGGAAAGGTCGCTCTTAAAATATGAGCAATGAAGTTTATGATAGCGATAATATCTTTGCTCAAATATTAAGAGGTGAGTTACCTTGTGAGAAGGTACATGAAAATGAAAATGTACTAGCTTTTCATGATAAGTACCCTGACGCACCAGTTCATATTTTAGTTATATCAAAAAATCAATATATTTCATATGATGATTTCATTCTAAAAGCTCCTGAAGAGGAAATAGCGGATTTCTTCAAAACTGTAAGAGAGATAGCACACAAATATAATCTAGAAAAAACAGGATATAGATTAGTCACTAACTACGGTGAAAATGGAGAGCAGGTTGTACCACACTTTCACGTGCATATTTTAGGTGGTAAAAAGTTAGGAAAGCATGTAAACTCATAGTGTTATATGTTTTGTTAAATGAGCGAATATTTAACCATAGTAATCTTTATCTGCGTATCAATTGTAGTATCTTTTGCTTTAGGTATATTGCCTATGTTTCTTGCAGTGAGTAAGCCAGATGGTGAAAAGCTTTCCACATATGAGTGTGGCTTCAATCCACTATCCAGTGCAAGGAAAAATTTTGACATTAAATTTTACCTAGTTTCAATATTATTTATAATATTTGACTTAGAAATTGCTTTTCTTTTTCCTTGGGCTGTTTCTTTATCTAAGATAAGCTATGGTGGATTTTGGTCTATGATGGTATTTCTTGCAATACTCACTATAGGTTTTATCTATGAATGGTGTAAAGGTGCATTAGAGTGGGAGTAGTTTATGACAAATCAAATTCTATCTAATGATGACTGGGGTCGTTATAAAAAAGAAGGGTTTCTTGTCACTAAATTTGGTGATTTAACAGATTATGTAATGAATTGGGCAAGGTCTGGTTCATTGTGGCCAATGACATTTGGTCTTGCATGTTGCGCAGTTGAGATGATGCATACTGCATCCAGCCGTTATGATCTTGATAGATATGGTATAATGTTTCGTGCAAGCCCACGTCAATCAGATGTGATGATTGTTGCTGGCACACTAACTAATAAAATGGCAGCAGCATTGCGCAAGGTTTATGATCAAATGGCAGACCCGAAGTATGTTATTTCCATGGGAAGTTGTGCAAATGGTGGTGGTTATTACCATTACTCTTATTCAGTAGTCCGAGGCTGTGATAGAATTGTGCCAGTTGACGTGTATGTCCCTGGATGCCCACCAACCGCTGAGGCGTTGCTATATGGAATGCTATGCCTACAAAACAAAATAAAACGGACTCGGAATGGATAAAACTGCAAAGTATATACAAAAAAAGACCAAATGCGAGTGCATTCAAAAAGATGATGGCATTATTGTAATATATTCAACTTTAGATGAAATTGAAAAGTACCTATTCTTTCTACGTGATGATGAAAAGTGTAGGTTTGAACTATTAGTTGATATTTTTGGGGTTGACTATCCAAATAGAGAGAAGCGTTTCGAGCTAATATACAATCTACTCAGCATTGTGCATAATATTAGAGTACACATAAAGCTTCAGTTATGTGAAAGCGACATGCCTCCAAGTGTAGCGAAGATATTTAGTACGGCTTTGTGGTTTGAGCGTGAAGTGTTTGATATGTATGGAATAGAGTTTTCTGATCACCCTGATTTGCGTAGGATTCTAACAGACTATGGATTCAAAGGTCATCCAATGTTAAAAGATTTCCCTCTCACTGGTTATGAGGAAGTAAGATATGATATAGAGACAAAAAAGGTTGTGTATAATCCTATAGATTTACCGCAAGATTTTCGTATGTTTGATAGCTTATCGCCTTGGGAAGGTAAAACCATAAAAGTAAATACAAAGGAGTAGAAAATGACAGTACAAAGAAAAAAAATATCTTTAATCGGTGCAGGAAATATCGGTGGAACTCTCACCCATATGATTGCACTAAGGGAACTCGGTGATGTTGTTTTACTTGATATTAGTGATGGAATACCACAAGGTAAAGCACTCGACATAGCAGAATCATCCCCTATTGATGGATTTAATGTCAATATTACTGGCACAAATAGGTATGAAGATATAAAAAACTCCGATGCAATTATAATAACCGCTGGCATCGCTAGAAAACCTGGAATGAGCAGGGATGACCTCCTGCAAACCAATGCTAAAGTAATGAAGGAGGTTGGCGAAAATATTAAAAAATATTCTCCAAACGCGTTTGTAATAGTGGTTACCAACCCTTTGGATGCCATGGTTTCAGTGGTGCATAAATTTTCAAACCTTCCAACTAATATGATTGTTGGCATGGCAGGAGTGCTTGATTCTTCCCGTTTTCGTTACTTTCTTGCAAGTGAGTTAAATATCTCAGTTGAAGATATATCTGCTTTTGTGCTTGGAGGACATGGCGACACTATGGTACCACTAATCAATTGTGCTTCAGTTGCTGGAGTTCCACTTACTCAAATTATCGATATGGGTCTTATCACACAGAAAAAAGTCGATGAAATAGTTGAACGCACTCGCAATGGCGGTAAAGAAATAGTTGATCTGCTTAAGTCTGGATCTGCATACTACGCTCCTGCATCTTCAGCTATATGCATGTTAGAATCATATTTAAAAGATAAGAGGCGCATATTACCATGTGCTGCTTACCTTAATGGTGAATATGGTGTAGAAGAGTTGTTTATTGGTGTTCCTGTAATTATTGGAAAAAACGGAATTGAAAAGATCCTAGAAGTTAAAATGAATGATAGTGAACAAGAAATGTTTAATAAGTCTGTAAACTCGGTGAGAGAGCTGGTGAAATCTTTAGGTTCATAAGCAAATTAATGGTTTTATAGAGCTTCTTTATAGCTCAAACAGCCTAAAAAAGTTGCTTGTGGTTACCTTCGCTACTTGTTCTGGTGACTCATTCCACAACTCTGCCAAACAATCAACAACGTATTTCACCATTGCTGGTTCATTCTTTTTTCCCCTATAAGGCTCAGGTGATAGATATGGTGCATCAGTTTCGACTAAAACACGCTCGCGTGGTACATTTTGTGCAATTTCTCTGAGTAAGCTCGCATTTTTAAAAGTAATAATTCCAGAAAATGAAATATATAACCCCAAATCTATAGATTGATAAGCAAGTTCTTTAGAGGAAGCAAAGCAGTGCATTACTCCACTAAAAGCACCGGCTTTCATTTCTGACCTTAACATATCGATCATCTCATTATCAGCGCTTCTTGTGTGAATAACTAAAGGTAGTCCAGTTATTCTTGACGCTTCTATATGTAATGCAAAACTTTTTTTCTGATTGTCTTTGTTGTCAGATTTATAAAAATCTAACCCGGTTTCACCGATACTAATTACCTTTTGGTTCTTGGTAAATTCAACTAATTCATCAACATGTATACACTCACCGTTTTCTATAGCAGCATCAAGCGGATGTATACCAACAGAGGAGTAGACCTGATCATAGGATGAAGAAATTTTTAATAACTTAGGAACATCGTCAATGCTTACGCATATGTTATGCAAAACCTTTACACCATTTTGCTCTGCCCTTGAAATTACTTTTGGTATTTCATCGTCAGAAAAATAAATCAAGTGGCAATGAGAATCTACTATCATGAGCTTATTGTTGAGGCTTTTATTATAGAAGAAAACTCTTCTATCACTGTTTTATAAACTTCTTTTTTAAATGATATAGCACTGGCTACTAAACTATCTATACCTTGCCAACGCCACTCTTTGAACTCTGGATGACCAGTATAATTAATATCAATGTCCTCATCCTCTCCGCAAAACTTCATTAAGAACCACCTTTGCTTTTGACCAGAATATTTTCCATTCCAGCATATTGGTATAACTTCTTCAGGCAAGTTGTAGTATATCCAATCCTTGCTTTTAGTTATAACCTTTACTTTATTAGTACCAACCTCCTCTAGCAACTCACGTAACGCTGCTTGTTCCAGTTCCTCACCATCATCAACACCTCCTTGTGGCATCTGCCAGTAAGAATCGCTCTCAAAGCGTTTTCCAATAAAGGCATGTCCTTGTCTGTTAAATAGCATTATGCCAACACAAGGACGGTACTTATCTTTCTGCTCAACCACGAGTACGCTCTGTTTTTAAATGATTTGTTACAGAAGTTTTAATTAATTTTCCATTTTTTTCTTTCTTCATCTCTTCAACAATTTTCTTTGCAACTTCCTTTGCACTCAAGTTCGAGTTATCAATTTCAAGCGAACCCTCAGGTATAAATAGCCTTTTCCCTTCAATTTTCTTTATAGCAAAATCCGGATCAGTAATTTTATTTTCCTGATATCTCTCTTCTGATTGGACACGTCTTACTAGTTTTTCATTATTACAATGTAATACTACAGAAAAAATTTCCATGTCCATTTTTTTACTTAAATTTACCACTGAGTTATATAATCTTTGGTCATAGGGATCACCCTCTATCAATTCATTTGTAAATATATAATGTTTTGATTTTACGTAGTGTTTTTCCAGTATTGCTAATACATTTTCCCTAACTGCAAAAATTTTTTCCCATAGGTCATCTGGAACTTCAGCGTTTTGTAATTTAACAATATCAAATATAATATTATTGAATAGATTATTGCTTACTATTACTGCACCAATGATTTTACACAGTTCCTTTGCAGTAGTAAACTTACCACTGCCTGGAAAGCCGATTAAGTAGATGAGAGTCTTGCCCATAATGAATACTAGTAAAAAGCTATTTTCAATGATATAAAAAGTATATACATTGTACATGCTAAAAACATGATGATAAAATAGATGCAGGTAATACCTTTAACAAGTAGTTGCGTTGAAAATAGTTCATATTTAGAAATTTTGAGTATATAATTATAAATGAATCATATAACCTGTAAACAATGCTTAGCGATATGGAATCGATAAGAAGTACAATTGAAGAGATAATAGATCAAAATAAAGGTCATGATATAGTAACTTTTGATGTGCAGAATAAAACCGTTATTGCAAAATATATGATTATTGCATCTGGTGATTCAAGCCGTCACGTTAAAGCTTTAGCTGAGCACGTAATAAAAAGCCTCAAGCCACATGATAAAATAGATGTAGAAGGTATGGATGAAGGCAATTGGGTAGTTTTGAATTTTCAAGGCATAATGGTTCACATATTCAGGCCGGAAGTAAGGGAGTATTATAAAATAGAAGAGTTATGGAACTGATTGCCTGGATAGCTGGTGCACAACTGCACAAACGTTGTAATTTTGAAGGCAACTCCTGCACAGGTAGTGGTGTCATGAAAGTAGCTGACACTGGAATCCAGTTTTTCATGCAATTTCATCGGAAACGTTGTATAGTGTGCTTGTTTATAATTAAGTTCCAGTGTCTGGGCACTGGCTTCTCTATTAGGGTTACCTTCGGCATTAATGACAGGATAGACTGGGGTTTATAAAATGAAACACGCATCTGAATTTTTAAATTTCATCCAAGAAAGAGGGTACCTATACCAATGCACAAACATTGAAGGACTAGATCAATTATTATTGCAGAGCAATTATATAGTTGCATACATTGGGTTTGATTGCACAGCACCAAGTCTTCATGCTGGTCACCTAATTCAGATTATGATGCTCTGTCACCTACAAAAATTTGGTTATAAGCCGATAGTCTTACTTGGAGGTGGCACAACAAAAATTGGTGACCCATCCTTCAAAGATAAAGCAAGAAGCATCTTGCCTGTAGAGAACATCAATCAAAATACATCCAGTATAAGGAGAATATTAGAGAAAATGGTGTCTTTTAATGACAGCAAGACTGGTGCAATGATAGTAAATAACGCAGATTGGTTGGATAACATAAAATACATAGATTTTTTGCGTGATATAGGAGCTTATTTTTCTGTAAATCGTATGCTAAGTTTTGATAGTGTGAAAACCAGGCTGGATAGAGAGCAAACCTTAAGCTTTCTAGAATTTAATTACATGCTATTGCAAGCTTACGACTTTATTGAATTAAACAAAAAATATGATTGTCGTCTGCAGATTGGAGGGTCAGACCAGTGGGGAAATATAGTAAACGGAATTGAACTTGGAAAAAAGTTGAATTTACCTGAGCTATTTGGCCTTACCATGCCTCTTTTATTAAATGCACAAGGAAAAAAAATGGGCAAAACTGAAAGTGGAGCAGTGTGGCTTGATGATAATATGCTAAAGCCTTACGACTACTGGCAATATTTTCGCAACGTTGATGATCAAGATGTTGGACGTTTTTTAAGATTGCTCACTGATGTGCCAATTGATGAGATTAGAAAATTAGAGTCTTTAAAGGATCAAGAAATAAATGAAGCAAAAAAGGTCTTGGCAACAGAAGTGACAAAAATATGTCATGGTGACAAAGAAGCGGAACTTGCACAATTTGCTGCAATTTCTGCTTTTGAGAATGAAGATAGCTCACTACTTCCTGATTACATCATAAAAAAAGAACAAGTTGCAAGCGGCATATCCTTAGTAGACCTACTACATGACACCGGTTTTGAACCTTCAAAAGGCGCTGCAAAGCGTTTAATACAGGGCAACGGATGCAAGATTAATGATAATGTTGTAAACAATATTGATCATGTAATAAATTTCGAAAGCTTTAAAGATCAGCCATTTATAAAATTATCTGCAGGAAAGAAACGCCATATAAAAGTTGTGGTAGATTAGGTCTCGAAGTAAGAAAACAAATTTTATACAAGTGAGAAATTAGATATGGAGCAAATTTTCAAAATTCGAGAATTATGTATAAAACAACTGGAAAGATAGTAGAAAGCGAAATTCTATTATATATAGCTAAAGTGGCTTAGGTTTACCTACAATTTGAAAAACAACAAATTCGTCATTCCGCTACTCATTAGCAGAATCTATACCGCGAATGAATCCATAACTGTACGGACATTGCAATTTGGGCCTACCAGGAGGGCAATGCCTCTTATCCAAGTACCCTCTTATTGTCATCCAAGTAGCCGACACTGGGATGGCTTTGTTGCATAGCAACTGAAAAAATCTGGTGGCTACTGACAAAATTCATTATAAAATAGCCATTTAACCTTGAAAGAAAAAATATGCCACAAAAAATGAGGGTCAGTAACCATAGCGAATATAACAAATTTCTAGAAAAAAGAGGAAATATTTTTCATTATATCAACGAAGCCATAGAAAAGTGGTACGAGAATGGTCCAAAAATACCAGGTGGCAACAATATTTATAGCGATAAAGTTGTAATTTTGGTGCACATAATAACTTGTTTATTTAGAATAGGCCTGAGGCAAACAGTTGGGTTTATAGCAGGATACCTTGAGCAAATTGGGAAAAATTTGCAAGTTATCAGCTATTCACAATCATCAAGAAGGTTTAAGAAACTCAATATTAAGATCAATGATTGCAGAAAATAATATGGAAGATATCGAAATTGCTATAGACAGTATAGGAATTAGTATATACAACAACACTCCTGGTCATAGCAAAGAAAATAGCGAAGATAGAAAGTATCGCAGCTATGAACAGACAAGAAAATTGCATGTAATGTTGAATACAAACAGCAAAAAAGCCATAGCTGTAAAATACAGTAACGGCTGATCACTATGGAGCTTGTGATTTGCTAAAAGAAGTCGATTTTCAGTATGTCATAAAAGTACTATATGCAGATAGGGCATATGACAGAGAAAAGCTCTATAAGCTGTGTAATCAATATGGTATAAAAACGAAAATTCCTCCGAAAAACAACGCAGCAGAGCATCCAAAGTTAGACTATATGGCTGAGAGAAATTCTGCAGTCAAGCTCATAAAGTCATATGATGAAGATGGTATAAAGAAGTGGAAAAAAGAGATGAGTTATGGAAAAAGATCTTATATAGAAAGTTTTTTCTCGCGACTGAAACAAACATTCGGGTTTAGTTTTAGGAATAAATCTGAGACAAATAGAGAGAAGGAACTACTTGTTAAATGCTATTTGCTCAATAAGTTCACTGATATTGGTATGGCTAAATTTGAGATAGCTTCATAAATTTATTGTGCGTTACCTACTATCCGAAGAGCGATGCAACAAAGCCCACGCACTGGGATGACAGCAGTCCTACGTCATACCACGATTCATTCGCGGTATCTCGGCCGCTAACAAGAGATCCCGCTAACACGTAGCGGGATGACGAGCTTATCGTCACGCTGCCACGAACCGTCATACCGCCGCGGCGCTAACAAGAGATCCCGCTAACACGTAGCGGGATGACGAATTACTATCTACACCGTCATACCGCGATTCATTCGCGGTATCTCTTAACATAGATCCCTTACTTAACCGTCATACCTTAACATAGATCCCGCTAACAAGCAGCGGGATGACGGTTGTCGTTTAGCTACAAACATTAAGAAATTTACCAAATAAAAAAAAGGCAAAAGAAGCCCCGTGGTTGGCTAATTACTTACATTATACTTTCAAGTATGGCGTTTTTTTATTCTAAACGCTTAATAACCACGACTCAGCTGCTTTTAAGCTGCAACTAATCTAAATTATAAACATTAAGAAATTTACTAAACAGAAAAAAAGGCAAAAGAAACCCTAGGGTAGCTAATTATTCACTATCCATTTTTTAAGTTGGCGTTTTTTAATGTTTTAAATGCTTTATAAGCGTATTTCAGCTTGTGTAGGTAAAAACCCAGAAATTTGATAAAGACATAGAGTGCACATAGTGCAAAAAATTAAACATGAGACGCCAGATACGTGAGTTTTTTGTCATTTAATCTGTACAGAGAAGATAAATAAATAGCTTCAGTGTTTATGATAAGGGGGCTGGCGGAGTTTGTCAAGTGGTTTTTTAGCCACGTTTCCCTGTTATAATGTTCGTTTGCTTGACCTAAGATCCAGGAGTATTTAAACTGAACTCTATATAGTGTTAAAAATGATAGGAAATCTAAGCGGAATAGTTGATGAAGTGCGCAGTGATCACATAATCCTGAATGTGAATGATGTTGGCTATATGGTGTATCTTTCAGCCAAAACTTTAAATGCATGTTCCATCGGAAGTAGAGTTAAATTACTTATCGAAACCTATGCAAATAACAGAGAAAATGTCGCTCAGCTATATGGTTTTATAAGCAAAGAAGAACAGCAGTGCTTGAGGTTGCTTGTCAAAGTAAGCGGCGTTAGCTATAAAACTGCAATGTCAATTTTGGGCAAATTAACTCCAGAACAGCTATTTTTGGCAATTATGAATGAAGATAAAGTAGCACTCAAGATGAGCGGACTTGGCCTGAAACTCATAAATCGAATCATCACTGAATTGAGTGGCAAAGTGAGTAAACTAGAAATAAATAACAATAATTTTCATCCAATTAATGAAGATGCCCTTTCAGCATTGATCAATCTTGGGTATGAAAAAATGAAAGCTTATGATACGATAAAAAAATACAGGCCAAATCTGGACACTAAGGATATTATTCGCATGGCGCTTAAGGAGCTTTCAATACTATGAAATCAATATCGTGCGGTAAAGAATATACTGAAGATGTGCGCAATATCAACATCAGGCCTGAACAACTTGATGATTTTGTCGGGCAAAAAGACTTAATACAAAATTTAAAAGTGTTTATAAACGCTGCACAGACGAGAACTGAAGCTTTAGATCACGTTTTATTATATGGTCCTCCAGGGCTTGGCAAAACCACTTTAGCACAAATTGTTTCTAAAGAATTAAGAGTTAGCTTTCGCGCAACTTCTGGTCCTTTACTTAGTAAAGCTGGAGATTTGGCCGCAGTGCTTACCACTTTAAATGCAAAAGATGTTCTATTTATCGACGAAATTCATAGATTAAATCGCAGCATCGAAGAAGTTTTATATACTGCTATGGAAGATTTTTGCCTGGACATATTAGTAGGTGAAGGTCCATCTACTCGCACTTTAAGGATAGATCTACCACCATTTACGCTAATTGGAGCAACAACACGGCTTGGATTACTTTCTGCGCCACTCAGAGATCGTTTTGGCATTCCTTTGCATCTTGAGTTTTATTCCTTTGAGGAGCTGGTTAATATTATAAAAAGAGGCGCAAGAGTTCTTTCTGCTGAAATTGAAGAGGATGCAGCACGGGAAATTGCCTGCCGTGCGCGCGGCACTCCAAGAATTGCTTTGAGGTTACTCAGAAGAATAAGGGATTTTGTTGAAGTGAAAGATGATAAAAAAATTACTTATGAAGTCGCTGATTCTGTATTACTAAAATTGGGTGTAGATAAAATGGGACTCAATAAACTTGATATGAATTATCTAAGATTTTTATTCAACACTTCAGGCCCTGTTGGAATTGACACCATATCTATTGCGCTATCCGAAGATGTTGGCAATATTGAAGAAACAGTAGAACCTTATTTAATCAAAATTAGTTTTGTAAAGCGCACACCAAGAGGGCGCGTTCTAACCGATCAAGCAAAGGAGTATTTGAGCTTTCAACATTAAACATCATAATTTATATTGACTAATTGGCGTGGTATCTATATGCTAACATTTATATATTAAAAATAATGGAGGCATATATGTTAACTAATAGCACTGAAACTGTATCTTTCATTGAAACTTCTTCTAATCTAAATATCAGTCCTTCTGATAATAATTCGATTTCGGATACTAAAAATGTACCTAAATCAACACTAGATGAGAACGTACCTAAATACGTCACTCTTAATAATGCAGAAGAATGGAATGAGTTCTTTATAATGCAGAACAACACTTCTACTAATACCACTAATAAAAAGAAACCAAAACCTTATATTCATAAGGATAGTAATGGTATATGTACATATACTGCTCGGGATGAGAATAAATATGGTGGTAAGAACATTATAGGCAAAATTGCTGAACAAATTAAAGAAGAGATATCTAAAAATATAGAAAATAATGATATAGAATTTATAAAACTTAAAGAAAGCAAAAATGAAGATAATATTATTGAGCCTGCCGTAAGAATTGCGATAGGTAGTAATACAAAAGAAATAAGCATGAGTGACATTCTAAATAACGATTTGTGTAAACAATATGGCGTGAAAGCAATTACATTATTGCTACCTCAAAGTAAAGCAAGGGAGCTACTTTGCCGGGTTGATGAACATGGAACAAGAATTTATGAAGTAGCTAATGGGTCATATCAAATGACTTTAAAGTGGAATGCTCAAGGAAAAGAATGTAATATTAAAATTAATATTCATGATAATGGCTCCGTAGAACTTATTGAGGGTAATGGTGTTACTATGGAGCAATTAGCTGCACATAAAGAAGTAAAAGTAGGAAGGCAATATGAAGCAAAGCCTTTACATGAAGTGTTAGCATCACAATTGCCACAAACACAATTACAACAAAGCTCTGAAGAAGTAAAATTTTTGGAGCAGCATTCAACAAATGTAGAAGACTTGAGCGGCGCATCACAAAAGCATCAAGCTCCTGCTGCTTCAAAATAGGTAAAGTAGTGAAAATTCAGTATAAGTTGCTTGCATCTGCAAGTAACTTATACTTTTATGATGAGCAACACAATACTACCAAGAAATTTCTACGAGCGGCCAACTTTGGTTGTAGCCGGGGAGTTACTAGGAAAGATGCTGAAATTTTCTAACTTTAGTGGAATAATAACCGAAGTTGAAGCCTATATAGGAATGAGTGACCCAGCTTGTCATGCAGCTAAGGGTTATACTAACCGAACCTCAGTAATGTTTGGTATGCCGGGGTTTTCATATGTGTACTTTATATATGGAATGTATTACTGTTTAAATATTGTAACAGAAGCAGAAGGGTTCCCAGCAGCAGTGTTAATACGGGGATTAAAGCTCATTGAACCGCTTGAGGCAAATTTAGGTGGGCCAGGAATATTGTGTAAAAGATTAAATATTACAAAAGAACATAACAAACAGGACCTTACTATAAGCCACGAATTTTGTGTTTATGAATCTCACCTCAAACCAGATTATGTGTGCACTCCGAGAATCGGAATTAGTAAAGGCCAAGAGAAATTTTGGCGGTTTAAAAACTTAAGATCTTGCGTAGACTATTTGCCAATTGGATAATCACCAGTGAAACAAGCATCACAATATTGTGGTGTAGCATTGTTACGCACTTCTCCTTTAACAGCCTGATATAATCCATCAATACTCAAGAAGGCTAGGCTATCTACTCCTATAACTTCCTTAATTTCCTCTACAGATTTATTTGCAGCAATTAAATCTTTGCACTCTGGCGTATCTATTCCATAAAAACAAGAATGCTTAATTGGTGGGCTTGAAATTTTGAGGTGAATCTCTTTTACTCCTGCATCCTTTAGCATAACTATTATATTTGTTAACGTACTACCACGCACTATACTATCATCTATTAAAATTATGTTTTTACCTTTCAAAGTGTGCTTATTAGCATTGAATTTTAATTTTATTCTAACTTTACGTACTTCAGCGGTTGGTTGTATAAAAGTTCTTCCTATGTAATGATTACGAATTATTCCCAGTTCCATAGGTAATCCTGAATGCTTTGCATATCCAATAGCTGCAGGTATTCCAGAATCAGGTATTGGTACAACCATATCTACATTGTTTTTTGGTGGGCTCTCTTCTGCAAGTATTCTTCCTATTTCTTTTCTTGTATCGTATATAGACCTATTCTCCATTATGCTGTCTGGTCTTGAAAAATAAACGTATTCAAAAATACAAAAACTTGATTTTTGCTGTGGGAAAGGAAACATTGAGGCTAGCTTACTACCCGAACTGATGGTAACTAATTCGCCTGGTTCTATTTCTCTAACAAACTCTGCATTTATTATATCAAGAGCACAAGTTTCAGATGCAAGAACGTAAGAACCGTTTAACTTTCCTAAAACAAGAGGCCTGATTCCAGATGAATCACGTACTCCAATAACTACTTCTTGATTGATTGCAACAAAAGAATAAGCACCTTGTATTTGCTTTAATGCATATATAAAACTCTCTAAAAAGCTATCTTTTTCACCGCTTGCTGTCAGATGCACTACTACTTCTGTATCAATATCTGACTGAAAAACGCACTCTTGTTTAATCAATTGTTCGCGTATCGGAGAAATATTAATTAAATTACCATTATGTGCTATGGCGAAATCCCCAAATTTGCCACTTTTGCTAAACATGGGCTGCACTCCAAACTTATTACCACTTGTTGAGTATCGAACATGACCTATTGCACAATCTCCAGGTAAGGATTTCTTTATTTCATCTATATCATCAAATACGCTGCTCACTTGACCTTGAAAGTGATAAGAGTGCAGCTTATCGTTGTTACTGGTTACTACGCCAAAAGACTCTTGACCTCTATGCTGCAAAGCGTGGAGAGCAAGTATAGAGTTAAAAGCAGCACTTTGGTTGCAACTTATGCCAAATACCCCACATTCCTCACGCATTTCATCTAGCATAAAAACTATTAAGTAAAATTTAATTTTACTTTAGCATAGGTAAAATACAAGCATTTTGTTGTTCATCTGCTTTTATTGCCAGCAATAATCCTATGCATATTAAGCTTGCAGCAGTTGTACTTCCTCCATAGGACAGAAATGGCAATGGGTCGCCTATCACAGGTAAGAGGCCCATTGTCATTCCGATGTTTATAAAGAAATGAGCACTAAAAAAGGCGAAAATGCCGATAGATATCGACTTAGAAAAATAATTTTTCGACCTATAAGCGATAGAGAAAATTATGCCAAGTAATGAGGTATAAAGCAAAATTAAAGCCATGCTACCTAAAAATCCCCATTCCTCACTCAGCACTGCAAAAGCAAAATCTGTACGTTTCTCCGGCAAAAATCCAAGTTGAGTTTGACTTCCGTTAACAAAGCCCTTACCAAGCAAACCTCCTGAACCAATAGCTATCTGAGATTGCTGCGCATTATAACCTATTCCAAGTGGATCCACTGATGAATCCAAAAACGACAATATCCTTTGCTTGTGATAAGGACGTAAAAAAGGCCAAATAGCCGGTACTGCAAAAATGCCAAGCGTTCCACATATTACCGAATGAGATCTTTTTATTATTGCTGTGAATATAATTGATATCCCTATAAATAACATTATCACAGCTGTGCCTAAATTAGGTTGCTTTAACACCAAGAACACGGGTAAGAAAATAATTATAAGTGCCTTAAGCAATCTTTTAAATTCCATCATTTTATATACACTCTGCTTATCAAAATAGCGAGCAAGCGCAAGTATTAAGCCTACTTTTGCAAATTCTGATGGTTGCAAACTAATTGATCCAATTCTTATCCACCTTGTTGCACCCATTATGTGTGAGCCAAAAAAATTCACTACTAATAGCGAAATCACTGCTGCTACATAAAAAAAGTAGGCGTGCTTCAAATAAAAATCTAGCTCTATGAATGACATAGCTATAGCAAGTAGGAAAAAGAAGGAGAATATGACCAGTTGGTGAATCGCAAATGGCACCCACTTTCCTCCAGCAGAAGAGTATTGAACAACAATGCCAACGCAAAACAGCGCTATCACGTTAATGACTAACAACCAATGAATCTTCTTCAGTCTATCCACAATAAAGACCTTATAACTTTAAAGTATAGTAAAATATGAAACAAAGATAAAAATCAAAAAACCAACTTCTCAACTACTAACCGAATTGGAGTGCTATATATTCCAGTTACTACTGTTAAAACTGCCATAAACAATAGACAGAAAAGCATAGGAAATGGCACATCATTAATTTTGTCCGGTGTCATTCCAGTGCGTGACGTTGCATCATTTTCAAAATACATTTTCTCTACCATCTTCCACATATATATCAATGCAAGGAAAGAGCCAGCAGCAAATGTTACAAGGGAAATCCACGCATGAGATTCGATAATTGCTTTCATTATATACCACTTGCTTACAAAGCCATTTGTTAAAGGCACACCGATTAATGCTAAACTGAGTAGAGTGAACGCAAGTGCTGTATAAGGCATTGATTTCTTGAGTCCCGATAAATTCTCTATTTTTGTTGTATCAAATTTGTAAGAAATACATCCTGCAGCCATAAATAAAGATGTTTTTATTATGCTGTGGTTTACTATGTGAAGAATTGCTGCAAATACACCTGTTTTTGAGTTAAAACTCAGTGCTAAAATTATATAACCAATTTGGCTAATACTAGAGTGAGCAAGCAGTCTTTTTATGTCTTTTGCGGTTATTGCAAATATCGACCCAAATATAACAGCGCAAAGTGCGAGGATAATTATCACGTTGCTTAGTGATGGTTTAAATAAGAAGAAATTTTGATGAAAAACAGTATAAAAGATTCTGATGAAAACATATATCATCACTTTTGCCACTGTGCCTGAAAAGAATATGCTAATGAAACTTGGCGCCTCACTATATGCATTAACCAGCCACCTGCTTAATGGAAACAGTGCCATTTTGATTGAGAGACCAATAAAAATGAACAACGTGCCAAGTTTTATGATGTTGTTATCGTGTAATGGAACTATTCTTTCAGCCATGTCAGACATATTGAGCGTTCCAGTCATTGAATACAAGAGCCCGATGCCAAATAAATAAAATGTTGCGCCTATTGTTCCACTAATTAGATATTCAAATGCTGCAACCAAGGCTTTTTTATCCCTTCCCATTGAAACTAATACATAAGAAGAAAGAGATGAAATTTCCAAGAAAACGTAAAGGTTAAATATGTCGTTTGTTACTAGAATCCCGAGCAGTCCGCTTAAGCACAGTAGAAATAGAGAGTAAAAACCAGTGATTTTGTTTTTGCTAATTTCTTTTTCGTTAATATAAAAGCTATAAAGCACGCTAATCAGCGCTATAAAATTCACCAAAGTTAGAATCAAGGAGTTTAACACGTCGATTCTTAACTCTATTCCATACGGAGGAGCCCAATTTCCAAGGTGATAAGTTATAATTTCACCTTTATATGTTTTAATGAGTAGTATTGATGAAATGATAAGAGTGATTGTTGTTGCAATAAAAGAAATAAACCAAGATACCTTGTGTTTCTTGGCAAGAAAGCAAAACATTGATGCAATTATTGGTATAATAACTTGTAAGATTGGTAATTGCATTAAATTGTTGTTAATATATCGTTAAAGTATTAGTATATATAATACTTTTTGTTTTAATACCCTTATGTTATCTAAAATTTGTAACGCAATAAAACGCCTATTACGAAGAGAAGATAAATTTGTAGGAAGAGATGAAAATGGAAATTCTTACTATGAATCAAGTAAAGGAAAAAGGTGGGTTATGTATAGCAGTGTCTCTGAGCCTACAACAGTGCCTCCGGAATGGCATATATGGCTTCACTATACTGATAATGTAGTACCAGTTAATAATAAAAAAAGAAAAGTAAAACATACTCCTAATTTAACGGGTACAAAAGATGCATACTATCCAAACCAAAAAGTGAAAAATTACTATAAAAGCTGGAGTCCTGATAACTAAAGATGCGAAGGTCAAATATACTTGAAATAACCGCTGGATTATTTGTATTAATTTTCACTATTTTTCTGATTTTCTTTGCTATTGATAAGCTATCTTACATAAAGAAAAACTATAAGGATTGCAATAAAATATATGGTCTTTTTGCTAACGCTAACGGTATAGGAGTTGGTGATAGTGTCAAGATCTCTGGTGTAGATGTTGGAAGCATAACTGGTGTATCACTTGACAAAGCTACCTACGTAGCACGAATCGATATGTGTATAAGCAAAGACATAAAATTGCCAATTGATAGTTCAGCTCTGATCACTAGCAGTGGAGTTGTTGGCAGTAAATTTGTTAATATATCACCTGGATCAGATATTAAACTAATCTTGCATGGTGGTAAAATAGAGTATACTCAAGCTGAAGCAAATATGGGTGGAATAATGGACAGAATTCTTGGTATGTTTACAAAGTGAAAATGGCAGGATTCCAAGTATATCCGTTCAGGTAAAGCCTCCTGTAGTTCTAAAGTATTTAAGGAGTTTGCCTTATTTCTTGCCTTTTCTACCGCTTGCTTTGGGGTTTATAGTATAGAAAGTGCCTTAATAGTTGCAGTGCATGTCTATCAATGATAAAATGAAAATTAATTTATTTTGATATTATGATTGGTTTACTGTTTGCCGTACTGTTGTTCCTCTGTGGTAGTGATGCACTTGCAAAACAGGAGCCACGTTCAATAGCTGGAGATAATCACATAAAGGTGATAAATTATAACCCACAAGCTATACATAAGTATACGGGTTTTTATGGTTATCAGTCCAGTATATTGTTTGAACCAGGGGAGGTAATACAAAACCTTTCAATGGGTGATTCAACTGGTTGGCAACTCCTTCCTCAAGGTAATAGATTGTTTATTAAGCCTATAGATGATATTGCCGATACTAATGCAACTATAATTACCAATAAAAGAGTTTATTACTTTGAACTTCATGCTGAAGAAGCAACTGGACTAGATGATCCAAGATTAGCATATGAAGTAAGGTTTCTTTATCCACTATTTAGCAGTGATGAGATTTACACAACAAATAACGGTGATATCTTCGAACAAGCTAGTCATACCATTATTCCTGATATCAATGATATTGAAGTTGTAAAGAAGGGATTAAATTTTAATTATTCCATCTCGCACGTCAAAGGTAGTCAGTCAATAATACCAATTAAGGTTTTTGATGACGGAAAATTTACATATCTACAATTCAATAAAATAAACTCTGATTTTCCGGCAGTTTTTATGGTTGATTCTGCAGGATATGAGTCTTTAGTAAATTTCCGTACAGTTGATAACTACCTGATAATCGAAAGGGTAAGTTCAGTGTTTACCTTAAGGAATGGATCGAGTACAGTTTGCCTATTTAATGAAACCATACCTTTCAAAAAAGGGTAAAGGCTATAATGCCCGAGATATGGGTGCAAAATTTTTTCTATGATGTTCTGTAATTCCATAAAGGCCAATAGCGTTAAGGTGCTCTTTTGTCCCATATCCTTTATTTTTATACCAATTATATTCAGGATGCTTATTATGCAATTCTTGCATAAGCCGATCTCTCGTAACTTTTGCAACGATTGAAGCTGCTGCAATTGATGTACTCAAATTATCACCATTTACTATGGATTTCACTTGCCATTTCACTTCAGGTGGTTGATTACCATCAACTAGTACATAATCTAATTCTAGGTCCAAGTCTATCAACGCACGTTTCATTGAAAGCTTTGTTGCTTGCAAGATATTGTATGAATTTATTTCTTCTACGCTTGCCATTCCTATACCAAATTTTGCAACGGATGTTATTTTTTCATATAGGACTTGCCTACATTGAGGAGTCAACTTTTTCGAGTCGTTGATTCCATCAATAATTGTATTTCTATCAATAAACACTACGGCTGCGGATATTACTGGACCAGCTAGCGGACCTCTTCCAACTTCATCCACTCCTGCTATCACTCCTGATAATTTATTTTCTAATGTAAAGTCTGGGTATTTCATAGGTTTTTATAATAAGAAAGTTATAGTAAAAACTGAACAGATAATAGAAATTATCCAAAATTTCATAACGATTACATTTTCTGACCATCTCTTCTTCTCAAAGTGATGATGTATTGGTGCCATAAGAAAAACTCTTTTTCCTTCTCCATATTTAAACTTTGTATATTTAAAATATGATATCTGAATAATAACAGATAGAGTCTCTATTACAAAGATTATTCCAATAATGGCAAAAAGCATTTCTCTTTTAATTAGGACACTAGTTAACCCTAAAGCCGCACCTACCGACAAGCTACCAACATCACCCATAAATATTTTTGCTGGATGTGTGTTAAACCACAAGAAACTTAGAATAGCTCCTATAAATGCAATGCAGAATAAAGTAATATTCATATCTGCCTGAGTTATATATGCAATTAGCCCCAAAAAAGCAAAGGAAGTGATAACTTGAGTTGCAGCAAGGCCATCCAAACCATCTGTGAGATTCACAGCATTAGAAGAGCCGACAATTACAAACGCAGCAAACGGAACATATAGATAGCCAAAATCTATTATTACTCCTTTAAATAGGGACGTTTTTGTAAAACATTCAGCAGAGTATAGCTTAAGTATAAACACACCAACCAGAGCAACAATAAACTGAATAAGTATTTTGGTTTTTGCACTTAAACCTCGATAGTGATTTGTCTTCAATTTTAAATAATCATCAATAAATCCAAGTAGAGCAAAAAATAGAGTTATCAATATCAGCAGCAAAATTTCTGGTGTTAACTGAGCCCAGAGTAAAATTGGTAATAAAGAAGAAATCAGTATTATTATTCCGCCCATAGGTGGTACATTCTTTTTTGTTATTAAATGACTTTCTGGTCCACATGATCTAATTGGTTGCCCATCTTTGCTTATTTTTTTTAGAAGCTTTATAAAATAGGGAAAAAGAATAAACCCAAAAACAAATGAGGTAAAAAATACTTTTGTAGCTAAGATCATCTGCTTACTTAAATTGACTAAGTGTCATACCACCTATAGCTAATAAAGTCAACTTCTGTCATCCTATAGCCTGACCCACAACTGTACGAACATTGTGATTTGGGCCCATCAGTAGGGTGTCATCCCAGTCTGGAATCCACAACTGTACGAACGTTGTAGTTTGGACCACCAGTGGGGTGTCATCCCAGTGCCCAGACACTGGTTCTATGCAACTTAATTAAAAACGTTTGTTTTAGTGTAAGACAATTACCTTTAGCTTATCAGCTCAGTTATAAGCAAAATTTCTGGATTCCAGACTGGAATGACACCATTTGCTGTGCAATTTACCTTCAAAAATGAATGTTCGTACAGTTGTGAACCTGTGGCAGGTATTACATAAGAGCATTTCCCTCTTCTAAATTAAAACGCACTTTTGCCTCCTTTGCAGTCTATACTTTAGATGTATTTAATTTACAAATACTAATTATTTATTAATAATGGTGATATGTAAATATAGTTATAAAATAATTGTTACACTTGAATTCCTTCCTGGTTTCTGTTGTTATCAGAACATTTAAAACACTTTAAGAAAGCTGCTTAGTTAAATTAACTTAGACAAGTAAATAGCAGTTTTGCAGCCTGTTTTTATGAATGATGATAAAATGTTGTAGCCAAATGCGCTTTCAGCATTGTGCTGAATTGCAATATCTTTGTGCTCTAACTCCTCGTCGCGAAATTTACTTATAGTTTCTCTTAATTCCCCATCTTCTAAATGTGAAACTTGCTCTTTGTAGTGCTCCCCGATAACTTCTTCAACTGCAGCAGTGCAAGCCATAGCAGCTTTTTTGCCCATAATGGCAGTTGCAACGCCAAGCGACACTCCTAAAACACGCCAAACAGGCAACAAAACAGTAGGACGAACTTTTTGCTCTTTGATTTTCTCATTAAAATAGTGAAAATGCTTTTTTTCCTGCTCTTCCATTTCAATTATTTCATTGATTATAGAAGATTTCTTAAGAATAAATTTTTGACCAGAATAAATGCAAATAGCTCCATATTCTCCAGCGTGATCTACTCTAATTGCCTGTTGCAAGAACTGATTGTTGCTGTACCTTAAATTATTTAGATTTCTTTCTTTCTCCACAATACACCTTACCTGATACGAACAGAGCTACTATGAGATAAATTAGATTCCATGTTGCTAAGGAAACACCTAGAACGTAATGAGGTCTGTCACAAGATGGAGAGTAATTAGGATTTAGTAGATTATTTCTGAGCTCTTCTATACTAACGTTACTACTTGCTTGCTCTGTACAACCTAAAACATCATGAAATAAGTGAAGTTCAAGACCTATATGATAAAAAGATATTACTGCACCTATGAGGTAGCTGCAAAACATTGCATAGATTAGAATTTTGTTGTCTTTAAGCATGCACGCTACTGCAAGTAATCCAGCGATATAGTAAACTATTCGCTCGTATGTACATAACTTGCATGGCAGCATGTTGAAAAAATATTCTAGCACATATGCAAAAATTAGAGCAGCGGCACTCGACAGCAGAAAGATTGCAGGAATTCTGGAATTATTACACATAACTTTAAGTAAATTATCCCTGAAAGTATAAAGCAGAGTATTCATTTTACATAGGGATTTTTATTTTTTTTCAAAAGCAATCTAACTGGCACACCGTCTGCAAAGAAATTTTTTCTGAGATCGTTAATTAAATAGCGTTTGTAACTTTCATCAACACTTTCAGGTATGTTACATATCAAAGAAAAAGCTGGAGGTTTAGTACCAATTTGAGCGATATACTTCATTTTAACTGCTTTGCCTTTTACAAGAGGGTGAGAATGTTTTCCTACAGCATCTATGAGCCACTTATTCAGTTTTGCAGTGCTGATCTTCTTGTTCAAGGATTCACTCACTTCAAGACACTTATCTATCACATCACCGCAGCGCATGCCTTTTAACGCAGAAATTGTTATAGTTGGCACTTCCAAGAATAACCTGGTTACTTCCTGTTGTTTGACAAATTTTATTAACCTGCTTCTGTCATCCTTACCTATTAAATCCCACTTATTTAAAACAACAATAATCCCTTTCCCTCCCTTAATTGCAGCTTCACCAATTGATAAATCCTGCTGCTCAATACCAACTAGGGAGTCTAGCATTAAAACTACCACATGAGAGCGCTTGATTGATTCCATGCTTTTCTCAACAAATCTTGATTCTAAGCCATCTACAACATTCGCCTTTCTGCGGATTCCGGCAGTGTCAATTAGAGTAATTAACTCTCCATCATGATCATATGTAATATCCACAGAATCACGTGTGGTACCTGGCTCTGAACTTGTTATTAGTCTGTTTTCTGCAAGTAAACCATTTAAAAAAGTTGATTTTCCAACATTCGGACGGCCGATGATCGCGATCCTCAGCCTACTCAGTTCATTGTTAGGTAACTCAGTGTTCTCGTTAAAATTTTCAATAACACCAGCTAATGCATCATAAAGATCAACCATGCCAAGATTATGCTCGGCAGAGATATACACCGGGCCAAGAAAATCAAAAAACTGCAAATAATCAACATTTTCGGATTTATGACTCTCGCATTTATTTGCTACTAGTATTACAGGTTTATTTATTTTTCTCTTCAGCCACTTTGCAAACTCTTCATTTCGCTCATTTTGCACTTTTGCATCAACAAGAAAGAAAATTATGTTTGAATTGGATAAAGAAAATTCGATTTGTTCAATAACTTGTAGTGAAAAATTAGTTTGGTCGTTCCATCCTCCTGTATCTATAACTTTAAACTCCAAATCGCTAATTCTCCCCATTCCCTCTCGCCTATCCCTTGTCACTCCTGGAATGTTACTCACTACTGCTGCTTTTCTTCCTACTAATCTGTTGAATAGGGTCGATTTTCCAGCATTTGGTAGGCCTACTATGGCGATTTTTAGCATAATTCAAGGGCATGTTCTATATGAAGTAAATTATAACCGAAACTTTTCAATTTAACTATTGACTTCGTAGATTATATAAGCATACTACAGTTAGAATTTTTTTATTTCGTTATGTAAAATATGGGGTAGTTATGCTAGTGTCAGAGCAAATAGAGAGTGTAGATAGAGAAGAATTAAAGCAACAAAATCATATACATAAAGATACAGAGTATTCGGAAGAGACGACAATATATGGGCATATTAATCAACATATGGAAAAAAACATCTCAAATACATTGCATGAAATATATGATGCTCTTATGTCATATAACGAATCGGAACAGCCAATGGCGTCAACTTAAGAGCTTTCATTAGCAAACTCTCCTAAAGACATGATGGCGTTTAGGCTTATCTACTTTATTGCGGCTGTCCCGGTCGGATTTTAACTTTAGCGCGTATACTTAAAAAGGGCTTGAAAGTTTTTTGGCGCAATAAGTACCTGATAGAGTTTCTGTCTCATTACACTAAATAAAACTGAAAAATTTAAACGATACTCAGTAATTTGATCTGGGTTCCAAGGCCCTTGTGCATCACATATATGAAGCGATAATATATTGCACATGACCAAGTTTGCCCAAAATTCTTGTAATACAGCCTCTCCAGAAAAATTCTCTAACTCTGCTCCTACTTTGAGTCGTTTATAGCACTCCTCTATGTGCCACCTTAACACATAAGCTTTGCTCCAAAGTCTCGGTCAAAAACTCTGTTTCTCAGTTGGCTAATGTCAGCACTATAACTCTTACTTTCTGTCCTTTCATTTTATTTTTTAGCTTTTCATTTTCTAATATAAAATCAAAATCTAATTCGCCAGCGTTCCCATAGCTTACTATAATTTCTTTTTTGCAAGCGAAAAATAAAATCTACTTCCAAATTATAATGCTGCTGAATGAATTTTACTGAAGACGATCATAGATAAATAATAATTTCTCTTGATTTAATAAACGCATTTGAGTGATAACTTCGGGTAATTGCTCTGCCGCCAACGTTTGTTCACCTATATTCCAAGCTGCAAGACGAGCACTGCAAATCAGCGAAGTACACAAATCAACAAACAAATTGCCAATGGTGCCTGTTGTTCCATTTGGTTCAAACTCGGATACAATTTCCCCAGAGCTGGGTAATCTCATACCAGAACCATCTGCTGCAATAAGTCTATAGCCTCTCCAACTCAGGTTCATCCTGATAGGCTGTTTGGATGCTTAGATTCTTGAAAGCCTGTATGGCAAATCTTATACCTTGCTTTAGAAAAAGCTTGCTTTGAGGGTACATGTCAATGGCTCCATAAGTTCACATTCTATTCCCAAACTTTTTTTAACTAACTTTAAAATCATAGAAAATACTGTCGAAAAAGGAAGTTTTCTTGTTCGTGTAAAACTCAACACAATGGATTTTCTGAAAAGTTTTCGAGTATATTGCATTTTTAATTTGTAAGATAAGATCTTTTCCTTTTTGCATGCCTCACCTAAAAAAGACACATTTTAAACTTTTTTGTTGCAATAAAATAGAAACAAAAGTGCTGTCCCTTGCACTCTTTGGATAATTTAATGATAAAAAATTTAGAGAGAAATTTTATATACTATCGCTGATATTTTTCCTTAAGTTGACGCCATTGCCTGAACGGATACAACTTAATTTTTAATCTGCAGGAGTCAAGTTGAGAATGTCCAATTTTCCACTTTCTTTATAGCATAACATACTTCAGCGCCTCTTGCTCCTCTTGAAGTCCAATGGGCTCACCACTTATGTGTAAATTAATCGTTAATGTTGTACACGTTCTTTTCTTTTTCTACTCTCTCTTGCTCTTCAATACAATATATAGCAAGCGGATTAGCTTTAAGTCTTTCGACTCCTATTTCTTCTCCTGTTCCATCGCAGTAACCATAAGTGCCTAATTTTATTTTTTCTAACGCCTCCTTAATTTTTTCTTTTCTATCTTTTCGACGCTTGATTAATTCCTCGTTTCCACTATCTTCATCAGAATAGTATGTATCAATACTATTATCTTCTAGTTCTTGTTTCTCTAACTCAGCGAGTATTGATTGTAACTTTAAGCTGAAGTATTCCAGTTGTTTTACGCTCATATATTCTTCATCTTCTGAAGGAGTGTAATCTTCTGGTGACTTTATTTTTGGTAACTTTTCCATAATTGCATTATCAAAAAAATAATAAAACCTATATAATTTATGAACAAAAAATTATACTACCTCAAAGTAAACACTATAATTTATAATAAACATTTAAAAGCCTAGTATGATCGACTCAGTAAAAAAATTAGTAATAGATGATAAGAACTTTACCTATATAGTATGTATTTTTATCATAATGTTAAGTTTATCTTCATTTACACTTAAAAACAACAATAAACAAGAAGTTATGTTAACATTAACATGGATATGTGCTACATTTGTTTTGCAGATTTCTACAAATAATTTGTTTACATCTGATTATCATGATGGAATATTAGAGCAAATCTTTGTACAGCCACTCTCTTCTAGGCTTATAGTTGCTTATAAAATTTTCGCTCACTGGTTATTATTTGGGTTACCGATTTCAGTAATTTCTTCCATATTCAGCTTTGCAATTCTAGGCAATAGTATTGAACACTCAATAGCAGTTGGAGTGTCTTTATTATTTAATACGCTGATAATCACTAATATTTCAGCTACTGGAAATGCATTGATGATTGGTCAAAACAACTTAGCATCAGGAGTATCGCAAATTCTTGTTTTGCCAATGATAATGCCAACCTTTGTGTATTTTAAAATGCTAACTCAATTTGAAAATTTATCCTTGAATATTTATACACTACTAATCACCATCTTAGTTTTTGTTATTTTGATTGTTAACAGCACCATAACTACTCACATGGCACTAAAATTTGCTGTGGAACAGGATTGAAAAATCTTACTGTTATTCAGTAGACTTCTTGCATAACCTAGAAAAAAGGCAAATAGTTATTATAGATTTAGGTTTATCGACAATTTGAAAAACCTTCATTCCAGCATCCTTCCCTGTCATCCAAGTAGCCCTTCGTTGTCATCCCAGTGTCAAAAACTGGGATAACAGCTAACCTGACAACCGTCATCCCGCTACTTGTTAGCGGCTAAGAGATACCGTGACGGTATGACGGTTCGCGGTGGCATGACGATAAGCCTCATCATCCCGCTACGTGTTAGCGCCGCGGCGGTATGACGATTCGCAGCGGCATGACGAGAAAGGGGCTACTTGGATGATACCTTTTTTCTACTTAGTTTGGGTTATGCAAGAAGTCTATTCCTTCATAAGGAGAAGTAGTTAAAGGAATTTACTCTATTTCTCCCTCTTTTTTTATTATTTTTAATCTATAGTTAACGTAAAAGAGATATGCAAAAACTCTATTGATCCATAGTCTGCAAATTATTAATAACACTTACTTTAAAGAACCTCACTTTACGCTGATCTTTGAGCGCTCTTCTGTGGTATTTTGTAAGAGTATAACTTGTGAAATCGTCTTCCCTATAGATTAAAGAGTTACACTGCTTTATATGTGATGCTATCCACTCTGCATAGTCCTGATGATCGGTTGCAATGAATATTTCCCCTGTTATAAGTATTTTTTTTGCTAATAAATTTAAAAATTCCGTATTAATTAATCGTCTTTTATTGTGACTTCTTTTTGGCCATGGATCTGGAAAGAGAATAAAGAATCTTTCAACACTGTTATCAGGAAAATTTGCAATCAATTCTCTTGCATCTTCTGTCCACATTAAAATATTTTTTATGTTCTGTATTTCTATGTTTGTTAGCAAGCGAGAAACCCCCTTTAAGTAGGGCTCACATCCTATAAATAATAGATCAGGTTCATTGAGCACCTGGTAAAGCATATTTTCACCGTTGCCAAAGCCTATTTCTACCCATATTCTTTTTTGTGAATTTACAATTTTCTCTATAGATTCCTTGCTGTTTTGAATAGAATATTTTTCCAATATTTCATCAACATCAGGTTTTAGCCTGGACCTTCTGGAGAACGATCCAATCCACTTGCTATTCTTAAATAGCATATTCTTGATACATATATAATTTTCTCACTATATTTTATATAGCTTAAACAATTCTCGAAATGAGTTAATGAAAAATTACTTGTCAATAATTGTTAATATTATATAATATATGAGTTCTAATAAAGTTTAAGTTAAAGGTATGAATAATAATAATCCAGTCGTAAATCTACCGGTTACTATCAGAAAGCTATCATCAAACAAATTTATAGAAGAGATATGTCAAGGCCAATTTGAGGATCAAGATAATACCTTGTTTGAAGATTCTTTTGTTAACAAAATTAAAGAAGGAGATGTGGTAGAAGGTGTAATTACAAGAATAAACCCTAACGACGTTGTGGTTGATATTGGTTTAAAATCTGACGGGAGAATTCTGATCAAGGAACTCGGTTGTAATGATGAGGTCATTATTGGCTCGAAAATCAGAGTTTATGTGGAAAGAATTGAAGATTATCATGGTAATGTTGTTCTTAGTCGTGAAAAAGCAATTAGGGACGAAAAATGGAATAAGTTGGAAGAAGATACAGTTACAAGGGCTGAAGTAAGCGGAGTTATTAAACGCTCAATTAAATGTGGCTTTATTGTTGATCTTGGTGACGGAATAAGCGCTTTTTTACCGCTGAGTCATGTGGATTTGAAGCAAGTAAAAGATGCGAAGCACCTTATTGAAACTGAACAAAAGTTCATCGTGCTTAAAATGGATAAGAAGCAGGGCAATATTGTAGTATCAAGAAAGCTGGTGTTAGAAAAATTGCACGCTGGTGAAAAAATTAAATTTTTAGAATCTTTAAATGAAGGCGATATAATAGAAGGGAAAATAAAAAGTATCACTCATTACGGTGTATTTGTCGGTATTCATGAATCAGATGTAGTGGGAGTTATAGATGGATTGTTACATATTACAGATATCTCTTGGAGTAGGGTAAGTCATCCGTCTGCAGTTTTTACTTGTGGTCAGACTATAAAAGTTAAAATTATAAAAATAGATAAGGAAAATGCTAAAATTTCCTTGGGTGTGAAGCAGCTAGAAGATAGCCCTTGGCAAGATGCAGAGTCAAAATATCCAGTTGATAGTGTGCATAAGGGTTATGTAACAAGCATAGAAGATTATGGATTATTTGTTGAGCTTAGACCTGGAATTGAAGGTTTAGTGCACTCGTCAGAAATAACTTGGGTTAAGAGTAATTTACCAGTTAGTAGTCTCGTAACAAGGGGACAAGAAGTATATGTAAAAATTCTCAGTATTGACATTGCTAAGAGTAGGATGAGTTTAAGCATGAAAAGGTGTGTAGACAACCCTTGGCAAGTATTTATCAATAAATATCCTCCTGGTTCTATTGTTTCTGGTGAAGTGAAGAATAATACCGGCTCATATGTATCTGTTGCTTTCGGTGATTCTGAAATAGATGAGAACGTAGAAGGGACAATATATGTGAAAGATTTTAGTTGGTCTAAAAACGGTTCAGATGAGATAAAGAAGTATAATGTAGGTGATAAAATAGAAGCAAAAGTAATAAGGGCTAACGTGAATCGGGCAAGAATTTATCTTGGAATAAAACAAATAGAGTATGATCCTCTTGAAGAACTGATAAAGAAAGTTAAGGTAGGTGATAAAATACAGGTTATTGTAGATAAGAGAGAAAATAATGGACTAGTCGTTGAAGTTGAGAACGATGTAACCCTTCTAATAGATCAAGAGCATTTACCAGAGAATAAAAAATTCTCTATATCAGAAAAAATAGAAGTTGAAGTATTGGGTGTTGAAGAATATAACATAGCATTATCTGCTAAGTGATAAGGTTTACTTATTTTGGCTTCATATAAATGGCAACAAAGTCTGATATAATAGCGAGGGTAGCAAAAAGACATCCTTTTTTAGATAAGATTGTTATAGCAGCTATAGTTGATAGATTTTTTGGGATACTTTCAAGCACATTGAAACATCATAATAGAGTTGAAATTAGGGGGTTTGGTTCTTTTTCAGTTAGAAGTTATAACTTGAAAGAAACAAGCCATTTAATGTTACAGAAGTTTACAAAGAATCAATACTTTAAAACATATTTTCGTAGCAGTAAAAAATTATCTGATTTGATAAATGAATAAAAATTTATACCATAAATAAGATGAAAGTAGGGGTTTGAGTTTATACTGTACGATAGAAATTTTTAGCACCATATGCAAGTAGTAGAAATAGTTATACGTAATAACACATATAAAATATCTTGCGAAAGTGGGAAGGGGAATCATTTATTACGCCTTGCTAATAGTTTTGACAAGTTAGTTAGTTCTGTATCTCAAAAAACTGGAGGTAAGGGTTCGGATGCATTAAATTTCTTACTTGCAGCACTAATTCTTGAGGATAAAATTTTAGAATTAACAAAGCGATTAGATGAAGTAAATCAAGAGCGCGAAAAGTATAGAAACGAGAAAAGAATAGAATATACTGAGGTACTAGATAAGGTAAATAAGATTATCACTAATCTTGAGTGCATAAAGGATTAGCTTCAATAAAGCAAGCAATTAAATTGACTATCTGACTATTCAAGCCAGGAGGGAGGTTTGTCTTACGAGTTATGTAACAATATAATTCGTAATCATCAAGATCAACTATTTTTTCGTATTCGATTAGTTCGCTTAAGGAAAATTTATCAAGATATTTCAATGCGAAATGCCCTAAAAGTATATCGGTTTCTTTGCAACCCCTATGCCAGCTTCTATATATTAATTTTCTTCTGAGTAGTGAGGTATCTGTCATTACAATTAAACTTTTTTTAATTTAAAAGTTAAACTAAATACTTGTCAAGCGAGGCGCATTTTAATATACTTAACATTTTGTTAAGATCTAAATATACAGGTGGAATTAATTTCTAATCTTATCCATCAATTTAGCGATGGAATATATTATTTTTTATCATTTTCTTTAATAATTTCTGTCATAGTATTCGTGCATGAATATGGGCATTATGTTGTTGCCAAAGCATGCAAAGTTAAAGTTGAATCTTTTTCCATAGGTTTTGGTCCTGAAATTTTTGGTTTTAACGATAAGTCTGGAACTAGATGGAAATTAAGCGTTGTTCCATTGGGTGGTTATGTTAAAATGCTAGGAGATACTAATGCAGCGAGTGTCCCAGCTGATCAACAAGAATTAACGGAAGAAGAAAAATTGTATTCATTTCATACAAAACCGCGTCATAAAAAAGCAGCAGTAGTTTTTGCAGGGCCTTTTGCAAACATGGTATTTGCTGTTATAGCTTTTACAATATTTTTTAGCATAGCAGGTTATTATCGCACTCCACCGGTGATTGAAAATGTAATCGAAGGTAGTGCAGCTAAGCAAGCTGGTTTGTTGCCAGGTGACACTATTACACAAATCAATGAGCATAAAATAAAATACTTTGAAGATATTTCACGTGTGATAATGTCGAATCCTAAAACAAGAATGGAGGTTGAGTATAGCAGAAATAATGAGAAGCACAGGACCAGTTTAACTCCATTAATAATCAAGGACAAAGACGTTTTTGGCAACACAATAGAAAGAGAAACTATAGGGATTATTTCAGTCAATACATTAAAGCAGTCGTCTTTTCTTGGGGCTGTGAGCTTATCAGTAAGTGAAACTTACCACACTATGTGCTTAACGATTAAAGCTATCTTTCAAATTATTGTTGGTAAGAGGAGTGCAAGTAAAATAGGTGGACCAATAAAAATCGCAAAATATTCAGGACAATCAGCTAAAAAGGGATTTATTATGGTTCTATATTTTATGGCAATCATTTCAGCTAATTTAGCTGCAATTAACTTGCTGCCAATACCACTGCTAGATGGTGGGCATTTATTTCATTATATCATAGAAGCGGTTATACGTAGGGATTTAAGCTTGAAATGTCAAAAATATGCAGCTATTTTTGGTGCTTTAGTGTTGTTTTTGCTTATGGCAACTGGAATGTCAAATGATATTAGGGATCTTTTTTGAAATAAAATATGAAAAAGCTATTTTATATACTGGTAGTGGTTTTTATTTCTTTTCCTGCCCTGCTTGTTGCTTTAGGAACTGCGGAAAAAGTGCAGGTGAAAGATGTCAAATGTATTGGTAATGAGAGGGTAAGCAACCAGACAATAGGGTTCTATATAAAACTAAAATCTGGTGATTATATAAACGACGATGATATAGACTCAATTATAAAAGATCTATATAAAACAAAGTTATTTGCTAGTGTTAATGCTTACATAGATGATAAAAAAAATTTAGTAATAAAAATTCAAGAAAATCCACTGATTAACAAGGTAGTGTTAAAAGGCAATAAGTTATTTAACAGCAAAGAGCTGCTAAGTAATGTGATTCAATCAAAGTCGCTAACTATTTTAACTGAAACAAAATTGCAAAACGATTTAGTGAATTTAGTCACTACTTATAGAAATAACGGTAAGATTGGTGTTAAAATTGAATATGACCTGAATAAGCTTGATGGCAATAGAGTCAATCTAATTTTTAAAATAAAAGAAGGCAAAACCTCTAAAATTAAGGATATAAGATTTATAGGCAACAAAAACTTTTCTGAAAATGAGCTAGAGCAAGTTATCAAAAGACATAGTAATGACATATTTAGTAAGTTATTTAGAGCTATTTTAAAAGGCGGAAATCATTATTCACCGCAATATCTATTGATTAACACAGAATTGCTCGATCATTTTTATTCATCTAAAGGATATATTCAAAATAATATTCAACCAATTGTTGAGGTTGATAATAACAATCAAACAGAGTTAACTTTTTTGATTGACGAAGGACAGCAGTATTTATTTGGAAATAATGAGGTTAATATTGAAACTGAAATTCAGGATTTGAGCCTAAAAGAAGAAATATTGGATTTTATAACAGAGGAAAACGATAAGATATTTAATAGAGTTAAAATTAATAATACAGTAGAAAAAATAAACAAATATTTAAATGAGAAAGGATATATATTTGCAAAAGTTAATCCAGAGTATGCACAACGTGACAATGTTGTAGATGTAACCTACAGAGTGCTGCCGGGTAAAAAGATTTATATAAATCAAATTACAATTGATGGTAACGATCGCACTTTAGATAAAGTGATCAGAAGTAAGCTAAGTGTAGCAGAAGGTGATGCGTACAATATATCTGAGATTCAAAAGTCACGTAAAAAACTAATGAGTAGTGATTTTTTTGAAACAGTGAAAGTAAATAGTTATGCAGTTAATGATAATGCAGTAAATCTTGACTTAAGTGTTAAAGAAAAAAACACTACTTCGTTGTATTTGGGAGGAGGTGTGTCTCTTCCTGGTGGAGCATTGATTAAAATTGACCTCAAAGACCGTAATTTATTTGGTACTGGAAAAGAGCTCTCTTTTGCTCTTGAAAAAAGTCAATACGTATTTTCTACTGATTTAGAGTTTGTTGAAAATAATTTTAACGATTCTGATACGTCACTAGGCATGGGTGTATTTTATGAAAAACAAGATAAACCAAACACTACTTTTGATAGTTGCGATATGGGATTTTTTACAAAGTTATCATATAAAGTCACAGAGAACTTAACTAATTCCCTTCGCTATTCTTATAAGTATAATCATATACACATGGATCATAAGGGTGGACAAGACACCGATATCTCTGAAATAATACTGGACCGAAAAGGTAAACATCAGATTTCATCAGTGGGATACACGTTGGCATATAATAAACTGGATAACCTCTATACTCCAAAAGAAGGGTATTTACTGCGCTTAAGTCAGGATATTTCAGGATTGGGAGGAAACGTGAATTTCCTGAAATCTGAATTCTTATCTTTTTATACGCACCCTATATTAAGCAAAATTGACGATGATATAACGCTACGCTTTAAGATGGCGGCAGGTCATATTTTTTCTTATACTGATGAAAATCTAAACATTGGCCAGCACTTTTTTAAAGGGGGTAATGAGATTAGAGGGTTTGACCTTTCCGGTATTGGACCAAGAGCAGAAGACAAAAATAAAAGCTCATTAGGAGGCAAAACTTATTTTAATCTAACACAGCAAGTGGATTTTCCTCTACCAAAACTATATGACTATGCTGGTATCAAAGGCTCACTATTTGTTGACTATGCAACACTTTTTGGCTTAGATGATAAAAATAAGAAGTATGAAGGGAAATACTATGATAGCAAGCTTGTGAGAGTGTCACCAGGTTTTGGCTTTTCAATGCTTTCTCCTTTTGGTAGACTTAGATTGGATTTCGGGTTTCCTTTAGTAAAGGAATCTTATGATATAATACCATCACCAAATGTTAAATTTTCTATTGAAGCGGGGATTTGAATGAAATATATACAGTTATTTATATCAGTTATTGCCTTAATTATTTCCTTATTTGTGGGGTATAAGTTTGTAGGATATCAACCTCAGAACACAAAGGCTGCAATTATCGATAGTGAAAAAGTCATCAATGAATCTCTTGCTCTGCAAAATATACAACAACAAATAAAGGAGCAGAATTCTAGATTACAACAAGAATTTGAAAATGAGTTAGAAAAACTTAAGCCATCAAAAGAAGAATTTGACCTTTTGTCAGAAGAAGCAAAAAAGGAAAAGACAGGACAATTTAATAAGCACACTGTAAATGTTAGAGATAATTATGCTAAAAAAATGTTACATTTAGAAGAAAGCTATAGAGAAGCAGTAGAGAGTGTTTTTAACAAGATAAAAGAAGTCGCTAAAAAAACGGCAGAAAAAAACAACATAGATTTGGTACTATTTATTTCAAAAAAGAACCAAGTTTTATACTCCATGGATGAAGTTGATTTATCAGATGTGGTATTAAACAATATAAACAAGGAAATACCTGAATTTGCTTTAAAAGGCATTGAATAGACTTATGCAATTTAATATCAGTGATATTATAAAAACACTACCACATTCTTATCCGTTTCTCTTAGTAGATAGAGTTATAGAGTGTGATCCTGGTAAAAGTATAAAAGCAATCAAAAATGTGACTTTCAATGAGCCATTTTTTATTGGCCACTTCCCTGGTCATCCGATAATGCCAGGAGTCTTGATAATTGAATCTCTAGCTCAGGCATCTGCTATATGTGTTCTAGGTAAAGAAACAATAGAAAATAAAGTTGTTTACTTGAGATCCATTGAAAATGCAAAATTCAGAAAGCTAGTTACTCCAGGGGACACATTGATTCTTCAAGCTAACATTCAAAGTGTGTGTTTAGGTGTATACAAATTTAGGTGTATTGCATCTGTTAGCGAAGAAAAAGTTGCAGAAGCAACAATCTCAGCAGTATTGCAAAATAAATAAAATCTTCATCTGTAAGAAACAGCATGTACACTTTATAGTATAGCAATGAAGCTGAATTTCAAAATCTCATTTTCGAATCTATATACTCGCAATGGATTAACAAAATTAGATGAGACATTTTTGAATTATATTAAATCATGTGATGAGAGCTTGTTTTGTTCATTAATTGAAGCAAGAGAAAAAGCAGCTTCTTCTTCGATGTCATCCCAGTGTCACCTCCCATCATCCCAGTGTCACCCCCCGTCATCCCAGTGCTTGACACTGGGATCTAGAAAACAAGAAGAACGGTCAGCTACTTGGATGACAGATAGCCAGCTCATTATAGACCTCTCATATTTACTTGATGAATTTATTGCAAAACTTTTTAATGTTGAAAAAGAAATAGAGGAGCTAAAGAAAAAGCACAACGACTTTGCTGTAATATATAAGTGCAAAAGATTATTTGTCCAACGCTATGCATTGAAGAAATACACTAATGTGGCGAATATAGATATTACTAACAAACTAAGTCATTTTCTCACTTTGCCAACAACAGAAAAAAATTTTGCTGAGCAGGTGATGCATTGGTTTGAAGATAAAGAAAATCACAAAGAGGAAATAGAACTTGCGGCACAATATGCAGTGTGGAGAGTAAAAAATAAACAGAGTATATTATTTAGCATACATAAAAAAATTGACCACGAAAACCTCATACCATTTTCTAAAAAAGAAGTAGACAAAGTTGAAGTGCTGTATTCAAATGAAGTAAAAAGACGATACGGTTTTGACCTAACAAGTGAAAAGGCTAGTTTAGATAAAGCATTGGATAATGCTCACTACTGCATATTTTGTCATAAGCAAAGTAAGGATAGCTGCTCAAAGGGGCTAATTAATGATGACAATACTTTCAAAAAGTCTCCACTTAGAGTTGAACTGCACGGCTGCCCACTAGAGCAGAAAATATCAGAAATGAATCTGGTGAAAAGCGAAGGGTACAGCATAGCAAGTCTTGCAATTGTGATGATAGATAACCCATTATGCGCGGCTACTGGACACAGAATATGCAATGACTGCATGAATTCGTGCATATATCAAAAACAAGAACCCGTAAATGTGCCAGCAATTGAAACAAGGATTCTGGATGATGTGCTCAGTTTACCGTACGGATTTGAAATATATTCTCTGCTCAGCCGTTGGAATCCTTTAAATTTTCAGCGTTCATTGCCAAGAGAAAACACCGGAAAAAACGTTCTAGTTGTAGGCCTTGGTCCTGCTGGTTTTAATTTAGCTCATCATTTGTTGAATGATGGGCATAACGTTATCACCATTGATGGACTAAAGATTGAACCTTTGATCGATAATTTCCAGCTAATTAAAGATTTCAAACACGAAAAATTGAGTGAACGCACGGCAGGAGGGTTTGGTGGGGTGGCAGAATATGGCATTACTTCTCGGTGGGATAAGAATTACTTAAAGATTATTAGATTACTGCTGGAAAGACGTGAGAATTTCGTACTTTATGGAGGCATTCGTTTTGGTGGCACGATTAATGCTGATGACGCGTTCAACTTGGGTTTTGATCACATCGCCCTAGCACTTGGCTCTGGTAAGCCACGAATGATCAAAATAAAAAACATACTAGCTCGTGGAGTACGCATGGCATCTGATTTTCTGATGTCGTTACAACTGACTGGCGCTCTTAAATTTGATTCTATAGCAAATCTGCAAGTTCGTATGCCGATAGTTGTCATAGGGGCGGGGCTTACTGCGATTGACACTGCCACTGAAGCTTTAGCGTATTATCCAATTCAAGTAGAAAAATTTCTTCTTCGTTATGAGATATTAGTTGATAAGTATGGAAAGGACTGTGTTGAAAAAGATTGGACAGAAGAAGAGCGCGAAATTGCGAATGAGTTTATATCGCACGCACAATTGATCCGAGAAAAGCAAAAGTTAGCAAAAAAAGAGAATAGAGAAATAAAAATATTAGAGTTAATGCAGAGCCTCGGGGGAGTGAAAGTTATATATAGAAAAGAGCTAAAAGATTCACCAAGTTATCGATTAAATAGCGAAGAGGTGCAAAATGCACTGTCAGAAGGAATTTACTTTATTGAAAACTTAGAGCCAGTTGAAGTTGTGACGGATAAATATAACCATGCTGAATTAATAAAACTGATAGACACAAAATCCGGCGAAATCAAACGTATAAAAGCACGTTCTATTTTTATAGCAGCAGGTACTGAGCCAAATACAGTTATTGCAACAGAAGATAAAAAGCATTTTAAATTAAGTAATGGGTATTTTACTCATTTGAATTCATCAGGAAAAGAAATAGACCCAATATTTTCTCCTAAAATGCAAAATAAAGATAGAATATTAGTGTATAAGCAAGGCAATAAAACAATCAGCTTTTTTGGTGATCTTCACCCTTCGTATAGTGGCAGCGTCGTGAAAGCTATGGCAAGTGCTAAAAACGGCTACCCTATTATTTCTCAGCTTTTGAGTGGAGTTAATAGCTTCGTTTCTGTCATTCCAGTGTGTGATGTTGTGGGCCAGAAAAAAAATGCGTGGTCAAGTGTTGAAGACCTGGCTAATAAAGAATTATTTAATAGAATCAAAGAGCAATTCACTGCAAAGGTTATAAAAGTTCAATATTTAACAGACAAAGTTGTGGAAATAGTGATCAAAGCACCACTTGCGGCAAAGAATTTTAAGCCTGGGCAATTCTTTAGATTGCAAAATTTTGAAACCAATGGCAGAAAAGCCAATAATACAAACCTTGCTATGGAAGGTATAGCCGTAACCGGCACTGAAGTAGACAAAAAAAAAGGAATTATTTCCACTATTGTGCTGGAAATCGGCGGCTCCACTAATTTATGCAGACACTTAAGAGAAGGCGAGCAAATAATTCTTATGGGCCCAACTGGCAGACCTACTGAGGTTTACTAAGTCTCAATATTAAAGTGATGCCAAATTTTATTTCAAAAAGTAAATAATTTACTAACGCTCGTGCACAAATTAAAAATAAATTATGCACGAGTGTAGCGTTATGAATTAGGAGTGCTATATTAAAGCTTACCTCACTATTAAAGCTATCGGTCAGATTAGATTAAAAACCTAATCTGACCGGTTTCTCTATAACCCTCTAAACTCTGATATAATTATATGATAATTAGTTTAATGAGTGGTTAATATGCAAATTGATTTTATTCATATATTGAGATAGCATAAACCATATTGGTTTTAATTATTGTGCAACTTTATAAATCGTCACTGTTACTTCTACTGACTGTATTAATAGTTATAGTCCTAAAATTACCTGAAAATTTGAGCATTGCAGTAAATTGGTCTCTCCCAATTCTAGATTTTGATTTATCTTTTCGTACCATACTAATATCTTTTTTATCAGTTGCATTTTTAGCTGTTCTACCAGCACAAAATTTGACTTTTTCAGAAATGCTATCTTTTGCTGCTTACACTATTAGTTCACTTTATGCAGTTTTATCTGAACATATGATATTGGTTATAATATTCTGTGAATTAATGACCATCAGTGCATTTTTTATTATCGCAGCTAGCTGTAGAGATAGTGGACCTGCAATAAGGTACGCTTGTGTACACTTTTTCGTTGGAGTTATATTAATAGCAGGATTGGCACTTCAAAGCACTAACCTGATAATTTTGGGTTTATTGATAAACTGCGCTTGTTTTCCTTTTTCATTTTGGGTTGTTGATGCATATCCTGCTGCATCGCTACATGGCACCACATATCTCTCTTTATTTACCACTAAAGTCTCTTTTTTAGTGATGCTTTTACACACTTATAACCTATGGCAAGATTGTACTGAAATATTAGCGCTTGTAGGCGCCATCACTGCAATTTACAGCATTATATTTGCTTCTCTTGAGCAAAATATTCGCAGATTTTTATGCTATAACGTTGTAGGACAAATGGGCTTGCTGATTATTGCAGGAAGTTTGCTCAGTCCTTCGGAAAAAGCAATACCAATTTTGATACTGCATATAATCTTCTCTCTTGTTTATCAATCATTATTGTTTGTGGTCAGTAATTCGATTATTTCACAAACAAAAACAATTAGTTTTAATGGAGTGGGTAAACTGATGTCAGTGGAAGGCATGTGTGCTATAATCGCAATACTTACAATGGCTGCATTTCCTGGAACCGTTGGATTTATCAGTAAATCATATATCACAGCTGAAATTGAAATGAACACTGTTGCCTTAAAAGGGTATAAAAATTTATATAAGCTTCTAAATTTGCTGCTTCATTTAAGCGTGGGGCTAAAGTTTCTTTATTACTTATTTATTGCAAAAAGTAAGTCAAAACCTTTAGCAGAGAGAGGAAGCAAAATGACTATGATTATTTTAGCATTTATATGCGTAATCGCTGGCAATCCTTACTTACCTATTTACAATAAACCTTCGATTTTCGATTTTGTGTACAACACAAAAAATATTTGGTCGCAATTTAATTTATTACTATGTACCACTTTATTGTTTATTCCTTTACGCAAGTTATTTTACCCGAGAGTAAATTTTAAAATGGATGTTGATTGGATTTTTAGAGCTTTCATACCCTATATTATCTTGCTGTTCAATCAGTTAGTCTCTAAAACTAGAGAAATGTTTGCCAGCGTAGTGCAAAACTTGACTAATCCACTTGTTGGTTTATACTTTAATAATATTACTAAACTTAAAGAAGTGCTGAGTTATAACTCAGTGAGTTTTGTTTCAGCTTCTTCTCTCTTTTTAATGAGTATTCTACTAATGCTATTATGTTTAAATCGTTAACTGAAAGTTTAAATTCTGTATTTAGTAAACTGAGAGGAAAGTCAATCATTTCTGAAGATGATTTTAATCTTGCCATGCGTGAAATACGCATAGCCTTAATTGAAGCTGACGTTTCACTTGAAGTTGCAAAAAAATTCATCAACAACATTAAAGATAAAGTGATTGGGGAAAAAGTCATAAAAAGTGTTTCTCCAGCACAAATGATAATTAAAATTGTACAGGATAATTTAGTTGCAGTTCTCGGATCAGAGAAAAGTGACTTAAATCTAGCAGTTAAACCCCCTGCTGTGATTATGATGGTGGGCTTACAAGGTGCAGGTAAAACAACTACCTCAGGAAAGCTTGCTTTAAAACTAAAAAAGCAAAAGAAAAAAGTGATGCTTGCCTCTTTAGACATTTATAGGCCTGCTGCCCAGAAACAACTTGAAGTGCTAGGTAAACAAATAGATGTGCAAACTTTACCTGTAGTAATAGATGAGAAGCCCATTACAATTACAAAAAGGGCAATAGCAATAGCAAAGAACGATAATTATGATGTATTAATACTAGACACTGCAGGCAGGCTTCATATTGACAATAATATGATGAATGAGTTGAAAGCCGTAAAGGAAATAGCTTCACCTGCAGAAGTTATTTTAGTAGCCGACGCAATGATAGGCCAGGATGCGGTCAACATTGCCAAATCATTCAATGAGGTAATAGGTGTAACCGGCATTATTCTCACCCGTGTTGATGGTGATGCACGTGGTGGTGCTGCTCTTTCTATGAAAATGATCGCCGATTGTCCAATTAAATTTATTGCTTGTGGTGAAAAATTAAGTGACCTCGATGATTTTTATCCCGATAGAATTGCAAAAAGGATACTTAGCATGGGTGATGTTGTCTCATTGGTTGAAAAAGCTGCTGAGATTGTTGGTCAGGAAGAAATTGATAAGTTACAAAAGAAAGTGAAAAAAGGTAAATTCGACCTAAACGACCTAGTGGGAATGTTAAAAACTCTGAGTAAAATGGATGGCATTAGCAACATAATGAAATTCATTCCTAGTTCATTTACAAAAAAGCTAAGTAGCAGTCTGCCAGATGACAATAAAGTGAAAAAATATATAGCCATCATAAACTCAATGACTGAAAAAGAAAGGCAAAATCCAGATATTTTAAATGGCAAAAGAAGACTTAGAATTTCTAAGGGGTCCGGAACAACTGTAACTGACATTAATCTTCTAATTAAGCAGTATAATCAAATGAGCTCTATGGTAAATAAGTTCAGTAAAGTTGACCATAGTAAACTCAAAGAATCTGATTTGATGGATATGCTAAGCAGAAAGTAAGTCAGCAGGTAGTGGAATGAGACAAATCATCAGTAAACCTTTAGCTATATCAAAAGCGGCTTAGATCTCGCAAAAAAATTTACAGCTTCTTGCTAGCCAAGAAATTTATTATTAATTTTAAGAAATACTATAGCTGACCCAAGCAACACGTCATACCGCCGCGGTATCTCTAGATCCCGCTAACACGTAGCGGGATGACGAGGCTTACCTTATCGGATTGTTTCAACACGTCATACCGCGATTCATTCGCGGTATCTCATCCGCTAACAAGAGATCCCGCTAACAAGCAGCGGGATGACGAGTTACTATACCGCTGCGAACCGTCATACCGCCGTGGTATCTCTAGATCCCGCTAACACGTAGTGGGATGACGATTGTCAGGGTAGCTGTCATCCCAGTAGCCTCTTTCTCTTGTCATCCTAGTGCCCTGACTACTTGGATCCAGGAAAAAGAATGGTGTCATGAAAGTAGCTGACACTGGTCTCCATCCAAAAGGGTGTCATCCGAGTAGCTTGACTACTTGGATCCAGGAAACTTAATTGCAAGTAATGCATTGGGTTTGGTGAGTATGGGTTTTGCGTTATAGAATGAAGCACTTTTTGTGAATTTGTAAAGAAAACTGGATCCAAGTAGTCAGGGCACTGGGATGACATCATCCTTTTTTTTGGATTCCAGACTGGAATGACAGCAGTCCTACGTCATACCGCGATTCATTCGCGGTATCTCTAGATCCCGCTAACAAGCAGCGGGATGACGGTTGTCGTTTAGCTATAAATATTTAAGAAATTTACTAAATAGAAAAAAAGACAAAAGAAGCTCCGTAGTTGGCTAATTACTTACATTATACTTTCAAGTATGGCGTTTTTTTATTCTAAACGCTTAATAACCACGACTCAGCTGCTTTTAAATGCAACTAACCTTAGCTATAAATGTTTAAGAAATTTACTAAACAGAAAAAAAGGCAAAAGAAACCCTAGGGTAGCTAGTTATTCACTATCCATTTTTTAAGTTGGCGTTTTTTTATGTTTTAAACGCTTTATAAGCGCGTTTCAGCTTATGTAGGTAGAAGTTTGATAAAGACATAAGGTGCACATAGTGCAAAAAATTAAACATGAGACGCCAGACACGTGAGTTTTTTTGTCATTTAATCTGTACAGAGAAGATAAATAAATAGCTTCAGTTTCATGATAAGGGGGCTGGCGGAGTTTGTCAAGTAAGTTTTTTCGTTTCTATTGTAATGACAGTTATGGCCTGTGCAAGAAATCTATTGATTTACAGCAGGTTCTTTGTTACAGTCCACAGTTATGCAAAGAAACTTAAAGCCTCATGAGTTTATTTACAGCCAGTGGTTTACATAATTTGGAGCTGTATAGCTGAGTATTGTATATGATAATATTGATAACAAACGATGATGGCTTTGGAAGTGAAGGAATAAAATTACTCAAAGAGGTTGCACGGAATTTTGCGTCAGAAATATGGATAGTGGCACCAGATACTGATAGAAGCGGAGCTGCAAGATCTCTTGATTATCCAGTGAAACAATCTATTGGAATAAAACAACATAGTGAAAGGGAATTTAGTGTGTCTGGTACTCCTGCAGATTGTGTCATTATTGCGCTAAATAAAGTTATGAATAAAAAACCAGACTTAATATTGTCCGGAGTAAATATTGGATCAAATGTCGGGGACGATATTTGTTATTCAGGAACAATTGGTGCTGTAATGGAAGGTGCTGCAAGGTCTATACCTTCTATTGCGCTGAGCCAAGTTTATCATGATAAAATAGACTGGCACAATACAAAGGTTTTTGCACCAAAGGTTATTGCCAAGCTAGTTAAGGTTGGTTGGCCTAAAAACATAGTGATGAGTGTAAATTTTCCTGCTAAGGAAAAAGTAAAAGGAGTAGAATTTGCTGAACAAGGTGAATATAACATTGATGGGGATTTAACTTTTACTGAAAATTCGAATGGCTCTTTTAGCTTAAATTGGTCTCGAGAGCACTCAGGCAGTGGTAGTATAAATAAAATAAAAGAAGGATTTATTACTATTACACCGGTAAAATTAGATTTTACAGATTATGATACTTTGAATACTATGAAAAATTCTTGTGCAGACGAATTTTCTTCTATAGCTGACTGAGAAAAACATTTGCATTGCTCCTAATAGATATTTTCTATTGTGTTATCGCGAGCAATTATTTTTTCTTCACCTGTATCCATGTTTTTAATCTTTAAAGTTTTACTACTCAATTCTTCATCGCCAAAGATTAAAGCAGCTTTAGCATTTGCTTGATTTGCTTTTTTCATTCGGGTTCTGAGCGTTCCGCTATATTCATAGATTACATATAAACCATTTCTGCGCAATTCATTTGCAAGTGTTAAAGCATGTTTTTCAGCCTCTCTACCGATTGGAATTAGGTAAATAGGTCGCTCTTCTTTCGGAGAATAATTGATTAACTCCATTATGCGCTCAATACCCCCTGCAAATCCTATTGCTGGAGTGTGTTTTCCACCTACTGAAGATACTAAATTATCGTATCTTCCACCGGCAAAAACTGCCCCTTGTGCACCTAAATCCTCTGTAACAAACTCAAACACTGTGTGGCAATAATAATCCAAACCTCGAACTAGTTTATTGTTTACGGTATAAGGTATATCAAGAATTGTTAATCCATTTAGTATTTGTTCAAAGAAATCTGAGGACTCTTTCGTATAATAATTGCTGATTTTAGGCGCATCAGAAATTATTGATTTATCTTTCTCATCCTTGGAATCCAGTATTCTGAGTGGATTTTTGATCAACCTATTTTTGCTATCTTCTGATAGATCATTTTGATACTTTGTAAAGTATAAGATCAAAGCTTCTCTATATTTAGTTATTGTTTCACCATCACCTAAAGAGTTGATTTCCAGCTTTACATTTTTATTGATGCCAAATTCAGTTAGTAAGTGCTGAGCGAGTGATATCAATTCAATATCAGCTTTTGGATCTTCTATGCCAAAAACCTCAAAATTTATCTGATGAAATTGCCTTTGTCTTCCCTTTTGCGGTCTTTCATAGCGAAATGCAGGTCCTGTTGAGAATAATTTTATCGGTGTTTGCAGTTTTTTTTCAATGAGTAGCCTGACAATCGCTGCAGTGAACTCAGGACGTAAAGTTATGCTCTTTCCCCCTTTATCATTGAAGCTATACATCTCTTTAGTGATGATGTCTGAGCTATCACCTAAGGTTTTTGTAAAAACCTCCGTGCACTCAAATATTGGAGTTTGGGCGGGCAAAAAGCCGTATAAACTTGAGATTCTGTTTGCTGTTTGCTCTATGTATTTAAACTTGTACCATTCATCAAACAGGAGATCTTTTGTTCCTCTAACCGTTTGATTAGTCATAGTGTGGTCTCTATACCTGCAATCTCTGGTATGTGGTAGCTCAGCATATTTTGCACTCCTTGCTTTAAAGTAATTGCAGCACTTGGGCATCCAGAGCAAGCTCCTTGCAACTCAACATAAACTATTCCATCTTTATAGCCACGAAATTTGATATCGCCACCATCTTGAGCAACTGCAGGTTTGATATGACTTTCCATCAATTCTTTTATTCTATTTACAATTTCTATATCATTTTTATCAAAAAATTCTTCATCTGGATCATTCACTTCTTCTTTATCTAGTGCTTTTCCACCAGAAGTAAAGTGATTCATGATTGTAGTTAAAACTTCTACTTTTAATATATCCCAATTAATTCCATCCAATTTTGTTACTGAAATAAAATCATGACCGAAAAATACTCTTACCACATGCTCTATTTGAAAAAGATTTGCTGCTAGTTTAGAATTTTTTATCTCATTCGCATTTGAAAAATCAGCAGTTTCTCCTTCGTTTAAAATTTCAAATCCAGGAAGGAATTTTAGCGTATTTGGGTTTGGTGTTTCTTCAATCTGGATGAACATGTTATTTACCATGACAATTATAATTGTTACTATTTAATCATAAAATGATAAAAAAATATACATGTCATTCATCTTTTTTCTTTTTTTAGTATTCATAGTAATTACATTTGTCTTGCCTAGCGTTGTTATATTTTTTCTTTTCCTGACAAAAAAAAATAATATGAGTTTCATGATGAACTCTATATTGAGTAAGTTTTTGAACGAATTTAGTAGCAGTAGAAGTTATACTGAAAATTACACTGGTGATAACATGTCCAAGGATGAAGCATTAAAGATACTGGGGCTGAATCCTGAGGCAAGTCAAAATGAAATCAATAAAGCATATCAAAATTTAATGAAATTAGTTCACCCAGATAAGGGAGGCTCGGAATATTTTGCGCAAAAGCTAAATGCGGCACGTGATAAATTGTTAAAAAAGTGATCTTAAAAAAAGTTTTCGTTTAACGAATTTCTTCCTTTGCTTTTTCTAAATACTCCAATATTGCTTCATGTAGTGCAGTCCATGTTATCTGTTCTTCCAGGGAAGGTATAAATTCTTGTCTCCAAGCATTCTTAAACTCCTGAAACCACTGTTTTTCAAAACCCTGAAATTCTAAAGAAATATCTACTTTAAAGCTATCAATTAAACTGGAAACTTCTGCAGCTTTAGAGCTATCTAGTGATTTTAAAGATAACACTCCACTCTTTAAAATCTCTAACTCTTCCAATACATTAAGCTTAAATGGTTTATAGAGTGAAGACCATATGCGATATCTTAAATAAGAACCATAGTATAACTTAATTTTGTACATTAAAGTGGTAGATGCATCAGGAGAAATGTTATTCTCATATTGTGCAAGAGAAGATAATAAATTCTCATAATCTACTTTGCTTAAACATGGTTGTAGAGTCGATTTAATTTTTTCACTAAAGGTTAGATAACTAGAAGAAATGCCATGACTATATTCACTAAAGAATTCAGGAAATATATCTGCTTGTTCTAGTTTAAGAGGTAGATCTTTTCTAATTTCTCTTGGTAAATTATGTATTGAAAACTGATAAATAACCCATACAAAATTCTCATCAAACTCATCTGAGTAATCAGCATTATTATCAGGAAAAATTACATTACCTCTCTTATCATTCCAAGGTTCTATCTTATAGAAAAATCTGTTCAGCCTTTGTTTTAATTTCAAAATACCTTCATTTCTATCACCTGCTTTATACAATGTTTTGCCCATTTTGTGTTTAGCATCTTTAGGGTTTATTCTGTCACTTATGTGCAATCCAATTTCATTTTTCTCTAATAACTCCCAATCAAACAATTTGTGTGGATCTGGTTTACGCATTGTATAGCCAAGCTCTGGATCATACACTATAGTTCCTATTTCAGAATGACTAAATATCATATCCCTTTTAATTTTAAAACGCTCCATAAGGTATAAAATCAGCTCTTTAACAGATCTCATTTGCTCTTCCGGAAAAGGCTCAAGTCCTGTGTTTACAATTTCAATACCTACAGAATAGTTGTTAAGCTTCCGTAACTCTTCAAGCTTACTATCTACCTTAACTCTTGCATAACTAATACCAGCATGCCATGCTTCTTTCTCTAATGGAACCATTAAGGTGATGCTGCCATCCCTATCGACAATAAAATGAACTGACAATCCTCTAGCATTCAGCGTATCTTTTGTACCTTTTAGTGTTGATGTTTCAGTATGGTGAACTATAACCATTAACACTTTTTTACCTGCCCTATCACCATAATTTAAAGCTGAAGCTGGATCTAAAAATAACAAATCCTGATCTTTCAATAATGGTAATTTTTCTTGTAAATCTTGAAAATCATTCTCGATATTGCTTGAACTGGATACTTGCCCAGATATGAGAAATGCTGAGACAGTAATCAGTAAAACTAATAAATATTTGTTGACTTTAGATAGTTGGATTTTCATACCATCTTCATAAACACTTTGTAGATAATTTTTCATTATATAGTTAGAATAGGGTTGTTGAATAAATTTACAAGACAAAATCATACTAGTCTGGTAGTAGTAACATGTTCAGAGATGGAGCATTTAAAGTGCTAGGAATAGATTCTGGAGCGAACCAAAATGAAATCAATAAAGCATATCAAAATTTAATGAAATTAGTTCACCCAGATAAAGGAGGCTCGGAATATTTTGCACAAAAATTAAACGCAGCACGTGACAGGTTGCTGAAGAGGTAATTAATATTGCTTTAAAGTTTTTATTTGTGCGTAAAGGATAAGTTGCTACAATAAAAAAATAAGATAAAAGTAGCAATGGACATGTGTTCAGAAAGGTTTAAGTTATGCAGGAAGATAACAAAAAAGAAACAATAAAAGAAGAAAAAGGCATATTAGGATGGATAGAATATAGATTGCCTATATTTTCTTTTCTAAGACACACTGCTTCTTACCAAGTGCCAAAAAACTTAAATTATGCTTGGAACTTTGGCTCTTTGGCTGGTATAGCGCTGATTTTACAAATAATAACAGGTATATTTCTTGCTATGCACTACACTCCGCATGTTGATTATGCGTTTAATAGTGTAGAGCGCATAATGCGAGATGTGAATTACGGGTGGTTAATACGCTACACTCACGCTGTTGGAGCATCGCTCTTCTTTATGGTAGTCTATGTTCATATAATGCGTGGATTATATTACGGATCTTATAAAAGACCGAGAGAGATGGTGTGGTTTATTGGAATATTTATATTTTTTGCAATGATGGCAACTGCCTTTATGGGATATGTATTGCCTTGGGGACAAATGAGTTTCTGGGGTGCAACAGTTATAACCAACTTATTTTCTGCTATACCTTTAATTGGCAATAAAATAGTTATATGGTTATGGGGTGGTTTTTCAGTGGATAACCCAACACTTAACCGTTTTTTCGCTCTGCATTATCTTCTGCCTTTTGTTATTATTGCTTTAGCTATGCTTCATGTGATAGCTCTGCATAGGTTTGGCTCTGGTAACCCAAGTGGAGTGGAGGTAAAATCAGATAAGGATACCATCCCTCTCTATCCTTATTATATAGTCAAGGATTGCATAACTTTTGGTCTGTTTTTTGTAGTTTTGTTCGCATTTGTTTTCTATGCTCCCAATTATCTTGGGCATCCAGACAATTATATAGAAGCTGATTCTATGGTCACTCCGGTACATATAGTGCCAGAGTGGTATTTTTTACCTTTTTATGCAATGCTACGTTCAATTCCAGATAAACTTACTGGTGTGCTTACCATGTTTGCGTCTATTTTAGTGTGGTTTTTGTTACCTTGGCTTGATAAATCAAAAGTTAAAAGTGGTGCTTATCGCCCGGTGTTTAAGAAATTTTTTTGGGTTTTTGCAATAAATTTTGTACTTCTTGCCTGGCTTGGAGGACAAGAGGTAAAAGAGCCTTACATCACTATGAGTAGGCTATCTACTCTTTATTACTTTGCATACTTTGTGATAGTTTTACCACTGCTTAGTAAGTATGAAAAGCCAAAAGAACCACCAAAAACCTTAAGTGATTCTGTGCCGGAGATGAGGTGATGTCAATTCAAAGCAGATCTCTTACAAAATTCTCTTTCATCCCAGAGCTCTCTTTTGTCATCCCAGTGCTTGACACTGGGATCCAGAAAAAAAATAAATGGATTCCAGCATCATGTACACAATTGTATGAACGTTGTATACAACACACAGTGTCATTCCACTATCTTCCGTTGTCATCCCAGTGCTTGACACTGGGATCCAGGTATAAAAATACTTACAAATCATGCAATGGACAACAGATTCTAGGAGTGCATGATAACCATAATGTCAGTGATGAAATAAGCTGGATTCCAGTGTCAGCTACTTGCATGACATCAATTCGAAATTTACTAAAACAGTGGTTATGCATGGGATCTAATGTATTTGCAATCTTCTGCATGTTATTTCTATCTAGTCTTATATCTGCAGAAGAATTTAAATCATCACCAAATAAGAAAATAGACTGGAAATTTGATGGAATTGTCGGATCTTTCGATAGAGAGTCAATTCAGCGTGGCTATAAAGTGTATAAAGAAGTCTGTGCTGCTTGTCATTCAATGAATAGGGTAGCATTTCGTAATTTGCAAGATGTCGGTTTTTCTGAAGAAGATGTAAAACAAATAGCAGCTTCTTATCAAGTTAAAGATGGTCCGAATGATTTGGGTGAAATGTTTGACAGACCTGGAGTACCTTCGGATTATTTTATTGCGCCTTTTGATACAAAAGAAGCAGCTGCAGCAAGCAACAATGGTGCAGTCCCACCAGACTTATCATTAATTATTAAAGCAAGGCATGATGGTGCAAATTATGTCTATTCATTGTTAACAGGCTATCAAAACGGCGAACACGATGAAAATGATTTATATTTTAATTCGTATTTTCCAACAGGCAGATTAGCTATGGCGCCACCACTTTCTGAAGGAATGGTGGAATATGATGGTGCAAGGCAAGCCACAGTTGAAAATATGGCGTATGATGTGATAAATTTTTTACAATGGGCAGCAGAGCCAGAATTAGAGCGCCGGCATAAACTTGGATTAAAAGTAGTGGCGTATTTTATAATTTTAACAGTGTTTTTTGTATTAACTAACAACAAAGTTTGGAGCAAGCTCTATAAAAAGAAGTGATAGTCAATTTTGCCTCAAGCACAATGGTTGTCATCCAAGTAGCTAACACTGGTTCCTTTATGACGGTGTCATCCGAGTAGCTGACACTGGGATGGCTTTGTCGCATCGTACCTTATACGGTAATAATTTACGATAAATTCATGTAGCCATTTCGAATTTAGCCATACCAATGTCAGTAAATTTATTAAGCAAACAGCACTTAATGAGCAGTTCTTTTTCACGATTTATAGCTCTTTTCATAGAAGTCCGGATGTGATAAGGATAGATAATGATAAGGAGGTTGAATGCCAGCAGCATATAGTTATGATTTAAGAAAAAAAGCAATGGAGGCGCTAGACGAAGGAGAAAGCAGAGAAGCAGTGGCAGCAAGATTTAAGATTGGACGAACTACTTTATGGGAGTGGCAGCACTGTAGGCTTGACCATAAATTATGTTAAGATAGAAAATGACTATTTTAGATAAAGCTTGATGTAATGCAGTGCGATACAAAATAACGGTAGAATATAATGGTAGTAATTTCTCTGGTTGGCAAAAACAGCAACACTCTGCTAACTCAATCCAGGAGAAGATAGAAAATGCTATATTTAATTTTAGTGGTGAGAAAGTTACTTTGTACTGTGGTGGCAGGACTGATGCAGGAGTTCATGCTTTAGGACAAGTTGCTCATTTTGATATGGAAAAGGAATTTGAGCTTTATAGAATAAGGAATGCAATAAACTATCATTTAAAATCAATTCCTATAGTCGTGCTTAATGCAGAAGTTGTAGATGATGCTTTTCACGCACGGTTTTCAGCAAAAAAAAGATATTACGAATATAGAATAGTTAATCGCTATGCTCCTGCCGCTCTGGAGACGGGTTATGTATGGCAAGTGTTTAGCCCACTTGATGTAAATATTATGCGTGAAGCTGCTAAACATCTACTTGGAAAACATGACCTTTCAAGTTTCCGTTCAAAAGATTGTCAAGCCGCAAATCCGATAAGAACAATTGATGATATCGATATAATACAAAATGGGAATCATATACACATCAAAATATCTGCTATTTCCTTTTTACATAACCAAGTGAGGATTATTGTGGGTACTTTAGTTGAATTTGGAAAAAATAGAACCAATCCGCAAGAAATGCTAAATATATTAAACCAATGCAAAAGAAGTGCCGCTGGAGTTACTGCACCACCTTTTGGCTTATATTTGGTAAAGATAGATTACTAATTTAATAAAAGCTAGTGAAATAAGTGCCATACCGCCACGGTATCTCCAGATTCCGCTAACAAGCAGCGAGATGACGAGTTTAAGTTCTCATTGGCATTACTACATATAATGCACTTGAATCGTCTTCATCAGTGATAATTGTAGCACTATTACCATCGGCTAAGCTAAACTTACATTTATTTTTTATGCAGGATAGAACATCAAGTAAATAACGCGAGTTGAACCCTATTTCTATAGGGGCTTCATTGTAGTCCACTTCTATGGATTCAGTTGCATCACTGCACTCTTGGGAGTTTGAATGCAGAGTTAGCAGCTTTTCTTGTAGTGAGAATTTAATAGATTTTACTTTATCAGATACAACAACGGAAACTCGATCTATAACGTCTGAAAGTTTTTTACTTTCAATAATCATATGCTTATCTTGAGATGCTGGAATAACTGCTTTATAATTTGGAAAAGTTCCATCTATTAATTTTGATATTAGAATATATTCACCGCATGTAAACTTGATTTTTCTGTCTGAGAGTTTTACTTTAATTTCATTACAATCGTCCAATATTTTTAACAGCTCCATAACAGTTTTACGTGGAATGATCACACCAAATTCGCCATTGATGTTCCCAGGCTTTGGCCTCTTTATACATGATAAACGATGGCCATCAGTTGCAACGCAGTACAGAAATTGCTCATCTGTATGTAGATATATTCCATTTAAATTATACCTTGTATCATCTAGTGATACAGCAAATTTTGTTTTAGTTAATAAGTCTATCAGGTCTGTATTTAGTAGAGTAAAATCATGTTTATAATTGTCTTCTTCAAGAGCAGGAAAGCTGCTTGAAACTACATTCGGTAAAGAAAAGTTTGCATTTCCGCAAGACATCAATAATTTTCCTTGGTTGTTTACTTCAAAATTGACATCCAAATCAGCGGGTAACTTCTTCACTATGTCATGTAAAGTATGCGCTGAAATTTTTACTTCTCCTTCTGTTAATACGGTTGCAGCAAGTGAGGCAAACATTGAAATGTCAAGATCAGTTGCCATTAATTTTATGCTGCCGTGTTGTGCTTTGATATTTATACACGCGAAAACATCTATTGCATTACGCCTTTCAACCACTCCACTTACTCTGGATAATGTATTTAAAAGACTTGTGCGGCTCACGCTAAAACGCATCTGCTCGCACACAGAATTTTGCTTTTTGATTTCTGTATCTACACCTGCAACCTCTGACATTGCTAACTCTCAAAAATATATTTTAAATGATATCCACATCCCATATAAAGTAAAGTGCTATTTATATTTCCATTGAAAGAGTAGTCTAGTTTATACTATAGCTGGGTATTCTGTTACAATAATTTACTTTGTATGGCATAAATCATGCATTTTTTGATACGCTTTTTGAAAACCAAGTAGGGAATAAGTATCATCAATGGTCACTGTTTTTGTTTTTCCATTAACTACCATTGATAATCCCTGCTTCATTTTTAGAATGAGATCTTGATCTATTTTTGTATGCTCTGCCCACGCAAAACTTCCCTGTATTATGGGCAGTGTATATTTAATTTTTTTGTCGATATTGAGAGCTACAGGCTCCTTATCATACTGAAAACCAGAGGTAACGCTTACCTCATCTGCTTTTTTATCAACATAACTAACCATTACATACGGCTTGCGATTGGTTGTATAATATTCGCTTTTTTTTTTAGGATAGGATACAATATAACATACTTTCTCTCCATCTTCCAATGCAGTATACACGAGCCAATCTTTATATTTTTCCTTCAATTGTACATCACTAACCGATGCAAAAGCGCCTATCGAAAAAAATATTAGAAATATAAAAAAACTACGCATGCAAACCAAATTTCAAACTTTCAGATTGTATATATTGTTTTACCTTAGCCATCGCCTGCTCAGCCAACTGCCTTATTCTTTCTCTTGAAACACAATATTTTTTACTAAGTTCATCCAGAGTTTGAATGTTTTCAGACAAATATCTACTGATAAAAATGTCTCTTGCCCTTTCGTTGAGACTCGCTAGTGCATTGTTTAAAATTGTTTCTTTTAATTCTTTTTCTTCATGATTCTGATAGGTTACTTCTTGACTGACCAAGTTACATGGGATCATATCTTGCAACTCCCTTTTAGAGTCATCACCTATTTTTATGCAATCGTTTAACGACTGATCCTTACAAGCCATACGGTAATTCATCTGCAGAACGTCTCCTTCGGATACAGAAAGCTCATTAGATATTGCTTTTATTTCTTCATTATTTAAAGTTTCCCTGTTTGTATACTGTAAAATTCTTTTTTTTATTTTACGTAAACTAAAAAACAATCTTCTTTGTGCTTGCGTTGTGCCTATTTTCACAAACGACCAAGATTTCAATATAAAGTCTTTTATTGAAGCTTCAATCCACCACACTGCATAAGTTGAAAAACGAAACCCTAAATCAGGATTAAACTTTTTCACTGCGTGCATTAAACCCATATTTCCTTCCATAACCAGGTCCATCAACAATAGCCCATAATTTTTGAATTTCATTGCAATTTTCACTACCAAATTCAAATGGCTGGTAATCAATTTATGAGCAGAAGAAACATCCTTATATTGGTTCCAATTTTTTGCTAATCGTACCTCTTCCTCTTGAGACAGCATAGGAAATTTTTGCACCCTAGCAATATATTGCATGAGATTGGTTCTGCTATCGACACATAAGTTTGCCATTGAGGTCAACATAACAACTTAAATCAAAACTTCATGCATATAATATATTGATTTTCCAGCAAAAATTCAAGCTTTGATTTGAAAAAAGTACAAATTTTCCATCTAATTTCTTGGAGACAGTAGGCCGCAGTGTTAGCTAATTGGATAACATTATGTAACCTTAGATGATATTCTACCAGTACAATGGTAAACGTTATAGCTTAAACACATAGCAAATAGTGTTATTCCAGTGCCTTGACACTGGAATCCACATTTCTTTTTTCTAGATCCCAGTGTCATGCCACTTAGATGGCAAGAAAAAACTCACTGGGATAACAAGACTGAGATAGACTAGAAATTAAACGCTACTCCAGCTTCTGCACCAACAGTGCTGTAAAGAACTTTGTATGCGCCTGCATCAGCAGCCTGTCCGGTTGAATTTTTAGGATCTGTTTTTTTTCCATCAAAATTAGCACCATAAGAACCGAAATAACGAGCTCCAGCATAAAGTTTGACTTCTGGAGTTACATCATAACTAACACCAGCTTTTACTTGACCAGCAAAACCAAATTTACTTTTTTGATCATTCACAGCGGGTTCCAAAGGAGTGCTAATATACGCTGCACCAACACCAACACCAATGTATGGAGTGATAGGCATATCTTCAATTGCTATATCGTAATACACGTTCACTAATCCTGAAATTGCTGTTACACTGTCTGCAATAGTATTTGCTGGGTCAAATGTTACATCTTTAACATCATTTTTGTTTAGGTATGAATAAACTCCTTCAACATCAACCCTGATGTCGTCCATTTTGTAACCAAATGCACCACCACCAGCTATAAAAGATGGTTTTAATGGACTGTAATCACTCTTGTCTTTCTTATAGGTAATACCATCAACTTTTGTGAAAAGAGGTAAAAATTCACCGTTGTATTGCAAACGAACGTAGTAGCTAGTTTCTTCATCACTTATTGGACCAACAGGATCTGAAAAAGCAGAGTTTGATAAACTTAGCAACGTTGCTAAAGCGGCTGCTGAAAAAAACTTTTTATAATGCATAATTGTCCTCGTAAAAAAATTAAAATTCCACTTTAGCAGTCTAAGTAACAACTAAAGTTAAGTCAAGTGCTAACTTAATAACACAAAATATTCTACATTTTAACTAATTTTTAGGAGAAGACAAAGATTTTATTAATGAATAAATACGACTTTTGATTTTTTGGTATAGCTAACACAGGTAAGATTTACTATCGAAAGACCTCGTCATTCCGCTGCTTGTTAGCGGATGAGAAATCCACAACTGTACGAACATTGCAATTTGGGCCTACCAGGAGGGCAATGCCTCTTATCCAAGTACCATCTTCTTGTCATCCCAGTCTGGGATCCAGGAATTTTATTAAGTTGGTAAGCATAAAAGTAGCCGTTTTATGTTAAAACACAATGTTCTTGATGAGATTACGGCAAGGCTGGATTCCAGACTGGAATGACATCGTTTACTATGTGCCATATTGCAATGTTTGTACAGTTGTGGAATGAATCACGGTATGACGTAGGGCTATGCTAGTATAGGTACATTATATGAAGAAGTGCTAGCGTTGGGAATATTAGAAAAAAAATACTTACACTAAAAGAAACTTCAGTAGTAAATTCAAAAAGGAAGTTTAAACCCAGATGGTAAACCCATCATACCTGCAAGATCAGAAGTTGCATTCGCCATATCTTCTTCTGCTTTTTTAACGGCATCATTAAACGCTGCTGTTACTAAATCCTCTACTATATCTTTTTCCTCATTTCTCATAAGTTCTAAGTCTATGTTCACCTTTTTAGCTTTATAGCTACCTATTTTTATGACTTCCACTAATACAGAAACTTTGCCACCACCAGAAATACCTTGAAACTCTTTTCCAACATATTTTTCTTGAGCTTCTGCAAGCTTTTTTTGCATCTCTTGCGCTTGTTTCATTATTTGACTAAAATCCACAACTTACTCCTTATTTTCTATATTAACTACTTTTGCACCTTTAAACGTGTCAAGGATATCCTTAACTGCAGGTGCATAATTTAAATTACTCACTTCCCTGTTTATATAACCTGTATCAACTGCAACAACCCACTCTTGCTGAGTCACCTGGTTTAAGTAATTTTTTAAATCATTGCAAAAATTACTATCCAACTTAGATACAGCTTTTAATTTTAAATATCCAGGTTTACAATCTATTAATTGTAGATTATTACACAGTTGTTTGTAAAGATAAATTTGGTTACTTCGCCTTAATAGTTGCAAAATCTTATCAAAATCGTAATTTTGTTGTTTATTTTCCACATGGATCCCAGTGTCACGCACTGGGATGACAGAGTGGGGTTGTTGTTTACTTTCCACATATTTTTTTGGATCCGAGTAGTCAGCTACTTGGATGACAGAGGGGGAAGGTGCAACAGGTCTGCCCTGTCTATTTCCTTGCTCTACATTCTGCGAAAGAACTTTTTTGATCACCTGTTCCGGAGAAGGCAGATCAGAAAGATAACAGAGGCTAATTAACATCATTTCAGCAGCAACATCGTTGCATGTTGAAGTTTTTATATCTTGAATACCTTTAAGCAACATCTTCCACAATCTCGAAAAAAATATTAAAGATCTCTTTATACTTAAATCTTTTATCCTATTCTTTTCATGCTCTGTAACTGCATTATCAATCTCTTTTGTAATCAAAAAACGGCATACTAACTGAATTGTTTGCAATAGACCTTCAAAAATACTAAGTGGGTTTGCTGTTTTTACCGCCTTGTCAAACACTGATAGAGCTTTCTGTAAATCACCTTCTAATATTGCCCCTAATAGATCGAATATAATATCTTTATCCACTAGGCCAAGTATGTCTGTCACATTTTTAGTGGATATTGCACCATCTTTGCTATATAGCACTGCTTGATTCATCAAAAACAAGGCGTTACGCATTGAATTTCCAGAGTGTCGTGCAATTAATTCTAATGCTCCCTTTTCAATGGAATAACTCTCTTTTTGTGCAACATCATTTAAACGTTCCACTATTTTAGCTACAGGAATGTTGTGTAAATCAAATCTTTGACAACGTGCAATAATAGTTATTGGTATCTTTTTTATTTCCGTAGTTGCTAAAATGAACTTTACACTAGATGGTGGCTCTTCTAGGGTTTTAAGTAATGCGTTAAATGCACTGCTAGATAGCATGTGTACTTCATCTATAATGTAGACTTTGAATTTAGAGCTTATAGGTGAATAGCAAATATCTCCCAGGATTACTTTAATATCGTCAATGCTAGTGTGACTTGCTGCATCGATTTCAATTACATCTGGATGGCTTGAATTTTTTATTGCTAGACAATTTTCACATGATCCGCAAGGTTCAAAAATTGGCCCCAGGGAACAATTCAAACATAAAGCTATTATCCTTGCAGTGGTGGTTTTACCAACTCCACTACTACCAGAGAGCAGTATAGATTGTGGAATTTTGTTTAAAATAAAAGCATTTTCTAATACACGCACTAATATATCTTGACCTACTAGATCTTTGAAGCTACTAGGACGATGTTTTAATGCTATATTCATAGCCTCGGATAAAACAAATAATGAAATAGGTATGCAACCCAAAAAGGTTCTGATATGGCTGCTTCATTTCTGATCTGACCAAATTACAGAGTTTTTGCCTGCATACCTTATAAAATATTATACTTTTTTTTTTATTTAGCAAGGTATATCCTATATTAGCTCTATAATTTGATATGTTAAATTTTTTACAGTGCTATTTTGAAGTAAACAAAAAGTTAGTTGTCATGCAAGTCACTACAAGATTGTCACTCCAATGTTTATTTATGTCATTTCAGCGCTTATTTATGTCATCCCAGTGCCTAGGCATACAGCTGTATGAATGTTGTGATATAAGAGCAATTTTTACCGAAAAGGATGTCATCCCAGTGCTTGACTACTTGGATCCAGAAAACTTAACTGTAAATGAGCGCACTAGGCAATTGTATAACAAGAACTGGATTCCAGTGTCAGCTACTTGCATGACACTACCTGCTACGCAAACTTCTGTGGACTACAAAGAAAGTTCGTACAGTTGTAGGTCAAGCCATAGAGTAACAAAAAAAGGATATTGGTATAACAAAAGAGGAACATTATGATTTTATATCATTTTCCTCTTTGTCCATTTTCACGAAAAGTTAGAGCTTTTCTAAAAGAAAAAAAATTAGGCTGTGATCTAGTGTATGAAAATCCGTGGGAAAAGCGGAATGAATTTATGGAGATCAATCCAACCGGGCAAGTACCAGTGTTAATAGATAATAACTTTGTAATAGCGGATAGTAATGCCATTTGTGAATATATAGAAGAGACTTACAATAGCGACGTCAAATTACTTGGTTCATCCACTATTATTAAGTCTAAAATACGCGCTCTAATCAATTGGTTCGATAACAAATTTTACAATGAAGTTACTAAGTATATTATGAATGAAAAAGTAATTACTAACCGCAGCCCTGACTCTAGATTTCTTCATGCAGCTCAGCATAACCTGCCTTGCCATATGGAATACACCGAACACTTAATTAACAAGAACGTTTGGCTTGCAACTGATAAGTTCACTTTAGCTGATATTACTTTAGCATCGCATATTTCCGTAATGGATTATGTAAGTAGTTTTCCATGGGAAAAAAGTAAAATTTTAAAAGAATGGTACTCCATTGTTAAATCAAAGCCTTGTTTTCGTGAGATATTATTAGAGAGGATTTCTGGTTTAATCCCTCCTAAACATTATGCTGACCTTGATTTTTAACTTATGTTAGCTTTAAAGCTACAGTCATTCCTTCATCAGTTGGAATCAATATAGAGAAATATTTTTTTTCATCTGATAATCTATTATTAAACTCCCTCATGGCATGCCATGATTTTTCTGATACTTCTTTTGGAGGCGATTCTAAAAATACTGTGTTAAACAGTAGAGTGTTATCTGCAACGATTAGCCCATCTTGTTTAATGTATGACTCTGCCCAATCTAAATACTTAGGATAACTACTTTTGTCAGCATCAATAAATATCATGTCAAATGGTGCTTTTGCTGATAATTCATTAATTTTTTCCAGTGCATCGCCTTCTATTAGAGTAATTTTATCACTTAGATTAAAAGCACTAAAATTTTTTTTTGCTATTCTTGAGTGTTGAGGATTATTTTCTATTGTATATATATGACCGTCTTTTAGTAGAGCTTTTGCCATGCAAATCGACGAGTAACCGTATAACGTGCCAATCTCAACAATACTTTTGATTTTTTGGATTTTTATAAATAAACTTAATAGCTTTCCTTCTTCAGGGCCAATTTGAATATGTTGCTTTTTTTCAAGAATACAATATTCTTCTATTTTTTTATATTCTTTTGCAAATAGATTTCTTATATATGACAATTTTATACTAAAATTATTACGCATATATTATAAATTAGGGAGACTTAATTCATACACAATTTATAAATATAATAATATAGTTTAAAATAATAAAAACATTTATTTTAAGTTATTATTTCATAGTATAAAATTTTAAGTGACAAAAATTATTATATATCGTACTATAGTTAACTAGTATAATAAACAGTCGATTATTATGCTAGAATTAAAGGGATTGTTTATGCGCATTTCTCTTTTTAAAATATAATTTTTATAATCAATTAGAGGGGGTTATATGTCTTATACTATTGCTGGTGAAGTTGAAACGTTAAACAAAAAATCTAACAAGAATGAAGGGGCTATGTTACTACATAATCCAGCTTATCGTGAAAAGTATAAAGAACGTTTTGATGAAGCTCAGAGAAAAGTTATGGATATGGTTCAGTTTTATGATGGGACAATAGTATTAATAGAGAATAAAATCGCTATGTATTACTACACTTGGCACAGTAAAAAAAGAGAGTTTGAGCGTAAAAAACAACAAACAGTAGTGAAAAACAATGACTCAGCATAGAGTCTTTTATATGGTAAGCTACAGTGGTATTACTTCACTATAGCTTTTCCATATAATTTATCTATCACATTAGTGAAATATTTCAGCTCTTTATACCCTCCATGTTTAACTTTATTATGCTCTATATATGATTTATCATCGTTAAGCTTGATGAAAAATATTGGAGTGGCTGTGATACCAAGTTTATTAATTGCCAGTGATTTATCATTTACGATTTTATCCATTATTTTCTTATCATTAATGCATTGGTTAAATGCATCTTGCTTTAAGTTGCTTAGTGCAGCAATTCTTTGTAGTAAAGTCAAATCACTTAAATTGTAGTAATTCCACGAATCTATTGAGTTAAAAACAGCTTTGTTAAAATTAAAGTAGTCTTCTTGTTTTTCGTAGCAATGACTTAGCATTGCAGCCTTTAGCCCTCTGTAATCCAAAGGAAAATGACGAAATATATATAACATCTTACCTGTATCTATATATTTCTCTTTAATTTTAGGAAAAACATTCCTATGAAAAAGAGAGCAGTGATAACAAGTTAATGAAGCATATTCTATCATTAGAATTGGTGCTTTTGGATCTCCTAATAATTTATCATTAGGTAATGGCAATAATAGCTCATTTGATGTTATTTCATTGGGTTTTTTTTGAATGTATTGGTTATCGGATAAATCTTGCTTAACAACTGCATAAGAATTAACACTTATGAAAATTAATAAAAACAATAGTCTAAAAATCATTACAATATAAACACTTAACTTACTAAAAAAAATTATACATTTATATTAATAATGTCAAGATAACTTTTGTTTAGCAAGGCTTTCAGCCCTATCTTTAAATGCAGCAATTATTTTACTTTGTGTATACTTATATACTGAGTTTAATAAAGTGGAAAATGAGTTGGACTTAAACTTAAACTCTATATAAAACTTTACCATAGTTTTATTTTCATCTATGGGAATGAATTGCCATTCATTGTATAGATGTTTAAATATTCCATTTGATGATACAGCTTTTATCCAACCTTCATTTGTTCCACTTGGAGAAAGAGAAGTAACTTCTGATGTATATCTACCTTTAATTCCATGAAAAGCTGCGAGGAGATCCACAACCATTTGGTTGTTAATTTTTTCTTTTATATAAACGGCTTTGCACCAAGGAACAAAATCAGGATACCTTTCAACATCAATTACAATTTGGAATACTTCATTAGGCAAACATAGGAAAACACCCTGTTCTTTGTATTGATGAAGCATAAATGTTAAACCAATCAAAATAGGATCCGTATCTACCGTCAGCCTTAGTAGATTCCTGAGACTAAAGTTAAGGTGGGCATCGCGTATCAATTTCAACGAAATTAACAGAGGCAATTCCCTTGACTAGAAATTATCGCTCGGGAAATTTAACTTAACTCATAACGCATAGAACAGACCCTTAATTAATTGTAGATGATTTATACAAGGTGTGTCTATAGATATATTAAAGCTAGCGATTATTATTTAATCTTTATTAAACTTTGCATTCTAAGTATCATAGCTAATAAATATATCTTATGAACATTACTAAAGTTTTAACTATCATTGTTTTTATTGTAATTTCTTCAAGTGCTTACACTAATTGTACAGATCACAAAATTTTTGTGCATACTATGAAGCAACAAGTGGATGGTATATCTACAAAGGAGAATAAAAAAAACCGGGAATGTGTGCAAAAAAAGCTTCAGGAGGTCATTCAAAACAATGTTAACCTCAAAGGAATATCGCAATTCGTCATAGGAAAACATTGGGCTTTAGTTAAACAAAAAGAAAAAGAAGATTTTTTAAGAGAGTATGAAGTGTATCTTACGCGTTTGTGCGTTAAAATTTTATATAAATACATGCATGATAGTGAAATGATCATAATGAGTACAAAAGCAGTTGACGATGAAACTTGCTTAATTGGTACAAGATTTTCTTACGGTGATGAAGAATTTACAAATATTGATTTTAAAGTTACTAAAAATAACAGTTCTTTCTTGATAAGTGATGTTGTAATGAGTGGAATAAGTATTGCTATTAATCAACGTTATCAATTTAGTGAAAAAATCGACACGCATGGCATAGCAAGCGTTATAGCTGAATTAAAATGCAATAACAATCCATGATATATATGCCTCATTGGCCTAAGCCACTTGGTAGCAGGCCGAATGATTTTTCTCTTGATCGCATAAAAGGCTTTCTTAGCAAACTAGATAACCCCGAGAAAAAAGTGCCTCCCGTAATTCATATAGCTGGAACTAATGGGAAAGGCTCAACACTAGCATTTATAAGATATATAATGCAAGCAGCAGGGTATAAGGTACACGCATACACTTCTCCACATTTAGTGAGTTTTAATGAGAGGATAGTGATAGCCGGCAGCTATATCGACGATAATGAATTATATAGCTTATTAGAAGAATGTCGTGCAGTAATTGCAGAACAACCTATCACTCTGTTTGAAGCTGCAACTATTGCAGCTTTTTTAGCTTTTTCTCGTCATAAAGCCGATATAACTTTAGTTGAAGTGGGTATGGGTGGAAGGCTTGATGCAACAAATGTTATAGATAATCCGATTTTAACAATAATTACTTCCATTGCACTTGATCATACGGAATATCTTGGCCCTACTGTAGAAATTATAGCAGGTGAAAAGGCTGGAATAATGAAACCTAATGTTCCTTGCGTAATAGCACCGCAAGAAAAATCTATAGTGAACACGCTAGAACACCACGCAATAAATAAGAAATCTCCCTTGTATAGAGGAGGTCTTGAATGGAATTGCAAAAAAAAGAACAACAAAATGGTTTTTCAATCAGCTATTCAATCAATAGAATTTCCTTTGCCATCTTTAAAGGGTGATCATCAGGTGATTAATGCAGGCAATGCTATTGCAGCATGTAGTATTTTAAGTGGAAAGTATGAATTTGATATTGGAGAAGAGGATATCACTTCAGGTTTACAGTGCACTTATTGGCCTGCACGGCTAGAGTCTATAAAAGAAGGTAATTTAATTTTCCTACTACCGAAAGATTGGCAATTATTTTTAGATGGTGCACACAATAATGATGGTGCTAGAGTACTATCTCAGTGGGTAAAAGATAATTTTGCTGAAGGTATTTATATGGTTTTTGGTGTTACTAGTAACAGAAATGTGGAAGAGTTCTTAGAGCACTTAAAGCCATATATCAAGCTACTATGTGCGGTTTGTGTTAAGTCTGAACCTAAAGCAACAAATACAAGTTTGATTAGGGAAAAAGCCAATAACATAGGAATAAAAGCAGTTGAATGTGAATCAATTGGCGATGCAATATCAAATCACATATTAAAAGCCTCTACCCAAAACGTCAAAACCATACTAATCTGTGGCTCATTGTTCCTAGCTAGAGACTTCGCTATGGAGAATAGCTAACTTTGATGATATTAACTGATCGATGGGGAAATAACTTTGATTGCTCATAGTACTGCTTGGCTTTTCGTTATCGACTTCTATAAACTGATCATCACCTTTAAATTGCTCCTCAATTGAATTTATAGCTGTCTTTTTGAGAATATAATTACTTGCAGCATTTAAAATAGGTGAAGTAACAATTAAAAGCGTGAATGGTAATGAAAGTAATAAGCCGGATAACATCATAGAGTTAGTTATACCAAAGCCGTTGGCAACTAAATCTAATCCCATACCGAAAAACATTAAAGATGTACAGATTGTGTTGCTCAAAATAACTGAATTTTTTAGCCACTTTAATTTAGTCCTATCACTCTTTGAAAAATTTTCGCATTCTTGGTCAAAGTTAAACAATAATAAAATATTAGTCTGATGATTAAACTCTTTCCCATTTCTAGTATAAATGCTCTTAACAGCTAGATTTAAAATAGATCCTGCTAACAAGGGAGCAAGAAAATCTACTGCTATTGGTACATTAGAAGAAATACCATTAATTATTAAAAATGCAATTGATGTGAAGGATACTAAAAGAACTCCTAAGAGATTTGAATAAGAAGAATATTTTACATAAGCAGTTACATTATTGTTAATTGACTGCTGCTTATTATAGAGTTTATTTCTGCACTTATCATCTAAGTATTTTTGCAATTCTTCATAACTGCGACTCCACAACTTACCGCGTAATTCTTTTATTAAATTATTTCTTTTATTGAGACCTTTCTCCAATGGCTCTATTATAAATTCTTCAAAAAATGGCTTATTTAATGCAATAACCTTAAATTTCTCCTCCGCTTCTTTATTGTTTGGGTTTTTATCTGAGTGATATTTTAACGATAATTTACGGTATTGTTGACTAAGCTTTTTCTTAATATTCTTAATGTCAGAATTTACCACATCCTCCTTTTGAATATTAAATGTTAAAAACAACTGCTTTAAAGCGTGGTACTCATTTTCATTCAAAACATTTCTAGCCACATTACACCTACAAATTAACTAACTATTAATGTTCTATAATATACATATTTCCAAACTATGTCAATTATTTCATAAATATCTTTGGTAAAAATTATTTCTGTTATGACTAGCATGATAAGTGTATGAAGCGACTAAAATTGTCATTACAGCGCTTAGTGTACGACAGTGCTCCAACATTTAGGGTTGCAGTTTTCATGGCAGATCTGAGTAGCTGACCCATCTAAGAGGTGTCATTCAAGTAGCTGACACTGGAATGGCTTTGTTGCATCGCACCTTATACGGTAGTAATTTACAATAAATTCATGTAGCCATTTCGAATTTAGTCATTTCAGTGTTGCCTACTTGGATGACACCACCTGCTATGCTGCAAATTGCAACGTTCGTACACTAAAGTATAGTGTGTTACTAACGAAGGCAAACAAATATCTGCTTTATGAAAACGTTAATATTTTTCATTGAAATAATACATAAATACTAGAAAAACCTTGGCAGGTTATTCGCGTTTGATTATCATAGAGAATTATATAAATTAATAAATGATCTATGGCAAGTAACCCAGAAGAAAGAAATAGTGATAAACAAAAAGCGCTAGATAACGCAATAAGCCAGATTGAAAAAGCATTCGGTAAAGGTGCAATAATGAAGTTGAAGCAAAACCCTGTAGAAAAAATAGACACAATATCCACAGGATCAATTGCGCTTGATTCGGCTCTAGGTGTTGGAGGTCTGCCAAAAGGGCGTATAATTGAAATATTTGGCCCCGAGAGTTCTGGTAAAACCACTCTTGCCTTGCACGTGATTGCTGAAGCACAAAAAAAAGGAGGATCATGCGCATTTATCGATGCAGAACATGCATTGGATGTCTTATATGCTCGTAAACTTGGGGTAAGCACTGATGATTTAGTGATTTCACAACCAGACACTGGAGAGCAGGCGTTGCATATTGTTGAGTATTTAGTGTGTTCTGGTGCGGTTGATGTGATAGTTATTGACTCTGTCGCAGCATTAACTCCAAGAGCTGAAATTGAAGGTGATATGGGTGATCAACATATGGGGCTGCAAGCAAGGCTTCTAAGTCATGGGCTACGGAAACTAACCTCTGCCGTTTCAAAAGCGAACTGTATATTGATATTTATTAATCAAATTCGTATGAAAATAGGAGTAGTGTATGGAAATCCTGAAACTACCACGGGTGGAAATGCATTAAAATTCTATACTTCTGTAAGGCTTGATATAAGAAAAGTTGGTGTAATAAAAGACAAAGAAAATATTACAGGTAATGAAACAAGAGTTAAAGTTGTAAAAAATAAAGTTGCTCCTCCATTTAGAGAAGCGAAATTTGATATAATGTACAATGAAGGTATATCAAAACTCGGAGAAATAATAGATATGGGAGCAAAGCTTGGTGTGCTTGAAAAAGCAGGCGCTTACTATTCATATAACAACACACGTCTTGGGCAAGGAAGAGAGAATGTAAAAACTTACCTAAAAACAAACAAAGAAGTCGCAAATGAAATAGAAACGAAAATCAGAGATTTACTCAGAAATCATGATAATTCTATCATAATAGACGAGGATAGTGAGCAACTTTTAGAAGAATCAGTTTTCTGATCTAAACTTAGGCATTAGATTTTGTGTTGGACGGGTTGTTACAGTATGACGGTAATTCTATGTGCTAATATAACAATCTGTAATGTTACCTTGTATCAAAAAGACTTTGCTGAAGCAGTTAAAAAAAGCTTTTCATGAGAAATTATAAATGATAAATTGTTAACAATAGGTTGTTGTTAATAAGATTATGTGTTTTGGTTTACCTAATATAAACAGGGAAGGTTATTCATTTATAGTAGTTTCCTTTATAGTAACGTGTATAGCATTCTCTATATCTTGGGGGTTTGGCGTTACGTGCTTGTTTCCGACATTATTGTGTACTTATTTCTTTCGTGATCCAGCAAGAGCTGTGCCAAACAATAAGAATCTTATATTAAGTCCTGCTGATGGTGTGATTTCAAAAATTGAAGAAGTTAATTATCCTTTATCAGCAGAAAACGGAGAGGAGAAGAAGTTTACGCTTGTTAGCATATTTTTAAGTGTTTTGAACGTCCATGTGAACCGTATACCAATATCTGGTACGATAAAGGAAATGAGTTATAAAAAAGGCAAGTTTGTATCCGCAATGAGCAATAGGTCTAGTAATGAAAATGAAAAGCAGGTTATTGTAATTGAATACGAAAAGGGGAAAGAAATTATTGTGGAGCAAATAGCTGGATTAATTGCACGTCGTATCGTTTGTAATTTAGGAATATCCCAGAACGTAAAAGCAGGTGAAAGGTTTGGAATTATAAGGTTTGGCAGTAGAGTGAATATCTATGTTCCTGCTGATACAGAAGTCAGAGTTTCAGAAGGGCAAACTGTTATTGGTGGTGAAACAATTATAGCAAACTTAAATAAGGAAAACGTTCAAGAGAAGCTTACTTTTGACGTTATATGAATAACGAGGGAAGTAACAGTAGATTCTTACCTATTACTAAATTATTCCCAAACTTTATAACTTTATTGGGTTTATGTTCTGGTCTCACTTCACTTAAATTTACATTTAATGAACAATGGGAATTCTCAGTAATTTTTATCATCATTGCAGCAATAATAGATGGAATGGATGGCAGAATAGCTAGAATTCTAAAATCAACTAGCGATTTTGGAGCCCAGCTTGATTCTTTTGCAGATTTTCTAAATTTTGGTGCAGCGCCTGCATTTCTTTTGTATTTTTGGAAGCTAAACGAAATCAAAGTCATAGGTTGGATTTTAGTAATGATATACGTAATCTGCATATCAATAAGACTTGCAAGATTTAATGTTTCGCTACACTCAGAACAACCATACTGGGAAAAATTTTTCTTTTCTGGTGTTCCAGCTCCAGTGTGTGCTTTACTTTCTTTGTTACCAATAATTATTACCTTTCAATCTCATGAGAGTGAATACTTACTTCTCATAGAGCGATTTTTTAACACAAGAAACGTAGCTTGTTACTTTCTGGCCATTTCATTTTTTTCGATAAGTCACATTCCAACTTTCTCTGCAAAATATATTTATATTCCCAAAAGCCTATCCTATATATTTGTGTCATTTTTTGGAGTACTTATTGTATTTTTCATCAGTAAGCCCTGGATGACTCTACCAATTTTAGGTATAGTGTATACACTTACTATTCCAATAAGCATCGGGTTTTACATATATTTTACATATAAAACTCGTTAGCTAACAAAAAATAGAAAACTGCATGATTTTGAAGATAAGTGAACTATTAAATTCATTTCTGTATATAAAGATATTCAACATTCCATTTATAATTATTTGGGTAATTGCAACTGGAATCTTTTGTACTGCCCAGTTCAAATTCATTAACTTTAGGTTACTTAAATATGGAATACAGACGCTATTCAATCTAAAGTGTAATAACAGCAACAATGGCATAATCACTCATATTCAAGCGTTTGCAACAGTAATTTCAGGAACAGTTGGTCTTGGAACAATATCAGGAGTTGCAATAGCTATCACAATAGGGGGCCCAAGTGCAGTTTTTTGGATGGTAATTACCGGAATACTTGGTATGTCGATAAAGTTTGCCGAGGTGGTGCTTGCATTTACTTATCGCTCTGAAAATACAACTGGCGGGGCTTTTTATTACATGAAGTACGGGCTTGCAAAAATTGGATTTGCAAAAACTGGTAGATTTCTTGCCTTCACTTATGCGATTATGCTACTTATTGCAATGATTTTGGGCGGTATACCATTTCAAGCAAATCAAATAGCAGCACTATCAAATAACCTCCTAGAATACAACGCATCCATTATTATATCCCTGCTTGTCTTTATTGTAATATTGGGAGGAATAAAGCGCATTGCTTTCGTTTCAACGAGCTTAGCACCAATTATGATAGTGCTATATGTGGGTATGTGTATATATTTAATTTATGTAAACGGAAGTAATTTGCTGAATGCTCTATCCATAATATTCCAAGATATCTTCAATAAATCAGCTATAGGAAGCGGAGTATTGAGCGGATTAATAGCCGGAGTGAGAAGATCAGTGTTTGCTAACGAAGCAGGTACCGGAACAGCAGCTATAGCACATTCAGCTGTAAAAGAAGAAGATCCAATTAAAGTTGGGTGCGTTGCAATGACTGCACCACTTATAGACACAATATTAATCTCATTTTTGACTGGTATTGTGATAATTATCACTGGTATGCATAGCACTGATAACGTGGGTGATATTACACTAATTAGTTCGATATTTTCAACAGCTTTGCCCTTGTTCAGCAAGTTAGTTTTTCCGCTAATGATGTTTTCCTTTGCATTTTCCACAATAATAGCTTATTGTTACTACTGTGAAGTTGCTTTGCTGTATTTATTTGGTAGCAAAAAAATACTGATACCGTTCCAAATTCTTATAGTGGTTTCAGTGTATATCAGCTGTATGTCAAAGAATATAGAATTTATATCTTATCTAGGTGACAGTTTGTTTATGTGCCTTATGATTCCAAATGCTGTTGCAATATATCTACTAAGAAGGGAAGTTTTGAATACAATAGATTCTTATTACAATTCTAAAGGGTATTAACATGATTTATAGATTGCTTTGTATGGTGTTATTTTGCCTATTGTTTAATGATGTGTACGCTGCTTCAGGTTTTTACGAAAGTTATGACGCTGTGTTGAATGGAATAAATAACTTCATGAATGAAGTACTGTTTTTCAAGATCCTTTACGTGCCATTTATAATCCTTCTACTAGTTTTTGGTTATGTGTTTCTAACATTACGTTTTGGATTTCTCAACATAAGAATGTTTAAGCATGCGTTTGCTATTTTATGTGGAAAATATGACACGAATCACCATGATGGCCATATTACGCATTTTCAGGCATTTATGACTGCACTTTCAAGCACAGTAGGCCTTGGAACTGTTGCTGGAGTCGCAATTGCAGTTTCAATGGGTGGACCAGGAGCGGTGCCTTGGATGATGATTACAGGTTTTTTTGGTATGTCAGCAAAATTTGCTGAGGTAACGTTGGCGTTTAGACATAGAACAGAAGATCAGGACCAATTGTTTAGTGGTCCCTTTCAGTATATAAGGAATGGTCTGGAGGAATTTGGATTTAAAAAACTTGGTATTGTGCTGGCTGCCATGTATGCAGTATTCTTTGTATTATCAGGTCTTGGTGGAAGTGTAGCGTTTCAAACCAACCAAATGGTTTCAATATTATCTGGCTATTCAAGTTGGGTAGATGGTCACTCTTGGTTTCTTTCTTCCATAATTTCTGCGCTGCTTGCTCTAGTGATTATTGGCGGAATTAAAAGGATAGCTAGAGTATCTTCTGCACTAGTGCCTATTATGTCACTTATATATATCTTGAGTTGTATTATTATTATTGCATTTAATATTCATAACCTTGGTTATACGTTGAAAATATTATTTTCCACTATGATAGATTTCAATGCTGTTGGCGGAGGGATGGTAGGAGCATTTGTTGCTGGAATTCAAAGGGCAATCTTTGCCAGCGAAGCAGGTGTTGGTTCTGCTTCAATTACTCATGCAACAACTAAAGATGAAGAACCAGTAAGAACTGGACTAGTCGCTATGATAGAACCATGCTTTGACACAATGTTAATTTGCTGTTTAACAGGAATAACAATAGTAATAACAGGTGCATACCAAACAGGTGTTGGTGAGGGAATATTAATTACTCACAAAGCATTTGAGACAGTTTCTCCATGGTTTCCTATCCTTCTAACAGTAGCTGCTCCTTTGTTTGCATTTTCTTCAGTAATTTCGTTTGTATATTGTTGTGAAATGGGGTGGCTATATTTATTCGGTGCAAAAAGTATAGTGATATACCGCATAGCGGTAATAATTGTGGCGTTTTTCTCTGGTCTTTCTAAAGATATAATGGCTATTGCCAATATCGGTGGAACTTTATTCTCTTGTTTAGCTCTCATCAACATGACAGCGCTTATACTGTTTAGTAATCAGATTAACAATGAAGTTCAGTGCTACCTAAAAAGGCTGAGGAATAATAAAATTAATTAGGTTCTTGGTATAATGGAAAAGTATGTAGTCCTTATACTGTCCTACATACTCGGTTCAATACCGTTTAGCTTAATCATTACAAGAATAAAAGGGATAAACTTAAGAGAAGTAGGTTCAGGAAACATTGGTGCTACAAACGTTGCAAGGACGGGAAATAAATTTCTTGCTGCTTTGGCATTATTTCTGGATTCCTTTAAGGGATTTATTGCCGTTTATATAGCACAACAATTTTGTGATAATAACGATTTTTATATATATGTATCTGCAATTTTAGCAGTTTTAGGACACATGTTTCCTATTTGGCTAAAATTCAGTGGAGGAAAGGGCGTTGCAACCACTCTAGGGATACTGATAGCATTTAACATCGATATTACTTTAGTATTCGTAATAATTTGGATAATAGTCTTTCTTGCCTTTAGATACTCTTCCCTTGCTTCACTCAGTGCTACTTCAACGGCTGTAGCATGGTCCTTTTTTTTTCAGAGGAATTTGTTCTTAACATTACTAATTATAGGAGCACTGGTCTTCCTAAAACACCACAGAAATATTGTGAATCTTCTGCAAGGTAAAGAGTATAAATTTTATAGATAATGTACTGCCAAATTATTGACACTTAAACTACGAGACAAATTGCTTGACGGTATGATTTTGTCCTCTTTGTTTAAGTCTATGATTTTTGCTTTTGTTATATTCTCTACTTCTTGAGGTGTTAAAAGACCATCTTCAATGAATTCCTTTTTTGTTTCTCTTATTTTTTCATAAAGTTGAGTAACGTGATCTTTATTTCCTTCATATACACTTTCAATTTCTAACTCTAGCTTATGTGAAGCTCCTTTTTTTAACATTTCATCCATTGCTGCTTTTGTTACTTTTAACCTTTCTTGCAAAATTTTCTTTATTTTTTCCTTATCATTTTCGTTATTTTTACTGAGTTCTACATATACCCTATAACATCTTTTTTCTCTTGGGAGCATTCTTAACCCATCTAACATGCTAATTATCTGACCTTCAATAGTCTTCTCAGCCTTTAATTTAAATTCTGCTACTTCTTCTTCTATTATCTTATTAGCTATTCTCTTAGCTCCATCCAAAGATGAATCCTTGAGAGAAAAATCTGTCTCGAGTAGATCTCGATTTAATAGCTCTAAGAATACTTTTTTTCCGATGTTTTCGAGTAAACTTTCTTGGTCATCTAAATCATGCTCCTGCAGTTTATTTCTCATGTGCTGAACCAGCTCACAACATTGTAATTTATTTAACTTTATAGAGCTAATATTTTTCATTAACGTCAGCACAATTTGTTCACTATATTGAGAAGTAATACTCAATAATTTTCTCATTAAAGGAATACTTACTTCTGAAATAAAATCATCAACTATTTTTTGACTTTCATCGTCTTCATAACCATTTTGAACGCCATACCAAGCCTTAAGAATTTCTTTATTGTTTTTCTTGTTTTTTAACCTGTCTAACATAAACTCACGTGCTTTATTTTGTGCTTCTGAGAGCAACATTTCCCTTGGGGGAGTAAATCTAATTTCTGGATCAGGATGAATACCCTCTAGCGTGCTTAACATTCTATAGATAATACCGGTGAAGCAAGTGTTAGGAATTCGCTCTTTTCTAGAGAAAGTTTGGCTATCAATTAAATTAGAAATCAATGCATCCTTTTTACTCTTAACGGCTTCTCCGTCTCCATCATTGCAAGCCCTTAAAACTAAAAGCAGAACCTGCCCACCTGTAAAGCCGGAGCTATGCTTTTGATCATCTTTGCAAAAGTCATCTAAAAATGCAATTACTCTTCCTTTATCCTCATCACTAAACTCATATGAATTGTTTATATATCCAATGAATTGAATATATTCATCATTTTTGATTACGTCTTCAGGTACTTGTTCACTATACTTACCTTTTAATTTATCAATATTTTTAATGATATCATCATTTAATTGATGGGGCAGTAAATGTTCAAGCTTAACATCAAAACTATTAACCATACCACGTAAATTCTCTTTTATACTTTCCAAAAAGAAATTTATAGAAGCTTTAAGCAGCGTAAATGGGTTAAAATCTTTTGGCCTTAGTTCACTCTGCAATAAAATTAATAGCATTGTAAGTGGTATAGTTCCCAGTAACGAAATAAGCAAGAAAGTGGTAGTGAAAGTTAGATATGTTATGAAAGCAGAAAACAAGAGGAAGGCTGCTACCTTGATTGTATTGTTTTTAAAAAATATTTCCCAATATTCCCTTTTGCTCATTTTTTGCTGTTTTGCCGTTTTTATTTCTTTGTAGATATAAAGAGTTTTAATTTCAGACCTGAAGAACATAGTACCAAGAGAAAAAAGAACATTAACAGGATTAGTGATAATGCTTAACGAGACAAAAGCTCCAAAGTAGCTAACAAATTTTAGCTTACTAGAATCCTTTGAAGGAAATTGTATTTGAGAAATACCTATCATAGCTTACCTTCAACATCATTACACTCTAGTAATAGCATAATAATTTAAAACGTCAATGTTTAAGTATCTTATTATCCGCACACTCATCGTATTCGATCTCGACTGTAGAGTGTGCTATCTCGAACTTATCTAGCAATATTTTTTTTATTTCATATAAAACATTGGTGTGCTGCACATTTTGCTTTATTTTAGCATGCATGGTAATTATAAAATAATTATCAGACAGCGACCATGTATGTATGTGGTGCACATCTATCACTTCAGGTAATTCTGATGTGATCTTACTTTTTATCTCTTCAGCAGATATACCCTCAGGCGTACCTTCAAGGAGTATATGGCAAGAATTTTTGAGAATTTTATAGCCGCTATTTAGAATTACCACACTAACAAATACTGATAAGATTGGATCTACTATTTGCCATCCAGTAAGCATGATAATTATAGATGCAAGTATAGCAGCTACAGAACCTAAAATATCTCCTATAACGTGTAGTACAGCACTTTTTATGTTTATATTGCTCTCGCATTTACTATGTAATATAAAAAAGACTATTATGTTAGAGACAAGACCGAGTGTAGCAATTATTAACATTACTTTCCACTCAACATTGACTGGAAAAATAAACCTCTTTATTGACTCAATTATAATGATTACTGCAATGAGGAATAGAGTTAAACCATTAACAAATGCTGCAATTATCTGCAACCGATGATATCCGTATGATCTCTGCAAATCGGATTTCTTAGCTGAAAACCTATGTGCTAACCAGCTTAAAACCAAGGCAAAGAGGTCAGTGAGCATATGCCCTGCATCTGATAATAGAGCAAGCGAATGTGAAATTATTCCACCTACTATTTCCATAAACATTGTTATCGCAACTATTATTATGGAATAGATTAAGCGCTTGGACTGCGCTGCTGAGTGTTTACCGTTATGCACTGCTGTCATATAAAATCTTTTCATAAACAAAAACGTGGGTAACACTGGGTTCGAACCAGCGACCGCTTGCACGTCAAGCAAGTGCTCTACCAACTGAGCTAATTACCCATCGTGGTTTTAGTATAGTGCTTTGGTGGAATGAAAGTCAATAAACCACTTTGCTTTTGTCCTTGTCCAATGTGATTCCGGAATATAGCTGTATAGAATTTCAGCCATATTCTAAATTTTACATATTAAGTTAACTATCTATACTTTATTTATTAAGATATAAATCATATTAATACAGGGATTTACGTTTTTTTTAGGGAAATTACTTTATGCTTGATATTGAAAAATCAGCAAATTAGAGGTTAAAATTATGACAATTAGTCAACAAGTAAATAAAAATATAACTAAAGCAGAATATTTCAACAATAACGGCAAAGGGTTTAATTCGCCACATGTTATAGAAGTTGAAGATTTAAATATTAAAGTAGAGGTTTATTCTCACAATTTAAGAGCAAGTAAAGTTGCTAACATTGAAAGTGAGATAAGAGAAACAGCTACTAATTTTAAAAACGCATTCGAGTTAGAACGCGGCAGTTCAGAACAAACATTTAAAATTTACATGTTTGATGACAAGGATGATTACACTCACCTTGGCGGAAGCGAGCGTTTCGGTTCTTACCTTGGAGACGAAGGTGGTAAATGTTACTACAAAGGGAAAGCTGACGTTTTTGCTGAAATGTACGTCTACCAGCAAGGTGGCATTCATAACCTTCAGCATGAATTTGCACATGGTTTAACTTACTTGGCTACAGGAGGCAAATCTTTACCTACAGTATTAATGGAAGGAATTGCAGACTACTTTGAGCATCATTCAGATCATAAATTCAATTCTCAAGGATCAAGTATCGACAAAACTGAAGCTGCAAATTTGGATTTAGATAAAATTTTAAGTTTAGAATACTCAAAGGACAGCGAAGCAAATAGCTTGGTTTATAAAACAGGTCATGCGTTGATAATGTACTTACAGGAAAAAGATCCTAGTTTATTAAGAGACTACCTAGATGCTTTACGTCAAGGTAACTCAGATGAGTCAAAAAGTTTCTTGAAAGACATAAAAGGACACGATACTGACTTCAAAAGTTGGCTTGCTGAGAATGATACAGAAACTGCAATGGAACATCTCAACGCTTTGCAAGTTACAAAAGGAGATTTCATAGCAATTGGTCAAGAAATAGTGGGTGGAGAAATTAAAAACGTATCCTACTATAAAGCAAATATAGAAAAAATGGATGGAGAAAACGTTGGAAGTTTTTCTCCTGTAGAACACGTTGCATTTTATGATGTTGCTCGTGCTATAAATAGGGCAACAAATGATACACTTGATATATCAAAGGAATATCATTTCCTCAAGGTAGTAAAAACTTCCGATGGACAGGATAAACTAACTTACTCTGACCAACAAGGTAATGAGTACCGAAACAGTCTAGAGTATAAAAATCAGGCTTTTAGAATGCTATCAAAGTATGATGAAAATTTAAAGAAAGCTTATGATGATGCATTAAAAAATCTGGATGAGCAGAGGCAAATGGAATATCCCAAGATAAATAAAGAATATAGCGAAGGGAAGATTTCTTACGAAGAGTATTCAGATAAATATTATTCAATTCCCTCCAAATATGAGGAATTAAAAAGTACCTTACTTGATAAAACCATAAACACTGGCTTAGAACAAGTAAAAGCGACTAAGAACATCGACGTAGAAAAGATGTTAGGAGAGATGATCAACATCGATTCAAACTTGATAAGAGGTACAAATCATATTGATCTACAAGAAGGTAAGATTTTTTCTATGCAAGCTCATGGTCAAGGAGATATGGGTGCACTGTCTATATATGACGGAAATACAAAGCTTGGAGAATTATTGAGCGAATCAGGATTTTTTAAGCAAGTTGAAGGCCAAACTAAAGAAACTTTCGTTTTTGAGGATATATTGCACAACTTAAATGTTTCATACGAAGGCGGTGCTTACATGGCAGTTACAAAAGAAAATGGTCATTATAAAGCTTCCCTAATAGATGGCAGAACAGTTGAACGCGATGAATACTTTGATGAAGCGCATTTACATGAAAATGAATTGTTGCATCCTAGCACTGGACACATCCAAAAAGATTTAGATTCTCTGCTTCTTAGAGGTACCAAAATTTTGAATCATCAGGATTCAGAACATGCACAATATTCTGATGAGCAAAAGGCAAATGGAGTAATCGTGGAAAAAGGAAAATTACTGAATAATAAGGGAACAGATAGGACAGACGATGATGTATATGAAGCTGTCGTAAAGCAAGGAGACGAGCGCTTACATGAATTTAAAAATATGGGCTTTTATATTACCGAGAAAGGTGATCTATTTATTCATGACCATGGAGCAAACGTAAGGTTTCAACTACCACAAAGTATTACTCACCTAAAATTAGTGGAAAAAGATGGAGCATATAAGCTTGTTCCGGTGACGAAAGATGGGAATGAACATCCAGTAGGTATGCCAAATATATCAGACGAATATAGATATATAGATCCAATATTTGCACATGAATATGAAAAGAGAGATTATTCCCATAAACATGTAAATGTGGGCCTTATAAACTTAGAGAAATATGGCTCTGGCAAACTTTTTGCTATAAAGTACGACCCAAATGATTATCACATACAAAGAAACTCCAGCGGTGAAATAGTTAGAATAAAAGATCAAACATATTTCACTAAAGTAAAATTGTTTGATGGTGATGAAGAAATTGGAATGTTGTCTAATAACTTTCACAATTTCAAAGGGAAAATATTCTTTTCTGCTGACTACAACTACAGTTATAACGATTTCCTAGCATCTGTTTCTCCTCAAGTTGAAATTGAAGATATGGGAAATGGAAGTAAAAAAATAACTTTTGATCAAGGCAGTGGCGATATCGGTGATACTAATAGAGGCTACACGGACTATCAGAGAATATTTACAAAAGAGAAACAAACCGAAAGTCCAAAAGGGCAAGTAAGTGAAACTAAGACAGAAGTTCATAGTACTACTAATGTTGTTGCACAAGCTGCTGAAGAGAAAACTGCATCAAACGACAATAGTGAAATGCAGTCTGATCAGCCACAAATTCCAACAAGGGCAAAAAGGTCAGCTTCAGTGGAGGAGAAAGAGCAAGAACAGGTAGTATTAAAAGACACAATTCTCAAAATAGAAAAGAGCTACGAGCAGGACTCAGAAGGGAAGCATAAGGCAAATGTAACGATAAATTATAATGATGTGAAAGCCTTGTATGATAGAGCGGAAGGAGCAGAAAAGCAATCTGTGTTAGATTTTTGGAACAAACTGCACACATCAGATTATAAGGTTGGTGCTTTGCCGGAAGACAAATACTATTTTGAAAAAGGCAAATTCGTAATCCACGATAGTGGCACAAAGAAGCTTATAGTGTTACCTGAAGATAAGGTGTCCATCAAGATAATGAAGGATGGTGATAGTTATAGTTTAGCTATATCAAGTGGTAATGGCAAAGTAATAAACAGCATTAGTAAAATAGATAATCCAAATTACGAATTGCTGTCAGATTCAAGTCATTTCAATTCAGGGGAGCAAGATAATATTGTATTATCAGATCAACATCACGAATATAATCTTTATCTAGAGAATGGTTTTGTGAAAATGTTCGATTGCGCAAGCGATCACATTTATCACGACCACAACTCGGCCTATATCTAATACATACAAGGAGGGCAGTGCCCTCTTCTTGTCATTCCAGTGTCAAGCACTGCCGTCTTGGATGGAAACCAGCGTCACGCCATGGAATGACAGGGTTTGTCATCCGAGTAGCCCCTTCGGTGTCATCCCAGTGCCCAGACACTGGGATGGCTTTGTTGCATCGCTACTTATGAAAGGCTAACTATAATTAGGATTATAAGCAACCTATTGAAAATCTTGTTTTTTTGCAATCAATCTGATCAAATTTAAGAATAGTAATTTATTATTTATATTAATAAATTTAATTCTATTGAAAATAGCTAAAGCATTGAAATTCTTGAATTTTAGCCGGATTAGTGAGTGGTAGTGAAATTTCTTTTACTCAAATTTAGGTATTCACTGACCGTTCTTGTTATAAATACCAGAATAATAAGCTACTGATATTCTCCACCTTTTTTATCTTTAATCCATCATAGCTAGCGATGCAACAAAGCCCACTGGGATCCAGAAAACTTAACTTTAAATAAGTGGCTGCATAATAAAGGCTGGATTCCAGACTGGAATGACATCATCTGCTACACACTTGAATGACAAGAGAAGAATTCTGAAACAACAAGTTTCAAGGAAATCTTATGTAAAATCTAACATTAACGAAAATTATACTATTTTCATGCATGCTATGGTTTTTGTAATTAATGGAGGGTGATATGGCGTTGAGTGAAAAATTGAGTACAATAGAAAACCTTGCAACTAACAAAAATTTTTTAGGAAAATTGATAGTGGAACTCAATAAAGGTGCTAATGATAAAGGTATATATACTAAAAAAGGTGTGGATGATGAGTTGAGAAAGAAAGCTAATACTGCAGATGTTTACACTAAAAGAAATGTAAATGATGAGTTGGCAAAAAAAGCTGACAAGAATTACGTCGATGCTGAGCTAGGAGAGAAAGCTGGTGCAGCTGATCTAGCCAACAAAGCTAATACTGCAGATGTTTACACTAAAACTGATGCAGACACTGCTTTTGTCAAAGCTACAGAGCTTAAAACAAAAGCTGCAGCGAAAGATGTCGTGGATGCTATAATTGCTTCTACTGATTTTACCGATAAAGTATACACTAAAAATGATGCAGATACTGCGTTTGTTAAAACTGCAGATCTTGCAACAAAAGTTGCAAAAAAAGCTGTTGTGGATGCTTTAATACCAGAATTAGCAAAAGGTGATGATGATAATGGTATCTATACTAAAAAAGGTGTTGATGATGCATTTGTTAAAACTTTAGGACTTACAGATACGCTAAAAACAGAAGTAGTAAAACAGCCTGTTGTGGATGCTTTAATACCAGAATTAGCAAAAGGTGATGATGATAATGGTATCTATACTAAAAAAGGTGTTGATGACACGTTTCTTAAAACTGCAGATCTTGGAACAAAAGTTGCAGAAAAAGCTGTTGTGGATGCTTTAATACCAGAATTAGCAAAAGGTGCTGATGATAATGGTATCTATACCAAAAAAGGTGTTGATGATGCATTTGTTAAAACTTTAGGACTTACAGATACGCTAAAAACAGAAGTAGTAAAACAGCCTGTTGTGGATGCTATAACTGCTTCTCCTGATTTTACAAATAAGGTATATATTAAAGCTGCTCCAGCCGATGAAGTTTACACTAAAACTGCTGCAGAGACTGCTTTTGTTAAAGCTACAGAGCTTAAAACAAAAGCTGCAGCGAAAGATGTCGTGAATGCTATATTTGATGCAAAAGACGGCGACAAATCAATTTTAGTGGATAAATTAGGAGGATTTCTTGATGCTACTGACACAGCGTATGGTGACAAAAATGATCAAACAGCAAAGGTGTTCTTAGGAGGTAAAGGGCTAAAAGGGGAGACAGGAGCCACTGGTCCTAAAGGAGCAGATGGTAAAGATGGAGCTCAAGGCCCACAAGGGGAGACAGGAGCAGATGGTAAAAGTCCAACAGCTGCTGAAATAGCTACTGAGAAAGCCTTACAAGAGCATGTAACAAAGATAAGCATACAAAGTCCAGAATTTAAAAGAGCTGTGCAAGAGGAAATGTCACAACCGTATTTTGAGCCTCCAACAAGTGATGATGCTGCACTTAATTGGACTTGGTAATACAGCTTAGATCCAAGTAGTCACGCTACTTGGATGACGTCATATGGTCCTCTGATGACGGAAAAAGGACTCGGATAACACCCTACAATGTCATTCCAGCGCGTGACGCTGGAATGGCTTTGTTGCATCGCTACTTATGAAAGGCTAACTATAGTTAGAATTATAAGCAACCTATTGAAAATCTTGTTTTTTTGCAATCAATCTGATCAAATTTAAGAATAGTAATTTATTATTTATATTAATAAATTTAATTCTATTGAAAATAGCTAAAGCATTGAAATTCTTGAATTTTAGCCAGATTAGTGAGTGGTAGTGAAATTTCTTTTACTCAAATTTAGGTATTCACTGACCGTTCTTATTATAAATACCAGAATAATAAGCTACTGATATTCTCCATCTTTTTTATCTTTAATCCATCATAGCTAGCGATGCAACAAAGCCCGCTAGAATCCAGCCTTTTCATAATCATTAAAATGTTGTATTTTAACATAAAACGGCTACTTTTATGCTTACTAACTTAATAAAATTCCTGGATCCCAGTGTCTGGGCACTGGGATGACACCCTACTAGCAGAAGTTACTCTCAAATGTTTGTTCATGTTAGCTACAAACATTAAGAAATTTACCAAACGAAAAAAAGGCAAAAGAAGCCCCAGTCATTGTCTATTTTCAGTATTGGCGTTTTTTAAGTCTTAAACACTGCAATTTAGCTGCTTTTAAATGCAACTCATCTTAGTTTAAATGTTTAAGAAATTTACTAAGCAGAAAAAAAGGCAAAAGAAATCCCGTATTAGCTAGTTGTCATTCTCTAATCCTGCAAATTGGCGTGCTATACTGTCTTAAACGCTTTATAAGCGCGTTTCAGCTTATATAGGTAAAAACCCAGAAATGTTGTGAAGACGTAGGGTGCGCATAGTGCAAAAAATTAAAAATAAGACGCCAATTACGTAATACTGTTGTCGTTTAATCTGCACAGATTGAAGATAAATGAATACCTTCAGTTTCATGATAAGAGGGCTGGCGAAGGGTGTCAAGTAAGTTTTTTCGTTTCTACCAGCTACTTGGATGACACCACATAAATTAATAAATAGGAAAATTACTACAAATCCTTTCAACTTTAGCTTTTACTGCTTTTTCGACACTTGAGCTATTTCCGCTGATTAATCCTTGAATTACTTCATTTATTAGACCAGCTATCTCTTTAAAATTTTCTGCCTCAAGTCCGCGTGTTGTCTCAGCAGCGGTGCCAAAACGGAGCCCTGAAGTGATGGTCGGCTTTGCTGTATCAAATGGTACAGAGTTTTTATTACAGGTAATACCGGCTCTCTCAAGGCTATCTACAACGTCTTTTCCAGTTAATTTCTGCGATCTTAAGTCAACTAGCACTATATGAGAGTCAGTGCCACCGGTTATAATGTCAAGTCCATGCTTTTGCAATTCTTGAGCCAGCACTTTCGCATTTTCCACGACTTTCTTGCTATAAGTCTTAAACTCTGGTGCTAATGCTTCTTTAAATGCAACAGCTTTTGCAGCTATCACATGCATAAGTGGCCCGCCCTGCAATCCTGGAAAAACTGCGGATTGAATTTTTTTGTGTAATGCTTCATCATTGGTCATCACTATTCCACCACGAGGACCACGCAAAGTTTTGTGAGTCGTGGAAGTCATAACATGTGCATATTCAGCAGGGGATGGATATTCGCCCGCTGCAATAAGCCCTGCATAGTGAGCAATGTCTGCAAGCAAATAAGCACCAACTTTATCTGCAATCTCGCGAAAGCGTTTGAAGTCCATTTTTCTTGGATAAGCAGAAGCACCAGCTATGATCAATTTCGGTTTATGCTCCAGCGCCAGCTTTTCTATCTCATCCATATTGAGCAGATAAGTGTCTTTATTCACTGTATATTGAATTGACTTAAACCATTTACCAGAAAGGCTTGGTGCCGCACCATGAGTTAGATGCCCACCGCAACTCAGTGATAATCCAAGTATTGTATCGCCTGGAGTAAGCAGTGAAGCAAATACCGCCTGGTTTGCCTGAGAACCAGAATGAGGTTGAACGTTTGCAAATTTAACACCAAACAACTTACAAAGTCTTTCTATAGCCAGACTTTCAATTTTGTCCACATGCTCACAACCACAGTAATATCTTTTACCTGGATAACCTTCTGCGTATTTATTAGTCAGAAAAGAGCCTTGTGCCTCCATTACCGCTTTGCTTGCAAAATTTTCTGATGCAATTAATTGCAATTGTGATTTTTGGCGTTGTAATTCTTTTTCTATAGACTGATAAACCTCGTTATCAAAAGACTTTAAACTATTTTTAGAGCCACAGATTTTTTTTAAAACACTCATCATAGATCAAACCTCGCTTTAATTTTAAGATGCACAAGCAATTTTAAGACTGCTTATCCTGCTTTTTTAACCATAAGAGCCCAAAAACAGCTATCAGCAAACATACAGGAATAATAGATGTTGCTTTTATCAGCAATTCAGCACTATACACAGGATTTCCTTGTATCACTGTCCTATCCCAACACAAATCTATTATTTTTGCGATCCCAGTGTGAAAAAAATAGCCAAAAACCATGACTATCATATTTGACACAGCTGTAGTTAATCCTATTAAGTTATTATTTACATAACTTAATGCTTTGTACAGTGTTACTATTTGATATCCAGAAGCGAAACCTATAACAAGAAGTGCAGGCAATACAATATACAATCCTCCAGCCTGTGTAAAAAGTAAAAGGAAACTAGCAATCATTGCAAAGGAACAGACAATAATAACTTCATAATGTCTATTTGGATATTTTTCTAATATGTGAGCAAAAGAGAGCAATCCAGTTGCAAATCCTACATATATAACAGAAGAAATTGAAGACGCTAGATCACCGGCCATTTGATATACCTCACATAAAAAAGCTTTTGTCCAAGCATCAGCAAAACCTTCTAGTGGACCTACCATTAAGCCACCAAAAAAACTAATTAGAATGATATATTTATTGAAAAGCACAGTTTTTAGATCCTTCATGCTAATTTTTTCTTTTCGAAAGTCGTAAGCATTGTAAGGAATAACTAAAAATAAAGATAAAGCGAGTAAGAAACCAAACCCTGAAAGAATATAAATTACGTAATTCCAACCAAACTCATCAAGCAAAAGTTCTATTGGTAGACCACCATATGTTGCCCCTAATAGCCCTATAATAACAGATATGCTTGCCATTTTTGCTGATTTTTCTCGCGGAAAATACATACTGGCAACTTTAAATACTCCTATTACTGACGCAGACGAGCCAATCCCAACAATTATTCTACCTAATACTGAATAATACCACTCATCAAAGCACACAAGAGGTAATGTTCCAATAGATACCAAGACAGCACAAATAGGTAAAACAATTTTTGGACCGAATCTATCAAAACAAAGACCAACAGGGATATGAACTAGTGTAAATCCCACATAGTAGAGACCATTAAATTGCCCTAAATCTGCAATGCTTATATTAAATTTTGTTATTAATACAGGCGCAATTATGTTTGGCATGACACGTAACACATACTGGTATGCATAGAAAAGAGATACTATCAACCATACAAAAAAATTACTTTTCGACATACCTACCACCTAATAAAACCCAATTACAATTAAAACAAAAATATCAAAGTAAAATAAAGTATTATATTTCATAATAACAAGAGCCTTAAATTAGTACATCTAACGATTTTATCATACGAGCCTTCGATAAATTATCTACTTATTACAATCAACTTCTCTAAAATCTTTATTTTTTAACCATAAGAGCCCAAAAACAGCCACCAGCAAACATACAGGAATAACTGATGTTGCTTTTATCAGCAATTCAGCACCATACACAGGATTTCCTTGTATTATTGTTCTATCCCAACACAAATCTACTATTTTTGCGATCCCAGTGTGAAAAAAATAGCCAAAAACCATAACTATCATGTTTGACACAGCTGTAGCCAGGCCTACTAAGTTATTATTTACATAACTTATCGCTTTGTAAATGGTAACCACCTGATATCCAGATGTGAAGCCAATAATAAAAAGCGTAGGTAATACAACATACAAGCCACCAATCTGAGTAAAAAGCAAAAGAAAACTAGCGATCATTGCAAATGAGCATGCAATTATTACTTCATAATGCTTATTTTTATATTTTTCCAATAAATAAGCCAAAGAGAATGATCCTGTTAACATTCCTATCAATATTACGGAAGAGAGAGAAGATGCCAAGTCTTCATTCATTTTATATACTTCAAAAAAGAATGCTTTCACCCAACCATCGGCAAAACCTTGCATTGGACCGACCATGAGTCCACCAAAAAAGCTAATTAGAATAATATGCTTGTTGAAAAGTATGTTTTTTAAGTCTCTAATGCTAACTTTTTCCTGTTGAGCATTGCTTTCAGGCGTTACTAAGAACAGCAACAGAGCAAGTAAACACCCAAATGCTGAGAATGTATAGATAACATAATTCCAGCCAAATTTATCGAGTAAGAAGTCTAAAGGTAACCCGCCACATATCCCTCCCAAAATTCCTATAATTATAGATAAGCTGGCCATTCTTGCTGATTTTTCTTGCGCAAAATACATGCTTGCAACTTTAAAGATTCCAATTGCCGAAGCGGATGACCCAATTCCCACAATTATTCTTCCAATTATTGAATAACTCCACTCATCAAAGCATATAAGCGGTAGTGTTCCGGTAAATGTCAAAACGGTACAAGCAGGTAAAACAAACTTTGGTCCAAATCTATCAAGGAAAAGACCAATAGGTATATGAGCTAGCGTATAGCCTACATAGTATAACCCACCAAACTGGCCAACATCTGCAATACTTATGTTAAATTTTGTTATTAATTCAGGCGCAATTATGTTTGGAATTACGCGTAATATATATTGGTATGCATAAAACAGTGACGTCAACAACCAGATTAAAAAATTCCTCTGCAACATGAATCTCAGCTGAAATTTAGGATTATAGATACTTTAGTTATAAAAAACAATACTATATTAATCATCTAAATCTGCTTAGCTCTTTTTACAGCTTATAACTTTAAGTAACCAAAAGCCTATCATTCCTATTAGTAGGCATATAGGTATTATTAACATAGACTTAACCATTACATCAGTTCCATAAAATGGCTTTCCATCGATAATTTCACCGTTCCAATAAAAATTCATTATATTTGCAATAATGACGTGAAAAAAATAACCAAAACTCATAACTATGGAATTACCTACAGATCCTGCACTTGCTACTGCTTCGTTTTTTACACAACTTACAACTTTAGCAGTAAAAACAATTTGGTATGCAGAAGCAAGACCAATAATGAATAGTAATATACATGCCAGGAGTTCACTAATATTGCATATAAAAAGTAATAAGAACACAATTATCATGGCCATAGCACAAGAAATTATTATTTCATAGTGCTTGGTTGGATTTTTTGCTAATATGTAAGGAAGTAATAAATGCCCAAAGCCAAAGCCTATTAGTATCCATTTTGAAATGCTATATGCAATGTGTCTATCTATAGCGTAATCTCATGCAAGAATGTTGCGGACCACGCATCTGCAAAGCCTTCTAATGGTCCAACCATAAAACCGCCAAACAAACCTATCAATAAAATATCTTTATTAAATATAACTTTGCTTAAATTTTTAATATTTAATTCTTCGTCTGAGGTGCCAACTTTAGGTATAGATATAAAGGTAGTTAAAGCAAGCAATAATCCAAGCATTATACACACAGTAAATAAATAATCCCACCCAAACTTATCAAGTAAGACATGTAATGGTTTGGTGGCAAATACACCACCTGAAATGCCAATAATAACCGATATGCTGAACATCATGGCAAATTTTTCTCTATGGTAATAGATTCTTATTATTTTAAAGAGTCCAAGTACTGAAGCAGAGGATCCAATACCAGTAATTATTCTTCCAATAATAGAATAACTCCAATCATTAGAACTGACTAAAGGTAAAGCACCTAAAGATGTTAATGCAATACAAATCGGTATAACAACTTTAGAACCAAATCTATCTAAAAGAATACCTACAGGAATATGTGCTAACACATAACCTACATAATACAGTCCACAAAATTGTCCTATTTCTGTTGTTCCTATATTAAACCTTACTACCAATTCAGGAATTATAATATTTGGAATTACGCGTAATATATATTGGTATGCATAAAACAGTGACGCCAACAACCAGATTAAAAATTCCTCTGCAATACTTTACCCCAAAGCTAGCATTATAGATACTCTGTTTATAGAAAACAATATTTTTATGAATACTTATTTTAATTTACCGGAATTTTATACAGTTGAACTCATAGCCAACATAAGTAGTTTATGCATTAACTAAATTTTCCAGGTTCAAGTTTGGATGATGGAAAAAGTTCACTTTTTCTATTTTTAAAAGAGACCTTTTATTTTACTTATAATTTTTTCTACCATATCTACAACTGGCTCATGAATAAGGTATATGAAAAAAATTACACCACAAATGATAAGTATATTTATGATTTTACCCTTATTCATCTTTATCTTGAGCTTCACTTTTGTTACAAGATCCATTTTATTTATGTTTTTATTTCATGCTGACAATTATATCTTAAATACCATAATTTTCAGTAAAATTTGACTTCAGAAGTATTCTATTAATTCAATATTAACCTTTTTATGTGTAAAATAGTTAATATAATATTAAAGCAGGCTGATGAATATAAGCACGATAGATAATACGCTGCAAAATTACATAACAAAATACATTGAACAAACATTCGCTACACACGTGCTAGGCAATAGATACGACAAATTGTATAGGAAACTTCTAAGTGGTATAGAAGAGATAATAAAGCTTGCTGTAAATGAAGCAAAACACTACGATGAAAATTTAGAAGATCTATATAACGATTCAAGATTTAATAAGAAATTTATTCAAGCTGTTGCTAAACATCAGGTGTCGGAATTTTTAAATACTTATCCGAAAAGAAAAGAAATTGTTGCAGAATTTTACAATGAACATCACATTAACGAAAGTGATTTAAAGACTCTGGAAAAGGGGAAAGATTTAGTAAATAAAATAAATAACATTAACTTACTGCAACAAAATGAAAAAAATGAGGAATTCAATATTAGAAAGACACTTGCTCAATCAATAAAAATGCCTTCCATAGAAAAACACAAGTTAGAACATTCAAAATAACCTTGGCGAAGTATGGCAAAATATACAACTTATGGATAGTCTATTTCATTTTAACTCCTGGCACGCTTTAGTAATACTATCACATCCAATTTCTAATTGTTCCTGAGAGGTTGCATAAGAAATTCTGATAAAATTTTCTAGACCAAATGCAATTCCTGGAACCACAGCAACCAAATGATCTCCCAGTAAGTATTCAGTAAAATCTAAATCATTATTTATTATCTTACCACTTTTTGTGCTTTTACTGAGCAATCCTTCACATGAGACAAATAAATAAAACGCACCTTGTGGAACAGACGCTGATAATCCCGGGGCAGAATTTAGCTCTTTCACCATAAAATCTCTACGACTCTTAAAAATCCTTGTTCTTTCTTTCAAAAAACTATGATCACCGTTTAATGCTGCTGCTGCTGCTGCTTGTGCTATCGAATTTGGATTAGAAGTGCTTTGAGACTGCAGCGTAGAGATAGCTTTTACCACATCACTTCTACCTGCAATATACCCTATTCTCCAGCCTGTCATTGCATAGGCTTTTGATACTCCATTGACTACAAAAACTCTATCATAAAGCTTCGGCTCAACCTGAGCGATAGTAAAAAACTTTTCGTCGTATATTATATGCTCATAAATATCATCTGTAACGACATTCATATGTGGATATTCAAGCAATATTTGTGCTATGTCTTTCAATTCATCACATGTGTACACAGCTCCTGCAGGGTTGTTCGGTGAGTTAAGAATTAACCATTTAGTTTTTTTAGTTATCCTGCTTTTCAATAATTCCACTGTCAGTTTAAAATTTTGTTTGCATTCTACTACAACTGGCAAGCCGCCAAAAAGACTTACCATATCAACATATGAAACCCAATAAGGAGCTGGAATAATAACTTCATCTCCAGAGTTAATTGTTGCCATGAACAAATTGAATAACACCTGCTTAGCACCTGTACCAACACAGATTTGGTTAAGCGTGTACTCGAGGTTATTATCCTTTCTTAACTTATTAATTATTGCTTCTTTCAGCTCACGCGTTCCATCAACAGCAGTATATTTAGTCTTACCTTCACTTATTGCTTGAATAGCTGCTTTTTTTATATGATCTGGAGTATCAAAATCCGGTTCTCCTGCAGCTAAAACACAGATCTTTTTTCCTTCATTTTTCAACTTATTTGCCTTATCAGTTACAGCAATCGTAGGTGATGGTTTTATTAGGGACATTCTTTTTGCAAGGTCTGACATATCTTACTGAAGCTAAATTCAAATGATAAACCCCGTACAACAAAAAAGCTAGAATTTTGTGTATTGTATTAGTAGCTTTTTACCAGGTTTACCAATGCAGCAATATTTTCAACTGGAGTATCAGGGAGTACTCCATGTCCGAGATTAAATATGAAGGGTAAATCTCTAAAGCAATCTATTATACGTTTTGCTTCTTTGATTGCTTCCGTTTTATTATAGGCTAAAAGATTAGGATCAAGGTTTCCTTGTAGAGGGATGTTTAGATTCGCTTTCGCCCATTTTATTGGAACATTATAATCTATACTTACTGCAGATACACCTGTTTGTTCGCAGTAATCTTTATAAAGATTTCCAGCAGACCTTGGAAAACCTATTATTGGAAAATCAGAAAATCTATCCTTTATTGCCAAGATAATTCTCTTTGTTGGTTCGATAACATATTCTTTAAACAATGGTTCCGATAACGCACCAGCATTACTGTCAAATAGCTGAATAACATCTGCTCCAAATTCTATCTGTTTAATTAGATAAATAATCGTTACTTCCGTTATTCGTTCAATTATTTCCTTCAAACACGAAGGATAAAAATTTAATACTTTGGAAAAAGTTTTGCTGCTCCTACCTTCTATGATGTATGAGGCTACTGTCCATGGTCCACCAGCAAATCCTATGAGAGATTTTTCTTTTGGTAATTGGCTTCTGACTTTTTTTATAGCGTTTAGAATTGGTAAGGTTTTAGTTTCAATTTCTTGTGGACCCTTCAATTCCTTAGGACTTTCCACGGGTTTTATTATTGGACCTACACCGCGTACGAAATTCACGTCACAACCCAAAACATCAGCTATTATTAAAATGTCTGAAAAAATTATCGCCGCATCCATGTCAAATCTTGTCACCGGCTGTAACGTCAATTCTGTCACTAAATCTGTGTTGTAGCATATCTCCATAAAATTATTCATATTTTCTACTGCTTTGCGGTACTCAGGAAGAGACCTGCCAGCCTGACGCATTAGCCAGATAGGCACTCTTCCACCCGGCTCATTTCTCTTAATAATTTTCGCTATTGTTGTTTTGCCGCTTTCCAATCTATTCTATTTATTCTTTTGTATATTAAAGTATAGTAGTAATAATAGTTCTATCAATAACTTGTTACTAACTTAAAATTCAGTAAAAATTGGCGTTGTTCAACTTGTGGATAAATATGTGAGTAACTTTCGTATATTATTGATTTTCTGTTATGATTTATGTGCATAAGTAAGGTGTTTAGAGTGTTAGTAATTTTCTTTTATGGAAAATACTTTACCATCATGCATTGTTATACAACTATGTATATGTTGTTGAAAAAGTTGTTGATCAATTGTTGGTATTTTATATCAACAAATAATTCACAAATTAATTTGACATTATTCACATGCTTATTAAACATTTAATAACAGTTTTCTTGATAAATCTAATCTGAAAACGTTTTTGCCATTACAGGGAATAAATTGAGTAAAAAAAGAACCTTAGTAGAAAAAATAGCATATAGAATTTTTCTCTTCCTTTTCAAAAAAGCTTCTGTGTTGAAAAAGTGTGCGACTGAGGCATTAATGAAAGATCTGCCAGACCTTAATATATTTAATGGTCTATTAAAATTCCGCGATTGTGGTATAATGGATATAATGACTCCACGTACAGAGATATGCGCAGTAGACATTGAGTCAAGCGAGCGTGAAATAATAAAGAAGATAAAAAACACTTGCCACACTAAAATACCAATTTATAAAAATAACTTTGATAACGTAATAGGCTTTTTTTATGTAAAAGATGTTATTTTTAATAGGGATAAAAATTTTAATCTGAAACATATTATACAAAGCGTAATATTTGTTCCACCCTCGATGAAGACAACTAATCTTTTTGTTAGGATGAACTCTTCTAAATCATGCTTAGCTATCGTATTGGATGAATATGGTGGAACTGATGGTTTAATTTCAATGACTGATCTTATAGAGGAACTAATACCAAACATTGATAGTGAAAACGAAATAAATTCAGAATATACCATTACTGAATTGTCTCAAAATAAGTTTGAAGTATCAGCAAGGGCTCTTATAAAAGATATAGAAGAGGATCTAAAAATAGAATTACGTGACCCTGAAGAAGACTATGTTACACTTGGTGGTTTGATTCTTTCGATTGCTGGTAAAGTGCCTTCTGTAGATGAAGTCATTAAATATAAAAATGGTATGAAGTTTATCATCAAAGATGCAAATGAGCGCTACATTAATAAAATAGTACTAGACTTAAGTGATTACAAAAATTAGATTTGGTACCCCTTGTCGGGGAATGCCTTGACACGAAGAAAAAGTTGTAATAACCAAATATGCAACTCAAGTTATAGTTAAACCTATTTCCAGCAAATTATTTTCGCAAGTATAATGCATTTCAGTGTTATAGTACTCTAATAATAAAGAGGTCATATAGATATTAATATCTTTTGTATTTAAATTAGTGTCATTTTTTTTGATTAATTTGTCTACTAATGATTTGCTTATTGGTTTGTGTTCATTTAGAATTTTTATAGTTAATAGCATTTTATCTTCTGTTTGACTCAGTAAAACAGATACTAGTTCAACTTCCGCCACTGCACTGGCTATAGTTAGCACCATATTAGAAATTATCTTATTTATCTTTTCAATTAAATCTTCCTTATTTTTTGCAGAGTATGCGTCTATTTTCCACGTAAGCTTTACTTTTTTTTTAATAAATAATTTTCGATATTAGATTTGGTCTTATCAAAGCTATAATTATCCATTGAAGAAGAATATGCCTGCTTCATAACTTTATGTTTATATATTAAATCATCGGAGCTTTCTTTAAGAAACAACAACGCTTCCTTCTGCGCATCAGCATCATTCTTATCTATTACTTCAAGCTCTTCTACGCCAAACGTTATTCCATTCATAGAGTTAGCAAAGTCATGAAGCAGCCGTCCTGATAGCAGTTCCGTTATTAACAGTATGTTTTTGGTATTTTCGTTCATTGGATAATTATAAATGATTTAAGTTACCCTATATTGGTAAGTATATAATAGTCAATTAAGAGAAAGTTTCGTTGCACTTTTTATATCAAGGCATTAATATAGTATTAACAATTTTAAAATTTATAAAAGGATTATGAATACTTATACCAGATCAGGAATAGATATTGAACTATATAATAAGTTAATAAAAGAAGTCAAGCCTATTGCTCAAGAAACTACTAGAGAAGAAGTAATCAGCGAAATAGGTTCATTTTCTGCGTTATTTGATTTTGCTGCACTAAGTAAGAAGTATGACCATCCAGTACTCGTTTCCTCAACTGATGGAGTAGGTACGAAACTGTTGATAGCTCAAGAAGTGAATAAACATGATACTATAGGTATAGATTTAGTTGCAATGTGTGTAAATGACTTACTTGCACAAGGAGCAACGCCTTTGTTTTTCCTTGATTACTTTGCAACAGGCGTTTTGACCAAAGATGTTTTATTATCTGTGGTTAAGGGCATTGCAGAGGGGTGCAAGCAAGCTAAAATAGCATTGGTTGGTGGGGAAACTGCAGAAATGCCTGGAATGTATGGTAATAATCACTATGACCTTGCAGGGTTTGTGGTTGGTGTAGTTGATCGAAAGCAAATTCTTCCAAACTGTAGTATGATGAAAGCAGGTGATTATATAGTTGGCTTAGAGTCAAGTGGAATTCACTCAAATGGGTTTTCTTTAGTGCGCCATGTTTTCAAAAGCTTAGGTATAAATTATAACGATACATCTCTATGGAATAATAAATCTTGGAGTGAAATACTACTTGAACCAACAAAAATATATGTTGATTCTTTGCTGCCTATCATGTCACAAGTAAAAGGTATTGCGCACATCACGGGTGGTGGTTTGGTAGACAATATTCCGCGAATTCTTCCAAAAAACTTATTTGCAAACATAGACATTAATTCCTGGAAATGGCCAGATATATTTTTATGGCTAACAAAGGAGGGTAAAATAGAGAAGAAAGAAATGCTAAAAACATTTAATTGTGGTATTGGTATGGTATTGATCGTAAGTTCTGAGAATATGCAAAACGTGAAAAATCATTTCCAAAAACGTGGAGAAAAAATTGAAATTATTGGAAAACTTGATGAGGCATGTAACTCTCCACTTGATAGAGTAGTATTTAGTTAACCTAACTTTACTGACAGTCTTTTTGCAACTTCTAGGTATGCTTCCTTTAAATCTCCTAAATTCAAACGAAAGACATCTTTATCTAGCTTTTTATAAGTATTTTTATCCCATAATCTGCAGTTATCAGGGCTAATTTCATCAGCTAAAACGATTTTAGTACTGTCATTTATTAATCTGCCAAATTCTAACTTGAGATCAACTAAATATATACTTGCATTTGAAAATAGGTGAACTAATATTTCGTTGATTTTTAAAGTTGTAGTTTTAACTTCATCCATTTCTTTGCTAGATAGCCAATCAAAATACAGTATGTGATTTTCACTTACCATTGGGTCGGCTAGGTCATCATTTTTGTAAAAAAAATCGATTATAGGAGATGCAAGCCTCTCACCTTCTTTGATATTAAAACGTTTGCAAAAGCTGCCAGCTGCGACATTTCTAACTACTACCTCAAGAGGTATTATCTTGAGTTTTTTGACTAGCTGTTCTCTTTCGTTTAGAGTTTTTATAAAGTGTGTGCTAATTTCTGCTTTCTCAAGCTTTTCCATGATAAAAGCACTAATATGATTATTAATTATTCCTTTACCATCGATTATTTCATATTTTTCCTTATTGAATGCTGTAACATCATCTTTAAAGTGCTGTATGACAATTGATAAGTCTTCAGTTTCAATAATGGCTTTCGCTTTACCTTCGTATATCGTTTTATTCAGTGACATGTTTAATTTAACTATATATTATATCAATTTACTATTCTTAGAGTATAGCCCCAAATAACTTAAAATAAACCTTAATGGCATTCAATGTTACAATATTAAGCATATTCCCAGAAATGTTCCCGGGGTTTTTGAACTATTCTCTTGCCGGAAAAGCGTTAGAAAAAAAAATATGGAACCTTGAAGTAATAAATATTCGTTCTTTTGCGAAAGATAAACATTCAACTGTGGATGATGTTCCATATGGAGGTGGAGCAGGAATGGTTATGCGTTCTGATGTAGTTGGTGATGCAGTAGATAGTATGCTCTCTGTTCATAAAAACACTAAGTTTATTTACATGACTCCATCTGGAACTAAGTTTAATCAGAATATTGCCAGAGAATTATTAGAGTTTCCTCATATAACAATATTGTGTGGTCGATTTGAAGGTATTGACCAAAGGATAATTGATGCGTATACTCCTTATGAGTTAAGTATTGGAGATTATATACTTTCAGGAGGTGAGCCAGCTGCAATGGTGGTTCTTGATGCATGCATTAGACTTCTTCCAGGTGTAGTAAATAATACCGATAGTATTACTGAAGAAAGTTTTAATTATGGTGGTGGTGTACTTGAATATCCTCAATATACTAGACCTGAGCAGTGGAAGGGATATAAAGTACCTGAGGTTTTGTTATCTGGCAATCACAAAAAAATAAGTGATTGGAGGCAGAAGCAGTCTCATGTTATAACAAAAAAGCGTAGGCCTGAATTATTGAGTGGAGAGATAAATGACAAATTTACTTAAAAAATTTAACGAACAGCAAATGCAAGTGTTAGCTAAAGAAATACCAGAATTTCGTCCTGGCGATGATTTGAAGGTCACTTTTAAAGTAGTTGACGGTACAAGTGAACGTATACAGATATTTGAAGGTGTATGTATATCAAAAAGGAACCGCGGGTTACATTCTTCTTTTGCAGTCAGAAAAGTGAGCCATGGAGAAAGTATAGTGTCTCAGTTTTTTGTTTATTCTCCTGCACTGGTTTCAGTGCAAGTGACAAGAAAAGGAAAGGTTCGTAGAGCAAAACTGTATTATCTGTGCAAACTATTTGGAAAAGCTGCAAGGATCAAAGAGCGTACTACTTATGTTAAAAAGAAATCTAAGTAGATACAATAGGGAGTGATGTCAATTGTGTCATCTCAGAACTCTCTCTTGTCATCCCAGTGCGTGACACACAACTGTACGAACATTGTGTTTGCCTCCCGCTGTGGTGTCATCCCAGTGCTCCGACACTGGGATCCAGCATTCATTATTCTCCTTTTGGTTTGTGCTTTCATGGAAAATGTAAAAATTATTTGCAGGCAAAGCCTGCTGGATCCCAGTGTCAGCTACTTGCATGACAAAAAAGGGGAAAGTTTTTTCAAATCCTCGTGTAAAGAAAAGTAAATGAGTATAAAGAAAAAATTCCTTAAATTACTTCAGTCAAGGCGTGTACATGCTCGTATAAAAAGGAAAAATAAAAAGAACAGAGCGCTACGCTTTTGTTCTTTCACGGCACTAGTTATCTCACTTGGCTGTCCTGTGTGTATATTGCTCAGTATATTGGTTAACTCTTACAGTGCCTTAACAGTAACGAAAATTTTATTGCCAGTTGAAATAAATGCTGATCTTGCTTTGGCGAGTAATCCTAGTGATTTGCGGTATAAGTCCATTGGCTTACTCAACGATTCTTTACGTAAGGTGTTTGGAGGAACTGATTTTAAAGACGGTGACGAAATTTTAAGTCGTAATTCTTACAAAGAACTAGAGAAATTTTTTCGTAAGAAAGTAAAAGATAGTGGTGAATATGAGATCTGGTTTACCGCGTCAAGTATAATTAATTCAATAAATAAAGATAAATATTTGAATGATCGTTATGCTAAATTACTTGATTGGCTAAAAGAAAAGAGGAGAGTGAAAAAATTTTTTAATAAGTCTTTATTCCTTAAATCTGACTCTCGTGAACCTGAAAATGCAGGGATTTTAGGAGCGTTTATCGGTTCATTAATGACAATTATAGTGTGCCTAGCATTAGCATTACCAATAGGAATTATGTCGGGCATCTGTCTTTACGAATTTATGCCTAAAAATAGGCTAATGACTAATATTGTAGAAATTAGCATAAATAATCTTGCTGCAGTGCCTTCAATAATATTTGGTGTAGTGGGCTTAACTCTCTATCTTGGCATATTTGGGCTACCACGCTCTTCACCACTTGTTGGTGGAATGACTCTTTCATTTATGATGTTACCTAATATTATAATTGCAACAAAAAATGCCTTTGCGAATGTTCCTATTACGATAAAAGATGCAGCGTTTGCGCTCGGTGCACCTCACATCAAGGTGATATTAGATCACTCTTTACCGATTGCGTTACCAAGAATAATACATGGTACTGTGCTTGCAATTGCAAGGATTTTAGGTGAATCTTCTCCTTTACTTATGATGGGTATGGTGGCATTTATTGCTGATACACCTACGTCCTTTTTCGATCCGGCGACTGTTCTATCTGTGCAAATATACATATGGTCAAGCAATCCTGAAATTGCATTTGTTGAACTTGCTGCTATCGCAATTATAGCTTTATTATTGGTGTTATTTGCGTTAAATTTAGTAGCAAATTTTGTAAAAAGGAAATTCGAATTTTTTAATTTTTAGCAATTCATGAAAATCACAGTCCTATCTGGTTATGGCTTAAATTGCGAAAAAGAAACTGCATTTGCATTTATGGAATGCAGCAGAAAACTTGGTATTGGTAATATTGAAGTAAAAATCGTTCACATTAACGATATCATAGATAATCCAGGTGAACTGAAATTAAGCAATATACTTGCAATTCCAGGGGGTTTTTCCTATGGTGATGACACTGGTGCTGGTAATGCGTTTGCTTTACGTATTAAAAACAACTTGTTGGATGAGTTTCAAGAGTTTTTATCTCAGGACAAGCTGATTATAGGAATATGTAATGGTTGTCAGATATTAGTAAAATTAATTCCAGAATTCTCTAGTCTAGCTTTAATCCATAATGATATAGGCAATTATCAATGCCGTTGGATTAGAGTGAGAGTTAATTCAAAGAGTAATTCTGTTTGGCTACGGGGTCTGAGTGAACTATATCTCCCTATTGCTCATGGGGAAGGCAAATTTTTTATGGATCAAGATATTTTGAACCAATTGATTGAGAGCAATTCCACCGCATTACGTTACATTGATAAAAATGGCAACTATGCTAACCTACAATTTCCTTACAATCCGAATGGATCTACATACGACCTAGCAGCTTTATCAGATAAAAGTGGAAGAGTGCTAGCTTTAATGCCCCATCCAGAAAGGGGAATATTTTTTACCCAGCAAGATAATTGGCCCCTTGAAAAAGAAAAGAGCAAGCGTTTAGGTGTTGCTGTGCCAAAATATGGCGATGGAATGCTTATATTTGAAAATGCACTAAAGTATTTTTGTTAAAATTTATTGATAGGGATTTATGGTCGAAATCATCCCCTGATATTGCAAAAAACTTGCTTGACAAGCCTTGCCAGTCCCCTTATCATGAAACTGAAGCTATTTATTTATCTTCTCTGTACAGATTAAATGACAAAAAAACTCACGTATCTGGCGTCCCATGTTTAATTTTTTGCACTATGTGCATCTTATGTCTTTATAAAATTTCTAGGTTTTTACCTAATATAAGCTGAAATGCGCTTATAAAGCATTTAAAATATCAAAAAACGCCAACTTAAAAAATGGATAGTGAATAATTAGCTACCCTAGGGTTTCTTTTGCCTTTTTTTCTGTTTAGTAAATTTCTTAAACATTTATGACTAAAGGTTAGTTGCATTAAAAAGCAGCTAAATCGCGGTTATTAAGCGTTTAGAATAAAAAAACGCCATACTTGAAAGTATAATGTAAGTAATTAGCCAACCACGGGGCTTCTTTTGCCTTTTTTTATTTGGTAAATTTCTTAATATTTATAGCTAAACGACAACCGTCATCCCGCTACTTGTTAGCGGGATCTATGCTTTGAGATACCGCGAATGAATCGCGGTATGACGGTGTAATGATGGTTAAGTAATTCGTCATTCCGCTACTTGTTAGCGGCTGAGATACCGCGAATGAATCGCGGTATGACGGTGTAGATGATGGTTAAGTATCCCGCTGCTTGTTAGCGGGATCTATGTTAAGGTATAGTAGGGGATCTATGTTAAGAGATACCGCGAATGAATCGCGGTATGACGGTGTAATGATGGTTAAGTATCCCGCTTCTTGTTAGCGGGATCTAGAGATACCGCAACGTCTCACCTATAGCCTTCAGTGCTCCTTTTTTTGTCATCCCAGCGTCACGCGTTGGTTTCAACATTATATCATGAACTTTCTAAAATTCATTGAACTGTGTTTTCAAACGGTAGTGCCGGGGTGTGAGTATAATGATTATCAGTATATAAAAGTCATAGCAGACAGACTTGAAGCGGCAAATGTTGGCAAAATGAGGCGAATAATATTCAATATGCCTCCGCGTTCAATGAAGTCCCTGTGCGCTAGTGTTGCGTGGCCTGCATGGATACTGGGAAATCAGCCAACTGCAAGAATAATAGTTGCAAGCTACTCTCGGCTGCTTAGCGAAAAGCACTCGCTCGATACAAGATGCATAATGCAGTCTAGTTGGTATAGAGAGCTGTTTCCAGAGGTAGAACTATCCAAAGATCAGAATACCAAATACAAATTTCAAACAGTGCAGAGAGGATACAGAATCGCAACGTCAGTTGGAGGGACGTTAACAGGTGAAGGTGGTGATTTCATCATCGTGGATGATCCACTGAGTCCCGCCCAAGCTTTGAGTGAAACGTTTAGAAAGCGTGCTACAAATTGGTTTGACCAGACTTTAGTAGCCAGGCTCAACAATAGAAAAAAAGGAGTAATTGTTCTTGTGATGCATAGGCTACATCAAGAAGATTTAACCGGGCACCTTCTCTCCAAACCGAAAAACATATGGAACCATACTTGTTTACCGATGATATCTGAAAATAAGGAGATTATCTATTCAATCAAAAAGCCAGCGCCTCCTTTTCTTGTTCCTGTCACCCGAGTAACTACAAATGAGTACAAAAGCTGGATTACAGCATCAAGTGCTAGAATGACACCACCCGTAATATTATACTCAAGAGAAGAAGGTCAGTTGCTATATCCCCTCGATGGAGGAAAAGAAGAAGTTGAGATGATAAAGGTTGAACTTGGAAGTTACGCTTTTGCTGCACAATATCAACAAAACCCTCTGCCACTTTCAAGTGGTATAATTAAACGAGAGTGGCTGAAGCGCTATAGAAATTTTTCTGATAGTCTCTCATATGTCACTCAGAGCTGGGACACTGCAGTTTCAACAAGCAGCATGAGCAACTTTAGCGTCTGCACCACCTGGACAAAAGTGGGCAATAAATTCTATTTACTCGATGTATATCGCGCAAAGCTTGAGTATCCAAAGCTTAAAGAGCAAGTTCTGTCACTAGCTGCAAGATGGACACCGCACGCAATTTTAATCGAAGCAAAAACAAGTGGTCAGCAATTGGTGCAAGAGCTAAAGACAAACAGTGATTTACCAATTATCGAAATAGTACCACATGATGACAAACTTACTCGATTTTATCAAATTGTTCCGATTATAGAGTCTGGCAAGGTTTTTCTGCCGCACCAAGCAGTATGGCTGAACGATTTTGAGTATGAGATTTTAATGTTTCCTGAAACTCGACACGATGATCAAGTGGATAGTACCGTGCAATATTTGCAGTGGGTGAGAGATAGTAGCTCTAGGGTCGCAGCTTTACGGGCATTGTGATTTAAGCCTACCAGATCCAAGTAGTCAGCTACTTGCATGACACCCTGACAACCGTCATCCCGCTACGTGTTAGCGGGATCTAGAGATACCGCGAATGAATCGCGGTATGACGGTTCGTGGTGGTATGACAGTTCGTGGCGGTATGACGGTTCGCGGCAGCATGACGATAAGCTCGTCATCCCGCTACGTGTTAGCGGGATCTATGCTAAAAGATACCACGGCGGTATGACGTAGAACTGCTGCTTGTTAGCGGATGAGATACCGCGAATGAATCGCGGTATGACGGTTAAGTACGTGTTAGCGGCTAAGAGATACTGCGGCGGTATGACGTAGAGCTCGCGTTAGCTATAAGATTAGCTAACATTCTGCACGTCCATAAAAAACAAACCTTCTTTTTCGTCTTGAACGCTAATAATAGCGTGAGTGTTAAAAGGTAAAGGATCATTTGTATGTCCATGGCCTACCCCTTTCATAGTAAATACAGGAAAGTTAACACTTTTTGCAAACCTTTCTTTTACAACTTCAACAAGGTTATCGTTATAGCAGTTAACGAAATCCCCAAAGATTACTGCATGTACTCCATCAAAGATGTGAGCTTGTTTTAGGTGATCTAAACTGCGCTCTATTGCATATGGGTAGACTCTTATGTCCTCTAAAAATAGAATTTTACCTTTCGCATTTATTTGCCAAACAGTTCCTATACTGTTTTCAACTAAAGTCATATTACCACCGATGATTTTAGACTTTAATCTGCCATCTTTTAGTCTAATGCCATTATTTATCATCTTTAGCTTATCAAATCTGATAGAATCCCGCTTGTTAAGAATTAACTCTTTCAATTTTTCAACAGAGCTTTCAGAAACGGAGTTATTTACTATCATTTCCAACATGGTGCCGTGAAGAGTTTGCCAATCATATTTAGCTTGTAGATGGATGTGCAAGGCAGTTATATCGCTATAGCCTATGAGGATCTTTTTGTTTTGAGCAATCCTTTCTTTTTTATCATTGGGTAACTTTTCTAGATAGGGAATTAACCGAGAAGCCCCTTCTCCTCCTCTGATACACCAGATTATTTTACTATCACCGGTTAGTGCACTAACCAAATCATTTGCTCTGAATTCATCAGAGTTGGAATAAAATGGGTTATCATTACTATATATTTTCTCCGAAATATGGGGATTAAAATCCAAAGCTTCTACATATTCTTTTATAGTAGTCAGATCTGATTCTTTTCCCTTGGAGGAAGGAGCAATAATATCAACTTGGTCCATTGCATGAATACCTGTGTTAGCACATAAAGTGAGAATGAAATATAAAAGGTAAACAATCATTAAAATATCTTATAAAACTCTTTTTTTAGTATATCATCCAATTCAGAGAGTGGAACTTTCACTCCTAGTTCTTCCATTGACGTGACGCCATAACCTTGCAACCCACAAGGAATAATACCCTTATAGTGAGAGAGGTCTGGAAAGACGTTAAGCGCTATGCCATGATAAGTTACCCATTTTCTTAAGCGAATACCAAAAGCTGCAATTTTTTTTTCTACTCCGTTATGGTTTACCCAAATGCCTATTCTATCTTCTCTAAACTCTCCAAGTATATTAAATTGCTTTAAAACATTTATGATCCACTTACTTAGATCTCTAATATATAGCTTTATATCGCATTTGTTTCTTTTTTTAAGGTTTAACATTAAATATATAATGCGCTGTCCTGGACCATGATATGTGTGTTTACCACCCCTTCCTGTTTTATATATGGGAAATAGTTTTTCAACAATATCATCAGCTGTTGCACTGATTCCTGCAGTATAAAGTGGAGGGTGCTGGAGTAGCCATACCAATTCGTCTGCTGAATTATTGTGAATTTGTTGAATTTTCTCTTCCATGGATTTTACAGCACAGTTATAATCAATAAGCTGATTAGATATTAGCCATTCTGTCATATTCTATTTCTTTTTTTTTAGTATAGCAGTTCGTTTTTTCCTGTTATTCCAGTGTGTGACACTGGGCGCAGCCTTTCTTATTCCTAATATACTTAATACTAACTTCTGTGCTATTTCTCCTTAACAAACATAGTACATGACAAATGTTTAATTATTTGTCAACACAGGTCCTCTTTACGTATAGGCAACTTTTTTTATTGAAAAATTCAGAAAAATGTTGTATAATTATTAGTAGATTTTAGGTAAAATATATGGCAAACTCAAAATTTAGCATAACTTTCAACAACGAAATTTCAGAGTGTCTTGCTGGACTGGCTAAAATAAGAAATAAGTCCATTAAAGAACTAACAGAGAAGCTCATACAAGAAGCAATTGAAAATGAGGAAGATAAAATACTAATTGAGCGTGCTGCTAAACGTAATGTTTCAGGTGTAAAGAAAATTAGAAGTGAGGATGTAGACTGGAATACAATATTATCTTCATAGAAAGCGTTCTTGAGAAAGACCTTCCAGCTCTTCCAAAAACAATAAGATTAAGGATCATAAATGCGATAAATAAGCGCCTTACAGTTGATCCCATTAACCTTGGTGAGCCATTATATTACAGATTTAAAGGACAAAGAAGATTAAGGGTAGGTGATTATCGCGTTATCTATTCCGTAAATATTATAAAATATGAAGTGGTTATCACAGAGATAGGACACAGAAAAGATATTTATAAGTAAGTACATCATATAAATATTAAATATATTTTTACTCCTTCCTGATTCATTTTCTACCTTAGGTGGCTTCGCTCAGCTCAAAAAAAAAGCTCATTCTTTTTGCTACCCCTTATTGTGCCTGCCATTTAACTACTGTGTAGAGATTGCTCTCAAACATAATGTTCGTACGTTAGTATATCCTTCCTGTGACACCAATTGATATAATTCTACCACAAATTCAATTTTTTAGGAGGCATATATGAATCTCAATATTTTTCAAAGAAAAAAAAGCGCAGTATTTACTAAATATTCTGCTTTGCAGCTAATGATGGAGCCAAGTTGGAGTAAGCGTGATTATGTAAGTTTTGCTGAGGAAGGTTACATAAAAAATGTTATTGCCTTTCGAGCAATTAATATGATTGCAAGTGCTGCATCTTCGGTACCTTTTACTCTCTGCCAGCTTACTGAACAGGGAAAATCGCAATTAAAAGCCCATCCATTACTGAAATTACTTTATTCTCCTAATCCAATGACATCAAAATCGGAATTTATTGAGGGGATTGTAACTTATCGGTTAGTTAACGGCAATTCTTATATATTGATGGTTGAATCACAGAATAGTAGAAAACCACCAACAGAGCTTTATCTTCTGCGCCCCGATAGGGTTGAAATTGTTCCAGGGAGAAATAACGTTCCTTATATCTATCGTTATACCATAAATAACAACAGTTATGACTTTAAAGTTGATAAACTAACTGGATGTTCAGCAGTGTTGCACTTAAAGACCTTTAATCCTTTGAATGATTGGTATGGGTTATCACCAATTGAGGCAGCTGCATATAGCATAGATCAACATAATCAGGCGGGTGCTTGGAATCAAGCGATGTTGCAAAATGGGGCAAGACCAAGTGGTGCAATAGTTGTAAAATCAGCAAAAGATGGAAGTGGTGGAAGTTTAAGTCAAGAGCAGTACCAACGCTTAAAAGCGCAGATAAATGATCATTATTCAGGTTCTATAAACGCTGGAAGACCGATATTGCTTGAAGGAGGCTTGGAGTGGAAAGAAATGAGCTTATCGCCAAGGGATATGGATTTTATTGAGTCCAAACACAGCTCAGCTCGTGATATTGCGCTAGCTTTTGGCGTTCCACCGCAATTGCTTGGCATACCGGGTGATAACACTTATAGCAATTTAGTCGAAGCACGCTTATCCCTCTGGGAGCAGACGGTTTTACCAACGCTAGAAAATATTATCTGTCACCTGAATTCTTGGCTGACACCAAGATTTGGTGAAGATCTGTGCTTGTCGTATGACAAAGATGCAATAGAAATTCTCATGGAAAAAAGACAAAAGTTGTGGAAATACGTAGAAAACGCAAGCTTCATGACGCTCAACGAAAAGAGAGAAGCATTTGGCTTGCCACCACTGCCAGGTGGTGATGAGTTAGGTTAAGTTTGTATCCGTTCAGATGAGTTTATTGTCCCCTAAACCGTACACCTAAGTAAATTAACTATTTTTCTTGCCAACCAGAGCGATGAAGATTTGGTCTACATCAAAACTCATCTTAGGACGCCAAATAGGGCCATCCAAATGCATATCGATATAGATTGGATTACTATAATTTGGTGGTATGAAAAAGAACCTGAATATAGAAGCTAAAGCGAAGTTAGATAAGGTTAAATTAGAAGAGATCGATCCTGATGCTTGATCAATCCCGAACTGTAAACTAGTTGAACATATACCACTCTTAATACTTGCTTTTCCGCTAATATTTTCAAAAAATGTCTTGCCATTATATATATCAACATAAGCAAGTGTGGAAATTTCAGATTTATTCTTACTGCTTAACAAATTAGTGATAAATGAATTGAAATCTACATTAGTAACTTCTATTCCTTGCGCTTGTAAGTTTACATCTCCTGATAAGTTACTAGCCCAATCATGAAAACTTTTTCCTTGAGTTTTGATTTCACCATTTAAGCTTACCTGACCATTTACATTGTCAATTCCTATAACCTTACCAATCTTTTTAGTGTCCAAATTTACAATAGAAAATCTTGTATTTATTGAGTCTGATCTTAAATAACCCTGAAAAAACACTTGCCCGCGTTCTAATACGTAACTTGCCTGCCTGATAGTGATAGTGTTGTTTCTCATTACCGCATCCAAATTAAAATCTTTTAAAACATTCTGCTCGGTTTTAAATTCTGCAGTATTGATTTGCACATTTGCATCAAAGCCTTCTTTATCATCCAAAAAATCAAGCTGCTTTGTTGACCATTGAATTTGATCTATCTCATTTCTTGAATTTCTTTTCGTCTCTACTAAATTTGGTAATGTAATAATTTTTCCATTAAATTTACTGCCCGTAAGGTTAACATCTAATAAAGGTTTGGCGTATTTTTGATCTGCTAATATTTTTGCATTACCGGTAATATCGAAATCTTCTCCAGATAGTTTTATTTTATCTGCAACTAGCTTACCTTTTTCCATTTTCAGCAAAAAATCCAAATTTTTAATTTTCGTATCATTCAATGTAAGGTTATTAACACGGGCCTTTATATTTGTATCATACTGAAAATTTTTCAGCCATTGCATTTTAGGTAAACTGCTAAATAATGAATGATCATATTTATCTGCATCAAGATTATGCATGCTAAATTCACCATCGATCACACTGCGTTTTTTTGTGTGGCTTACTCTAATTGATCCTTGCAAGGATTCCTTATTATTTAGCAGTCTAATGTCTGAGATAGATAATATTCTTGGTGCAAGGTGCAGTTTAGAACTTAGTGTAAATTGATTTTTCTGGTTTTCTTTCATCTTTATAGAAGGGAAAAAACATGAAATGAATGACTCAAAATCATTTCCTTCGACTAATAAATCACCGTTGAATTCAGATAGGACATTATTGTTTGAGATCTCTCCTGATAAGTAAGATATATTATTGATTCCAGGAAATTTAAGAAGCGTATTAACTTTTACTTTGCCATCAGTGGATTTTAGTACAGCACGGAAATTGTCCAATATTTTGTTTTGATATTGAATGTTAGAAGCTTCCATATTAAAATTTAAGCTCAAGTTCTTTGGCACAACTGCTCTAAAACACTCCAGAAGATCCTTCATATTCATTGTTCTTTGTGAATCATTTTGTATGGAATCTAAATCAACTTTACTGAAGCTAATATTGAAATTAGTGTGATTGCCTTTTCTATCATTTTGTATTGTACCGCTGGCTTGCATGCTTTTGGAATCAATTTTTAAGTCAGTTGCCGTAAACTCACTTTCATTAAGACTTATATTGGATGATATCTTGATATTTTCGCTAGGAATAACACAAGAGAGAAAGCTAAGATTAATGATTTTTGCTAAATCACTCACAGAACCGGAACTGTTATTAATTGTTAATGTTAAATTACCCTGGAGTTCTTCTTGATTTCTATTACCTGTAAATAGCAAATTTACAAAATTTGATTCAACACTAATGTGTACATTCCTTTTTGTGATATTAACCTTTCCTGAAAAATCGTAATTATTATCACCTACCTTTACTTTACCAAAAAACTGCTTATTTTTTTTTACAGCAACTTCCTTTATGTTAACAATATCAGCGAAATCATTCTTGAAACTTACTTGGCTGTCTTTTATTACTATATCGACTGTGTTACCACTGGCGTTTGTATTTATAATATTAAGTAAATTTTCTTTGTTGCTTTTCATGCCAAACAATGTGATTGACTTTGGTTGCAACGAAAATAAAAACAACGATAGGAATGATGGCCTTATTTCAATTTTTCTTACACTAATTAAATCTGACAATTTTTGCTCTTTATTTTCGTTGTATTGTACGTATACATTATAAATAGTGAGCTTTGGGGTAATCAACGAAACTTTAATTTTTCCCCCAATATGCACTTTAGCATCATACGTCTTCTCTAACTCTTTTATGATATATTTCCTGTAGCCACTCCAATCCTTAAAAGTTGCAGCAACATGCATGAGAATTAATAGCAGTGAGATTGATAATATAGCATATGAAGAAAGTCTCATAATTTACACATGCTTAAAGTTTCCCTTAAATATTAAATAGAGAATACCAAAATAAACAATAACACTCAAAGCTATTAAAGTCGTTAAATAAACAATACGAGCCAACATTTTATCAAAAAATAATCCTGCCAACAAAGAATTAAAAATATAAAGGGCTATTGACATGACTGCCGTTGCTACAAAAATTTTCATAACATTTAACAATAACGCTTGGCTAACCTTATACATTTTATTTATTGTTAAATAACTAATTAATAGAATAGAGTTTATCCAAGTGGAAACGGAAGTAGCAATAGCAATCCCCGTATGCTGATACTCGTTCATTAACAAAAGGTTTAGCACTACATTAATTCCAAGACACATTAGCGAAAATATGGTTGGTATTTTCAGATTGCCTTTAGCAAAAAATGTAGGTAGCAATACTTTATTTATAATAAATGCAGGTAAAGAAAGAGAAAATGCTATTAAAGTGGGAACAGTTTGCTGCACTGCATAATGATCAAACCGGCCGTAAGAAAAAAGCGTAAGTAAAATTATGTCGGGAATAATGATAAAGGCAGCAGTTGTTGGCATAATTAACATTAATCCTATGTTGAGAGCCTTGTTCTGTATTTTGACTATATTTTCAGTATTATCCACCTGTTTTGAAATTAAAGGAAGAAGCACTGTACCAATTGCAGTACCGATTATTCCCTGCGGTAGTTGATTTAGTCTATCGGCATAATATATATAGGACACCGCATTTGGTATAAAACTCGCCATGATTGTATCAATCCATAAGCTTATTTGAGTTACACAATTGTTGATAATTGCAGGTATCACACGCTTAAAAAATAACCTTACTTCATTGCTTAATTCAAGGCTAAAAGAAAAAGCTGCCTTTAACTTGTATGCACTAAATAGTATCAAAAGTAGCTGGAAAATTCCTCCTATAAGGACAGCTATAGAAAGGTTGTGCGCTGGAGTTTTTACGTAAGGCACAAACAAACTGATGATTAAACAGAGATTCAAAACGATTGGTGCAATAGCTGTTGAAGCAAAATGCTGCTTTACTTGCAGCATTCCACCAATAAGTGATGCAATTGAAACAAAGATTATGTAGGGCATCATAATTCTTGATAAAGTAACAGTAAGGGTAAACTTACTTTGGTCAAATCCAGGAGCAAAAATTTGAATCATATAAGGGGAGAAAGTTTGCATGATAAGGCAAAAAATTACTAAGATAATAAACGTAATGGATATTACACTACTTGCAAAATTAAATGCCTTTTTATTATCATATGATTCTGTCGAATATAATGGTATGAATGAGGTAGTGAACGCTCCTTCTGCAAAAAATGCTCGAAATAGATTGGCAAAACGAAACGAAGAAAAAAATATGTCTGCAAGAGAGTTCGCACCAATAACCGTAGCAATCAATACATCTCTTATTAACCCTGAGATCCTTGAAATAGCCGTAAAAAAACTAAATGTGAAAATACTTTTAAACATACCACTACTTCATTAGTGTCAATACAATTAACTATAATGGTAAAAGTATCAATGAAAATATTTATTGGCTAAACTTAAAACCCTCTGCAAAAGGAGAGTTAAATAATCAATTGACTATTTGCGCTCTTATGTTAGAAATTTTATATCTTGGCGGGCGTAGCTCAGTTGGTAGAGCGTCAGTTTGTGGTACTGAATGTTGCCAGTTCGATCCTGGTCGCTCGCCCCACTAAAACCCGATAATTTGAAAAACCGTCATCCCGCTGCTTGTTAGCGGGATCTAGAGATACCGTGACGGTATGACGTGAGTTAGCTATACATTGGCCACTGATGATTGAAATAGTTAATTACTGTAAAATTTGACATTAACCGCTAATAGTTAGAATATTAGTAGAGTAAGAATTACTCAAGAAGGCATGCATAAATATGATGTAGTAGTAGTAGGTGGTGGTCATGCAGGGTGCGAAGCTGCTGCTGCTGCAGCTCGCCTTGGTGCAAACACGCTGCTTATAACTCATAAAATTTCAACTATAGGGGAAATGTCCTGCAATCCAGCAATCGGAGGAGTTGCAAAGGGCGTTGTAGTCAGGGAAGTTGACGCTCTTGATGGAATAATGGGAAGAGCAATCGATCAAGCAAGTATACACTCAGTCATTTTAAATAGCAGCAGAGGTGCAGCAGTATGGGGCCCGCGTGCACAGGCAGACCGAAAATTATACAAGCAAGCAATACAGGAAATTATTCTAAATTATAATAATTTGACGGTAAAAGAAGAGTCGGTTGACGATTTTCTTATAGAGAGTAATAACAATGGAGAATTGTGCATTAAAGCTGTAATAACAAGCTCAGGGGAGCATATACTGACAAGTAAAGTCGTTCTAACTACAGGGACTTTTCTGCGGGGTGTGATTCATATAGGAGAGCAGGTAACTCCTTCAGGGAGAATGGGAGATAAGCCTGCAGTAGAACTTGCAAATACGTTGAAGAAATATAATTTTAAATTAGGTAGATTGCGTACTGGAACTCCACCGAGGCTTGATCGTGGCACTATAAACTGGTCAATATTGCAAGAACAAGTGGGTGATAATCCACCTGTGCCGTTTTCTTATCTCACAGAAAAAATTAACCAACCTCAGGTATCATGCTTTATTACCCATACTAATGAAAACACGCATAAAATAATTAGAGAGAATCTGCACAGGTCAGCTTCTTCGTATTTGGATGATATTATAGCACCAAGATACTGCCCATCAATTGAAGTTAAAGTTAATAAATTTGCAGAAAAAAGTAGTCATCAAATATTTCTAGAGCCAGAAGGCCTGGATGATGATACTGTATACCCGAACGGAATTTCAAATTCATTGCCTATTGAAGTGCAGCGTGAAATGATAAAGAGTATCAAAGGACTTGAAAACGCAGAAATACTAAGGCCTGGATATGCAGTTGAGTATGACTATATTGACCCACGAGAGCTGTTTCATACTCTTGAAACTAAGAAAATTAAAGGCCTATATTTTGCTGGCCAAATTAATGGCACCACTGGATATGAAGAAGCAGCAGGGCAAGGAATTATTGCCGGGATCAATGCAGCACTTTCTGCATCTGAAAAAAAAGAAAGCTTTGTTCTTCATCGCACAGACTCATATATCGGCGTAATGATAGATGATCTAGTCATCAAAGGGGTGATCGAACCTTATAGATTATTTACCTCGCGTGCAGAATATAGGCTAGCTATCAGGTCAGACAATGCAGATAGAAGATTAACACAAAAAGGTTATGATATTTCCCTTGTTTCGCATGAGAGATACTCTGTTTTACAGAATAAACTTGAATCCATTAAGCAGCTTGAAGAGAAGTTAGGGAGTCTGACGATTACTCCTGAGCAGCTTAGGTCTTATGGTATCAAAATATCTTATGATGGGATAAGAAAAACGGCACTAGATTTACTTAGCTATCCAAACATCGACTGGAATAAATTACAAGAAATATGGCCGGAGTTAAGCAGCGTCACGCGCTGGAATGGCAAAATGGGACACACCAAAGCGGATAATAGAGCTAAGAATGAAATATGCGAAGCGGTTGAAATTGAAGCAAAATATAAACCCTACCTAATAAGACAAGAAGCAGATATGAAGTTTTTACGAGAGGAAATTAACACTCAAATTCCAATCAACTTCAACTATTCACAAGTTAAAGGCTTGTCAAGTGAGGTAATAGAAAAGCTACAAACAATAAAACCAGCGACGATTGGCATTGCAAAGCAAATACAAGGCATCACTCCCGCAGCGATAGTGAGCATATTAGTGTATTTGAGAAACAGGAAAACGAAAGTAGCTGCTAGTTTTGCGTGAGGCATTCCATGTCAAAAATCAAAGAATTTCGTTCTTTTATGCACGAAATAAACGTTGATGCATTTGTGTTACATACTAAAGACGAATATTTAAATGAGTATTCAGAGGAGCTAACAAAGCTGTGTGGCTTCACAGGAACAAATGGGCTGCTTATTGTCACAAAAAACAACAAGTGCCAATTTTTTACAGATGGACGCTATATCACACAAGCTCACAATCAGCTCGATCAGGGCAATTTTCAAGTATATAATATACAAGAAGAGGATCCACGCGAATGGATAAAAGCAAACTTAACATCGACTGCCTCACTAGGTTATTATTTGCAATATTTTACCATGGAAGATATAAGAAAGTATGAGAATATCTGTAAATTAATACCCTGTTTAGCTGGAAAAAAAAGTGACTATCGAAAACAAGCAGTGGTTTTACATTCTATTAAATATGCTGGTGAAAGTAGTAAGGACAAATGTGAAAAAGTCGCTAAAAGTATAGATAAAGAAGCTGAAGCAGTGCTTTTAACTGATCCAAATTCAATTTCATGGTTATTAAATTTAAGAAACGAAAATGCTAAATATACTCCATGTATATTGGGTCGTGCTATATTGTATAAAAGCGGTAATGTTGATTTGTTTATTCAAGATAAAGAACATTCAACTATAGAAGCAAATTTAGGCAATCATATAAATATTTTTGATATCAGTGAGCTAGAAAATTCGCTGCACAAGCTAAATTCAATAGTTATAGATCCAAACACAACTCCAATGAGTATCATGGCTGTAATAAAAGATAAACAGGTAGCTGAAAGAGAGGATCCTTGTTTAATTTATAAAGCAGTAAAAAATCAAACTGAAATAGCTGGGGCTATAAATGCGCACATCAGAGATGGAGTGGCAGTTACAAATTTTCTACATTGGCTTGAAAGTAATGTTGGTACAGAGCTTGAAGCTGAAGAAAGGATTTTAGAATACAGAAAAGAGCAGAATTTGTTTAAACAATTGAGCTTTCCAACAATTTCTGCATTTAATGAGAATGGGGCAATAATTCACTATCGTGCAAGCAGTAAGACGAATAAAGTAATTCAGAAAGATGGACTGTATTTGATTGACTCTGGTGGCCAGTACCTTGACGGCACAACTGATGTGACAAGAACTGTAGTAGTTGGTAATCCGACCAATGAGCAAATAACCCACTATACAATAGTACTCAAAGCTCACATTGCTATAGCAAGTGTCGTCTTTCCCCCCGGCACTACTGGTGGAGAATTGGATATATTGGCACGTACGCATTTATGGAAATTTGGAATGGACTATATGCATGGTACAGGGCATGGAGTAGGAAGTTACCTATCAGTACACGAAGGACCACAAGCAATATCAAAAAGTAATAAAGTGAAACTCACGCCAGGGATGATACTTTCCAACGAACCTGGCTATTACATTCCGGGAGAGTATGGAATAAGGATTGAAAATCTGATGTATGTCAACAGACAAGAAAACGGCTTCTTAAACTTTAAACAACTGACCTCTATTCCATATGATAGAAGACTAATAAATGTGCAAATGCTTACTAAGGATGAAATTGAATGGATAAATGGCTACCATCAATTTATCTATAAAAACTTAGAAAATAGCGTCAAAGATAAGGAGTGGTTAAAGAAAGTATGTGACCCTTTATAAGCAAAGGAGCATTTTTTATTATTTAAAAAGTATTAATGCAATTGTGATGAGTATTTTGTATTGTTTTTAATTTAAAAACAATATATAATAAAGAATCGATATTTTCAAGTAGGTGTAATTATGACAGGTAAAGTGCAAGAAGATGAATTTATGAAGCAGTATATGGATACTTGCAAAGAGCAAATAGAAAAATTAGCCAAGGATCCTGAATTGCTTAATCAGACTTTAAAACCATTTATGCAAATGTCTCAGCAGCTTATGGCTGGCGCTATGCCTAACATGATACCTGATTTGGACAGCATGGATGCTAACAAGATGATTGCTCAGATGAAGGAAATGATTGACTACATAAGAGGTAACTATAAGGAACTAATGAAAGAGCGCAGCTCGCAAATTCAAGAGCTTGATGAATCCAGTAAGAAGCTAAGAGGTTTAGTTAAAAAATTGATAGAAAAGATCGAAAGTAAGTAAATAACATCTGGATTTCTGTCATTCTATATACAACTTTCTAGTTGGACGGTAAGTCGAGGTCAATTGTTGATGTCATGCAAGTAGTGTAGCTACTTGCATAGCATTTATACCAGTTTTCGTAAATAAATAAGGTACGTTGCTTAAGGCTGCAGTTATAGTGAGGTATTTTTTCTAGTTTGTTTTCTTATTTCTGAGGTTTATAGCTAAGGTTTTCCCTACGTCATACCGCGATTCATTCGCGGTATCTCAGCCGCTAACGAGTAGCGGAATGACGGTTTTTCAAATCGTCGATGAACCTAAGTCACTTTATCTGTAGTATCGGGAACGTAATTGCACATTGGTTTTACAAATTTGAAAATTAGTGTTAAATAAAAATATAAACGCAAAAGGAAAAGAAATGATTGAACTTAAAGGCCCAGAAATTTGTGCAGGCGGAAATAAGAAAAATTTGATTATTTTTTTACATGGTTGGGGCTCAAGTGGCGATAATTTCATTCACCTTGCTAAAGTTATGAGCAAGTTTTTACTGGGTTCATATTTTACAGTACCCAATGCTCCGTTTGAAAGAGAAATAGGTGATGGTTATCAGTGGTTCAGCTTGGAAGATCGTAGTGAGGAAGCGCTATATAATGGAGTAAAAAATGCTACATCAATTGTAAATCATTTCATTGATACAAAATTAAAGGAGCTTAATTTAAAAGATACGCAACTTTCTTTAGTTGGATTTTCTCAAGGAGCAATGCTTGCAATACATACAGCTCTCACCCGCTCTCAATCCTGTGCATCAGTTGTTGCATACTCTGGTAGGTTTCTTTCACCTTCAAAAACTGCACCAGAGATCAAATCAAAACCTAACATATGTGTTATCCATGGTGATGCTGACGACGTGGTACCTTTTTCGTCCCTCGACTTAGCGGTTAAAGCTCTGAAAGAAAATGGAGTAAATGTTGAAGGACACCCAATTCATGCATTAGGGCATATTATTAATGAAGAGGGAATAAAATTAGGAGTAGAATTTATCAAGAAGAATTTTAAAAATTAATTTTCATGCACTTGTTTTGCTTTGGTTATGGATATGTAGCTAAATTTTTATCGAAAAAATTACTGAACTTAGGTTGGAAAGTCAGTGGCACATCAAGAAGTAAAAATATACAAGATGTAATCCTCTTTAATTATGAGAAAGTTAGTCAAGATCTGCTTAAAAGCGCAACGCACGTTTTAATTTCTATTCCTCCAGATGGCGATGATGTTGTGGAGAGATACGGTGATTGCCTGCAAAATGTAAAATGGTTCGGTTATTTGTCTGCAACTAGCGTCTATGGTGATCACTCTGGTAATTGGGTGAATGAGGAATCTGAAACAAAACCTATAGAAATCAGAGGAGAAAAGCGCCTTAGATCTGAAAAGAGGTGGCTGAATAGCAGATTGCCTGTACATATTTTTCGTTTAGCTGGAATATACGGTCCTGGTAGGAACGTGTTAATTGACTTGCAGCTTGGCAAAGCAAGGAATGTGAAAAAAGAAGGGCATTTTTTTTCTCGTATTCACGTTGAAGATATATCAAATATTTTATTTTCTTCCATGCAAAACATAAAACCTGGTGAAATATACAATTGTGCAGACGATTTACCCACTACACAATCTGAAGTGGTAATATATGCGACCAAACTTCTCAATGTTAGCCCTCCAGAACCAATTGAGTTACCAGATTATGCACAGAGTTTTTATTTAGGATCAAAGAGAGTAAGTAATGTTAAAATTAAAAAAGATCTTAATGTCTCTCTAATTTATCCTAACTACAAGGTGGGATTAGAGAGTTTGCACGTAAACAAAACTGAAATCACATCAGAATGATAGATAGGCTTATTGTCACTGCCATTAAGTTAAGGAAAGAATGGTTAAAAACTGAACTAAAAAGTCAGAAATAATTAAGGATTTATGACAAATGCTGAAACAGAATAGAGTAAACTTTAAAGCAGATAAACTCTGAAGTGTAAATTACTTAAGAAATAGTGACCTTACCCAGAAAAAGTGGAGAGAAAGAAAAGAGTTTTTTTGGGTAAAATAAAATTTTGGAGGATTAGAAATGGTAAGAGAATATACAGCAGAATTCAAATTGGAAGCTGTTAAACTGGCAAATGAACAAAAAAAGGTAGGTCAACCAGTTGCAAAAGTAGCAAGAGATCTAGGAATAAGGGATAGTGTATTAGGAAAATGGATGAAGAAATATAACGAAAAAAAGTCAGCGGTAAATGCATTTCCAGGTAGAGGTAACATGGCTCCTTACGACAAAGAGAGGTTTGATTTACAAAGCAAGAGTAACAAGGGAAAGAGACATTTAAAAAAAAGCCCTGGCCAGTCAAAAAGAGTAAAATATTTTTTTATATAGTAACTGCTATAAAGTACAGGAATTATGTAGGATTTTCTGCTAGTGGCTACTATAAGTGGACCACAAGAAAAATAAGCAGTAGAGAATCAGCAAATAAAGAGCTACTCGCAGCTATTCAAAAAATATATCAAGTTTCTAAATGTAGATATGGAGCTCCTAAAATTCATGCTGAATTGAAGGCTTTGGGTAAAAGTTGCAATTTGAAAACGGTGCAAAGTATTATGCAGAAAAATGACATCAGGGCTATACTGAGAAGAAAGTTTAAAATTAAAAAACAACAAACAGATAATAGAGCTGTAGCTCCCAATATACTAGATCAAAACTTTATTGTTGATCAACCAAATAAAGTATGGGATTACTTACATCAAAACCAAGGAGGGATGGCTATATTTGGCAGCAATAATTCTCACGTATGGTAGTTAATGAGTAGTGCAATAAATAAACAATTGGTTATGAACTCTTTATTAATGGCCATTAATAGGCGTAAACCTGTTAAAAATCTACTGCTGCACAGTGACCAAGGTTCACAATATACTGCGCAAGGGTATCAATATCTCTTAGCTGTAAAGAATATAGATGAGTAATAAAGGCTGTTGTTACGACAATTCTGTTGCAGAAAGCTTCTTTAGCTCATTGAAAAGAGAAATACTTATTGATACTTCACAACACTCTGCTCAACAAACTAGAACTGCAATATTTGAATACATAGAAATTTTTTATAACAAACAACGTCACTATTAACTATTGCATTCCAGAACAATTTGATGCATCATTCTTTTTGTAAAAAACATTCCACACTTTCTCTCCACTTTTTCTGGATAAGGTCATATGTGTACATCCCCATCATGAATGCTATTTTCGGTAAAATCTCTTACAACGCTCAAAAGCAGAAAAACAAAAACTTGATTTTCTCAGCTAAATAGTGGACCATCAAAAGCACGCATAAATATCTACAATGAAAGAAAAAACTTTCACAATCATCGATGGCTATGGTTTTCTTTTCAGAGCTTACTATGTACTACCTCACTTAATTACCACAACAGGAATGCCAATAGGTGGTGTATATGGCTTTCTGAATATGGTTCTTAAGTACATTGCCCATTCGGACTACTTAACTATAGCACTTGATGCAGGGAAAAAGAATTTTAGGCACAATTTATATCCTGAGTACAAAGCGAACAGAGTAACGCCTCCTGAGGATCTAACTCCACAGTTCACCATACTGAGGGAAGCGGTAGAAGCTTTTAACCTCAGCTATGAAGAGATTGAAGGTTATGAAGCAGATGATATAATTGCAACACTAGCTGCAAAATACGCCAACCACCAAGACTTTAAAGTGGTAGTCGTTTCATCAGATAAAGATTTATTTCAACTCTTGAACCACAATATTTTAATATTCGACCCCATTAAAAATATATATATAGATGAAAAACAAGTAATAGAAAAATTTGGCGTAAACTCACACAAGCTTCTTGATTTATTTTCTCTAACTGGTGATGCATCTGACAACATTCCAGGCGTTCCGGGAATAGGTCCGAAGACTGCAGCTAAATTACTAGATGAATTTGATTCATTGAATAATATTATAGAGAACATTGATAACATCGAGCAAACGAGGATTCGTAATATTCTTGCTGAACATAAGGAAAAAGCGCTAATTTCAAGAGAACTTTTATCACTATGCGAAAAAGTAGACCTTCAACATGATATTGCAAAATGTGAAGTTCGCCCTCCAAATATGGAAAAACTATTATCCTTTTTAAAGAAGTATGAATTCAATTCCTTGATAGGGAAAGTGGAAAAGCTTTTTTCCTATAGTGGGTCTAGCACAGAAGAAAAAATAGAGTATAGTAGTGAAGAGTTAGAGAAATTTTTAGAGCATTGTAGATATGAAGGCAAAATTGCAATTCATTACCACCTTGAAAACAATGTATTAAGTCTATCTTATAGCGAAAGTAATATTTTTTATATAGAGCAAGACAGCATACAAGATGCACTCATTATAATTAACTTAACTTTGCTCTCAAATGGAGTGCTTAAAATAATACATAACATTAAAGAGATCAGGAAAATCTTCCCTGCAATAGAGAAGATGTTAGATTCAGTTGATGATTTGATGATAATGTCGTATAGCTTGGATACAGGAAAGCATGATCACAGTATTCCAAACATAGTTGCGCATAATTTGAGTGAAAATGCAGAAATTTTCTCGGCAAAAACTTTAATAGCAATTCATGAAAAGCTAAAGCAAAGGTTATTTCAGGAAAAATTGCTCACAATTTACGAGCGCTTCGATAAGCCACTTATGAAAGTAATATTTGATATGGAGAAAAATGGGATATTACTGAACATACAAAAATTACAGGAGCTGTCCGATAAATTTCAGCAGGTAATTGCCGTGCTTGAAGATGAGATATATAATTTGGCAGGAGAAAGATTTAATATTGCTTCGCCAAAACAATTAAGTGATGTTTTATTCAACAAAATGGGGCTTAATAAAAAGAAAAAGTCAAAAAAATCTGGATCGTATAGCACCAATTATGAAGTTCTAGAGGCACTCGAAGAAGAAGGGGTAGAAATCGCAAGTAAAATCTTAAATTGGCGACATTTAAGTAAATTAAAAGGCACCTACACTGATGCATTAATAAAGCAAGTTGATCCACTTGATGGTAGAATACACACAAGCTTTTCAACGACTGCAACTGCAACTGGAAGGCTGAGCTCCAGCAATCCTAATTTACAGAATATTCCTATCAGAAGCGAAGAGGGAAATCTTATCAGACAAGCATTTATTGCGCCAAAAGGGCATAAGATAATTTCTGCTGACTATTCGCAAATAGAATTAAGACTCCTGGCACACGTTGCAAACGTTGCAGCATTTAAAGAAGCTTTTGCAAACGGACAAGATATTCATGAGATCACCGCAAGGCAAGTTTTTGGAGTGCAAGAAATAGATGAGCAATTAAGACGCAAAGCAAAATCCATCAATTTTGGAATTATATATGGCATTAGCCCATTTGGTCTTGCAAAGCGGCTTGGAATTACCATTGCGGAAGCTGCTGAATACATTAATTACTATTTTTCCTGTTACCCAGAAATAAAGGCCTATATGGAAAAAGCAGTGTCTATCGCAAGATTGCATGGTTATGTAGAAACTTTGTTTGGCAGGAGATGCTTTGTAAGAGACATAAACAATACAATTCCTTATATAAGACAATTTGCAGAAAGGGCAGCAATAAACGCACCACTGCAAGGAACCGCTGCTGATATAATAAAACGTGCGACAATTCAGCTTTTTGACCAATTGAAAGTAGGTAAAATAATCCTCCAGGTTCACGATGAACTACTGGTTGAAGTAGAAGACGAAAAGGTGCAAGAAACAGCAAAACTTATAAAAGATATAATGGAAAATGCAATAGAAATTTCTATACCACTTGAAGTAGAAATAAAAATTGGCGACAACTGGGGTCTAAATTCCCTTAATTATGACTTAAACATCGTGAATTCTAGGAGTATAGATTATTTGAATTAATATGAAAAATATGCTACAATTGAAGTATAGTAAATGTGAGTAACTCAGTTATGACAAAAATGTTAACTCCACAAACAAAGAATTTGGAACCTTCAAATCAGGTAACTAACAAAGATGAGAAAATTTTTGAAAAAGAGGAACATCAGGTAATCTATGATTACTTTGTAAAAGTATTAGAAGTTAAAGCCGAATTAAAGGAGAACAAAGAAACAACTGATTATTTTATATCAGCTTATAAGGACATACTACTTAATAATGTCAATCCAAAAGATATAAAACCACTCAGTGAAGAGAATTTTTCTCAGTTTTTACTTTCTATGTTTAAAGAAATTAGAGAGCAAGGCTTAGCTAGAGAAGAGAAATTAAATAATGATAAAATACAACAAATAATAACCAAGTGTGTAGCTGATATACGTGGTACAGAAGCTAAAGATTCATCCATAAAGTTTGTATTGGAAATGCTGCTGCTGCTAATTGGAGGGATCAAAATAGACCCGAAAAATATTTCTGGCTCCTTTATGGATGGGATGAAAGAAAAAATACCATTCTTAGGTAAAGACAAGAAAGAAGAGGATGAACCACCACTCAGTGATGAAGAGATGGTAACAACGTTCTTAAGCAAGATCTTTTTTCCTGTCCTTCTTTCCACTATTCCAATGTTAATTTTTGGTCCTACTACACTCGGAGTAGTTCTTACTGCTATCGGCACAATATTTGCCATAAAAGGAGGAGTGGAGGTTCTTTTTTCAAATAACAAAAAAGGTACTTTGTATGACCCTAGCTCACAAGATAAAGATGATACAGAAAAGAGAGCAAAACTGAATGGAAAAATTCTCGAGGGCATTGATGATATTTTAAAAACCCCAGTTACAGAAGTTGAGAAAGGCACCTCTGTTTCTGAACAAATTTCCCAAGGAAAAGAAAAGAGTGAACAACAGCCTGTTCCTGAGCAAATTTCCCAGGTAGGAAACGAAAAAAGTGAGCAGCACGATCAATCTTGGACAGGAAAGGAAAACAAACGAAGGGAAAAACCACAGAGCAGCAAAGGTAAGACTACTCAGGTTTGCTAAAAGTGAATTGTGTAAGAGATCTGCTATTATTCTATAGCACATACAACAGGAGTATGGTCAGACGGATTTTCTAGCTTACGCAATCTATCATCTATGTAGCATGTTTCCAATTTATCTACAGCTTGTGGTGATAACAGCATATAATCTATTCGCATTCCTTGATTATTTCTGAGTGAATTGCCTTGATAATGCCACCAAGTGAATTGTTGCAAATTTGGGTGAGATATTCTAAACGCATCTTTAAACCCAAGATTCAAGATCGCTCTTAACTTCTCACGTTCTCTTATATGAAAGCACACTTGGCCATTCAATAAGTTTGAATCAAAAACATCAATTTCATCCGGTGCAATATTATAATCGCCAGCTATAATAGTTAACTCTTCATTCTTCAACAAAGTGCTCATCCTTTCATATAGGTTATCAAAAAACTTGAGTTTATATTCAAATGCGTGAGAGTCCGGGCTTTGACCGTTTGGCACGTATACACTTCCTACCCTTATCTTACTATTGGTATACTTTATCACGCACTCTATATAACGTGCTTCTTGATGACTTTCCACAATGTCAATTTTAAACTTCTCCAGTATCGGATATTTAGATAAAACACAAACGCCATTTCTTGCAACTTGTCCATAGATAGCATATTCATATCCTAACTTTTCTATCTCCGCATAAGGAAATTGCTCTTCCGTACATTTTATCTCTTGCAGCAAAACTATATCTATCTGACTATCAACTATAAAACTACAAAGTTGGTTAACTCTTTTACGTATGGAGTTTACATTCCAAGTTGCAATCTTTAGCATCAGCAATCCTTATTAATTATATCAATTAAACTCTCCCCAGTAGGCAACCTCGATGTTATAATTTTTTTCCACTTGATTAACTTTAAACTATCAGCAATGTTTTTACTCATGGTATATGCAACTGTATTATTCATCACATGAGATAGCCCACTTTTTAGAACTAATGAACAAAATACCCTTGCTGTCTGTGAGGAAAAAAAAGCAACACTACCAATTTTACCATCCAACAGTAAATTTTTACACCTATTAGTTAGACTCCTTTTAATGATTGTTTTATAGAGTACAACTTCTCTTACGTTAAAATCTTCTTCAGATAATCTCTTTTTTAGGTCACATGATACTTCTTGTCCTCTTATATATAAGAACTTTATTGCACTTGAATAGTGAGCTTTTATGAATGATATCAGACCATCAACGTTGCTGTCTGCTGAGATTATATCAGAAAATCCCAAATTTTTTGCAGCCTGCATGGTTGAATTACCAACTGTAATAATCGGAAAGTCATCCACTTTGCATATTTGACTAAAAGCCTTTACACTGTTTTTACTTGTGGATATTACAACGTCAAATTCGTGTGCAGATATATCAGGATTTAAGTACTTTATTGTGAATACTGGTTCTATATAAACTTTGTATCCATACTTTCTCAATATATTTCTTGTATTGAACGAATCCAATAAAGGCCTCGTTAATAAAATAGACTTCATTCTGATTTATTTCACTACTAGTAAAATAGTACCCTTTATACACAAATTACTGAATAAAAACTTTTATTTTGATAGCTTGAGCAATTATTCAAGTAATTTATGTGGAAGTAGGAGTACTAAGCGCTCCTACCCCAATAAGCCCACAATTTCTGCTTACACTTTTTTGACGCTAATTACATCGAACTCTTTTGAATGGCTTCCTTCAGTGGAATTATATAGCTAATATTCCTGTATAAGTTAAATAAGTTAATACTTAAGCTTGTACTCTTGCAGTATTTGAAGAGAGATTCTCAAGGACGTTTTTTGTCTGTGGTTCACTAATCATAGTTTGAACGATATTAGCTGCCATAATAACACAGCCTAGAATAAAAAAAGGCGTAGAAACAAAATAAATAACAGAAGACTCAAAAAGCGACATAGATGCAATACCTCCTATTAGAAATGAAGCACTGGATGCTATATCAAGATAGATCTTTGTTAACTTTTTTTGTCCTGGAGTGTTTTTTATGCCAGATTTCTTATTAAGATTCTGTTGTCGGGAATGATCATTTAGTGACCATATATTTAAAGCAAACGAAAGTGCACTGAATATAGTGCCGGCAATACTAAAATACAGACTTAAGACAGGAATATTCAAGACCAATGCCGCTATGTATCCAATGAAAGAGATAGTAGATAGTGTAGTAACTAAGCGTTTCGAGTAAGTTCGTACCTTCTTTCTGTAGGCTAACTTATCTTTTTCACCATACATAGCATAAATATTACCTAATATGTTATATTATAACATTAATTAATTCAATAAGCAATATGGAAGCTAAGAGTGCCCGAGAGAAGACTTGAACTTCCACAACTTAAAAAGTTACTAGCACCTGAAGCTAGCGCGTCTACCAATTCCGCCACCCGGGCTTTTTATAGTTTACTATGTTAAAGTTAAATAATATACTTAAACAATTTTTAGTTCAAAGGTAATGCCAAATCTAGATCAAATATTTTTTGCTCAAAACAATGTTAATATTAATAACGTATATAAAATAGTCAATAACGCTTTGAGCAATAGCGATGGTGGTGAGCTGTTTCTAGAATTTTGCCAGTCGGAGTCCCTGGTTTTTGAGGATAACATATTAAAACACATGGACTTGAATACTAGAAGGGGATTTGGTTTAAGGTCTTTTTGTGAAGATAGTACATCTTTCGTTTGTTCTTCTGAGATCAGCGAAAAAGAAATTAGTAATGCTGCTTCTATGGTAAAAAGCTCAGTGTCTTTAAACAAGACAAATTCAATAAATTTAAACGAAGAGACAAAAAGCCTATATTCGAGGATTAACCCTATAAATGAAATGGATCTGAATTCAAAGATTAAGCTACTCAATGAGGTTAATGAGTATGTAAGGTCCAAAAATAACTGCGTGAAGCAAGTAAAAATAACTCTAAGTGGAGAATGGCAAGTTGTACAAATAATAAAGGGTGATCACAGATTAAGCGATATCAGGCCTCTGGTACGTTTTAATGTGCTAGTCATTGTAGAAAAAGATGGCCGTACCGAAAGAGGTTCTGCAGGGCATGGTGGAAGGGACTCTTATAGTAAGTTTATTTCTGAGAAAAAGTGGAAAGAAGTTGCAAACCAAGCGTTAGAACAAGCACTGGTAAATCTTGAAGCAATTCCAACTCCAGCCGGAGAAATGACAGTCGTTTTAGGTCCAGGCTGGCCAGGAATATTGTTACACGAAGCCGTGGGTCATGGACTTGAGGGCGACTTCAATCGCAAAAAAGTCTCAGCATTTTCAAATTCTGTGGGTAAACAAGTAGCAGCTAGTGACATCACAGTAGTTGATGACGGAACTCTGCCCAATTTGCGCGGCTCTATCAGCGTAGACGATGAAGGCACTCCACCCAGTTATAATATATTGATAGAGGATGGGATCCTAAAAGGATACATGCAGGATCATATGAACGCTAAACTCATGGGTGTAAGCCCAACTGGTAATGGTAGAAGAGAAAGTTATAAAGAAGTTATTATGCCGCGCATGACAAACACCTATATGTTGCCCGGAAAGTATACACCGAAGGAAATAATATCTAGCGTAAAGAAAGGTCTATATGCAGTAAATTTCGGTGGTGGGCAGGTTGATATAACGTCAGGAAAATTTGTTTTTTCATCTTCGGAAGCTTACCTAATAGAAAATGGCAAAATTACACAGCCAGTAAAAGGAGCAACACTAATTGGTGACGGTCCAACAGTGTTGAAAAAAGTATCTATGGTTGGTAATGACTTAAAGTTAGATCCTGGTGTTGGCACATGCTCGAAAGATGGACAAAATGTGCCCGTTGGAGTTGGTCAGCCGACACTCAAAGTCGACGCAATAACTGTTGGTGGAACTGAGATATAGATAAGGGCTAAAACGGATTCCAGCGCACGGCGCACAGCTGTACAAACATTATGATTTGGAAGCAATTGCCACCAATAGGGTGTCATCCCAGTGTCTGGGCACTGCCTTTGTGTTTGAGGCAAAACTGGCTATAACATTTAACACACTGCTTTCGCAAATAAATGTTCGTACAGTTATGTGTCAGCTACTTGGATGACACTTTTGTACTTGATGCAAGATTATATCTTGAAAAAATTAAGTTTTAATGCTATAAAATAATTGTAAATTTTGTCTCCGTGGTAGCTTTATGAATGTTGAAAGTAAAAAAATACACGATGCTAAAATAAAATTACCAATATTTCTTGATTATCAATCTACTACTAAAGTAGATCCCCGTGTTTTAGAGGTGATGATACCTTACTTTGGTGAGTTCAGCAATGCACACTCTCGCAGCCATTCATTTGGTTGGACTGCTGAAGAAGCAGTGGAAAAAGCAAGGAAACACATCGCTGATCTGGTGAACGCAGATAGCAAAGAAATTATCTTTACCTCAGGTGCAACTGAGTCAAATAATACGGCAATCAAGGGCGTTGCTCACTTTTATAAAAATAAAGGAAATCATATAATCACTGTCTGCACGGAGCATAAGTGTGTTCTGGATTCTTGTCGGCATCTGGAAAATGAAGGCTTTAAAGTTACATATTTGCCTGTTAAGCAAAACGGAATTATAGATTTATCAAAGCTTGAGGAAGCAATTACTGATAAAACAATTTTGATTTCAGTAATGATGGTAAATAATGAAATCGGAGTAATTCAGCCTGTAAAGGAGATTGGTAAAATATGCAGAAAGCATAATATATTTTTCCATACAGATGCAGCTCAAAGCTTTGGAAAAGTTCCAATTGATGTTAATGAGATGTGCATTGATCTTATGAGTCTCTCTAGCCACAAAATTTATGGACCTATGGGAATAGGCGCATTATATGTACGTAGAAAGAATCCTCGTGTTAGGCTGATACCACTAATTAGTGGTGGTGGACAGGAAAGAGGCATGCGTTCTGGAACAGTTCCAACACCTCTTGCAGTTGGTTTTGGTGAAGCGGCACGTATTGCTAGAGAAGAAATGAAAAAAGAAACAACTGGAGTGGAAGAATTAAGGGATATTTTGTATAACAAGATAAAAGAAGCGTTCCCTGATATCGTTTTAAATGGTGATTATGAAAATAGAATTCCTGGCAACCTAAACTTGAGCTTTCCCTATGTTGAGGGTGAGTCTCTCATCATGGCAATCAAGGATTTAGCAGTAAGTTCTGGTTCTGCGTGCACGTCTGCGTCTCTTGAGCCTTCCTATGTAGTACGGTCGCTAAATAATGGCCATGACCTTGAGCATTCATCAATTAGATTTGGCCTAGGCCGATTTACAACTAGAGAAGAAGTTTTGTATGCAGCAGATCTTGTTGCTAAAAATGTTGGCCGACTGAGAGAAATGAGCCCACTTTGGGAGATGGTACAAGAAGGAGTAGATTTGAACACCGTGAAATGGGACTCTCATTAAATGTATCCGTTCCAACTGCAAATGCACTTTGAAATTACTCTGTACCGTTCACACTTAATTCTTCAATCTCACTAATAGAAAGGCCAGTAAATTTGACAATAGTGTTGACATCAACATTGTTAGCCAGCATTGCTTTTGCGACTTCGATTTTTCCTTCAATTTTCCCTTCCTCTTTACCGATTTTGATGCCTCTTTCTTCGCCAATTTGGATGCCTTTTTCAGTAGCAAGGTCAAGTCTGTATTCAAGAATGGCTTCTTCTTTCCGTAGATCCATTATTCTTTCTTCATAAGCTACTAAATCTTTTTCATTCCAGCTAAACCTGTCTAATTCATCGTAGGCTAACTTTATTATTGGTGCTTTTTCTGCTATTTTCCTTAAGTCTTCTTCCGTAGTTTCATCTGCATATTTGAAGAAAAATAACCAACGATCCACTATGCTTTCTAGCTGTTCTTCCTTATTCTTAGGAAATTTAGGTAGTTCAATAAATACAAATTGAAAATCTTTTAAGTCATGCTCATTGGTTTTCTCATCTCTTATAGTGTGGCTGGATATATAATCAAGCTTATCAGGAAATAAATTACAATTAGAGATAGCAATAAAGAAAACCTTCTTTAAATCAATGTACTTACCAGATTTATCAGCTTGCCTTGAGTAAGCCTTAGCAGCATATAGTTGAGCTCGTTTTTCGAAGCCTTTATCGCGAGTGAGCTGGTTAGGTAAGGAAGTAGTATTGCTACTACTCCCTCCCTTAGAAACGCAGCATGCAGGTTTCCCCACACTACGCTTGAGCCCCTTATCTAAGTCCTTCTTTTCTCGAACCGGCTTGTCCTTCATGATTCCTCAGAAAACATCATTCTTAATGGTGACACCAACAGTAGAGAACCTTCTCTTGAGAAAGAGCTTGCTAACATTTTTGTTTGTTTCACTCTTTCATCAAAATACTTTTTCCATTTTAAGTCAAGTGGATTTGCATCCGCCCTGATTTTAACATGTCGTCTGATAGGTATATCAATCAACCTCAGCAGTCTTAAATACCTTATCTCTTTCGGTTTGTTCTTGCATATGGGTGCAGCAAAGACCCATTGGCGTTGTTTCATTACCTTGAAGTAACGATTCTTTATCCAACGTAATCCTTTACGAGGATGTCTTTTCTTTGCCCATTTCCATAGAGCACACATAATTTCATGGTCTATTTTGTTAAAAGCTCTTTTCGCACACACATGGCTGTAGTAATTTCCCCATCCCCTTAATAGGGAATTGAGCAACTTGATTAGTACGGCCTGAGTGTTCGCTATGTTTGCCTTTATCAATGTACGTGCTTTATTAAGAAGTTTCTTAATACTTTCTTTTGAAGGTTTTATAATTAACTTCTTATTATACCTGCGTACATTACAACCAAGAAAGTCAAACCCTGTTGTAATAGATGTAATTTTTGTTTTCTCTTCGGAAAGGATAAGACCTCTCTCCTGAAGAAAGGACGATACTAGAGGTTTTACTTCATTTTCCAGTACTTCACGTGTGATTCCTGAAATGATAAAGTCATCTGCGTACCTGATTACATTTACTCCACTTCTGATTTTGCTTCTTCTTTTACTGCCAAGTTTACCAAATTGACTTTCCAATGATTTTTCAAGTCCATTTAGGGCTAGATTTGCTAGTATTGGAGAGATGATACTACCTTGTGGGGTACCTGCAGTTGTGGAATACAGAGTTTTTGATTCTAGGAAGCCAGCTTTTAACCAGCTATGAAGAATTTTCTTCTCCATAGGAATATGCTTCATGAGCCATTCATGGTTAATGTTATCAAAACACCATTTAATATCACCTTTGAGTATCCATTGTAGTTGGTTACGGCTTGCCAGTAACAAGTGACAAGCCACAGTAGCGTCTGCGCAGGATCTTTTTGGTCTAAAACCATAAGAGTGACGATCACTGATCGTTTCAGCTATCGGTTCCAAAGCAAACAAGTATAATGCTTGCATGGCTCTATCTTTTATCGTAGGGATTCCAAGAGGTCTTCTTTTGCCATTAGACTTACTGATGTATATCCGTTTTAGCGGAGAAGGTTTGTATCCTCTTTGTTTTAATAGCTTTATTCCTTGAAATTTTGTGTTGCAAGTTGACCATATTTGACGATCTACACCTGCTGTGTTTTTTCCTTGGTTTTCAGTTACTCTCTTAACCGCCAAAGCTTTGCCGCTAAAAGAGCGTGTGAGAAGGTGTTGTAAAGTTTTCACCTTACCCCATCTGCCTTGTTGGACAGCCTTAACAATACGCCTCTGTAGCCTCATAACAACTTTTTGGCATTTCTTCCAGGGTAACTGGTTCCATGCTTCGGAGTTATTGGTAGGTGCACTTACAGTTGTACTTGTAATCATCTGCTTTCCTACCTTAAGTGGTTAACAAAGTTTCTTGTCATGAGGGACCAAATGGAAGTCTGCTCGTTTTCACGCGAATTAATGTTACAAATTCTATCCATTTCGTTACAAAATGGCATTCGCTTTCTCCATTATCCTTTACCTGCACATCCATCAGCATTCCTTGCGGGTTGCCTGCCATATAGGCGAAAATACAGGCTTATCCTGTTCCTTTTGTCATACAATAGTGGGTTAGGTGGCTTCTCTATACCGGTGGAATTATTATTTGCGTACATCCAGAAATGAAAAATGTCACATTACCTTTTGGTCGGAGCTTATCAGCATCTTTAGCTCTTTAATCGTTACGATACTTATGAAGCTTCACTTACGTTCACCATACCACTAAGCCTAGCCCTCCAACCACATGATGCTTGTAGTTTATGCTTTCTCTCACGATTGAGCATCTTCTTTATCAAGAGGAGGTTCATTGTCCGCGTCGCTCGGCACCAACTGGTTACCCAATTCGCACTGATGCGTAGACTCAGATGGCAAAACATCTGGTTCAATAAGCTTTAGAATCCTTTCAGTTTCTTTCTGAATGAATTCCTCTCCTTTTAAACAATATGACCGAAGGCTTTCAGGTCGCACCATTTCAATCACATACCTAGCCCCACTAGAGTCCCTGCAAAGAACATCAACTATACTTTGCTTATCAGAGGCAATTTCAGGATCCATTATAGTACTGAGGAATTCCACTTCTTGTATAGTATTTATCTCGGTAAACCCTAAAATATCATTCAAAAAATGTATGAGAATATTCTTATTTTTTTCAGTGCCAAATATTTTTTTGAAGGTTAAATCCAGCTTAGGGTCGAGAAACTTAGATAAAGCCATAGCCAAAGTGCTTAAAAATATTAATAATTATACACTATTATTAACAATTATTCAACCATATTTTTGAAGATAGCTATGCCGCCGCGAACCGTCATACCGCCGCGGTATCTCTAGATCCCGCTAACAAGCAGCGGGATGACGAATTACTTAACCGTCATACCACCGCGAACCTTCATACCGCCGCGGTATCTCGGCATAGATTCCGCTAACAAGTAGCGGAATGACGATTGTGTATCGTGTTTTGCTAAAAATCACAGAATGCAGTCTGGTTACATTACTCTAGCTATACGCAACAACTTTACTTTCAACAATTTTGTGAGCAATAATACGACTTTCATAATCAATATTTATTATATCAGATAGTGAATTAATATCAGTATAACTACCAAAACTTTCCATTGTTGATTCCACTACCTCTACTATTTTTAAAAAGCCGATTCGTGACTTCAAAAATTCATTAACAGCTATTTCATTTGCAGCATTGAGCACAATACTGTTTGTTTGTGGAGCAGAAGAGTTTAACACTGCCATGCTAAGCTTTAGCGCAGGAAAACGCTTATGGTCTGGTTCTTGAAAGGTCAATTTTCCTTGCTTTGTTAAATCTAATTTACGATTTAAAGCTGATCTTTCCGGCCCAGATAGAGCATATGAAATAGGAATTGCCATGTCAGTTTCTGCAAGCACAGCAAAGTTGAACCCATCCTTATAAGTTACAATTCCATGTACTATTGACTCAGGATGCACTATTGCTTCAATTTTATCCGGGCTGATATTAAACAAGTTATGTGCTTCTATTATCTCTAGTGCCTTATTCATCATTGTTGCGCTATCAACCGAGATTTTCTTTCCCATATTCCAAGTGGGGTGACTAAGCGCCTTATCTACCATAACATTTCTTAATTGCTCAAGGCTATAATTTAAGAATGGTCCACCAGAAGCAGTAAGTATGATCTTTTCTACGCATTTGTCGTCATTTTGCAAAATTTGAAAAATTGCATTGTGCTCAGAGTCAATAGGGATTATTTGTACATTTTTTTCTTTAGCTTTTTTGAGTAATAACTTTCCACCGCAAACAATGCTTTCTTTGTTTGCCAATGCAATGACTTTGGTACCGCTTTCTATAACTTCCATAACTGGCCCAAGGCCTGCAATGCCAACTATTGCAACAACTGAGAGATCAACAGGTATGGTAGCAATATTTGTAGCACCAATTGCTATTTTTACATCTGTACCAAGTAAACTTTCTTTCAAATCTTTGTAAAGCCTTTCATCGGAGATAGCAACATATTTTGCATTTAGCAGTTTTGCTTGGTGTGCCAGTAGAGCAAAGTTCGAATGGGCACTTAGTGCTTCCACTTGGTATTCTTCTTTTCTCTTTGAGAGCAAATCTACAGTCTTTTTTCCAACACTTCCTGTTGATCCCAAAACTGAAACCTTTTTCACTAAGACAAACTCATAACAACAGCAACTTTTCTTATTAGGCCTTCTTCCAACTATTCAATAGTTTTTAAGTGTTTAACCAAGTTCATATCCGTGGTCATCGCCAACAGATGGTGAAGGACCAGGTGAAAAAGATTGATCATGGTGATCACCTGCATCATGCATGTCTTGCAAACCATCAGCATTATGAGCTATTTCGTTATTGGCATGAGGGTAATCATCTGAGTGATGTCCATCATCACCATGAGCCATATCCATTTCTTCTGATGGCATATCTTCCCCACCTCCACCTGAAAAATATTCTGCAAGGCCTTCAAGAAGTTTTATGCCAAACATATTACCTGACTTTCCAAACAATGTTACTAGACTACTGCCACTCACCAAACCTTCAAACACGTTACTATAAGCAGCAATTGCTCCTTCATGAAAGTTGAACAACCATTTCATTCCATCGACAACTGTTGAAACAGAGTCACTATGACCAAGACCAAAACCACTTTTCTCACCAGCAGCCTCTTGGTGTTGCTGCTGCGCTTGCCATTCTGCAATGTTTGGACCTTGAGCTTCACTCATAAATTTTTACTCTCAACCTTAAGCTATTATTTTATCACAAATATTGCAAAATATCAATAGAGCTTTTGAATATAGCTAATACAAACAATTTCTGTCATCCTATATATAGCTAAACTGACTTACGACAATTTGAAAAACGACAAATTCGTCATTCCGCTACTAGTTAGCGGAATCTATGCCGAGATACCGCGAATGAATCGCGGTATGACGTGTTAGCTATAGGATCCAGTTTGAAAAAAATCTGAATTCCAATGTTCACTACCTTTTACAAAGTTAAAACTTAAAAATATGACTGTTAGCAATAGTGTATATATCTTTAGCTATATATAATGAATGAATTTTTTTATATATTCGTTATTAGTATTTTGTATTTCCTGAACAGTTCCATGGGAAATGATCTCCCCTTCATATAATACTGCTATTTTATCAGCTATTTTAAATGCGCTATGAATATCATGTGTAATCGTGATAATTGTAGGGTTAAGATCTCTAGATAATTTTATTATTATCTCGTTTACTATATCTGACATAATTGGGTCCAATCCTGAAGTTGGTTCATCCAAAATAATGATTTCTGGATTGTGTGCAATCGCCCTTGCAAGTGCCACTCTTTTTTTCATTCCACCTGATAGCTCTATTGGAAACATATCTGCTATGCTTTCCTCCAGTCCAACATCATTTAACTTCTCGATTGCTAGCTGTTTTGCCTCTTTTTTGCTGATATTAAAGCGCTTTTTATAATTAAAAGATATATTTTCCCACACTGTAACGTAGTCAAATAAAGCGGAATTTTGAAATAAAACCCCAAATTTATTTTTGCTTTTACTATTTATTTTAACAGACCCTGAGTCTGGAGCAAGCAAGCCGATAATTGTTTTTGTTAATACAGATTTGCCGCTTCCTGAGCCACCAAGTATGACTAATGATTCCCCTTTTAATATATCAAAATTTAGATCTTTTAGTACTGTCCTATCATCAAAAGATAAGCTTAAGTTCAATATTGATATTATGGGGTTACGCATGTATCAAAGTAATCATGTAGTTTGCTAAAATGATCAGTATGGACGATAAAACAACAGTTGATGTTGTAGCAACACCTACTCCTCGTGCACCTTCTTTGCAATGGTAACCGTAATAGCAGCTTGAGACAGAAATTATGGCGCCAAATGCAGTTGCTTTTATTAGCCCAGTTATAAAATCATACGTATTAAAGAACTGAGCTGTGTGTTTAATGTATATATTTAAATTGTGGTTAAATTCGAAGACTGCAGTGATGCATCCTCCAAATATTCCTATTAAATCTGCACATACTGTAAGTATGGGAAATACTATGATTGACGCTAAAATCCTTGGTGCAATTAAATATTTGAAAGGGTTGATGTTCAAAGTTGTAAGGGCATCTATTTGCTCGGTGATGCGCATCGTACCAATTTCTGCTGCAACTGATGATCCAACCTTTCCTACCATTATTAAGCTGATCAAAACTGGTCCTAACTCTTTAATGATAGTGATCGTAACAAGTTTGGGTATTATCTGTTCTTGGTTAATTGATGGGTCACTCAAGCTACTTTGTAAAACTATCGCCGCTCCTATAAAAACTCCAGTGAGCCCAACAATTGGCAGAGAGAAAAAGCCTATCTCTATAATTTGTCTTGCTATGTTGCTAAAATAATATGGTGGCACAAGGCAGTGGTATAGAGATTGAATAAAAAATATGAATGCACTACCAAGCCTTAACAAAAAATTGATAAAGTACCTACCAATTATTCTAACACTATTTATATCAAAAAAGCTCACTTTGTATTCATTTTAGCTAGAGGTTAGTCTTACTGATTTTATTAAAATTTTTATTAACTTTATCGCAAAGTATAGCTGAGATATGTTTTAAGTTCAATATACTTGATGTTTTAATTTAAAGCTTAACCCAAGAAAGGTTTCCCTACGTCATACCGCCACGGTATCCACAACTGTACGAACGTTGTAGTTTGGGAGCAATTCCCACCAGTGGGCCAGTGCCCAGACACTGGGATGGCTTTGTTGCATCGCTACTTATGAAAGGCTAACTATAATTAGGATTATAAGCAACTTATTGAAAATCTTGTTTTTTTGCAATCAATCTGATCAAATTTAAGAATAGTAATTTGTTATTTATATTAATAAATTTAATTCTATTGAAAATAGCTAAAGCATTGAAATTCTTGAATTTTAGCCAGATTAGTGAGTGGTAGTGAAATTTCTTTTACTCAAATTTAGGTATTCACTGACCGTTCTTGTTATAAATACCAGAATAATAAGCTACTGATATTCCCTATCTTTTTTATCTTTAATCCATCATAGCTAGCGATGCAACAAAGCCCACTGGGATCCAGCTTCTATGCAACTTAATTAAAAACGTTTGTTTTAGCATAAGACAACTACCTTTAGCTCATCAGCTCAGTTATAAGCAAAATTTCTGGATTCCAGACTGGAATGACATCATCTGTTGTGCAATTTACCTTCAAAAATGAATGTTCGTACAGCTATGGATTCATTCGCGGTATAGATTCCGCTAACGAGTAGCGGAATGACGGTTTTTCAAATTGTAGAGCCACTTTAGCTATAGAACTCAATTACATAAGCAAACCTTACTTATTTTACTATCCCTGTTTACTTCCTGTAAAAAACATGTTACTAATGAATTGAATTTTGTAGTAGAATGGAGGAAGTTTTGGCAGTTCCAAAAAGAAAAAAGTCAAAGTCAAGGCGTAATATGCATCGTTCTCATCATGCTATTGAGCCTAAGAATGTTGTGGTATGTTCAACAACTGGGGAATTCATGTTGCCTCATAACGTAGCAGTTGATGGCAGTTACAAAGGAAAACGGGTTTTCATCAAGCAACAGGCAGAGTGACTATTATGATATGTTATCTACGGTCAATAATAATATAGTTATTGCACTTGACGCTATGGGGGGCGATTTTGCGCCTCTTTCCGTAATTCATGGTGCTGGTTTTTTTTTAGACAACCTTGTTGACCCAGGCATTAAAGTTTTTTTTCATATTTATGGAGATAAGGAAGAAGTATCTCCTTTGCTTTTGAAATATAAAAAAGTAAGTAACAATTCTGAATTTACTCATTGTTCTGACAATGTCCTTGCAAATGATAAGCCATCTTTTGCGCTGAGACATCGTAAAGACTCAAGTATGAAAGCTGCAATTGTTGCAGTGAAAGAAGGTAAAGCTTTCGGAGTGGTATCTTCAGGCAACACCGGAGCGTTGATGGCAATTTCCAGATTTATTTTAGGAACATTACCAAACATTTATCGTCCTGCTATTGCCTCTATCTGTCCAACTAAGACAAAAAGCTTAGCTTTGCTTGACCTTGGTGCAAATGTTGATTGTAATGCCGACTCATTATTTCAATTTGCGTTAATGGGTAGTATATTTGCAAAAATAGCATTAAAAATTGACAATCCTGAAGTTGCTTTGCTAAATATCGGCACAGAAGAAGTTAAAGGTAATGACTCAGTGCGCGGCGCTTTTGAGTTGCTTAAAAACGCTCCAGGCATTAATTTCAAAGGGTATATAGAGGCAAGTGAATTTTTAGAGGGTAATATAGATGTGATTGTTGCTGATGGTTTTGTTGGCAATGTAATGCTCAAAACGGCTGAGGCAACCGCTAGTACCTTTATCAATCTAATAAAGCAGGAAGTATTCAATTCGTGGATAGCGAAAATGCTTGTTGGTATATTGTTAAAATCCAAACTAAATAAAGCTTTAACGCGTTTTAATCCCAAAATTAGAAGTGGAGCTATGTTTTTAGGGCTGAATGGTATCATCATTAAAAGTCATGGAAATTCTGATGCTATTTCTTTTGCCCATGCCATAAAATTTGCAGTAAATGCAATTAGTGAAAATTTAAATCAAAAGATAATTAACGGGGTAAGTCATATTGAATAAAAGTTTCATATTAAGCACTGGATCTTACCTACCAAGAAAAATGTTGAGTAACAACGAAATTGCATCGATAGTTGAGACGAGCGATGAATGGATAAGGCAGAGAACAGGAATAGTTCAAAGGCATATAGCAGATGAAGGAGAACTAACGTCAGATCTAGCTGTAAATGCAGCAAAAAGTGCTATAGAAAAAGCTAAAATTTCAGTAGATGAAATTGACTTGATTATAGTTGCTACAACAACTCCTGATAAAACTTTTCCTAGCTGTGCAACGATTGTACAAAGTAAGTTAAAATGTAAAAACGCATTTGCTTTTGATGTACAAGCAGCATGCTCTGGTTTTATATATGCAGTTACAGTTGCTGATTCGCTCATAAAATCTAACAATAGAATTAAATATGCATTGGTTATAGGTGCTGAAATAATGTCTAGGATTGTTGATTGGGAAGATAGGTCAACTTGTGTACTCTTTGGTGATGGTGCTGGTGCAGTGGTGATGAAATCAGAAATGGGTAGAAGCGGCATCATATCAACAAACTTATACTCTGACGGCAATGTGGACATACTATGTACGAACGGAGGGATATCCTCAACTGGTGATTCTGGAAAAATATGCATGAATGGAAGAGAAGTTTTTAAACATGCAGTGGATAAGTTAACAGCCTCAGTAGAGGAAACTCTGAAATGCAATAATTTGAAAATCACTGATATTGACTGGTTAATTCCCCATCAAGCAAACATTCGTATTATTGAAGCAGTAGTAAAGAAATTAGATTTTCCTATAGAGAAAGTGATTAATACCGTTGATAAGCATGCAAATACCTCAGCGGCATCAATTCCACTGGCCTTAGACTATGCAATACAAGAATCAAAAATAAAATCAGGAAATCTGGTACTGCTGATTTCAATAGGTGCAGGCCTGACCTGGGGTTCCGTGTTGCTGCACTATTAGACTTCCTGCATTACCTCCTGTCATCCAAGTACCCTCTTTGTCATTCCAGTGCCTCTTTCTCCTGTCATCCCAGTGCCCTGACTACTTGGATCCAGAAAAAAGAATGGTGTCATGAAAGTAGCTGATACTGGTTTTCATCCAAGAGGGTGTCATCTCAGTGCCCTGACTACTTGGATCCAGGAAAGTTTGCTTGTAAGCAAGCAAACTAGCACAGAAAGTGGTTACAACATTTTCGATGAGATTATATGGAAAACTAGATCCCAGTGTCAAGCACTGGGATGACAAAAAAAGGAGCACTGGGATGACAGCAGTCCTACGTCATACCGCGATTCATTCGCGGTATCTCTAGATCCCGCTAACAAGCAGCGGGATGACGGTTGTCGTTTAGCCATAAATATTTAAGAAATTTACCAAATGAAAAAAAAGGCAAAAGAAGCCCTGGGGTTATTATCCGCTTTAAAATATTGGCGTTTTTTATGTTTTAAACGCTTGACAAGCGAGATTAAGCTGCTTTTAATTGCAACTAACTTACGCTGCAAACGTTTAAGAAATTTACTAAGCAGAAAAAAAGACAAAGAATCCCCGAGTTAGCTAGTCTTTTACTATCTCTGTCGAGTATTGGCATTTTTTGATGTCTTGTAACGCTTTGTAAGCGCGTTCAGCTTATTTAGATAAAAATCTAGATGTAGATGAAGTTTTGTAAAGACATACAGTATCTATATACTGCAAAAAATTGAACATAAGACGCCGATACATTAAGTAATCCTTACCTTTTAATCTGCAGATTGGCGAAAGCAAATACAATAGCTTCAGTTTCATGATAAGGGAGCTGGCGAGGTTTGTCAAGGAAGTTTTTCTTTTCCGTGAATTCCCTTTGAGGTTGAATATTGAAAATTAACCGGAGAGTTGTGGATTACTTTGTATATGTCATAACAAGCCATGGCGCTCTCAGCAAAACCATTTAGTATTAATTTTAGTTTGCCTGAATAAATAGCTATATCTCCGATTGCATATATCCTATCTCTACTGGTTTTAAGTGTAGCTGGGTCGACAACTATGCGGCTATGTTCTAACTGTATACCCCAATTGTTTATTGGACCAAGATTCATTGACAATCCAAAAAATGGCAGCAAAAAATCAGCGGATATTTCTTTTTCTTCCTTAGAGGCAATGTTTTTTACTATCACTGCGCTCAACTGCCCATTACCTCCTGCTAGTTCGTGTAATTGATATGGCACTACCAGTTCTATTTTTCCATCAATTTCAAGTGATTCTAATTTATTTCTAGTTTCAGGAGTGCAGCGAAATTCCTTTCTCCTATGTATCACATAAATTTTCTTCGCAACTTTAGAAAGTTCTACAGTCCAATCAGCCGCAGAATCACCCCCACCTGCAATGACTATAGTTTTGTCCTGAAAATCAGAAATTTTATTTACACTGTAAAATACAGATTTATTTTCATATTCTAATATACCACTTAAGGGTGGACGGTTAGGTTTAAACATTCCGTTACCTGCAGCAACAATAACGGCTTTGCATTTTACCTCTGTACCTATGTTCGTTATGACAGTAAAGCTTTCACCTTCGTTATTTGAAATCTTTTCCACTTTTTGACTTAAATGGTAAACAGGCTTAAATGGCGAAGATTGCTCCATTAGTTGCTCAATTAATTTTTGGGCAGTGATTACAGGATAACCAGGTATATCATATATTGGCTTTTCTGGGTAAAGAGCTGTGCATTGTCCTCCTGCTTGATCCAAAACATCTATTATATGACATCTCATATCAAGCATTCCCGCTTGAAAAGCAGTGAATATTCCAACAGGTCCTGCACCTATTATTACTATATCGGTTTTCATATTCAGATGGTGATCTATTTATAGATATTAGCTTTCTTTGCTAACAAGGTCAATTTACAAAGGGATGTATTTTTAAAAGATGTGGCTAGATTAGACAAGATTTCCAGCGTTATGAACCACATAGTCCAAATAAGCTCTAAAAATCAGCTAGCATAGCGAGATGCTGTGCGGACGGAATGGGATTCGAACCCATGGTACGCTCATCACGTACGTCAGTTTTCAAGACTGGTGCCTTAAACCGCTCGGCCATCCGTCCATTTCTTTTCTATCACAACATTTGATTTTAAGCAATCTATAAAAGCTTTACTTGCCCACGCAAAAGTTGCTAAACACACTACTCAATATTTCCTCAACATCAATAATTCCAATCACCGCACCAAGTTCAAATGCAGCAAGCCTCAAATCTTCAGATATCAACTCAATTGGATTATCGATATTAAAACGTTGTAAATGTTCCAGTGCTTTCTTCATGTGATTCCTATGTCTTTGCCGAGTGATTACAGGAGTGTCTCTATCATGCCCAAATTTTTCCTCTGCCTTCTCTTTTATGAGAGAGATCAATTTGTTTGTACCTATTTCCTTTAGAATAGAAATGGGTAAAAGATCTATGCCATTAATTTTTATATTGTGATTATTGATAACATCGTCAGCTTTGCTCAATACATAAATGGTGTCATTTTGGTCTGATGTCATGCAAGTAGCTGACACTGGAATCCAGCTATGAACATTGTTTTCAGCACATGTTTCTAGAATCCATTGTCTATTGCATAATTTGCAAGTATTTTTATATCTGGATCCCAGTGTCAAGCACTGGGATGACACCGTTTGTTGATTACAATATTTGCATAGTTGTGTGTCAACGACAGATGGTATATTGCCTGTGGCTTGATAATTGACATCGTGTCGTTGTTCAAAAGGAAATAGCTCTATTCTTAAATCAGCTTCAAAAGACCTCTTTTTCGCTCGACTTATACCTTCTAATTCTATTGGATCTGAACTTTCACGAATTCCAGCAGTATCAGAGAGAATGATTGGGTATCCGCCAATGTCAATATGAGCTTCAAGTATATCTCTTGTTGTGCCTGCATATTCAGAAACAATAGCAATATCACGCTTGGCTAAGAAATTAAACAGAGTTGATTTACCGACATTTGGTTCACCAGTTATTACAATATGTAAACCCTCACGCAACCTTTCGCCCCGTCTATTATCATTTAAATGCTCTTGTATCAACTGCACGAGAGATTGCACTTCATTATTAATTTTTTCCAATTCACTTTTTTCTGCCCAAATGTCCTCTGGAAAGTCTATATATGCTTCGATTTTGGATTGTATCGTTATTAATCTTTGCCTCCAATTGCTGTATAGTCTCTCCAATTCTCCTGATATCTGCTTAATCGCTTGTTTAGCTTGCATTTTCGTCTCAGCATCAATTAAGTCTGCAATCCCTTCTATTTGCGTTAAGTCAAATTTACCATTTAGAAAAGCCCTAAGTGAGAATTCTCCAGGCTTGGCCATAACGAAAACTTTTGATAATTCCTCCAAGATGATTTTTATAACTGCCTTGCTTCCATGCACTTGTAACTCTATAACGTCCTCGCCAGTGAAACTGTTTGGAGCAGGGAAATAGATGATTATTCCATTATCTATCAATTGACTGGAATCATCATATAGATCAACTAAAGTAGCAAATCTTGGTTTAATTTCTTTCTTAATATGAAAATGATTTAAAGCTTTAAGCGCGTAGTTGCCTGAAATTCTGATTACTGCAACTCCTGACTTACCAAATACGGTCGATAAAGCGAAAATAGTTTCATTTGTGTTTGTCATTATTTATATAAACTACTTAGCAATATTACACTTAAGAAACCAAAATACCTAAAAAGTCACCCAGGTGAAAATATTTATTTTGAAAACTGATAATATGATTTATAATGACTGACACAAGTTTTAAATATTTTATGCTCAAGAAATTAGCTTGGTACTGGTCTTTTGTAGAGTTAATTAAAGGGTTTGTTATTACATTAAAATATATGTTTAAGCCAAAGGTTACTTTGAGGTATCCTATGGAGAAGGGCCCTTTAAGTCCAAGGTTTCGTGGTGAGCATGCGTTGCGTAGGTATCCAAACGGTGAAGAACGATGCATAGCTTGTAAATTATGTGAAGTTATCTGCCCTGCTCAAGCAATAGTTATTGAAGCAGAGGAAAGAGAAGACGGTAGTCGCCGCACCACGCGCTATGATATTGATATGATAAAATGCATATACTGCGGACTTTGCCAAGAGGCATGTCCAGTTGATGCAATTGTTGAAGGTCCTAACTTTGAATTTGCTACTGAAACAAGAGAGGAGCTAATGTACAATAAAGAAAAGTTATTGCGTAATGGTGAAGTTTGGGAAGACGCAATTGCACTCAGGTTAAAAAAGAATAGGCCTTATTATTAATGTTCAGAGCTTATAACCCTGTTATCCATTATGATTTAGGGGCAGTGCCCACTAGGGGTGGTGTCATCCCAGTAGCTGATACACAACTGTACGAACATTTGTTTGCGAGGGCAGTATGTTAAATGTTATAGCCTGTTTTGCCTCAAACACAAAGGTGTCATCCCAGTGCTTGACACTGGGATCCAGTAAAATTGATTGTGAACAAGCACACTATGCAACATTTTCAATGAAATTACAAAAAAGCTGGATTCCAGTGTCAAGCACTGGGATGACACCATTTGCTGTGCAATTTACCTTCGAAAATGAATGTTCGTATGGCTATGTGCGTGACACTGGGATGACACCGTTGGAAGAAGCAAACCGCCTTCAAGCTACATGTCCGTATAGGTTTATTTATGGTTAGGGTTACTTTTTCAACCGAACAAAAAGTAAAAGAATACAGTGGTAAAGTCACTGGCTTTGATATATTACAACCGGATGCTTTGAAAGAAGTAGTTGCATTGAAAGTAAATGGTGAGCTATATGACCTCTCACGTGAAATTGAAGCTGATGCAGAGATAGAGGTGATACAACTGAGTGACGAAGTGGGTTTAGATATAATAAGGCATGATGCTGCTCATATAATGGCGCAGGCAGTGAAAGAGCTATTTCCTAATACTCAGATTACTATCGGCCCAACAATTCAGGACGGTTTTTACTATGATTTTGCTACAGATCGTACCTTCACTACGGACGATCTTACCGCAATAGAAAAGAAAATGAAAGAGATTGTAAAAAGTAACCACAGATTTGTTCGAGAAGTTTGGACTCGCAAGCAGTCAGTTGATTTCTTTAGTGGTATAGGCGAAAAATATAAGGTTGATATTATCTCATCCATACCAGAGGGTGAAAACCTAACTGTTTATAGGCAAGGTGATTTTGTTGACCTATGCCGTGGTCCGCACTCACCATCAACCGGTAGAGTTAAAGCGTTTAAACTTATGAAAGTAGCGGGTGCATACTGGCGTGGTGATTCTAAGGGCCCAATGTTGCAGCGAATATATGGCACAGCATGGGGAAATAAGGATGAATTAAACGCTTACCTTGAGTGCCTCAAAGAAGCAGAAAAACGTGATCACCGCAAAATTGCTAAGGATATGGATTTATTTCACATTCAAGAGGAAGCTGTTGGGCAGGTTTTTTGGCATGAACAAGGATATATTCTATATAATGTTCTTGAGTCTTACATCAGAAAGAAGCTAATAAATAATGGCTATTTTGAGGTAAAAACTCCTATTTTAGTAAGTAAAGAGCTGTGGGAAAGATCTGGACATTGGGATAAGTTTCGTGAAAATATGTTTATTGTTGACGAATCTGAGAATAAAAAGTTAGCAATAAAACCCATGAATTGTCCTTGTCATGTGCAGATTTTTAATTCTCACACCAGGAGCTACCGTGATTTACCAATACGTATGGCAGAGTTTGGCACATGCCATAGAAATGAAAGCTCAGGCTCATTGCACGGACTGATGCGAGTGCGTGGTTTTACGCAAGACGATGCACACATTTTTTGTATGGAAGAACAAGTGAATTCTGAGACTATAAAGTTTTGTGACCTTTTAAAAGAAGTATATTCAGAGCTTGGATTTAATGAAATTTCTGTGAAATTTTCAGACCGTCCAGATATTAGAGCAGGTAATGATGAAGTGTGGGATAGAGCTGAAAAAGCGCTGCTTGAAGCCGTTAAAGAAGCGGGCTTGAGTTATAAACTTAACCCTGGTGAAGGTGCATTTTATGGTCCAAAGTTAGAGTTCGTTTTGAAAGACGCAATAGGCAGAAATTGGCAATGTGGAACATTACAAGTTGATTTCATTTTACCAGAACGTCTGGGAGCTTTTTATATAGGGGCAGATGGGCACAAGCATCACCCTGTCATGTTACATAGGGCAATTCTTGGGACTTTTGAGCGTTTTATCGGAATTTTGATAGAAAATTATGCAGGAAAATTTCCAGTTTGGCTTGCTCCAACGCAACTTGCTATTCTGACCATTACAAATGAAGCTGACGGTTACGCCACAGAAATTAGCAATATTTTAAAAGAACAAGGTGTGAGAGTCAAGACTGATTTGACCAATGAAAAAATTAGTTATAAGATACGTTTGCATAGTTCAAACAAGGTTCCTATATTGTGGATTGTAGGCAAAAATGAAGTTACAAGTAAAACTGTGTCAGTAAGAAATTTAGGATCGGAAAGACAGGAGTCTTTTTCTTTGGAAAAGGCTAATGAATCGCTGTTAAAAAGTATTAATTTGAATTAAGGGAGTTAAAGTTTGCAAGTTAAAAAGAACAATAAAAACAGAATTAATGGATTTATCACAGCTAAGGAGGTACGCTTAGTTGATCATAGTGGTGAAATGGTCGGAATCGTGCCAATAGAACGAGCTTTGGAATTTGCACAGGGTGTTGGTTTAGACTTGGTGGAAATTGCACCTGATTCAACCCCTCCAGTATGTAAAATTCTAGATTATAGCAAGCAAAAGTATGATATAAAAAAGAAAGCAAGTGAAGCAAAAAAGAAACAAAAAACATTAACTATAAAAGAAATTAAACTGGGTCCCAATATTGGTGATCACGATTACGGAACAAAATTGCGTCAAGCAAGAGACTTACTTGCCCACGGACATAAAATTAAAGTCACAATGAGATTTAGAGGGAGAGAGCTTATAAACACTGAAGTTGGACTGGAAAAATTAGAACGGCTAATTCGAGACACTGAAGATATCGCAAAGGTAGAATTGGCACCTAAAAGAGAAGGGAATCAATATTTTTTAGCTCTGGTTGCTAAGTAGCAAAACGGCTTAAGAAGTATAAGTAAAGTTAAATTATCGCTCTCTCTTTGATAACATGGCGAAAATGTCTTATTAATCCTTGAATCGGCCAAGCTGCAGCATCGCCAAGTGCGCAAATTGTATGTCCTTCTATTTGAGTTGTAAGGTCAAGCAGCTTATCTATTTCATCAGGCTTAATATCTCCTGCCACCATCCTCTTCATAATCCTCCACATCCATCCAGTACCTTCACGGCATGGTGTGCATTGTCCACAGGACTCATGCATATAAAAGTGTGATAACCTCTCTATTGCAGCTATTATATCAGTTGATTTATTCATCACTATTACAGCAGCAGTACCAAGCCCTGATTGTGCAGTTCTTAATGAATCAAAATCCATTTCAATAGTATCACATATAGATTTTGGAATTAATGGCACTGAAGACCCACCAGGTATTACAGCAAGTAAATTATCCCAACCTCCTCGCACTCCACCTGCGTATTTTTCAATTAATTCACGTAATGGAATTCCGAGCTCTTCTTCAACATTACACGGGTTGTTTACGTGCCCTGAAATACAAAAGACCTTGGTACCAGTATTATTTGGTTTACCAAGAGATGCAAACCATTCTCCTCCGCGATTCAGAATATCTGGAACCATGGCTATAGTTTCAACGTTGTTTATTGTGGTTGGGCAGCCAAAAAGTCCAACACCTGCGGGAAATGGAGGCTTCATGCGAGGAAAGCCCTTTTTTCCTTCAATTGATTCGAGTTGAGCTGTTTCTTCCCCACATATGTAAGCTCCTGCGCCCCTATGGATAAACACATCAAGATCATAACCTGATTTGCAGGCATTTTTTCCAATTAAACCTTCTTTATAGGCTTCCTCAAGTGCTTTTTTTAGAACTAAATATTCATTATAAAATTCACCCCTGATATAAATATATGCAACTGATGCGCTGATCGCTTTGCCGGCCAGGAGAATTCCCTCAAGTAACTTATGTGGCTCATATCGCAATATATCTCTATCTTTACATGTACCAGGTTCTGACTCATCTGCATTGACTACTAAATATGCTTTTGGGAGATTTTTGGGCATAAAGCTCCACTTAAGGCCGGTGGAAAATCCTGCACCCCCTCGACCTCTCAAACCAGATTTCTTTACTTCATCAATGATCTTTTCTGATCCTAAATCCAGTAATTCCTTTGTTTTTTGCCAGCTACCACGTTTTTTTGCACCCTCAAGTAGTGGAGTTCCTTTACCATTTAGGTTGGTGAATATTTTGTCTTGTTCTTTTAGCATGTTTTTCAAAATTTGTGAGTGATCCCGACGCGATTCGAACGCGTGACCCACTGATTAAAAGTCAGTTGCTCTACCGGCTGAGCTACGGGATCATTTCATTTTTCAGCTATACTAAACATCAATACAGTTTTTATCCGTTTTAATCAAACTAAAATTTTCATGTGTGGTTAAATAAATTATATAATATACTGTGTTAGTGATAATTTAGTTAAAAAATCTATGAATAATTTAAAAAAATTTCCAAAGGAAAACTTCTTGTTAATTTTCAGTTCACAGATTTATTTGGATGGTGTGACGTATAACGCTAAGGAGACAAAAAAATAGAGAAGTGTGTACACCCTGCAGAATTTGTACACTATTTAGCAATAGCCTAATAGATAAATATTTCTTGCATTTCAGCCTGAGTGATTTATGCTTTAAGCAAGAATTACCTGGGGGTATAGCTCAGCTGGTAGAGCATCTGTTTTGCACGCAGAAGGTCAGCGGTTCGATCCCGCTTGCCTCCACCAGTCTATACAGCTCTAGCCGCCACAAAACCTGTCAAAGCAGCTTATTTTAATCTATGAGGATTTTATACTATTTCCCTGAAAATCTCTATTTCTTTTCGTAACTTTTCTCTACACAAGTAATGTTGGTTATTACAATTGTAATATATACTAACTTAACAATAAATTAATCAATAAATGTTAGAATACTAACAATTAATTTATTGGTAACGCCTATGAGTGGAAAAAAGCATGTTTTTAAGATGATACCTGGAAAAGAGGTGTTTAGAAAAACCCCGACTACAAGGATAAAGTGGCCTGAAGGTAATGATCCTACAATGCCTATTAAAAAAGTTGAGCTTGTATCGCTGGATGATAAAAACGATGTAGTACTAGGCTTATTGCCTATAAAACTTTGCAGCAGTTCTTGCCTAGACAGTTACATATGTCTGGAGGAAGAAAATGAAGGAAATCTGGTAGCCAAAGATTATAAAAGTGATTCTAACTTAGATTATGTAAAAAGTAACCATACATTTGTATATTACGGTAATGAGTTGGCTAAGTTATCATATACAAGAGAGCTTGTGCAGCCTTTCAAAACTATGTGTAGCAGTTCTATTAAATCAAAAAAATTGGAATACAAATATGTAACATGGGAAGATTCAGATACTGGCAACAATAAATATTATTTTTCAGACGAGGCAGGAAATATAATCGATTCACCTGACAATGAGGTATTACAAGACATTATGTTATACTACGGTGAGAGACATATAAGAGATGTGCTACTGTTGCTATCAAACGCGTTTACTAAAGTTTTTATTCAGGGCCTAACAGACGGCCAACTAAAAACTCTTGCCAATACTCTTAGTAACGAGCAACTGCAAAAAATAATTCCTGAACTGAGCTCAAGCCAGTTGCAGGCCTTAGCAGAGAACTTAACAGATGAACAACTCCAAGCTTTAGTGGATCATCTAACCAATCACCAGCTAAAAACCCTCGCTCAGGAACTAAATCCAGAAAAGTTACAAATAATTGTTCCTATTTTAAATGATACTCAGCTTGAAGCTCTAGTGAGAAAATTAAATTCAGAGCAAGTAAAAGAAATTTTACCTCACTTAAAAGTGGATCAGTTCAAAGCACTTATTAAAACTTTAAATGACGAGCAATTTACAGTGCTTGCAAAAGACTTGGCTGAGCACCACTTGACAATACTCTCCAAAGAATTAGAAGGTGATCAGTTGAAAGCTTTAGTAAATAATCTGCAAGAAGAACAACTGAAAGACTTAGTTAATAAGCTTGATCCTGAGAAACTCGAAGCAATTGCTCAGGATTTAACTGATTCTAATAAGATTCAGATTATCATTAAGTCTTTAGTTGACAACCCAGACAAACTTCAAGCTTTTGCTCGCAATATGTCTAATGAGCAGTTTAAAGAACTTTTGGATAACGTAGGCGCAGAAGAGCTTAAAGACATCATTCACAAACTGCCTTATGAGAAAGTGACAGCTGTGATCGGTGATCTCAGCAATCAAGATCAGTCTAAAGCTATTATTGATGCATTAAAAGGGAAACTTGACGAGCAGAGTAAACAGAACAAGGAAATGATTGAGATGCTCAAGCAAATCAAGGACGATATGCCAGGCATTGCAGAAGCTCCAGATTTTACAATAGTAGAAAACAATAACGATTCAATGCTACTTGTATGGTAGCAATTTATGAAAATCAATTTTTTTATAGGAGGTAACTTATTATGAGTAAAAACAATGTAGAATTATATTTTGGTGACGAGCCTTCAGACCAAAGTAAATTACTAAAACTTGAGAGCCCGGTTTTTACAAAACCAGATTTTGTAAAACCAAGTATAGATTCAGTAAAAATTCAGAATAAAGAAAAAGGTGCTAAGGAGTTAGATTTTGATATAAATCAGCCACTGGAAAAAATACCTATAGCGGAAATGAAGCAAACAGCCGCAGCTATAACATACCTTAAAAAGGTTTATGATGGCTTGATAGACAGTATTAATGAGTATAACACAAGTTTAAGCAGTAACATTACAACTGGCATAGTGGAGCCACTGTCAACAACTATATCAAATATAGGGAACAATACAACTGAAATAAAAAGTCAACTTCAAACTCTTCGAGATGAGCTTCAGGAATTTCGTGATGACCAGCCAGGCATTGCAGAAGCTTCCATATTCCCTCATGCTACTGGCGAAGAGAACGGGTTGCTTTAATAAAAAAGGTAATAGCTTGCTAGCTGTTACTCTTTCCACATACCACTTCAATGTAGCTGAATTGATTTTAAAATTATAATTTTTTATAGGAGTTAGCATGAATAATAGTAAACAAGAAAGCAAAAACGAACTTAAAGTAATAAGCAAAATAGAAGTTAACACCAAACCTAAAGGTTATGATGAAACAGTTGCGCGAAATCCAGCGCAGCTTGGTTATGTCCACAAAGCTTTAGATAAATTAATCGCAGAGCTGAACACGAAATTCGTTCCTGAATTGGATGATGTATTGCATAACAATAGCAACTCTATCAGTCAATTAAATGACATGCTAACAGAAGAAAGGAGTAAGCTTGACGAGCTAATTACAAAGGTTGGTAATGAAAATAGTGGTTTAGTACAGAGCCTGAATAACTTACAGACAAAAGTAGAGGAATTAGAAAACAATACCATTAATGAACCAGATTGGGGTTAAACTGGAAAGAGTAATAGTCTCTAGGCTGTGACTCTCTCTACATACCGTTTCAATACAGCCAGGTTAAGGAATCTATTTTAAAACTTTCGGCATATAGTTCTCATCATGTTTTGCAAACACTGTATCTGCAAGAAAAGTACTATTATCAAACATTTTACCTTGCACAACAACACCACTTTTTTCTGAAAACATTGGTGGAAGTATTCCCTGATATTTCACCATAACGCTCTTATTAAAATCTGTCATTTGAAAAATCACTTCACTTTCGTTGCGTATCACGCTATTTTCAACAACCATTCCACCAACACGGATTAGTTTTTGACCATTTGGTAAAACTATTGCCTCACTTACTGTATAGAAAAATGAGATATTTTCTTTGAGCGTTGTTAAAATAAAAAAAACTGCACAACTTAAAAAGCAGAAAATTCCTGAAGTTATAAGTAATCGCTTATGTTTCTTCTTCATGATTATCTTTCAGGCTTTCTAGAATTTTTTTACTTTTAGTATAACAAGAAATGGTAAAAATTAGCTCTCCAGCAATCAGCGTGAAACTAATAAGGTAAGCAAAAATTACATATGTATTCATAATGCATTATCAATAAATAACTCACCTGCATCAAAATAAATTAAGCTTCCATCCTTTTGCTGCAACACCAATTTACCACTTTTATCTATATCAGCAAAAATTCCTTCATACAATTTGTCAGCTAACTTTACACTGATTTGCTCATTCATTTTGAATGCTTTTTTTAACCACATTTCTCTTATAGCATAAAACCCATCAAGTAGCCATTGCTTTCTTAGCTTATTAAAATTTATTATTAATTTCTTTAACAGATCTATGTTAGACACAGACTCACCGTAATTGCTAATGCACGTTGTTCCTGGAAGTGGTGCATGACTGACATTAATTCCAATTCCTATAATGAGCCAATTCGAATTGGATCTTTTTTCAAGCAATATTCCACTTATTTTCTTGCCATCGATTAGAATGTCATTTGGCCATTTATACTGGAGATTTAGACCATTTATAAATGACAGTATAGCATTTCCAACAGCAAGAGCAGTAACAAAAGTCAATTCTGTTAATTTGCTAACTTGATTCATTAAACCTCTTTCTATCATCCCAGTATTTTCCCCAGTGCTTGACACATAACTATGCGAACATTGCAATTTGCAGGTGGTATGTGGTGTCATTCCAGTGCGTGACACTGGAATCCAGTTCTTATTACACAGTTGCCTGATGTGCCCATTTGTAATTAAGTTTTCTGGATCCCAGTGCCAGGCTACTCGGATGACATCATCCTTGGTGGGAATACCACAACGTTTGTACAGTTGTGTGCTTGACCATTCTTCTTGATTTCTAGATTCCAGCGTCACGCGCTGGAATGACACCGAAAGCTGGCTTTCATTCAGATAATCGTTAAAGAGGTTTATTACCAAACTTGCATAAAAATTACCCTCTGGAGAAATCCAGTTTTTTCCGGTGCGCCCCCTGCCTTCTGTTTGTTTATCAGCAACAATAATAGTTTCATTTGATATTCCTTTATCAATTAAATCCAACGCTTCTTTATTAGTGCTTGAAACTTTTTTGTAATGATGAATATGAAAACCCTCAGGGGTCACCTTGTCAGCCCTTTAGTTCAATGAGTGAGTAAAACGTACAAGAAAAGAACGAGGTTGATCAGCGAAGCCACCGAAGTGATAATGAATAGGCCCTTAGAATAAGCAACCTTATTACCACTAGCTTTATCGAAATACATAGCTTTTATAATATTTAGATAATAGTAACACGATACAACACTCGCCACCACAAGGGTCAAAGACAGGCTGATAAAGCCAGAATTTATTAAACTTTTGAATATAAAAAATTTAGCGATAAAACCTGCAAGTGGAGGTATTCCCGACATCGAGAGTAACAGTACAGAAAGATGAAATGCTACAATTGGGCGTTTCTTCCCTATACCAGATAAATTTGCAATATCACAATCTTCATCGTCAATTTGTACAAGATATGAGAATAGCCCTATGCTTGTGATGATATATATCACCAGATACATTAAGGCACTATCTGTTCCTGCTTGTGTAAAAATAGAAAGTGAAGCAAATATAAAACCAATGTGACCAATTGAACTGTAAGCAAGCAGCCTTTTTAAGTTTTGCTGACGTAAGGCCCCAAAAGCTGAGATAAGAACAGACAATGCTGAAACGTATAAGAAAATAGGCTGAATATAACTTTTTACATTTACTAACTCTTCATTCATCAATCGAATTAAAAATGTTACAAGTGCAGCTTTTGGGGCCGTAGAAAAAAACGCAGTTACTATGGTAGGTGCACCTTGATAGACATCTGGAGCCCACATATGAAAAGGAGCAATAGCAAGCTTGAAACACAAACCAATTAGGACAAAGACTAACCCAAAAACTATTCCATAAGTTATCTGATGGTTTTGCAAGAATGAACCGAGCTCAGAGAAATTGACTTGTCCTGTATATCCATAAAGCAGCGACATTCCATATAGCATAATGCAGGAAGATAATGCACTGAGTGTAAAATATTTCACTCCTGCTTCACATGAATAAATCGAATCTTTATTAAAGCTCGCAAGAACATACAAAGATATACTTATCAACTCAAAAGCTAAATAAAAAGAAATCAGACTATTTGCTGAAACCAAAGTTATCATGCCAAATAGCGCAAAAAGAATCAGCATTGAAAATTCATACTTATAGTCATATTTTGATAAATTCAGCATCAAAAGTATTAAAATTCCTGTGCTGAGAATTAACCCTTGGGCTGACCTGATGTATAAATTGAGTTTTAACAACGAATTAAAGAGAAAAATTTCATTGTTTTCTGCCGAAAGAATTAAAATAATCAAAGTTACCACTGTGCAGCCAAGTGCTAATAAGTTGATAGTTCTGCGGTTAAATATAATCCCAAGCAGCAGCAACACTAACGAGGAGATAATAGAGAACGTTTCCGGCAATATCTGTATATAATTCATAGCGCATTATATTTGACTAACAAATTTGCCATACATGGCTTCAAATAATTCAGTGCAAGGGTTGGGTAAAATCCAAGCAAAATAACAAACACTGCAAGCAGAATTAAGACAGAAAATTCTATGCTATCCAAACGGTTATTTAATAATTTAGAATAGCTAACCCCCCATATTATTTGCTTACATAAATTCAGCATATAAACTGCGCTTAAAATAGTGCCAAGTGCGATAAATCCTGTAAAAAACCCTATGCTCTTAAACATTCCAACCATAGCCAAAAACTCACCTGCGAACCCAGATGTTCCAGGTAGCCCTATTGAAGCCATTGAAAATAAAATGAACATAAAACCAAATTTTGGCATTGTGTTTACTATGCCAAAATATTTTGCAATCTCCAAAGTTCCAGTTCGAGTATATAGCATTCCAACACATAAAAATAAAGCAGCAGAAATAAGGCCATGACTAATCATTTGAAATATGCTACCCAGTACTCCTTCCTCACAAAATGAAAAGAGGCCAGCAGTAACGATCCCCATATGTGCTATTGAAGAATAAGCTATTAACTTCTTTATATCATCTTGAGCAAACGCAACTAGAGAAGCATATATCACCGCAATAATGCTCAGCACAACAACGAAATTTGAAAAATACAAACTTGCCTGAGGAAGCATTGGAATAGAAAACCTTAAAAATCCATATCCCCCCATTTTAATAAGCAAGCCAGCTAAAATCACAGATCCAGAAGTTGGTGATTGCACATGTGCATCAGGAAGCCAAGTGTGAAATGGAAACATCGGTACTTTTATTGCAAAAGAAATAAAAAATGCAATCCACAGCAATGACTGCACTTCAAGATCAAGGCTTGGCACTAATGTAGCTAATTTTTGTATATTAAACGTTCCAAAAATGTTATAGATGTAAACCAATCCAAGTAGAAATAATAATGAGCCAGTTAATGTATAAAGAAACAACTTAAACGTTGCATATACCCTGTGTTTTCCTCCCCAGATGCCAATAATAAAGAACATTGGTATTAAAACAGCTTCAAAAAACACATAAAAGCTTATAGCATTCAGTGAAACGAAAAAACCGACTACAAAACTCTCAAGCAGTAGAAACAATGCCATATAGGCTTTTAGGGTCGTATAACTCATTTTGCAGTTGTAGAGTATACAAATTACAAACAAGAAAGTTGTAAGCAGAAGGAAAAGCAACGATATACCATCTATCCCTATTCCAACATTTCTAATTGGGTAGCTGACAAACTGAAAGTCCGCATTGTTATAATCAAATTCTATACAAGCTACAATGCTAAGCAAAAATGGAAGTACAGCAAAAAATAGAGCAAGGAATCTTAAGTGTATAGATTGATGATTAATCCTGATTAAGGATAAAATCAACGCTCCTATCAGTGGAAGCAAGAATATACTAAGTAACAACACCTTCTATTTAATTCCAATAATATATAAAGCACCGATTATTAGAGTAACAAACATAATAAATGCATAATCAAATATATAACCAGTTTGTAACTTTATAGAACTTTTTGAACATTCATTAACCAACCTTACAACACCATTTGGTCCAAATGAATCAATAGCCTTAACATCAAACTTCCATAGAAGCCTAGATATAAACCTTATCGGTGCAATTATAACAAACTCATACACCTCATCAAAGTACCATTTATTCTGCAAAAACTTAAGTAAAAATTTACTCTTAATTTGCCTAATTACTTGATATTGGTAAATTAGGTACGCAAGTGCTATTCCACTTAGGCTTGCTAAGGTTGGCAGTAGTTTTATAAAGAAATTATGAACTCCATGCTCATCAATCATCACTAAACTTGATTTCCAAAACGCATTACTAGTTATGTTCAAAATATTTGCTCCCCATATTCCAGAAAATACTGATCCAAAAGCGAGTATCAGTAATGGTATAAGCATAATCTTTGGTGCCTCATGTATATTAATTTTACTTTGTTTTTGGCTGTGGAACACAAGAAGCAATAACCTCCAAGAGTAAAACGCTGTGAAGAATGCAACAACTAAGCTTATTACAAAAGCAAAGCTATCCGTGCTATAAGCATGTTCAATTATCAAATCCTTTGAATAAAAACCTGCAAATGGGAATATCCCAGAAAGCGCAAGAGATCCAATCCACATGAGAGCGTAAGTGCAAGGGATTTTCTTCCAGCAATTTCCCATTTTCTGAATGTTTTGCTCATGATGCATTGCATGAATCACATTGCCAGCACCAAGAAATAGTAGAGCTTTAAAAAAAGCGTGTGTCATTAAATGAAAAATAGCAACATTGTAAGCAGAAAGCCCACATGCCATGAACATATAACCAAGTTGACTGCAGGTTGAATAAGCAATTATTTTCTTTATATCGTTCTGAGTAATTGCAACGGTGGCTGCAAAAAAAGCAGTGAGTGCTCCAACGATAACTATTAATTCTCGTGCCACATTTGATAACTCAAACAATGGAGAACACTTTGCTACTAAAAATATACCTGCTGTTACCATCGTTGCTGCGTGAATAAGTGCAGAAACAGGAGTTGGCCCTTCCATTGCATCTGGCAACCAAACATGTAAACCAAGCTGTGCAGATTTACCCATACAGCCAATAAAAAGTAATATGCATATTATATGAGTTACTTTGAATTCACAGCAGAATGCCCTAATGTTCTGCGTGCCAAGAAGATCAGTTGTGTCAAAAACTTCAGTAAAATTCAAAGAGTGAAATGTATAATAAATAAGAAAGATTCCAATCAATAGTGCAAAGTCTCCTACCCTATTCACAACAAATGCTTTAATTGCTGCATTATTTGCAGAATATTTTTGGAACCAAAATCCTATGAGTAAATAAGAACATAGGCCAACCCCTTCCCAGCCAAAAAAAAGCTGCACGAAATTATCGCTTACAACCAGCACAATCATGCAAAACGTAAATAGCGATAGGTAAGAAAAAAACCTCGACTTCCCCTTATCATGCTCCATATAACCGATAGAGTAGAGATGTACTACCAGTGAAACGGTGGTAATAACAATAAGCATTAAGGATGAGAGAGCATCCACACTAATTGCCCAATTTACTTTTAAGATGCTCAATGAAAACAAAGGAAATAAACTCAAGTGATAATTTTCAGAGAAGGTGAGAAAAACATACCAAGATAAAACTGCAGATATTCCAATCCCTGCCGTTGTAACTAACTGACTTTTTCTAAAAAGTGCTGCAAATAGCGAACCAAAAAGTGGCAAAAATACTATTAATTTCAGTATATCCATCATTCTTTCATTAAATTTGCTTGTTCAACATCTATATTGCCACGGCTTCTATAATATACAACCAATATTGCAAGCCCAACTCCTGACTCTGCTGCCGCAACAGTCAACACAAACATCACAAAAATTTGCCCAACTATATCATTCATAAAGGCAGAAAAAGCAACTAGATTGATGTTAATCGCCAACAATAATATTTCTATTGATAACAATATATTGATTATGCTCTTACGGTTGATGAAAATACCGCACACCCCAACAGTGAACAAAATAGCAGCAACTATCAAAAAATGATTTAATCCTATTTCCATTCCACTCCTTTTCCAAATTTAGCCTTAACCAATTTTACAGATGAAGATTGCGTCAATTGCTTTAATACATTCTGTTTTTTAACTCCTTTTTTCTTGTCCTGCAAAGTAAGAGCAATTGCACCGACAATTGCAACAAGTAGCAAAATTCCAGAAAGATGAAAAGCGTACATGTAGTCAGTGTAGAGCAAATTACCGATAGCTTTCACGTTATTGGCATTATAGTTTATAACATTACTTATATTCAGCGTTGAGCTGCGGATTACAAAACTGATAATCAAAAAAAACACACCACACAATATAGCACCAAGAGTGAAATGCTTCGCAAAACCCTGGCGCAATCTTATGTAGTCAATATCGAGCATCATAACTACAAAGAGGAACAACACTGCAACTGCACCGATGTATACTATCAGTACCATCATAGCGATGAATTCAGCTCCAAGGAGAATGAAAAGCACTGCAGAGTTAACGAAGGTGAAAATTAAAAATAATACTGCATGCACAGGATTTCTTACACTAATTACGCATACAGCAGATAAAATGCTAAGAATTGCAAAAAAATAAAAGAAAAAAGGCATTGATACTTTAACTGCAACAATAGTTACTAATTTAAAGTGACTATCGTTGTAAAGTCAATATTATATTAAACGTTTGAAAATATTGTACTACAAAGCTCCAGCTCCATTTTAAATTATTATACAGAGCGCTTTCTAAGTCCTTAATTTATCAATATATAATATGTGTATGTTAGTAATTAATGGCGGCTCAAAATGTACAACATATTTGGTTATTTTAAAAGCAACAATAGTTCTAACGCACAAAGTAGCAGACTAGATGGAGAAAGTTATCAATACACCACAAGAGACTATATGACAATTTACTTTAATAACACACTAGCAAGTTTCAGTAGATCATTGAGAGAATTTAAAGAAAAAGCGTATGGATTTATGTATGATATCGGAACTTGGTTGAAAGAAACATATGAAAATCTCACTGAACGACCTGCAACGCATAATCGCTATACCCCAAAAGAAAAACCCCTTGTTGAAGTTGAAGAAATAGAAATGAAGGAACTAAACCGTACATATAAGCCATTCCAAACTCCACTTATCCACCCAACAAGCAGAAGTTCTGGTGCCAATACCTCAAATCAAGTTGTTGTTACTCGACATACACCTGAAACTACTAAAACAAAATAGATGTAAAACCTACGTTTAAATATGTAGTACTTGAGTGAAGCATTCTTTAACTGTTCTATTCAATAAAACCTTTACAATATTTCAATCATAGGTTTAACTTTACGAAGTTATAATCTATAGGGCTACGATGAACGATTATCTCTCACTGCTAAATCCAGAACAACAATCAGCTGTAACTAACATAGATGGACCAGTTTTGATACTGGCAGGAGCCGGGACGGGAAAAACAAGAACGATTACTTCAAGAATAGCACACATAATTAGAAACGGTCACGCTTATTCTGATGAGATATTAGCAGTTACATTTACAAATAAAGCAGCAAATGAGATGGTATCAAGGGTACTTGAGCTAACGGGCACAAACATACCATGGCTTGGCACTTTCCATGCAATTGCAGCAAAAATCTTGCGCCTGCACGCAGAAATTGTGGGCTTAAACCCTAATTTTACAATCATTGGTGTGGATGACCAATTACAGGTAATAAAAAATATTATCAATGAAATAAATCCTGATTACCTATCAGAAAAATGTAAGACCATTATGAATATTATTCAGCAATGGAAAGAGAAGTGCTTATTGCCATCTGAAGTGGAAGATATTCAATCATTTAGGCCAGTATATGTAACTGCACTCAAAGTCTATCACCAGTATCAGGAAAGGTTGAAATTCCTTAATTCTGTCGATTTTGGTGACTTATTGCTATATAACATACAGCTCTTTAATCAAAAGACCGAAGTTCTGTCCTACTACCAAAACAAGTTTAAATATGTTATGGTAGATGAATATCAAGATACAAATGCGATACAATATCTTTGGCTAAAATACCTTGCAAAAGAGCACTCAAATATTTGCTGTGTAGGAGATGATGACCAGTCGATATATAGTTGGCGTGGTGCAGAAGTTGAAAATATTTTGAAGTTTTCTGATGATTTTAAAAATGCAAAAACCGTTAAACTAGAGTGTAACTACAGGTCAACATCCCACATACTTGCAACTGCGTCATATGTTATCAATCACAATAAGACTCGCTTAGAAAAAAAATTGTGGACAACAAACATTGAAGGGGAAAAGGTAAATCTAATAAAATTATGGGATGGGAAAGCTGAAGCAAGGTTCATAAGCGAACAGATATTGAAACTCAATAAATACAGATTTAGTGACATTGCAGTGCTGGTAAGGGCCACTTTTCAAACTAGAGTTCTCGAAGAGTATTTTATAAAATATTCAATTCCCTACAAGATTATAAGTGGCGTAAAATTCTACGAACGTCAGGAAGTCAGGGATATAATTGCATATTTAAGACTTGTTACAAACAATAACGATGACTTAGCTTTCGAAAGGATAGTAAATCGGCCAAAAAGAAGCATAGGAGCTACAACTCTAAAGAAAATATACACGACTGCTCAGGATAACAAAATTTCTTTTTTTGAGGCAGCAAAAATATTAGTTAATAGTAATCAGGTAACCGAAAGAATTAAACTCTCACTCAACGATTTTTTAAATAAAATTAAAGCTTGGGAAGAAATAGTAAGCGTAAAACCACTGCATGAATTCGTTAAAATCGTAGCAAACCAATCAGGATATATTGAAATGCTTGAAAATGAGGAGGTAACAGGCTTAGCACGAATAGAAAATGTTAAAGAGCTCATCTCATCTTTAAAAAATTTCGATAATGCCACAACTTTCTTGGAGCATATAAGTCTGGTGATGGAAGTGGATAATATGAATAACGATGACACCGTATATGTTATGACTCTTCATGCAGCCAAAGGACTTGAATTCCCGTGCGTGTTTCTACCTGGTTGGGAAGAGGGATTATTTCCTCATCAAAGATCTTTTGATGACAAAAGTGGTAAAGCTTTAGAAGAAGAAAGGAGACTCGCATATGTTGGCATAACCAGAGCCAAAGAAAGGTTAATCATTTCATGTGCAGATAGGAGGGAAATTAACAACCAGTGGCAACCGATGCGCACTTCTGGGTTCATTAAAGAATTGCCAAGAGAAAATGTTGAGGTAATTAAAAGCAACATTGCCTACTGTTGAAGCTATAATTGCAGATAAACATATCTTACAAATCTGAATTACTTTAACTATATGTTTCTCCTGGCAAAAATTCTGTAACCGTTCACACTTAATTCTTCAATCTCATACCAATTTCTATTACATAACAAACAAATAGACAATAGAAGTGAGAAGGTTATACTAAGGCAATATAATGATGGAGTTTTGGAATGGCATTGGTATCAGGTTGCAATTTTAGCTTACATTATGCCAATCTTTCTTCAATTGCTGCTCGCATAAATTCTGCCTGTCTTTTAGTTCTGCAGTGCACTATCGCATCATCCACATATCTTTCAAATGGTACTGTTGGGTGATTTTGTTTCATCCATATATCAAATGCATGGTGCATAAATATGTTTGAAATGATTGGGCTTATTGAACCTCCTTGCGGAACTCCTTTTTTCCCTTACTGCCATCTGCTTGCTGAATAGGGGATTTCATCCACCTTTCAACATACAGTATGACCCATTTGCAGTCTGTGTGCTTCTTGATAGCCTGCAGTGCTAAATTGTGGTCCAGATTGTCGAAAAATCCTGTAACATCAACAGCTTTCTTGGTAATCGTATCCTGTCTCCAATAAACAGCGGTTTTGCTATGTATCCTTGATCAGCAAAAAACTTACGTAAAGTTGGAGCCTTGTATTTAGCTTGAGTGAAAAGATTTAGAGCACCATCACGATCTTGAACACTTGCACTATGAACATCAGCCGCAATAATTAAGCCCACTGTATCTACAACAATATGACGTTTTCTACCCTTTATTTTTTTTTCAGCATCATATCCTCTGGATCCCCTTTTTGAGTGGTTTTTACTGATTGACTGTCAATTATTCCTACTGAAGGTGTTTCATTTTTACCAAACATTTTTCTTACCTCTTTTACTAGCATATTATGTATTTTTTCCAATTTGCCATTACTACGTCACCTGAGAAAATAGTCATACACCGTCTTCCATGGAGGAAAATCTTTCGGCAGCATTCTCCATTGACAACCACCTCTCATTATATACCTTATTGCATTAATAATTGTTCTGATATTGTGCTTTCTTGGCCTCCCTATCTTTCCTTGTGCAACATGTGGCTCCAAAATTTCCCATTCCTTATCACTTATATCACTTGGATACAATTTTCCCTCCTATTTTTTACTTACACTATCATATTTTTTTCCTCATTCCTTTTTAAGACATACTCTTAGACAACTGGACGTCAAGCCTATCCTAGTGCTGCATATCAAGCTCATACTCAGTATGTAAATCTTTGACTAAAGCTACAGCGCATTCTTTTTGAACAATTATACTGATTTTGATTTCAGATGTTGTGATAGCAAGTATTTCTATCTTTTTTTCGCTTAAAACCTTGAGTGTGCGGTGCATCACTTCAGTGTTAGACATAACACCAATACCAATTATTGAAATTTTAGCTACATTATCGTTTATAGCATAATTTTCATTCTTATTCAGTAACTTTTCCATTAAATCAATATCAAATTTGGAGATAACAAAACTTGACCCATGTATCATATCAATTTTAACGTTTGCTCCTGCTATATCTCTTAAAGTACGCAAGTTATTTGCAAGGTTAGTGAAAGTTACAAGAGCTTCATTAGTGCTATAAGTTATTCCAGTAATTAAGTATCTCTCTAGTACATCCCTTTTGTGTAGCACTGTGGTGCCTTCTACTTCCTTAAAAGTGGATAGCACTTGCACTTTAATGTTATGTTTCATTGCAAGTTGTACTGAACGATTATGCAGTATTTTAGCACCAGATGACGACATTTCCAACATTTCATCGTAAGAGATAAATTTGAGCTTGCGTGCCTTTGGAACAATTCTCGGGTCTGCTGTATATATTCCATCAATATCAGTAAAAATTTCGCAAGTTCTAACACCAAAGGCTACCGCGAAGGCAACTGCTGATATATCAGAGCCTCCTCTTCCAAAAGTAGTGATTCTATCATCATTTATACCCTGAAAACCAGCAATGATCGCAGCAGTATAACCCTCAGCAAAAGATCTTTTCACACGTTCAATCTTTATTGTTTTTATTTTAGACTCAGAATAAAAATCATCAGTTACAATTGGTAACTGCCAGGCAAGCCACGATTTAGCATTAACTCCGATCGATTGGAGAGTGATAGCTAATAGACCGCAAGAGATTTGTTCTCCTGCTGAAAGCATAACGTCATACTCTGATAACTCTTGTCTATAACTTAAATTTGAGATTTGCCTAGCCTGAAAAACCATTTGGTCAGTAAATCCTGCAACAGCAGATACAACAACGATTACATTACAACCTTTCTCAATATCGTTTTTTATCAAATTTGCAACTCGGTTTAAATCAGTTAGCGAAGTCCCACCAAATTTTTTTATGATTATTTTGTCCATAGTTACAATATAACTCTCTTCTGAAGAAAAATATAGTTTTTGTAGAGATAGCAGCTTGCAAGCCATTCAGAAAAGGGAAGACAAAGCTATAGCTAACGCGTCATACCACGATTCATTCCATAGCTGTACGAACATTCATTTTTGAAGGTAAATTGCACAGCAAATGGTGTCATCCCAGTGCCTAGACACTGGGATCCAGAAGACTTAATTTCAACCAAGTGGCTGCATAATAAAGGCTGGATTCCAGTGCCAAGCACTGGAATGACACCCTCCCTTGTGGAAATTGCTCTCAAATCACAATGTTCGTACAGCTATGGATTCATTCGCGGTATAGATTCCGCTAACTAGTAGCGGAATGACGAATTTGTTGTTTTAAAATTGTCAGTAAATCTAAGTCAGTTTAGCTATATAGCACGAACTAAACCACTAAGCAGCAGAAGACCTTGCATGACCTCCAAAAAATGTTTTTACTCTTTCAAGATAAGTAAGTGGTTCTGCAGGAGTTTCTATCTCGTCTATCTTATAAGATATTGCTGCATCTATGACTTCATCTGTTATTAATTCTCTTAGCCTTTGTTTTATTTGCCCTCTCCGAATATGTTCTCCATAGTCGTTATAAAACTTTACATATAATTCCTTAAACACAAATTCTTTTATAGCATCTCTTGTATAAGAAATGCCATCCTTTACTTCATCACTCACGCTGCTCAAATCCACCCCAGAACTTGGTGAATACAAATTATCAAAATTTTCTTTCAAAACTTTTATTTTATGGTAGTGCTTATCCACATATTTCTCAAGAAATCTTTTAGTAGCATCACTAGCCAACTTTCCTATTGGCTGAGGCTCTAGTTGAGCTGCAAAATTATTTTCCGCTTTAAGACCACTTAATGCATAAATGATACGGTTGAGCATTCCAGGACCACATTGGCGATTACTTTCCTCAAAGCGAACCAGTAATATAGACTTCAATAATTCTATATCTGCATTTTGCTTTCTTGCCGCAATTAAAACTAAATTTATAGCCTGTGTCAATGTCAATCCGGTTTGTGAATCTGCCCAATTTACCCACTCCCCAGTTTCATAACCATCCAATCTTAGATAAGGTTCTATCATTCGTTTTTGCTGACTTGTTAAACCGCTTATATAACTTTTAAACTCTTCATCCAACTCATTTAACGGCGTACCATGTTCTTCCTTTAATTTTTTGGCACATTCAATAACGCTTTGCTGAAAACTTCTAGTATGAACGCTCTGACTACTAGTACCCACATCACTTACATTAAACAAAAAGCTTAGCTGCTTTACATTCAAACCCAAAGGTGAAAAGAGTTTTACTGATGGATATTTTATTAACTCAAGAAGTGCTACTGGAATTAGCAGTGCATAATTTAACAATAATAAACCAAAATTAAATATAAGAAACCCACGTAGAGCTGATACCTTTGATGCAATATACAAAAATGGAAGCTGTAGGTAATATATCAAGTGTATACTGAAGAATAAGATTTTGTCCTTTAATTTTATTGTTGGATCTTTATAAACCTCAAACAACATGCTATTGCTATCAATATTGTTGTTTTTAAAGGAGGTATAGTTGTTTATGATCTTCTCTTGCAAGGGAAGAAGCATTTTATTCAGGCAAATAAACGCAGCAATAACAATAAAACCTGTAGCCAAAAATGCTAGTGCAGGGCTAGAAGTGCTTGTAGATAAATAGGCATAAAGACCATCAACAATTAAGTTTTTGTATAATCTTTCAAAGGGACGAACTAGAATCGGGTCAAGGATATAGTTAACAAGAAGATTTAAATAATACACGAGAAACAAAAGTGCAATCAAAAATGCAATAATACTACAAACAACCAAAAATGCTTTTAATCTCGGATTCATAACCCCCTCTTAATAATCTGTTAATATAATCTATTTTAGGAATAAATTGAAAAAAATGCAAGTTTTTATGTTAAAAGATCAATTGAAATTTCTGAGTTTAGGGTATATTGTTAATCTATTTAGATAAGAATTATTGTGTTAAATAAAATAGGTTTTTGGGCTATTTTTGCCTTAGTGATTAGCAGCCAAATTGGCTCTGGAATTTTTATGCTTCCAATTAGCCTTGCTCCATATGGCATGTATAGCCTTATAAGCTGGATAATATCAGGGCTTGGTGCTATATCTCTTGCTTTAGTTTTTGCCTCACTCTGCGCAAAATTTCCGGAAACGGGTGGCCCTCACGTCTATGTAAAGCATGCTTTTGGCCCTGCTGCAGCTTTTTTTGTTGGTTGGACGTATTGGGTGATCTCATGGGTTAGCACAACAGCCGTAATAGTTGTGGGTGTTGGTTATCTTACACCATTTTTCCATGAAGATATTCAAAACGTACATCTGTTTTTAGAGATGTTATTACTTACAATTATTACACTAATAAATTTTAGAGGAGTAGCTACTGCTGGACGTGTTGAGTTTTTATTGACGGTGATAAAAATTTCTGTATTGCTTGTAATGCCTATAGCAGCATTGTTTTTTTTTGATAGAAATAACTTCATCATAAGTGAAGAAATATCAAATCTTACAACATCGCAGATTCTTGCCCGTTCTACACTTATTACTCTATGGGGTTTTATTGGAGTTGAATTGGCAACAGCACCTGCAGGGTCAGTTGATAATCCAGCTAGAACAATACCAAGAGCTGTGGTACTTGGAACAATCTCTGTTGCTGTTGTGTATTTTATCAACAATCTTGCAATTATGGGATTAATAAATGGCAATGATTTAGCAAGTTCAAGAGCACCATATGTTGACGCAATAAAAATTATGGCCTCTGGCAATTGGCACTTGATTATTTCTATAACTGCGTTCATTTTTTGTGTTGGTACTTTAAACGCTTGGGTACTAGCTAGTGGACAAGTGGCCCTTGGCCTTGCAAAAGATAAACTGATGCCACAGTTTTTTGCTCAAAGAAACAAGCACGGTTCTCCTTTCTGGGGCATAACAACTAGCTCAGTTGGAACTGCAACTTTACTAATCCTCACTTCAAGCAACAATTTTGCTAAGCAGATCACATCAATTATCGACTTTTCTGTAGTTTCATTTTTATTTGTTTACCTTGCATGCAGTCTTGCTTTTCTCAAAGTTATTGTGCAAGAAAAGAGTTGTTACAAATTTTTAATTGGCAGTATAGCAACAACCTTTTGCTGCTGGGTAATATTTGAAACTTCTGTGAATACCTTGCTGATCGCAAGCTTATTCACTGCAAGTGGCGTACCTCTTTATTTATTTTGGTATCGCAGAGTTTCTGTATAGCAAATGTTATGTATCTGTTCAGCAGAGTGGCAAAATAAGGTAGACGAGAAAAGACAACTATAGGAAGAAATGGGTGTCATGCCAGTGCGTGACACTGGCATCCAGTTCTTTCGCGCAGTTCCATCAAAAACGTTGTAAAGGATTAATCGCTTTCGTGTTTACCAACTTAGTGCCCAATCTGGATCCCAGATACTGTCTCTGCTGTCAAACAAATTATCCAACAAAATTACAATTAAATGGTTGATTATTTTTAAGAATACCAAAAAAGACATGCATTAATTTTCGCATTAACGCAAGAACTATGACTTTTGGACATTTGCCTTTACTTGCTAGACGCTGACAAAACTTTTGAAAATGATTATTATGGTTTTTGACTACTATAGCTGGCATATAAAGAGCTTTTCGAATACGCTCAGATCCTATTTTGCATATGCAACTTCTCTTACTTACTGACGATCCCGATTGATAATGTCCTGGATTTAGACCAGCAAAAGCTGTAAATTGTTTAACATTGTCAAAGTTATCAACTGATGGCATTTCTGCGACAACAGCAACAGCAGTAAGATATCCTATACCTTTTATAGTCTTAAGGTTTTCCACCATATTTTTTAGATGTGGATAGTTATTTATATGCTCATTAATTTCTTTTTCGAGAACAATAATTTGCTCCTCTATTGCCAAAATTACTTTAGATATAGCTTCTTTGCAACTGGAATGCATATTTTTGTTTTCCAAGCGATTTGTCTGTTGCACCTTATCATCTTTTAGCGATTGCATGCAACGGTAAAGCTCCCTCAAATGCCTCATTTCAGGTGCAATGGGCTTCCAAAGAGCAGGTTTGTTGGCGATACAAAATCTAGCTATCATAGCTGCATCTGATTTATCTGTCTTATTTCTGAGCAGCTCACTTTTGCCAAAAGCTTTCTGGGTTTACTATACTGACATTATGTCCTAAATCGTGCATAAAAGTAGCCAAATCTTCTCCATACCAACTAGTTGCTTCAAGACATAAATGAGTAAGATTTGCTCCATGGCCATTGCACCAAACTACAAGTTTTGCAAAACCATCTTGATTATTTTGAAAGACTTTGTGTCGTTTTTTACTGTCCACTAACAAACAAACATCAAATTTCTTTTTTGAAATATCCACACCCAAAATAGCATTTACTTGCATAAAATTGCCTCCAAGACTATAAATAAACTGAGAGTTTAGACTAACCTTGTAATACGGGATATAATTCCAAAAGATACTGTTCAGTCTTTAACTCTATGGGAGGGAAGCAAAATCTGGCTTAATGGCATTAGTGTCGCATCAGCTTCACCCTCCCTGTGAGGTATTTTAGCTCTAATGCCTCACATCATAAAGATACAAGTGTCACGCACTGGGATGACGAGAAAGGAGCACTGGAATTTTTGTTTCAATATTTGTACATGAGCCATGCATCTGAACAGATACAATGTTATAACTAGAGATAATTTTTAAATGATTGATATTTATGAACTACGACTTTTCTTGTTGTCCACTTGTTCAACATTACCCTTCTCAAGTTTACTATCTACTTCTTTTGTGTGTTCATCATCTATACTAGTTTCATCTTTTATCTTACTAGGGTAATCTTCCTGCGATTTTTTATATGCTTCCATGTTGTCATATATAGGGTTACTGATGATTTCTATTTTTTCAGGTGTGAAAATCCTTGCTAAAAATCTCCTTATTATTGGTATTGACCTTAAGAGATCTCTTAGCTTTGAAGATTCTTGTCTTTTGTTTAGAGACTGTTGGTCTATTTTAGAGGTTTTTACACCATACTTTTTATCATCAAAATTTATTGTAGGCTTTCTTTTATTCGAAAGAACACTTTGGGCCTTTGATCCATTGGTTCCTTCAGGCCCTTGAGGTGTAGACATTGCAGGTTTAACCTTAGTTTCATCGTATTCCTTACTCATCTTTCATTTCATTATCTAATATTACTAATATTGTATAATAATAGCTAAATTACAATTAATTGCAAGGTAAAAATATTAAAACAATTGTAAATTTTGTCAGTAAAAATATAATAGAACTTTAAAATTAGAGGTTCATCTATATGAGATACAAAATTGCTGTTATTGGAGCAACCGGAAGAGTAGGGCGTGAGGTATTAAGCACGCTTGCTGAATTTCAAGATGAGGCGATAGATTGCGTTATTGCACTTGCATCGAAAAAATCAGAAGGGAAGAAGGTGAGCTTTGGTGACAAAGAGTTAACAGTTTTATGCCTTGAGGATTATGACTTCGTTGGAACTAATGTAGCCATTTTCTGTGCTGGATCTCATGTTTCTGAAGAGTATGTACCAATTGCAACACAGGCTGGATGCATCGTGATAGATAACAGTTCCCATTTTAGAATGAAAGAGGGTGTGCCACTCATTATTCCAGAGATTAATAAAGAAAAAATTATGGAATATAAAAACCACAACATAATATCCAATCCAAACTGTACTACAATACAGATGCTGCTAGTACTACATCTATTACACCAAAAAGCAAAAATAAAGAGAATCGTTGCTTCAACTTATCAATCAACTTCTGGTGCAGGCAAAGCAGCAATGGATGAGCTCTATGACCAGACAAAAAAAATCTTTATGAACGAAGCTAAAAAACCCAAGATATTCTCTAAGCAAATAGCATTCAATTGCATTCCCCATGTAGGAGAATTCATGGAAAATGGCTCTACAGAAGAGGAATGGAAAATGCAAGAGGAGACAAAAAAAATTTTAGAGGAAGATATAAAAGTTACTGCAACTTGTGTAAGGGTACCCGTCTTTATCGGTCACGCTATGGCAGTAAATGTGGAATTTGATCAACATATCACTGAAGAACAAGCTCGTGAAGTGCTAAGTGAAGCCGAAGATAGTGGAGTTTTAGTGTACAACAGGCGTGAAGATAGTGAATACATAACTCAAATTGATGTTGTACAGGAGAATGCTGTATATGTATCGCGTATTAGAAGAGACAATACTGTTGAGCACGGATTAAATATGTGGATAGTGGCTGACAACCTGCGCAAAGGCGCAGCATTAAATATAGTGCAGATTCTTGAGATTTTGATAAGAGAGCATTTGTCAATCAAGTGCATATAGAGCGCACGTACGTTGTAATTCGAAGGAAATTGTATATCACATGGCAGCGCGTGACGCTGGAATGGCTTTGTTGCATCGCTACTTATGAAAGGCTAACTATAATTAGGATTATAAGCAACTTATTGAAAATCTTGTTTTTTTTGCAATCAATCTGATCAAATTTAAGAATAGTAACTTGTTATTTATATTAATAAATTTAATTCTATTGAAAATAGCTAAAGCATTGAAATTCTTGAATTTTAGCCGGATTAGTGAGTGGTAGTGAAATTTCTTTTACTCAAATTTAGGTATTCACTGACCGTTCTTGTTATAAATACCAGAATAATAAGCTACTGATATTCTCCACCTTTTTTATCTTTAATCCATCATAGCTAGCGATGCAACAAAGCCGGCTGGATTCCAGTGTCAAGCACTGGAATGACACCATTTGCTGTGCAGTTTACCTTCAAAAATGAATGTTCGTACAGCTATGGAATAAATCGCGGTATGACGGTTCGCAGCGGTATAGTAACTCGTCACCCCGCTATTTGTTAGCGGCTGAGATACCGCGGCGGTATGACGTAGAAGCTATACTTTTATACTCACCAACTCAGTATCCAATCTGGATCCAAGTAGTCAAGCTATTCGGATGACACCCTCATAAAGTGAAATGAGATCCCGCTAACACGTAGCGGGATGACGGGAAAAGAGGTACTGGGAGACATCCTTCCTGGTAGACCCAAATCACAATGTTCGCACAGTTGTGCGTCACGCGCTGCCGAACACTGTATGGTTATACAAGAAAAATTAAGGCTTAAAAGGAATTTTAAGTATCAGGACTCAAGGTTTTTATTCCTTCTTAATAAAACATAAAAAGCCCCTTTACCACCATGTTTTTTCGTAGCTTGTTGGTAGTATAGAACCATATGCTGGATTTTAGTGTCATTTAACCATTTATTTAAGTTACTCTTTATAGTGTCTGTTTTGTTTGTTGCACTGCCGTATCCCGTAATTACCAATAAACATCTATTTCCTGCTCGATAATTTTTGATAATAAAATCTATCAATTTACAGTAAGCATCCTCTATATTATAGCCATGCAAATCGAGCTTATCGCTTATAAAATATTTACCCCTATCAACTTTTGATTTTGTGTTTTGGTCAAGACAAAATGATGAGTTACTATTATTGGTATTAAGAAAATTCCCTTGTAAGTCGGAGGTACCTTTATCAACCATAGACTTTATATTTACTTTATGATCAACTTTCAAAGTAACTTTTCCACATTTTATTGGCTTAACATTTTTTTGCCAATCCAACTCATCGTCCGACATAAACGCATTAATCGAATTGTATAATTTTACAACAATATTCAAACATAGTAAAATGTTGCTTATTCTATAAAAACCCGATTTTCAATAATACGATGAAATCGTCAAAAACTAATGAGAATTTTTGGCTGTATGGAAAGCACACCTGCATGTCAGCACTGAAGAATAAAAATAGGCGGTGTATAGAACTGTTAGTAACAGAAAATTTCTATAGAGAACACGAAAAAGAAATTAAGCAATATGCAAATAGTAAGGGCATTAAAGTTCGATTAGTAGAAAACAAAATACTTAATGACGTTTTACCCAAAGGTGCTAACCATCAAGGAATTGCTTTAAATGCTGCCCCTATTCTTTATAACTTAAGCATCGAAGAAGTAGCTGAAAGCTCAAACGACAGTTCTACTATAGTCATTTTAGATCAAGTCACTGACACGCACAATATTGGATCAATTTTAAGAACTTCAGCTTGTTTTAATGTCGACGCATTGGTTTTACCACATAACCATTCACCGAGTGAAAATGCATCTATTGCAAAAGCAGCAAGTGGGGCTTTAGATATTGTTCCGCTAATATACGTTACAAATATAGTAAAAACTATGCAGTATTTAAAAAAGGTCGGCTACTGGTGTTACGGGTTTGATTGCAATGCTAAAGAAAATATAGATGAAATAAAGAGTTTTGAGAAAAAAAGAGTAATTATTTTTGGTTCTGAAGAGAAAGGAATGCGGAGGTTAGTTAAAGAAAATTGTGATTATCTTTTAAAAATCCCAATGTCAAATGCAATTAACAGTTTAAATGTTTCAAACGCAGCAGCAATAGGCCTATATTCTATTTATATTAAAACAAATGCCAGCGCATAGCTGTTTATAATAAAAACACTTGATAAAAATATGGTTTTATATTATAATGTGTTAAGTAATGGATAAAAGGAGTTATATTATGTCTTATATGAGAAATGAACAGGATATTCGCTCTCAAGGCGTTTATTATAGTGCTGGGCTTAGAAGTTACCTAACTAAAGTATATAATTACATGGCTTTAGCTTTGGGCGTCACAGGGCTTGTTGCATTTTTAACAGTATTTTCTGGTCTTTTTCAAGTAATTTATTCTAATCCCGTTCTATCGCTTGTGGTAATGTTATCTCCGGTTGCATTGGTGTTCTACATGTCTTATAGAATTCAACACCTAAGTGCTCAGTCTGCCGTTACTATATTTTTCTCGTTCTCAGTGTTAATGGGGCTTTCCTTATCTTATGTTTTTATAGTTTATACTGCAGAAAATATAGCAAGGGCGTTTTTCATTACATCAATCATGTTTGGCTCTATGGCTTTATATGGCAATACTACAAAAAGAGATCTTACAAGTATGGGCTCTTTCTTGATTATGGGAGTTTGGGGGTTAATCATTGCGTCTATAGTAAATTTATTTCTTGGAAGTAGTCCTCTCCACTTTGCAATATCGTTCATATCAGTAATAGTCTTTACCTTAATGACTGCGTATGATGCTCAAAGAATCAAGGACGTTTATTATAAACATAATGACGGATCAGAAGTTGCTACTACTAAATTGGCAATACTCGGTGCAACTAATCTTTATTTTGACTTTATTAATATATTTCTCAATCTACTCAGGTTACTTAACTTGTTCAACAATAGGGATTAGATGTTTTCCTTTTTAAGGAAAGGCAGTAAGAATTCTATAGTTTTCTTTTTAGTATCTTTAGTTGTGTCGATGATATGTCTTGCATATGCATCGGTACCTCTATATAGCATTTTCTGTAAAGCTACTGGGTATGGTGGCACAATAAGAAAAGTAACTAACACAACAACAAATATAACTAACCAAAAGATCAGGGTCCATTTCAATGCTGATATAATGTCCGATCTACCTTGGGAGTTTAAATCAGAAACTAACTACGTTGACGTAAACATAGGAGAACAAAGTTTAGCGTTTTATTACGCAAAAAATCTATCTGATCAGCCTTCATTTGGTATGGCGGTGTATAATGTTACGCCTTTCAAAGCAGGTAAGTATTTCAATAAAGTTGCATGCTTTTGTTTTGAAGAGCAAATGTTGCTACCAAAACAAAAAGCAGCTATGCCCGTATCTTTCTATATAGATCCTGAGATAATGCTTGATAGTAATACAAAAGATTTGGGCGAAATAACACTATCATACACGTTCTTTAAGCTTAAGTAACAGAATGTTTGCAAACCGTGTCATTTCAGTAATCAATAGGGTGTCATCCAAGTAGCTGACACTGGAATGACAGGAGGTAACGCAAGAAGTCTATTGATTGTGAAAACAATAACTTTGCAAAATATTAATTGTTAGATAACATAATCAAAGTTTTTATCTTAATATTCATCATGGTTAGAGCTATACAAATTAAAAAAACTGGGGGACCAGAAGTATTAGAATTTGTAGATAAGAGTATAGGTGAGCCAAAAGGCGAGGAAGTTTTAGTACGTCACACAACTATCGGCTTAAATCGTTATGATTTAGAGCACAGAAAAGGTACGCGCAAAATTAAAAATTTACCATCAGTGCTTGGGGTAGAAGCAGTGGGAGTTATTGAAAAGCTTGGTAAAAAAATCAGTGATGGATTGAAGGTTGGAGACAGAGTTGGATATTGCACAGCTCCTCCAGGGGCATATTGTGAAAAGCGCATTATACACCAGAAATATCTGATAAAAATTCCAGATGACATATCTGATGAAGTTGCTGCTGCAGTGCTGTTTAAAGGTATGACAGCTCACTATTTAGTTAATCAATCTTATAAAGTTAGGCCTGGTGCTTTCGTGCTAGTTCATGGGGCTAATGGTGGTTTAGGACAAATAATATGCCAATGGGCAAAGGATAAAAAAGGTGTAGTGATAGGTTCTGTAAGCTCTGATGAAAAAATGAAGATAGCTTTACAAAGTGGCTGCACATACGCAATAAACTACAATGATAAAGACTTCGTTTCTAAAGTTATGGAGATTACGCAAAACAGAAGAGTAGGTGCAGTGTATGACCCTATAGGTTACGCTACAAGCAAGCTTTCTTTTGAATCTTTAGGCAGGTTCGGCATATACGTTTCCTATGGGCAGATATCAGGTAACGCTCCTATTAGTTTTTCTTTACTTAGTTCACGTTCGTTATTTGCAACTGGAACCTCAATATACCATTATAAGCATGATAGATTCACATTAGTGCTTACCACAATGGAAATCTTCGAGATGATAAGAAAAAAACTTTTAACTGTACGGATCAATAAAAAATATAAATTTGATGAAATAATTCAAGCACATCGTGATATGGAAAATAGAAAAGCGAGTGGGTTAAATATTATCAAAATCTCTTAAATAAATTAGTAATTTAAACTAACCATTCATTAAGTCATATCAACTAGAACTTCACATATTTAATTCTCCTTTTGGGGGAATTAAAAGCATATAGCTAAACTGACTTAGATTTACCGACAACCGTCATCCCGCTACGTGTTAGCGGAATCTATACCGCGAATAGACTTCTTGCATAACCCAAATTAAGTAGAAAAAGGTATCATCCGAGTAACTGACACTGGTTCCTTTATGACGGTAGTAGCCCCCCTTCTCCTGTCATTCCAGTGCTCCCTTTCTTGTCATCCAAGTAGCTGACACTGGGATGGCTTTGTTGCATCGCTCTTCGGATAGTAGGTAACGCACAATAAATTTATGAAGCTATCTCAAATTTAGCCATACCAATATCAGTGAACTTATTGAGCAAATAGCATTTAACAAGTAGTTCCTTCTCTCTATTTGTCTCAGATTTATTCCTAAAACTAAACCCGAATGTTTGTTTCAGTTGCGAGAAAAAACTTTCTATATAAGATCTTTTTCCATAACTCATCTCTTTTTTCCACTTCTTTATACCATCTTCATCATATGACTTTATGAGCTTGACTGCAGAATTTCTCTCAGCCATATAGTCTAACTTTGGATGCTCTGCTGCGTTGTTTTTCGGAGGAATTTTCGTTTTTATACCATATTGATTACACAGCTTATAGAGCTTTTCTCTGTCATATGCCCTATCTGCATATAGTACTTTTATGACATACTGAAAATCGACTTCTTTTAGCAAATCACAAGCTCCATAGTGATCAGCCGTTACTGTATTTTACAGCTATGGCTTTTTTGTTGTTTATATTCAACATTACGTGCAATTTTCTCGTTTGCTCATAGCCACGATATTTTCTGTCAGTGCTATTTTCCTTGCTGTGTGTTGTTGTATATACTAATTCCTGTACTGTCTATAGCAATTTCGATATCTTCCATATTATTTTCTGCAATCATTTATCTTAATATTAAGTTTCTTTTGATGCTTGTGAATAGCTGCAAATCTCTTCCTATTTGTTGCAAATACCCTTTTATAAACCCGACTGTTTGTCTTAAACCAATTCTAAAGAAACTGACGATTATATGCACCAAAATCACAACTTTATCACTATAAATATAGTTGCCGCCCTGCATTTTTGGACAATTCTCGTACCAATTTTCTATGGCGTCATTGATATAACAAAAAATGCTTCCTCTTTCTTGGAGAAATTTGCTATATTCATGGCAGTTACTGACTCTCATTTTTTGTGGCATATTTTTTCTTCAACAGTTAAATGGCTATTTATAATGAATTTTGTCAGTAACTGCCAGTTCTTTTCGCTTGAGCGATGCAACAAAGCCCACTGGGATCCAGTTTCACCTTGTGATGGTGTCATGAAAGTAGCTGACACTGGTTTCCATCCAAGACGGTGTCATTCCTTACTATTACCCACAAATATAAATGGACTAAAAAGTAAAATATTACAATATTAAAGTTTGCAAATATTGAGGGTGTAAAATGGCAAGTAAAAGTAGTGAATGGGCTAAAAATGAATTTGGAGATAAAAGGTTAACTGAGCGATTAGTAAAGATTGCTGATATGTTTGACAAAATTACCTGAAAGTTAGATTAATCAAGCATGTGAAAGTTGGTCAGAAGCAAAAACAGCATAACGTTTTTTTCAAAATGAGAATGTAAAAGAAAGTGATATTTTAGCTACACATATTAATAAGACGGTTGAGAGAACAAAAGCTCACAAGAGGGTTCTTGTCATTCAAGATACCAGTTACATTGTATATAATAACCATAAAAAAACAAGCGGATTAGCAAATTTGTCCAGTTATGATACTGCAAAAGGTATTATAATGCATACAGCTCTTGCCGTTAGTATAGAAGGTTTGGTACTAGGGATACTAGATCAAAAAGCTTATTCAAGACCTGAAGAAACTGAGAACCTTAAAAAAAAGAGCGATCGCATTGAAGATAAAGAAAGCGTAAAGTGGTTGGAAACTTTAAGAAAAACAAATAATATTATTGATCCAACTCAAACTGAGACTATAACTGTATGCGATAGAGAAGCAGATATATATGACTTTTTTGAGCTTGCACATAATCTTAATTCGGCAGTGCTAGTTAGAGCATGCAGAGATAGAGCAGTAAATAGAAAATCTCGATATCCTGAAAAAGGTGAGCAGAAGTTATGGGCATTTATTAAATCCTCTCATTGTGCAGGTACGGTAGAAGTTGAAGTTCCTGTAAAAGATAATAAGCCAAAAAGAACAGCACGTTTGGAAGTTAGATTTGGAAAGTTTATGATGAATCCATCTAAGAATAATATTAGGCATAAGACGGAAGAACTACCTAAATTACCACTTTATGCAGTTTATGTTGTTGAGAAAACTCCCCTTCCCTTAAAAAAAACCGCTAGAATGGATGCTATTAACGAATCTTTCAGTTAATACTTTCGATGAAGGTGTTGAAAAAATTAGTTGGTATCAACTATGTTTTTTAAAAATTTTTTTATTTGTGTAATTTTGCAAATTATATGGGCAATAAAAACCCGTTTGTCATAGAAATAGAATTTTATATCAAACAGCTACCACAGCAATTTCTGCTTAAGCTAATGAATATGTGCTTTAAGTCTGTGTGGACGCACATATTCATTAGCCAATTTCAGTTACCGTTGTGAAGATTTTTAAGTATGCAAATTAATTGCTTCTTTAAGTCTTGTATTAGCAATTACTATAATTTTACGCATTAGGGCTGTTATAGCCACCATCTTCTTCTTACCACTTTCAACAAGCTTAGAATAAAAGGCGCCAAGTATAGATTTTGACCTTGTAGCAGCCATAGCGGCTGTAAAGAGCTTTGAACGAACGTTACTTCTACCACCTGTAATCCTTCGGTAACCAACAGCTTTACCACTTTCTTTTGGATGCGGTGCAACTCCGGCAAGACTTGCTACTTCTTTTCTATTTAAGTAACCAAGCTCTGGCATTAAACACAAAAAATCTTGTGATAACTTTTCCAGGAACTGTTTTAAGAATTTTTTGGCGTTGTTGTAATTCGCGGCTTTCATCAATAATCTTTTGTATAGTATCATTGAGTTCGTTTATTTGACTATCGAAAAACTCAATGGTCTTTTGACAGCTTTCTTTTATATGATCATTTTCCGGTGCTTCAAGTCTGCATTTTTCTTGAGTTCTCATTTGCGTAATATCATCACGACGTTGACAAAGTGCAGCCAAAGTTGATTGTTCTGTAGAGGTAGGTACAAATAGAGAGATAGTTCTATGGCGTTCAAATCCATATTGAGCAAGAGCTCTTGCATCTAGACTTTGCTAAAGTTCCGTGAGATAAAATAAAGCTTTTTACTTTACGAGTATTAGCTCGATGCACGGCAATATTTTTGTCGGTAAGAAAATGTGATAAGCCAAGCTCATATTTCCCTGTATTTTCTAAAGTCACTAAAGCATTAGGTAGAATATCTGAAAACTCTTGAAATAATTGTTGCCAACCAGAAGCATTATTATCAAATTTGACAGCATTCTTCTGTTTGTGAATTGCAACGATATTTTTAAATTTTCCGATGTCAATGCCAATAAAATTTTGATAAGATGTAACCATAATAAACCTCGATAGTTTTAGTTAATTTAAGATTGTAAACGGGTGCATATATATGTCCCAAGCAACTATTCAAACGTATCGAGAGATAGGGCTAGCGTACCTTGATACCAACGGTTGTAATACCAATTTCCTTTCGGTCGCGCACGCCCGCTATTCCTAGTGAGCAGGGTTATCTTTCTCTCTTATCTTTTTTATATCACGTTTTTAACTTACAATTGCCTTAGATGGAAAATAGAGATATTACATAAAATTTTAAATCCGGTCTCAAAGTTGAAGAATGTAGGCTTGGAATAGCAGAAAGACTAATGAGATATCTAACAGTTATGAGTATTATTGCTTGGAGGATCTTCTTTATTACATCAATTGCAAGAGCTAACCCAACATTACCATGTACTACCTTATTAGCTGAAGAAGAATGGAAAGTTTTATACGTTAAAATACACAGAAAACCATGTCCAAGTGTAGTTCCCAACATAAAAGAAGCTGTTTCATGAACTTGGAGGCCATTTAGCAAGAAAAAATGACCCAAAACCAGGACCAATTACTCTTTGGAAAGGATATAAACGTCTCTTTGATTTAGCAGAAGGATGGCGACTTGCTCACGAACTTTATATTTGTGGGTAATAGTAAGTTGTTAGGGGGATCTGGAGATACCGCGGCGGTATGACGTAGGGAAATCTTACTTATTATAGCTATAGTTCTACATGAATTACAAAAGTAATATTTACTAGATCTTAATATTTTAGATCTATATTTTAATAAATAATGAGCTGTAATTAGTATGAATAATCCATTTAAAAGTGAGAACTATAAAAAAAATCTCGATTCTCTGATCAAAGCTGTAAAGCTAGGAAATGCAGAGAAACAATATAACAAAACGTTAAGGGATTTATCTCATGCATTAGAAGGTTTTACAGGTGAGGCAAAAGGTATAGCTGAGTTTGTTATATATACTGACTTGAACAATTATGTAGAACAGCCATTAGGTCTTTTTAAAACATTAATGAATAGAATTTTGGGAAAAAATTTTCCAACCAAGAACAGTAGTATAAGTAATTTTGTAAATGATGAGTTGTCAAGTTTCACTTTAGAAACAGCAGCTAAGTATACAAGAATTTTAAAAAAAATTGATCTCTTGGAACAATTAGAAAAAGATTTCAGAAAAAATAATATTTTAAAAGATTCTTTAAATTTAGAACAAAGTGAAAAGAGTCAAGGAAAAGATAGATCACACGAAGTGAGTTTGGAAGGTAGAAAGCAAAAGGAAGGTACTTTTGAGCTGCGAAAAGAAGAACAGCCGAAAGAAAAATTAGGTGGTAATCGCATGAGGCAAATAAAGCGACCAACAACAGCACCTCCGGCTGCTCCAGATTCGAGGAAGGTACGCTTTAAATCAGAAATATCCTCAGATGGAGAAAGCAAGGCAAAGTCTACATCTTCTTTACTAAAAGGAGCTAATAGTTTTAGTATGCCTGATGCTAAGGAAAATCCTTCTGAGGATTCAGGCTATGAAAGTTCATTAGATCAGGGGTCTGAATATGAAGACATATCAAATTATCAAGAGAAAAAGCAAAAGGAAAATCCTTTATATGAGCAGAGAGAAGATTCAGGCTATGGAAGTTCATTAAATGAAGAGTCTGTATACAAAGAGATATCAAATTATCAAGAGAAGAAGAGTAAAATTTTAATAGAAAATTCGCAGAGTTCAAAATCGCCCAAAGAAGAGCCAATTTATGCAACAGTTCCTAAAGAACATATAGAAGCAAAAAGAGAACGTAAGCAGAAACAACAACCTCAATCCCTCGTACCACCAAAACCACCGCAAGTGCCAAAAAAAATGTTTACTACTGGTCAAGAAGTTAGACAAGAATCGAAAGTGGTAATCAAAGATAAACCTGCAGTACCGCCAAAGCCTAAAAATCTAAGCCGTGCTAATCAAAAAGTAAGCACAGAGCCAAAAGTAGTAGGAGTAATTCTTAAAAAATCAGCTGAAAGAGTACCACTAAAATCTGAAAATCAAGACAATAGGAAATCAGCACAAAAAGCTGCTGGTAAGGCGATACCAAAAGTAGCAGCAGCTACTATGAAAGGAGGAGCTAATCGCGAGATGGGCAGTAAAGTAAAGGCATTAAAAGAAAAATTTGAGCAAAATCAAGCAAAAGGAAATGCTAATGTACAGCTTGCTGAAAGCAAAACCACTCCAGCAGCACAAGCGGATATCGGTGTGAAGAAAAAACAATCTCATTCATTTCTAACAGAGAATAAAAGATCTGCAACGAAACACGTAACAGCAAAATCTGATCCAAAATCTCATGTCAGCAAAAATTCCCTTCTCACGCATGCAAATGTAAAGGAAATGGTTGCACAAATTGAGAAAGGAAAAGGAGGAAGATAGTAACATTTGGGAAAAAAACATATGTGTCAAGTCAAGAGATTGTGAGCAAATTTAGGAAATTATAGCTAAACTGACTTAGATTTACCGACAATTTGAAAAACCGTCATTCCGCTAACTATAGTATTTTCAAAAGCGAATGATAAAGGTATAATATGTTTTTTTAAAGTAGGGAAAGCGATGGTATATAGTGTAGATTTAAGGGAAAAAGCAGTGTCTTTGGTAGAAAAAGGAAAGTCAAAGGTTGAAGTTGCAGAGGTTTTTGAGATAGGGATAGCAACACTATATAGATGGCTAAAAAAGAAAGCTACTGGCCAAGGTCTCAAAGCGGTAAAAAGTACTGGTTTTATTCGAAAAATAGATCCAGAAATACTCAAAGAATATGTCAAAAAACACCCAGATCACACACTAGCAGAAATGAAACAAAACCTTGGCTTTGGGATAAGTGCAATTTGGTATAGATTAAGACAGCTAAAAATAACCTTTAAAAAAAGTCACATTCTATCAAGAGCGCAATCAAGAAGATAGGCAGCAATTTATCGATAAAGTCTCAAAAATAGACCACTGTAGCATTTTATATATAGATGAAGCAGGAGTTGATAATAGACTATACCGAGAATATGCACGAGCTCCAAGAGGAGAAAAAATATATGCTGATGTTCCAGGAAAAAAGCGGGAAAGAGTGAGTATAATAGGTGGATGAGAAGTTTATTGCACCAATGACCTTCACAGGAGGGTGTAATAAAGATATATTTAATGTATGGTTAGAGCGAAGATTACTTCCACAATTACAGCGTGATACAACCATAGTTATGGATAATGCTACATTCCATAAAACTCCCAAAACAAAGTCATTAATAGAGTCTTTTGGCTGTCATTTGCTTTATCTTCCAACATATTCACCTGATCTAAATCCGATAGAGCATTGTTGGCACACCATCAAAAGTTGCCTCAGACCTCTAATGCATCAATGTACAGACTTACACCTTTTAGTTGGTAATACCATTTTAGACGTTTATCATTCGTTTTAGAAAATACTATAGTTGAAATAGCGCAGTTACTCACCCCATAAATTTGGTGCTCTCTTTCAATCAAAGGTGTCTTGCTGCTTGAAATGTTTTCTTTGTAAAAATTTGGCTTATCTTTATATCATCTCATTCAAACAGCATTAACATAACTTATGCCTTTTTTGGATGTAGAAATTTTCTAGGAATTGTCTTTTTGAATTCTATGGTATTTTGTTTAACATTGAAACAAGAGGCCAGTGTCACGCACTGGCATGACACCCATTTGTTCCTATAGTTGTCTTTTCTCGTCTACCTTATTTTGCCACTCTGCTGAACAGATACATAAAGAAAGTGGAAAATTGGACATTCTCAACTCGGCTCCTGCAGATTAAAAATTAAGTTGAATAAAAATTGGATTTGACGCAGTTTTTTCCCATAGTTTAAGAAATTAAAAGTTTAACGATTAGAATTATAATTACAAACCACAATAAAAAATAGACTTTTCCATTTGATTTATTTTTAATTTGGATGTTTTCTAATTTTTTATCAGCTATTAGGTTTAATTTTTCTATAAGGCTAAATATCCCTTGGATTGTTTTTACAGGATAAGAACTTCTAATTTTTTCCCTATACCCTATTTTATTTTCATGTTGACTGCTTATCCACGCTTCAACTACTTTCCACATATTGATTTCTGAGTAGATCTTTCTACATGTCCCTTCCAGTAAAATCATAGTTTTCTGCAGCAATAACAATTGTGTTTGAACTTTCATATCAAAATCACCAGTTATTTTTAATAGCTGAGCAAGTAAACTAGCAAATGAAATCTTCTGTATAGGCTGCCCAATAATGGGTTCACCTATTGCCCTGCAAGCTGTGACAAAATTTCTATGCTGTGATGAAACATAACCAGCCCTAAAGTGCATTTTTGCAACGTGATCATAATCCCGATTTAAAAAGCCTTTGAGTATCTCTATAACGTAATAGCATGTCTCACGATCTATTCTACCCATGATTCCACAATCCAGGGCAATAATATTGTTATTACTATCAACCATTAGATTTCCAGGATGCATATCAGCATGAAAAAAACAATCCCTGTATACTTGATTGCAAAACGATTCTATAAGATTGATAGCTATTTGCTTACGATTATTCAGTTTTTCAACTTCGTATATTGGCGTTGCTTCTATCCATTCTAATGTTAAAACCTTTTTCGAAGTTCTATTCCAATCTATTTCAGGTACGTAAAAACCTCTGTCATTTTTTGTGTTTTCCTTTAGTTCCGAAGAGTGAGCAGCTTCAAAACGTAGATCTAACTCTAATCGGCAAATTTCAGCAAAAGTTTTGACTAATTCAATTGGCCTCAGCCTTTTTGATTGTTCGCTAAATTTTTCTGCAATTTCTGCAAGCCAAGAAAGCATTTTTATATCCCTTGAGAATGTTTTCTCAATATTTGGCCTTAAAACCTTCACAGCAACTTCCTTACCCTCAGTTGTAACCGCTCTATGCACCTGAGAAATCGATGCTGCTGCAATTGGCTTTTCAGAAAAGCTTGAAAAAATGTCGCTCAATTTACAATTAAACTCACTTTCTATAGTTTTAACTGCTATTTTATGTGAAAATGATGGCAATCTATCACATATCAATAACAAGTTATTTGTTATATCCTCATTTAAAACATCAGTACGTGATGAGATAGACTGCCCAAACTTAATGAACACCGGACCTAATTTTTCAAGAGCACACTTTAGCTTATGGCCTTGTATTTTATTTATTGATTTTTTTGATGGTGGAAGTAAATAAGGTAATATATTGTAACGCGTCAGCACCGTAATTATGTGCAGAAGACGCAAAATATTTTGAATCATTTCGCTGCGTAACTGCTAAATATTTCATTTAGGGTTCTATTTTTCATAATCTCATCAGGCTTGCCTTGGCAATAGATAGTATTATTTATACAAATTATGTAATCTGAGGATGGTAGAGCAGAGTTAAGATCATGAGAAGTCATAAGAATCGATACCAATCGTTTTTTTGCTATTTTATTTATAATATCATAAAATTTAGCCCGCGCGTTAATATCCATTGCACTAACTGGTTCATCTAGAATGATCAAGTCAGGCTCTGCAATTAAACAACGTGCAAGCAGTAATAATTGTGTTTGCCCTGCAGAAATTTCTAACACTTGATTTTTCAAAATGTTACCGATACCAGCCAACTCTATCGTTTCTGTAATAATGGATTGATTTTTCTTTAGTCTTTTAAAGGAGCTATTTAAAAGAAAATATTCAACTGTTATTGGCATCAAATTACTAATACTAAAATTTTGCGGCATGTAGCTAATTTTTGTGTTCTCAGCTAACACAATATTTCCAGTATAATTTTTATTTATACCAGCAATTGCTTTCACTAAAGAGGTTTTACCTCCACCATTTGGACCAAGTATTGTAATTATGTCTCCTCTTTCCATGAACATATTGATATTGTCAAGGATTCTTTTACCATCATATGCGAGAGCAAGATTTTCTATTTTTAGAACACGATTATTGACATTATTCAATTTATTGACAAAATTTAACTTCTTCTCAACGTTTATATGAGACATTTACTGGCTTTTTTTCTATTACTTTCACTTACACTATACTATAATATTGCCTTTTCATCCAATTTAAAAGTTGTAGCTACAATCAAACCTATCCACTCACTTGTAGCTTCTGTTACAGAAGGGATTTTAGAACCGGAATTGCTTGGCTATGCAACATCTGCACATAATTATATATTAAAGCCATCTGATGCGAGTAATTTAGAATCAAGTGACGTTATATTTTATGTTGACGATAACTTAGAGACGTTTGTTCAAACTTTCGCCAAAAATAATAAAGAACTAGTGCAATTGTCAAAGGCAATCAACCTACTTCCTACTCGGCCACATTCATTTTCTAGAAAAATCACTCACATTCAAGATGAAAAAGATTTACACATGTGGCTGAGTCCCGAAAATGCAAAGAGCATGATACTTTCTATAAGTGCAACATTGTCTGACATAGATAAAGGAAATTCCCATCGATACAGTTCTAATGCAACAAAAGCTATAAAAAAAATAGACCAAGAAGTAAAAGAAATCATGAAAGAACTGAATGATTTTAAAAATCAAAAATACATCGTTACTCATGATGCTTATCAATATTTTGAAAAATATTTCGGTCTAAATCATCCAAGCGCTATTCTTTCCATAGAAGAGGATTCTTACATAGGTATGAAGAGTTTAATGAAGCTAAAAAAGATAATGAAGGAAGAAAACGTTAAATGTATATTTGCTCATTCACAGGAAGATAGCATAAAGCCTAACGCCCTTTCTAATGACGCAAAAATGGTAGTTCTTGATCCTATTGGATCAGACATAGAGCCTGGAAAAGATGCATATCTAGCTATAATCAATAGCATTGCACAAAATTTTAAGTCTTGTTTTGTTGAGTAATAAGTTCCCTTTTAGCTTACTGTTTTATTGTTCTACAAATCAAGAAGAAGTGAGTTTACAACAAATGGTGTCATTCCAGTCTGGAATCCAGCTTTTTCATAATCATCAAAACGTTGTATTTTAACATAAAATGGCTGCTTTTATGCTTACTAACTTAATAAAATTCCTGGATCCCAGTGGGCTTTGTTGCATCACACTTTATGAGATGGTGATTTATGGTAAATTCATGTAACTATCTCAAATTTAGCCATACCAATATCAGTGAATTTATTAAGCAAATAGCATTTAGTTCTTTTTCTCGATTTATCTCAGATTTATTCCTAAAACTAAATCCGAATATTTGCTTTAATCTTGAGAAAAACCCTTCAATATAAGATCTTTTCCCATAATTTACTTCTTTTTTCCATTCTTTCATGCCATCTTCACCGTATAATTTTATTAACCTAATAGCAGCATTCCTGTCAGACATATAATCTATTTCTGGATGTTCTGCCGCATTGTTTATTGGTGGAATTTTTGTCTTTATATCATATTCGTTACACAACTTATAAAACTTGTGCCTATCACATGCTCTATCTGCATATAGTACTTTTATGGCATGCTGAAAATCAACTTCTTTTAGCAAATCACAAGCTCCATAGTGATCAGCCGTTACTGTATTTTACAGCTATGGCTTTTTTGTTGTTTATATTCAACATTACGTGCAATTTTCTCGTTTGCTCATAGCCACGATATTTTCTGTCAGTGCTATTTTCCTTGCTGTGTGTTGTTGTATATACTAATTCCTGTACTGTCTATAGCAATTTCGATATCTTCCATATTATTTTCTGCAATCATTTATCTTAATATTAAGTTTCTTTTGATGCTTGTGAATAGCTGCAAATCTCTTCCTATTTGTTGCAAATACCCTTTTAGAGGTTGTCCGGAAACTAGTAAATTCAAGCATATTCCCTCTTTAACATAACCCTACTCATAGCTAGGTATATGAAATTCTCAGTGGATGTTGTGAGTAAATCATACTCCTTCGATAGCCTTCTATTCCTATTAACCCAAGCAAAAGTCCTTTCTACAACCCATCTTCTTGGCTGTACTTTAAACCCTTGTTCTCTTGTTGGTAGTAGCTCAGGTGGCGTATCTTTGTGCACCCAAAATCTACATGGAGGCCTTTTAACAATTTCAATATCTATGTCATATTCTTCCTTTATGTGATTCTTTAAATTTCTTCCTTGGTATCCCATGTCAGCCCACATTTTTTTAACTTTAGTATATTTTGTTCTCATATTGTTTAATGCTATTTTAATACCATCTCTATCATTTTCGTTAGCAGCGCCTACGTAACAACCTAGTATAAAACCCTGAGTGTCTGTAATTATATGCCTTTTTCTACCCTTTACTTTTTTACTTCCATCATAGCCTTTGATCCCCCCTTTTCTGTAGTCTTTACAGATTGACTATCTACTATACAGGCACTCGGCTGCTCATTCCTTCCTATTTTTCTTCTACTATATTTTGTAATTTCATAATTCATTTTCTCAAAAATTCCCTGCTTCTTCCATTGCCTGAACTGCTCATACACAGTCTTCCATAGCGGAAAATCATTTGGTAAATACCGCCATTGACACCCTGTACGCAATACATAGAAAATTGCTTCTAATATTTCTCTTTTGCTATACTTTGGCGGCCTTCCTCCTTTCTTGTATGATACTCTGAAGTGTTTTTCTATTCTTGACCATTCCCTTTCGCTTAGATCTGTTGGATACTTTTTTCTCATCTTTACCCCGTACTAAAATTTCAGATATTATAGCCTTTTACTTGTTTCCGGACAACCTCTATAAACCCGACTGTTTGTCTTAAACCAATTCTAAAGAAACTGACGATTATATGCACCAAAATCACAACTTTATCACTATAAATATAGTTGCCGCCCTGCATTTTTGGACAATTCTCGTACCAATTTTCTATGGCGTCATTGATATAACAAAAAATGCTTCCTCTTTCTTGGAGAAATTTGCTATATTCATGGCAGTTACTGACTCTCATTTTTTGTGGCATATTTTTTCTTCAACAGTTAAATGGCTATTTATAATGAATTTTGTCAGTAACTGCCAGTTCTTTTCACTTGAGCGATGCAACAAAGCCATCCCAGTGTCAAGCACTGGGATGACATCGTAGGGGTGCTGGCCTGATAACCGTCATCCCGCTACTTGTTAGCGGGATCTAGAGATACCGCGAATGAATCGCGGTATGACGGTTCGCGGCGGCATGACGATAAGGTTTATACCTTGTCATCCCAGTGCTTGACACCGAGATTGATTTATCTTGTCTACCTTATTTTGCCACTCCGCTGAACGGATACCATATTATGCAGGTTTAGAATTATGCTTTATTCTTATGTTGATGTCTTGGCCCAATACAATCAATAAGTTAAGCAAGTATTCTAAGGAGAACCCTTCGATTTTTGACCTATTGATTTGAGATACTTTAGGTTGATCAATCTTTAGAGTGTTTGCTGCTTTTTTCTGTGTTGTGTACTTCTTACTTATTAATTGTGCAATGACCTTTATTAATTTCAGTTTTGTATCTTTCACATCCCCCAACTCTACTATTATAGGATAACTTAATTGTAAGTTTTGCATAATAATAAAATTCCTTATAAAAAAATTACTTTAGTTTTTCTTCTTTAAATAACACATGCCTTCTGACTACTGGGTCATACTTCCTAAACTCCAGTTTTTTGGTGAGCTTTTTTGGATTACGCTTTTTTACATAAAAATAGCCAGTTGATTTTTCTTCACCAGTTTTTGTTATCTTGATTGCAGTGCTGACTAACTTAACGAGCAAAGAAGCATTTTTTTTCGCCATATTTATAATGATATAATAAATTCTATGCGAGTTTATTACGCAAAATACTAAAAGTCAATCGAATAATGCAGATTGCAAAATCCTTGACAATCAACAGTGCATTAAGTAGCATAAAGTTAACTTCAGAATAAAAAGCAAACGGTAAATAAGTGACAAATAGTGGTAAAAGGGTATTATTGATAGAAAATTCTATCTGTTCTAATGAGGTAAGAGTTGCCTTGTCAATTAATAACAAGGTTGTAGAATTTGAACAAGAATTCAAGGAAAAAAAACAATTAAGAGGTAATATATACGTTGCTTATATAAAGCGTATAGAGCCTTCTTTGCAAGCCGTATTTATTGAATATGGGAAAAATAAGCAAGGTTTTTTGTCTTTTTCCGAGATATCTCTAGATTACTTCAACATTCCAGAAAAAGAAAAGGAAACTATCTTTGAGGGCTACTCAAATGACGATTGTATAGAAGAAGCCTCAGCAAATGTTTCTTCAGATTCTGCAGCTAGTAAGAATGTCAACGGATCAGGTAGTGGTTTTGTAAGAGAGGTACCTTTATATAAAAAATACAAATTACAAGATGTTATTTCAGTAAATCAAAAAGTATTGGTCCAGCTAACTAAAGAGGAACGAGGCAATAAAGGAGCTTCATTTACAACATACATAACTTTAGTGGGTAGATACTGTGTTTTCATGCCAAATTCCATGAGCAAAGGTGGAGTGTCCCGCAGAATTGAAGATGCTAATGTCAGAAAGCAGTTAAAGGAGATACTGAGTTCAATAAACTTGCCAAAAAGATCAGGTTTAATAGTAAGAACTGTTGGTTCAGGAAAAAATAAGAAAGAAATTGAGCAGGATTACAATTACTTATCCTCATTATGGCAGAGCATTCAAAAAAATGCCTTCTCTGTAAACGTTCCATCATTAATTTACAATGAAGCAGATGTAATTATGAGATCTGTTCGTGATTTTTGTAGCGATGGTATAGAAGTTATAGTGTCTGGAAAGGAAGCTTTTGAGGCAGTTAGGCAATATGCTAACAATGCACTAAAAGGTAGTAAGTTGTGCTATAGATTGTATAGAGGTTATGCTCCGATCTTTACTTACTACGGAATCGAAGATCAAATTTCTGAGTTATATAGCAATAGAGTAGAATTGCCATCTGGTGGGTCTTTGATAATAACTTTAACTGAGGCGTTTGTTTCAATAGACGTAAATTCAGGAAAGATGACAGGAGAAGATAGCATAGAAGAAACAGCTTATAGAACCAACATGGAAGCAGTACCTGAAATATCAAGACAGGTGAATCTTAGGGGCCTATCAGGATTAATAGTAGTCGATTTTATTGATATGTTGAAATATCAGTATTGCAGAGCTGTTGAGTCTGCTATAAAGCAAGCGTTTAAAGATGATAAAGCTAAAGTTCAATTTAGCTACATAAATGACTTTGGTTTAATGGTATTTTCAAGGCAAAGAATTAAACCAAACATACAAGAAATTAATACTACAGAGTGTTTACACTGCAAAGGTACTGGAAGAGTAAAATCAAACGAAGTAATTGTTTCATCAATACTAAGGGATTTACAACATATTGCTAACAAGAATCGAAATAAGTCTTTTGATTTAGTAGCACACAGTGCAGTTATAGCGCACATTTTTAATAACAAACGCAATACAGTTTCTACAATCGAAAAAGAGTTTAATATTACATTGAACGTTAGTATTGATAACAGTTTAGATGTAAATACATTTGTTTTAAAACAAGGAGATGATGTTAATTTAAACGGTTATAAGCCATTACAGAACTCTGGATACCAAATTGGGGATAGCAGCAATGAAGAAGCTGATAATTCAAATAAACTACGAGGCAATTTTTGGCTGACTAAGTGGCTTTCGCGCCTTTTAAGTTCTAATAACTAATTAGAAACCTAAATTGGGCTTGTAATTAATGAGCCCTATACTTATATATTCTTATATCAGATAATATTTACAATGGGGTACTCATTATGGGAAGAGCAATAGGCATAGATCTCGGAACAACAAATTCTTGTGTTGCAATAATGCAGGGCAAGGATACAAAGGTAATAGAAAATAAAGAAGGGGCAAGAACTACTCCATCTATAGTTGCATTGACTTCTTCAGGAGAAAGGTTGATTGGTGCTCCAGCAAAAAGGCAAGCAACCACCAATGCAAGTAATACCTTTTTTGCTACTAAGAGATTAATAGGCCGTCAATATAGTGATCCTGAGATGAAAAATCTAAGTGTACCATACAAAGTATTTGCAGCAAAAAGTGGTGATGCATGGGTTAAAACAACTGATAATAAAGAATATTCTCCTAGTCAAATTGGTGCATTTATACTACAAAACATGAAAGAGGCAGCAGAAGCTTATCTTGGAGAGGAAGTAAAAGATGCTGTGATAACAGTGCCAGCATATTTCAACGACTCTCAACGTCAAGCAACAAAAGATGCAGGAAAAATTGCCGGATTAAATGTACTCAGAATAGTAAATGAACCGACTGCTGCAGCACTTGCTTATGGTCTTGATAAGAAACATGGGCACACAATAGTAGTATATGACCTTGGTGGTGGTACATTTGACGTTTCAATACTTGAAATAGGTGATGGAGTTTTCGAAGTGAAAGCAACAAACGGTGATACCCATCTTGGAGGTGAAGACTTTGATAATGGAGTAGTGAGTTATTTACTAGATGAATTCAAGAAAAGTAATGGCATTGATTTGAAAAATGATCCAATGGCTATGCAAAGAATCAAAGAAGCTGCTGAAAAAGCGAAAATTGAATTATCAAGTGCAATGGAAACGGAAATAAATCTACCGTTTATTACAGCTGATGCAAGTGGTCCAAAACACTTAAATATGAAATTAACGAGAGCAAAACTTGAAAGCTTAGTGAATGATTTAATCGAAAGAACTATGGCTCCTTGTAAAAAAGCTCTTGAGGATGCTGGTTTATCTGCTAGTCAAATTGGCGAAGTGGTTCTTGTTGGTGGCATGACTCGTATGCCAAAAGTCATAGAGAAAGTTAAAGAATTCTTTGGCAAAGATCCACATAGAGGAGTTAACCCTGATGAAGTTGTAGCAATTGGAGCTGCAATACAGGCGGGGATCATTCAAGGTGATGTAAGAGATGTGTTACTACTTGATGTAACCCCACTTTCTCTTGGTATTGAAACTCTAGGAGGAGTATTCACTCCACTTATTGAGCGTAATACTACAATTCCTACTAAAAAATCTCAGGTGTTTTCAACTGCAGAAGATAACCAAACAGCTGTTACAATTAAGGTGCATCAGGGTGAAAGAAAACTGGCAGTTGATAATAAGCTACTCGGTCAGTTTAGTTTGGAAGGGATACCTCCTGCTCCGCGCGGAAGGCCACAAATTGAAGTGACATTTGATATAGATGCAAATGGAATAGCACACGTTTCTGCAAAAGATAAAGCTACTGGAAAAGAGCAAAAAATACGCATTCAATCTTCAGGTGGTTTATCTGATAATGAAATAAATCGCATGGTAAAAGAAGCTGAAGAAAAAGCGCAAGAAGATGAAAAGCGCAAAAAGTTTATTGAAGTGAAGAATCAAGCGGATAGCTTAGTCCATTCTACAGAAAAGTCTCTGACAGAGTATGGTGATAAAGTTTCACCAGAAGATAGATCTGCTATTGAAAATGCAGTTAACGAATTAAAAGAAGTTAGTAAATCTGATAACATTGATGACGCTGATTCAATACAGCAGAAAGTTACTAATCTTTCTCAATTATCTATGAAACTTGGAGAAGCTATGTATCAAACATCTCAACAAAATAGTGCTGAAAATGGCTTTTCATCAGAAGGAAATCCAAATGATAAAGAGGAAAAAGTAGTAGATTCTGATTATCAAGACATAGATAATAAAGAAGAGAATAAATAATTGTGATCACTTTTCCTGTCATCCGAGTAGCTGACACTGAGATGACAGGAGGAGCATATTGTTGCTTAAAGAAACCATTATGGACATTATTAAGGCAATAGAAGAAAAGATACGCGATTCGATAGATGTAATTGATATCAACATTATCGATGAATCAGCAAAGCATGCTGATCATTATTTTGCTTCATCTTCAACATTACCTTCGCACATTAAATTAATATTAATATCTGACGGCTTTATTGGAATGAGCGTTCTAAAAAGACACAAGTTGATTTATGAGTTATTGAAGGGTGAGATAGAGCTAATACATGCAATTTCTCTTCACTTGTATACGCAAGATGAGTACAATTTAAAAAATAAATAATAAAAATGTGAAGGAAGAGTCTATATTAGTTAAAGCAGGAAGAAAATTTAATGACTATAAAGGTTCCATGAACCCGCCAGTTTATCATTCTTCTACCATATTATTCCCTACTTACAAGGACTACTTAAATGCAGCAAATGGAGAAAGTATATACGATGTAATCAACGATGGTGTTGCAAGGGATTATAGCTACAGTAATGTTGGTACTCCTACTGTTCATTATCTTTCAAATGCACTGGCTGAAATTGAAGGGAGTGGACAAGCGCTTATTTATCCTTCCGGACTATTTGCACTTACTTTTGCTATTCTAACTTTCGCTAAAGCAGGCTCGCACGTTTTAATTCAAGATAATAGTTATTATAGGCTTAGGAGGTTTGCAGAAAATGAGCTACCAAAAAGAGGAACAGAAGTAACTTTTTATGATCCAACACAGGATATAACTGATTTAATTCAGAGTAATACTTCATTGATAATGATCGAGACTCCTGGTTCTGTAACGTTTGAGATTTCGAATATAGAGCATATAGTAAAAGTTGCTAAGGAACATAAAATTGTGACCGTTTGTGACAATTCATGGGCCACTCCTTTGTTATTTAAGCCGCTTGATTATGGAGTTGATGTTGCACTATATGCGGTGACAAAGTATCTAGCCGGTCACTCAGATTTAGTGATGGGGGCTATTATTGCTGAAGGTGAAATTTTTAAATTGCTTTATGAGAGCTATAAAAATTATGGGGTAACCATTCAATCGCACGACTGCTACCTTGCACATAGGGGACTTAGAACATTGTACACACGTATGAAAAGGCACCAAAATACAGCAATGGAAGTGGCAAAGTGGCTAGAAAAACATTCAAAAATCAAAAAAGTTTTGTATCCAGCACTTCCCTTCCATCCTCAACACGAATTATGGAAAAGTTACTTCAAAGGAGCAAGCGGCACATTCAGTATAGCACTAGATAGAGAATATTCATGTGAAGAACTAAGCTGCATGGTTGATCACATGAAAATTTTTGGTATCGGTGCTTCTTGGGGAGGATGCGACAGTTTGATATTACCAATAGATCGTAGATCTATGTCAAGATCTGTAATGAATTCAGATTATGGTGGAAGTTTTATACGGATATTTTGTGGACTGGAAGATCCTGAAGATTTAATCTCTGATTTAAATGCTGCACTAGCAAGGTTGCCATGTTTGAACACTAAAACTGGCAGATGAAACTGAGAGAATTACTGCATAACATTATTGATGTTAACTTTGATATTGAAATCAAGGGCGTTACATGTAATCCCAATAGAGTAAAGGAAGGTTATCTTTTTGTTTGTGTGTCTGCGGTGTCATTCCAGCGCGTGACGCTGGAATCTAGAAAACCAGCATGTATCCAGATTTTTCCTACTGAATCCCAGTATCACGCACACGACTGTGTAGACGTTGTCATACAAGGAACCAAAAAAGATGTCATCCCAGTGCTTGACTACTTGGATCCAGAAAATTTAATTGCAAATGAACACACTAAGCAATTGCATAATAAAAACTGGATTCCAGTGTCAGCTACTTGCATGACAAATACTCCGAGTTTTGCAGTGCTTGACCACCCAAACCCTCAAGAAATATACAGAGAAATAGTCAGCAGGTTTTATCAATTCAAACAGCCCAAATATGTTGCTGCTGTAACTGGTACAAATGGTAAAACTTCAGTAGTAGAATTTTGCCGCCAGATCTGGCAAAACTCTGGCTATAATGCTGCGTCTATTGGAACACTTGGAACATGCATCAATAATGACAGAGAAGATAATAGCGATAATCTTACCACTCCAGGCGCAGATGACCTTTATTCCACATTATGTGGTATAAATAGTAAGAACGTAGAACAATTAGCATTAGAGGCTTCAAGCCATGGAATTGACCAATACAGAATTCATGGACTTAGGTTCACTGCTGCAGCTTTTACTAATTTCTCGCAAGATCATTTGGACTATCATAAGAGTATCGATGAGTATTTTGAGGCTAAGAAAAGGTTATTTTATGAGGTACTACCAGAGGGAGAAACAGTAATTTTAAATGCGGATATAAATGAGTACCATGCATTGCTTAAAATAGCTGAAAAACGCAGCAACAAAGTTATCACCTATGGAAAAACAGGTTCTGATATTACTTTATTAGAGCAAACACCAACCCCTAATGGTCAATACCTTACAATTAAAATTGGCGATGAAATTTATAACATGTTTTTTCCAGTTTTGGGGCAATTTCAAGCATATAATCTGTTGTGTGCAATTGGTATAGTTACCTCGTCTGGACTGAATTACAGAGAAATATCTATAGGTAAACTCGTTTCTCCACCAGGAAGAATGGAAAAAGTTCAACCTTTTGCATTCGTGGATTACGCACACACTCCAAGTGCGCTTAAACAAGCCCTGTTGTCTTTAAAATGGCACTTCAACAAAAAAATAGTCCTAGTTTTTGGATGCGGTGGCAATCGTGATCGGAAGAAGCGTTCAGAAATGGGTAAAATAGCACAAATGTATGCAGACAAAGTAATAATCACAGATGACAATCCGCGTGATGAAGATCCTGCAAAAATTCGCCACGATATTTTGCTATATTGTCCTAGTGCACTGGAGATAGGGGACAGGAAAGAAGCCATAGAAAAAGGCATAGATATTGCCTATAACGAGGGTATGATTCTGCTGGTTGCAGGAAAAGGACATGAGAAATTTCAAATCATAGGGAATCAAACCTTTGAGTTTAGTGATGTTGAGGTTATTAAAAGTAAAGTTTTATCTTGACCTATATACTCTGACCAATTTCCTGTACAGAGCTCTCTGTTCCTTCCATTTTAGTGTTAGGTTTTGACATTACGTACGCAACGCAAACAGATACTAATGCAATGGATACAGATATACCAATAGTTACTAGTATAGGTAATTCAACAATGTATCCAATACCCGCCACTATCAATGCAGTTGCAATACCACCTACAGCAATCATTTTTGCTGGCCTTTTTTTCTTACATTCCATTTCTCTCTTATGTTTTTCTTCTTCTGCTTTCTCCAAGACAGCAATCACCTCTTTGTCTGTAGCAAACATACTGGGAATGGAATTATTATTATCTAGTGCTAAAGGACTAGCTCCTTTATTTAACAGGCACCTCACTGCATTTATATGATTATTAGTAGCAGCAAAATGCAGCGGTGTTGAGCCAAGTTTAGAACATGAGTGAATATGTGCTCCTTGCTCCAGTAGTAATTCTATTATTTCCGTATTACCGCTGCTAGCGGCACAATGCAGAGCAGTGTGTCCACCACCATCGCGTGTACTAACCTCTGCACCTTTCTCCAGTAGACGTCTTACTGTTTTTACTAAGCCTTTATGAGCAGCAATGTTTAACGCAGTAGTATAATACCTAGAAGCATGGGTAATCTCTTGCCGTATTTCAAATAAATGATCTATGTGAAAATTAAGTCTTTTCCACTGATTGTATGTATCTTGGTTACATGCGAGCAGCTTTTGCTTAACTTCTTCAATTATGTCACTTTCTTTTGATTCTTGCTCTATTTCTTGGAATATAGCATCAATTTCTTGCTCTTTTATACTCATACGCTCCCCAACAACTATTCAACTATAAATTATAATTTTATGGATATAGTAAAAGCAAGGCAAGATTTTATTTAATAGCCTCACAATCATTCACCGTTCTTGCAAGTGATAGCACTCTCACTTCTTTTGCACCGGAGTTTAAAATTTCCTGAGAGCAAGATCTTACAGTTGCTCCGGTTGTTACCACATCATCAACTAATATCACGATTTTATTTTCGATAATTTTCTTGTTGCTTGTTTTAAAAGCCTTCTTTAAATTTTTTTTCACGCTGTTTAAGTGAAAGACCAGCTTGAGGCGCAGTATGGCGAAGGCGTTTTATTGCAAATGGCGTATAGGATAAATTGGACAATTTACTCAATTCTTTTGCAAGCAGTGCTGCTTGATTATATTTACGTTTAAACAAGCGCATTTTATGTAACGGTATAGGGATTATGATCTCTGCGTTCTGAAATGTATCCTGATTAGCTTGGTGTATCCACTTTGCATAGATTTTTACGTAATTCAAATTATCAAAAAATTTGAAATTTATAATCAGAGGTTGTCCGGAAACAAGTAAAAGGCTATAATATCTGAAATTTTAGTACGGGGTAAAGATGAGAAAAAAGTATCCAACAGATCTAAGCGAAAGGGAATGGTCAAGAATAGAAAAACACTTCAGAGTATCATACAAGAAAGGAGGAAGGCCGCCAAAGTATAGCAAAAGAGAAATATTAGAAGCAATTTTCTATGTATTGCGTACAGGGTGTCAATGGCGGTATTTACCAAATGATTTTCCGCTATGGAAGACTGTGTATGAGCAGTTCAGGCAATGGAAGAAGCAGGGAATTTTTGAGAAAATGAATTATGAAATTACAAAATATAGTAGAAGAAAAATAGGAAGGAATGAGCAGCCGAGTGCCTGTATAGTAGATAGTCAATCTGTAAAGACTACAGAAAAGGGGGGATCAAAGGCTATGATGGAAGTAAAAAAGTAAAGGGTAGAAAAAGGCATATAATTACAGACACTCAGGGTTTTATACTAGGTTGTTACGTAGGCGCTGCTAACGAAAATGATAGAGATGGTATTAAAATAGCATTAAACAATATGAGAACAAAATATACTAAAGTTAAAAAAATGTGGGCTGACATGGGATACCAAGGAAGAAATTTAAAGAATCACATAAAGGAAGAATATGACATAGATATTGAAATTGTTAAAAGGCCTCCATGTAGATTTTGGGTGCACAAAGATACGCCACCTGAGCTACTACCAACAAGAGAACAAGGGTTTAAAGTACAGCCAAGAAGATGGGTTGTAGAAAGGACTTTTGCTTGGGTTAATAGGAATAGAAGGCTATCGAAGGAGTATGATTTACTCACAACATCCACTGAGAATTTCATATACCTAGCTATGAGTAGGGTTATGTTAAAGAGGGAATATGCTTGAATTTACTAGTTTCCGGACAACCTCTCATGTTTCTACTATGTTGATCATAAGCAAAAACTGATCTTAATACTTTAAACGGTGGAGGATTGATGATGCACTTACCACACGTATAAATATTGTCTGAGATTACTACGCCACAAACATTGCAGTAATGCTTAGTTAGAAAATTGATTTTTTTGTTGCATTCACTACACAGATTAAGATTTTCATCAATGATACATTCGCAACTTACGCATACGCTTGGAAATATGAGATTTGTAGCTTTTTTTAGTAAGAGAAGGTTCACAACTCATTAAATATATTATAAAATAATTTATATAGTATAGCTAAAGTAACTTAAGCTTACACTCTTTCACTTTTTATTCCATTTCAATATAGTTCAAACTGAGCCACTGCTGGGTGCTGTAGCTAGTGCAAGTCAGGTTTTCCTACGTCATACCGCCGCGGTATCTCTAGATCCCGCTAACAAGCAGCGGGATGACGAATTTGTCGTTTATCAAATCGTCGGTAAACCTAAGTCACTTTAGTTATAGTATCAAACATAAAGGTTGCAATATTATGTTGGCTGCTAAAATAGCACCAAGTGCACACAATGAATACACTTTCTCTGCCCTGTGACCCACGTTTATCATTATCTTGATAATACTTGTTATAATTGTCTTTACTCTCAACTCCACAAATTACATCTTTCACAGGTCCTAGCACATTATCAACGTAACGTACAGATTTATAGAAACTATTTTCTGGAACTAGTGTGTTATCTTCTGCTTTCTTAGCAGGTACAACTCCATATTCAACGTACCTTCTAAAGTATCGATATACTGACATTCTTATCTCCAAATCATAAATATGCAACCTAGCCTAATATAATTAAGAAATAGTTTATAATAAATACGTTTTAAGATACCTGCCTGTCACACTTTCTGGAATTTTTACCACTTCTTCTGGAGTTCCAGTAGCAATCACTTCTCCGCCTTTTATTCCGCCCTCTGGTCCGATGTCTATTATATAATCTGCAGTTTTTATAACGTGCAAATTGTGCTCGATAACTATAACAGTGTTTCCCAGATTGACTAATCTATGGAGTATTTTTAGTAAGTTATTTATATCTTCAAAGTGTAATCCAGTTGTTGGCTCATCAAGAATATACAATGTTCTTCCGGTAAATCGTTTTGATAGCTCTTTGGACAGCTTTATTCGTTGTGCTTCACCCCCAGACAACGTTGTTGACGACTGTCCGAGTTTTATATAGCCAAGCCCTACTTCCTGCAAAGAAACCAACTTTTCTTTTACCATTGGAAGGTTTTCAAAAAAATCACAAGCCTGATCTATCGTCATATCAAGCACATCAGAGATTGATTTTTCTTTATAAGTAACTTCCAATGTTTCCCGATTATACCTTCGCCCTTTACATTGCTCACACTTCACATAAACGTCCGGTAGAAAATGCATCTCTATCTTTAAGTGCCCATCACCTTTACAAGCCTCACACCTTCCCCCTCTGGTATTAAATGAAAACCGGCCTATATTATATCCCCTTGCTTTTGACTCCGAAAGACCTGCAAACCAATTTCTTATATGAGTGAACATACCAACATATGTTGCTGGATTTGACGCAGGAGTTCTACCAATTGGCGACTGATCAACTTCTATAACTTTATCTATATATTCAAGGCCTTCTATTCTATCACACTGACCATACCTTGCAGACGAATGATGTATCTTATGTGCTGAATATTTATATAACGTTTCTATGACTAAACTTGATTTTCCCCCTCCTGATATTCCAGTAACACAAATAAGATTCCCTATAGGAAATTTAACGTTTACATTTTTTAAGTTATTTTCACATGCATTTATTACTTTTATGAACTGAGTTGCTTGCTTTCTTCTCCTTGGAATTAAAATTTTTTTCTCTCCACTCAAATATTGCCCTGTTATGCTCCCTGAATTTCTTTGCACCTGGTCTGGTGTTCCTTCTGCAACAACTTTTCCACCATTTACGCCAGCTCCAGGACCAATATCAATCGCATAATCAGCAGCCATTATTGTATCTTCATCATGCTCAACAACGATTACAGTGTTACCCATGTCTCTTAAGTTTTTTAGTGTGGCAATTAACCGATCATTATCACATTGATGAAGGCCAATCGAGGGTTCATCAAGAACATATAAAACCCCCGTTAATCCTGAGCCAATTTGCGAAGCAAGTCTGAGCCTCTGACTCTCACCGCCAGAGAGAGTGCTAGATTCTCGATCAAGCGTTAGGTAATTCAACCCTACATTCTTTAAAAATGTTAGCCTCTTGATTATTTCACTTAGTATTTTATTTGAGATTTGCTTCTGTTGTTCTGTGAGCTTGTCTGGCAAATTTTCAAACCACTTAAGGGATTCATCGATACTAAGCCCTGATATTTCACCTATATGTTTGCTATCAATTTTTACTGTAAGCGCTTCTTTTCTCAATCTATAGCCAGTGCATTCTCTGCAGTGAGTGACAGAGCAATATCGCTCAACAAGTGTTTCATCATAATCCATCTGGTTCTCCAAGATACTGATCAAACCTTGAAATTTATTAGAGCCAAAGAGTATCATATCTTTTACTTCTTGATCTATGTTCTTCCACGGAATATCAAGGTTAAATTTGTAGTTTTCAGCCAGTGATAGAATTGCACTTTTTAGAAATCCATAACCTGTGTGCACTTGGCGGAACATTGATCCCACTGGCTTTAAAGCACCCTCAGATATTGAAAGAGTTTCATCCGGTACTATTAGCTTTATATCAACACTTAGTTTTTTACCAAGCCCATTACACGAACCACATGCACCGTAAGGGCTGTTAAAAGAAAATAATCTTGGTTCTATTTCCTCAAGAGTGAAACCAGACTCGGGGCATGCAAAATTCTCTGAAAAAGTCAGAATTTGACCATTTTTATACTCGGAATTATGGTTGTCAGGTAGGTTTACTATTTCTACATACATTAGACCATTACCAAGTTTTAGTGCGGATTCTATACTACTTGGCAGTCGATTTCCTATATCGCCCAATATTGATATTCTATCTGCAACCACAAAAACGTCGTGTTTCTTGTTCTTATCGAGTTTAGGCAAGTCATCTACATTGTACACTTCACCATCTATTTTGAACCTTACGTAACCTTGTCTTTTAATTTCCAATATCTCTTTAAGATGTTCTCCCTTTCTACCACGCACAACAGGGGCAAGTATATATATCTTAGTTTCTAAAGGTAACGCAATTATAGTGTCTACAATTTGAGACACCGTTTGTTTTGTGATTGGTAATCCAGTTGCAGGTGAATAAGGAACTCCTATTCGTGCATATACTAAGCGCAAGTAATCGTAAATTTCGGTAACAGTTCCAACTGTTGACCTTGGATTTTTTGAGATCGATTTCTGGTTGATAGATATTGCAGGAGAGAGACCTGTAATCGACTCAACATCTGGTTTATCCTGAATGTTGAGAAATTGACGCGCGTAAGCTGACAGGCTTTCAACGTATCGGCGTTGGCCTTCTGCATAAATCGTATCAAATGCAAGGCTAGACTTGCCAGAACCACTTAGCCCAGTTATAACAACTAGCTTATTTTTCGGTATATTGACGTCTACACCTTGCAGATTATTTTCCCTTGCGCCCTTAACTCTGATAAAATCGTCCATATTATACCATATAACGTATTAACCATTATAGCCTCAAAATACGTGAATTTATAGTGATATATTGATTTTCTATTGATTTTTTCAACTGTTACGGAAAATTAGGCAGCGTTTGATAAATCGTCATTCCGCTACTTGTTAGCGGCTGAGATACCGCGACGGTATGACAGTTAAGTAGGCCAGTGCCCCTATGATGTCATCCCAGTGTCAAGCACATAGCTGTACGAACGTTGCAGTTTAGGAGCAATTCCCACCAGTGGGCCAGTGCCCAGACACTGGTTCTATGCAACTTAATTAAAAACGTTTGTTTTAGCGTAAGACAACTACCTTTAGCTCATCAGCTCAGTTATAAGCAAAATTTCTGGATTCCAGACTGGAATGACACCATTTGCTGTGCAATTTACCTTCAAAAATGAATGTTCGTACAGCTATGTGTCAAGCACTGGGATGACACCATTCTTTTTTCTGGATTCCAGACTGGAATGACACCCCCCTGATAGGCTCAAATCATAATGTTTGTACAGTTGTGGGTTTAGGCTACCTATAAATTCTAAACTGTTGTTACGCACCAAATACACCCCTAGGACCCAAAGTCAGTTTAGCTATATCAGAAAACAGGTTATGTGGAAATCTTAAAATACTTCTTGTTTGCCAAGCAAAATAAATACATTCCTACAAACAAACAGATGCTCAATACTGACGGATAAGAAAACTTAAAAATTAAGTCTCTAGTATATATTGATAGGCATTTACCTGCAGAAAATTTGTATAGTAATCCAACACATACAACGGCACTATCAACCACTGATGCTATAATTAAAGTAATGAAATTTGCCATATGAAAATTCAACTTGGACTTCAATTTTTCAAAAATAATTATGCTTGAGAGAAGAGATACTAAAATTGCAGTATATGAAATCAATATCATCAAATTAAAACTTTGCCATTTAAAAACACAACATAGCGCTGTACACACTATTAAGTTGTACGTAGCTTTGCTTCTGCCATAAAATTCAACCATTGAATTTACAACTAAAGCAGCTCCCACAAATAAGGCAGCACATATCATCAATTTATTTGAAGTGTTGAGTAAAGAAAGACTGATAAACAGGAGTATCGATAAAATAGACATAATTACCTACCCAAAATTAATAACATACATTCATTCTAAATAAACATTACATATAGTAAAAGAGTTATTTAGCATAATAAGAAAAATATTTTATATTAGCATGCCACATCTTTCAGATCTACTTTGAAAACATCCTTTATGTTTAGCACCTTTTTCTCTGTTACTTTGCCAATACATGAATAAACTGCACCTTCAAACAATTCTTCAAACCTCTTCTGATTTTGTGGTGCAATAGTAACCAAAATTCTACTTTGCGATTCAGAAAACATTATTATCTTGTTTATTATGTCTGTATTTTGTATTTTTCCTATTGGCACTAGTGAAAGATCGATTTCAGCACCAAGGTCTCCTGCAATTAGCGATTTTGCCAGAGCAATAACTAATCCGCCTAAGTTTGGTGCAATTGCAGAGGCAATTATGCCATCTTTTCTTGCCTGGTTGTAACGCTCATACAACTTCCTAGCGCTCTTTGCATCAACTTTTGGTACGTTGTTATTACCTATTCCACTATATAACTGATATTCAGATCTACCAAGTTCATCAAGTGTTTCTCCAAGCACATATATCAAGTCCCCTGGCATTTTTACATCAAGCGATACCGCATTTTCAATATTTTCTATAATTCCAATTGCTGAGATGAGTAATGAAGGTGGTGCAGAGATTATCACTTTCTCGCCATTTTCATCATATCCCTTGAAGTCATTGAACATACTGTCTTTTCCGGATATGAATGGTGTTTTAAATGCAGTTGCGAAGTCGTAACAAGCCTCTGCAGCTTTCTTTAGTTGCCACAACCTTTCTGGATTATAAGCATCACACCAACAAAAATTGTCGAGCAACGCTAGATGATTTATATTTCCTCCTGCGGCTACATAGTTGCGTATCGCGGTGTCAATTGCACATGCTGCCATGTGGTAGGTGTCAATTTCTCCATAACTTGAGCCAAATCCTTGCGATTTTACAACACCTTTATTTGAAGAAAGGATTGGCCTTGAAACAATAGCTTCACTGCACACTCTTCCCTTGCCCTGCAGTGGTTTCAGCACTGACGACCCTTGAACCTCATGGTCATATTGCACCACTATGAACTCTTTGCTGCAAATGTTTGGTCTGCTCAGCATTTCTTTTAGTTCAATTGCTAAAGAAGGCGAACTTGTTGTCATTCCAGCGCATAGCGCTGGAAGCCCCTTAGACCACGGTTTCGTCTGTAAATGCACTTTGGGATTACCATCATGCAGAAATTCAGTTTCGATGTCCATTATTACTGTCCCTTCAGGACATTTAACAACAGCTTTACCACTCTCATTAAACTCTCCAATCACACAAACCTCCACATCATGTTTTTTCATGATTTGCTTAAACATAGGGAGATTTTCTTCTGGCACTGCTAAGGTCATTCTCTCTTGTGATTCTGATATCCATATTTCCCACTGAGCCATACCATCGTTTTTAAGGAGAACCTTGCTCAAATCAACTTCAAATCCGTCTTTTCCCATTTCACCAATAGACGACGACAGCCCACCTGCTCCGTTATCCGTTATTGCATTATAAAGATCAAGATCTCTTGCTTTTATGACGGCATTGGATAATTTTTTTTGTGTTATAGGGTCACCAATTTGCACAATTGTTGAAGGGCTATTTCCCGATAAAGCCTCTGAAGAGAACGTTGCACCGTGAATTCCATCTCTTCCAACTCTTCCGCCAATAATTACAATCTTATCGCCATTTTTTGGTCCTTTAATGTGTGAAGGTGCATTATTTATATTGCGTGGAATAATTCCAATGCTTCCGACAAAAACTAATGGCTTGCCACAAAATCTATCGTCGAAATATACCGATCCAAGTTGTGTTGGAATACCAGAGCAATTACCAGCAACATTAACACCGTGAATCACTTCTTTCATTATATATTTTGGCGGTAAGATCTCATCAGTGCGCTCTTTATCCCTATAAAATTTGCCTTTTGCTTCTTTGGCAAAGCAAAAGTAATAGGTATTCATTATAGGCTCTGCGCCTTTCCCGAAACCCACTATATCGCGATTAACTCCAAGCACTCCGGTCATTGCTCCACCAAATGGATCAAGAGCTGAAGGGCTATTGTGAGTTTCAACTTTATCTACAATCAAGTAATCGTCATCAAAAATTATTCCTCCTGCGTTGTCGGAGAAAACTGACACGCATATGTCAGAATTTATCTCACGCGTTGCACGCTTAATATAATGAGCATATAGACCGTCTTTTATTTCATCAATAGGGGAGCAAAAAATATTGTGTTTACAATGTTCAGACCAAGTCTGTGCCAGAGACTCAAGTTCAATATCATATGGATTTCTACCAAGTTTTTTAAAGTAATCCTTTATAGCTTTCATTGCTGCCAGCGAGAGCCCTAAAGTGCCATTACCATCGATTCCATCTCTGCTGATTTTCTCAAGTTCTTGGTCACTTACATTTAAATCAACAGATTTAGCCCCATTACTACTTGATATCACTCCAGTGCTCTCTTTTGTCATCCCAGCCTTTTTTTCTGTCATCCCAGTGCTTGACACTGGGATCCATTCTTTTTTTTCCTGGTCACGCGCTGGAATGACACCGGAGTGGGTATTTAATGACTTATATTTACCATAATATTTCCAGCTATAGTTATTATTTTCTTTACAGATAAGTGTGCAATACTCAGTGATGGGGTTGAACTCTTGTTTTATATCATCTTCGGTTGGTAAATCTCCTTGACTTAGAATCAATTTTGAACTTCTTGCTTTGATCTCAATTGGTGTCATTCCAGCGCGTGACGCTGGAATCTGCGTTTTCTCTTTCTGGATCCCAGTGTCAAGCACTGGGATGACAAAAGAAGGGGCTGGGATGACAGGCTGGTCGATATAGCCTTTGCTTATTAAATACTCTCTAACAATTTGTTTCACTGTGTTGCCTACATTATCGGTCATGCCAGGTAGGAAGCTTATTTCCAAGCCCCACTTTGCTTGTGGTTCTATGAAATCATACGGAACTTCTTCAAGGTTTTCATTGTAGGAATAATAACGGCAGTTTTGTATGACTTTATTATAAAATAGCCCGCAAATTTCTTCATATAATTTGGATGGTAATTCTTTGCGTATGTAAATCGAGTAAACGTTGACTAACCATCTGCAGCCAATTTGCTCGCATTTATTTAAAACTTCTATTCTAATGTTTGCCATGTAATGTTATAAAAAATTTTAATATATAATAGCATACAAGCACGTTTATATTTTGAATAATTTCTATACAATAAAATATTGTATTAATTGTTACTGTTAGTGGGAAGAGTTTTTACCGTTAATGTGGATGAATCTCTTTTTGATGTGCTGGTTCAGCACATATTTTCTGAATATGAAAGAGAAAAAATTCCTGAAGTAAAAATCATACTTCCTTGCAAGAGGGATGTGATAGCGCTGCTGAGTGCATTCAAGAATCATAACGCTAAAAAATGCATAATTTTGCCAGAGATAGTTTCGCTAGAGAATATTGATGAGGAAGATTTAATATTAAATCTTGATAGGGTTAAAGTTATCAAGCCAACAAAAAGGACACTGCTACTCATTCAATTCATATTGGAGTGGAATAGAAAAAATAATGATAATTTTCCAATTGATTTAGCTTATAGCCTGCCATCACTGCTTGATAAAATTCAATCTACCCAAACAACGGATTGTTATCAATTTGATGAACATTCAAAAAAAATAGAGAATTTCATAAGCTTACTCACTGAGACTTGGAGTAAAACTTTAAAAGATTTAGAAGTAGTAGATATATTAAAACATAAGAGTGATTACATAAACAATATGATAATCTCTTTACAAAAAGACCAATATATAATCTTTGTTGGAATTGGAAAGGATAAGTCGTTAATTAGGGCTATATATGATCTGCCATTTGGAAAAATAATTTTGCCTAACTTGAATTTGAAAATTAAAGAGAAAGACTGGAAATCGCTTGATAAAAAACATTATCAATATTGCCTGAAAGATCTGCTCGATTATTTAAAAGTGGATAGAAGGGATGTGAGTTTTCTGCCAGAAGCGTGTTCTCCAGTGCCCAGACACTGGGATCCAGAAAACTTAACTTTAAATGAGCGCACCAGGTGGCTGTATAATGAAAACTGGATCCCAGTGTCAGCTACTTGGATGACAGAAGAAAGGGCTGGGATAACAGGAAGTCCTGAGGAATATCTAGATTACGTCTTTGATACAACTGCCGATCTAAGCAAAGTTAGTAGTGGACATGTTGGCAATATTGAAGTCATCACTTGTGATTCCAGAGAGGAAGAAGCACAAGTGACATCATTAATTATAGAAAATGAAGGTTATGAAAACATTTCTTTGGTCGTCTTTGATAAATTACTTGCAGCTCGTATAGCATGTTTATCAAGGCAACACAGTGCCATACCGGAAAATTACCCTTATATAACGCTTCTGCTTTATAGTATCGAAGTTTTGACCTCAAATTGGAGCAGTGTGTCATTACTTTCGCTCCTTAAACATAGGCTAGTGACTTTTGGTTACACTCAAGAAGAGTACACTCGGATTTTATCTGAATTTGAAATAGAGATATTACGCAACTTTAGTACAAATGGTCTGAGCGATATTATAAATGCTATCAATGCCCATAAAAAGCTAAAATACAAAGAAGATATATTACTTATTATCAGTAAGTTAGAGGTTATATTTAATCCTTTACTTCGTTCTATAAATTGCTCTATTTTCGATGTGGTAGCAACTCATTTGCAGTGTATTAATATATTATCTGGTATAAATTTTTCAGAGCTAAATAGTGAAATAGGTAATTTTACCTGTAATTTCTCAAATGCATGTGAGGGTGTAGGAATTAAATGCTCCTTAGAGTTATATAGCCAAATTCTGACCTTATTTTTAGAGAAAGAGTTTTTCTTTGTAGCAAGTGACTTGAATAAATTCAGCTTATATCACAACAAAGTTGTAATACTTGCTGGATTTAATGAAGCGCCAAGCTTTCAAAGTCCGCTTTTGAATGCACTTACGAGAGAAAAATTTAATCTTCCTTCTGCACAAGAAGAGCAGGGGTATTTTTTTTATACTTTACACAATTTGTTTTGTGCAAGTAAGGTTTATATTACAAGATCGCTAAGCCATAGAAAGCCAATTCTATTGCAGCGTTTGGAAATTCTACTCAAGGAGGGGAAGCAGCCGTATCGTGATTGGCTAAGGATATTAAATACGCCTGAATGTACTGTTCCATGTACTCAGCCTATGCCAAAACCTCAAACCGAAGTTAGAAAAGAAAAAATGCAGGTGATGTCTTGCAGTGCAATAGAAAAGCTAATTCGTAATCCTTATTCATTTTACGTTGAATATATACTGGGTCTTAAACAATTAAGAGACTTGAATTTCAAGCCATCGATATTGGAATTTGGCACTATGGTACACAACATTCTTGCAAGATATTTACGCAACAAAAAATCTCCAATGAGCATTGCACGAGAAGCATTCTCGACTAGTCAGTTTAATTTTTCAAATATGTGGTGGGTAAGACTACAAAAGATAATTCAATCTTTTGTCGAATTTGATGAAACTCGAAGCAATTATGTTGAGTTGGAAAAGAACTTTTCCTGTCCGATATTTCATATTCCAGCGCGTGACACTGGTTCTTGTGATCAGTATGAAACTGCTTGGATGACAAATAAGCCACAAGAAATTTCACTGATAGCAAGATGTGATAGAGTTGAGTATCTACCAAGTGGGCAAGTGGCAATTATAGACTATAAGCTTGGTACACCACCTTCCAATGAAGAAGTAATGTCGGGATTTTTTCCGCAATTAATTTTACAAGCCTTAGCGGTAGAATATATAACAAAAAGAGAAGTCTCAGAACTTGCTTATTGGAAACTTGATTATGATAAAATAAAAGTTATTTCTATACAAAATTATAGATACAAAATGCAAGAATTAAAAAATGATCTGCCTGGTTTTTTATCTAACTATTTAAGTAATTCCACACCCTTTATTGCCTCTCCATATTTTGATAAATTCCTGAGATTTAACAGCTATAAACAGCTAGAAAGGGTAGGAGAGTGGTTGTAAATGGTGTCATCCGAGTACCTGACACTGGTTTCCATCCAAAAGGGTGTCATCCCAGTGCCCAGACACTGGGATGGCTTTGTTGCATCACACTTTATGAGATGGTGATTTATAGTAAATTCATGTAACTATCTCAAATTTAGCCATACCAATATCAGTGAATTTATTAAGCAAATAGCATTTAGTTCTTTTTCTCGATTTATCTCAGATTTATTCCTAAAACTAAATCCGAATATTTGCTTTAATCTTGAGAAAAACCCTTCAATATAAGATCTTTTCCCATAATTTACTTCTTTTTTCCATTCTTTCATGCCATCTTCACCGTATAATTTTATTAACCTAATAGCAGCATTCCTGTCAGACATATAATCTATTTCTGGATGTTCTGCCGCATTGTTTATTGGTGGAATTTTTGTCTTTATATCATATTCGTTACACAACTTATAAAACTTGTGCCTATCACATGCTCTATCTGCATATAGTACTTTTATGGCATGCTGAAAATCAACTTCTTTTAGCAAATCACAAGCTCCATAGTGATCAGCCGTTACTGTATTTTACAGCTATGGCTTTTTTGTTGTTTATATTCAACATTACGTGCAATTTTCTCGTTTGCTCATAGCCACGATATTTTCTGTCAGTGCTATTTTCCTTGCTGTGTGTTGTTGTATATACTAATTCCTGTACTGTCTATAGCAATTTCGATATCTTCCATATTAGAGGTTGTCCGGAAACAAGTAAAAGGCTATAATATCTGAAATTTTAGTACGGGGTAAAGATGAGAAAAAAGTATCCAACAGATCTAAGCGAAAGGGAATGGTCAAGAATAGAAAAACACTTCAGAGTATCATACAAGAAAGGAGGAAGGCCGCCAAAGTATAGCAAAAGAGAAATATTAGAAGCAATTTTCTATGTATTGCGTACAGGGTGTCAATGGCGGTATTTACCAAATGATTTTCCGCTATGGAAGACTGTGTATGAGCAGTTCAGGCAATGGAAGAAGCAGGGAATTTTTGAGAAAATGAATTATGAAATTACAAAATATAGTAGAAGAAAAATAGGAAGGAATGAGCAGCCGAGTGCCTGTATAGTAGATAGTCAATCTGTAAAGACTACAGAAAAGGGGGGATCAAAGGCTATGATGGAAGTAAAAAAGTAAAGGGTAGAAAAAGGCATATAATTACAGACACTCAGGGTTTTATACTAGGTTGTTACGTAGGCGCTGCTAACGAAAATGATAGAGATGGTATTAAAATAGCATTAAACAATATGAGAACAAAATATACTAAAGTTAAAAAAATGTGGGCTGACATGGGATACCAAGGAAGAAATTTAAAGAATCACATAAAGGAAGAATATGACATAGATATTGAAATTGTTAAAAGGCCTCCATGTAGATTTTGGGTGCACAAAGATACGCCACCTGAGCTACTACCAACAAGAGAACAAGGGTTTAAAGTACAGCCAAGAAGATGGGTTGTAGAAAGGACTTTTGCTTGGGTTAATAGGAATAGAAGGCTATCGAAGGAGTATGATTTACTCACAACATCCACTGAGAATTTCATATACCTAGCTATGAGTAGGGTTATGTTAAAGAGGGAATATGCTTGAATTTACTAGTTTCCGGACAACCTCTTATAGCTCTTTCCATAAAAGTCCGGATGTGATAGGATAAGGGTAGATGATGATAAGGAGGTTGAATGCCAGCAGCATATAGTTATGATTTAAGAAAAAAAGCAATGGAAGCGCTAGACGAAGGAGAAAGCAGAGAAACAGTGGCAGCAAGATTTAAGATTGGGCGAACTACTTTATGGGAGTGGCAGCAAAGAAGAAAAGAAACAGGAGACTTTCAATCAAAAAAACTTGGAAATGGGGGTTACAATCACAAAATTACCGACTGGGATACCTTTGCCAAATTTGCCAGAGAACACGGAGGAAAGACTCTATCGGAAATGGCTAAACTTTGGAACAACGTTAGTATCCAAACGATCTATCGAGCCCTTAAAAAAATTGGATTTACGCGCAAAAAAAGACATATGGATACAAGGAAAGAAACGAAGAAAAACGTGCTGAATTTTTGAAAATTATAGCGACAAAAGAACCTAAAAACTTAGTGTATATAGATGAGTCTGGCATTGATAACACCGAACTACGGATATTGCCAGAAAGGACAGCGGTTTTATGCCTTAAAATCTGGAAAGAAAACTCAACGAATCAGTATGGTTGCAGCCTTAAGTGGAAGAAAGATAGTTGTTCCGTTAACCTTTGAAGGCCACTGTAATATGGATGTTTTTAATGGATGGTTTGAGCAATTTTTGACACCGATCTTGGAACCTGGACAGACTGTCATTCTTGACAATGCTACTTTTCATAAGTCTGATAAGATTATCGAGCTTGCTAAAGGGGTTGGTGCAGAAATTTTGTATCTGCCGCCTTATTCTCCAGATTTCAACAAAATTGAGCATCATTGGTTTGCTATAAAAAACAGAGCCAGGAAAAACATTCCTCTATTCGAATCCTTTCGTCGTGCTGTTGATTCTGCCTTCCTATGACCTGTTCGGACTATTATGAGAAATGCTATACTACATAAGGCCTAATTTCCGGAAGATCAACTTTTTGGTGAACATAAGGTTTTTCGCATATTACAAGCTCTCCTCCGCATTCGCAAATATTAGGCAACTCTATTTTTACTACTTTATCCGCTTCCATTGTGGCATGAAAATTTCCTTTATGCCCAACCTGATCGCCAACATTCCTTTCGCTTTTTGGCTTGTCCTTTTTTGTTTTGTACAATTCTTTAGAGCTCGGTAGAGATGAATTTTTCGAGTTTAAACCAAGCCTTTCCTTTAATTCAGCGTTCTCTATCTTTAAAGCTTTATTTTCTGCTTTTAAGTTTTCTATCTCTGCTTTCAGTTTTTCTATTTTTTGCTGTAAATTTTTGCAAAGTTCTAAAAGGTTTACCACATTACCTCACTTTTGCTCTATGATTATCTTTTTAGATCACTTTGTCTACCTTATTCTACCACTCCGCTGAACGGATACCTTGGGTTAGCTATAGCTAACACCACAATTGTACTAACATTGTGATTTGAGAACAACCTTCACCAGAAAGGGTGTCATTCCAGTGTTAAGCACTGGAATGACGAGAGGTAACGCAAGAAGTTTACTCTTAATAAAAACCTGATGATGAATCATTATTACCAAATTTCGGCCTATTTCTGTTGCTGAAACCAGAATGAGGACGAGGAGGCCTCTTATGGTGACTTCCTCCAGGTTTTCTACTAAATGAATTATTGTAATAATTATCCCTGTCATTTGGACCATCTTTCCTTTCCTCGTTGTAAAGCTCACCTTCAAAAAACTCTCCCGTCTCTTGATCAACCCGACGTCTTGACAACTTTGGACACCCACCTTTTTCGAAGTCAATTACTAGTGCTTTGAAAGTATCATCTTGTTTAAGTACGCTCTCTATAGAATCTATATGTTCATTAGCTACTTCACTTATGTGCATTTTTCCTTTTCTGCCATTAAGAAATTCAAGCTCTACAATAGACTTCTCTATTCTTACAACCTTGACATCAACTATAGAACCTTGTTCTAGTTCTGTTATTGAATCAATCATCATACTCTTTGCAATTTCAGCTTCAGTGCCACTCGTAGCAAAAACAGAAACTTTACCATCATCTCCTATTTCAATTTTTGCATTACTTCTTTCACACACACTGCGTATATTTTTCCCCTTAGAACCTATAGCAGCAGAAATTTTGTCTTTATCTATGTAAAATGATAACATCCTTGGTGCATGGTCTTTGACATCATCACTGTGTTCTGAAATCACTGCATTCATTTTTTCTAAAATATGTAATCTTCCAGCTTTTGCCTGTTCTAAAGATTTTTCAACAATTTCAAAGCTTATACCAGAAATTTTCATGTCCATTTGTAGCGCCGTAACCCCTTCACTAGTTCCTGCTACTTTAAAGTCCATATCACCAAGATAATCTTCATCACCAAGTATATCGGAAAGTATTACATACTCGTCTTTATCTTTGATGAGACCCATAGCAATTCCAGCAACAGGGGCCTTTATTGGCACACCCGTATCCATTAAAGCAAGAGAAGTCCCACAAACTGTTGCCATAGAAGAAGAACCATCAGACTCCAAAATTTCGGACACTACTCTTATTGTATAAGGAAATTCAGACTTATCGGGTAAAACAGGATGAATTGCTTTCCAAGCAAGTTTGCCATGACCGATTTCTCTTCTTCCTGGTGCACGCGCAGCAGAAGTTTCTCCAACAGCAAATGAGGGAAAGTTATAATGCAACATGAAATGCTCACGTCTATCCCCTTCAATATCATCCACAATTTGCTCATCTTGAGTGGTGCCAAGAGCAGTAACAACCAGTGCCTGAGTATTGCCTCTTGTAAATAGTGCAGAACCGTGAGTTTTGGACAGAATATCAACTTCAACTTCTATCTGACGTATCTCATCATGCTTACGACCGTCTATCCTTACACTTTTCTTCCTAATTATTTCACGTACTAAAGATCTTTCAAAGTTTTTTACTGCATACGTAATTAACTTTTCGTCTTTTCCAGTTTCTTTAAGAGTATTCAATATATTCTCTCTGATCGCTTCTAGAGCTTGAACTCGCTCTTGTTTTACTGTTTGCGAATATGCTTTTTCAAAATCTTTACCGTATTTTTCGAGCTCTTGTGTTATATCTGATGCATCAATAGGGGCAAAGCTCTCAGGTTTATTGCCAATTGTATCAGCAAACTCTTTTATGAGCTTAATGACAGGCTTAAGGTGTTCATGGCCAAATTTTATTGCATTAAAAACATTTTCTTCAGAGAGCTCTTTCACTTCTGATTCAACCATTAAAATTGAATTTTCATCACCAGACAAAAACAGATCCAAGCTGCTTGCTTTCATCTCTTGAACAGAAGGGTTGAGTATATAGTTATTATTTTCATCACAACCAACCATCACTCCAGCTATAGTAAAGTGAAAGGGAACACCAGAAATTGCAAGAGCTGCAACAGCACCAATCAATGCTGGCACTTCAGGAGGATTGACTGTATCATAAGTTAATAGATTGCACACCACACTAATTTCATCATGAAATCCTTCTGGGAATAGTGGTCTTATACTTCTATCTATTACTCTTGAGATTAAAGTTTCTCTATCAGATGGCTTGCCTTCTCTTTTAAAAAACCCGCCAGGGATCTTACCCATGGCATAGCTTTTTGCGATAAACTGCACATTTAAAGGTAGGAAATCAACGCTTTCTTCCTTCTTTTTACGTACAACAGTTACTAAAACAGAAGTATCACCGTAATTTACAACTACTGAACCATGAGCTTGGCGTGCTATTTTTCCTGTTTCTAAAGATAAGGCACGACCACCCCACTCTATAGATTTTTTTATAATTTTAAACATATTAAATTCCTCGATTATTTTCTAATGCCTAACTTCTCTATTAATTCCTGATAGGCTTCATTACCAAATTTACGCTTTATATAATTTAAGTGCTTGCGTCTTCTACCTATCAATATAAGTAAACCACGCTTAGAGTGATGGTCATGCTTGTGCACTTTAAAATGCTCAGTTAAGTTACTGATCCTCTCGGTCAAAATTGCACATTGTACAAAAGATGAGCCTGTATCATCTTCTTTAATTGCATATATATTCATCAAACTCTTTTTCTTTTCGGATGTTATCGACATCTAAACCTCATTTTAAATATTAAAAACACGAATAGGTTTCACACAACCATAAATAAAACTGCAGATTGCAATAGGTACACTACTCACCACCGTACAACAAATATCATGATTCTTTAAATTACGCAAGTTATTTAATACAACTTCCTGACCTTTTCTGATTTTCCCCGCATCTTCTAGGGAAATTTCAACTTTGAACATCGATTTTAAAGCCGATTCAATGGGGATGACGAAACTTTTTGTATTACTCCCTGTCACTCCATCATCTTCTGTCATCCCACCCCCCTCTGTCATCCAAGTAGCTGACACTGGGATGGCTTTGTTGCATCGCTCTTCGGATAGTAGGTAACGCACAATAAATTTATGAAGCTATCTCAAATTTAGCCATACCAATATCAGTGAACTTATTGAGCAAATAGCATTTAACAAGTAGTTCCTTCTCTCTATTTGTCTCAGATTTATTCCTAAAACTAAACCCGAATGTTTGTTTCAGTTGCGAGAAAAAACTTTCTATATAAGATCTTTTTCCATAACTCATCTCTTTTTTCCACTTCTTTATACCATCTTCATCATATGACTTTATGAGCTTGACTGCAGAATTTCTCTCAGCCATATAGTCTAACTTTGGATGCTCTGCTGCGTTGTTTTTCGGAGGAATTTTCGTTTTTATACCATATTGATTACACAGCTTATAGAGCTTTTCTCTGTCATATGCCCTATCTGCATATAGTACTTTTATGACATACTGAAAATCGACTTCTTTTAGCAAATCACAAGCTCCATAGTGATCAGCCGTTACTGTATTTTACAGCTATGGCTTTTTTGTTGTTTATATTCAACATTACGTGCAATTTTCTCGTTTGCTCATAGCCACGATATTTTCTGTCAGTGCTATTTTCCTTGCTGTGTGTTGTTGTATATACTAATTCCTGTACTGTCTATAGCAATTTCGATATCTTCCATATTATTTTCTGCAATCATTTATCTTAATATTAAGTTTCTTTTGATGCTTGTGAATAGCTGCAAATCTCTTCCTATTTGTTGCAAATACCCTTTTATAAACCCGACTGTTTGTCTTAAACCAATTCTAAAGAAACTGACGATTATATGCACCAAAATCACAACTTTATCACTATAAATATAGTTGCCGCCCTGCATTTTTGGACAATTCTCGTACCAATTTTCTATGGCGTCATTGATATAACAAAAAATGCTTCCTCTTTCTTGGAGAAATTTGCTATATTCATGGCAGTTACTGACTCTCATTTTTTGTGGCATATTTTTTCTTCAACAGTTAAATGGCTATTTATAATGAATTTTGTCAGTAACTGCCAGTTCTTTTCGCTTGAGCGATGCAACAAAGCCCACTGGGATCCAGTTTCACCTTGTGATGGTGTCATGAAAGTAGCTGACACTGGTTTCCATCCAAGACGGTGTCATTCCTTACTATTACCCACAAATATAAATGGACTAAAAAGTAAAATATTACAATATTAAAGTTTGCAAATATTGAGGGTGTAAAATGGCAAGTAAAAGTAGTGAATGGGCTAAAAATGAATTTGGAGATAAAAGGTTAACTGAGCGATTAGTAAAGATTGCTGATATGTTTGACAAAATTACCTGAAAGTTAGATTAATCAAGCATGTGAAAGTTGGTCAGAAGCAAAAACAGCATAACGTTTTTTTCAAAATGAGAATGTAAAAGAAAGTGATATTTTAGCTACACATATTAATAAGACGGTTGAGAGAACAAAAGCTCACAAGAGGGTTCTTGTCATTCAAGATACCAGTTACATTGTATATAATAACCATAAAAAAACAAGCGGATTAGCAAATTTGTCCAGTTATGATACTGCAAAAGGTATTATAATGCATACAGCTCTTGCCGTTAGTATAGAAGGTTTGGTACTAGGGATACTAGATCAAAAAGCTTATTCAAGACCTGAAGAAACTGAGAACCTTAAAAAAAAGAGCGATCGCATTGAAGATAAAGAAAGCGTAAAGTGGTTGGAAACTTTAAGAAAAACAAATAATATTATTGATCCAACTCAAACTGAGACTATAACTGTATGCGATAGAGAAGCAGATATATATGACTTTTTTGAGCTTGCACATAATCTTAATTCGGCAGTGCTAGTTAGAGCATGCAGAGATAGAGCAGTAAATAGAAAATCTCGATATCCTGAAAAAGGTGAGCAGAAGTTATGGGCATTTATTAAATCCTCTCATTGTGCAGGTACGGTAGAAGTTGAAGTTCCTGTAAAAGATAATAAGCCAAAAAGAACAGCACGTTTGGAAGTTAGATTTGGAAAGTTTATGATGAATCCATCTAAGAATAATATTAGGCATAAGACGGAAGAACTACCTAAATTACCACTTTATGCAGTTTATGTTGTTGAGAAAACTCCCCTTCCCTTAAAAAAAACCGCTAGAATGGATGCTATTAACGAATCTTTCAGTTAATACTTTCGATGAAGGTGTTGAAAAAATTAGTTGGTATCAACTATGTTTTTTAAAAATTTTTTTATTTGTGTAATTTTGCAAATTATATGGGCAATAAAAACCCGTTTGTCATAGAAATAGAATTTTATATCAAACAGCTACCACAGCAATTTCTGCTTAAGCTAATGAATATGTGCTTTAAGTCTGTGTGGACGCACATATTCATTAGCCAATTTCAGTTACCGTTGTGAAGATTTTTAAGTATGCAAATTAATTGCTTCTTTAAGTCTTGTATTAGCAATTACTATAATTTTACGCATTAGGGCTGTTATAGCCACCATCTTCTTCTTACCACTTTCAACAAGCTTAGAATAAAAGGCGCCAAGTATAGATTTTGACCTTGTAGCAGCCATAGCGGCTGTAAAGAGCTTTGAACGAACGTTACTTCTACCACCTGTAATCCTTCGGTAACCAACAGCTTTACCACTTTCTTTTGGATGCGGTGCAACTCCGGCAAGACTTGCTACTTCTTTTCTATTTAAGTAACCAAGCTCTGGCATTAAACACAAAAAATCTTGTGATAACTTTTCCAGGAACTGTTTTAAGAATTTTTTGGCGTTGTTGTAATTCGCGGCTTTCATCAATAATCTTTTGTATAGTATCATTGAGTTCGTTTATTTGACTATCGAAAAACTCAATGGTCTTTTGACAGCTTTCTTTTATATGATCATTTTCCGGTGCTTCAAGTCTGCATTTTTCTTGAGTTCTCATTTGCGTAATATCATCACGACGTTGACAAAGTGCAGCCAAAGTTGATTGTTCTGTAGAGGTAGGTACAAATAGAGAGATAGTTCTATGGCGTTCAAATCCATATTGAGCAAGAGCTCTTGCATCTAGACTTTGCTAAAGTTCCGTGAGATAAAATAAAGCTTTTTACTTTACGAGTATTAGCTCGATGCACGGCAATATTTTTGTCGGTAAGAAAATGTGATAAGCCAAGCTCATATTTCCCTGTATTTTCTAAAGTCACTAAAGCATTAGGTAGAATATCTGAAAACTCTTGAAATAATTGTTGCCAACCAGAAGCATTATTATCAAATTTGACAGCATTCTTCTGTTTGTGAATTGCAACGATATTTTTAAATTTTCCGATGTCAATGCCAATAAAATTTTGATAAGATGTAACCATAATAAACCTCGATAGTTTTAGTTAATTTAAGATTGTAAACGGGTGCATATATATGTCCCAAGCAACTATTCAAACGTATCGAGAGATAGGGCTAGCGTACCTTGATACCAACGGTTGTAATACCAATTTCCTTTCGGTCGCGCACGCCCGCTATTCCTAGTGAGCAGGGTTATCTTTCTCTCTTATCTTTTTTATATCACGTTTTTAACTTACAATTGCCTTAGATGGAAAATAGAGATATTACATAAAATTTTAAATCCGGTCTCAAAGTTGAAGAATGTAGGCTTGGAATAGCAGAAAGACTAATGAGATATCTAACAGTTATGAGTATTATTGCTTGGAGGATCTTCTTTATTACATCAATTGCAAGAGCTAACCCAACATTACCATGTACTACCTTATTAGCTGAAGAAGAATGGAAAGTTTTATACGTTAAAATACACAGAAAACCATGTCCAAGTGTAGTTCCCAACATAAAAGAAGCTGTTTCATGAACTTGGAGGCCATTTAGCAAGAAAAAATGACCCAAAACCAGGACCAATTACTCTTTGGAAAGGATATAAACGTCTCTTTGATTTAGCAGAAGGATGGCGACTTGCTCACGAACCTCATATTTGTGGGTAATAGTAAGATTTGATATGCTGCCAACACTTATGTTCAAATTAAAAATGTCATTTATGATACTAGCCACTTTACGCTTTGAGTTTTTGTAAAATTCGCTGAGTGCTGCAATTATAGACTTAACCCTTGGACCAAATGTATCTGGCGTAACACCTTCTGGTAACTTGCTACTTTTTCTTTTTCTGCATCTCCAATAACGACCATGTTCCAATTACTACATAAGGCCTAATTTCCGGAAGATCAACTTTTTGGTGAACATAAGGTTTTTCGCATATTACAAGCTCTCCTCCGCATTCGCAAATATTAGGCAACTCTATTTTTACTACTTTATCCGCTTCCATTGTGGCATGAAAATTTCCTTTATGCCCAACCTGATCGCCAACATTCCTTTCGCTTTTTGGCTTGTCCTTTTTTATTTTGTATAGCTCTTTTGAGCTGGGCAGGGATGAGTTTTTTGAATTTAAACCGAGCCTTTCCTTTAATTCAGCGTTCTCTATCTTTAAAGCTTTATTTTCTGCTTTTAAGTTTTCTATCTCTGCTTTCAGTTTTTCTATTTTTTGCTGTAAATTTTTGCAAAGTTCTCAAAGGTTTACCACATTACCTCACTTTTGCTCTATGATTATCTTGATTATCTTGATTTGTCTACCTTATTCTACCACTCCGCTGAACGGATACAATTTACTAAACAGAAAAAAAGGCAAAAGAAACCCTAGGGTAGCTAGTTATTCACTATCCATTTTTTAAGTTGGCGTTTTTTAATGTTTTAAATAGCGCATTTCAGCTTATATTAGGTAAAAACCTAGAAATTTTATAAAGAAATAAGGTGCACATAGTGCAAAAAATTAAGCATGATTTACGCCAAATACATTAAGTTTTTTGTCATTAATCCACTGCAGAGATTGCGAAGATAAATAAATAGCTTCAGTGTTATAATAAGGGGGCTGGCGAAGCTTGTCAAGGAAGTTTTTATGATTTATCTAACGAACTTTACACTTGCTAAAGTTGTACCATCTTGGTAACTTTAACTGAAAGAAGTTATTTTTTATCCAATATGAAAAAAGCCTTTATATTCACATCCTTAATAGCAATTATATTGATAGTTATTACTTATTTATACAGAAACGACGGAACTAATGACTCACAAGTGGTAAATGTTTATTCATCGCGCAAAGAAGAATTAGTACGTACTTTGTTTGATGAATTCACGAAAAATACAGGTATTAAAGTACGTTACATCATTGATGATTATTCTCAGCTACTTTCACGAATGGAAAACGGTGGTGAAGCTGACTTATTTTTGACTGCTGATGCAATCAACTTAATTCTAGCAAAAAAAAGAGGACTTTTATCTCAAGTAGATTCAGAGGTTTTAAAAAGTGTTATACCTGCAAGATTTAGAGACAGTGAAGATTATTGGTTTGGTCTTACAAAAAGAGCTAGGATATTGGTTTACAATAAAGAGTCAGTAGACCCTAAGGACTTAAGTACTTATGAAGATTTAGCAAATGAAAAATGGAAAGGAAAAATATTAGTGCGTTCTTCTACAAGTCCATATAACAGATCGTTAATTGCTTTTATGATTGCAAATAATGGTTTTGAAAAGACGAAAGAATGGGTAAGCGGAATTGTGAGCAATATGGCAAGAAAACCAAGTGGTGGTGATACTGATCAAATTTACGCCGTAGCAGCGGGTGAGGGAGATGTTGCAATAGTAAACAGCTACTACTTTGCGAGAATTCTTTCATCAGAAAATAAAAAGAATGTTGCAGACAAGCTAGGGGCTTTTTTTCCTAATCGCAACGATCACGGTGTAATGGTAAACATCAGTGGTGCAGCAGTAACAAAAAACGCAAAAAACAGGGAAAATGCTATAGTCTTATTGGAATTTTTAGTAAGCAAGCAGGCTCAAGAGTTATACGCTAAAAAAAACCAAGAATATCCTATTATTGAAGGCGTTGAAACTTCCGATATACTAAAATCTTGGGGAAATTATTCACAAAGTGATTTGCCTCTAAGTGAACTTGAGAAGCATCTTTTTGAGGCTGTTATGATAGCGGATGAGTGTAAGTGGAAGTAATCCCCAGCGCCACTAAACATTGGGATGAAAGATTTATGCTAATATACCTTACTCTTGACTCGCTGAACTTTTTCTTCCTTCTAACTTAATTTTGACTTTACTATCTTTTTCCGTTCTTTCACCAAAACAATTGCTGCACAAGAAGTCTATTGAAAAAAGGTAATAAGAAAGTAGAATAGGTTCAAGTAGTTGAAAAGGAAACTATGAACAAGAGAAGGAATTTGTTAAACATCTCAGACCTTACAGTCGATGATGTAGAAAATATAACTAAGTTGGCCAACCAGTACCTTAAAAAAGAAGTTGCAAATAGTCATATCTTGGAAAATAAGACAGTAATAAATTTATTCTTTGAAGATTCAACGCGTACACTTGCGTCTTTTGAAATAGCAGCAAAAAGCCTTGGAGCAAATGTTGTAACTTTGCCAATAAGATCTTCTTCTATTAACAAGGGAGAAGATCTAAAAGACATGATCAAAACATTAAATGCAATGAATCCTGATTACATAATAATCAGGCATAAAAGTAGTGGTATCATTAATACACTGGCAAAGTATGTTAACTGCTCGCTAATCAATGCAGGCGATGGAAGTAGTGAACATCCAACTCAAGCTCTTGCAGACTATCTTGTAATCAGCAATCACAAAAAGCAAATAAAGGACCTCAAAGTTGTGATATGTGGAGATATTCTGCACAGTAGAGTTGCAAGATCAAATATAAGATTGCTAAAAATGTTTGGAGCAGAGATAAACTTGGTCGCACCACCAACTTTGATTTGTAAGCATTTTCCTGAAGTAGATTCAGTCCATTATTCATTAATTGAAGGTATAAAGGATGCTGACGTAATTATGCTTTTGAGATTGCAGAAAGAGCGCATGAATAATAGTTCTTCAGAGAAAGAATATTTTTATTTGTATGGACTTGATTCACAAAAGCTATCATACGCAAAACCAGATGCGATTGTTATGCACCCAGGGCCAATAAACAGAGGGATTGAGATTAGCAGCGATGTAGCAGATTGTGTTATTTTACAGCAAGTAGAATTTGGATTGGCAATACGTAAGGCAGTGTTGCACTATTATAGGCCTTGCTAATATTAAAAGATGCTACACAACTAATGCAAAAAGGGGGGGCATGAAATGACAAGGCTTGTAAATGGTTTGAGAATGGCCATTAAGATGTTAAGGCCGAGGATATGGTGTGGAAGTTTTTACGAAAGCCTGAAGTCAATCAACAACCTTGCAGAACGGCAAATTAGACGGCTATCGTAAAAACAGCTTTTTCACCTGGTCGGAACATGGAGAAAGATTTGTGGAAAGAATGTTGTCGATATTTTTGACATCACGTCTCAATGGCCAAAATCCCTTCCAAAAGTTACGACTGCTTAGTTCTTTATTCATTCTCACAATCCGTGAACGGTTACAACCTAGATTCCAGTGGGCTTTGTTGCATCGCTAGCTATGATGGATTAAAGATAAAAAAGATAGGGAATATCAGTAGCTTATTATTCTGGTATTTATAACAAGAACGGTCAATGAATACCTAAATTTGAGTAAAAGAAATTTCACTACCATTTACCAATCCGGCTAAAATTCAAGAATTTCAATGCTTTAGCTATTTTCAATAGAATTAAATTTATTAATATAAATAACAAATTACTATTCTTAAATTTGATCAGATTGATTGCAAAAAAACAAGATTTTCAATAGGTTGCTTATAATCCTAACTATAGTTAGCCTTTCATAAGTAGCGATGCAACAAAGCCATTCCAGTGTCAGCTACTTTCATAACACCATATTACCTTAACAAAAGCAAATGTTCGTACAGATGTGCATCAGCTACTTTCATCTGCCACCTGCAAATTGCAATGTTCGTACAGTTATGTGTCACGCTACTTGGATGACACCGTTGAAAGAAATGAACCGCCTTTTCAAAATTGTTTTGAATAGAGGAATAACATTCACAAGTAAAATTTCATATTACCATTTTTTAATTTATGTATTATAATAAGCTTAATCTATAAGAAAAACAAAGTTGGAAAAGTTGGAAGAACTAAGCAAAAATTGGGTGATAAGAACGGGAAGATTTTTATCTTCATTGTTTTTTTTACTGTTGATTGCGCTATCAATACGTAGTTTTTTATTCGAGCCATTTCATATACCTTCTGGTTCAATGAAAAGCACCCTACTTGAAGGGGATTACATTTTTACTAGTAAATATTCATACGGTTACAGTAAACACTCCTTTCCATTTTCTCCAAACATTTTTAGCGGCAGGATTTTTTATACCCCTCCAAAGCGTGGCGACATAGTAGTTTTCAAACCCACAAGAAATGACAGCATCAGGTTTGTTAAGCGAGTAATAGGAACACCAGGTGACAAAGTGCAAATGATAGAGGGAGAATTATACCTAAATGATCAGAAAGTAGAGCGAAGGCAAATTGAAAGTTTTTTTGATTATGAGTCAAATCGTAACATACCAAGATATATAGAAACGCTTTTAAGTGGCAAGGAACATGAGATTTTGGTAGATGACATTTCTAATAAGCTATCATATAACACTCCGGTTTATTATGTACCTAACGATCAATTTTTCGTTATGGGAGACAATAGAAATAATTCTTTAGATAGTAGGTTTCCTGAAGTTGGTTTTGTACCAATGGAAAATATCATTGGGCGTGTAAGCATAGTTGGTTTATCATTTAAATTAGGAAAGGTCGATTGGTTACCATTTAATTTCAGGTTACCTGTTGCTTTGAGATTAAATAGGGTATTGCACAAGGTTGTGTAAGCTTTTTCTACCTATTTGTTAATTCACACAACTCTAAAGAAGAATTTTCTAACTCGGCGATAGTGTTGTTAATTTCATTCAAGTCATTGACTTGTAAAGCGTTTTTTGCATTTTGTAATAGGTTTTTCAACTTTTGATCAGTGGAAAGGTTATTATTGTTTTCAACCAAGTGTATGAGTTTATTTCCATTAATTTTAGCACCTGCAAGGGAACGAGCCTTCATATCTTCGTCAAAACTGTTTATTGACTGGTTAACCATATTTTGAACATCAGCTTCACTCAAGCCAAAACTTGAATTTACTTTAACTGTCTGCTCAATTCCAGTAGTTTTTTCTCTTGCAGTAACAGTCAAGATTCCGTCAACGTTAACTGTAAATTCTATTTCAACTCTTGCAGAACCTGCAGGCAGTGGCGGTATACCTTTTAGTTCAAACTGCGCTAGAGATTTGTTATCCTCTATCATTTCACGTTCTCCCTGACAAACATGAATTTTCATTGCTGTTTGCCCATCAATATAAGTTGTAAACTCTTTTGTTTCTGAAACTGGCAGTGGCGTATTTCTTGGTATGATTTTTTCAACTATGCCTCCCATAGTTTCTATGCCAAGTGATAGAGGTAAAACATCCAGGAGAATATTCCTATCTTTTGAGCTCGAAGTTAAATCATGAGCCTGCAGAGCTGCCCCAATGGCAACTGCTTTATCTGGATCCACGTCATTTAGTACTTTATTTCCAAAGAGTTTGACTAGTGAATTTTGAACCAATGGTGTTCTAGTTGCACCACCAACTAAAATTACTCCTTTTATATCATCAATTTTAAGATCTATATCACTTATAGTACGAGTGACTATATTGATAGTCTTATTGACCAAAGAACTGATTGCCTGCTCGAATTCTTCTCTGGTAATTTCGCACTCAAATGGCTTGCCGTTAACATTAAATTCGAAGATACCTATAGTGTGATTGCTTAGGTACTCTTTCACAGAGCGTGATTCGATAAGTAAGGAATTTAGTTGCTTAGCCGTCTTTTCTCTATACTTATCAATCACAATTGAACTCAGCAAATGATCAAAATCATCACCGCCGAGTTTGGTATCACCACCAACTGCAAGAACTTGAAACACTCCTTGATGCAATTTCAATATCGAAATATCAAATGTTCCACCACCAAGGTCATAAACTGCATATATTCCACTGTTATTGTTCTTTTCAATGGAGTAAGAAAGCGCTGCAGCGGTTGGCTCGTTAACGAGGCGAAGAACTTCTATGCCAGCTAATTTTGCTGCATATTTAGTTGCGTTACGTGCTGAATCGTCAAAGTAAGCTGGCACAGTAATTACTGCTTTTTTTACTTCCAGCCCCTTAGACTTTTTTACCCTCTCATATAAAGCTTTTAATATCTCAGCAGAAATCTCAACAGGAGTAAGATACTTTTCCTCCGAACATTTTACTCTAATAACTTTTTCACTTTCGTTATCTATTTCAAAATAAACACCCATCTTGTTCAAATCTTTAACACTTTTACCCATTAAACGTTTTATTGAGTGGATTGCATTTGAGCCAACATCATAGCCAGTTTTCAATGTATTATTTTCACATGAAATGATAGAAGGTAATAGCTCTCTTCCCTGTTCATCTTTAAATATCTCCACGTTGCCAGCTTTATTTACCATAGCAATTAAAGAGTTGGTAGTGCCAAGATCTATACCAAAAACTACTTCATTTGAATTTGGTTCAGAAATTTGAATTGGTTGCATTTTTCTTCATCTCCTCAAATGACTTGTATAAATATTTCAATCTTAAGACTTGTGTAGCAGCTCTATCAAAATTCTTTACAGCAAAAGTGTTAATTAGATTTTTAATGCAACCTTTTATTTTTTCATCGATCATCCTACTTGCAAATTGTAGATCGTCGCAGTCTAGTAAGTACTCTCTTATTTCCATTGATTCACTTAATATTTCAGAATTTAAGTGGTCCTTTTGGCTTTTCACATTAAAAAAATCCAGCAAATGCTCAGCACGTTTTAGCGGTGACTTTAGTATCTGATAAGCTCTGTTAATATTTTCCATGTTTTGGGACTGTCTTTCATTTATATCAGTCCTGCTTAGCTCAATATATTTTTTCTCTAACTCATCAAAGCTGATATTGAAAGCTGGTTCAATTTCAAACAATGCAAAATAGTTGCTAGACATGAAAACTCTCTCCACAACCACATTTTCCTTTCTCATTAGGATTTTTGAAAACAAAACCCGATGAAAATTTTTCTTCTACATAATCCATTTCAGAGCCAAGAATAAACATGACGGATTTTGGGTCGATCAACACTTTAACTTTTTGGCCATCACTACAGTTTTCTTCAATTACCGACTCTAAAGGACGAGTATCATATGCATATTCAATATCATATTTTAAACCAGAACATCCTTTTTGCTTAATTAGCACTCTTATTCCTATTGCTTCTTCCGGTTTCTCAAGGTTAGTATGCTTCTTTTGGTCCAATAAATACCTTATCCTTTCTACTGCTTCCGCAGTTATAGTGATAAGTTTTTTATTCTTTTTTACAGTTTCACCTCTGCCTACTTCTTGATATTCACCCATGTTCGTAGCTTCTTAATTCTTTTGTTTACTTTGATAGTCATGAATAGCAGCCTTTATAGCATCTTCAGCAAGTACCGAACAGTGTATCTTCACTGGAGGTAAAGACAACTCTTCCACTATTTGAGTATTCTTTATCTGTGTAACGTCACTGATGGTTCTTCCCTTTATCATCTCTGTTAACAAGGAACTTGAAGCAATGGCAGAACCACAACCAAAAGTTTTAAATTTTGCATCTTCAATAACACCTTTGTCATTGACCTTTATCTGCAATTTCATTACATCACCGCACGATGGTGCACCAACTAGGCCAGTACCAACATTTGGATCATTTTTATCCAGAGAGCCAACATTCCTTGGATTTTCGTAATGATCTAAAATTTTCTCATTATAACTCATAAAATTACCTGTGAACCGCTATTCTACATTATAACATACTTAGGTTAAAAACTAAAGTAAAATACACTCAAAAAGTGTAATTTTTGTAAGGTAAAATTGTAGTTTTTGAGTGCATTTTACTTTACAAATTCCCGTAGTGCATGTCATTCTTTATATTGTAATTAAGTTTATAATTTAAAAAGGAGTATCCCTTGAGTTTGTTTAGTAACCTTTATCAGGGCCTGTTAAAAACTTCTTCTCGCTTTAGCGACGGGGTGAAAAGTATTTTTTCTGGCAAAAAAAAATTAGATCAGTCGCTTTTAGATGAATTAGAAGAATTGCTAATTAGCATGGATATTGGTCATAAAACTTCCAAGTTGATTATCGATAGGCTCACAAGCATCAAATTTGACAAGGAAGTTGAGTATAATACCATCACACAGCAGCTAATGAGCGAAATAGAATCGATATTGAACCCTGCTGTGCAACCGCTAATTTTAAACAAAAAACCACATATAATAATGGTATGCGGAGTAAATGGTAACGGTAAAACCACGACTATAGGTAAGCTCGCATATAAATATAAGGAAATGGGAAAATCCGTTATGCTTGTTGCATGCGACACATTTAGAGCTGCTGCTAGTGAACAATTAAACATTTGGGCAGAACGTTCTGATTGCTTGATTGTTACTGGAGAGTACGGTAGCGACTCTGCAAGTGTGGCATATAGAGCTGTAAGTCAAGCTATAAAAGATAACGTTGATGTTGTTCTAATTGACACAGCAGGAAGGCTGCAAAATAATGTGAACCTTATGGAGGAGTTATCAAAAATATATAGAACGATAAAGAAATTGGATGACACTGCCCCTCATGACGTTATTTTAGTTCTTGACGCAACTACCGGCCAAAATGCTTATAGCCAATTAGAAGCATTTAGCAAAATGGTTAATGTTACCGGGCTAATCGTAACAAAGTTAGATGGCACTGCTAAGGGCGGAGTGGTAATTGGACTTGCAGAAGCTTATAAGATAAAGTTACATGCTATAGGAATTGGCGAAAATATAGAGGACTTAAGGGAGTTTACTAGCAAAGAATTTGCTGAAGCGTTATTTAATTGTAATTAAAGACTTCTCTTAATTCCCTTACGTGACCAAGCTTGATTATTTCAATATCATGAGAAGAATAGTTACCATTTTTAGGCATAATTGCTTTTTTGAATCCTAACTTTTGTGCTTCTTTTAGTCTGAGATCAGCATGCGAGATGTTCCTAATTTCTCCTGAAAGTGCAACTTCACCGCAGATTATTGAAGAAGTTGGCAGCGGTAAATTTACTATACTTGAAATAAGGGAAGCAGCAACAGCAAGATCAGCCGATGGTTCCTGTATTTTGAGTCCCCCTGCAATGTTTAGGTATACCTCTTTATCATGCAAAAACATTTTGCAACGAGCATTTAGCACCGCGATGATCATAGCCAATCTATTAATATCCCACCCAACTACTGCCCTTCTTGGGGTTGCCATATTAGTCCCTGCTATTAATGCTTGCACTTCCATTAAAATTGGTCTTGAACCTTCAATTCCTGCAAATACGGCGCTGCCAACTACTTCTCTGTCATGGGCCATCAGAAACAATGATGATGGATTATCAACAGGCACAAGTCCTGCTTCAGACATCTCAAAAACACCAATTTCATTTGCAGGGCCAAATCTATTTTTAATAGTACGCAAAATGCGATATTGATTGCTATTTTCACCTTCAAAATATAATACCGTATCCACCATATGCTCCAGAGTTTTGGGTCCAGCTATTTGTCCATCCTTAGTTATATGACCAACTATTAAAAGAGAAACACCATATTGTTTCGCAAGAATAGTTAATTCATGTGCGCAAATACGAACCTGAGTTACAGTGCCTGGTGCCGATGTAATTCTGCTATCATACATTGTTTGTATAGAGTCAATTACTAAGAATTTAATACTTTTGTTTTCCTTTATTGTTGCTACTACATCAGTTAAAGACACTGTAGATAAAAGCTTAATTTTAGGTTCATTTATCTTAAGACGCTTTGCTCTGAGACTCACCTGCTCTAAAGACTCCTCGCCGGATACATAAAGACATTCAAAAGAGGAAAGTTGCACAACATTAGCTGCAATTCTAAGCAAAAGGGTGGATTTTCCAATACCAGGTTCGCCACCAATTAAAATGCTAGCACCTTGAACGATACCCCCACCAAAAACTCTATCTAATTCTTCTATTCCTGTTAAAAAACGACTTGGAGTGATAATTTCGCTACCCGATAACGTCTTTATTAAAATTGGTGCAGATATACTTCTTTTGCCCGTTTTTACTGCTATTTCCTCAACAATTGTATCCCAATTGTCACATGCGATGCACTTCCCTACCCACCTACCAGTGCTGTGACCACAGGATTGACATACATATACAGTTTTCATCAAAGCCAAAATTATTTTGTTGTAATTGTAATAAAAATTAGCTGAATATGCGAAGTAAATCTATAGCTAACCCAAGAAAGGGTTCCCTATGTCATACCGCGATTCATTCGCGGTATCTCTAGATCCCGCTAACAAGTAGCGGGATGACGAGGTCATGCCACCGCGCGAACCGTCATACCGTCACGGTATCTCTAGATCCCGCTAACACGTAGCGGGATGACGAGGTCATGCCACCGCAAACCGTCATACCGCCGCGGTATCTCTTAGCCGCTAACACGTAGCGGGATGACGGTTGTCGTTTAGCTACAAACGTTAAGAAATTTACCAAATGAAAAAAAAGGCAAAAGAAGCCCTGGGGTTATTATCCGCTTTAAAATATTGGCGTTTTTTATGTTTTAAACGCTTGACAAGCAAGATTAAGCTGCTTTTAATTGCAACTAACTTACGCTGCAAATGTTTAAGAAGTTTACTAAGCAGAAAAAAAGACAAAGAATCCCCGAGTTAGCTAGTCTTTTACTATCTCTGTCGAGTATTGGCATTTTTTGATGTCTTGTAACGCTTTATAAGCGCGTTCAGCTTATTTAGATAAAAATCTAGATGTAGATGAAGTTTTGTAAAGACATACAGTATCTATGTACTGCAAAAAATTAAACATAAGACGCCGATACATTAAGTAATCCTTACCTTTTAATCTGCAGATTGGCGAAAGCAAATACAATAGCTTCACTATCATGATAAGGGCGCTGGCGAAGGGTGTCAAGTAAGTTTTTTGTTTCTATTCCCAATGTTATATGGTTATGTAAGAAGTCTAATAGCAAATTTTTAAGTTCCTCTTTAACTCTTTAACCAGCGGGCTCGCATGAGGAGAGGAGAGTAAAGGTCCTCTTCCATAGATATCTTCACACTTTTTTCTTCTTCTGTAGTTGGCGGACGAGTAAGAAAGTGAATCTTTGGTGCGCCACTAATTATTGCCATTGGTGTTTGCTCCGCCCCTTCTCCCATAACTAAAACAGCAGACGTTGCCAGCGCATCAAGAAGATTGACTTGTGTTACTTGCAGTGGTTGATCATAAAGATCTGGCTTGCCTATATAGGAATAAAATGGTTCAAATCCACACCAACCAAGAGCAACGCCCGTAACCCCAAGGCGCATAGGTGTTATGTTACTATCTGTAATCAAAATACCAAGATGTTTTATGCAGTGTTTTGTCTTGAGATAGTTCCATATTGATAGAGCTGTTTTCTGAACATCCTTTGGGTATAAAATATACATTTCATTACCATTTGATTCATCAATACCAGCAGATGGAATTAAGATATTGTCTTTGATTGTTAAATAGATGCCGTAAGAATTATGGTCTACATCAACAATTGCATCAGCTTCTCTTTTGATTAGCTCTTCTTTAGAACAAGCAGTTTTGCAAACCACTTGTTTTTGACAAATAGAAATGATTTTTGATGTGATAGCAAGAACAACTTCCTCTCTTAGCAACTCTGAAACATAGCGATCAAGAACCTGCTCTAATACTTCTCCACATTCAATGCGGTGGGTATAAATTGCTTCAACATGCATATTAACGTGTCAGCTTGCATATAGTATAATCTTTCGTTTTGGTGAGAATAGTTTTATGCCATCCATCAAGAAGTGTTAAGTTGAAATATACATCACCTTTATAGGGTTTGTGAATTTCTGTTATGATAAATTCTGAGATTAGATCATACTCCAAAAAAAGATACGCTATTTGTGCTCCACCAATCATGAAGACTTTAGAATTACTTTGGATTGACAAAAACTCTTGCATAGAAGAAATAATAGTGCATTTTACTCCTCTGTTAAAACAAGAATTTAATTTGTCACGAGAAAAAACAACAGGGATACGATTCCCTAATATGTCTTGAGGCATAGTTTCAAATGTCTTTCTCCCCATAACAATAACTTGTTTTTCAGTCACCTGACGAAAATGATCTAACTCACTTGGATAATGCCAGGGCAATCCATTATTTATTCCAATTACCCCCTTGGGATCAACAGCCATAATTCCGATAACTATCATCCCTGTAAAGCAGCTTGAGCTACAAAAAATCGCATGTGATCACGCACATTATGCACTCGAAGGAAATCAACCTTGTTGTGTAATACAGATGATGTAGCAATTGTTTCTAAATCTCGGTTAAAGACAGGTTCTGTAGAAAAAGAAGAAATAAATGACTTTCTAGAATGGCCAACCAGAACTTTGCAGCCAAAATTTTGTAACGTTTCTATACTGCGTAAAATCTGGATATTCTGGTACATAGATTTGCCAAAACCAATACCAGGATCAATAATGATCGAGCTTTGATCAAAACCTAGAGCTAGTAATCTATTAATGTTCCTTTCTGCCCAATTATTTATGGTATCGATTGGATCAATGTCACTTGGGATAATGTTGTCACTATGTGGTGGTATGGAGAGTGAATGCATAATAACGATACTACATCCACTGCTAGCAATCGCTTTTAAGGTATTATCATCTAGATCTCCCTTCTGATCGTTTACCCAGGCAATGTTGTAGTGCTCCAAAACATTCAAAATAACATCTGGCCAGAAACTATCAATGCTGACTTTAATGTCACCAACTTTCATATACTGATTGAGATTATCAAGCACTGGTTTTAAGCGTGCATATTCTGCTTTTGGAGTTTGTATTGAGGAGCCAGGTCTTGTTGATTGAGCACCAAGTTCAACTATGCTTGCACCATCTGATAACAGCCGCAGTGCTTGGTTGCTTGATCTGCATCATAATAAAGACCACCATCTGAAAATGAATCAGGAGTAATATTGACAATACCTACAAGCTCTGGTGAAAGCGTAAAACTCCTTAAAAAGCAATCCTTAATGTTAGGGTTAACAGTACCAAACGTTTTGTTAACTACTGCCATAGGGTTCAGCATTGTCATCAAGTGAAGCAAAAATGGTCTGTTTATCAATTCTGGGTGAGGAATCTTAAGGTAGGGTGTATCAAGTGTCAGGTCATCCCATAACAAAATATCCAAATCAATAACGCGAGGTGCCCATTTTTCATAGACCTGCAGACGGCCAATGTCACATTCAATTTGTTTAAGGCCCTTTAACAGCTCTTCAGGAGAAGAAGAACAACTTCCATACACAACCATATTTAGAAATGGCCTGTCCCACCCAGGTGAAGCATCATTTGGTAAAATAGCCTTAGTTTCCAGAATAATTGAAGATTTTAAATTTTTAAAATAGCGCTCCTGCAGTAACTGAGCAGCCTTTTGTAAATGGGAAAAGCGATTTCCTATATTTGAGCCAACAGAAATGTAAATCATTCTTGCAACGCATTACGATAAGTAAAGAAAACACCTCCATGCACACTGGGGACAGGTGGTGCAACTTTGTGAATAGTTACGCCTATAGAAGAAATAATAAGCTTTTTTTGCATCACAAGGTTATTAATGGTCCTGTATATATCATGAGTTAAATGCTCGATTAAGTTGAATTGCTTGCTTTGAACGAGAGATTGAATACTCTGAACTACCTCCAAGTAGCATATAGTATCCTCAAGCCGGTCAGTTGTAAGTCCTAAAGGGGGGATTGAAAGGTAAAATCAATATTAACACTAACTAATTGAGAATGATACTTCTCTTCTGCACTATAGCCTAAATGAACCCAAAGCCGTAAGTCAGATATAAGAAGATTACATGCAGACATTGCATTCCAACATCACTGAGTTTAAGCTACTTACAACTACTAACACACGCTAGCATTCATCATTCCATCAAGAAAACCCCACAAGAGCCTTGCTCCCTTTTGAGCACCCTGCATAACTTTATCTTGCTCTTTTTCATCTAGATCTTCAATAAGATTTGCACATTCCTCAGAATGCCATTCATCAGCATGCATATGGACCGTAAAAAATTGAAGAGAACGCTCATCACTTATTGAATAGTGTTTTTTTAAACCTTCAATTTTAGACTTGGAAACCTCTGGAGTTTGACGTTCGTAAGCGTACAAGGCTCCAAGACCTGCTGCAAAACCTGATCTTACAATGTCAAAGTAACCATCAATTAATTCTTGTGTCTCCTTAATCTGTGCACTTTCACGAAGATCAGATCGCGCAACGCCAAGCCCTTCAGCAAAACGTTTCCATAACTCTGGATGATTTTCATCACCTTGTTCCTCTTCTATTAAATTACCAAGTAAAACCTGTCGCATTTTTAGATCTGGGCACAGAAAATGTATACCACTGATGTAACGAGGAAACGCAGCAACATGGTGATAATATTCTTTAGCATAGGTTTGTAAAGCTTGCAAGCTTAAGCTTCCTGTATTCCATGATTGGTAGAATGGATGATTTAGTAAGTGCAATTCATCTAACTTGTTATTTAGAGACTTAGTAAATTCCATCATTTCCCCCATTACATTAATATATAGTTCATATACTATAGTTTTCTCATTGTTACGATCATGCTAACAATGGTGGGATTGGTAGGACTCGAACCTACGGCCAATTCGTTATGAGCGAACTGCTCTAACCGACTGAGCTACAATCCCTTTTATCAATATTTATAATACACACAAAAGCAAATTTGTCTATTAGCTTATTTCACTATCAACCCAACTTAGCAGATCATTTGTTGCACCAATTTTGCGTGCAATTTCCTTACCATCTTGAAATATAATCAAAGTAGGTATAGATTGAACCCCATACTTACTTGGCACTTCAGTCCCTTCATCTATGTCGAACTTGCAGATCTTAATCTTGCCTTTTCTGTCTTTAGCCAACTGTTCAATACGCGGCATTAGACTTTTACATGGCCCACACCATTCTGCCCAAAAATCTACCAGAACAAACCCTTTATAGTCAGTGACTTCAGATTTGAAATTTTGATCATTTACCGGTGTAATATCATCACTCATAAAATACCTAAACTTAAAACGATTGCTTGTAAAACATAGCGTATCTATTAGCAGTTAATCAACTAAATTCTTACCGCAGAGCTTGAAAAATTGCCCTAAAGTGTTTTGCACAAACAAAAAACTTCTATTACATCTGGTGGTTAAAGATATCCACGTTTTCCCAACCCATTAAGTCTAATTCAATACGAGTAGGAAGAAATTCAAAGCACTTTTGGGCCAATTCTTTTCTATTTTCACGCTCCAGCATTAAGTCTAGCTTTTCCTTTATCCTGTGGAGATACAAAACATCAGATGCAGCATAACTTTTTTGTTTGTCTGTTAAATTTTCATTTCCCCAATCAGAAGATTGCTGCTGCTTATTTAGTTTGGTATCAAGCAGCTCTAAGCACAACTCTTTTAAGCTATGATTATCTGTGTAAGTGCGAACTAAACGTGAAGCTATCTTTGTGCAATAGCACGGAAGTGCCCAAGTTTCCAAGTAATAACGTATTATGCTCACATCAAATCGCGCGAAGTGAAATATTTTAGTTATATTTTTATCCTCTAATATTTTTCTTAAATTTGGCGCTGTATAATCGTTCTTGAGTTGAACTAAGTGAGCGTTGCCATCATTAAAAGAGAGCTGCACAAGGCATAATCTATCTCTGCTATGAAGTAGCCCCATTGCCTCGGTATCAACAGCTATAGACCTTATATCATCTGGTATTGAACTAGCTGGCAAGTCGTCTTTATATAAAAATATTCCCATAAAATGAATACATTTTTTGGCACAATTGAAAACCTATGATAATCAAAAATGAGTCTTAAGTATACGAAAAGATCATAGAAGGAACCACGCAAATTTATGGGCTCTCACATTTTTCGTGTACACGGGGTTTACAAATCGCTGTATATGCCTATAATTAAGTAAATTTAGGTTAATTTAATTGCGGGAGTAGCTCAGTTGGTAGAGCGCAACCTTGCCAAGGTTGAGGTCGAGGGTTCGAACCCCTTCTCCCGCTCTTTGCTTTCAAAATCATTTCGTCAAAAATCCCTTGACAAACTCCGCCAGCTCCCTTATCATGATAGTGAAGCTATTGTATTTGCTTTCGCCAATCTGCAGATTAAAAGGTAAGGATTACTTAATGTATCGGCGTCTTATGTTCAATTTTTTGCAGTATATAGATACTGTATGTCTTTACAAAACTTCATCTACATCTAGATTTTTATCTAAATAAGCTGAACGCGCTTATAAAGCGTTACAAGACATCAAAAAATGCCAATACTCGACAGAGATAGTAAAAGACTAGCTAACTCGGGGATTCTTTGTCTTTTTTTCTGCTTAGTAAATTTCTTAAACGTTTGCAGCGTAAGTTAGTTGCAATTAAAAGCAGCTGAATTTCGCTTGTCAAGCGTTTAAAACATAAAAAACGCCAATATTTTAAAGCGGATAATAACCACGGGGCTTCTTTTGCCTTTTTTTTCATTTGGTAAATTTCTTAATGTTTGTGGCTGAACGACAACCGTCATCCCGCTACTTGTTAGCGGGATCTCTTGTTAGCGGCTGAGATACCGCGAATGAATCGCGGTATGACGTAGGACTGCTGTCATTCCAGCGCGTGACGCTGGAATCCAGTTCTTATTACCTGGTGTAAAGTTAAGTTTCCTGGATCGCAGTGTCTGGGCACTGGGATGACAAGAAAGGAGCACTGGGATGACAAGAAAGAGGCTACTTGGATAACAGAAGAAGGAGGCTACTTGGACAACACCCTGACAACCATCATCCCGCTACGTGTTAGCGGGATCTGGAAATACCGCGGCGGTATGACGTAGGACTGCTGTCATTCCAGTCTGGAATCCAAAAAAGGATGATGTCATCCCAGTGCTTGACACTGGGATCCAGCTTCTGTGCAACCTCATCAAAAACATTCATTTAGTATAAACTTTCCATGCTAGTTTGCTTGCTTACAAGCAAACTTTCCTGGATCCCAGTGGGCTTTGTTGCATCGCTCAAGTGAAAAGAACTGGCAGTTACTGACAAAATTCATTATAAATAGCCATTTAACTGTTGAAGAAAAAATATGCCACAAAAAATGAGAGTCAGTAACTGCCATGAATATAGCAAATTTCTCCAAGAAAGAGGAAGCATTTTTTGTTATATCAATGACGCCATAGAAAATTGGTACGAGAATTGTCCAAAAATGCAGGGCGGCAACTATATTTATAGTGATAAAGTTGTGATTTTGGTGCATATAATCGTCAGTTTCTTTAGAATTGGTTTAAGACAAACAGTCGGGTTTATAAAAGGGTATTTGCAACAAATAGGAAGAGATTTGCAGCTATTCACAAGCATCAAAAGAAACTTAATATTAAGATAAATGATTGCAGAATTGATAAAAATATAGCTCTTTCCATAAAAGTCCGGATGTGATAGGATAAGGGTAGATGATGATAAGGAGGTTGAATGCCAGCAGCATATAGTTATGATTTAAGAAAAAAAGCAATGGAAGCGCTAGACGAAGGAGAAAGCAGAGAAACAGTGGCAGCAAGATTTAAGATTGGGCGAACTACTTTATGGGAGTGGCAGCAAAGAAGAAAAGAAACAGGAGACTTTCAATCAAAAAAACTTGGAAATGGGGGTTACAATCACAAAATTACCGACTGGGATACCTTTGCCAAATTTGCCAGAGAACACGGAGGAAAGACTCTATCGGAAATGGCTAAACTTTGGAACAACGTTAGTATCCAAACGATCTATCGAGCCCTTAAAAAAATTGGATTTACGCGCAAAAAAAGACATATGGATACAAGGAAAGAAACGAAGAAAAACGTGCTGAATTTTTGAAAATTATAGCGACAAAAGAACCTAAAAACTTAGTGTATATAGATGAGTCTGGCATTGATAACACCGAACTACGGATATTGCCAGAAAGGACAGCGGTTTTATGCCTTAAAATCTGGAAAGAAAACTCAACGAATCAGTATGGTTGCAGCCTTAAGTGGAAGAAAGATAGTTGTTCCGTTAACCTTTGAAGGCCACTGTAATATGGATGTTTTTAATGGATGGTTTGAGCAATTTTTGACACCGATCTTGGAACCTGGACAGACTGACCTTACCCAGAAAAAGTGGAGAGAAAGAAAGGAGTTTTTTCGGGTAAAATAAAATTTTGGAGGATTAGAAATGGCAAGAGAATATACGGCAGAATTCAAATTGGAAGCTGTTAAACTGGCAAATGAACAAAGAAAGGCAGGTCAAACAATTACAAAAATAGCAAAGGATTTAGGAATAAAGGGTGGTTTATTAGGAAAATGGATAAAGAAACACAACGAAAAAAAGTCGGCAGCAGATGCATTTCCAGGTAGAGGTAACATGGCTCCTTACGACAAAGAGAGGTTTGATTTACAAAGCAAGAGTAACAAGGGAAAGAGACATTTAAAAAAAAGCCCTGGCCAGTCAAAAAGAGTAAAATATTTTTTTATAAAAGAGCATAGTAACTGCTATAAAGTACAGGAATTATGTAGGATTTTCTGCTAGTGGCTACTATAAGTGGACCACAAGAAAAATAAGCAGTAGAGAATCAGCAAATAAAGAGCTACTCGCAGCTATTCAAAAAATATATCAAGTTTCTAAATGTAGATATGGAGCTCCTAAAATTCATGCTGAATTGAAGGCTTTGGGTAAAAGTTGCAACTTAAAAACAGTGCAAAGTATTATGCAGAAAAATGGTATTCAGGCTATATTGAGAAGAAAATTTAAAATTAAGAAACAACAAACGGACAGTAGCTCCCAATATATTAGACCAAAACTTTATTGTCGATCAACCAAATAAAGTATGGGATTACTTATATAAAAACCAAAGAAGGATGGCTATATTTGGCAACAATAATCGATCTATATTCACGCATGGTAGTTAATGAGCAGTTCAATAAATAAACAATTGGTTATGGACTCTTTATTAATGGCCGTTAACAAGCGTAAACCTGCCAAAAATCTACTATTACATAGTGATCAAGGTTCACAATATACTTCGCAAGGTTATCAATATCTCTTATCCATAAAAAACATAGATGAGTTATAAAGGTTGTTGTTACGACAATTCTGTTGTGGAAAGCTTCTTCAGTTCTCTAAAAAGGGAGTTACCAATAGACACCTCTCGGCACTCTAAACAGCATATCAAAACTGCTATATTTGAATATATAGAAATTTTTTATAACAAACAACGTCACTATTAACTATTGCATTCCTGAGCATTTTGATTCATCATTCTCTTTGTGAAAAACATTCCAAACTTTCTCTCCACTTTTTCTGGGTAAGGTCAGTCAGCTACTTGGATGACAGGGGAGGGAGGTGCTACCCTGACAATCGTCATCCCGCTACGTGTTAGCGGGATCTAGAGATACCGCGAATGAATCGCGGTATGACGGTCTGCAGCGGTATGACGTAGGGCTGCACTAGCTATATCATGCATTTTATTAACCGACACTATAAACAATATCCTTACAATTATGAGATTGAACCACAACTTGCTCAAGCGTTAAGCTGCTGCGTTTAGCGTCTTTACTGTGATTTTCCCCAAGAACATTTGTTCTTTCTCGTTTTATTTCCTCAATGAATTTCCCATTAACATCTTTAGGATCAATCTCTTCTTCAGAATATATAAGGTTAGTGCAATTTGTTTTTCTATAATAATGCACGCCAAGACATATAATTGATAATGCAAGTATACCAGAACCTATAAGTAATGATAATCCTATGTTATTAGTCAAAGGGTTTTGGTAAAATTTTTGTACACCATTAACACCATGTGTTGCAAGTAGCCCTAGAGGAAACGCTATATTTGCAGCAACTACACCAGTAAATAATGCAGTAAATATTGGTCTGTCGTTAATTACTGATTTTATTTTATTAGTTCTAGTAATTACTTTTTCGTCAATGTTAGTGAAGCCTTGTTTAGCTTCCCAAGCATTAAGTACAAAATTTGAATGAGTGCCATTGCTATATTCCAGTCTTACAGATTTTATAGCTTTATCTTTTGGCTGGTGCTCCAACACCTCAGCTAAAATTTTATCCGCATCTTTTTTTTGAATGGAATGTTCTTCAGTATCTATAAATTGCCTTGTTGCAAAAAATATTGGACCAATTGCAAGCAATGCAGCAAGTGCGATAACTGGTATAGTGATATATTTTGGGCTGTTTGTAAAAAATGCAATAAATTTTGCTTTATCTTGTAAATATAATAAAGCTGCAGATATACTGAGTATAATAGCACTTGCAGTAAAAATTATAAAGCCCTTCTGCTGCATGGAATACTTTGCTCTTGGCAAGAATCTGTTTGTTTTTTTATTTGTTGTGCCACCTACATCAGAATTTAGTGACAAAGACTCTTCAGAGTCATCTGTCTTATATGATGGTGGAGAAGTTGAAGGTACATTGCTAAGTTTGTTACTTGATTCTCTGCTTAACCGTGTTAATGTTTTATCACGATCATCAGGATCATCAAATACTGTCTCTTGAGAAGGGGATCTGCTTAGAGTTGAATTTTGTGGCACGTCAACATGAGTTTCTTCACCTTTTGTTTCTTCTAGGGAAGGAGGTGATACTTGAGTCTCAAGAGTTAACGGATCTCTTGAATTAGCATTGCTGTTTTTTTTCTCTTTAAATTCTTCCTCTAACAAAGCTTCTAAAGCTGTATTTTCATCATTTTTTTTCGGAGTACTTGTCCTAAGTGCTGGTATTGGTAAAATTCTTGGTGTTATCTCGCCATCTTCACTTATTGATGTGGAAGAAATTAATGTTACTGTTTGTTCTTCATTTACTGGTCCAGGCATATTCACTCCAAAATTAATTACTATGCTGCATTGATTACGCTATAGTTATTAAGATATAGTAAATACCAATTTACGGATAATTATTAGTATAGAAATTGTCTATCAAAGATTCTTTCATTCAGAGGGTAATCTTTGTCAAAAAGCAAAGTTATTGTGTTTTCGTGGTCTTTTTGTATTTTTATCTGTGATATATTATGGAACTCCTTGTAATCTGATACTACAAGTGCTGGACGGTTTTTTGTGTCGTTAATGTCAATTTGTACGATTGTATCGTTTGATATTAACGCTCCATTCCAATGCCTTGGGTAATAGCTATTGATAGAAGTGAGTGCAAGTAAATTTGAATTTAGCGGCAAGATTGGGCCACCGGCAGAGAAGTTGTATGCAGTGCTGCCTGTGGGGGTAGATAATATTACTCCGTCCCCTCTAAATTTTTCTACTTTTAGCTTATCATTAATAGTAATATTCATCTCTACTATTTGGTTCGCTTTTCTAAAAACGTATACTTCGTTTACTGCTATGTAATGATATCTCTTGCCACTTGTGTCTGTTGCTTCCATTTTTAGCAAAGTTAACTGAGTTGAAGTTGCATGCTCTATATGATCAATTAAATCTTCACTGCAGCTAAAGCATTTATTCATCAAAAACCCAACATTGCCAGTATTTATCCCATACACATGCATGTTTTTATTTTCTATGACGTAATTGTGCAAAGTGCGTAGCATAAAGCCATCACCGCCAACAACTATCAATAGATCGATTTCGGACTTATTTTCTTCTGTTATATTGATAAAATTAAGTTTCTTTAATAGTTTAGATACTTCCTGCGATTTTGGTGATGGAGAAGCAACATAGCCTATATTTTTGTGTTTATGCATGCTTCAGTAAACTCTCTAAAACTTAAAGAGGAGGAGAATTAGAAAATGCTTCCATATTTATCGTTAAACTTAGCTAATTTGCTAGTTTTACTTGCTAACCCGCTTGTCAAACTTCCAGTCCATGCAGGGTGAGTAAGAGGATCTCTATCAAGTTTTACCCTATCTCCCTCCTTTCCATAAGTGGAACGAGTTTCAAACTCTTGACCGTCTGTCATAACTATAATAATTTTATGATAATTCATTGTTGTTTATAAACTTTTAGTCAGCTAATATTCTAGTGAACTTAATTCACTAAGTCAATCATTATTCTAAAATATTGACAAAAAATAAATAAAGTAGTATATTTAATAAGGAATAAATAATAACTATCATGATTTTTGCTTTCCCCGGTCAGGGCTCTCAGTTTGTAGGAATGGGAAAGAGCTTATATAGTGAGTTTTCTGTTGCAAGACAAGTATTTCATGAAGTAGATAGCATATTGGATGGAAAGCTGTCTCATTTAATCTTCAACGGTCCTATTGAAGAATTAACCATTACAGAAAACGCTCAGCCAGCTATAATGGCAGTATCAATTGCAATGCTACGTGTTATGGAGCATGTGTTTGGCAAATCTCTTTTCACTGATCACAATGTTAAATATGTTTGTGGGCATTCAGTTGGCGAATATACAGCGCTGTGTGCTGCAGGAGCGTTAACGCTTGAGTCTGCAATCAAGCTGCTGAAAGTTCGCAGCGAAGCAATGCATGAAGCTTCACTGAAATGTAAAGGCGGAATGGTTGCGTTGCTTGGAGCAGAGATAAATGAAGTGGAAGATATATTGAAATCAGTTCAAATTGACGGAATTTGTGAAATTGCAAACGATAACGGTGGCGGACAAGTGGTTATAAGTGGCACTAGAGAAGCTCTTGAAATGTTACCCGATTTATTCAAAAACTCGAGTGTGAGGAAACTAATTAAATTACAGGTTAGTGGGCCTTTTCATTCATCTCTTATGAAACCTGCTGATGAAAAAGTTTTGGAGTTTTTGAAGGGTATTAAAATAACCCGTCCTATAGTTCCTTTGATATCAAATGTTACAGCTAAAGAGGAGAGTGATCCCAAAGTTATAAAAACTTTACTCGCCAAGCAAGTTGTAAGCAGAGTGAAATGGAGAGAAATGGTTTTGTATATGTCAAGCCGTGGCATTAACAAATTTGTTGAAATTGGCCCTAATAAAGTTTTATCTAATTTGGTCAAAAGAATTGACCAATCTATCAGTACAAAAAATATAGATAGTATTGGTGATATTGACAGCTTCTTTAATGAATCATTAGTACTAACAGCGAAAAATTTAAAAGTTGGATTAAGTTAAAACACATCTATTTGATGTCATTCCGGTGCATAACGCTGCCTAGCTGGAATGACAGAGGGTAATGCAAGAAATCAACGAACTGCCTGTCATTTCGTTTGGTTTTTTAATTCCAAGTAGCTGTAAAATAGTAGGGGCAATGTCAGATAACCTTCCGTCTCTTAGTTTTAGATTATCGCAAGACACAATAAATGGCACTTTATTTAGAGTGTGTGCTGTATGAGGTGTATTATTTTCTTCATCGAACATACATTCCACGTTACCATGGTCTGCAGTAACAATTAATGCGGTGTTGCTTGACTTTTTAACAGCATTCAGCACTTTCGCAAGACAATCATCTACAGCTAGCACAGCTTTCTCGGCTGCTTTTATATTACCTGTATGCCCTACCATATCAGGATTAGCGTAATTTACAACTATCAGTGCGAATTCTTGGGAGTGAATTTTTTCTACAAGCTTTTCTGTGAGCTCGAAGGCTGACATTTCGGGCTGCAAATCGTAAGTTTGAACTTTTGGTGAGGGAATGAGTATTCTTTCTTCACCAGAGAAAGGTTCTTCTTTTCCACAATTGAAAAAGAAAGTCACATGAGCGTATTTCTCGGTTTCGGCGATACGTAATTGTCGTAATTTATTGTCTTCTATTGTTTGTCCTAGAGTATCAGCGAAAGAAGTAGGAGGAAAAATATAAGGAATTTTGAGATCTTCTTTATACTTCATCATACTTAAAATTGAAGAGAATTTTGCTACCTTAGCGTAATCTGTTTTGCCAAGCAAAATACTTGCTAATTGTATCATTCGATCAGCACGAAAGTTAGCCAACAGCACTCCATCTTCTGGTTTTATACCTTGATAATCACCTATTACTGCGGGCCTGATAAACTCATCAGTTATGTTATTTTGATAGTTATTCTCAATCAACGATACTGCATTATCATGACAAGGTGCCTTTGCAAATGCGATAGCCTCATAAGCTTCGATTGTTCTCTTCCACCTGTTGTCACGGTCCATAGCATAGTAACGCCCAGAAACAGTAGCAATTCTTGTGTCATTTCCCTTTATACTCTTTGTAAATTCTTGAATGCATTTTTTTCCTGAATTTGGCAATGTGTCTCTGCCATCTAAAAATGCATGTATCACCACTTTTATTCCATGCTGTGATATTTTATTTGCTAAAGTTGAAATATGCTTTTGATGCGAATGAACACCACCATCGGACACCAATCCCATTATATGGCATACTCCGTTCTTACTTTTTAGATCATTAATAAAACTTTGTAGATTTACATTGTTTTCTATTGTTCCAATCTCTTGATTAATGCGCTGAAGGCTTTGTATTACCACTCTACCACTGCCAATATTCATATGGCCAACTTCTGAGTTACCTATTTGACCACCAGGTAACCCCACATCAGCTCCACAGGCGGATAAACTGCATTTTGGATAATTAGAGCTAATATATTGCCAACAGGGTGGATTTGCGTTGCTGATAGCGTTGTATTTATTATTCTCTATTCCATTTCCCCAGCCATCTAGTATACATAAAACCACTGATTTAATGTTCATATAAAATCAACACTAGAATTTCACAGAGAAGAGCTCCCCGGGCCGGATTCGAACCAGCGACCAATTGGTTAACAGCCAACTGCTCTACCACTGAGCTACCGAGGAATAAACCGTTTTTAATTTACCATGTTGAACGTTGGTTGTAAACGTTTTTTGTGTAGACTTTAAGTCCAACTGACCCATAGAAACAAAAAAACTTACTTGACAAACTCCGCCAGCCCTCTTATCATGAGACTGAAGCTATTGTATTTGCTTTCGCCAATCTGCAGATTAAAAGGTAAGGATTACTTAATGTATCGGCGTCTTATGTTCAATTTTTTGCAGTATATAGATACTGTATGTCTTTACAAAACTTCATCTACATCTAGATTTTTATCTAAATAAGCTGAACGCGCTTATAAAGCGTTACAAGACATCAAAAAATGCCAATACTCGACAGAGATAGTAAAAGACTAGCTAACTCGGGGATTCTTTGTCTTTTTTTCTGCTTAGTAAATTTCTTAAATATTTGCAGCGTAGGTTAGTTGCAATTAAAAGCGGCTGAATCTCGCTTGTCAAGCGTTTAAAACATAAAAAACGCCAATATTTTAAAGCGGATAATAACCTCAGGGCTTCTTTTGCCTTTTTTTTCATTTAGTAAATTTCTTAAACATTTATAGCTAAACGACAACCGTCATCCCGCTGCTTGTTAGCGGCTGAGATACCGCGAATGAATCGCGGTATGACGGTTCGCAGAGGCATGACGGTTCGTGGCAGCACGATAAGCTCGTCATCCCGCTACGTGTTAGCGGGATCTCTTGTTAGCGCCGCGGCGGTATATTTGTCATCCCGCTAGCGGGATCTATGTTGAGAGATACCGCGAATGAATCGCGGTATGACGGTTTGTGGCGGTATGACGATAAGACACAAAGCCTAATGGAAAAAACTGCGAACGCCAGTGAAAAACATAGCAATTTTATTTTCATTTGCAGCTTTTATCACATCTTGATCTTTCAGCGAGCCGCCGGGCTGAATTATAGCTGTAATCTCATGTTTTGCACTTTCTACTATGCTATCTGGGAATGGAAAAAATGCATCTGAAGCAAGCACTGCACCTTTACATTTTTCACCTGCTTTTTTCACTGCAATGTTCACACTATCTATTCTGCTTGTTTGCCCTGCACCGATGCCAATAGCACAACCATCTTTTGCTATAACTATTGCGTTGGATTTCACATGCTTACATATTTTCCAGGCAAAAATAAGATCTTTTTTTTCTTTGTCTGTTGCAGTGCATTCTGTTACTTGTTCTGCTTTTATTGTGTGGTCATTATTTTCTTGCACCAAAAACCCACCAACAACATTTTTAGTTTGGTATTTCACATTTTGTTGAAAAGATTTATGAATAATCACTCTTAAATTTTTCTTTCTTTGTAAAATTTTTAGTGCCTCATTGTTTACCGATGGTGCTATCACTACTTCCAAAAATATCTCGTTTAATTTTTCTGCTAGCTTTAAATCTATCTCCCGGTTTAAGGCAACTATACCACCAAAACTGCTTACTTCATCGCACGATAGAGCTTTTTCATATGCCTCCAAAGCATTATTACCAATAGCAGCGCCACATGGGTTATTATGCTTGATTATCACTGCTGCAGGTTCTTCGAATTCAGAAGTTATGTTAAGTGCGGATTCTATATCTACTATATTATTATAACTCAACTCTTTTCCATGTAGTTTTTCCAACGGATATTCTGTAAATTGATTACTATAAAATGCAGCTTTTTGATGGGGATTTTCACCATACCTGAGTTCTTGTACTTTATGCCCGTATAGAGCAAAAAACTCTGGTAACTCATTATTTTTACTCTGGGATAAAAACCAACTGTGAATATTAGAATCGTAGTGTGCAGTGAGAGCAAATGCTTTGGTTGCTAAGTGTTTTCTATATTCCAATGTTGTTTTATTGTTATTTTCTATCATCTCAGCTTTCAGTGCTTCATAGTCTTGAATGCTAGAAATAACTGAAGTAAAACGAAAGTTTTTTGCTGCAGCTCTAATTAACGCCACTCCGCCGATATCAATTTGTTCTATAATTTGCTCTTCATTTGAGCCGCTACTTACTGTCTCCCAAAATGGGTATAGGTTAGTTATAAGCAGTTCTATTGGCTCAATACCTAGATTTTGTATTTCCGTTTTGTGTTTTTCTCTATTGCAAAGTATGCCTCCATGAATTTTAGGGTGTAAAGTTTTTACTCTACCACCCAGTATCTCTGGAAATTGTGTGTAATCTGAGACCTCTTGTGTTTTTATTCCTGCACTAGATAGCAGTTTATAAGTATTGCCCGTTGAAAGAATTTCTATTTGTTGCTGCGTTAAAAACGATGCAAGATCAATTATATTCGTTTTATCGTATACTGATATTAAAGCTCTTTTTATTTTCATTTTTATATGGAAAGTTTTTTAAGATTATATCTAAGAAAAGGAAATTTAGCTATTACATTTCTACACTAATTTAAAGCAGCCTATTCTATAAATTTTTTTACCATGCTTGATTTCAAGCCACGAATAAAATCTTCAATACTGCAAGGATTTCTCCCTTCCATTTGTACAACTTTAGGAATTAAAGTGCCACCTTTTAAACTTATGTGCATATTATCGTTAACAATCTTACCTTGTTCTGAAGCGAGAGCTTCAAAGTCAGCATCAAGTATCCTGATACGTTTATTTTCTATCTTAATGAATGCTTTTGGGTAAAACGCTTTAACTTTTCTATAAGCAACTTCACAAGCATCACTTGCATAAATTTTATAGTCTTCCACTTTGTCAGCGTAACATGCATCGTTATCGTTCTGTTTTAAGGGAAGCTGTTTTTCAATTTCGTTTAGCACTTTCAGCAGTAAATCACTGCCTAGCTTAGATAATTTATCATGCAATGTCTTGTAATTATCGTTCTTTTCGATAAGAAATTTTTCCTGTTTTAAAATAGTGCCGGAATCTAATCCTTCATCCAATTGCATAATGCTAACCCCGGTTTCTTGATCTCCTGCTAAAATTGTGTGCTGTATCGGGGCTGCACCACGCCACCTTGGTAGTAATGAAGGATGAATATTAATACAACCATATTTAGGAATATTCAAAATTTCTCTTGGAAGTATCAATCCATACGCGGCAACAACCGCAACGTCTGGCTTGAAATTTCTAAATTTTTCTTGCTCTGCCGAGAACTTTAGAGAGATAGGAGTACATACCTCTATGTTACTTTCTTCAGCGATAACATGTACTGGAGATTTCGTTGGCTTCTGTCCACGCCCCGAAGGTTTTGGAGCCTTGGTGTATACTGCCACCACTTCGCTCTTTGATTTCAGTAACAAGCTCAGAGAATTAACAGCAAATCCTGGTGATCCCATGAAAATAATTCTCATGGTGTTTTTGCTTTAAGAACTCTCCGCTAATTTACCACTTACAGTTTCTACTAATTTGGCAAAATCATCCTTATAATTAACTGCCATCTCAGCAAGAATTTTTCTATTTAAATCAATGCCGGCAAGTGTAAGACCATGCATAAACCTACCATAAGTAAGCCCATGCTCTCTTGCTGCTGCATTAATACGTATTATCCATAAGCTACGGAAATCACGTTTACGGGTTCTTCTGTCTCTGTAAGCATATTGCAGTGCTTTTTCAACTCTTTGTAATGCAATTCTATAACAGCTTTTTGCACGCCCTCTATAACCCTTTGCCAGTTTCAATATTTTTTTATGACGAGCGTGAGTAGTGACTCCACGTTTTACCCGAGCCATTTTATTTTACCTCCATTTTGTTAAATACCGTAAGGCATATGAAGCTTAACTATACGCGAGTCAGATTTACCAAGAATCGTTGTACCGCGCTGATTACGAATATTAGATTTACTTCTCTTTACCATGCCATGCCTTTTGCCTGACTGAGTAGAAATAACTTTACCCTTAGCTGTAAGGTGAAAGCGCTTTTTCACAGAAGATTTGGTTTTTAATTTTATTTTCTTCATATTCCAAATAAATTTACAAGCACTACTATTGAGTTCTTTAATAGTAATTAAGCATTAGTATAAATAATTTTATTAAAGAATCAAATTAAAATTGTATATTAAAGGAGTTTAAAAGTAATTACGCCCAATATGTGTGTTATACCTTCTTTATTCCCAAGTGGCAACAATACTTGCCTCATTTTAACACTTTCACTTTCTTCCTCTTCATTGATCGGGCATTTACTCTCTATTACAGTATCAAGTTTATCAATAACTGCATCTATTTTATATAGTCGCAAAAATGGTGCATCAATTGCATACTTATTATCAATGCGCGTCTTTTTCTCAAAACCATAGAATTCAACAGCCTTTTCTCCTGCATTTTCACAAATATAACCTTGATCCTTGACTTCAATGACAAAACAATGCTGCCATGATTCCATTATTTCTGCAGTGTCTATTTCATGCCTTTCTGGCCAATCTCTGTCTGATCCTTTTATGTCATTCCAGTGTTGAGTCACCACATTTGCTATTCTTTTTTCTTTGCCTACATAAATTTCCATTCCAATTTCCACATATAAAACACAGATATGAGGTAAATTTATCGTGAATATATTGATTTTTTCTTACCACAAGGTGCATGTCACTAGAAGTTCTGAGATCTAGAGAGTGGTATTGATTTTATTTCCATTGCAACTTATTATTTATAGATAACCTCAATAAAAACGATGAAGCTAAACGAAATCAGAGAAAGATTTATAAAATTTTTTGTAAATAATGACCACGAGCAGGTTTCTTCTTCTCCTTTGATTCCAGAACATGACCCAACGCTCATGTTCACAAATGCTGGTATGGTGCAGTTTAAAAATATTTTTACTGGTGCTCAAAAAACTGAAATGAAACGTGCTGTCTCAAGTCAAAAGTGCCTAAGAGCAGGCGGTAAACACAATGATCTGGAAAATGTTGGCTATACAACTCGGCATCACACATTTTTTGAAATGCTCGGAAATTTTAGCTTCGGTGATTACTTTAAGGAAACTGCGATAGAATTTGCGTGGGAATTTATCACTAAAGAGTTATCTCTTGATAAAAACAGACTATCCATAACCGTCTACCATACTGATGATGAGGCGTACGAGATTTGGCGTAAGATAAGTGGCTTTTCAAGTGATAAAATCATAAGAATTACAACGGATGATAACTTTTGGAGTATGGGAAGCACTGGTCCGTGCGGTCCATGTTCTGAAATTTTTTATGACCATGGGAGTCCTAATTTACAAGAGGGCGATAGAATTGTTGAAATCTGGAATCTGGTATTCATGGAGTTTAACAAAGATGAAGAAGGTAATTTACACAAATTGCCAAAAAAATGCATCGATACTGGAATGGGCCTTGAAAGAATAGCGGCTGTTATGCAAAACGTCCATGATAACTATGATATTGATCTATTTTCTGCTCTGATAAGTAAATCACAAGAGTACTGTGGAAGAACGGAAAATAAAATAGCGCATAAGATCATAGCAGATCATCTTCGCGCGGCTGCATTTCTCATCGCAGAAGGAGTGCTTCCTGGAAATGAAGGCAGGAATTACGTATTACGCAGATTAATTAGGAGAGCCACACGTTATATTCACCTGCTTGGATATAATGATTCCCTACTCCATCGTATTTTTCCAGTGTTGATAGATAGCACGAGTTCGGCTTATATGGGAGCTGAATTAGTCAGAGCTAAAAGCTTAATAGAAACGACGTTAAAATCAGAGGAAGAAAACTTTAAAGACACTTTGATGAAAGGTATCAATCTCCTGGAGAAATTCACTACAGATTTAAAATCGGGCGATACTTTGCCTGGAGAATCAGCGTTTAAGCTATATGACACCTACGGATTTCCTTTGGATATTACACTTGATGTTTTAAAAGAGAAAAAAATAAATTTTGACCAGAAGGGTTTTGATGATGCAATGGGAGAACAAAAAGAGAGAGCACGTGCTAAATGGGCTGGATCTGGTGAAAAATCTGTTGAGCAAGTATGGTTTGATTTGATCAATAAATTTGGCAAAACAAAATTTGTTGGTTATGAGTTCAATGAAGTAAGTGATGCGAAAATACTAGCTATAGTTTCCTCTAAAAATGAAGTAATTGATTCTGCAAAGGAGGGAGAAAAGATAACCATTATACTTGATAAAACACCTTTTTATGGCGAGTCAGGTGGACAAGTGGGAGATACTGGCAGTCTGATCAAATCTGATAGAAGTATTATTATAGTCGAGAATACCAATAAGGTTAATGACCTATATTTGCACAGATGCATAGTTAAGTTCGGTTCAATTTGTAAAGGTAACACAGTTGCAGCAAGCATTGACAAGGAAAGAAGGCAAACCTTAAGAAGAAATCATTCAGCTACACATCTTCTGCACTTTACACTCAGAAAAATTCTAGGTGATCATGTCACTCAAAAAGGTTCCCTAGTTGCACCAGATAGACTGAGATTCGACTTCAGCCATAACACTCAAATGACTCAAGATCAGTTGTTTTGGGTAGAGGATATGGTAAACTCTCTAATCAGAGAAAATCTTTCCGCATCTACAAAAATTCAAAGCATGAATCAGGCAATAGACGAAGGAGCTATGGCGTTATTCGGTGAAAAATATGGCAACCAAGTAAGAGTAGTGAAGATTGGAGATTCAAGGGAACTGTGTGGTGGCACACACGTTGAACATACTGGAGAAATTGGTTTGTTTAAGATAGTAACAGAGAGTTCTGTTGCTTTTGGAGTGAGGAGAATTGAAGCTTTAACTGGTCAGGAAGCAATCAATTATGTACGTGATAATGAAATTAACTTAAAAAAAGTTGCAGAATTCGTAAAAGCGCCAGTGAGTGAAATAACAAGCAGATTAAGTATTTTAAGTCAAGAACACAAAAAATCCGAAACCAAAATAAAAAACCTATATAAAAAGCTTGTGAGTGCAGAGAATATAAAAAGCACCGAAATAAATGGAATAAATTTTATAAGCCACACTTTCACTGATATTCCAGCAAATGTAATAAGAGAGTTTGTTTTGCAGCAACAAAAACCAAAAACGGTAATAGCTTTTACGGCAACAGAAAAAGATAAAACAGTCTTGATTATTAAAGTAAGTAAAGACTTAATCAATAAGATTAGCGCAAAAGAACTAATATCCATAGCAGTTAAAAAGAACTGTGGTGGGAATGCTGAACTTGCACAAACAGGCTGTGATAGCAATAAAATAGATGATGCCATTACAGCCATTTATAGCAAAATAACAGCTTCTAAGCACTCTACGTCATACCACCACGAACCGTCATACCGCCGCGGCGCTAACAAGCAGCGGGATACTTAACCATCGTCTACACCGTCATACCGCGATTCATTCGCGGTATCTCTTAGCCGCTAACAGGTAGCGGGATGACGGTTGTCAGGCTAGCTGTCATCCAAGTAGCTCGACTACTTGGATCCAGGAAAAAGAATGGTGTCATGAAAGTAGCTGACACTGATTCCTTTATGATGGTGTCATCCCAGTGCCCAGACACTGGGATCCAGGAAACTTAATTGCAAGTAATGCATTGGATTTGGTGAGTATGGGTTTTGCGTTATAGAATGAAGCACTTTTGGTGAATTTATAAAGAAAGCTGGATCCCAGTGTCAAGCACTGGGATGACAAGGTATAAACCTTATCTTCATGCCGCCGCGAACCGTCATACCGCGATTCATTCGCGGTATCTCAGCCGCTAACAAGAGATCCCGCTAACAAGTAGCGGGATGACGGTTGTCGTTCAGCCACAAACATTAAGAAATTTACCAAATGAAAAAAAAGGCAAAAGAAGCCCCGTGGTTATTATCCGCTTTAAAATATTGGCGTTTTTTATGTTTTAAACGCTTGACAAGCGAAATTCAGCTGCTTTTAATTGCAACTAACTTACGCTGCAAACGTTTAAGAAATTTACTAAGCAGAAAAAAAGACAAAGAATCCCCGAGTTAGCTAGTCTTTTACTATCTCTGTCGAGTATTGGCATTTTTTGATGTCTTGTAACGCTTTATAAGCGCGTTCAGCTTATTTAGATAAAAATCTAGATGTAGATGAAGTTTTGTAAAGACATACAGTATCTATATACTGCAAAAAATTGAACATAAGACGCCGATACATTAAGTAATCCTTACCTTTTAATCTGCAGATTGGCGAAAGCAAATACAATAGCTTCAGTTTCATGATAAGGGGGCTAGCGGAGTTTGTCAAGGAATTCTTATTAAAACTAAAGAGCTCAAATGAAAGGAGGTAAACTCTAAAGTATACATTTAGTAGCGCTTTCTATGAGAGAAATCGTATTACCTATTCCGTAAAGCTTTATGAAAGATCCCATTCTTGGACCGGTTTTTTGGCCAAGTAACGTTTCATATAATAGCTGAAACCAGTCACGTAAGTTGGTGTAATCATATTTTTTTCCAATAGAAAATACCTGAGATTGAATTTCTTCAGCAGTAGCAGTTGTAGATAGAGAATGTAAAGTGTCCTTCAAATCTAGTAACGCTGCTTTTTCTTTTTCATTTGGAGTTTTATATGATTTTGTTGGCTTGATAAAATCGTGATAATACTTTACTGCAAAGTCTGAAAGTCTATCAAGCATTTTATTATTTTCTGGTGTAACGTTTGGTGCATAAGAGGATATAAAACCCCATAGGATCTCTTTGTTTTCAGCATTACAAGCTGCTGCTAGGTTTAAAAGTAGTGAGAAATTTATGCCTGAAGTTTCTATACTGGGAACATTGCCCTGGTGAATGTGCCAAGCAGGATTATTTATATCCTTTTCTTTGTTCTCATGATAACGCTTTACAAATTCTAAATATTCATCAGTTGATTTTGGTATCACATCAAAATATAAACGTTTAGCTTTTTTAGGACTCTGAAAAATGTACAATGCTAAGCTCTCTGTTGGTGCGTAAGTTAGCCACTCTTCAATTGAAATGCCATTTCCTTTTGATTTTGATATTTTCTTTCCTTCTTTATCAAGGAAAAGCTCGTAGCAAAACAGAAGTGGTGGCTTTTCTCCAAGTATTTCACATATTTGACTTGAAAGCACAGCAGATGGAGTTAAATCTTTTCCGTGAGCTTCGTAATTTACTCCAAATGCGGCCCACCTCATTCCCCAATCAGGTTTCCATTGCAGTTTACATTTTCCTTTTGTCACTGGAACTTCTATTTTTTCCCCGTTTGGGTCTTCATATGTGATTGTTCCTTTCTCTGTATTTGTTTCAATTACTGGAACTTGTAAAACTTGAGAAGTTTTTGGGCATATTGGCAAGAATGGACTATAAGTCTGCTGTCTTTCTTCCCGAAATGATGGAAGCATTACGTCCATCACTTTATCATAATTTTTCAGTAAGAGTAAAAGTTTTTCATCGTAAACGCCAGATTTATAACACTCTGTTGCACTCCTGAACTCGTATTCAAATTCAAACATATCAAGAAATTTACACAACAATGAATTCATATGATGACCATAACTCTGATGAGTGCCAAATGGATCAGGTATCATAGTCAATGGTTTATTTAAGTGCTCTCTTAGCATCTCTTGATTTGGCACATTATCTGGTATTTTTCGCAAACCATCCATATCATCTGAAACTGCAATGATTTTGGTTTTTATACCAGGAGCTATTTTTTTTAATGCATTTACAATAACTGTAGTGCGGAAAACCTCTCCAAAGGTTCCTATGTGGGGTAAACCAGAGGGTCCATAACCAGTTTCAAATATTATTTCTTTTTTATTAGGAAACTCTTGCAATATTTTTTCTGCTTCTTGAAATGGCCAATTTGTCATTATCGGGATTAAATAATGTATCTTAACTTAAAGTGCTACTAGTTTCAATGGATTTTTAATATAATGATATAGTATTAGTGTTAGAGCTATTATTAGAAGGTTAAAGATATGTCCACAGGTAGTATACAAACAGATCAATTATTTAAAGGTCTTACAAGACCTCCAATGCTCTTTGGTGTGAGTTATATATTTGCAATATTAAACGTCCTGATTTGCATGCTAATTTTCATTAATTCAAATGATTTAAGAGTGATTCTCTTAATGTTACCAGGTATACATGGACTTGGTTATATAGCTTCTGCAAAAGAACCGTTGTTTATTGAATTATTTATGGTAAAATTGGGAAAGTGCTCGAAATGTTTAAATCGTTTTTACCATGGAGCCAATTCTTATGATATTGCTTAACGTTGTGTGATGCTGAGGTTTAGGGCTATTCAATCAAAGAATAAATCTACTCTGAACAGGGAAGTTCACGCTGCTGAATTTATTCCTTATTCTTGCTATTGGAATAGCACAACCTTGATGACAAAAGAAAATTGGTTGGTTAAGGTTATAAAATTAAGTGGTTTTGCATTTGAAACTGCCGATGACGAGGATTTAGTCATACAGAACAACATCAGGAATCAGATGCTAAGAAGCATTTCATCTCCGGCATTTAGTTTGTATTTTCATACTATCAGACGTAAGAAAAATATTTTTTCTGATGAATTTGCAAGTCAAGGTTTGCCGAATTTTTTCGCTAATCACGTAAATCTAAAATGGAGAGAAAAACACGCAACAAGGCAATCATTTATTAATGACCTATACATTACGATTATCCGTAGAGCGGACACAAAAGGAGTAGAATTTTTGTCACATCTACTAAAAAAATTCGGACATGTAACTTCAAAACATGCTTGGGAAAGTGATATACGTGCCACGTATGAAGATTTAGAGGAAACGACAAATCGTGTAGTGACAAGCCTTAGAAATTATTCGCCTAAAATTCTTGGAGTAAAAGAAACTCCAGATGGTTTGTTCTGCGAAATAATGGAGTTTCTATCTAGAATCGTAAATTGTGGATTCGTTACAAATACGCTTTTTCCGCTAAGAACTGAAATATCAAGGTACTTACCAGTACATAGGTTATTCTTTGGCCGTAAGATGATACAGGTTGTGACTCATAATGAGAGTAAATATGCTGGAATAATTAGTATCAAAGAATATGGAAATCATACTTCTGCAGGAATGCTTGATTCGTTTTTACAACTTCCTTACGAGTTTATAATTACGCAATCTTTTCAATTTATAAACAGGCAAATGGCGATTGGAAAAATGCAGATACAGCAAAATCGAATGATACAGTCTGCAGATAAAGCTATTTCTCAAATAGCAGAAATTTCTCAAGCGCTTGATGACGCAATGAGTGGTAAGATTGCGTTTGGTCAACATCACCTGACTATTTTATGTATAGAAAAAAGTCCTAAATCATTGGATAACGCTCTGTCGTTGGTAGAATCAGAGCTTTCTAATTGCGGTGTTTACCCTATACGTGAGAGAGTTAACCTTGAACCAGCATTTTGGGCGCAAATTCCTGGTAATTTCGATTATATAGTGAGAAAAGCTACAATAAGTAGTCTTAATTTGGCTGGATTTGCATCTCAACATAATTATCCTACTGGTAATAAATTCAATAACCACTGGGGAGATGCCGTTACAGTTTTTGACACGACATCTGGTACTCCATTTTTTTTCAACTTTCATATAAGGGATGTTGGACACACTATGATAATTGGCCCAACTGGTGCTGGTAAAACTGTTTTAATGAATTTCCTGTGTGCCCAAGCGATGAAGTTTTCTCCAAGGATATTCTTTTTTGATAAAGATCGCGGTGCAGAGATTTTCTTAAGAGCACTTAGTGGTATCTATACTGTAATAGAACCAAGAACTAAAACAAATTTTAATCCTTTACAACTTGATGATACCTCTGATAATAGAACATTTTTAATGGAGTGGATAAAGTCTTTAATTTCGGTATATAATGATAAATTTACTTCAGAAGATATTGCACGAATTAATGATGCAATTGAAGGAAATTTTAAATTAAGAAAAGAAGACAGATTCTTGAGAAACCTCGTACCGTTTTTAGGGCTTGCAGGTCCTGATACTCTAGCTGGGGCAATATCTATGTGGCATGATAATGGTTCTCATGCTGCAATATTTGACAATAAAGAAGATTTGCTAGATTTTTCACGAGCAAGAGTATTTGGTTTTGAGATGGCTAGCTTGCTCAAAGATCCTGTTGCTCTTGGACCGGTCTTGATTTATTTATTTCATAGGATTAGTATATCTCTTGATGGCACTCCATCTATTATCGTTCTTGATGAGGCATGGGCGTTAATAGATAATCCAGTTTTTGCACCCAAGATAAAAGACTGGTTGAAGGTACTGAGAAAACTAAATGCTTTTGTGATTTTTGCTACTCAGAGTGTTGAGGATGCAAGTAAAAGTACTATTAGCGATACGCTTGTACAACAAACAGCGACACAGATTTTTTTACCAAATCTGAAAGCTACTAGTGTCTATCGGGATGTTTTTATGTTAACTGAACGTGAATATATATTAATTAAGCACACAGATCCGAGTACTAGATTCTTTTTGGTGAAACAAGGAGTCAATGCTGTAGTAGCTAGAATAGACTTAAAAGGCCTGGATGATATAATCAACGTATTATCCGGACGTGCAGAAAGTGTTCTATTGTTACACGATATATTAAATGAAGTTGGGGACAACCCAAAAGTATGGTTGCCTATATTTTATCAGAAGGTAAAAAATGTTTAAGACTAAGCTGTCATTGCTATTAATTGCGATATTTTTACTAAATATAGACTTTTTACTCTCATATCCAGTGCTTGCAGATGGAGTAAGTGGTACTGACAAGACAGAATTTGTTAGCAGATTTAATTCCACTGGCAGTTTTAGTCGTGCCTCTAATCCTGATTGTGGAGCGTTTAAAACAGCTGCAGCACTTGCTGGAATAGCGATTGCTGTTGGCGCAATATTTACTGGCATTGTTTTGATCGTTTCTTCTGCTGGTTTGTTTACCGCTCTTGTTATTGTTGGAATGATAGCTGCAATTGTTGGAGTCTGGAAAGCGATAGGAGGGCTTGTTGTTTGTGAACATAGTTTTGTTAAACACCCAGTTGCACGTGATCATGATGGAAAATACAAAAATTTTAAATTAGAAGACACAGGTTATAGTGGCTGCACCAATGAAAATTACCGAACAGAAGAGGAATATTTTTCTTGTTTGCAAAATAAAGCTCGGGAAGACGTGAACAAAAAAGATTATGACGGGAAAAGAGCAGAAAAAGAAGCCTTAAATTCTAACGTTCAGGAGAGTACAGAGAGTTATTACTGGCCAAAAAATGGTGTGCAATACAGTGAATATATAGAAGTATGTCATCGAAACCCTTTAACTTTTGGTAATCTTTTTAATAAGGTAGACTTTAATTCCAGAGGAAAACCTGGATACATAGACTTTGATGTCAGGGAGAAAGACACTGGATACGTAGATGGGTCATGGTCCTCGAAGGTTGATGGTGGTCTGGAATGTAGAGTTCTCAAAGCAGGACAGAGCGAACCCATACATGGAGCTACATTCAAAGCAGTGAGAAAAACGGGCAGATTATGTGTGGAGTTAGCCAGTGTTAGCATGCTTGGTATCGAAATGACTCCTTGGCCGCAAGGGGTTGATATGGGGTGCACGGAATTGCCACCTGACCCACTTGCTCCTATGTGTGAAAAATCTGTGATGATATTCAAAAATAAAGATGGTACAGGAGAGGAAAAAGTTCCTATTGGTAATAATGATGACTATAAAACTATTATCAGATCTAAAGAAAAAAGACTCAACGGACAAGGGGGGAAAATTTTTGTAGGTTATGATAATGCTGGCTGTTTTAGCTCGTATGTTTCTGAAGCTTGTTATAACCAGGCAGGGAGTAAATCATTAGCTCCTATTCCCGTAACTTCTATGATAGTGCAATGCATTAAGGAATCGTTAGATAATTTAGTTGCAGGTAAAGGTGCACCAAATGGTGAGAGTTTTATATCTGTAGCACAGAAAAGGCTGAAAAACACTGTAACTGCTGTTTTAGTTTTAGCTTTAATACTGTTCTCTATAAAAGCCATGTCTGGTGGAGTTCAGAGGCCTCAAGAAATGTATATGTTGATCATAAAATTCGCTTTAGTGATTTACTTCACAACAGGCAGTACCATGTCTCATTATTATGGAGAATTAACTCGTCTCTCAAATGGTTTGTCAGAGATAGTGCTAAAAGCATCATCTGAAAGTAAAGGCATATGTAATTATAAAGCAGGTACAGATTATGAATATACTCGTGCAGGAAAGAGGGTATCTTACAGTTATCTTGCACCTTGGGATAGGCTTGATTGTAGAATTTTATTTTATTTAGGTGCCCCTTTAGATGGAATTGGTGGCAAAATTGGTACTGGAGGTGTTGCAACGTTAGCAGTCTTGCTTGGTGCTGCTCCTGTCTTATTAGTTGCAGGTTCGGTAATCGGTATTATTTTTGCTGGTGGACAAATTTTAGTAGCTCTTGTCTGTATATTTATGGCCGTTCTGATGATGATGGTTATTTTGTGGCTGTGCTATGTATTTATTTTATCTCTAGTTGCTTTAAGTGTAATCATCATTTTATCACCTTTGTTCATTCCTATGGTTTTATTCCAACACACCAAAGGATATTTTGAAGGCTGGGTGAAAGAGTTGATTACCTATAGCTTATACCCGGTTATCCTTTTTGCGTTTTTGTCCTTTATGTTCATAGCATGTGATAAAATCTATTTTAAAAATTTAAATTTTGAACTGGACGAGTCATATAAAAATGAACAACCGGACAAGTCATATGAAAAGAAACAAGCAGAAATCTCATATAGTAAGAAAAAACAGTGGTTTAAATTGAAAGATGGGGAATGTGATAAAAATGAAACTACTCTTGCATGTATGATGCAAAATTATAGCTTTAAAAAGAGCAGCATACTTGGTCTATTCGACTTTACATACATGGAGTTTGGCAGCTCTCTCATCGGAGAATTATTAAAATTGTGTTTAGTATTATTCCTCTTTTACCACTTTTTAAACATTCTTCCTGGCATGGCTGCTGAACTTGCTGGTAACCATAGAGCAGCACTTGGCTCAGGTCAGACACCTGGACAAATAGTGGGCAAAGCTTTATCTGCTGCCAAAGCTGCTGCTGGGGGTGTTGCTGGTGCTGCTGCTAAGAAGTTGAGTGGTGGAGACAAGAGTAAATCTCGAGGTTCTGGTTCTAGTAGCTCCGAGAGTGTTAACAAAAGCACTGAATGAGTTGGATTTATGCTAAAATTTTTGCTGATAATACCGTTTTTTTTTCTGTCAGGCTGCGGGGAACATCACTGTATTAAGCCAGAAAATTTATCAGGTTTGCGTGAAAAACTAGATATAGTGTCAACAGAGCAGAAATGGGTTGATTCTGGTGTTAATATCTCAGATAGAATAAGAGTAACAGAGATTGATATAGTGCCTAGTAAGGTTAATTTTTGTCCTAAGCAGTATGCAGATTTTGCAATTGGGCCTGGGAGAAATGACGTTGCATTACCATTTGCACTTAAAAAAGGCGATACGATAAGCTTTAGTGTGATTGGAAGTAAAGTGTGTAAAGATAAAGAGAGTGAGACAAAAATCAGGTATTTGAAAATCGACGAAAAGTGTAGCGAGCAAGAAACGGAACATTTTGCACATGTTTTAAATCAAGAGAAATGCCAAGGTGGCAAGGATGGGATATGTCCTAATAAATATATAATAGGCGATGCGCAATGGTTGAGTGGAAGAGAGTACTGGTTTTCGAAGTTAGATCAAGATGAAAGAAAAAAGGAAATTGAAAATATTATTAACTCTATAAAACAAGGAGAGAATATAGATTGCAGTAAGCTTTCAGAGAGCAGTGCAAGTAAGATAGATACGCACATTTTAAATTCACTCTGTAGACGTATATGTAAATTTTCTTCTGGTCGTAGAGGCGAGGATTGCGTGTATATTGAATATAATAATATAGAAATTGAGCTATTCAATGCTTTAAATTCTAGTGGTGAATCTGTTGTTGCTGAAATTATTAGTAACGTATTAAAGGGAAAACAGGTAAAAACTGACATTACATTTCTAAAAGTTGGTATGGATAATGAAACTCTTGAACACATTCCAGGTGGTGGTTTATGTACTAGTTGTGATCATAAGATGGAGAATGACCATCAAATACCAAGTTTAACTTTTAGTCTATGTAGCAGAAATGACAAGAGCTGCTACAATACAAATGACAAAGGCGGGTTCAACATAAGAGTAACGAAGAACCATAGTCTGGAAAATAGCTTGTATATAAGTGTTTCCGATAAATTCCCTGAGCATAAGCCTGGTGAAAATCAAGCGGATATATCTGTAGATATCAGCAAAGTTCATGACATGGAAAACTTGAAAGGAAAATTAAAAGACAAAACAGGCACCATATATTACGGAATAAGAGACCATGGCTGCGATTACAAAAATGAAGGTCAATTTAGTATTAACCTAACAACTAAAGAGCCACCTACAAAAACTTTTAGTGCAATATATAATTTCTTTGATGAAAAAGTGAAAACTGCATTTTTCGGCTCTAATTATAAAGACCCTAACGCAATTCACTCTGATACTAGTCCTGTAAAGTCTCTTTACGAAAATTTTATAAAATCAAGCAGAACAAATACCATTAGATCTACTATAATATCACTATTAGTACTATATATAATCTTATATACTCTTTATTACTTTTTTGGATTAACTCATATTTCTATATATGAGTTTTTAATTATATGCGTAAAGATAGGAATCATCGCCCAGCTATTGCAGGATAATAGCTGGGACTTTTTTTATAACAACGCATTCTCTATATTTATTAACACTCCAAAACAACTAATAGAAATAGCAAATTTTAGAGGCACTACTTCAAATGTTTTTGAGTTTCTTGATTTGCCGCTCAATAGGTTCTTGTCATCGCATTCAGTATTGTTAATAGTATCTCTTATATTTTCTGGCCCTTTGGGCATTGTATCTTTTTGCTTGGTGATTTGGGGTTTAATCACAGTGAGCTTATCTATTTTTAATGCCTTATTTTCTTTTATTACATCTATAGCAATAGTTGCGTTATTGCTTTCTTTAGCACCTATTTTTATTATTTGTCTTTTATTTGCGTATACTAGGCAGATGTTTCACAACTGGGTTAAAAATTTAGCAAGATTTGCGATTCATCCAGTAGTGCTTTTAATTTTTATATCACTGATAAGCCAGGTTATGGATTATATTGTGTATTCAGTATTTGATTTTGAGGTCTGCTCTACATGTATACTTAATATTAACTTAAAGATTTTTAACCCTTGTATTTTTTATGGTTATGCTTCCAAATATACACCTAATATTACCGCTATGATGGCTTTTGTTATTTTGGGACACGCTATGAAAGCTTTAGTTGAAGCTTCTTCGACAATATCTGACTCGTTGTTTGGTGCTTATGTAGCAAGCGAACCTGGAAGACAGTATCAACAAAGCTTAATGGGAACAGTAGGGTTAGATGAACAAAGCGTTCAAAGAAGAGAAAGAGGAGGTGCTTCTCAACAGTCAGGTACGTCAAGACCTCAAATACCACAAGGGACTCAAAGGTCAACGCCTCAGATACCACCACCAGGAAGACAGCAATGATAAGTAAAAGATCACTATTGTTGATACTGTGTCTTGCAATCACTGGTTGTAACATGGATTGTGTCGAACCTGGGTTGCAGAGCAGAAACACTAGTGTTAACGTGGATGTTCCAGTTCATAAAGCTGGTGAAGAAGTTAAAATTCATTGGGTTGATTCTGGTCAAGTAATTAGTAAGGGTGAGGAAATCAAATTCACCCTCGATGGATCAGTAAATTTTTGCCCTTTTAAAGAAGACAAAAATCCAAGGAAAGTACTTGTGCCAGCTAGCTTTTGTGCTGATGGCTCAGAACCAAATTATAGTAAAGCTGCAAATATTAACGATGTGCCTAATAATTATGGCGTTGATGAAAAAGGCGTAAATAAAAACGAATTGTGCGGTGGTAAAGGATTTGGCAGCAATAGACGTTATGTAGACACTGGAATTAAAGTAAATCCTGGTGATAAGTTAAGCTTTAGCTTAGTTCCCAGAAAAATAACAATTGATTATGACAATCCAGGAGGGAAAGGTGTCAGCTTTGATGACAATTGTTATAGAGCTGAAGAAGGAGGTGAAAAAGTGTCAGAAAGTGAAATATTGAATGTTAGCAAGCAAGAGGGAGAGGAATTTTTTTGTGAGGGCAAGGATGGAAAGAGAAATAAAATAAAATTTTTACCTCTTGATAAAACAAAAGCAAAGGAAAGCAAAGTGCTAGTTGGCAATGGGTACACTCCATATGATAATAAGGTACATTTTAATAAAGGTTATGTTAAAAACAACGAACCATGGATACATGGCTCGCTGTTCGATTTACGCCGAGCTAAAATAGGATTGAATGAGTTATGTGATGGAAAAAACTGTAGTTTGGATGAGAAAAAAAAGTACAGTTCTTATGAGCTTAATTGTTACTATCAGAATATATGCTATACTAGAAAAGGTATATGGAGCTATGATTCAGGTCGAGCAGGAGAACGGAACTGTGTCTCCTCTATAAGGTATAAGAAGTACGATAAAGGAAATAAATGTGATATGTATTCTTATCTAGAAAAAATGGAAGGGAATGTTAAAGCAGGTAGTTTTACTGAAGATGATAAATCTTGGGCTGAGGCTCTTGTTGCAAAAATTGGTGATCTTGGTGATCAAGATACTGATAAAGGTATGCAATGTCTTCCAGATAATGAAGTAGGTGCAAGAAAGGATAATGTGTGTTCGCAAATTAGTGACAATTTCGAGGATTTTTCTCTGAAATTAAATAGTGACTATGCAGTAAATGACAATGTAAAATATGGTAGTAGTGTGATGCTTGCTATAGCAGATTATGGTTACTATGGAGCTAATAGGGGCGGGTACCATGTTAAAGTGACTAGATCGTGTGAATATATCAATGGTGAAAAACTGTATGTGTATTTGGGTGATAACCCGCCAGGGGATCCATCTGCTCCAAAGACTAATGATTTCAAAAAAGTAGAGCACTTAGATAAAACAAAGGATAAGGTATATTATATAATAGATGGAGGTCTTTTAACAGATGAATGCAAAGACAAAAAACCTATAACAGATGAATGCAAACCTAAGAAGATATATTTCGGCATCAATGTAAGCAACGTAGAGAAAGATGACATTACGGACAAAAATGGCAAATATTACGAAAACAATAAGTATAGTGTAACTTTATTTGTCAAAAGAAAAATTAATGATTTTATTTCATCGAATGTAAACGGGGTATTTAAATTTATAAAAGAAGAAGTAATTGGGGACAGCGTTAAAGATTCATACAAAGGATATGCAAGAGGTCTTCTTCAGGGGGTAAGAGCTTTACTTACTCTATACGTTATATTTACTGTCATTGGCTATATGCTTGGAACAATACAGCTAAGTAAATTTGATTTCATTGTAAGAATGTTCAAGATAGCATTTATAGCTTTTGCCTTTAGCGATAGAAGCTGGGAACTTTTTGGTACAACTTTATCCAGACTTTTTATAGATGGTAGCACTTATTTGGTTGATAGCTTTTCTGGCTATATAGGGGAAGGGGGGAGAAAATTTGCATTCTTAGACTTGACAGCAGGAGTATTATTCACAGCAGAAACTTGGTTAAAGTTTTTATCATTGATGCTCTCTGGTCCTTTTGGCTTTATTGCATTTTTGGCAATACTCTACGCTACTTTTATGTTCTTAAAATGCATTATTAGCGCTACGTTTAAATATGTAATATCTACTGTTCTAGTGGCGTTTTTACTGTCATTAACACCTTTATTTATCGTATTTATTCTATTTCAAAAGACTAAACCCTTGTTTGATAATTGGATAAAAACGTTGGCTCATGTTTCATTAGAACCAGTCATTTTATTTTCATTTTTATCTCTTTTAAATCAGTTGATGTATTCAGTTTTATATAACCTCACAAATTTTTCTGCATGCTATCAATGTTTAATTAGCGTAAATTTCTTATCGTATGATCTGTGCTTGATGAAATCAATACTGCCTCTTGGATACAGTCCTGGCACTAGCGTTGATGTTGCACTCAGTACCGGAGAAAGGGCTGGTGGACACTTTGCAGCATTACCTATAGACCTAATCCAGGCGTTTATATACCTCATTATTGCCGGTGCAATGGAAGCTTTTGTTTCTATATCGGAAACTATGGTACAAACACTATTTAGCTCTGGTTATGGAGTTACTGGCGGTGTTGGTACAGTTGCTAAGAGCGCATCGCAAGCTATGCTGTCAACCGTTGGCCTTGATGATAAGACCCAAAGTATGATACAGAGTATCAAGCAGAAAATGAGTAAAGATCGGGGAAAAATTGAGGCTAAATTACCTAACACGCCAAAGCAACCAGACAAAAAAGAAGATTCTAAAGGAAGTTCTGATAAAACAACGAGTGATAGACCTAAAACATTAAAACAATCAGATCAGCAAAAAAATTCTGATGAAACAATAAGAAGTGATCCTAGTGCTAAAGCTAAAAACAAGGAAGAAAATGGAGAGGAGTAAGATATAAATGATATTATGGAGTAACTAATTAAAAAGATATTTTAAGTAAAGTTTTAGAAATTTATTCTGTATTTGGAAAAAGTTTAGATATGCAATCACGTTTAGGCAAATGTTGGTTTAGGGTATTACTTCTTGCAGCTTATGTGCTGATCACAGGTTGTAGTAAAAACGATATGCCTTTTCCAAGGTGTATATCTGCTGACTATTTTGGTCCTAAACCTATTGCAGTAAGCGCTCATTTTTCAAGCGACCACGATGCGTTTATTCCAGGAGATGGAGAAGTTATTGATCCTGAAACTGGCGAAATTAATTATGGTTTTCACCATAACCAAGTGGTGAAGTGGGAGGATACCGGACTCGAAACCAATGGAGATAGTTTAAAAGTGCGAGTTAATGGTGCATGGACATCTTGGAGTAATAATAACAAGAAGGAATCTAAAAAAGGCAGTTATACCTTACAAAGCTTGGAGCAGTTAAAATATGCAACTAAATTTGAAGGTAAACAAAGTGATAATAGTTTACCTAATTTTCACTTAGTTTGTAATGATTATAAACCTAGCATACAAAAATTTTCAAGTAAGCCTAATGCAAGTTGCACTGTAAATTGCAAGTGCATTAATGGAGATGATAGTGCAAATACAGTATCACGTGGTGCTCCATGTTGGTTTACCAACGGTCATGGTGCTTATCTTTTGTTTCAAACGGGGAAAGATGATCCTAACGAAAATCTAAAGTTAATGCGCGATCCTCAATATCCTACTGTACATCTAGGTTATAACTCCACAGCAGAGGGCGACAATGGATTTTTTACTTTAGACAGAGATAACACTAAATTAAAGGACAGAAATTGTAATGAGTTGAAGTTAAAAAAGGGATGGAAAATATATGTAAAAATATTAGATAGATATTACTTAGATAATGTAGGTGGCTACTCTTTTGAGTTCTTAAGTGGAGTGCAGCAGCTAAGTAGTTTTGGGTTTTTTGATTACATTTATAACTATCTAAAATGTGTATTATTGATTAACGAAAATTGCAAAGAACATTTTAATAGCAATGATCCTGCAGTTGCACAAGCTATGTTCGAAAATATAGCTGAAAAAAGTACGAGCTTTCACAATTTTGTTCTTTCCTTGCTTGTTCTATTTGTAATGATTTCATCGCTTCTTTATCTTTTTGGCATGATACGAGAAACTAAGCATGATATGCTCATCAGAATGATGAAAATCACTCTAGTAATAGTGCTTATATCTCCTGGAAGTTTTAGATTTTTCTATGATCATTTTCTTGTTTTATTCGTTAAAGGTCTTGAACAATTGATAAGTGTAATTACTAACTTTGCTCCCAACATGAACACCGGAAGTATTGCTCAAGGAGATGAAGCTAAGTTGTTTAGCTTCATGGAGGACATGTTCAATAAATTTTTTGCTTATTCTGTTTGGAAAAAGTTTGCAGCGTTTTTACATTACCAAATGTGGGCAAGCCTTCTTATGATACCGGCAATTTTCATAGGGATTGTACTATACTTCTTGTTGTGCTTGTATGCTTACATAATATTTCTCTCTGGCTTTATGGGTATAGCTTTTCTTATAGCTATCATGCCACTGTTTCTAATTTCTATTTTATTTTCACCGCTGAAAAGTCTATTTGAAGGTTGGATAAAATTCTGCATCAGTTTTTTTTTACAATCGATTATGATATTTACTCTCTTGTCATTGTTGGCTTCAATGATAATGAACACCTTTTATAGACAACTAGGTTTTACTGTATGCTACAATAAATGGTTCGAGGTAAAGTTATGTGCTCCAAAATGGGTGTTTGGCGGTTTTTGTATCGTTGATAAGCAGTACTTTGGTTGGACCCCAGGGCAAATTTTTGTACCTTACACTCTTGGAGAAGCTTCTTCTCTTAACATAGATAAAAGTATAGAAGGTATAGAAAAGATAAGCAGAGAAGGTGGTACAATAAAATTTACTGGTGGTGCTGGATATATCCCGCTTCCACCAGATTACCCTAAAGATAAAAATGGTGAACATATAAAAGGGTTTCGTTATATAGATTATCCTTTCTTTAATCCAATTCCTGGAACTAAAGATAATCCAGCAGACCACTATATTGCAGAAAGTGATATGGTAGTTAGTAATGGCTGTAGTGAAAAAGATCTAGTGCGCTTAACAAATAGTTTATCTCATGCATCAGAGAGGGCTGACATTATATTACTGATCAACAATATAGAGAAAAGGATAGGTGATGTTAGTGAAATAATAAAACGCTACTGTCAAGATATAAATAAATGCAATAGTTATAGGGAAATAATTAATGAAATAAGATCTTTAGTGCGGAGTGCGGTAGAAAAACAAGGTTGTAGAATACTGAAACTTCATGATTTATATAAGGATCCCAACAGTGAATACTGTCAGAAATGTAAAGATTGTGAGGATTGCAAAAATTATCAAGAAAATAGCGATTACCAAAGGGTGCAAGACATACAGAGAGGTTATTTAATCAATGCAGGGGGAATCTTTATACTATTCTTGCTTTCATTTTTAATGTTCTCCTTACGCACGTTCGTACAACAAATGGGCTCAAGTATCGCTGGTGGTGGATTCAGCGTTTACAATATATCTAGTATGTATCAGGCATCGCCTTTGACTGGCATAATGGAAGGATTCAAACAGCAGTGGCAAAATTTTGCTGGTAGAGGACTTGAGTCTTTAGGCAGTTGGGCTACTCATTTACCGGATAGATTAGCCGGAGGTGCAGCTAATCTGCTGGGGAGAGTACCAAGAGTTGGAGGAGTGCTGAAATACGCTATTGATGTGCCACGTAAATTTGTAGGTGCTACTATTGAAGCAACGAAGTTTGCAACATCGCCTGAAAATGATGTTGATAAGCTCGAGGAAAAAATTTACAGGGCATTTGGAGTTGATAAGGAAGATATTACACACAGAAGGATCGGTAAATATTTAGATTATTATAAAGGATACGTAGGATCACATTTGGGCTATACAATAGAAGATGCTATGAAGTTTACTTGGGAGCATGGTCTTGACTCTATAGGAAAGCATGGCTATGATCATAACCTACTCTATAGAGCAAAAGAATATAGGCGAGATTTCTTAGAGAAGCTTCATGATTACACTATCGGCCGTAAGAGAGAACCAGAAAAAGATAATCCTGATCAATCAAATAAGGTAGAACGAGAGTTAGGCACGGAACTAGTAAGAGATAACCATGATCAGCCACTAGAAGAAGGCGACCCTCTTCGACTACGAGGGGGAGGTCAGCCAGATAAGGTAGTACGAGAACTAAGCACAGAACAAGAAGACAAGCCTAATCAACTACAGCATGATCAGCCAACAGAAGAAGATAAGCCTGATCAATCAAATGAAGTGACACGAAATTTAGGCACGGAACCAAAAGGTTCAGATGAAATTGATGATTTTGGATCTGCTTTTGAAGGTATGGAAAAACGTGCTGAAAGAGAAGGCAGAAGAAATCAAGATAAAGTTTACAACCTCTCACCACTTTTTGAAATGAACACTCCAGAAGCTGTAGAAAAACGTGCTGAAAGAGCTAGAAGAAAAGAAGAAAGAGATCGAAAAGACGAAGTTTATAATCTTAAGCCTTTATTTAAAGAACCAAAAAATCCAGAAGAGTACGTTAAGGCACTTTTTGAAATGAATACCCAGGAAGCTATAAAAAAACGTGCTGAAAGAGAGGAAAAAAGAAATCGAGAAGACAGTAAAAGGAAATTACCGGAACCAATGAGGAAACCAGATGCAAAAGGAGATGAGAAGAGGATTGAAGATGAAGACTAATAAAAATTTCAAAGGCCTTGATTATTATAAATTGCAGCAAGACAAAGATGGCAACATAAAGTTAAATGACTACGACGACATTTTAAATGCGCGTAGGGCAAGGGTAGACTTGTTGCGGGATAACACATCACTTGACAAGGATGTCAATTTTGCTAAATTGAATAAAGCTTTGAGTGAGAAATTTGTAGATAATCATAGTTTATTGTCTGAATTTGATAAGGAAGACAAAGAGATTGTACAAGAAAGGATTAAGGTGTTTAGTATTTTAGAAAGTCTTGAAGACCTTAAAAGCGTGAAAAGTGAAGATCTGTTAGAGGTTAGCTTACTGCTGTCAGATCTTAGCTTCATAGAGAGAAATGTTGTACTAAATACCGATCAGAATTCTGATCTAGCAGGATTTAAAAACCTATTTATTGAAAAAAAAGCATCTGGTGAAGAGTATAGTGAAGAAGAATGTAGAGGCTTTCTTGATAATATAGATAAAATCAATACTATAATTAAGTTAGAGTTAGAAAGCAGAATTGAAGGGCTAAATCATGATGAAAAAAATGATCATGATGATTTACAAGATGAGATTGGTCAAGCAATTAATGCAGCAGGCAAATCAGAAAAAGATAACTGATGAGTCTTGTGTTTGTGTTTTTCTTACAAGCGACTCGATAGCTTCTCTCTATTAAACTGCTAAAGCCATATTGACATTAATCATATAGTATAAATAATTAATTATTTTGGAGCTTATTTAATATGCTACGCATCATTGCAGGCAAATATCGCGGAAGAAAAATAACTACAGGTAAGCATTTAGCTGCACGACCAACTATGAGTATTGTTCGAGAAGCAATATTTAGTATACTTTCCTCAAGAAAACCTATTTATAACTTGAATGTACTTGATTTGTTCTGCGGAAGTGGCTCTTTTTCATTTGAAGCGCTTTCTCGCGGCGCTAAACATGCATTCATGGTGGATTCAGATTATTACAATTTGCAACTGCCTAAAAAAACAGCAGAAGATTTTGGAATTACGGACAATGTTACGCTAATTTGCTGCAGTGCTAACTGCTTACCAAAACCTATTTCAAAATGCGACATAGTTTTTATAGACCCACCTTACAATAGCAATCTAGTTGAATCAACGTTGAATGGACTAGCTAACTCAGGCTGGTTAAGTGATGATGCATTGATAATTCTAGAGATTAGGAAAAACGAAGGTTTTGAGTGCAATAAAGACTTTAGTATAATCTTGGAACGTATTTACGGTATAGCAAGAATAATTTTTCTTTCTCTATCAACTTAAACTTGCATATACTTTTCATTGATGAGTTCCAGTTCTATTTTCGTCAAGTTTCCGGAGAAATTACTTATTCTGTACTGCCCTAGATCAAAATTTTTATTAAATTCAGAGTCTATTAAATATTCATGTGCTTCTTCAATAAATTTATTTTCTTTTTCTTCGTAACTGGTGTATTTTGTTGTACCATTATTATCCTCACAATAAACTAAATGTTCTTTATGATCAGCATGAATATTTTTATTTTCACAAACCTTTTCAGGATCGTGCTCAAGTACTTTTCTACCAACAATCAATAGCTTATAAGAAATTTCCTATGATTCCTTTTAAGCGAGTTTTGAATTTTTGAAATGTCATGACATTGTTGATACGGTTATCAAGAAACGATAAAGTATCCACAAAATCTTCTGAATAATCATTGATAAAAAAAAGTATCGTACTTAAGTACACTCCAGCTAATATTGCTCTTTTTGTATAGTAGTTAAAATCTGTTGATTGGTCATGAATGCCATACCAAATCGCACTAATAGTTCTGTATAAAAGTTTACTAGAAAAATATGTATTTTTTGGTGATACGGAGAATGATAAAACATTTTTTAAAAATTCTCTATAATTCGGTAGCTTAGCATAGTTTGAAAGGTGTATTTGAATAGCTAACTTTACTCGCTCTCGCACTTTCATATCTTCTAAATTAGAATTTCTTAATTCAGCTTCCATTGAGCTATTTAAGTCCTCTGCTATGTGCTCCAAAGCGCTATATATTCCATTCTGAAATTTGCAAAAGCTATTAGCTAGATTAAGGTCAGTGCACACCTTTAATAGGGTTTCATCGCTTATCCCTTCAAATGGAATAACCCTAATTAGCTTATCTATTATTAACTTTTGTTCCACGCAACATCATACTAAACAGCATGTGTGATTGTACCTGAGATTTTCAAACATTCTACAAAATGCTTCACCACGTTCCTCGAAATTTTTCCATTGATCAAAAGAAGCACACGCGGGAGAAAGTAATATTGTTACTTCTTCTGCGCTATTTAAGGCCTCTTCAAAAGCCAATCTGAATGCATCTTCTAGATTGCAACATTTAACATAATCTACTTTATTCTCCATAACATTTGCAAAAGCTTCGGTTGATTCTCCAATAAGAAAAGCTTTTCTAACCCTTGTAAAATGCTTGCTTAATGATTCTATTCCACCTTTTTTGCTTCTTCCACCAGCGATCCAATTTATGTTTTCATAAGATAAGATCGCCTTTTCGCTCGATTTTGCATTAGTTGCTTTGCTATCGTTCACGAAAAACACATTTCTTATTTTGCCAAGCAGTTCATTCCTATGCCTCAGTCCTGAAAAGGACTTGATTCCATTGATAATAGTGTTGCTATCTACTCCAAGTACCTTACATACGGCATATGTGGCTGCTATGTTTTCTGCGTTGGATATTAGGTTTATTTTCACGTCGCTTACTGATAAGCTATGATTCTCTAGTTTTAACGAGATCTTCTGGATCCCAGTGCCCCTTTTGTCATCCAAGTAGCTGACACTGGGATCCAGATAATTTCGATCTATACCAGTAATCTGTTCACTATAATCAAGCAAATTGTTACCTGCCAATGATATTAGATCTCTTGCACCACCCTCTGTCATCTGAGTAGTTGGCAATGGTTTTTCTTTTCTGGATTCCAGCGTCACGCACTGGAATGACATCGGGGAATATGTTACTGAGATTGGAATTTTGTCTCCAGTGAATTTGTTGAATATATCAGCAGTAATCTCATTGTCACATCCTATTACGGCAACCTCACTACCGTTTATCAGTTTTAATTTAGTTGCTATGTAGTTCTCCATACTTCCATGCCTATCTATGTGATCTGGTGTAATATTGAGCAGTGCTGAAATGTCCACGTTAATTTCATTCATCAACTCCAATTGAAAAGAGGAGAGTTCGATTACATAAATTTCTGCATCTCTTTCTAGATCCAAAACAGGAACGCCTAAATTTCCACCAATAGCTACTTTTTTCCCTGCAGATTTTAATATGTGCCCTATTAGTGATGTAGTGGTTGATTTACCATTTGTTCCTGTGACGCCTATTACCTTCTGGTTCGTAGTTTTAGCTTCAAGAAATAGCTCAATGTCTGATTTTATTTTGCAATCAAATCTCCTTGCAAGTTTTACTATCCAATGTGGCTCTGTTGGCACTCCAGGGCTTAAAACCAATGCACTGATCTCATGCCAATTGTATTCCTTGGGATGAATAAAATTACATTTTTTATACATCATTTTTGCATTTGCTATTTGCTCTTCATGATCATCCCATGCATATATTCTTGCACCACTCTTTGTTAGAGCGTTAATGGCGGATAAACCAGTTTTACCAAGACCAAAAACCGCGACGTTTTGATTTTTGTATTTGTTTAGTTGCACTGCTAGATAACTTATGCGAACCATTTTATAAAGATATCGTACAAATTACAACAGACTTCTTTCGTAGGTTACAACTGTCATTCAATAGAAACAAAAAACTTACTTGACAAACTCCGCCAGCGCTCTTATCATGAAACTGAAGCTATTGTATTTGCTTTCGCCAATCTGCAGATTAAAAGGTAAGGATTACTTAATGTATCGGCGTCTTATGTTCAATTTTTTGCAGTATATAGATACTGTATGTCTTTACAAAACTTCATCTACATCTAGATTTTTATCTAAATAAGCTGAACGCGCTTATAAAGCGTTACAAGACATCAAAAAATGCCAATACTCGACAGAGATAGTAAAAGACTAGCTAACTCGGGGATTCTTTGTCTTTTTTTCTACTTAGTAAATTTCTTAAACATTTGCAGCGTAGGTTAGTTGCAATTAAAAGCAACTGAATTTCGCTTGTCAAGCGTTTAAAACATAAAAAACGCCAATATTTTAAAGCGGATAATAACCACGGGGCTTCTTTTGCCTTTTTTTTCGCTTAGTAAATTTCTTAACGTTTGTAGCTAAACAACAACCGTCATCCCGCTACTTGTTAGCGGGATCTCTTGTTAGCGGCTGAGATACCGCTAATGAATCGCGGTATGACGGTTCGTGGCGGTATAGCAGTTCGTCATCCCGCTACGTGTTAGCGGGATCTAGAGATACCGCGGCGGTATGACGTAGAGCTCGCGTTAGCTATACTTTTATGCTTACTAACTTAATAAAATTCCTGGATCCCAGTGTCTGGGCACTGGGATGACAAGAAGAAGGCACTAGGATGACAAGAAGAGGGCACTGCCGTCTTGGATGGAAACCAGTGTCAGCTACTTGCATAACACCCTTTTTTCTGGAAACCAGTGTCGGCTACTTGGATAACAAAAAATAGGCACTGGAATTGTAAAGAGTTTGCAAATATTAGTTATTACCTGTAGGATATAGAGAAATTAGTAAGGATTTTAATAGGAATAATATGCCATCTGTTACTTTTATTTTACCTGATGGGAGTAAGAAAAGCTATGAAGCTGCAGAGGGAGAAACTCTGCTCAATTTAGCCCACAGAAGTGATCCAGATCTGCTTGAAGGTGCATGTGAAGGTTCTCTTGCTTGCTCTACATGCCATGTAATTGTTGATCCAAAGTTTTATAATGCTGTAGAAATACATAACCCTATATCTGATGAGGAAAATGATATGTTAGACCTAGCTTTCGGCTTAACAGAGACATCAAGACTTGGGTGCCAAATAAAAATCACAAAAGATATCGACGGCTTGTGTGTAACCATACCAAGGGGTACAAGAAATATATCATTGGATAAACAGGGGAGTGATTAGCTATGCGTAAGATTTTTATCTATATTATCATCTCTTTACTTTTGTTTATTCCTGTAGCGTATAGTGGTTTTTGGTATTTTTCTGCATGTAAGGTAAAAAATCTTTTAGCTGAAACAATACTATACATTAACGACGAAAAATTTGATATTTCACATGATTTTAGTGGATTTCCTTCTAACCTAATTTTTCGTGTGACAAACCCAAAATTTTCCAATGAGCAATTAACCATCTCATCTGATGCTTTATTGATAAAAAATAGATTGTTTGATAAATCAGTATATATCTACATACCAAGCAATGAAGTCAATATTGCTGTTCATGGTGATGAGAAAAAGAATATAAAATGCCACACAAACGATAGCAGCCACTTTGTTGTTAGACTAAACGATTTACCATCTTCATTGCGATTCAACAAAAATAGTACCGTGATAGACTATATAGATACACTTCGTTACGAAGATTATGGATTAAAATGTGATGTTTTAGAAAATCAGCAAAGTGTTATAACTGAAGTGAATGATAAAAGCAATTACATTCAATTTCACCTCGATAAAGAACTGAGTGGAAATGCTAAGCTAGGATTTGATTTGTATACTTATCGGTATAAAAATACTGCAAGTCCTGAAAGTTACCTTAGTATCGACATTAAATTTGATTATGAATTTGTAAACGACATCTCGGCTTCCAGAATTAATTTCAATATAGAGAAATTTTTGATTCAAAGTAATAATTTTTCTTTTGCTGCAGATGGTGGGGTAAACAATTACAACTTAGTTACATATTCATTTAAAGACAAAATCAACGTGGCTATATCAAATTATAAAGAATTAATCTCGTTTATGATTGGTGACTCAAAAACTTCAGATGCGTTCGAAAAATTAGTACCTTCCTTATCAGAAAAAACAACTGATAATGGCATTCAATTTTCAATAAAGTACGATGATGATGTAGGGTCAAGCTTTATTGGAAAGTTATCCATCACTGATTTTATGAACCAACTCAGTAAAATAATCCAATTAACCAAGAATGAGAATAGTAATTAGCTTACTTTTCATATTGATATTCCACTCAGGCGTAAACGCTTTTACTCTGGATAATAAACTCAGAGATAAAAGCATGGAAAAACGAGCAACCAGTTTATTTGAAATAATAAGGTGTCCAATATGTTCTGGCGAATCATTGTCTGAATCTGGATCTCAGATCGCGTATGATATGCGGGAAGCAATTCGTAAAAAAATCAATGATGGATACACTGATGAAGAGATAATCTCAGAGTTAAAAAATTCTTACGGCAATTCAATTATAATCGTACCACCTAGCACTTACATTTTGTGGTTTATTCCACTTACAACTCTGCTTATTGGGTGTTTTTTAATACAAAGATACATCAATACAACCACTTAAACCTTTTATATATAGCTAAAGTGACTTAGGTTCTCTAATTGCACATAAGTCAACAATAATTTTCACACAAATCAAAACAGCATATCTTCTCCATAATCCTTGGTAATTTTACATAAGTTAAAAGTAGCATATGGTTCTCTCCGCGGTCTGAGATGACAATAAATTTGTCAAGCCGCATTATACTTGTTAGGCGGAAGTGGACGGCAACATGTTTACCACGAAGTCTAACTAAGTTCTTGCTTGTCCCTTCCATCGGCATTGCTATCTTTATTTTCAATAAAATTATTGTCCTATGCTCTTTTGATGTTTATTGATAATAAAATTCTGTTTTATCAACCAACATCCTATGCATAATTACAGCTAATTTTCTTGCTACTGCTACAATTGCTTTTTTCATTCCTTTTTTCTTCGCAACTCCAGTTTTTTAATTTAAATGTCCTCTTGGTAACTGTAAGCATTGTTTGTGCAGCTTCATATAACATACTTCTACATTCCGCTGGTCCCATCTTTGATATGCTGCCATGCCGATCAACTTTTCCAGAAGAATATTGCCTTGGTGTCAACCCTATATACCCCAGTTGCGGATTAGCCAACGAAGTAAAGCTTAGAAATGCAGCGGCTGCATGGAATATGAAACAAGCGTAGAAAAAATGTGTACCAAAAAATTTATCGGTGATCTGTGGCGAGTATGCTCAATCTCAAATTTGTTTTTCAGAGAGCCAAAAACTGTCTCAATAATCGATCTTTTTCTTAACAAAATCTTCTCATTTAGCACCATTAATGAGTTTTTCATACCCTTTTTATACTGGTTACAAGCTTTAACCCTCTATCGAATAATTCGTGAAAAAGATCTTTTTTGATATATCCTTTATCTCTAAACAATAATCCAGTCAATTTCTGAGTTAAATTTGGCACAGGTATCAACGTTGCCTTTTGTCACCGTAACCCCTTGAATTTCGCCAGTTTCGTTGATTACTAGATGTACCGAAAAACCACCCATAAGTAGTCTTTCCAATCTTTGCCAACCCTTTGAAAACTTTGTTTCTCGAGGTCCTTTTTGGATGGCAAACAGCGATAGATTATGTACGAAATCCCTGTCACTTTTGACTGTTCGCAAAACCATTGCATTAAGAGCGCTAAATACCATAAAACCTGCGATTTTAGCCTGATAAACCTACTATAGGATGGCAATTTTGGAAACGCTGATTCGTATAATAATTTCAAATAATGCACATAGAAAATTTTAAAATTGTCGCACTTGATATAGCAATATTATGGTAAAAATCTCTGAATGCGTAATCTCTGGCGTCCTGGTTGGTTTTTTGCCACTTGGTAGAAGTTTTTCTGCAAAATTTTCATCGACTGTATTGCAAAAATCATCGACTATACAAAAGATTTCTGTTACTTTCTCTTTCATTGGTAACCTCCTATTTTAGGAATGAATATCAAATACCTCGGAGTTTACCCTATTTCCTTACCTTTTCTATTTTTTCTAATTTACAACTGGGGTTAGCAGTGCTGTGAGAATGGTTGAAAGCGCAAAAGAAAACCTCTCGGAAGTTAAAAATATACTGGTCGATGCAGGTTATACAGGAGAAAATTTTGCAACTCAAATAAAAACGATTATTGGAGCAACTGTAGAAGTAATAAAACGAAGTGAATTACATTCCTTTGCTGTATTGCCACAAAGATGGGTTGTAGAGCGATCTTTCGCTTGGTTAGAAAAATGCAGACGATTGTGGAAAAATTGCGAGCGAAAACTTAACACTAGCCTACAAATGGTCGTTCTTTACTTCATTTCTCTTCTATTGAGAAGATTTTAAACAGGTTCTAAATCTTTATTTTAAAAATGTCATATTGACCACCGGTACCTGAAAATACTATTCCAATTGATCAGAGCTATCCATTTCCTTAATTTTTGTAACGTTGTCATAGGAGTACTATAATTTAGTATCAACTATGTTTTATTGTTTTTGCATCTAAAAAAATTTAGCTTATTCAAGCAGCATTTTGCCTTTTTTGGGATGTAGGGATTTTTTAGGAATTGTCTTCTTGAATTCTATGGTATTTTGTTTAACATTGAAACAAGATTCCAGTGTCAGCTACTTGCATGACATTGTTGGTTAATGTTTTATGGCTTTACGATAGCTATACAACTTATCTTAAAAGCAATATAGTGTTCACTATGCAATGAATCAAAGATAGTAAGTAAAGTCTATGAAATTTCAAATCACTACACATTTTCAACCTGCTGGAGATCAACCGCAGGCAATCGATAGTTTAATTGCGGGGCTAAATAGCAATAAAAGAGACCAAGTTTTGCTTGGAGTTACTGGTTCTGGGAAAACTTTTACTATGGCAAATGTTATTGCAAGGACAAACAGGCCTGCATTAATTATGGCACACAATAAAACTTTAGCAGCACAGCTTTATGAGGAAATGAAAGGATTGTTTCCCCATAATGCTGTTGAATACTTCATTTCTTATTATGATTATTATCAACCTGAAGCCTATTTACCACAAACTGATACTTATATCGAAAAAGATTCTGCAATTAACGAAAGAATTGAGATGCTGCGTTATTCCACCGTCTGCTCCCTTTTGGAGCGCAGGGATACGATCGTAGTTGCCAGTGTTTCCTGCATATACGGTCTTGGTTCGCCTGAGAGCTACCGCAGCATGATCATACCGCTTAGTGTTGGAAATAAAATTCGTATTAATGATTTCCTGAGCAACTTAACTGATCTTCAATACAAGCGCTCTGATGCCAGGTTTGAGAGAGGATATTTCAGAGTGCGCGGCGATATTGTTGATATATTTCCTTCCCATTATGAAAATAAAGCTTGGCGTTTATCGTTATTTGGCGATGAAATAGAAGAAATTTCTGAAGTTGATGCTATAACGGGCAATGTTACCAAAGGCGTAAATAAAATCACCATTTTTCCAAATAGCTATTACATAACCCCGCGTGAGGCTTTGTTGCAGGCAATTGAACTAGTCAAAAAAGAGCTGCATGAACGCTTGGATTATTACTACTCGCAAAACAAGATTGTTGAAGCAAAGCGCCTCGAGCAACGCACTAATTTTGATATCGAAATGATGAGAACAACAGGAATATGTAAAGGTATTGAAAATTATTCGCGTTATCTCTATGGAATGGAAGCTGGGGATCCACCACCTACTTTGTTTGAATATTTACCTAAAGACGTAATTTTATTTGTTGATGAGAGTCATGTCACCGTTCCTCAGGTTGGTGCGATGTACAGTGGTAATGAGGCGCGTAAAAAGAAATTGATTGACTATGGCTTCAGGCTCCCTTCCGCTTTTGATAATCGTCCATTAAAATTTGAAGAGTGGGAGGGAGTTAGGCCGCAGACTGTTTACATTTCAGCCACTCCCGGAAAGTATGAGTTGGCAAAGACCAGTAATGTATTTATAGAGCAAGTTATCCGTCCAACAGGGCTTGCGGACCCAATCTGCATTGTAAAACCAATAGAGAGTCAAATTGATGATGTAATTCATGAGGCACAAGTGACAATAGGGAAGGGATTTTGTGTTTTAATCACTACATTGACGAAAAAAATGGCTGAAAATTTAGCTGAATATATGAGTGAAATGAATATGAGAGTGAGTTATTTGCATTCTGATATTGCTGCGCTGGAGAGAATAGAAATTATATACAAATTGAGATCTAAAGAAATCGATGTTTTAGTAGGTGTTAACTTGCTGAGGGAAGGTCTTGATATTCCAGAGTGTGGGTTGGTTGCAATTTTGGATGCTGATAAACAAGGATTTTTGCGATCGGAAACTTCATTAATTCAAACGATTGGTCGTGCTGCGCGTAATGCTGAAGGTAGAGTAATTTTGTATGCAGATAAAATCACTGGTTCTCTGGACCGTGCATTAAGAGAGACCGAAAGAAGAAGAAAAAAACAAGAAGAACATAATATATTGCACAATATTGTCCCAAAGACTATAATAAAACCTATATCAAACACCTTACAGGAGAGGGCAATAGCAGAACCGAAAGTAAATACTAATAAGGATGATTTGAGAAAGCAAATGATAGAGCATGCTGAAAATTTAGAATTTGAAGAAGCAGCAAGAATAAAAAAATTATTGTAAGGTTAAATAACACATGATGTAATGTGCATAGTATAAAAATGTAAATAATTTTATTGATATCTTTATATTAATACTTTTTAAACATTTAGTACCGCGCAATATCTGCAATGGATGAGAAAAACTAACACCAGTGCCTTTAGGGTCAGGGACTTTGCCCTAACCCTAATAAAACGCTTAGGTGGCTGAGAGCGGTGGATTAGATCAATTGCTTCTAAATTTTTTTATAGGAGAGTGCTGCTCGGCCTTAGTGGCATACAGGTCTGTGGATATTGTCAATTCTTCCATTCCCACACTCAACTCTAGAGTACGTTTTGGCGATCCTCCTCTAGTATTCTCACAATCCATAGACTCATAACCACTTGTTGTTGCCTCAGCTTTAGAGCTTACGTTTTCAGCATCAGTCGCCTCCGCTGAAGAGATACCGCTGTCTTTATTATCTTCGGACTTCATCTTTTCAGCTTTTGACGTACCTTTAGCAGGCCATTGCTCTTTCCTAAACGACTCTACTTCCGAACCATCATAACCACGGTTAATCCAGCATCCACCTTTGTCTTTTGTAATTGAAATATATTCTAATACGCTTTCATCGGGATAACAGGTTTTAATTGCTTTTTTAGGGGATAACCCATGTTCTTGCACCTGAAAATTTACCCATTTGTCCTTTTCAGATTTCACTGCCTTTTCGACGATGTTAATGTCGATATCTTTTATTTCTACTTTTCCCTCATGCTCCCGACTAAAAAGTTCTTTTAAGTTAAGTAAGGCACCACGACTTATATTAGCAACAACTGTTGTTTCTTGGTTTTTCTCACAATTAGAAAGAAATTGAAATGGAAACTCATTTAGATCATAGGCTTCTTCCTTATTGACACGATACTCTTCTTTCGTTTTATCTATTATCTCCTCTAAATACTCTTTTACATCAACACTATCATCAATTAAACTAGCAATCTTCCCATTTTTTACAATAAAGTTAGTATGAGGAGGATCCAAAGCATAATCATTTAAGTTAAACCAATAAAGCAATGCTTTAAACAACTTTTCTTCTTCCTTTTCCTTAGTAACTTGCTGTTTTTTAGGTTCCTCATTAGAAACCTCAGGATTTAAGAATGTTGAATCATCCCATGCTATAGGAGAAGAAATCGATGATGATCTACTCAAAGATAGCTGTGATTGATCATCAGTGGATTGACTTGAATCTATTTCCCCCGGCACCAACTGAAACAGCCCCCCTTTTCCTTCCTCTCTTTCTGATCCTTGCCTGAGAGGACTCTCTAACCCTTCACCACGACTTCGCTTGAGAAACTCCTGTGTCGGTGATGACAATTCAGTTAAGCCAGAACTTGGACCACCACTTGAAGAACCAGAATCCTTAAGTTGTGGAGGTGAATCATCAAGACCACTATCTCTGTCTCCTCTAGATTCAAAAAACCTAGCTCCAGTTTGTTCAAGCGGTGTTCTTGGTCGCTCTTCATGTGTAGGAGAATTGAGTGGAGAAGTTACCGTTGAGGAGGATCGACTCGAGCTACGTCTCTTAAAATTCTCAAGATCAACTGCAAATTCAAAACGTCCGTTTATTTGATTATATGCAATTGGAGACCCCATAATTTTAGGAAGTAACTGAGCAATCTGCTTATTAGAGAAAGCATAAACTGGCTCTTTACAATTAGCAAATTGTGGATTTGCAGTTTTGCCTCTAATATCACTTATACAATGAAAACCATTAAATATTCCTCCATTAATCTTTGATGCATCCCTAGAACTTAAAGATTTCAACTGACCATTCTCTTCTATAAAAGGTATAAGAGCAAAACTATGCCCATTCTTTATTTTGTTTTTGTTTGTAAAGTCATCATAATCATACCCGTCAACAAACTTTCCTGTCGCTTTAAGAATTAGTTCACTCAAAACATTTTTACAATTTTCAACTTTAAACTCTACGCTGCCTGGAGTTCTAAAATCAAGCGCTACTCGCCCTTTAACATATTCTGTTACACTCCTGACTACCTTATCACTCACATTTTTAATGTATAACATACCATCTTTATATTCATAAAAGTCTGAACTCTTAAGACCACACGCCTCTAATCTTGAGTTAAATTCACTGATATAAAGACTCTTCAATAGCTCAAAAATCCTCGAATTATACCTTTTTTCGAGGTACTCGTTGCTAAAAGCTATACAGTATAGATAAGGACTACCTATCGCTCCTGTTCCAACAATTCCATTGACCCATTCATATGCTTGTTCCTTCGTTATTCCTACTAATCCTTGTAGAAGTGCAGCCACTTTAGATCTCACAGCCCCCTCAAACTCATTAGCAAAATGAACCTTCAAGTTACGAATTACTCCATTATCTGTAGAATCTGCAAGCTTTACTTTCACTATGCCATTACCTAAATCCTCTTTATCAGGATTAGCATCTAGAACAAATGGAAAATAGTTTAAGTTATAATATTTACTTGCTAACTCAGTTCCATCACTGTAGTGCTGCTTTATTATCTCCTCTCCTATTCTTCGCAGATATTCTTTTGTATTAACACCACTAGCAAATAAACCAACAATCTTTTTACCTCCTACAGTAAAATTAGTGTTGACCTTATCAATACCATAATTATTTAAGTTAAATGCGTTAACTAGCCCTTTTGTAGAATTACTCATAACTCCCCCTACTAAAATTGTGATGAAACAACATTACTTACTTTTACCTTTACTACTGCCAGCACTAGTAGAGCTACTACTCTCCATTTGCGAGCCAGGCTTGCTACTTTCACGTCTCTGTCTTTCACGTGCCTCAAGCATTACCGGATTAGAACCGCTATACTTTTCATACCTGCTGCTTGGAGTAAACCCTTTATCGCTATCTTTTTTATCATTATTACTATACATATTGACCCCTAAGTAAAAATATTATGTGACTAGTGTACTAAAAATAAATTGTAGCGCAAGCACTTTTTTTATATTTTTTAGTATAAATTTTATTCGTCATTTTTATACTCCTGGATTCCAGCGTCACGCACTGGAATGACATGGTGAGGCGTCATCCAAGTAGCTGACGCTGGTTTCCATCCAAGAGGGTGTCATCCCAGTGCCCAGACACTGGGATCTAACTACCTTCACGATTATGTCTTTCCTACTGATTGACCTTCTACACATTTCTCAACTTTTACATCATTAGTCAATCCTCTTGGTGATTGAGCATCATTCACAGAACCTTCATTCTCAGCACCATTCCAAACACCTATTTTAAAATTGGCAAGTTCTTTTGCAAGTTCGGTGTAAAGGTTATCCGCTTTTTTCTTATTAACATTACCATTCAGACGGCTTGCTGCATAACTAGCAGACTCGTTTTTCTTCCCATTATCAAGCTTGTTTCCTTGTCCATTAGTGGGTGGCGTGGTTCCTCTTCCATTAACACTAGTATTCGCATCCCTTTCTCGGAAACCAATATTCTTTATTTTATTAAAATTAATTTTTATCCCACTTGCCACAGGCTTCTTGTCTGGAAGTTTCGGTGGACACACCTCTTTCTTCGGTTCAGGCTTCGCTTTTTTCTCTTCATTCACTTTTTCTGGTTTTTGTGAATTTTCATGATATTTTCTTTCAAGCTCAGCAAGACGCAATAGATGTTTCAAAGGACCTGACGCAATTTCAAGTTCTGGTTTGCTCAGAACAACCGGTCTTACAAATCCTGGTGAAATTTCAAAAAGGAAAACTGGCACTTTAGGTTTTTCTCTTTCATCCACTTTCATTTCTACGTTTTCGCAAACTTCTTTAGTTGCTTCTAATGATGTTTTTTCTGCTTTTTTATCTTCTTTTTCTGTAGATTCCTCTACCGCAGCCGCCAACTCAACTCCAAACATCTCTGCGAACATTGTAACAATCCATCCGACAACGGCCATTTGTAACCTGAGTTTCAGATCTTGCAATGCAGTTAATCTTTCTAACGCCCTTGCAAACTCTTCTTCTGATAACTCACCACTGCCTAATTTTTCCTGCAATTCTTTTATCTCTTTGTCCAACTTCTGATTGAAACTTAAATCGCGTGCAAAAATCTTCTTGATTAACTCCTTAAGCTTATCACACAAAAACTTCATTATCGCAGCAATCAGGTTTTTTTCTTTCTTCTCCTTGAGCATTTGGTAGATTTTCGGATCATCTACATCTACTTCAAAAAGGTTGAAGAGAGATTCAAAGAAATTCCAGAAATCTCCGAGTACTCTTCCTTTTTCACCAGTGAAGTAATCCTCATCATCACCTTCTCCGATATGTAGCTCTGCTTGAGATGATATTTCATCGATACAACTAGAAGCCTGACGCTCACACTCGAGCCTCCTGAGGAAATCTTGTCTGGTAAGCTCCTCTCTGGCTGCTTTTAGTTCATTTAGCTTCTGCTCTGCAGAGAAATCTTGCTCCCTGATTTTTCCTTGGAAGATTGAGCTACCGTTTCCGTTATTATCTGAAAAATTTTCCATTATTTTTGCCTCCTCAATAAAATTACTGCCTTTGTTGTTACCTGAAAAGCTTTCCACCATTTTTACTTCCTTCATAAAACTTAATTCTACAGTACTAAATATTTAAGAACTATTAATGTAAAGATGTCAATAAAATTATTTACATTTTTACACTATATATATATATTATATCATGTGCTATTTAACCTTTCAATAATATTTTTTATTTTTACTGCTTCTTCAAACTCTAGTATGCGCTTTTCTTAAATTATCCTTATTAATATTTGCTTTTGCCTCTATCCCACTTTTTCTTGTAAAGTATTTGATATAGATTTTATTATACTCTTTGGCATAACATTTGCAACATACTTTATCTATAAATGGAAATTATTATACTTGCAGCTAGACACAATTTGAAATAATTTACACTATAAAGTTAAGGAACGAGATCCCAGATACAAGTGTCTGGGCACTGGGATGACAGGAGGGGGGGTTGGAATGACACCAGTATGGTTATTAATTGAATAAATAACCTCCTTATTTTCAGAAATCATTGGCAAACAAATGTGATGCCATATGTTTTTTGGCTTAGATAAGAGGTGCCCAGTTAAGTCTTCCAGGTGGAGCCTATGCATCACAAGCACAATTACTCCTTTTTTTCTATCGTTGAGTCTCGTTACTAAAGTCTGATCGAACCAGTTTGTGGCACGTTTTCTAAATGTTTCACTCAAAGCTTGAGCAGGGTTAAGCGGATCATCCACAATAATAGAGTCACCACCTTCACCGGTTAATGTTCCTCCAACTGATGTTGCGATTCTGTATCCTCTCTGCACTGTTTGGAATTTATATTTAGTGTTCTGGTCTTTGGATAGTTCTACCTCTGGAAATAGTTCTTTATACCAATCAGATTGCATTATGCACCTGGTATCAAGCGAATGTTTTTCACTAAGCAACTTAGAATAACTTGCAACTATTATTCTTGCAGTTGCCCAGTATCCATGCGGGCCACGCAACACTCATACATATGGACTTCATTGAACGCGGAGGCATATTGAATATTATGCGCCTTACTTCGCCAGCATTTGCTGCTTCCAGCCTTTCTGCTATGACTTTTATGTACTGATAATCATTATACTCACATCCCGGCACCACTGTTTGAAAGCACAGTTCAATGAATTTTAGAAAATTTATATTATCCATATGTGTATTTTAGTGAATGGAATGTAGACTTTAATAGTTTTGATTTGTCTTGTAAGATTGAGGTGTTACAGTGACAGGCTTACAATGCTGCTAATTTAGTAAATAACCTACGAGTGCTATTTCTTCAACTTTATCGAAGTAAAGAATTGATTTCCATTGCGGTAAATGAGCAACATTATTGAATCTTTACCGTTTTTCTTTACTGCTGAATCAACTTGTTTTTGAAAATCATTAGTATTTTCTATATCGGTTCCATCTAATTGGATAATAATGTCTCCTTTTTTAATACCACGCAACGTGGCATTACTGTTACTATCTACATTGGTAACTATCACACCTTTTGTAGGTACATTATTTTTACTTTCTTTTGATTCTTTTGGCAGATTTGAAACAGTTAAACCGGTTACATAATCAGATGTTGATTTATTTTCTTCTTGATTGTTATCTTGGCCATCATTTGTAGATTCTCCGATCACAACTTTAATATTAACCTCTTTGCTCTTTCTAAGTAACTTAACTTGCACTTTTTTCTCAGGTCCAGCTCTTGAAACCATTTGAGGTAATTGTGTCATTCTATCGATTTTTTTACCGTCAAATTCTAATAATATATCACCTACTTTAATCCCACCTTTTTCTGCAGGACTATCCTTTACTATACTTGCAACCAATGCGCCTTTTATATCTTTTAAACCCAAGGACTCAGCAAATTCTTTCGTTATAGGCTGAACTTGCACACCAAGCCAACCATGTTTTATTTTTTTGCCACTTTTTAATGTGTCAATAATTGACATAGCTAAATTAGATGGTATGGCAAAACCTATACCCACGTTGCCGCCAGACTCAGATGGAGAATAGATAGCAGTATTAATACCTATAACTTTTCCATTTAAATCAAATAACGGTCCTCCAGAATTACCCCTATTAATTGCAGCATCAGTTTGAATAAATTCATTCATAGTGCCAATACTAATGTCCCTGGACCTTGCAGATATAATTCCTGTGCTTACAGAGCCACCCAAACCAAATGGGTTACCTATTGCCATAACCGTATCACCAACCCTTGCTTTATCAGAATCACCAAATGCAACAGAAGAAAGATCTTTATCAGAATTAATCTTAAGCACAGCAAGATCAGTTCTTGCATCATAGCCTAAAACTTCTGCTTTGAAATAAGTATTATCGTTCATAGTAACTGTGATATCTTTGGCGTTTTTAATAACGTGATAATTGGTTACTATAGTTCCACCTTTATCTATAATAAACCCAGAACCAAGCAACACCACCTCTTTGTTAACACTAGGGCCCCTATCCATAAAAAACTGATCAAAATGCTCAAAAAACTCTCTAAAATCATCAAAAAAATTATTTCCTGGCATAGATGGAACTCTAGTTCTGCTGTTATTTTCTTGTTTGATGATTTGTTCGCTTGAAATATTTACAACCGCAGGAATGAGTTCTTCCACTAAATCGGCAAGTCCTTGATTACAGTTGCATGCAGTAGTGCTAGCATCAACGACCTTTTTTGCATTCCAATCAAACATATTAGCATACGAAGAAAACGCAATTAGAAAATATGCAAATATAGATAAAATAAATGCCTTACTTTTCATAGACTATTTCCACCCCTTATTTAAAATATCTAAAAAGTTATTGTTTGGTGAAAGTACAAATTTAGTATTATTTTCGGCAAATGATTTACTGTAAGCGCTCATAGAGCGATAAAAGTTAAAGAACTCTTCATCGACCTTAAATGCCTCATTATAAATTCTAGTTGCTTCAGCATAACCACGGCCCCTTATTTCGTACGATTCTTTTACTGCACTGGAGATAATTTCCCTTTTTAATTTATCAGCTTTTGATCTAACTTCCTGCCCAGCTTGCTCTCCTTCTGCTCTAATTTCTTTTGCTTCTTTTTCCCTTTCAGTTTGCATACGGCGAAATATTGCAGAACTATTTTCTTCTGGTAAGTCTGCTCTCTTAATTCTTACATCTATTATTTCTATGCCAAATTTTTCAGCTTCAGAATAAACTCCACGCTGAATCAATTGCATAACCTCTGATCTTTTTTCATTCAACAAGCTAATCAACGAAAATCTGCCTATATTTTCTCTTATGTGTGCTTCTATAACCGGATATAATCTTCTAACCAGACCTGATTCATTCCTCACAGCCTGGTAAAAAGTAACAGGATTTGTTATTTTATATTTTGCATACGCATCTACTATAATACGTTTTTGATCCGCTGTTATCACTTCCCTTGGGATCTTATCAGGACTTAAATCTAAAACTCTTTTATCAAGAAACTCTACACTATTTATGAATGGCAACTTAAAATATAAGCCACTTTCCCTAACATCCCTTACAACTTTACCGAGTTGTATAACTATCGCTTGCTTTGTTTCTTGCACAACAAATATTGAATTAAATAAAACAATCAATAAAACAACAAATACAGAAACAAAAACAATTTTAATATTACTACTCATGGTTATTTTCCTAAATTTGTAAGAGGTAAATAAGAAAACATACCTTTCAGATCATCAGTTACAACAACTTTGTCTACCTTACTGAAAATATTTTCCATAGTTTCAAGATAAATACGATTCTTAACGAGAGAAGGATTCTGTCTATATTCCTCATAAAGAGATAAAAAGCGATTTGCATTACCTTTTGCTTCATTTATTATTTCATTTTCATATGCTTGTGCATCTAATTTTATCTTTATCGCTTCACCCTTTGCTCGAGGTATAATATCATTATTATAAGCATATGCTTCGTTTATAGTACGCTCTTTGTCTGCACGAGCACTTTGTACATCTCTAAACGAACTGATTACTTTTTCTGGTGGATCAATTTTTTTCATTTGAACAGATAAAATCTCTATACCCATTTGGTATCCATCAAGAATCTGCTGCAATAGAATTCTAGTATCTCTAGAAATTTCTGGTCTGCCTTGACCAAGTGCAAAAGAGATCGTATTTTTACCTATTATTTCTCTCATGGCACTTTCAGCAGCATTTTTAACACTGAAACCGGGTTTGTAATCCCGCACTTTGAATAAATAGTCCTTAGCATCTCTAACGCGCCACTGAACCTCGAAGTTAACGTTGACTATATTTTCATCTCCAGTTAGCATCACGCCTTCACCGCGATCTGTATCTCGCCCATAAGAACTACTTACCCCAATTTCTTCACGATTTACTTCCTTAACGTTCACTTTAAAAACCTTGCCAATAGGGTAGGGGAAGTGATAACGCAAACCAGGTGTTTCTGTATTAGAATATTTACCAAAGGTAAGTTCTATACTTTCTTCACTAGGATGGACAATATAAAAGCCAGTGCAAGCATAGAACAGCAAAATAATGAAAATGATGAAATAAGGTTTTTTGCCCCTGTTTCTGGTTAATCCATTAAGAAAGAACCTTATATCAGATACAGCTTTACTTAAAATATCTTCATTATTAGGAGTTTTGTTCCCTACTGGTTTCTTTCCCAGATTCCAAGGATTATTATCATCAAACATAATGATTGATTCTATAATTAATACGCTAATATTACTTCTTTAATAAGAAAATGCAAACATAAATTGCTATTTTATTTACAAATTAATCATCAGGATGGAAAACATGATCGTACACTTCCTTTTCTCTATGTAATATGGTCGACTCTATGGAATTTTTTGGCTTTTTTTTGAATTCTTTGTTGTCACTCTTTAAGTGCACTACGTCTTTGTGAAAATGGGAATTATACCTAAATAGTAAAGCTATTATTATTAAAGTTATAACAGCCAAAAAGATGAGTGTTCTTTTTCTATACTTCATAAATGCTGCAGCTTCTTGACCTAATTTTCTATGTTACCACAAAACACGTCAAGCGAAATTATTTGAAGACAAATAAATACTGGCAATCAATTTAACACTAACTTAAGAATCAAGGAATACAATTATAATATATTTAATTAATAGTGAGGTTTAAAATGTTACATAATGAAAAAAATTCAAATTCTGTTGGAACTCAACAAAACCAACCAGAAGATAGTTTTGATTTGAATAAAACGATGCAAAATCTACCAAATTCAGATATTGCTAATGATCACAAGAAGCTAAAAGAAAGAATGACTGACCTGTTAAAAGGAGATACAGAATTCTCTAAGATGAAACAAGGAGATAAGATTCTTGTAGTAAGTACAGCAAGTGGATTATTTACGGCAGTACTACCACTTTTGGCAGTTGGTGCAACACTTGCTATACCGGGTGCTATAGTTGGTCTTGCTTTATATTTCGCTGTAAAAGTCGCTGTAAAAGCAGTTCAATCTGGATATAAAGGGCTCAAGTGGTCAGCAGAAAAAACAGTTGATGGGGCGAAATATACTGCTGGGAAAGTTAAGGACGCATCAACATACGCTGCCGGAAAAGTTAGAGATGGTGCTATGCATGTTAAAGATAAGGTGAAAGAAGGTTATGAACATTCAGTAGATTCACTGAAAAAAGGCGCTAGTTTTGTAGGCGAAGGAGTGGCAAATAAGTTCCATAAGGCATCTGGTGAGACGGACTATTTAGATAAGGTAAAAAGGTTTACTCCAGATGCAATTAAGAAATCTGACGAAATAAGAAATGATATGAAAGCAATTTTTGCTGATAAAGGAAATAATTCTGGGTTAGTGAAAAATATACTTTCTGGAATATCGTCAGAAATTGATTTAAAAATGGCAGAGAAGGCAAAATCAGGGGAGATTGAACATACTTCTGGATGGCAAGTACAGAAAGAATTCATTAATAATTTAAATGAAAAAAGCTTGCATAACTTGTTAACACAAAGGTCATTACCTAAAGGTAGTTATTTCATCGACAGTGTTTTCTCTGAACATCACGATGAAATTAAGAAGGTTATTAAAGAATGTAGAGAAAATCATTTGTACTCAAGCGTAAGCAATATGTTTGACAGAGCAGAGAAAAAAGCTAACAGGCCTTCTGTCAAAAGTTTAACTAGGTCTGTGTCATCATCATTCTCTTCACTGGGAAGAAAAGGCTCTGAACAATCTAACAGCTTGTCAAAAAGCAATTCACTAAATTCTATAGGAACTGAAAGTACTGCTACTGTCTCTGATTCAGATTCTCAGAACTTTGCAACAGTCCGTAGAAGCAATTCATCTAGTAGCTTAACTCCTAAGCTTACTCCAGTTGCTCCACCAGAACTACCTAGAAGCGCCTCATTGACTAACTTAAATGGACAAAGTTCTTTCAGTGAAGATGTTCTCAGTGATCCTATTGTGGAGCAAAACCTGGATAGTTTGAGTAACAGAACTCTCACTCACAGTAATTCTACTGATAGTGGAATGGGTTCTGGTTCTTCTACGCTAACAAGAAAACAAGTTCTTCCTTTAAAAGAAGAATTTGACAGAGAACTCGAAGAAAAGTTGGCAAAACGACTCGCATCTCTAGATCAACCTAGTGCAGAACCTGTCAACTCAAGAGCTACAGCAACTCCAGGAACAGTGTAATAAGTAAAACTTCTACCTTCTCCAAAAGGATGTTACTCAATGAGTAACGTCCTTTTTTTGTTTTTAAACTATAGAAAAATCCTAGATCCCAGCGGTATGCGTACAACCGTATGAACATTGTGATTTCTCTGCTAGGAAAGGTGTCATCCGAGTAGCTGACACTGGGATCCAGGAAAGTTTGCTTGTTTACAAGCAAACTAGCATAGGAAGTGGTTACAACGTTTTCGATGAGATTATATGGAAAACTGGATTCCAGTGTCAAGCACTGGAATGACATCACAGGGGCACTGGGATGACACCTTTACGTTTGAGGCAAACTAGCTATAACACTTAACATACTACCTTTGCAAACAAATGTTCATACAGTACGCGCTGGCGTTATTTTCTCTTGATGAATAAATCTCGGTAGAGTATAGTAGCAATGCATTTATGTAGCTACTAATGAATAATTTAGTTTTGGTTTATACAACTTTTTCAAATTTTGAGGAGGCTAAAACTGTTTCTGAAGAATTGTTAAACGAGAAATTAATTGTATGTGTAAATATATTTCCCGAAGTGAATTCTCTGTATTTATGGGAAGGTAAAATTAGTAATAGTTGTGAAGTAGTGGCAATTATGAAGAGCAGGAATGATCAAGTTGATAAAATTGTAGAAAAAATCGAAGCAATGCATTCTTATGATCAGCCAGCTATTGCTGTGATGCCCATAGAAAAAGCAAATAAATCTTTTACTAATTGGGCTAATAGTGTTATTGATGTAAGTAGTATTGGGGTGTAGCCAAGTGGTAAGGCAGCGGTTTTTGATACCGCCACGCGAAGGTTCGAATCCTTCCACCCCAGCCATATTGAAGTGGGTGTGAAATGATATCACTTTTCTATAAATTAAGATTATTGAATTATATATTAGGTAGTCTAAAAGATATAATTGTGAAACTGTTTCTCTTCACAATGTATCTTTACACATTCAGCATTGTGCTCATGTTTCTCAGCAATGGTTTTTGGTATGCTGTAGAATTTTGCTCTTTCAAAAATGCGTTTTACCGTTTGTTTCAATATTGCAAGTGGTATTATGAAAATAGGGAAGATCTCGGTTACGGAATTTCTATTCGAATATTAGTGGCGTTTCTTACTCCGCATTTTCTCTATAAATTATTACTTGGCACAGGCTGGAAGTCCTTTTTAAAGGAAAAGATAATACAGATACTCAACACAAGAAGAAAAAAGGGTAGTGAGTTCAGTAACAGTAGCAAACCAAGTGGCAGTAGTTATAGTGATAAGAATAATTACAGCAATAACAGTGGTAACAATGAGCGTCAAGCTCAAGATGCAAAGCGAAAAGTAAACATGATAAAGCAGCTATTAATCAAAGATATAGAGGCAACTATAGATAGGAGATTGAATTATATTTTTTTCGGTAAAAGGAGTAAACCTCATTAAGTATATAAAAAGGCTTTATCTAGTAAGGCTTTTTAAGGTTGGCTGTATTTTATTTTTTACGTATACCGGATCACAATCAGCCAATATACATGTGTGCACAAAATCTTGACTAAAGTCTGACAACCAAGAAATTGCCTTACGTTTTTCTACCAAGCTTTCTGTTTTTTTACAGTTACTTGCTGCATCAATCATTGCCTGCGCTATTACTGATTTCCACAGCAAATAATACCTTTGTATATCATCTGACGTACTATTTGTTTCATAGTGGTTAAAAAATTCTTTAAAATTGAAGTTGTTTGACATAATGATACCTCTTTGGATTGAAATTTGAAATGATTTGAGTTTATGTCGCCACAGCAGATTCCGCTAACAAGCAGCGGGATAACGAATTACTTAACCGTCATTACACCGTCATACCGCGATTCATTCGCGGTATCTCGCTAACAAGCAGCGGACCGTCATACCGCCGCGGCGCTAACAAGCAGCGGGATGACGGTTGTCAGGCCAGCGCCCCCATGATGTCATTCAAGTAGCTGACACTGGTTCCTTTATGACGGCAGTGCCCCTATGGTGTCATCCCAGTGTTCCTATGATGTCATCCCAGTGCCCAGACACTGGGATCCAGGAATTTTGATTGGACACTGGGTTGGTAAGCATAAAAGTGTTATGTAAAATACAACGTTCTTGATGGGATTGTGTGAAATGCTGGATCCCAGTGTCTGGGCACTGGGATGACACCATAGGAGGCTGCTTGGATGACAAAAAAAGGAGCACTGGAATGACAGCAATCTACGTCATACCGCGATTCATTCGCGGTATCTCAGCCGCTAACAAGAGATCCCGCTAACAAGCAGCGGGATGACGGTTGTCGTTTAGCCATAAACATTAAGAAATTTACCAAATGAAAAAAAAGGCAAAAGAAGCCCCGTGGTTATTATCCGCTTTAAAATATTGGCGTTTTTTATGTTTTAAACGCTTGACAAGCGAGATTCAGCCGCTTTTAATTGCAACTAACTTACGCTGCAAATGTTTAAGAAATTTACTAAGCAGAAAAAAAGACAAAGAATCCCCGAGTTAGCTAGTCTTTTACTATCTCTGTCGAGTATTGGCATTTTTTGATGTCTTGTAACGCTTTATAAGCGCGTTCAGCTTATTTAGATAAAAATCTAGATGTAGATGAAGTTTTGTAAAGACATACAGTATCTATATACTGCAAAAAATTGAACATAAGACGCCGATACATTAAGTAATCCTTACCTTTTAATCTGCAGATTGGCGAAAGCAAATACAATAGCTTCACTAGCATGATAAGTGGGCTGGCGAAGGGTGTCAAGTAAGTTTTTTCGTTTCTGTGGGCTACCTGGTTTTCCTACTGAAATTTTGAAAAATGTAATCTACTCCTATATTCAAATATATCAAGCAGTAATTCAAAATCAGCCATTGCGCCTTTTGCGTTATTATACGCGAGATTGAGCAGCTCTTTGTCCTGATATAAATCAGCAAATTTAAATTCCATACATCCTGATTGTTTTGTGCCTAAAATATCTCCACTGCCTCTTAGCATCATATCCCTTTCAGCAATGTAAAATCCATCTTGTGACTCACACATGATCTTTAACTTTGAAGATGAGCTTTTACTTAAATTATCGTATAATAATACACAAAAAGATGGCTTGTTTCCTCGCCCTACTCTGCCTCTTAACTGATGCAATTGTGATAACCCAAATTGCTCTGCATTTTCTATAATCATGATGGTTGCATCTGGCACATCTATACCAACTTCTATCACAGTGGTTGCAACAAGCAGAGAAAATTCATTCCTTTTGAAGGAAAACATAACTTGATCTTTCTGCTCCTGAGTCAATTTTCCGTGTATTATCCCGACTTTATCAAGAAATGTTTTTTGTAATTCCTGAAAACGCATCTCTGCTGCAGCAATATTGGTCTCTTCGTTTTCTTCTATATATGGACAAATCCAATATGCTTTTTCGCCCCTGTTTATAGCACCTTTTAGCTTTTCAATAACATCTGGCACCCTACTAATGTTCATAGTTACAGTTTTTATTGGCAATCTGGATTTTGGTTTTTCTTTCAAAATTGAACATTCAACATCACCATACATAGCTTGCTGCAAGGTTCTTGGAATGGGAGTTGCAGTAACGAAAAGTATATCGGCATTTTCTCCTTTTCCTACCAAGCGATTTCTCTGCATCACTCCAAATCGCTGTTGTTCGTCTATGACTGCAAGCCCTAAATTTTTAAATGTAACGTTAGCTTGAAATAGTGCATGAGTGCCAATCACTATATTTAAAACACCACTTGCAAGTTCATTCATGATAATCTTTCTTTCCTTGCGCGAAGTTTTACCAGTAAGCAGCGCAACTTTTATATCGGTACAGGATAAAACTTCCTCAATCCAATTATAATGTTGCTCCGCCAAGATAGTAGTCGGTGCCATTAGAGCTGCCTGCATGTTGTTTTCTACCACATTTATCATTGCAAAAAGTGCAACTACGGTTTTGCCACTACCAACATCACCTTGCAGCAAGCTTATCATGCGATACTTGGATTTTTGTCTCTCTGAGATCTCATCTATTGCACGAGTTTGATCATTTGTTAATTGAAACGACAATTCATTTAAAACTTGCTCTTTGTATTTACTCAATATTATAAATTCTCTTCCCCTTTCTTTCACATGATTTTTTCTTGCAAGTTTCAGCGCTAGCTGATACGCAAACAATTCATCATAAGCAAGCCTTTTTCTACAAACCTCAGCTTCCACCAATGAGCTTGGTCTGTGCAATTTTATGATGCTTTCCCTCCAACTTAACCATTTTTTTTGCTTGATTAATGTATCATCTATCCACTCTGGTAAATCAGGCAATTCCTTTAGATTAGAGCTTATTATGTTCCCAATGCGCTTATTGGTAATGCCACGGCATAATTGGTAAACTGGCTCTATGCAAGCTATTTCTTTAAATTGGTTGATGTCAAGCGACACGTAATCTGGATGAGTAATTTGCCAATGTTCAGCAAATTTTTCGAGTTTGCCACTGATGATCACATTCGCTCCAATTGGAAATAGTTTATATAAATACTTAACTGAGTAATTAAAAAAGACTATGAATATATACTGACTCTCACTTTCAACGACTATTTTATATGGTCTACCTCTAAAAGTGGGCGACTGATGCTCATAAACTTTTGCAATGAAAGTTGTAAATTCTCCAACTCGAGCATCAGATAGTAACTTGCTTCTATCCACATAACTAAGTGGCTTATAAAACAGCAGATCCACCACCTTGTCCCTACCACAAAGTTTAGGCAATATTGCGGAATGGAACTTAGGTATATTCTCCAGCCTGCTATTTAGAAAAATCTGATTGCTCATTGAGATTCATACATGTGTAAAACTGTTATAGAGCCTTTTTAAAATCTTGTCACCTTATGGTCAGGTATGCACTATAGCTAGCACAGCTCTCTAACGTTATACCGCGATTCATTCGCGGTATCTCAGCCGCTAACACGTAACGGAATGACGAATTTGTTGTTTTTAAAATCGTCGGTAAGCCTAAGTTACCCCTAACTATATTTGCTATCATAGGGCTTATAGTAGGTATTTTATTAACTTATTAATCATTTTTATGTATTATTATACCATTAGCAGTCTATATCAAGGTATTAATGATGAACGGCTCTACACCAAAAGAAAAGGAAAATCGAATAGTTACACTAAGAGCTCAAGCAGAAAAGTTTGGTTTTAGCAGGTTGAGGGCTGGTAAAGATAATGCTGAAGCGAATTCTGGTGCAACTATGTACGTAGATCTTCCAAGAATGAAACTTGTTATTCAGAACAAAGTTATAACAAAAGAGCTTGTTGATGAATTATATAATAAACATACCAACCTCATTTCAAATGACAAAAATAAGTACCGCCAATTTGTAAAACAAGTTTTTACAGAGCTATTTGAATATGCTGAAGCAGAAGTTCCAAATGATTCTATTCTAGAAGAACTAATCACTAATTGTAACCAGGCTGCTTATGTGGGTGCATTGTATGGTAAAGGAGGACCTATCCTTCATTTAGCTGAAACATATGGGTTATTGTTTCAGTCTAATCATGTAACACATATTAATTGTAGTGATCCAAGTCATGCGGCAATCAGAATTGAAGAAAAAATTGCAGTTCGCACTTTTGCAGAACTGGAAGAAGAATTATGTAAATTGGATAGCTCGCTAGAATTCACACTTAAGTCTCAAGGTGATAAAAATGTAACATATGAAGATGGTAAATTGTCACTTACTGTTCCTAAGAGACTGAAGGACTATAATATAGGTGATAAAAACTTGTTTGACGTTATAAAAGAGTGTTTTCAGAAATTTTGCGAGAGGCTTGGATTTTTTAAAATAAAAATAGAGCATGGCTTGGATAAGCCACCAAAAGTGAACAGCCATCTGGAAAATATGGAACCGCCCATTCATAGCAATGAGTATGGAAATACACCTGGAAACTAACAATTAAAATATTTCAAGCGCTGTTAGCTCATTTGCACAATCAATGACTTCAGAACTTGGGAACTGGTTTTTAAACCAAGTGTACTGGCGTTTTGCGTAGTGTCTTGTGTTTGTTTGAGCAATCTGTATCGCTTCGTCTAAAGTAATCTCACCTTTCAAATACTTTACAATTTCTGGCACTCCATGTGCTTTCATAGCTGGCAAATTTGGAGCTAAGTTCATACTAAGTAGCTTTTTTACTTCATCAATTGCTCCATTTTCGATCATTTTGATAAAACGAGAATTTATTTTTTGGTATACATCCTCACGTTTAGGCAAAATTGTATATATCTTAAAATTATCGAATAAAGGAGGCTGTCTATTTTCTTGCCATACAAAGATTGTCTTACCAGTTTCAGTGATAACTTCAAGTGCTCTTGAAAGACGGTGCGAGTCATTAATACAGATTTTATCTTGAACTTTTGAGTCTTTGCTTAATACTAATTTATAGAACTCCTCTTTACTTAAATTTTTCCTGAGCTCACTTACGTTTTTTCTCACTTCCTGACTTATTTGTGGCATTGATGATAAGCCTTTGATGAAACTGCTGATGTAAAGCCCGCTTCCTCCAGTGATGATAGGTATTTGAGCATTTTCTAATGCGTGATTAACTTCTTTTTCTAAATCCTCTAACCATAGACCCACGGAATAATTTTCTTTTGCTGAAACATAACCATATAATTTATAAAATTCTTCTTGCTTTAGTGGTTGAGCAGTAATTATGGGAATTTCTTTGTATACCTGCTTTGAATCACAATTTATTATACTAATATTTCCATATTTTTCTCTCAGGTTATCGCATAATTCTGATTTACCTGAGGCCGTAATTCCTGTAATAATTACTATATTATTTTTCATTTATATTAATTTAATTAACATATGATAAAGTGTAGTAAAAGTTTGGATTCTACAATCTAAAGTTTGGAGATTTTTATGGCAGAAAACAACGACAATAATTCATTTACTAAGCGTTTCACAAACAGGACTCCTGGCGGTACAGGGGAAGGTTTTTCCAGTAAGTATTCGTCTCAAAACACCAAAGAACGGACATTAGGGGAAAAAGGAAAAATTTCTGAATTAGCAGGCAAAAAAACCGAATCCAAGGAAGCTTTTTCTGAAAGTGGCGGCATAAAAAGTAAAAGCAGAACTGTCAATGAAAGATCTTTTGCTGATGCAACAAAAAGAAGTAGGTCAGATCTTATATACTTAGTCCGTGGTAAAGATCGTGGAAAATCAGCGTGGCATTATGTATTAGTTGATAAAGAGAAAAGAGAAATGTTTCTAGCAAAAAGCAGAACTGGCTCTATAGATGTTGCAGACTATGGAGAGATTTTGTATTCAGGATGGGGAGAGGATCCACCACAGGCAATAATTGATAAAGTCAATGAAGAGTTTGGGTTGTAGCAAATCTGCATAACAAATGGTAAGCTGCGTTGCATTACGTTTACAAAAACTAGCAGTTACTATATAAGATACAGTGCAACAAAACTGATCTAGTTGTTATGAATAAGTTTTTAGCTATATGGTATCTAAAATAATAAATGCAATACAGAACAATTTATTAGTGTGTTTTCCAACAGAAACAGTGTATGCTCTTGCTTGTAATGCACTAGATAATGAATCTATAGGAAAAATATATCAGATAAAGAAACGCTCTCAAAATAAACCACTGTCTATATTTGTTAGTGATATTTACAATTTGACAAAAATAGCAAAGGTAAAGGAAAGATATATTGATTTAATAAACCACTTTTCTCCTGGACCAATTACCTATATTTTACCACTTAAAAACAACAACATGTTGCCAAACGAATTCTTTAAAGATAGTATAGGTATCAGAATTCCTGAGCATCCTATTGCAATTTCAATACTAAACAAACTGAAAGTTCCAATAGTTGCAACTAGTACAAATATTTCAGGAAAAGAAAGTGTATGTAAGGCAAACGATATACCACAATCCATTAAGCAACATTTATCTGTAGTGATTGAAGATGACGAACTAGTTTCTGGTATAGAATCTACTATTATTGACTTAACCGAAGATAAGATTAAGGTTTTAAGGGAAGGTGCAATTTCATTACAAACAGTAAACAACGCATTTTCAAACTAAAATCTATAGGAGAAAGAATGAAAAAAGTAATAGGCCACAACCAAGCCAAAAAAAAAATAATGAACAACTTATCTGTTCAGTCTTGGCTGATCTGTGGTAAAAAAGGTATAGGAAAAGCAACACTTGCAAAATCCTTCTCCAATTGGTTACTCATAAAAAACTATAATGAAGTAGCATTGGACTTACACATTGTTGAAGGTGATACTATCGGAATAGAAAAAGTCAGAGAAATGAAAAACTTTCTACACTTAAGTCCCATTCAATCAGAACACAAAATAGCTATAATAGATAGCTTAGAGGCAATGACTAATAACGCTAAAAACGCAATATTGAAAATATTAGAAGAGCCGCCAAAAAATTCTAAGATATTTATAATTAGCCATAAGCCATATGATATACAAACCACTATCCGGTGTAGGTGCTTTCAGCTAAATTTACTCCCATTAACTTATGATGAAACAAAGCAAGTTGCTTCATCTCAATGTAAATTTGATAATCAAACGTTTGACGAAATGATTACTTTACTTCCTGGAATGCCAGGAATGATAATAAATACAATAAGTAGTGATGCTTATGAAGCATACAAATGCTTTTATAAATTTCTTCATGATTTAAAGAATCCCAATATGATTAATAAAGTAATTAATAGCGAAATCGAACTAGAACTAGCATCATATATAATTCAGGCCTTCATTTTAGAAAGCATAAAGAGAGAGGTAAATGGTGTTGAAATTCTGCTAAGTCAGTGGAAAAAAATAGATGAACTTTTCGTTGCCGCAAAGCAACTCCACTTAGATAAAAAGCATGTTTTAGCTAATGTAGTTAATATCATGACATAAGTTTACAAAGTATAATACTTTTAACATAAATTCATGATAAAATTCTGTTAATTTAATACTCGAAGTATATAATTTGACTGATAATAAATTAACTGTATGGCAATCAATAGAAGTTTTGACGAAAGCCATATTGAACATGCAGAAAAAATTAAGCTTAATTAAGAATATAGCTTCAGATCAAGACATAACCCTAGAAAAAGGAAAGGAGTTGTTAAGTGGCATTTATGAAGCAAATTTTAAGCTAAACAAGACAATCAATATAGCTACTTTGCCAAAAATTGGCTATCATATGCTAAATGGTGAGCTTGTTGTACGTAATCATATTACGGAAGAGGAAGTAAAGATTCCTGGAGATTTTCATTACCTTAAAGTCGTAAAATCCGATCATGATAATTATAAATTAACGTTTTGTAATTTTTTAGGTAATGAGTTTTTTGAATATAAAAAGTATGATCCACAATATTCTGGTATTTCAGATGAATATAAATTTGTGGATTTTGGTAGTGTAAAAAAGACTCATAATCTAAAATTTAAGGAATACATTGGTCATGCACCTAAATTTTTTGCTGCAGAAGGGCCTATTGAGCCTGGATCCCAAAACCATGTAATTGATCTATTTGAGCTAGTCAAAAGTGGTAAAGGTAGAAAAGTGGGAACCTTTGCTGATGAATTTGGTTATTTTGATGATCAAAATAAATTACATTATTATAATTATCACAAAAGTGTAGAAAGTAATACTTATGATCCTGAAAATTTCAGTGTAAAAATGATAAATATAGATGTGAGCAAAATCGATAAATTCTACCTCATTGCAGAACAAGGTGATATAATCATTCATCCTATTTGGGAAAATTTAGACATATTTTAAAGTTTTTTTTAGAGTATCTAAGCTTATTGTTATTATAATGATCCGATTAGGTCTGGTAGTATTGTGTTATGGAAGATAAATTGCTTGAATCAGTAAAAAACAAAAGTTATTTCAGTAAAGCAGTCGAATGGTACTGCCATAGGTATCTGTTTTGTGTAGCAGAAAGATCTTGGATGGCATTAATAGTATCGCTTCTCCTAGTATGCTTATGTTTATTAACATTAAACATATACCTGTTATTTCCTATTAAAAAAGATTTAAATTTTGTGAAGTATATGAACCACACAGAAGATGAGTTCTCTGCAATGCATAAGCTTAGTTTCAGTAAAAAGGAAGATGAATACACTTCCACAGCGAGGTACTTAATAAGTAAATACATTGAAATATACGAGTCCATTAAGATCGTTGAACCGAAGTACCAAGAAAATTTTATAAGAAACAATTCTATACATAAAATCTATCAAGGCTTTCAGGAAAAAACGAATAATGAAGCTGGTAATTTGTCTTTATCTAAAAGAAAAATCGCCAACATAAATGTAATAACATTATCTATTGATCGATCGACCAAGGACTTAGTTACATTTGCTGGAAATGCTACTGTAGTTTTTACAACCGAGCAAAATAAGGAGGGTACTGTGGAGATTAGCTTCACTTTGTCGAATATAAAAGCAACTCTGGCTGGTATAATACCATTTAAATTTATTGTTAATGGTTATAAATACAGATTTTAAAATATTACTTGGTAGCTAAAAAAAATAACCAAAGTGCACATAGCAGTAATAACTGGAGGTAAAACTAGAAGAATTGGTGTTTTTTTAATAAAGTAATTCTGAGAAGGTTTTAAGAAAAAGGCGTTGTAAATTATCGGTAAAAAGTACAGAGCGTTGAGTATAGTACTAACAATTAACACTAGAGTTACAAACACAGAAAGTATTACATTGCCAGAGTTGAAAACAGCTTGAAAAATGAGAAATTTACCCCAAAAAGTCGGAGCAGGCGGCACCCCTATCATAGACAATGCACCTATAGCAAATGCTGTCATGCTAATTGGCATACTGCGTCCTATACCGTAAATCTTATCTATATATTTCTCACCTGCTCTCGTTATTATTGCTCCGGCAACGAAAAACAAAGTGATTTTTGCAAATGCGTGGCAAACTAATTGAAAAATTGCAACCCTCATGCTGAGATCACTAAAAATTGAAGCGAATAATATAATATACGACAATTGAGAGATGGTAGAGTAAGCAAGCAATTTCTTTAATTCTTTTTGCTTTAGTGCAATCAATGATGCAGTAATAATAGTAAATCCAGCAGCGTACGGAAGCCACCCTCCAGCAAACCAATTTTGCTGCACAAAACGTTGCATATTATCGACGCCGAAAGTGTATAATATAACTTTTATGATGATGAAAACTCCGGATTTCACAACAGCAACAGCGTGCAGTAGTGCACTCACAGGAGTTGGTGCAACCATTGCTTTTGGTAACCAAAAATGCATTGGCATTAATGCAGCTTTTCCTATTCCGTAAATCAGCATAGCAAAACACACTGCAATGAAAGTGATGAGTGAAGTATCAAATTTGAATATTCCACCGCTTACAAAGTCTAAAGTATGAAATTCATGATATAAAAGGCCTATTGCAGGAAAAAATAATACCAAAGAAGAGAAAAATAGCACGCCAAAGTAATAGCGTCCTGCAATCATTGATTCATTTGTTGAGTTGTAAGTAACCAGAGGGTATGTACTAATAGTTAGAAGCTCATAAAAGACAAATGTAGTGAGCAAGTCTCCAGAAAAAGCAATAAACATTGCACAGCCAATCGATATTGAAAAAAAGCATAGAAAACTTGAGTGATTGCTATCAGCATAGTTATTCTGCATATAACATATTGCATATATACTGGTCAGCACCCATAAAAACGATATTAATAAACTGAATATTACTCCGGTAGACTCTAGCTTTAAACTAATGTGCAAATTATTACCAAAATCCATGAGAATAAATTGAGAATGATCACCATATACCCAATATAAAGTGCACAGACACGTATACGTAAACAGAAGTACAGAAGAAGTGACAGTAATACTATTGTTCACTCCTGGCCATTTACCAGTAAAAAAAATAACTAACGCACTTAAAAGTGGAATTAACGCAGTAATTAATAAATAATTCTCAGTAATTGAAAATGGTAAGGAAAGAGACGTTAAAACACAGTCCATTAAATAATTCATCTTTTTGTTTAGGTAAAGCTAGAATTATACTAAAATCATAGAAAAACCGCTATGTTTTTTTGGCAAACTAGTCGTTTGTGTATGCTATAGCTATACTGCGATTCATTCCACAACTGTACGAACATTTGTTTTTGTTAAACACAACAAAGATGTCATCCCAGTGCCCTGACTACTTGGATCCAGGAAAGTTTGCTTGTGAGCAAGCAAACTAGCATAGAAAAACGTTTTCGATGAGATTGCAGAAAACCAGTGTCTGGGCACTGGGATGACAAAGGAGGACAGTGTCAAGCACTGACCATTTGCTGTGCAGTTTACCTTTAAAAATGAATGTTCATACAGTAAGCCATAAGATGACAAAAGAGTAAACTTTATCTGTGTGAGCTATAGACGCAAATTACAACAAATGCAGTAGCGTAATCTCCATCGTCACTTAAAGAAAGATGAATTTTGGAGATAAAATCCTTGCTAACGGTAAGATATGGCTTGCCTCTTACATCATTGTATATTTCTATATCTTTCATTGTAATACCCTGACCACTACCTCGTGCTTTAACAAAAGCTTCTTTTGCTGCAAAGCGTTTAGCAAAATACCTTGCTCGCATTTCTTGACTATTATACTTTCTACTTAGCTCTATTTCCTTTTCAGTGTAGATTCTATTGAGAAATTTTTCCCCGTATTTTTGTAATATTCTCAATATTCTTGGTATATATACTATGTCAGTGCCGATACTGTGTATCATTTTGCGCTAAAGTGATTTATTGCTTCCTCAATCTGCATTTCCTTTACCTCTCCAGTTGCTCTATTTTTTACTTCAACTATATTTTCACTTACTGCTTTCTTTCCGACAATTATTTGCCACGGCAAGCCTATCAGATCCATTCTAGAAAATTTTACTCCTACACTCCCTTCCGTATCATCGTAAAGCACTTCATCGCTCTTCAAAGCTTTGTATATTTTATCTGCAGCCTCCGTTACTTTCGTTTGTAAATTGATTAAACCAATTCTGAAAGGAGCTACCTCCTCCGGCCAGATAATTCCCTTATCATCATGAAAAGCTTCTATTATCGCACCAACAAGTCTTGAAACCCCAATGCCATACGAACCCATATGTATATTGACATTTTTTCCATCTTGAGAAGTAACACTTGCCTTCATAGGCTTTGAATATTTGTCGCCAAAATAAAAAATATGCCCTATTTCAATACCTTTACTAACATTTAACTGCTCTTGTGATATAGGGCAAGTCTCAGGATCATGCATATCATCTGCAACTGCGTATATACTCTTTAAACTTTCAATATCTTCACTCTCTAGTAGTTCAGAAAATTTATTGTCATAATATAAAGTGCTCTCACCAGTGTTTGCCAATATATGAAACTCGTGGCTCAAATTTCCTCCAATTGGCCCCGTATCAGCTCCAACTCCAATTGGAGTAAATCCCATGCGTTTGAAGATTTTTATGTAAGTTTTGTACATCAAATTATATGAATTCAGTGCACCTTCGTAATCTACATCAAAACTGTATGCATCCTTCATCAAAAATTCCCTGCCCCTCATAACACCATAACGTGGTCTTACCTCATCACGGAATTTCCATTGAATTTGGTATAAACAAAGTGGCAAATCTTTGTAACTTTTTACCACATCTCTAATTAAATCAGTTGCTATCTCCTCATGCGTTGGACCAAAAAGCATATCTTCCTCATGCCTATCCTTTATGCGTAGCATTTCCTTACCGTAATCATCGTAACGCCCTGATTCTCGCCAAAGACTTGCTGGTTGCACACAAGGCATTAATGCTTCAATAGCACCGGATTTGTTCATTTCATCTCTGATAATATCTTCAATATTCTTAAGCACTAAGAGACCAAGTGGTAACCACGTATAGATGCCAGATGCTATCTGCTTTATTAAACCTGCACGCAAAGAATATTGATGGGAGATAATTTTAGCATGGGCAGGCTTTTCCTTTAGAGTTGGCAGGTAATATTTGGATAAGCGCATATAATAGATCTGATTGTATTAAGTAATCTTAATACAATCAGACCTGTAGGTAAACTTATTTTGAAAAGGAAGGGAAGTGCATGGCTGACCATTTCATAGTTATCATAGTCCTTGTACAACATTTTCCTTTTGGCATCGCAACGCTTTTCCACCAAACTGTGCTATGCGATCCTCAACAGAAAGAGGAGGTGAATCTTGCACCTCATTATCCACTGAGTCAACATTATTTACTTGTGGTGAATCAACACACGAACTTGGCGGTACCGGTGACTCCTCTTCACTATCTGAGAATTGCATGACTGCTGCTCTCTCCTTAAGTCTCTTTGTCCAATCTGAATCATTATCATCCGACTTCTTTCTCTCTGCTTGCTCCCTATCTATTCTTGCAGCAAACTCTTCTGGTGTTTCTTTTTTGTCAGTGCCCCCACTACTTTCTAATTTTGCTTTCAATTCATTTGTAAAATTTTGTTGCTGCCCACTCTTTTTAACGTAGTACCTCCTCTTATCTGTTCAAACAGAGTAGAATGATTATTATTCTCAGGTTCACCAGCCTTCTTCGGTGCATCATTCTTAGGTTGCTCCGTACGCTTGGAAGCTGTAAAAAAATGCGGAGGCGGAGGTGGTAGTGCAGCATCTTGTGGCAATGGAGGAGGTGGCGGCGGTGGACTTGGATTTGGTTGTGTTCCAAACGTTACTGGAGGTGATTGAGGAGTAGGTACATTTGATTTATTCTCCAGATTAGTACAATTTTTACACACAAATTTTTGTGGTTCTTGAGATGGAGTATGGCCGAATTTCTGTCCATTAAGACCTACTTCTTTCTTATTATCATCTCTAGAAATAGCCAGTTTAACAAGATATGTCACTGAAATAAGTGCAACAACCGTAGAAACAGCAAAAATTGCTAAAGGAACTGCTGCAATAGGACCAGAACCAGAAACTGCTATAATAACATAAGGAAGATATTGACCAGATATGAAACTAAATATAGATAATAATGAAACAGCAATTAAAGGTTTCCATATAGTCTGCTTAGTTTTAGTAAGCTCCTGACTATCTTTTAGCAATGAAGAATTATTGGATATCATCATTTCTTTGCCTCACTTGTTAACGATAATTTAATAATAACCCAATTAATAATTTCTGTCAATAATTAATTATGAAAAACAAAGTTGCAATTTGAATAGATAAGCTATAAGTAATATACGACCAGCAATAGCCATACAATAGACTTCTTGTATAACCCACACTAAGTAGAAAAAAGGTGTCATCCAAGTAGCTGACACTGCTCTCCTTTGTCATTCCAGTGCTTGGCACTGGAATGACACCGAAGGGGCTACTGCCGTCTTGGATGGAAACCAGTGTCAGAACTAGTTAACCATGGGGCTTCTTTTGCCTTTTTTTCCATTTGGTAAATTTCTTAAATATTTATGGCTAACATGAAGCTAAGTACGAACTTTGTTAAACATAACAAATGGTGCCATTCCAGTGCTCCTTTTTTTGTCATCCCAGTGCTTGACACTGGGATCCAGTTTTCCATATAATCTCATCGAAAATGTTGTAACCACTTTCTGTGCTAGTTTGCTTGCTTACAAGCAAACTTTCCTGGATCCCAGTGTCTGGGCACTGGGATGACATCATAGGGACACTGGGATTACACCCTGACAATCGTCATCCAGCTACTTGTTAGCGGGAGATACCGCGAATGAATCGCGGTATGACGGTTCGTGGCGGCATGACGATAACCTCGTCTCACTGCCATTAAGTTAAGGAAAAAAGATAGATTTTATGGGATAATGATGTATACCAATAAGTTTAAAGGTAGTATGAGTAAAAAAGGCAGTAATAAAATTTATTCAAAATGAATTGGCAAGTCTAGAATTTATAGAATCCCATAAATCATCTTCAAAAGATTTTATGAGAAAGAGGAAGTTATCTTTTATTGACATATTTATCTTAATTTTAAGAAAAAGTGTAAAGTCGCTGCAAGTAATACTAAACGAATTTATTTTATATAGGAAAAAAGACTATACCGTTACTGCTAGTGCTTTTAGTCAAGCAAGAAAAAAAATGAAACACAGTGCATTTTCAGAAATTAACGAAGGTGTGGTTTCCTTGTACTACCAAGACCAAAAATTTAAAACTTGTTTTGGCTTTAGAGTGTTAGCTCTTGATGCCTCCAAAATCATTTTACCAACAAGCGTTGAAATAAAAAATGAATTTGGCTCAAGAAAAATACGTAACCAAAAACCAAAAGATTTAGGTGATTATGCAAGTGCAACCTTTGCGGTTTGTTAAGATGTGCTAAATAATGTTGCCATAAGGTCAGTGTTAGATAGAGGTAACACTCATGAAATTAACTTAGCAGATGGAATGCTTAAAGTTGTAAATACTAATGACTTACTGATTTGTATATTTATCTTATAAATTTCTTTCTAGCCTTACAAAAAGAAAAATTGCTTATGTCATTCGATGTCCCAGATCATCTTTTAATGAAGTGAATGCTATGTTTGAAGAAAAAAGCCCATCTAGTGTTGAGGTTACCATATGTGCTCAGCGTAAGATAAAACAAGAAAATAGTGGAATAACGCTTCAAAGTGGTACTGCCATCTGGTGAAATTGAAGTGTTAGCTACATCATTAATGGATGAACAAAAGTTTCAAACTGGAGGATTTAAGGAGTTATATTTTTTACGCTGGGGAGTTGAGACATTTTTTGCAAAACTCAAAGGAAGACTAAGTCTAGAAAATTTTACAGGAAAAAGTGTTGAGTCTGTTAAACAGGATTTTTGGTCAGCTATCTTTATTAGCAACCTAGAAAGTGTTATGACAGAAGATGTAGAAGAAGCGTTGAATATGGACTTAACCGATGATAAGCTTAAGAGGAGCATTAACAAATCTGTCTCATTTAACGCGATCAAAAACTTGGCTTTCGACATTTTTGCTACGGAATCAGATACTGACTGCATTATGGATCAATTATCAAAGCTATTTTTGATGAACACTTTGGCGGTAAGAAAGGGAAGGAAAGTTGATCGTCATAAGGTACCTTATCTTCGTTCGTTCAATTACCAAAAAAGGGTTAGAAAACACATATTTTGACTAGAGGTAGTATTCATATCTTCTGATAATAACTGGGTAGCTTATTGCCATAGCTCCTGTAAAATGACTTCTAAACAAACTATTTCTTAAGTAATTTACACTTCAGAGTTTATCTGCTTTAAAGTTTACTCTATTCTGTTTCAGTATTTGTCATAAATCCTTAATTATTTCTGACTTTTTAGTTCAGTTTTTAACCATTCTTTCCTTAACTTAATGGCAGTGAACCTCGTCATCCCGCTACTTGTTAGCGGGATCTCTTGTTAGCGGCTGAGATACCGCGAATGAATCGCGGTATGACGGTTCGCGGTGGTATGGACGTAGGAAAACCTTTCTTGGGTTAGCTATAGAGACTCTCATCTTTAGCGAGCTTCAAGGTAATTGGTTGCTATTTGCGAAAATATTCGCATAATTTAAGTAACATTACTTAATAAAAATTAACTATGGAGCTTAATAAGATTGCAGCATCGATTTTACTTTCTGGGCTAATCATTATGATAGTTAGTAATGTAGTTGATATGCTTTACAGTCCAGAAGAATATAAGATTGAACACCAAACGATAGTAGCTGCTGGCAGCAATGAGTTCCAGCAAAAAATCGAGCAAGTGGCGCTTGATATTGGAGCGCTCATGCAGAATGCTAGCTTTGAGAAAGGTAAATCAGCAGCAAAAAAATGTATAGCCTGCCATAGTTTTGAGAAAGGTGGAATGAATAAAGTAGGACCAAACTTATGGAACATAGTTGGAAATAAAAAGGCCCATCTTGGTAACTCATTCAATTACTCAAAAGCAGTGCTTGAAAGAGGTGGAAAATGGGGGTATGAGGAGCTATTTGCCTTTTTAAAGAACCCAAAAGCCTATATAAAAGGTACACGTATGGCATTTGCAGGTATTTCCAATCCACAAGAAATTGCAGATCTAGTTAGTTATTTGCATCAATTGAGTGATAGCCCGGTTGCTTTGCCAAAGTAGTATGGATTATTGTAAATTGTTTGATGGAAATAATGGTCACATAGCATATCGAAAGCTACAAGGAAAGAAAGCTTCTGTAGTTTTTTTCGGTGGATTTGCATCCAATATGGATGGAACTAAAGCAACTGCTATTTACAAATTTTGCCAAGAAAATGACGTAGCACTTGTGCTATTTGATTATTTTGGTCACGGTCATTCAAGTGGTAATTTTATTGATTACACGATAAGTGATTGGCAAAAAAATTGTGCTAAAGTAATGAGTGAATTAACTAGCGATAAACAAATAATTATAGGTTCAAGTATGGGAGGATGGCTGATGTTGCTCACTGCCCTTCAATTTCCAGAAAAAATTGCAGCACTAATTGGTATATCGTCTGCTCCCGATTTTACTGAAGATTTGATATTCAAGCAATTGTCAGGCAAGCAAAAAGAAGAACTAGATTCTAAAGGTGTAATAGATTTTACTTCAGAGCATTGTACATACAAAATAACTAAAAATTTGATCGCAGATGGCAGAAAGAACCTTCTTTTAAACAAAAAGACAATAGATATAAACTGTCCTGTGCGCTTGCTGCATAGCATTAATGATAAAGATGTTCCTTATCAAACTTCATTGAATTTAGCTGAAAAAATTAAGTCAACCGATGTTGAAGTACACTTAATAAAATCAGCAGAGCACAATATGTCTGACAATCATTCACTGGAAGTTTTATTTAAGACCATTAGAGAATTTTGTAACCAGACTGCATTCTGTGATTTTTAGCAAAACACGATTTTTCATTTGAGCTTTCTTCAACTTAAAATAAATACAGAAAATTGCTGCCTATAGCTAAACTGACTTAGATTTACCGACAATTTGAAAAACCGTCATCCCGCTACGTGTTAGCGGCTGAGATACCGCGGCGGTATGACGGTTCGCACCATCACACTTTGGAACCTTACAGATATTGAGCAAATCCAATAATATCCTTGATTTCTTTTATATTATGGGTTGCAATTTCTGCTGCTTTCTTTGTGCCTTTTTTTAATATTTCATGTAAATGGAATTGGTCTTTTAAAAGATCATTCATTTTCTCACGTATGGGTGATATAATACTGATAATTAAATCAGCTAACTCTTTTTTGAAGTGCTTCATGTCATGTTTGTTCACTTCTTCACATACTTTTTTCACATTTACATTACTAAGCACTGAATAAATGTTTATCAAATTGCTTATTTCTGGTCGGCACTCTAAAGTAGCAAAGCCTAGAATTGAATCTGTTTTTGCTTTTTCTATTTTTTTGACAATTAAGTCATCCGTATCATCAAGGTTAATGCACGAATGTTCTGAAGGATCAGATTTACTCATCTTGCTTGTACCATCTCTTAAGCTCATTATCCTTGATGTGCAATCCAAAGTTAAGATTTCAGGTACGATGAAATGATCCAGCTTATAATGATTGTTAAAAGCTGATGCAATATCACGTGCAAGCTCCAAATGCTGTTTTTGATCATCACCAACAGGAACGTATTTAGTTTGATACAACAATATATCTGCAGCCATAAGTACTGGATAACTATATAATCCAAGAGAGGCTTTTTGTTTATCGCTGCCAGCTTTATCTTTAAATTGAGTCATGCGATTAAGCCAACCAATTGGTGTATAGCACCCAAGCAGCCAGCCCAGTTCTGCATGACCACTAACTGTGGACTGATTAAAAATAATGGACTTTTCTGGATCTATTCCACATGCAATATAAGCTGCTGCTGTTTTGAAAATATTACTTTTTAATTCACTTGCGGGAAGCTTATTTGCTGTGATTGCATGTAGGTCGACAATACAAAAAAGAGATTTGTATTTATCCTGTAAGTCTATCCACTGTTTGATTGCACCAAGATAATTACCTAAATGTAGTACGCCACTTGGCTGGATACCTGAAAAGACAATACTTGTCATTATACATTTACCTCATGCTAATCGTTTCCACAATCAGCAGATTTCTTAGAAAGAATAACCATTGCAGGGCGGAGCAACCTATTTTTGATAGTATAACCAGTTTGTAGTACCTCTACAATGGTGCCAGGCTCTTTTTCATTGTCTTCTCTTTCCACAACAGCTTGGTGTAAATTACTATCAAAAAGCTCACCAAGTGGGTCTACTTCCTTTATTCCATGTTTTTTTAGATCATTTATAATTTTTTGATAAGCTACTTTAATCCCCTCATGAACAGGATCACCGTCTTTCAAAATTTCCATTACTCTTTTTAAATTGTCGCACGAGTCGATCATATCACGTGCAAGTTTTGTGACTGCGTAGTCACTTGCATCGCTAATTTGCTTTTGCATTATACGTTTGACGTTTTCATTATCTGCAACAGCACGGCGTAAATGATCTTCAAGCTGAACTGCACGTTCTTTTAATGTATTGAGATCTTCATTTAAATCATCAGTTTGCTTATGGTTATCACTTTGTTGGTCGTCACCTTTCTGCCTACTTACCATATCAGCAAACTTCTTCTTTTTCTCCTTACTGCTATCTGACATATCATTACCCTTAAGAATCTAATAAATATATAACAATTAATCTGAAAATATCAAGCGCCAGCTACATTCGTCTTTCTATGCTCGCATTTAAAAAGTTAATTAAAGTAGTTTTATAAAAAGAATCAGAAAAAGTACTAATATCATTTTGTGCCATATTAATGTAGTGTCTAGCTTTTTCCATAGAAAGCTGAATGGCATTATGGTGATTAATATAGTGTAATGCTTGGTCAAAATTGTGTCTAGCTGAAGAAAAGCATTTTTCCCAGAATTTTTGCTCTGCTGGACTGCCCTTTTCGTATGCTATAATAGCAGGTAAGGTGACTTTACCTTCGAAAAAGTCTTTTCCGACTTGCTTTCCAGAAGTGCCTTGATTAGCAGTATAATCGAGCATATCATCAACTATTTGAAATGCCATACCAAAATTAAAACCAAAATTCTTTAGCCTCTCTGTTTCGTCATTTGTTGCACCAGATACTGTTGATGCAGCTTCACAGCATGCAGAAAATAAAGATGCTGTCTTTTCTCCAATGATATCAAAATAATTTTCCCTGACTGTGTGGGGGTCAAAGCGTGCTGTCATCTGCTTTATTTCACCCTTCACAAGTAAATGCGATGCTTTAGATAAAATAGAGAGAATATTTAAATTTCCACACTCTATAAGCCATCTAAATGCTAGAGTCAACAATAGATCACCAACTAAAATGCTTGATTTATTTCCCCAAATCTTATTCGCTGTTTTAACTCCATGGCGTGCCTCACTTTCATCGAGCACATCATCATGAAGTAAAGTAGCATTGTGTATAAACTCTACCGATGCAGCAACGTTGATCCTATTCTCCCCAGAATAGTTTAGCATTTTACATATAATAAAAACTAGTTTAGGCCTTATTTTTTTTCCACCTGACCTAACAAGATGAGATATAATATCAGTAGCAAGCTTAGCATCTTCATCATTGACATTTTTGAAGACAAAGTCATTCATAGCTGACAAATCAGAAGATACAATATCGTCTAATTTATCGCTGTTTGTTAAATCAGTATTTAGCATTTTAAGAGACTTATGCCTCTTGCCCTTGTGCTTTCTCGTTCTCTACTTTCTTCTTTTCTGTTTTCTTTGGTTCTGTTTCTAAAGTTACTATGCCTTTTTTGATAAACCACAGTACTCTTTCAGTTGCCTGCGCGCCTACACTTAGCCAATGTTTTAATCTATCAGCTTTCACCACAACACGATTTTTATTGTCTTTTGGTAACATTGGATCATATTGTCCTATTTTCTCAATAAAACGCCCATCTCTTGGTGCTCGTGAATCAGCTACAACTATCCTATAAAAAGGGCGTTTCTTTGCGCCAAACCTCGCCAACCTTATTTTAACTGCCATGTTAACCTTTATTCATATATTAGCCACAATTTTATACAATGAGCCGTTTTAAGTCAAATGAATTATACAGCTTTTGCACCTTATAATATAATTACCAATAATGTAGGGCAGTGCCGGGCGCACAGCTATACGAACATTCATTTTTGAAGGTAAATTGCACAGCAAATGGTGTCATTCCAGTGCTTGACACTGGAATCCAGCCTTTTTTTAATCATTAAAACGTTGTATTTTAACATAAAACGGCTACTTTTATGCTTACCAACTTAATAAAATTCCTGGATCCCAGTGTCTGGGCACTGGGATAACATCCTTTCTAGTGAAGATTGCTCTCAAATCGCAATGTTCGTACAGTTGTGTGTCTGGGCACTGGATGCGTTTGAAGCAGCTTATAAGATTTTTGATTATATATCATCAAGTATAGCGTGATTAACTTCGACTTTATACTTTGATTCCAGATAGCTAATTAATTGCTCTTTTAGCGATATCATCACACGTTTTCCGGTGTCAAGCGTGTTTAATTTGCCATTTGATGAATGCATTTCTTTTAGAACACCTATTATAATTTCATTATTGTATTGAATAGGATCTGTCACTGAACCAGTTGTTTTCATATTGAAAATCTCTTCTACAAAAGAAAAGGGGTAGTTTTGTTGATCCACTTTATTGCGGTGCATCTGCTGACCTTTAACTAATTCCACACCTTGAATTTCTTCCAAATCTGTTTTTTCTCTTAGTTGAACTGCAACCTCTTGCCCGAATTTAAACATTCTTTCTTTTATAAACTCACTACGCCAAAGCTCTACCGCTAATGCCTTGCCTTCTTCAAAACTTTGCAATTTGGGTGGAAAGATATCGACGATTTTTACACTAACAACGGCGTCCCCAACGCCCTTAAAATAACCTTTCTGATCCTTTTCTCGCGAAAAAATGAAAGAAATCAAATCACCAGAATCTCCTACGTTATTACCGCTTTGATCTTTTCCACTCGCATCTACTGGACCAATAGTTTGTATAGGTAAATTATATTCACTCAATATTTCTTCAATTTCTGAACCATTGTATATCTTATAGTTCACTTGGTTTATGAAATCATTGACTCTTTCAAAAGACTTTTGGTTAGTTAGAACTGACTTTATGTCTTTTTTTAAATCAACTAAGTCTTCATCAGAGATTTGATGTGCACTTTCCACTTTTACTATGTGCCAACCAAAACTGCTTGCTAAAACTTCACTTACTTCACCTACTTTAAGAGCAAATACCTTCTCTCTCACGTCTTCTGGTAAAAAATCCTTAGTTATATTATTTACTCTAGTTTCCTCAAGTTTTGCTTTGCCAAACTCTTCTACTATCTGTTCAAAGCTTGTTTTACCCTCCTCAAATGCTCTTCTTGCTGTCTCAGCTTCTTCTTTGGTAGAAAATATTGCATTGAATATATCTCTTTGATTTTTAAGTTCTTGTTGTTCTATTATACCATCAACTTCTTCATCTGAGATCTTGATTTGATCTTCAAAATACTTTTGGCCTAGGGAAATATATTGCGCAGTTCGATACTCAGGATAATAAAAATGGGATTTATTTCTTTCGTACAAATCAAGTAAGGCTTGATCATCTGGTTCAGGAATGTTTGTAACTGCATCTTCAGTTATTTTAACAATATCAACTACTCTAGTTTGGTAGCGACTTTTGTATATCTGCTCATCAATTTTCTCGCCAAAAGTTACTGGATAATTATCTTTAAATAATGAAGTCATGAACATCATTGCAGGCAGGACTTTCTCTAGCTTTGCTATATACTCTTTCTCTGTCATATGCAGGTCATTTAGCGTTTCATAGAATTTATTTTTGTCAAATTCACCTTTATCATTTTGAAAGTATTTGGTGTTTTTAATATGGTTTTTTATAGATTCTTCTCCAACTGTCAACCCCAGCTCACTAGTTAGGTTAAACAATAGTTTTTGCTCTATAAGTCCGTTAAGCAAATCATATTTCAGCTTTTTTACTTGTTCTCTACTCGCATCAGATCCAGAAATTTGTTTTCCATAATTTTGATATAGCGACTTATACTCATCTGACGTTATAACTTCTTTTCCAACCCTAGCTACCTCTTCTTTTTCATCATCACCTGATAAAAGGTTGCCAATTCCCATGAAGATTAACAAGCAAGCTAAAAGGACAACGGTTACTTTAGTGAAAAAATTTTTAACATTCATTTTAAACCCAGTTAATTAATGATTAATTATAGAATAGTGATAATTTAATGCTTGTAAACCTGTTGCTTTATTAGCTAATATATATAATATTACAATATATTAACTTAAAATTTAACTCTCTAATCTTAAATAGGAACATATGTTTAACTGAGTTATACTATACCTTAGGAAGGGGAAATATTTTGTTTGAAATATGCTTAAAGGTAAGCGCATTTAATTAACTTAAGAGGTGGGAAGTGACAAACAAAAAGTTATTGAATGACAAAATTAATGCTTTTTTAGTTTTAATAGTTTATATTTTAGCTCTGTATAACAGTAAGGGATACTTTAAATGGGAGATGCTTTTTTGATGTCAATGGAATCTTCTAAGGGCAATAACGATAGAAATAAACAGTTTCTAGTGCAAATAGCTGCTTGGTTAGTAGACAACACTGGTTTAACTTTTAATCAAATAGCACAATGTTGCAGATTGGCCCTTGAAGAAGTACAAGACATAGCTGATGAGGAAATAGAAGTAGAAAAATATAACCCTATTATTTCTGGAATAATTACTGAAAAAGAAATCGATGATTGCAAAAAAAATCCAAATCGTGTACCAAATTTGATTATAAAAAATATAAAAAAAAGGAGTAAAGCGATTGGTAGCATTCTTGGCTTTGCCTCTACGGCAAGACGTAGAGATAAACCTGATGCGATTTATTATTTAGTAAAAAAATTTCCTATCTTGGACAATAACGTTATAGCTAAATTAATTAGTACAACAAATTACACAGTTGAGCAGGTAAGAGATGGATCTCATCATAACATGCAAAATATAAAACCCCAAGATCCTGTACTACTCGGCTTATGTAGTCAAGAAAATTTAGAAGCAGAAGTGGAAAAAGCAAAAGTAGAAGAGGAGAAGCAAGAAAGGTTAAAAAAATATAAAGAATAGCTATTGAAAATCCTCAAATTTTTGTGTTTTGTTAACATTAAATTAACTTGACTTGCTAGTGTTTATTAGTATAATGTAAGTAAAGTACGGGGTTTAATGATAATTAAGCTTAATACGCACTGAAACTAACTCAGCCTAATTTATTATCTTATAGTCACATTTTAGGTTAGTAAGCATCAATTAAAATTTTTGGAGGATTATGACAACAATCAATGAAGATGTTTTGGCAAAAGGAAAGGTTACAGCTCAACCTGAAAAAAGTGAGCAAATTTACAATAACGATACAGTAAAACAGATGGTCAATGAAGGTACTGAGAAAAACAGAAAAACATTAGATCTGAGCGAATTAAAAGAGAAAACAGCAGAAGAATTGTTAGAGTTAGCTGAAGAAAGAAAAATTTCAACTAACGGTAAAAGCAATGGTAGAATGCTAAAGCAGGAAATAATATTCAGCTTAATGAAAAAAATGAGTGAAGAAGGAGGCATAACCACAGGGAGTGGAATAGTGGAAATATTGCCTGATGGTTTTGGTTTCTTACGTTCAGCAAGTGCAAATTATGCCCCAAGTACCGATGATGTTTATATTTCTAACGGGCAAATAAAGAAGTTTAATTTACGTACAGGAGATATGGCATATGGAGAAATAAGGCCACCTGGTGATAAAGAGAGATATTTTACTTTAACTAAGGTTCAAAGTATAAACTCTACTGAAGTAAGTGAATTAAGAAAGTACGTCCATTTTGATAATTTGCTTCCTCTTTATCCTGAGGAAAGCATAGTACTTGAGTGTAATAATGGTGATGATAAAAAAGGCTTAAGCATGCGTGCTATAGATATAGTAGCTCCTCTTGGAAAAGGGCAAAGAGCGTTAGTAGTTGCTCCACCTCGCACAGGAAAAACTGTATTGCTTCAGCAAATGGCTAACTCTATAGCTATAAATCACCCTGAAGTAGAATTAATAGTGTTACTTATAGATGAAAGACCTGAAGAAGTAACAGATATGATACGTTCTGTAAAAGGTGAGGTAGTAAGTTCTACATTCGATGAGCCTGCTTACCGTCACATACAGCTTGCTGAAATAGTAATAGAAAAAGCTAAAAGAATGGTTGAGCATAAAAAAGATGTGGTAATTCTACTTGACAATATTACTAGACTTGCACGTGCTTATAATGCGGTTATTCCTTCGTCTGGGAAAGTTCTAACTGGTGGTGTAGATTCAAACGCACTGCAGAGACCAAAACGCTTTTTTGGAGCAGCTCGTAATATTGAGAATGGGGGTTCTTTAACTATAATCGCCACAGCTCTTATAGAGACTGGTTCAAAAATGGATGAAGTTATTTTTGAAGAGTTTAAAGGTACAGGAAATGCTGAGATCATACTTGATAGAAAACTTTCTGATAAACGTATATTTCCAGCTATTGATATTACAAAATCCGGAACAAGGAAGGAAGAGCTATTAGTTGATAAGGCTATACTAAATAAAATATGGGTGGTGCGTAGGATACTCAATCCTATGGGACCCGTTGAAGCAATGGAATTTTTACGTGACAAACTACTTTTAACAAAGAGCAATGCTGACTTTTTTAACTCCATGAATCACTAAAAGTAAGCCAGTTATGATGGATATGCTGAGCAAAAAGTAAAACGCTCTTATAGCTAAAATAATTTGGATTTACCAAAATATATTTATAGTTAAGTTGGCAATTTACCTTAAGTTAGCGCGTGACACTGGAATGACACCCTTGGTGGCAGACAGCTAAAGGAAAATATCAACTAGGTTTATAATCTATCACTACCGTGTTTGCAATTTTGTCGTGAAAAGCTTGTTTATGTTCATCACCTACTGCACATACTAAAACTAAGATTAGTATAGCTAAGAATAAAATGGGATTACAAAGTGATATGCAATAAATTATAAAAAGAGCTATAGTCCTTTTCATTGCTTGCATTGTAGTGATTGACTCAAATGTATCTTTGTCTTTTACACGCATGCTAAATAACAAGTGTCCTGGAGTGCCGCCAAATTTTACTAGCATGAATATATGAAATATACATGGTATCATTAAAAATAAAGAAAATACAATCGTGGTGATTACAATTATTGCACCCATGATCCCTTGTATTGCGTGTGTAAGTGAGAAATCCACCGCCATTAAACCAAATGGTATTGCGATAAATAAAATACAATCAACTATAAATGCTAGAGTACGTCTTGTCATCGTTGAGTAGTTTACTTTTTTATCCATGTACTACCTATAAAGAAAAATATCAACTAGATTTATAGTCTATCACTACTGTTTTTGCAATTTTATCGTAAAAAGTCTGTTTGCGTTGATCAAATACTGCAAACAAAAATAAAATTAGCACAATTAAAAGATATAGAAAAGTATAACCATGATAATGCAGATGAAGCAAAAAGCGAAAAATAATCCAGATGCTTCCCTTAGAAATACATCTTATTGTTGCTTGCATAAGGGTAACATTTGTAAATGTATTAGCATCTTTAATATGCATACCACACAATAGTTTTCCTGGGTTACCACCAAGTTTTGTTACCATTAATATTTTGGATATTGTTAGTACTAATGTTGCGACCACTGTAGAAACTATAAATGGTATTTCTGTTGCTAGTTGTGCAAGTTCCTGAAAAGAGTCTTGATCTTGTAATGATACGATGAATACACCATAGATAAAACCGAAGATAAAATGAGGGGAAAATATGATGAGGTCAAGTATTTCTGCTACAATACGCCTTGTAAATCCTACATAATTTACTTTAACATTTATTTCAGTATTCATAACCCCACCTATATTTCATAATATCATCATATGATATAAAAATACGTTATTAAATAACCGTAAATATACTAACTTGGGTAATATTAGCTACTTGTGCCACTCTATTATTTAAATTAATATTAAATCATTTATAACTAGGGAAGTTATGTCAACACTAATCACAGTTGCATATGGCGACGGTATCGGACCAGAAATCATGGAAGCGGTGCTGTCGATATTGCGCGAAGCAGAAGCGGAAATCTCAATAGATATTATTGAAATAGGGGAGCGTGTTTACAGTAAAGAATGGTCTCACGGAATTTCTCCAAGTGGTTGGGAATCAATTGAAAGGACAAAAATATTATTAAAATCTCCGACAACAACTCCTCAAGGTAAAGGGAACAAAAGCTTAAACGTTGCACTCAGAAAAAATCTAGGGTTGTATGCAAATATCAGACCATGCATTTCATATCATCATGTTATAGAAAATAAATTCGATAAGTTTGATATCGTAGTGATACGTGAAAATGAAGAGGACGTTTACACCGGAATAGAGCATAGGCTCACTGGTGACTCTTACCAATGCACTAAAATTATTACTAGATCTGGCTCAGAGAAGATATGCAGGTACGCTTTTGAATATGCAAAAAAACACAACAGAAAAAAAGTAACTTGCCTGACTAAAGATAACATCATGAAAATGACTGACGGAACTTTCCATGCCGCGTTTGATCGCATTGCAAAGGAATACCCAGATATAAAGGCAGAACATTATATAGTTGATATTGGAATGGCGCGTGTTGCAACAGAACCGGAGAATTTTGATGTTATAGTAACCGAGAACTTATATGGCGACATATTATCAGATATAGTCGCACAAACCTCTGGATCTGTGGGGCTTGCCGGAAGTAGCAACATCGGGAATGAATACGCAATGTTTGAAGCAGTGCACGGTTCTGCCCCTGATATTGCAGGAAAAAACATAGCCAATCCTTCTGGTCTTTTAAATGCTGCAGTGCATATGCTAATTTACATAGGTCAAGTGGGTACTGCAAAACTAATCTACGATGCATGGCTCAAGACTTTGGAGGATGGAATACACACTGCCGATTTATATAAGGAGAAAAGAAGTAAACAGAAAGTTGGTACAAAAGAATTTGCAGAAGCTGTTATAGACAATCTAGGAAAAAAACCGAAAACATTATCTGAGCTTATAATTGGCAGTGATCCAAATAGTAAAGTGGATAAAATACAGGATAATTATGAACAGGATTATAAGATTAAAAAACTAGTGGGTAGCGATATAACGCTTGCCTGGAGTAAGCCGGCTGACTTTGACCAAATAGTGAAGTTGTTTGAAACAAGTAATCCGCAGATTATAGCAATATATTCAAAAGGCCTTGCGATTTGGCCAGGAAGTTCAAAGTCTTCAAGTGACCAAATAACCTGCAGGTTCATTGCAAATAATGAAATTACAAATAGTGATGTGAATAACTTGCTAATCAAATTTGAGGAACATAATTTTGATGTGGTGAGAATGGATAAGTTGTATTTGTATGATGGGAAAGAGGGTTTCTTCTCTTAGTGGTTGCTTGATATTTTTATGCTTGTGTGAACATTAAATATATTATACTAATAGTATCGTGTATTTATGTGAGGTGTAGTAATGAGTCAACATTTTAAGTTAACTGGTCAGGAGTTTTATGATAATAATGATCTGTTTAACGTACTAGAGATAAAAGCTGAACAAATTGTAGGTAAGGATTATCAAGCTCTTAGCAAGTTTCTGAAAAAATAATATAATAAATTGATACTTGTAAACCATCCTGACAAAGGTGGAGACAAAAATAGATTTGATCAGATTTATAAAGCTTATCAAGAGCTAAAAAAGTACATTGAACCTTTAGAGTCAGGAAATCCTTGTGTTAAAGTCAGTGTTGGTGCTGAAAGTGATGGGCGTTTAACGGCAAGAGAGTTTCACTATAGGAGAAGTTTGTTTAATAAGCTAAAAATAAGTTTAGAGGAAGATGCTGTAGGTAAAGATTTTGATGGATTGATTTCTATACTAAAAAGAAATGACTATTCGTTTAAAAAAGATCTAGAAAAATGCATGAAACTCCAAGCTCAAATAAATAGGATTTTGCAAAATCCAAATTTAGATAATTTTAAGAAGAGTGTAGAAAGTACAAAATTAATGAAAGAGCTATATCAATATATAACAAAGCCAAGCATACAATTATTCAATTATATTACTCCTCTAGAAGAAAAGAGAAGCCTAGTTAAAGAAGATAAGAAAGCATTAGCGTTGAAATTTATAGAGCGTAAAAATGCTCTACTGCTTGTCCCAAAAATAAGTCTTCTGCCTTTAGCTCTATTAACTACAGTTACTATAGGTTGCTATTTTTCATGGTGGATCATAGGATTTAATATCATTGCTGGTAATGCCTCTCATTTATTAGTAAATTATTATATGAAAAAGTATAAAAATTCAGAAATTTCCACTGATGAATTCATGAGTAAAATAAACTATATCACGCTAGGCAATAAGCTTCTTATCAACTATCCTTTAGCTGCTTTTTCTGTTTATCTACTTACAACAAATTTCATTGCTAATAGATTAACTGTTGGTGGAACCATACTTGGTTCACTATTGTTATTGGCAGTATTAATTGAAATGTTAGCTCCTGTTTTCTCAAAAGGCTGTGAAATATATGCTGAAAAGCACACAAAAGATTTACTAGAAGAGGATCCAAGAGATAGGGTACAAAAGGAAACTGACCTGTTAGGATGGTATGATCCACGAAAACTGTTAATGCCAATTGTTATGCCTCTTATTAAAAAGTGTTTTGCGGAAGTGGTAAGCGAATTTGCTGAGAGAAATTTTGATGAAGTGAACACTAATGTGTCTGATGTTAATACTGAAGGACTATCTAAGCCTCAAGGAATTGAATTTGCACAGTAACCAGTGTAGTATAGGCTTTTAGCTCTATGCATGGACTCAAAAAAAGTAGAATTGATATTTGAAAAGTTTCAAGAATCAAATTCTGCACCAAAAATAGAGCTAAATTATATCAATCATTATACGCTTCTGGTCGCAATAGTTTTATCAGCACGGACGACCGATGTAAGCGTTAACAAAATTACAAGAGAACTTTTTAATATCGCTGATACGCCAGAAAAAATGCTGAATCTTGGGCAAAACGAGCTAAAAAAACGTGTAAATAGTATCGGTTTATATAATTCCAAAGCAAAAAATATAATCGGGCTCAGCAAAATATTGATTGAGAGGTACAATAGCAAAGTGCCTACTGATTTCGATGATTTGGTGTCTTTGCCGGGAGTGGGAAGAAAGAGCGCTAATGTGTTCTTAAATTCGGGGCTTGGCATTCCAACATTGGCAGTTGATACTCACGTTTTTAGAGTGAGCAATAGAATTGGGCTTGTGAAAGAAAAAGATGTGTTTAAAACAGAGCAATCTCTTTTAAATGTGGTTCCCAAAAAATACCTGCTTTATGCTCATCATTGGCTAGTTTTGCATGGTAGATATGTTTGCAAAGCACAGAAACCTTCGTGTGAAACGTGCATAATTCATGATTTATGTGAATTTGAGTGCAAAAGGTATAAAGTCTAGTATTTCTTCTTTTGTCATCCAAGTAGCTATAGAAACGAAAAAACTTACTTGACACATTTTGCTGGAATGACACCAGTTGTTATTCAGACAACAGTTATGCAAGAGATCTGATTACATCTAAGCTAACAATGGACCACTAGATATATTACTAACTACGTTGACCTGATTCAATATTTTATTAGTGGGATTGAAATAATTTTCTATAAATTCCTTATATATAGCTGTTAACTTGTGTATATCGTTTACTGATACGCATTCGTTTATCTGATGTGCAGTTTTGTTGATTATACCAAATTCAATCACTGGACAAACATCTTTGATAAACGCAGCGTCAGATGTGCCACCACTTGTGCTAAGTATAGCATCAATGTTGGTAACCTTACTTATTGCATCAAGCATAATATCAGTATTTCTATCGGGAGTAGAGAGGAAAACGTCCCTGCTGCTATGCATAGAAAGTTTATAATCGTTAGTTACACTGGAGCATATTTCATCAATCAGCTTATATAAGCCACCCGGTGTTTGTTCATTGTTATATCGAATGTTAAAACGTGTAGTTGCTGAGCCAGGTATTAGATTGCTAGTATTATTTCCAACATCGATAGTAGTAACTTCGCAATGTGAAGGCTGAAAATATTTATTACCATGATCAAAAGTAGTATTTTTTACCTTACTCAATATCGATATTACCTTATATATTGGATTGTCTGCTAGGTCTGGGTAGGCAACGTGCCCTTGTTTTCCATGGCAAATTAATTCAAATGTTACAGAACCTCTTCTGCCTATTTTTATGGTATCACCTAATTTCTCACTACTGGTTGGTTCGCCAACCACACAAAAATCTATCTTTTTCTGCTTATTTTTCATCCATTCCAAAACTGCCTTTGTTCCATATTCTTCCATGCTTTCTTCAGCACTGGTAATCAATGCACTTATTGAACCATTAAATTGAAACTTCTCTGCAATCAAATTTACCATAGCAGCAATAAATGCAGCTACTCCGCTTTTCATATCAGCGGCCCCTCTTCCATATAGCATTCCATCCCTCACTTCTGGTTTAAATGGACCAAATGCCCAATCTTTTAACTGACCCGGTGGTACAACATCAACGTGCCCAGCAAAGCACAAATTTGGCACTCCATTTATATATTTCGCATAAAGATTTTTAACTTTATCACCAAATTCTAAAATCTCACAATCAAAGCCGCTCTTCTTGAAGATTGTTGCTATATACTCTATTGCCCCGCTGTCTTCTGGTGTTATACTCTCAAAAGAGATCAATTTCCTAGTTAGCTCTACAGGGTCAATTTTCATGTCAATCTTAAAATACTTATACTGCTATATTGTAAACACTCTATGCACTATTTAAAACAAATATTACATCAAACCGAACAAACTTTTCTAAGGGAAGTAATAACAGATTACCACCTTGCTGATGATATCTATGAAATATGCACACAACACGGAAATGACATCTTTCTAGTTGCAGATGAAAATACAGCAAAACTTTTAAACAAAAACGTATTTAATAAAATTTCTCATTTAATTATTCCAACCCCACCTGCCATTCCAGTGTCACGCGCTGGGATGACATCAAGTAGAGAAATGACACCAAGCAGAGCTGCCTCTCTTGAAACCGTAAATCTAGTGAGAAACAAAGTAAAAGACAGTGACTTAATAGTTGCATTTGGTAGCGGCACCGTTAACGATATCTGCAAATATGCAAGCTACCTCGAGAAAAAAGATTATATATCCTTTCCAACAGCCGCTTCTATGAATGGATATACATCCGCAAATGCTTCAATATTAGTAAATGGATATAAAAAATCGTTCAAAGCACATCTTCCAAGAGCAATATATATAGATATAGACATACTTGCCAATGCGCCACTGCGCCTCACATTAAGCGGATTTGCAGATTTCATTTGTCGTTCAACAGTTCAGGCTGACAGGCTACTATCTCATTTGTTGCTTAGCACAGAATACAATGAATTACCTTTTACACTTGTTCACGATTTGGAGCAAATTTTGCTAAGAGAATATACGGCGCTTACTAAAAGAAGTGGAAAAGAGGTCCTATTACTTATGGAAGTTCTACTAATTTCAGGACTTGGAATGGTGATGTCAAAAGGCAGCTATTCTGCAAGCCAAGGAGAGCATATGATAGCTCACGCAATGGAAATGGTAACAAAAGATTATTCCTCACTACATGGTGAAAAAATTGCTGTCACAACGATTACTATGGCTAATTTACAGGAAAAGATATTATCAATACAAAACCCGATTATCAAACCGACCACTTTAGATGTAAAACATATAACTCAGTACTTTGATAATATCGAATTTGTAAGAACTTTTGAACAGAAGCAAATTATGCAGCAAAAAATCCAAGAGATTATTTGTAAAGAATGGCATAATATTTCCAGTTTAATTAAGCAAAATTTACTACCTGCAAAACACCTGCAAAAAATATTTGAAGATCTATCAATTCCACACTTACCAGAGCACCTCAGTTGGAATAAAGAACAATATTGTAAAGTGGTCGATCTTGCGTTTACAACAAGAGATAGATTCACCTTTCTTGACTTAGCTAACTGCATAGAAGAAAGTTAAGTTTTGTAGTGAAATTCTGTCATTTAAAGAGATCATAGGCCAAAAGCTAAACCCTTTTCACAATCTCTTATCCATTGTCTCCTCACCTGAGTGGATATACAACTCATTCCAAGTAACTGACACTGGGTTTCACCAATAGCACTGCTTTGCTAAACATAGTTTAGTTCGAGTGGCTGAGGAGGGACTTGAACCCCCGACCAAGAGATTATGATCCTCCTGCTCTACCAACTGAGCTACTCAGCCTAATTAAAAACCTTATTATACACACGATCTATATGTTTCGTATAATACTTCAAATCAAACAAAGATTCAAGTTTTTCCGAGTTAATAACCTTAAGTAAGGGTTTATCTTGTTTCAATTCGGCCAGAAAATCACTGTTGTTTTGTTTCACTTTCATTGCATTGCTCTGAACAATTTTATACGCCTCTTCCCTCGCCAAACCACTATTTACTAACTCAAGCAATACACGCTGTGAGAAAACTAAACCTTTTGAAGAATTTAAGTTCTTTTCAATGTTTTCCTTATTGATCACCAATTTATCTATCAAATCTGTTAATCGCACTAAAGCAAAATCCATTGTTATACAAGCATCAGGAGCAATGCATCTTTCCACAGACGAGTGTGATATATCACGTTCGTGCCACAATGCAACATTTTCTAACGCAGGAAAAACATAACTGCGTATTAAACGTGAGAGTCCAGTCAGATTTTCACTTAAAATAGGATTACATTTGTGTGGCATAGCAGAGCTTCCCTTCTGCCCAGTGGAAAAATGCTCAGAAATTTCGCCGATTTCAGTTCTTTGCAAATGACGAATTTCAACAGCAACATTTTCTATTGAACTTGCAATTACTCCCAAAACTGAAAAGAACATGGCATGTCTATCACGAGGAATGATTTGAGATGATATGGTTTCAGGTATGAGTCCCATTTCTTTCGCTACATATTCTTCAACAAACGGATCAACATTTGCAAAATTGCCTACTGCACCTGATATTTTACAAATTGAGATCTCTTTTTGCGCGCTAATTAATCTCTGATAATTGCGTTTAAATTCAGCATAAAATCTGGCAAATTTTATTCCAAGAGTTGTTGGTTCTGCATGCATTCCGTGACTGCGTCCAACACAAACAATATCTTTATAGTCCTCAGCTTTTTTTTTCAATGCTGCAAGTAAATTTTTTAGATTCTCGAGCAAAATATCACAGGACTCTTTCAGTTGCACCGCAAGGCATGTATCCAAAACATCAGAACTTGTCATTCCATAATGAAGATAACGAACATCAACTCCCGCTTTTTTAGCAATATATGTCAGAAAAGCTATAACATCATGTTTTACAATGGATTCAATTTCGTTGATACATTCAACATCAAATTCAATAGCACCAGAGAGGTTCTCAGCAATATTATTCGGAATCACTCCTAACTTTGCTTGAGCTTCACACGCTAATTTTTCTATTTTAAGCCATATATTAAATTTATTATTTTCCTCCCAAATGGAAGACATTTCTTTTCTGCTATAGCGGGGAATCATTTTTGATTTATTCCAATAATGGTGTCATTCCAGTGCGTGACACTGGAATCCAGATATAAAAGTATTTGCAAATAATTCAATGGACAACGGATTCTAGAAGCATAAAATAATGTCCATGATGAAATAAACTGGATCCCAGTGTCACGCACTGGGATGACATGAGGGAAGCACTGGGATGACACCAGCTTAGCCATGGCAGAAATTTCTTTACGGCTATAGCGTGGGATCATTTTTGATTTACTCCAATAATGGTGTCATTCCAGTGCGTGACACTGGAATCCAGGTATAAAAGTATTTGCAAATAATTCAATGGACAACGGATTCTAGAAGCATAAAATAATGTCCATGACGAAATAAACTGGATCCCAGTGTCACGCACTGGGATGACATGAGGGAAGCACTGGGATGACACCAGCTTAGCCATGGCAGACATTTCTTTACGACTATAACAAGGGATCATCTTTGATCAGCTATCATCACCATCAGTAGCTTCTTTATTCGCATCTTGCTCTGCCTCTTGTTGCTCAGACTTCTGATTTTGCAATTTTACTTGCCTTAGCTCATTTGCATCTGTTTCGGATTTCACGACGTATATAGTAATTGGTACTACTACTTCACTATGTAATTCTACGTTTACTTGGTATTCACCCAAGTTTTTGATGCTTACTCCACCAAAAGATAAACTACGGTGATCTATCACATGTCCTTCTTGTAGTAAAATTTTCGCAATTTCACGTGTTGTTACAGAACCAAAAATTTTACCATCCTCTGAAGCTTGCTTTATTAATACCACAAACTTATCATGTAGTGACAACGCAAGCTCTTTTGCTACATTTAATCTTTTTATATTCTCTTCTTCCAGTAATAAACGTTGCTCCTCTAGCTTTGTTAAATTTTCCTTGGTAGCTTTCACCGCTTTTCTTTGTGGAAAAAGAAAATTACGTGCATAACCTGGTTTAACTTTGACAACTTCACCAAGCTTACCTAAAGTCCTTATATTTTCCTTTAAAATTATCAACATAAATTACCTAAACTTTTTTAGTACAGTAAGGAATAAGAGCTAAAAAACGTGCCCTTATGATCGCTAAGCGTAACTTCCTTTGTTTTTTTGCACATACGCCTGTTAATCTTCTAGGTAATATCCTACCATAGTCAGAGGTAAACTTGGATAATAAATCTATATTCTTATAATCTATGTCTTCATCTTTAGACGCAGCAAGAGGGCAAACTTTAGAACGCCTAAAGCCAGTCCTATTATTTACAGATACGTAAGAATTATTAAAACTATTTCGTCTTTTCATCATTATGCGCTTTGCTCCTCAATTTGTTTATTCATCATATGAGATTTACCTTCAAAAATTTTATCAACCTGCACAGGAAAGTGGCGAATAACGTTCTCATTAAGTTTCATTCTACGCATAAATTCATCCAGAATGCTTGCAGTAGAACTTATGCACATTATACAATAATGACCGCTCTTCATTTTATTTTTGTGATATGCAAAATCCAAAAGACCCCAATGTTCATACTTGATTAATCCTGATGCTTCAATGTTTTTCAAAAGCATTTCCAACGCTTTGCTCGATTGAGTTGGACCGTTTATTCTAAAATCTTTCAAAATATCTTGAAAAATCTTTATTAGATGTTCTGAAATATTTCTCTTCAAAGCATTTACTGCGTTATGGATAAACGCACTTTTAGTACTGCCTCCTAGAAATTTTGTAAAATCTTGCGTTATTCCTAAATCTTTTAGGTCATCTTTCAACTCTTTATCGATTTTTGACTTCACTTCTTTCAAATTTGAAAGATCTTCTTCTAATTCAACCCATAAAATTTTTGTAAGATCTTCCAAGAAATCAGAGTAAGCAACTAGACTTTCTTTAATGTCCTCAGCACGCACTTCTAACTCTTGTTTTGTAAGCTTGTCATTTCCTTTTTTCAGAATATCCCTGATTTGCTGGAACATAATATCTGCTTTAATATTTTTCAATGAAACAGCTAGCTCTTGGACCATCTCCTCTACTTCTTGCTGTAACAATCCTTGTTGTGCTATAAAAGTAAATTCATAAAGATTCACTATATCTTCCTTTAATACCGATTAAATATTTCATTATATAAAGCTTTTTTATATAAGCAAGTTATTTGTATTAATTTCTACGCCTTTAATCCAGCTTAAATTAGATATTTCATAAATTACTTGAGGAGCAATTGAGTATGCACCTGGTAATAAGATGCTCACTTTATGTTTTTCGAGAAGAAGTTTTAGCATTATTTTGGTTCTGCCTTCATCTTTCAATATTGTGTTTAATTCCATAGCGGCTTTTTGCGAATCCGTGCACTCAGTGGTGAGAACTAATTCTTTTATTGTAGAAGTGACTCTTTTTGTAAACTCAGATATATCCTTGCCTGCTAATCTTGTTGTATTTTCCGAAGCTTCAAGATCAATTATCACAAATGTTCCTGGTGAAAATAAATCTCTTTTTTCTTCTATTATTTCATTATTATAGAATGCTATTTCAGAAACGTTATGGGGATCAGAAAGTGTGAGGATAACAAACCTTCCACGCTCTGAAGTTCTCATACGTGCATTTAATATTACCCCAGCAGTTTTTGCTGTTCTATTTTCTCCGATAAACCCAATATTTAACTTTTCCAGAAGAGTTCTAAATTTTTCAAGCGGATGATTAGTTAAATAAAATCCTAGTGAAAATAACTCATGTTCTAATTTTTCCTCTTCATCAAAATCTTCCACATTCTCAAGTTTCGGTTTGAGGACATCAAGACTACCAAACAAAGCAGCTTGACTTGATTCTTTATCCTGTTTGTTTTTATTTGCAAAGTAAATCAGCGTGTCCATTGACTCATATAGCTGCTTTCTGTTCTTATGCACGCTATCGAATGCTCCGGATTTAATCAGGCTTTCTAGCGCTCTCTTATTTATTATATGACCTGAATTTTGAATGAATTCCCATATGTCCTTACAAGCGCTTGAACGTACGTTCACTATTCCTTCCACTATAGAAAAACCAACATTCCTCAAGGCAGCAATACCATAACGTATGCGTTCATCCTCTATTGAGAATTCAGCTTGAGAATTGTTTATATCAGGTGAAAGAACGGTAACGCCACTAAACTTTGCTGCATGATAAAATAAATTCAGTTTATCTCTATCATCAATATTCAGATTCATTAGTGCTGTAAAAAATTCTAATGGATAATTAGCTTTAAGGTAAGCCGTTTGATAAGATATCACCGCATATGCTGCAGCATGAGATTTATTGAACCCATAACCAGCAAATTTTGCAACAAGGTCAAAGATATAACTTGCCCTGTCGTAATCAACGCCATTCTTCGTTGCCCCTTGGATGAAAAGTTCACGTTGTTTATCCATCTCTTCCTTGATTTTCTTACCCATAGCACGTCTCAGCAAATCTGCTTCCGCTAAGCTATACCCGGAAAGAATACGGGCTATTTCCATCACTTGTTCTTGGTAAATTATTACCCCAAATGTCTCTTTTAATACTTCCTCAAGTAACGGATGAATATAATCTGGCTTTTCAAGTCCGTGTTTTCTTGCAACATAAGTTGGAATGTTATCCATAGGTCCTGGACGATAAAGGGAAATTAAAGCGATAATATCTTCAATGCAGTCCGGTTTTAGTTTAATTAAAGCTTCTCTCATTCCCGAACTTTCAAGCTGAAACACTCCAATTGAATCACCGCTTGAGAGTATCTCATAGGTTTTTTGGTCATTTAAAGGAACTGAAGAAATATCAATCTTTTTTCCATCACGATTAATTAAACGACATACATGATCTATTAGCGTTAGCGTACCAAGCCCAAGAAAATCAAATTTTATTAGCCCAGCTTTCTCCACATATTTCATGCTGTATTGAGTGATTGGCAAAGCCGAATTTGGATCATAGTACACAGGAACAAAATTTTCCAACTTTTGATCACATATTACAATTCCAGCAGCATGAGTTGAAACGTGACGATATATTCCTTCGAGCCTTAGCGATATATCAAGAAGCTTTGCAATTACCTCATCACTATCCCGCTCTTTCTGCAGGTTTTGATCAAACTCTATCGCTTGTGATAAAGTTACAGGATTTACTGGATTAAATGGAACCATTTTAGATATTTTATCCACTTGAGAGTAAGGCATTTGCAATACTCTACCAACATCACGCAATACTGCCCTTGCCTGCAATTTACCAAAAGTGATTATTTGAGCAACATAACCGTACTTTTTCTGAACATAATCAATAACCAGGTCCCTTTTCTCTTGGCAGAAATCGATATCAAAGTCAGGCATCGATACACGATCAGGATTCAAAAATCTTTCAAATATTAGGCCAAACTTTATTGGATCAAGGTCTGTAATCTGCAAGCCCCAAGCAACAATTGATCCAGCACCAGAGCCTCTTCCTGGACCAACTGGAATGCCATTTGCTTTGCTCCAACGAATGAAATCAGAAACTATCAAAAAGTAGCCAGCGTAGTTCATCGAAGTTATCACACTCAGTTCGTAATTCAGCCGATCGTAGTATTGTTTAAGGTCTATGTCTGTCTCATTCGCAATACGGAATTCTAATCCTGCAACTGCCTGCTCCCTCAGTTCTTCATTCTCAGTTTTATTTTCTCGACAAGGAAATTTAGGCAAAATAGGCTGCCTGCTTCTTGGCATGTAAGAGCACCGCTTAGCTATCACTAAAGTGTTATGAATTGCTTCGGGAATGTCGCTGAACAGCTCCTCCATTTCTGCCACAGACTTGAAGTAATGCTCGGTAGTTAACTTCTTTCTGTTATTCTCCAGGGCATAACTCCCCTCCGATATACACGTTAATATATCATAAGCCTCATAGTCAGACCTATTTGGAAAAAACACATCGTTCGTTGCAACTAGTGGTATATTGCGCTGATAAGCAAAGTCTATCAAAGCTTCTTCAAGCTCTAGCTCTTTATTCAGCCCATGACGCTGCAATTCAACATATAAATGACCATTAAATGCTGAAAGCAGTTTTTCAACCGTTTCTTTATCTTGCCCCAACAATAGTTGAGCCAAAGATCCACCGGTTAAAGCGATCAGACCCGTACTTAAATTCAATAGCTCATCAAAATCAACGTAAGGAATATCGCTGTTATTCTTGCGCTTTCTAAAAGACTCACTCACCAAAGTGACTAAATTAGTGTACCCTTGCTCATTTTTTGCAAGCAATAATATAGGTAAATTTTGTTCTGAATGTTTAACTATAATATTGCATCCTATTATTAGCTGTATTCCCCTACTTGCCGCATATTCTGCAAATTCAAGTGAGCCAAACAAGTTACCTGAATCAGTAATTGCAACCGCTGGCATTTTATTTCGCAAACAAAGGCCGATCAGCTCCTCAATTTTAACCGAGCTTTCAAGCAGCGAATAAACACTATGAACACGCAAGTGTATGAACATAAAAAACTTTAGATCAACAAAAAAGGATAACATTAATTTACTCATGAGAACATAATTTTCATGAGAACAAAAGCCTATAAAATTCTAAAATTAAAATACAAAAACTTACTTGACAAACTCCGCCAGCTCCCTTATCATGATAGTGAAGCTATTGTATTTGCTTTCGCCAATCTGCAGATTAAAAGGTAAGGATTACTTAATGTATCGGCGTCTTATGTTCAATTTTTTGCAGTATATAGATACTGTATGTCTTTACAAAACTTCATCTACATCTAGATTTTTATCTAAATAAGCTGAACGCGCTTATAAAGCGTTACAAGACGTCAAAAAATGCCAATACTCGACAGAGATAGTAAAAGACTAGCTAACTCGGGGATTCTTTGTCTTTTTTTCTGCTTAGTAAATTTCTTAAACATTTGCAGCGTAAGTTAGTTGCAATTAAAAGCGGCTGAATCTCGCTTGTCAAGCGTTTAAAACATAAAAAACGCCAATATTTTAAAGCGGATAATAACCACGGGGCTTCTTTTGCCTTTTTTTTCACTTGGTAAATTTCTTAATGTTTATGGCTAAACGACAACCGTCATCCCGCTACTTGTTAGCGGCTAAGAGATACCGCGAATGAATCGCGGTATGACGTAGGGATTGCATTAGCTATAATTCTTTAGTTTTCACTTTTCTTTTAACCTTGCAATGATATTTTCTTTGCCGATAAAAATTAATAGTTTAGCGAGCTCTGGTCCTGTTTCTGTTCCTGTTAAAGCTGAACGCAACTGCGTAAATAGGTTTTTTGCCTTTATATCCACTGTTTGTCGAATAGTTTTGACCCATTCTGACAACGTGTTTTCATTACAATCACCTTGGGGCAATGCATTGAACGCAATTTTTATAAGCTCCTTATCAAGAATCACAGGCTCTATATCAGATTTGCATATTTTCCACCACTTGGCCACCTCAGAAAACCTTTCTATATTGTTCCTTATAAAATACCAAAACTCTGAGGAGCCCACTCCAATTTGATTTAAACGGTCTTGCACCATTTCAAATAGCATTTGTTGCAGCACTTTGCTATTTAGCTTATACATTTCACTCAAGCTGAATTGTGCAGATGCTGAGCTAAATTTTTTAATGTCAAATGAATCAATCAAAGATTGCATACAGGCGCAAGCTTCAATTGGATTGGATGTTCCAAGCTTCACTAAATAACTAACTAGTGCCATCGGTTCAATTTCATCTTCTTTTATAGATTTGATATCCAGCCCGCCTTTCCGTTTCGATATCTTGCTATCATCAAAATGTAGCAAAGGCAGGTGAGCAAATGTAGGGATTTTCGCTTTTAATGCTTTAATCATTTGGATTTGCACTGCGGTATTAGTTACATGATCTTCCCCGCGTACAATATGAGTTACATTAAAGTCAACATCATCAGTAACAGAAGGTAACATGTATGTGTAAATTCCATCTTCTCTTTTTACCACAGGGTCGCTGACGCTACTGGTTGCAATATTTATTTCACCTTTAACTTCATCATTCCATTTTACAACTTCATTTCTATCCAATTTAAATCTAAAATGTGGTCTTCGTCCTTCTTGCTCATAACGAATTTTCTCTTGCTCAGTTAGAAGTAACGCGCTTCTGTCATATACCGGGGGAAATCCTTGTTTTAACTGCAATTTTCGTTTAATGTCTAACTCTTCTCTTGTTTCATAGCATGCATAAATATGCCCTTCTTTTATTAACTGCAAAAACACCTCATTGTAACGCTCAAAGCGCTCTGATTGCTTAAAACTTGCATCCCAATCTATGCCAATCCATTTTAGGTCTTCTATGATATCATTTATATATTTGACATCTGAACGCTGAAGGTCAGTATCATCAAAACGGAGTAAAAATTTTCCGTTTTGATTGCGTGTGTACATCCAACAAACCAAGGCAGTTCGTACGTTTCCTACGTGGAGGTAGCCAGTTGGGCTTGGAGCGAATCTTGTTAGCATTTAAATAGCAATATTGTTTACTCTAATTTATTTTAATTTTATATAAATATATGGCTAGAGCAAGCGAGATCTGCTAATACAATTGAGCAAGAGAAGAATAAGTATGGCTATAGCATTGTGGCACCTTTGATATTTGATGGATTAAGACCATATGATAAATTCAAGAAAATTCACAGCTTGACGACAAAGGCTAATGTAGCATTATATTGGTATCATGACTAACTTAGAAAAGATGAGAGAAAAACTGCAAGATCAAATAAATTATCATAATGTTTTGTATCACCAAAAAAATAAGCCAGAAATAAGTGATGCTGAATATGATGAACTGAAGAAAAAGTTAGCTGAAATAGAGCCAGAAATTTATGCAACACAAGATAGTGTTGGTGCTCCACCTGATGAGAGGTTTTCTAAGGTGGAACATCAAGAACCTATGCTTTCCCTTGAGAATGCTTATGATGAACAAGGTGTAGAGAAATTTTTGTCTAAAATAAAGAGGTTTTTAATTGAGGACAAAATAGAGATATTATGTGAACCAAAAATTGATGGGTTGTCGTTTTCTGCAATTTATGAGGATGGAAGATTTGTTAAAGCTGCAACTCGAGGTGATGGTTTTGTAGGGGAAGATGTCACTCACAATGTTGCAACAATAAAAGGCTTTCCTAAGTTTTTGCAAGGTGTGCAAGGAAGACTAGAAGTAAGAGGTGAAATATACATCAGTAACAGCGACTTTTTAAAGTTAAATGAAAACGATGAATTTGCCAATCCTCGAAATGCAGCCGCTGGTTCTCTAAAGCAATTGGATGCAAACATTACAGCAAGCAGACCTCTTAGATATTTTGCTTATTCTTTGATTGGTGGAGCAGAGAAAAGTCAAAGTGAGGTACTAAATAAGCTTGAGGCACTTGGTTTTTGCGTAAATGAGCATCAGTCCTTAACGAGTAGTTTAGATGGAATGCTGAAGTTCTATAATGAAGTCTATAACTGTCGCTATAACTTGGATTATGATATTGATGGAATAGTCTATAAAGTAAATGATTTGGTACTACAAAATCGTCTAGGGAATACTCACAAAGCACCGCGCTCAGCACTTGCATACAAGTTTTCTGCGGTTTATGCAAAAACAAAGTTAAACAAGATATTTATACAGGTGGGCAGAACAGGGGTTTTAACTCCAGTTGCAGATTTAGTGCCAGTCAATGTTGGTGGGGTGCTAGTTAGTAGAGCAAGTCTGCATAACCAAGATGAGATAAAACGTAAAGATATAAGAGAGGGAGATATTGTAACAATCAAAAGGGCAGGTGATGTAATTCCCCAGATCGTTGAAGTAAGCAGAGATTCTCGTCTTCCAAATACACCTGAATTTGTGTTTCCTGAAGTATGCCCTGAATGTGGTAGTAAAGTACGTCAGGTTGAGGGAGAGGCAGCAGTAAGATGTCCTGAGGAATTTGCCTGTAAAGCTCAAATGATAGAAAAACTAAAGCATTTTGTATCGAAAGATGCATTTGACATTGTTGGCCTTGGTGATAAGCAGATAGAGTTTTTTTACGACCTTGGTCTGATAAAACAAATCCATGATATTTTTACTTTAGAAGAAAGATTGGATGAATTTAATCTGGAAGAACAGTCTGGTTGGGGCGAGAAATCTATAGCTAATTTGTTAAATTCTATACAAAGCAGAAGGGTAATAACTCTAGATAGGTTTATATTTTCTTTAGGTATTAGATTTATTGGCCAAGTTGCAGCAGAATTGCTTGCAGATTATTATGTTTCTTATAATAACTGGTATAATTCGATGATTGAACTGTCATTAGATAATACTGAGCTAGTAGGTATAGATGGCATAGGAAAAAAAGGGGCTGAATCTTTGGAATCATTTTTTTCTAAGGAACATAACATCAAAATGTTAAATGATCTTACTGCTTGTCTTCAAATTCTTCCTGTGAGCTCCAACTCTAGTAACTCTGTTTTAAATAATAAAATTATAGTGTTTACTGGTAAGCTACTTGCTATGAGTAGAGGAGAGGCAAAAGTAAGAGCCAAAACTCTGGGAGCAAAGGTCAGCTCACATCTTTCTGCTAAAACTGACTACCTAATTGCAGGAGAAAAACCAGGATCCAAATATAAAAAGGCAGTGGAATTAGGTGTAGAAATTTTAGATGAAGACCAGTGGCATAAAGTGATAAGTTTGGGAGTGTTCAAATGAAACTTGGATTGTATATTAAATCAAAGTTGCAAGACTATTTAGAGAGTAGCCAATTCTTTCCATCCAAGAATCATTTTATTGACTTGCCTCAATTTTTCAACAGAAGGCAAGTCTTCTGTGCTGAGCGGTAGGCGGACAGTTTGATGTTCTATGAGCCCAATATCATGCAAAAGTGCTTTAGTGGGTATTGGGTTGCTGGCAATAAATAGGGCTTCGCAAGCCTGTTGCCAGATATCTGCCTGAGGGTTCCTGCCATTGAGGCACTTCTTAACATATTCATGTGCTACATATGGCCAAACATTGGAAGCAACGGAAACCAGGCCAGCCGCACCATAAGCGGCCATATCGGATATCATATTATCATCTCCACAAAAGACCTCAATATTTGGTGCAACTTTCTTATACTGAGCTAAAGTATCAACAGTGCCACTTGAATCTTTGATAGCCCAAAATTTTTCGTGGCTGGATAAGTTGCGTACAGTTTCAGCGTGAAGATTTATTCCTGCTCTTGATGGAATATTGTAAAACATAACCGGCACATGTGCTTTCTCAAGCAGCTTTTCAAACCATAAAGTCTGCCCCATAATTCCGGGCTTTGCATAAATGGGAGTTGTCATTAGATAGCCATGAATAGGCATACCCTTGCAAAAATCAAGCCATTCAAGAGTCTGATATAGATTCACTCCTGGTACGCCAATTATAATTTCCGTATTTAATTTTAGCTTACATACGAATTCAACTAATGTACGCTTTTCAGAATCAGTAAGCGATAGGCTCTCACCTGTGCTACCCAGCAACACTACGCCATTTTCAGCTTTAACTTGCATTGTCAGTAAACGCTGCAAACTGCTATAATCTATACTATCTCCATTGCAATTAAAAGGAGTAACACAAGCAGTCCATAAAAATGTAGATTTCAATTTAAATTGTTAAAATGGTATTTCATCGTCGAGTAGTTCATCTTTTATATCGTTGTCAAAACTTTCGTGTTTATCTTTTTGTTCTGTTTCACCTTGTTTGTATTCACTTGGCTTGTAATCAGAATTTGGCGCACTATTTCGTGAATCCAAGAGAGTAAGAGCGCTATTAAAATTATATAGAACCACCTCTGTTGTGTATCTTTCACCACCGTTTTGGTCAGTCCATTTTCTAGTTCTCAAAGAACCTTCAACATAAACTTTACTGCCTTTACGTGCAAAATCTTTGACGATTTTTACTAATCCTTCACTAAAAATTACGATATTATGCCACTCTGTCTTTTCAGAGCGCATACCGGAAAGTTTGTCAGTCCAACTTTCAGACGTGGCTATTGAAAAACTTGCCATTTCTTTTCCATTTTGTGTAGTCCTAATTTCAGGATCTTTTCCTAAATTACCAACTAGTATGACTTTGTTTATGGTACCACCAGACATAATTATGCTCTAAATAAATCCTTTTATTATCTTATGTGAAAATACTATTGTCAAATTTAATTAAAAGTGTGCTTGGAGGGATTCGAACCCACGGCCTTTGCCTCCGGAGGGCAACGCTCTATCCAACTGAGCTACAAGCGCATATATATTTAAGTTATTTAATAGATAAGCCATCCAAGTCAAATTTTTGTTTTGGATAAAGCGTAAACATAATACTCCCATATCCAAAATATACATTTTGAGAATCATTCGCATGCTTTTTTATTGCTTTTTGATCTACGGTCCATACAAAAGTTACATAATTTTCAGTGACTGAGTGCACTTTTAAATCCTTAGTATTTATAAACAGTTTTCCATTTACCCATATTTTCCATGTATCGGGAGAAAGATATAAAATTGAGTCTAAACTCACTACCTTACCGTTGAAATTATCTGATACCTCCTCTTTTGCAGCTCTTGAAGATCGTAAATTGAACTTTTCCATTTCATTGACCATTCTATTAACTGGCTCTTCATCAAAAAAAATGCTTTTTACGTTACTATATTGTGACAAAACGTCAAAGTCACTTTCCACTGCTTCTCTTATTATATCGTCCCGATCTGTATAGCTTAGTTTTTGATTGTTGATAAAGAAACACTCTTTTGCACGCAAATTTGCTATATCAATAAAATCGTCGATTTCTTGATTGCCAACTTTAAGAATACTTTCAAAATATCTTTTTTCTATCATCATTCCATACTGAGAATGATGACAAACCATTTCATCATTACCTTGTTTTTCTATATATACGCATAAATTTCCACTATTTAATCCTAATATTTTATGCTCAATAAAATCTTCATTGCCAATATATTGTCGGCAAGAATACTCCTTACAAATTTCTATGCTTTCTATGATATCTTCACAACTGCAATATGCATTAACATTGGAAATGAGTAGCGTAAAAATAAAAAACAGCTTTATGTTCATCACCTTATCTACTTAATATAGTATACCAATCAAAGACTATATTAGCTCTCACTATCTCTATCATATTACCATTCAAAATCTGATTCATAGTTGCAGCATCAATATTTCTCTGCTTATTTAAAATAAGAGATTTGATCATAACATAACCTGGCAGATTTGGAATAGACTGTAGAAATAAAAAAATATGCTTATCGCTGATTGAGCTTAAATTTAGGATTACTTCACTTTTTATTACTTTTGTGCGTTCACTTTTGTTGTGGAGCTCAACTTCTTCGGGTATAGAAATTGATATTTCAGGTTCTAATATATAGTACTTTTTATATAACTTGCTAAGCTCGAAATTTAAATTTGCAATGTATCTGCTACTATGTAAATTTGAAGAGGAAATTTTTTTCCATAAATCTAGGTTTTTATTTAGAACAACTTCCTTTTTTTGAATTCCAGTAATCTGTAAATTAATAGAACGTATTTTATCAATCGCAATTTGGTTTTTATTATAAATCTTTTCGTTATAGATAACAACATATGTTAATAACCCTATTAATCCAACAGATAATAACAAATACGATATAAACTGAATTGTAGCTTTTCTTTTTAATTGAGAGATAGTCATTAATCTACATTGCCTCTCCTATTTCAACATCAATAGATAGATTTTGCTCTTTAGCAGCAGGTAAGCTAGAAATATTAATGTCATAGGTACGAAAATTATCGTTTAAATTTTTTCGTAGTTTCTCGTATTGATGAGAAATATTTTTACCGGATTGAAAATTAAACTTTAAAGTTGTGGTAATATAACTTTTTGCCTCATTATAATTCCATTCAAATGATCGAAGCTCTATACCTGGTATTTTTAACTTTTCTACATACTTAACTTGTGTAAGAGGAGAGTATTCTATTTTTGATAAAATATTATTGATATTAATAAAATCATAAATTTCATCTATTTTTTTTACATTATAGCTTTGGCTAAGTTTTGTTAATTGGTTATTTAAGGTGTTCTGCTTTGCTGATAAATTATCAGCGACATTGAAATTTGAATACAAATTTAGCAAACAAAGGGTGTTTGTTATAACTAAAACCAGGGCGAAGTATAGAAAAATTCGAGGAGAGTTTAAATAAAGGTAATTGAATAGATAAAATTCTTTAGTTTCCTTTGTATTAAAAATAGCTGCTAATTTATTCTTAAAGCTATGAAACAAAATTATGGTATCGCAAAAGTTATCTTTTTCACTTATAGCTAGTTCTGCTCCTAATAGTTTGCCTAACTCATATGGAGTTAATATGTTCACACTGTTCTCTGAAAAATTTATGACTGATAAACTAGCTTTGATATCTTCTGACACTATGATACAAAGGTCGATAGGGTTATTTTTTTCAAACCCAAACTTAGTTAAGGATCGAATAGTATCTTGCACTTCCTGATATATTCCACCAGCGATAATTCCTGGTAAATTATCATTAGTAAATGATGTTAAGCGCGTAAATACCATTTTATTCTCTTTAAGAACCACTTGTCTATAGCCTCCCGTTTTAGTTGCAGCAACTATAATTTTCCAATTATTAGGATCTTTATGTAGAATCTTTTTTGTTATATTACTTATTTCTATAGGAAACATTAATATTCCCTTAAAGTTGGAGCCTATCTCAATAAACACATTCAACCAATATTCTACTAAATGCTTTGCTTTTGATGAAACAAGAAGATAGCACCAGTTTTGATTGAATTTGTTTGGCTTCTCAACCAAAAAAACTGAACTTATGTCATTGTTACGAGAAAAATGCTCCATCTTTGTTTTTGCTGATAGATAGGCACTAATCTTGTTTGCCCTTGTAATAAACTGTAGCGAGTAATTTTGATCTGCATGATTAAGCACCAGGTATAAAGGTGCTTTTTTATCTGACGAAAGACATGAAATTAAATCGGAAACTGCTTTATCGTTTTTGCCCTTAACAAAATACCTTTTATTTAAAGTATTATTTTTAAAATATAGTAACATTATGCCTTCTTCTCCAATAGAAAGCATAAACTTACTTTTGGATTTTGAACTAAACATATTAACAAAGCATATACTTATCTAGAATTAAAAAGGCAATTTATTGAAATTCATTAAACGTTAGAGGGAAATATTGTTATAAATTTTCGCAGCAACATTATTTATATTATAATTTTTTTATAAAATTACCACTAATATTAAGTTATTTAGATAATAAATTAAGAAAATTCATTAAGACGAATTTGTTGTTTTTCAAATTGTAGGTAAACCTAAGCCACTTTAGCTATATCTGCCGATTGACTTTAATTAATAAGAGTTATTAATCTATTTACTATTCTTGTAATATTATTTCTAATGGTAAAGAAATATATATTTTTCTGGAACAGTTGTTATTTCAGATACAGAATTTATTGTAAGTAAACTAACCATTTGCTGAAGAGCGCTCATCTTCTGTGGTACTTGATGATGGAGCAACTAATTTGCTCAAAATCTCATCTTTTGGTCCCATAGCGTAAATGATACCATCTGACATGAGGATCACCTTATCAACTACGGACAATAACGGTAGCTTGTGAGTGATGATAACAGTAGTAGTATTTTGTTTTCTTGCAATGCCAATTGCATTAATTAAGCATGCCTCTCCATTGCTATCTAAGTTAGCGTTTGGTTCATCAAGTACTAAAAGTTTTGTGTGACCATAAAAAGCTCTGGCAAGTCCAAGAAGCTGTTTTTGGCCGCCAGAGAGCGTTACTCCTCCAGGACCTCCTATTGTTGTATCATATCCATTTGGTAAGCTTAGTATTAGTTCATGTATTCCTGCAATTTTTGCTGCTTTGATTATTTCTTCAGGATTTGGATCTGGCCTCATGCGAGCAATATTAGCTTTGACACTAGTGTTAAATAACTCAATATCCTGAGGTAAGTAGCCAACATAATTACCAAAATTTTCTCGATTCCAAGTATATACATCAGCGCCATCTAGTCTGACTACACCAGATATTGGCTTCCATACACCAACAGTTAATTTTGCGATAGTGGATTTACCAGAAGCACTTGCACCAATAACACCAACTACATCTCCAGGATCTATAATGAATGATATTCCTTTTACTGTCGGCTTATTGCTTCCATAAGGAGTAAAAAATACTCTATCAAATTCCAATTTTCCTTCAGGTTCTGGTAGAGCCATCGTTTGCTCTCTTTTTGGCGATGTTAATATAAGTCTTTGTAGCCTTCCATATGACATTCTAGCCTGATTTAAAAACTTCCAAGTATGAACCGCAGCGTCAAATGGTGCTAATACTCTACCCATTAAAATTGAAGCAGCGATGATGCTACCGGCAGTCTTATGAGCTGTGATTGCAAGTAATGCACCTGTTCCAATTACTGATATTTGCAGAGTTGAGCGCAAAAATTTAGTGATTCCAGTAATTACATTAGAGCGATTTTGTGCTTTAATTTGCATTGCTCGGTTCTGATCATTTCGTTTACACCAATCAGAGACTATGAATTCTGACATGCCCATAGCTTCAACCACTTCTGCATTTCTTGTTGCAACATCTATAGCATTGATATTCCGTATAGTTTCTTCGTTGGTTTCTTGTAATATTCGTTTAGTGGCAAGTTCATTCCATATTGCCATAGAGACTAATATAATAATTCCAGTAATAGCTATAAACCCCGTGGAGGTATGTATCATGAAAATCACAACAAGGTAAATTAACGACCATGGAGTATCAAACAGTGAGAATATACCATTTCCTGTAATGAAATTTTTTATCACTCCGAGATCTCGTATTGCTTCACCACTTGAAGTTGAGCTCTGCACTGACGTTAGCCTGATTGACCTTACTATCAGATCTGGTGTTGCAGTTTTATCGATCCAATCACCTATTTTTGCCATGGCTAAATATCGACAAGTTTCAAGCATTGCAGAACATGCAAATGCAGATAAAGTGATAATTGTCAGCATAGTTAGTGTTGATACACTTTCGCTCGATATCACTCGATCAAGCACTTGAGAGGTATAAAGTGGTAGGAATAACATTAATAAATTGATTCCCGCACTAAACCAAAAGATAAACCAAAATGCACTTTTGCATTTTTCTAGGCAAACATATAGAGTACTTTGCTTCAATTCTTTTTTTATTGATGGCGTAATTTCCACAATCTTCCTCTTAATTTGATTACATGCACCATATACAATTTTTATTACAAAAATATTAATAACGGTAGTTAGCTTACTTTAAGTGAGTAAAATATTAATATATGTGAATAGGAAATATAAACAATGGTAAAAAGAAGTATAGTTAATATTTCCTTCATTGCCTATAGCGAAGCTACGTCATACCGCGATTCATTCCATAGCTGTACGAACATTCATTTTTGAAGGTAAACTGCACAGCAAATGGTGTCATGAAAGTAGCTGACACTTGGATGGCTTTGTTGCATCGCTACTTATGAAAGGCTAACTATAATTAGGATTATAAGCAACTTATTGAAAATCTTGTTTTTTTGCAATCAATCTGATCAAATTTAAGAATAGTAATTTGTTATTTATATTAATAAATTTAATTCTATTGAAAATAGCTAAAGCATTGAAATTCTTGAATTTTAGCCAGATTAGTGAGTGGTAGTGAAATTTCTTTTACTCAAATTTAGGTATTCACTGACCGTTCTTGTTATAAATACCAGAATAATAAGCTGCTGATATTCTCCACCTTTTTTATCTTTAATCCATCATAGCTAGCGATGCAACAAAGCCCACCGATTCATTCTACTGCAACGCAGAAAATTCGTACAATTGTGCATAATGTGGGGCTTCTGGCTACATTTTTCTATTGAACTCACCTTTTCTCTATGTGACAGATTTCGTATTAAATTTTAAATTTAATGCGCCTAGATATACAAGCATTCCTAGCAAAACCATAGGTATAGAAAGCAACTGCCCCATAGTTAAATCAAGCCACAAATAGCCAATTTGATAGTCTGGTTCGCGAAAAAACTCAACGAAAAAACGTGCTATTCCATACCACATAACTGCAATACCAGTTAACGCACCGTGATACAGTCTTATTCTAGTTAAGAAAAACAGTGAATTTGCAACTGCAAAAAGTAGCAGTCCTTCAAAAAGTGCCTCATAAAGCTGGCTTGGATGATGCAGCAAATTATCACCACTCTCTGGAAATACCATACCCCATGGCATAGTTGTAACTCTGCCAAATAACTCTCCGTTTATAAAATTGCCTATGCGACCTAAAAATAAACCTATGGGAACTCCGCAAGAAACTAGGTCCAGTGCATAAAATGTAGGGATATTATGTCTTTTACACGAAATTATTACTGCAAGCAAAACTCCTATAGCACCACCATGAAATGACATCCCTCCTTCCCAGGTCTTCAATATCTCAATAGGGTTGCTTATATAAAGAACTGGATCATATATCAATACGTAGCCAAGTCTACCTCCAAGGATAATACCTACAATAGTGGCTGTTAATAACGAATCGTAAAAATTCTTAGTAAATATTTTTTGGTCATCTAGCTTATGTAAATACCAATATGCAAACACTATACCCAAAACGTAGGCTAAGGAATACCAATATATAGAAACAGGACCGATGCTGAAAATTACTGGATTTAAAGACATATTTTGCTATAAATTATTCTTAGACAATCTACTTTTTTCACGATCCCACTCTCTCTGTTTTATGGTTGCTCTCTTATCGTAGAGTTTTTTTCCTTTTACAATGGCAATTTTAGTTTTTGCAAATCCTTTATCGTTAAAATAGACCGAAAGCGGCACAACAGTTATCCCAGCAGTCTTGATTTGACCAATTAGTTTATTTATCTCCTTTTTATGCAAGAGTAATTTACGTTCCCTTTTTGGTTTATGATTTTTTCGGTTCGCAGCTTTATATTCTGCAATATGCATATTGTGCAGCCATACTTCGCTATTCTTTTCAACAACGTAGGCGTCGGAAATATTTACTTTTCTTTCTCTTAGCGATTTAACTTCACTGCTTAATAAGACCATACCCGCTTCAAATTCTTCTAAGATGAAATATTCAAACCTTGCTTTCCTATTTTCTGCAATAACTTCCATATCTAAAGATATCTTTAAGCTTCAATATATTACAGAGTTTTTGACTTAATTCATAATAAAACAGTTATCCCAATAAATATAAGGTGCCAGGCTAGTCTGATAGCAACAGGATAACAAAAATCAAGTAAGTGCTTTTTCTGTCTCTCTAGGCACAGGTTCCTTTACTTCTTTCATTTCAGGTTTAGGCTTTGACATTATATATTGACCAGCACCAACTATGAGCGCAGATCCTGCAGCTAGTCCAATTATTGCTGGTACAGATAGGGCAGTAGCAAATGCAAGTGCAACACCAACTATCACTGCAGTTACAAAACACACAATAACACCTTTTACAATTGCATTTTTTGCAGATTGTTCTTTTTCTTTCACAATTGCATTTTTTCCAATTTGTTTTTCTTCCTTTTTCTCTGGAAGCTGCATTACATCTTTATTTTCAGTAAGATCCTTTGGCGTTTTTTTATTCTCATTTTTTAACGTTTGCTTTTTTTCCGCTTCCTCTAAAAGCTGAATTATACCTTGATCTTTAGTGAGGTCTCTTGGCGTTTTTCCATCAACATCTTTTAATGAAGGGTCTGCTCCAGCTTCTAGCAGAACTTTTACTATACCTTCGTGGCCATTTTGAGCAGCAAAATGTAAAGGAGTATGTCTATCACCATTTTTTGCCTTAACCTTTGCTCCTTTTGCGATTAGAGTTTTTACTACATCTTCGTGGCCATTTGCAGCAGCAACATGCAAAGGAGTCCATCTATCAGCATCCTTTATATTAACATCTGCTTTCTCAACTAGAATTTTTACTACCTCTATGTGGTTCGCTTCAGCAGCAAGATGTAAAGGTGTACATCTATCATCATCTTCTGCATTAACATTTACTTTGTTTGCAATTAGAGTTTCTACTACATCCTTATGGCCATTTGCAGCAGCAACATGCAAAGGAGTCCATCTATCAGCATCCTTTATATTAACATCTGCTTTCTCAACTAGAATTTTTACTACCTCTATGTGGTTCGCTTCAGCAGCAAGATGTAAAGGTGTACATCTATCATCATCTTCTGCATTAACATTTACTTTGTTTGCAATTAGAGTTTCTACTACATCCTTATGGCTATTTGCAGTAGCAAGATGTAAAGGAGTCAACCCATCACTATCTTTTGCATCAACGTTGATTCCTTCTGCTTTTGATAGAACTTGTACTATCTCTTTGTGGCCATAGTGAGCAGCAAGATGTAAAGGAGTAATTTTATTATCATGTTCTGCATTAATATCTGCCCCGTTTTCAATCAGAGCTTTTGCTACATTTGCACAGTTCCAATAAGAAGCAAAATGTAACAATTTGACTTCCTGAGAATTTTGACCACGAGATATAGTAAATATGTAATTTATGCCAGATCCACTATCGTTGTCAGGTTTACTCTTTTCCCACTTTTGACATAAATCTGGATCTTCTTCTTGTAACTTAGCTTTTATTTTTTCAACTATATTGTCCTTGCTCAAATCTGAAAGGTCATTTATTTTTTTTAATATTTCCATAAATTTGTCATATTTCATAACTTTCTCACTTAAAATACATCACTTAGTTATTATATCTTTTAACATAGAAGTCAAGAACCTAAATATTCGTTATTATCTTTCCTTAAAGAGTCATTTAAGTTATATTACAGACTATGAAAAACCTCAACTTTAGGAAGGAAATCAAGTTTTTTTCTCTGTCATTTATAATTTTATTTGTTCTATGGACTGTATTGTCTGGTTATTTTGAGCCGTTTTTTATTTTTTGTGGAGTATTTTCCTCTATATTCACATCGTTTATCTTTAGAAGGTTGATAAACGCTGAAAGAGCTCTTAGCCAGATTTTAAATAGTACGAGTAGACTGTCGTTTTATAAGTTAGTAAGTTATATACCATGGTTAATGTACCAAATCATTTTATCAAGTGTTTATGTAACAAAAAAGGTGCTACAACTCAAATCTAAGCTTGAGCCAATCATTATTCTAAGAAAATGCAAAGGGCATAATGATGAAAGCATTGCGTTATTTGCCAATTCAGTCACAATCACTCCCGGAACTTTAACTATCAATGTTGAAAGTAAGCAGAAAACATATTTCTCTACCATGTATTTGATAGATAAAGATCTTGAAAGCGGCATTTCTGAAATAGAAAATAAAATCTTAAAAATACTACGTTCAGTTAAGTAATTGCTTTAAATAAGTTAACAGCATCCTTATATTCCCTTACAAGACTTTCAAGCATTTCTTTTGGAAGGCTATTGTTAACAATAGAACATAAATAATTATACAAATCTTCTAACCTTAATACGTTATTTCTCTTCTTGCTGTTGAATTTATACGGAAAAATACCTTCCATAACTTCAATAGTAGTAGCCTTGTTTAAAAATACGTTTTCACTTGTCACGCTTATTCTTGCTAAAACAGTGTTAATTTCAGGTTCGTCACTCGTATAAAAATCTGATAGCTGAGTTATTCTAATAACGTACAAAGTTACTATTTTTGACAAGCAATTATCAGCATATTCACAATTTTTTATTACCTCCCACTGAATAACCTGAGATTTACCTATTTTTGCATTGTTCGGTAATTTACTCATTGAACTTTCTCCATTTAATCCAGTGTAATAAATTATACTAATACTTTGTTAAATAAATAATAACGCGATTACAAAAATATATACTTATAGTAGTATATTATACAAAAATAGCACAATATCTAAGCATTAAAGCTAGTTTTAGCTGGGTACATGGGGCTATTCGTTATTTTGTGTTGTCCAGTGAGGTCCAAAATTAGAGGTCCACTTATATAAAGAGTTTAGTCTGCCTTCTTTGCTATAAAATAAGTTTTCCTTTTGAGCTGTTTTGTTAGTATTAACTAAATTCTAAACTAACTGTGCTATAATGAAAAAGATAAAACTCGGAATACTAATTTCAGGTAGGGGGTCGAATATGCAGGCCTTAATAGAAGCATGTCAAGATCAGAATTTTTCCGCAGAAGTTGCATGTGTTATCACAAATAATAGCGAAGCTGCTGGTCTGAAAATAGCAGAGCAAGCAGGAATCTCAGCGTTTATTGTTAAAGATAAACCGCTTGATGCTGGTAAAATTCACGAAATACTTGTTCAACATAAGGTTGATTTAATTTGCCTTGCAGGGTTTATGAGAATTCTCAAAGCTGATTTTCTGAGTAAATGGCATAACAAGGTGATAAATATTCATCCCTCTTTACTTCCGTCTTTTAAAGGCCTAAACGCTCAAGAGCAAGCTCTAAAAGCAGGTGTAAAAATTACAGGTTGTACTGTACATTATGTCACTCCTGAAGTTGATGCTGGAGCCATAATTGCTCAAGTTGTTGTACCAGTGTTACCAGCTGATGATATTCAAAGCCTCTCAGAACGCATTCTAGCTGAGGAGCATAAGTGTTATGTAGAAGCAGTAAGGTCAATAGCAGAAGATATATGACTGTAATAATTATTGACCTTGAGCGTTTTTTCCAACTTCAACAAAAAATAAATTTTCAGGTTCCAGTAAAGAACTTGCCAGTTCGTTTACTTCCTCTAATTTAACATCATTAATGATATTCGCATAATTATTTATACGGTTAACATCACGATCATTTATCTGCATATTATCTAGCAGCGTTGCTGTATTTGTGTTATTGGACAGGAAAAGGACAAGATTATTTACCAAGCCAATTTTTGCATCCTTGAACAATTGTTCGTCAATTCCTTGCTTTTTTATTCTGCTAAATGTATCTTTTACTGCTGATATAGCTTTGCCAGCAGTAGAACTATCAGTACTTATAAATCCAGATATAATATTTCCATGTTTATTGGAAATAATACTTGCATAAACACCATAAGTAATACCCAAGTTTTGCCTCAGTTCTGTCATTAATATTGAATTCAGCCTCATGCCACCAAGTGCATCAATTAAGACACCAGCGTTATAATAATTAGGATCTTCATAAGCTATACCTTTTTGAGCAAAAAGTATCACACTCTGTGGTATATCCATAAAAATATTCTTACTTTCTGCAGAACCAAAATTATTTTTTACAGGTATTTTTCTAACTTTTGATCTTTTTGACGGCAATTTAGATAAATATTTATCTAATAGCGTAATAATTTCTTCTTTTTTTGTACAACCAGCAACACTGATAACTATGTTATCTTTAGCAAAATTACGCTTTATGTATGTTAAAACATCGTCTCTAGTAATGCTCATTATAGTATCAAGAGTACCGTACACACTTTTTGAGTAAGGATGTTTTTTAAACAATAACGTATCTAATTCTTTTCCAGCAACAAAATAAGGATTTTTTTCAAGATTATTAAAATCAACTTTGGCTTTCTCGAAAACTCTATTCAACCCTTCAGGGTCAACTTTAGGACGCATTATAGTATCGCTCAGTAATGAAATTGCTTCCTCTAGATTGTCAGACAAAGTATTTAATGAAACCCTAAATGCTTCTAAATCAGCAATAAAATTTAAACTAATCCCTTTATCTTCAAGCTTTTTCGCAAAATCTTTGGCATCATTTTTTCCTGCCCCTTCTTGGATTACAAGAGAAGTAAACCAAGCAAGCCCCTGTTTTTCCTTATTCTCATACACATAACCTGCATCCTTGAACGATATATTTAGTGAAACTTTTGGCAAATCATGATTTTCTACAAATAAAAACTTAAATCCTTTACGGGTAGTGACCTCCTCTATATTTAGGTTACCACTTGCTTGTAAATTAAAGCCTAGACAGAAAAAAAATAGAAATATAATTTTACTTATTCTCATTATTATCTCCTTTTGGTAATAAACGACCAATTAACTTATTAGCAGAAAAAATAGCACGGATTTTATTATTTACATCCTCTAGATTGACATCATTAATCTTGCTATATGAAATATCTATTTCATCAAGTGGAATACCAAGTGCAAGGTGTGGCACATAGAACATCGCTATATGAGTTAAGTCAGATAGATTATCAAACTGTGCTGCCTTATACCTATATTTTGAGCTTTGTAATTCCTCGCTCGTCACCCCTTTAGATACGAAGCCATTAATAGCATTATCTAACTCTCTTTCAACAATATCTAAATTAGCGCCACTTTTTGGAATTATCATAATATCAATGTAGCCATCACTAAAAGCTAGGCTATTATAATAAGCAAACACTGATACTGCCACATCTTTATCTAAAACCAAATCTTTATACAGTTTGCTGGATTTGCCGCCACCTAAAATGTCAACCGCTAAATGAGCAGCAGAGGCTTCATTTATGTGATCAAATAAGGGAACACGATAACGAAAATATAAAACTGATTCTTTTACTTCAGTGCTCTCTAAGGTCACCGATAGACCTGCATTATGCACTGGATCCTGATTTGGGTAATTTCTCATTACAGGCTTAGCTTTAATTTCGCCATATTTTTCTTCTGCTAATTTCACTACTTCATCAAGTTCCACATCACCCACAATCAGTAATATTGCATTGCCGGAGTGATAATAGTTATCATGAAACCTCGTTATGTCATCCAAATTGTAAGTTTTGATATCGCTCTCCCAGCCGATAACAGACCTACCATAGCCAGTACGGTAAAATGCACTATCCATTTCTTCCCATAACAAGTTATGAGGTTGGTTATCAAATCTCATCTTTCTTTCTTCTAATACGATGTTTTTTTCTCTATCTATTTTGTCTTGAGTAACATTAAAGCTGCCCATTCTATCTGCTTCAACTTCCATTGCAAGTGGTAAATCTTTTTTGGGGATCAACTCAAAATAACAGGTATATTCTTTAGTGGTAAATGCGTTAAATTGAGCCCCAATGCTACTCATAGTGGCTTCTATATCTGTGAACTTCCCTGTAGTTTCAAACATTAAATGTTCAAAGTAGTGAGCCAATCCTGCTTTGCCGATTGGATCATCCATTCCCCCAACTTTGTATATTACTGCATGTAAAACGGCTGGAATCCGATGATTAGAAACAACATAAACATCTAGTCCGTTACTGAGTTTAGTATATTTTATGTTGTGCTCTATGTTTAAAGCATTCGAAGAAATTGGGTAAGTAAAAAAAAGTACAGGTAGTATAAGAAAACTAAAAAACTTATGAAGCATTATTTCGACCTAATATAAAAACAATTATTTTATTCCTCATTTTGTTTAGAAATAAGCATATCGTATATATACCACTTATATAACAATGTAAACATTCCACAAACTATAGATAAATCTGCTAAATTAAAGGCTGGCCAATACCAATCATCAATATGAAAATATATGAAATCATATACAGCTCCCCAATAGATCCTATCAACTACGTTTCCGATTGCTCCACCAATCATCAGAGAAAAACCAAGGTAAGTTGACTGATCGTCAGACTTGTATATCAAATATGCAAGTATACCAATTATTAGTATTGAAAATGCTGAAAAAAAGAAACCGCCATGTGGTAAAGCGCTACACATTCCAAAACTAATACCTGAATTCCAAACTTCAACTAGTTTTATAAAACTAGCGATCTTAATTGATTCTCCTTCATCAATCAATGAGTTTATGTACAATTTGCTCGTTTGGTCAATCAATACTATAATTAATATAACAACTAAGCATAACTTTTTCATAAATTTGCCTTTAACCTATAAACTTTAAGTATATCATAATTTATCTGTTTTGTTAACTCCTCAATACTATGGAATTTTTTTTCTGACCTTATGAATTTTAAAAGTTGTATATTGACTTTATGACTATATACGTCTTCATCAAAATCGAATATGTGCATTTCTATTATAGGCTTTTTCAGATCCTTAAAAGTAGGTCTCATACCAATATTGACTACTCCATATAACCAATTTGGATTACTATCAGGAAAAGTCACTCTAGCGTAATATGTGCCAAACTTAGGTTTTATCATGCAATCTTCTATAGGAATATTTATGGTTGGAAATCCTATTTCTCTACCTCTACATGCACCTTTTGTCACAACACCAGAAACTTGATAAGGCCTGCCGAGCAATTTATTAGCAATTTCTATTTCGCCCCTTTGTACATACTCCCTTATTGAAGAAGAAGAGCAAATTTTGCCGTCAATTGTTAATGGCTCTAATTTAGTCAAAGAGTATCCATATATTTCAGAATATTTCTCTAGAGTTAATATATTACCCAATCGTTTATGACCAAAAGTGCAATTTTCTCCGACAATTATGTGTTTAGCGCCATATTTATCTATTAAAATCTCACTGATAAAGTCATCGCAGCTAACCTCAGAAAAACCTCTATTAAAATTAATAATATATAAGTAATCTATACCATAGCTGCTGATTAGTTCCTTTTTTTGTTCTTGGTCTATTAACCTAAAATTGTTTCTACCAAATAAAACAGTTGATGGGTGAGGCTCAAAAGTTAAAACTGCAGAGGGTAATCCTCTTTCTTGTGCTACCTTCTTTAGAGTAGAAATTGCAAACTCGTGTCCTAAATGAATGCCATCGAAATTTCCGAAGGTTAGTGCTATATTATTTTCTATTCCTTGCTCACAATTATAAATAATTTTCATACAATTTGATGTTTTTACATGTTTCTTATATATAATAACTATATTTTAGTAAGCTACGGAGATAAATTGTGAAAAATGTTGTGATATATGTAAAGAAGGGCTGTCCATACTGCATAAGGGGAAAGGATTTACTAGATAAAAAAGGTGTGAAGTATGAAGAAATTGATGTGCTCAAAAACTCAGATCTATTTAACGACATAAAATCAAAGTATAACGTTAGAACAGTTCCACAGATTTTTATCAACGATAAGCACATTGGGGGGTGTGACAAATTGATGGATCTTGAAAAAGAAGGAAAGTTGGATGATATGCTAAATAATAATGACAATCACACTGATGTCACAACCTACACAAACAGCAATGATGAATGTGGAGAGTGTGTTATACCACATGATGATTTTATGTAACTTTTTATCTTGTTTTGTCGTGTAATACGTAAATGAAAACTAGTATGCTCACTTTAAACAATTCTTAATGAATTAAAAATACAATTCATTCAGTGAGTTTTTTTAGTGGGAAAAAATGACAAAAAATATTTCAATTATTAGCAGAAACTTAATTAGTATCGAATTAGTTAACAAACAAGATTTAGAGAATTTTGTCAAGATTTTCACAGTGCTTGATAAACATATAGCAGCTAAAACACTTTTTACAGAAGAAGTGAGAATAGAGTATAAACAACACAACGGCATAGAAGTTGTTGAATTGCTAAAAGATACAGACTTTACATATCATGAGGTTGAAAATGTATTGAACCACCTGAGTAAACATGGAATGAAGGTGCCCAGCAGTGTTATAGCACACACCCTTTTTGCTGCATACAATCATGCACTTGAATTTAAGGATGTAGCATTTTCCTTTTCTGAAGGCTCTCCACAATTTAACATCAGAGTGAGTAAGAACACCTTCATAATAACTCCTATGAGTGAAGAGAATTTAGAATTGAATTCACAAAATAGCAGAACGCTTATAGAGTCACTAAAGAGCGAAAAAAGTATTTATGATTGTATAGTAGAAGAAAATACCATTAAAGTTATAGTGCATTCTGAAATGCATCAAGCTATAAATTTGATTATAAAATCACTGATAAAGTCTCGCCTTTTAGCAAAAGAGGAAGAAGGAAAATTCAAAGAGAAATTGAGACAACTTGCTTTTAAGGATCAAGCTTTTGTTGAGTATTCTAGCATCAGAACCATCAATAGGTATCCACATAATCATCCTCTGAGGAAGCATGAAAGTGTTACTAAGGATATAGAAAATATTTTATGTGATTTCATAACAAATGAGAACAGCGAGTTTGCTATAGAGCGACTAAATAGGCTGAGCTCAGCAGTTTCTCCGGATACTCCAAGAATCATCACTAAAACTATAGATAAACTTGTTAAGTTTCACTAAGGTATACGAGAGCCAATAGACTTCTTATATTACCTTCTGTCATCCAAGTAGCTTGGCTACTTGGTTCTTTTTTTGGGTTCCAGCTATGTACATAGCTGTATGAACATTGTAGCCGTTATTCAAGTAGCCCGCAGAAGCGAAAAACTTACTTGACAAACTCCGCCAACTCCCTTATCATAAAACTGAAGCTATTTATTTATCTTCTCTGTACAGATTAAATGACAAAAAAACTCACGTATCTGGCGTCTCATGTTTAATTTTTTGCACTATGTGCACCTTATGTCTTTATAAAACTTCTAGGTTTTTACCTAATATAAGCTAAAATGCGCTTATAAAGCATTTAAAACATAAAAAAACGCCAACTTAAAAAATGGATAGTGAATAACTAGCTACCCTAGGGTTTCTTTTGCCTTTTTTTCTGTTTAGTAAATTTCTTAATGTTTATAATTTAGATTAGTTGCGGCTTAAAAGCAACTGAATCGCGGTTATTAAACGTTTAGAATAAAAAAACGCCATACTTGAAAGTATAATGTAAGTAATTAGCCAACCACGGGGCTTCTTTTGCCTTTTTTTTCGTTTGGCAAATTTTTTAACATTTATAGCTAAACGACAACCGTCATCCCGCTACTTGTTAGGGGGATCTAGAGATACCGCGAATGAATCGCGGTATGACGGTTCGTGGCGGTATGACGGTTCGCGGTGCCATGACGATAAGCTCGTCATCCCGCTACTTGTGAGCGGCTGAGATACCGTGGCGGTATGACGGTTCGCGGTGGCATGACGTAGAATTTTATACTCACCAACTCAGTATTCCAACCTGGATTGTATCTTATCGGTAAAAAAGAAGAGCTATTTTAGGAAGTTTTTATAGGACTAAAACCAAAGAAAACTTGCATATAAGTTTATCAAGATGTAAAATTAAAGTTATTTAAAAAGAATAGGTTAATTATGAATCTTGTAACAAAATCTGCTATCGATTTTACTGCTTCATCTGTTCTCTCTGACGGAGAAATTGTTGATGATTTCTGTCTGAGTAAGCGCATAAAAAATAAGTATGCTGTCCTTTTTTTCTATCCACTTGATTTTACTTTTGTTTGCCCAACTGAATTGATATCGCTCAATAATAGAATAAATGAGTTTGCAAAGCGTGGTGTTAAAGTGATAGGAATAAGTGTAGATTCAAAATTTTCACATTATAAATGGCGAAACACTCCAGTTAATGATGGTGGTATTGGAGAGATTAGCTACACTTTAGTGTCTGATATCAAAAAGTCTATATCAAGAGACTATGGGGTCTTATATGATGACTCAATTGCGCTGAGAGCAACTTTCGTTATTGATGATAAATTTATTGTACGTCATCAATCGATAAATGATTTCTCTTTAGGGCGTAATATCGATGAATTCGTTAGAATCGTTGATGCAATTCAACATAATGAGGAGCATGGTGAAGTATGTCCAGCAGGGTGGAAGAAAGGTAAGCCAGCAATGCAGGCAAGCGATGAAGGAGTAGCTGATTATCTAAACTCATACAGTGAAGAATTATAAATTTAGTACAAAAGTTCTTATTATTGGATCTGGGGCAGCGGGTTATGCTGCCGCTATATATGCAGCACGTGCAAACTTAGAGCCAATTGTAGTAACGGGAATGCAGCCTGGTGGTCAGCTTACAATTACTACAGATGTTGAAAACTATCCTGGTTTTGTTTCAATACAGGGTCCAGAACTAATGGAGCAAATGAGGTTTCATGCAGAAAAGGTTGGAGCAAAAATAATAGATGATGAGATAAAAAGCGTTGAACAACTTGAGGACTTTAATGAGTATAGATTTAGATCTTCTGGTAATATCAATGACTACTATTCAGATGCAATTATCATTGCATCTGGTGCGCAAGCGAAGTGGCTTGGTTTAGAAAGTGAAAAGAAATTTCAGGGTTATGGGGTTTCAGCTTGTGCGACTTGCGATGGTGCATTTTTTAGGAATAAAGTTGTAGCTGTGATTGGTGGTGGAAACACTGCTGTTGAAGAAGCAATATTTTTAACTCGATTTGCCAAAGAAGTGATATTAATACACAGGCGTGATAAATTAAGAGCGGAAAAAGTAATGCAAGATAGGCTCTTTAAAAATGATAAAATAAAAGTAATGTGGAACCATACCGTAGAGCAGATTCTTGGAGAAGAAAATCCAAAAAGGGTTGCTGGTATTGCGATTAAATCAGCAGAGATCGATAAAACCCAAGAATTAAAAGTGGATGGAGTGTTCATTGCAATCGGGCATGCACCAAATACGGGTATTTTTAAAGGCTTTGTTGAAATGGATGAGCAGGGTTACATCATTACAAAACCTGGAACAACTTTAACTAGTAGGGCAGGAGTGTTTGCTGCAGGTGATGTTCAAGATAAGGTATATCGTCAGGCAGTAGTTGCAGCAGGAACAGGATGCATGGCTGCGCTTGATGCAGAAAAGTTTTTAGAGTCGTAGTTAATTCTAGGATTTTGAATAAATCGCTTGCAATTTTCCTTTTCTTTTTCATAATTATATTAGTAAATTATTAGGTAGGTTTAATATGCTTTATGGAGGGGATGGGATAAATACTAATGGTTATAGATATAATCAGACAACTTCAAGACAGCTCGATGAACCAACACAAAAGTTATTTAAGGCTATTGATAACGAAAACCCGGAAGCTTTTAAACAAGCTCTGAAAGAAGGTGCGGATGTTAATGCGTTTGATAAGGAGGGCATGACACCTTTGATGTCTATTGTCAATGTCTGCGCTGTCAGCGGTGATGGACAGGCTACGTTAGAGAAAATGGCTAAATTGCTTATACAAAACAGAAGTATCAATATTAATGCTCAGAGTAAGCAATCTGTGTCTACAACACGGACGAGATATGATCCTAGTACACAAAGTGAAATATCAGAATTTATAACAACATCTAATATGCGCAAAGACACAGCTTTACATATTGCTTGTCAAGTTGGGGCTAAAGATGTGGTAAAAATATTGCTCACGCACCCAGATATAAAAACTGATATCAAAAATTATGAATATAAAAGCCCTGAAGATTGTATTGCAAGAGGATTTGAGCGCGTAATAAAATTAGAATTTAAAAAAGCACAAAAAGCAAACGAGTTGTTAGGTGCTCTTTCTAGCAGAAACATTTACCAAGCGAAAAGACCATTAAATCAAGAGTTTAACCCTAATTGCTGGAAAAGAAGCCGAAATGAAGAAATAGAAACGCCGCTTAGCTTAATTATTCAATCATGTTTACAAGGAATAACATCAGATAACAAAGAAGTATTGACAAAACTTTTAAAACATAAAGAGCTAGATTTTAGTCAAATAAAGCCAATACAAGCTATAGAGCAAAATTCGTGGGTGAAGCAAATAATTGAACAAGCCATTACAGAGCGATTAACCGCTACTATTAATAAAAAAGATTTAGATGATGTAAAAAAATTAGTAGAAGATAATTGCTTCATGAGTCATGCAATTGTTACTGCTGCATTGAGGGGTGTTAATAATCCAATCGAATCTATTACAAATTATCTAAATGAAAAATTTCCTGCAAATACATTACAACCTTTGGCAAGTACGAATGATATACCGGTAGGTTCTGAGCAAGTTATACAAGAACTTAAAGGTGAACTTGAAAGAACGAAAGCTCAACTCATAGAAAAAGAACGAGAGCTGGATAGGGTCGTACGCGAAAGAACGAGAGGCATTAACAAAATTTCACAGTTAGAAGAAGATTTAAGGCAGGAAAAATCGGCTCAAAAAACAAAAATCAATGATCTAAATAGTGAAGTAACTCGACTTAATAGAATTGTGTATGGAAGAGCAAGCGACACTGTCGAAATTTAACGATTAAAAAGAGATTTGAAACAAGTAAGGGAAGAAAGAGATAGGCTTTCATCAGAAAATAGACTGCTCCGTAGTAATAAAAACGAAAAATCCTCGCAAGCAATTTCTTCTGGTAGAAAACTGAGCAACTACGCTTCTGCATGTTTTATATTGCTTGGAGTATATACTGTTGTTGCATGTTTAGTAATAGAAGATTATCCAGGGATAATAAGTGCTTTCTTTACAGCAGTTGCACTGGCTTTTTTTTTATTAGGATGTTGTAGTTTATATAAAGCAAACACAATACTTAGTGATGTTGAAAGCACTCAGCTTGGTGGTTTAGAACGAAGTTAAAGTTTTGATTTCTTCTCCAGGCCCTGCTGAAAATTTTTGTACATGTTAAAAACATCTTGATAATTGAGGTGAGTGTAAATTTGAGTAGTTTCCAGGCTTGAGTGACCAAGCAGTTGTTGTATTGATCTTATGTCAATATCTTCCTGAAGCAAATGAGTAGCAAAACTATGGCGAAATGCATGTGGAGATAAAATTTCTGGTAAATTTAACATTCTCCTTATTTTTTGCAAACGATTGGCCACATAAGTTCTTCCCAATTTTTTTCCTCTTACTCCCAAAAAAAGATATTGTGTTTCATTATTAGTGCCAAGATAAGGACAGGCTTTTACATATTCTTGTATACACTTTTTTACTACCGGAAGAATGAATACCTGCCTTTGTTTATCTCCCTTACCTGTTACTATTAAACTTTCATTGTTAATATCACTAACCCTAAGGTTCAACGCTTCGCTGATTCTTAAGCCTGTACTATATAGCAGGACGATAATCGCAATTTCTCTTTTTACCACCCAAGATTCGCCCAGATCGGATAGTTTCATTTCTTTCAATAAAGTTTTTATATCAGGTATTGATAATGCTTTGGGCAAAGTTCTTCTCTGAATTGGCCTTGATAAGGAAAATACAGCTTCATTGTCTATATTGTGGTTATTTTTTATGTACTTGAAGAAATTTCTGATTACTGAGAGTGCTCGAGTGTTGGATCTTGCGTTTACACCTCTTGCGTAACGAGAGGTAAGCCAACTTCTTAACTCAGGTACGCTCAATTTTTCCAAAGTGCCGACATTTACTTCTCCACCAATGTGAGTATTTAGGAAACTTATAAGATCCTTCAAGTCCCTCATGTATGACTCTAAAGTGTTTGGTGAATAAGATCTGTTGCGCCTCAGCCACTCATACCATTTTTCAATGATTGAACCGAGGTCCACAATTATTTTTTAAAGAAAGCATCGATGCACGCATCTCGAAAGGCTTCATTTATATCAGGATGAGAGTGACAAATTCTGTATATATCCTCTGCTGCTGCGCTATATGCCATTGCAACTGCTGCTTCGTTGATTAGCGTATCAGCGTATGCTCCTATGATATGCACACCTAGTATTGTATCTGCTCTGCTACAAGTCAGCACTTTCACGAATCCTTCAGCATCATCAGTGATTTTTGCTCTGCCGTTTGCAGCAAATTGACATTTACCAACTTTGTACTTACGGCCAGCATTTTTGAGTTCCTCTTCGGTTTTACCAATCGAAGAAACCGCAGGGTGAGTGTAAATGACAGATGGTATGATTCCATAATCAACGTGAGGTGACTGTCCTGCTATTATCTCTGCAACTGCCACTCCTTCTTCCTCTGCTTTATGAGCAAGCATTGCTCCACCGATCACATCACCAATAGCAAATATTCCTTTCACATTAGTTTCATATCTGTTGTTAACTTGAACGAAACCGCGATTATCTTTTTCTATTTTTTCATCAATACCAAGATTCTCAGTGCATGGTTTGCGTCCTGCTGCCACCAATACCTTATCCGCCTCTATAGTGTTTGTTTGATTATCTTTTACAGAGCAAACTTTCACACTCAAAGAATTACTACTTTGTTTTATCTCCTCAACTTTAGTGCTAAGTAAAAATTTTATTCCTTGTTTTTGTAGACTAGAAAGTAGAGACTTACTTAATTCTCCATCCATTGCTGCAGCGATTCTGTCAAAAAATTCTACTACAGTGACTTCAGACCCTAGCCTCCTCCATACAGAAGACATTTCAAGCCCTATTGCCCCGGCTCCGATTACGACAAGTTTTTTTGGTACTTCAGTTAAAGATAATGCACCAGTTGATGAAATAATACTTTTCTCATCGATATTAATTCCTGGCAAAGAAATAACGTCAGAACCGGTTGCAATTACTATATTTTTTGTCTTCAGCACCTTACCTTCAACTGAAACTTCAAGATTACCTTGGTCAAAAGAAGCAAGCCCATTGATTTTAGTGATTTTGTGAAGGTTAAACAGATATTCTATACCTTTTCCAAGTTCCTGAACTCTGGCGTCCTTATAGCCTAGCATTTCTTTTAAATCGAAACTTGCATCCTTAATTTTTATGCCAAGCTTCGACAGATCATTTTTCGTGTGAGCATACTGATAGGAAGAATGAAGTAGTGCTTTGGAAGGTATGCATCCAACTCGCAAGCATGTACCACCAAAAATGCTATTTTTATCTATGCAGGCAACTTTCAATCCAAGTTTTGCAGCAGCGATAGCACACTTATAGCCTCCTGGGCCACCACCTATAACAATTAAATCATAATCAGTCATAAAAAACAAACCTATTTTCTAAAGAATAAACACCTTTTCCCTCAGTTGTTACATATATCTTATTGCGAGTAAACACTGGAGTGTGAAACACATTACCAGGTACTTTGACTACCTTTCCTGCACTTTCAGATCCCGGAAAAGCAAACATTGAACCTTTATTGCTTGTCACCCACAGTGTATGGGCATGCATAATTGGAGCAAACAATTGCGTATTTTCTATTAAATCAGATGCCCAGACTGTTTCTCCATTTTTTATATCCAGGCCAATTATTTTATCGTCTTTAGTAACTATAAAAATTCTTCCGCCTTCTTTTTGTTTCTCTGCAGGAATAAGAGGACTATAATATGACTCAATGTCTGATACACTTTTTACTTGCAGTGACTTTGACCATAAAATATTTCCTGATTTCACGTCAATGCTATAAATATAAGAATTATTTGTAGCTATTAAAGTATCGCCAAGCACTCTCGGTGTAGTAGTTACATCTGTGAGCTGTGTATCCAAAAGGTTTGTAGCCAATTTTTGGCTCCACAATTTTTTACCGTCTTCATTAAAAGCTATTAACTCACCATTTGAAAATGGTGCTATTATTTTATCATTAGAAATTGCTGGCGATATGGAATACAAACCTCGAACCTCATTGATGCCGTTTTGATAAGTCCAAACGAAGCTGCCATCTTTTATATCAAACACGTACAGATAATTATCAATAGTCAATACTACCAATTTATTGTTTATTACTGCTGCTTTCCCTCTTACTGGAGCTCTCAATTCTTTTTCCCACTGAATCTCGCCGGTTTTTGCATCTATTGTGTGTAGAACGTTATCCACTATAAAGAAAACGTTTCCTCTGTGACGCAATAGGCTCATGTTACTAATTTTTTTTCTGTGTGAGAGGTGTAATTTCCAATTCATAGCCTTTGAGTTATCAATATCAAAGGAATATAAAGCGCCGTGCTTGTCTGATAAAATAACGCTATCTTCTGTAAGCACTGGAGCTACATATCCTTGAGATAGTTTTTTATCCACTAGACTTATTCTCTCGCTTGCCATTGTGTAACTGCTACACAATAACATTATCATGACAATTATTACTTTCATTATTTATTGAAAACAAGATTCATTAATATACATCTTAAGAACCTTAATTACAACGGAAATGTTCTTGCTGCATGTTAAAAACGTTGATTTATGAACGAAATATTATATTATTATGTGAGATAATGTATACCCTTAGAGGTAGTACACCTCATCCACTATGCGGCAACGTGCATAGCTGTACGAACATTGAGATATAAAAGTAATTTATACCAAGAAGAAAGATGTCATCCAAATAGCCTCTTTTCCTGTCACCCCAGTGCTTGACACTGGGATGGCTCTGTTGCATCGCAACTGAAAAAATCTGGTGGCTACTGACAAAATTCATTATAAAATAGCCATTTAACCGCTTAAGGAAAAATATGCCACAAAAAATGAAAGTTAGTAACTGCCATGAATATAACAAATTTCTAGAAAAAAGAGGAAATATTTTTCGTTACATCGATAAAGCTATCGAAAATTGGTATGAAAATAGTCCAAAAATGCAGGGCGGCAACTATATTTATAGTGATAAAGTTGTGATTTTAGTGCATATAATCGTTAATCTTTTTAGAATTGGCTTAAGACAAACAGTCGGGTTTATAAAAGGATATTTGCAACAAATAGGAAGAGATTTAGCAGTTATCAGCTATTCGCAAGCTTCAAAAAAAACTTAATATTAAGATCAATGATTGCAGAATTGATAAAAATAATATGGAAGATATCGAAATTGCCATAGATAGCACAAGCATCAGCATTTATAACAACACACAGCAAGGAAAATAGCGCTGACAGAAAATATCGTGGTTATGAACAGACAAGAAAATTGCATGTAATGTTGAATATAAACAGCAAAAAAGCCATAGCTGCAAAATACAGTAACGGTCTGATCACTATGGAGCTTGCGATTTACTTAAAGGAGTTAATTTTCAGCATGCCATAAAAGCACTATATGCAGACAGAGCATATGACAGACATAAACTCTATAAATTGTGTGATGAATGCGGCATAAAGACAAAAATTCCTCCAAAAAAACAATGCAGCAGAGCATCCAAAGTATGGCAGAGAGAAATGCTGCAATTAGACTAATAAAGTCATACAGCGAAGATGGAATGAAGAGGTGGAAAAGGCAAACAAACTACGGAAAAAGATCTTATGTAGAAAGTTTTTTCTCGCGACTGAAACAAACATTCGGGTTTAATTTTCGGAACAAATCTGAAATTAATCGTGGGAAGGAACTGCTACTCAAGTGTTATTTGCTTAATCAATTTACTGACATTGGTATGGCTAAATTTGAAATGGCTACATGAATTTATCGTAAATTACCACCGCATAGTTGTAACATTGTACCATATTACAATGTTCGTACAGTTGTGTGCGCGACCGGGGGTTTTATACTATTCTAGAAGTAACATACGGAAAAGGGGGGATTCGAACCCCCGACATATTTTCATATGTGCACGCTTTCCAAGCGTGTGCTTTAGACCACTCAGCCACCTTTCCATGCTTATTCATAATATTGAAAATTGTACTGCTAAACAATATAAAAACCTGGTATATAGGGTTCACCACGAAAATTCACAGTATTGTTAAACTTGCTTCTGCAAGTTGGAAATGTTTTATCGCAACCTGCGAGTATTGAATATTTATCTCCAGCAAAAATTTGGTATGGAGGCGAAGTAAACAACGTAACTACTTTATTTTTATATTCTTTTACTACACCTTCAAACGCTATTGAGCCAAAGAATTTTACTACTCCGTGCTTATAATATTCATCACTCTCAGTTAAATTCGTGTCTTCAAATCTTCTTTCGTCTATTACTTTAGTGATTGTACTTATTTTACTAAATTTTTTAGTATCGGCTTTACATTTATCATCGCAAAATTGTGCTCTGCATGCAGGAGAGTATAATTCTGCTATGCTTCTCTCAAGCTTTGCTGAAAGCCCTCTAATTTCAACAATAAATCTTCCACTACTTAATGTCACTTTACCAAAAATTCCTGAATGTAGATTCATTGTTCCCTGGGTCAAGTCTTTATAATTCACAAGAAATATTTCAATATTTGCAAAGTCGTACTTTCCTGATAAAACATCTTCTTCTTTAATATCAGCACTATTTAATATCCCTTCAATTTCTAGATTATCAGTTTTCAAATCGCTGTTTAATATTATACTACTGGCTGTAAATCCACTTGAAGATTTATAGAGTATATTATCAATATTTAAATCTTCATCATAGTCAGTGAATCCCATTACTTCTCCACCTGCGAGCTTTAATTTCCAGCACGTAGCGGTGGTAAGTAATTCTCCAGCTAAATGATTTTTTAGTGTGGTTTGCATAGGGGCCTCCTGCTTAATTGATTAAATTTGAAAGTAGCTATACGGCCAGTAGAATAAGGGCAGTGTGTTCTTTTCTCATCATCTAAGTAGCCATAAAGCGTCATTCCGGTGACCATAGGGTGTCATTCCAGTGCTTGACACTGGAATCCAGGAAATTTTGCTTGTAAGTAAGCAAACTGATTTGGTGAGCATAAAAAGTGGCTGATCTTATGCTGAATAAACGCTTTTGATGAAGTTGCATGGAAAGCTGGATCCCAGTGTCTGGGCACTGGGATGACATCCTTCTTGGTGGAGTGTCCTCAAATCACAATGTTCGTACAGTTGTGTGTCACGCACTGGGATGACAGGAGAGAGGACACCATATGTTTATTTGATCGACAAATAAACACTAACAGACAAGAATACACCACAGTTAACTGTGGTGTGTACTGGCTGGTTAGAAAGAAAACTTCACACCAGTAAGAAGGAGAATTCCTTGGTTAGAAGGTACATCAGCATCAGACTCATCTTTCAGCTTACCTGTTTCGTTAGTCATAAAATAATGGAGAGCTGCGTAAGGAACAAATTTGCTCTTACTGCATGCAGGAGACAGATCATATTGAACGCCAAGTGCACCATCATGAAGCATATCTTTGTCATTCATTCTGCTGCCAAAATACGTCAAACTTGTGTAGATATTCTCATGTTGATACCCAGCTCCTACAGTCCAATACATGGTATCTATACTATCTTTACCAAATTGAGCTTTCAGCCCTTCCACTCTTTTGCCATCAGTAGCATCTTTACTATCAATTTCCGTGTAGGTATCACCAATTAATTTTTTAATACCCTTCGGTTGACCAGATTTGCCCAAGTATGCAAAAGAGGCAGCAAACTTTACGCCTTGATCTTCATTAATCTTATAATCAGCGCTTACACCAAAATTAACACCCATCAGGTCATTATACTCCACAAATTCCTTATAAAGATGCTTATCTTTACTTGGTTGCTTTGGAAAGCCATATTCACCAACTGCAGAAGTTTTAACTTTTATGTTATGTTTATCAAAGTCATATTCATATGATGCACCAGCACTTACTATGTGCTCATAGTCTGGGCCGACATGCTTTATCGTTTCCTTATGTTCTATCTTACCGCCTTTATCTTCTGAAACTGTTTCTTTTACAGTAAACAAACCACTATCATAACGAGGTGAGTAGCTGATACCAAATCTTGCGCCCATATAATTTGGTGAGTAGTAAGCAACTCTAAATGGCAGTGTAGTCATAACGCCTTTGTTATATTTCCCTGCCATGCGGAAAGAGAATTTTTCACTTTCACTCGAAAAACTTTCAGTGTAAAGACGTGGTGTTACATAAAATGGAAAGCTAGCAGCGCTTCCTTCTAAGTTCACTTTTCTGAACCAGTCACTATCTGCAGCTCCGTCAACAGTCGCAATTCTTGTTGCATCAAGCCTCATCAGAGCCTCAGGACCAAATTGGTAACCAAGCTTCACGTCACCATATTTTGAGTTAACAAACACATGCGCACTTCTGCCTTTTGCAGCATAAACACCCTGTGAAGCTCCCTTACCTTCGGTCACTGGAACATGAAACTGCACGTCAGCACCATAAAGAAGACCTAAATCTTCATTCTTATTTTCTGCTCTGAGGTGCAATATTGCATCAGCAATCATACCCATATCGTTGCTGTAATCACCAATATTTCCTATTCCTTCATAGAATATTGGATTTGCTCCTCTTGTTATATCTGGAGTGGCATTATAATACTCTGTAGATCTGTTTGGCATAACGTTATAACGTTTATAATCTGCGCCACTTGGTCCAGCTTTGCCATAACCTTGAGCATCAACAACACCACCAAAAGTTATTCTTAAATTACTTTGCCCTTGATTGGTATCGATAATATCAACTCCACCAACTGAAACAACAGGACTTGCCTTACCTTTTTCCTCTGTATTTTTGTTAACAACTTTTATATCCTTCTTTACATCTTTAGCTTCAACTTTAGCATTCTTAGTTTTAGAACGCTTAGTTTTTGAAACTTTACCTTTTTCTATATTAGAATTCTTAGCGTTTAGAGCTTTCGCTTTTGAATCCTCTATAAGCTTTGCTTTTTTCTCATTTGCTAGCCTGATCTCCTCTTTTTTCTTCTGCTCGGCTGCTAATCTTAGCTCCTCTTTTTTCTTAAGCTCTTCAGCTTTTTTTCTTGGATCAGCATTACATATTCTGTCCATCTTTTCTTTCAGTTTTTTATTTGATGTTTTCATAACTTCCACTTTTCCAGAAGTTTTTGTGCTCTCTTGCTTTTTTATTTCCTTCATACTCTCATCAGGAAAGTCAGCTGCAAAACTGCTGAAAGAACATAAAGTTAATAAAGAAACTAGAGCAGTTCTAGTATACATAGACTTTTTCATGAAGTGCCCCCAAAAAATTTCGAAATCATATCTTAAATGTAAATAGTATAAAAATGTTGAAAATTCAACTTAAAGCAACCTTATAACGAAAATAAAAGTAAAATGCAATACCTTAAAAGCAACTTTCTTAATATGCTCAACGTGTATATTAACCAAAATTTAGTACAGAGGTTCGCTTGTTAGTGCATTATAACTCGACTATTTATTCTATGGAAGTAAAATTTTTCCACCACAAGTTATTTGCCATTCTTCTTTAAATTTCTTTAGGTATTCTTTTTTTTCGCACTCTAAAAGTAGCTCTTCCACACTTTTGTTGTAGCTTTCAGTAGTAATCCTTCCCTGATGATGCATGAACCTTAAGTAAATCAAATAAGTGTTAATTACATCTGTTTCACAATAATCTCGAATCTCTTGTATCTTGCCGCTATTGTATAAGTCCATAACTTGTGACCCATCAACTCCAATCTTACCAGGAAGATTAAATGCTGCACAAACTTCGTTCATTTTTACTCTCGCAGAAGCTCCAAAATCAGAGAGGGATTCAAGCAAATCACAATGCCAATCACTGCTATATCTCTGATTGTAACTATTCCACTTATCGCCAGCTTTATGAAAATATTCTGCTTGAATGCCATGGACCATAGCACGATACTTCAGCACTGGTATATCAAAAGTGCGTCCGTTGAACGAAACTAATCTTGGCTTTTTCTCTGATATGTAGTGAAAAAATCCTTTCACTAGCTCCTTTTCACTGGAATTTAGTGTGCCTCCAGATCTTATTTCTTGCAGTGTGAACACCTCATAACCACTCTGGTAGCTTATATTGCAAAGTAAAAAACTAATAACTACAACAAGGTGAAAAGGCTGACGCAGAAAAGAGTTTTGCCCGTTTGTTATTTCAAGATGATATTTTGTTAATGCATCCCTCTTCTCTTCTACACTACTATCATCACTAATATTGAGTAAATTTTTGCAGGAATTTACATCTGGTATAGTTTCAATATCAAATACCAATAAAGAATTAAGCATTGCCTATATACTCCTCCGGACGGTCGATCCAAGGTCGCACTTTCACAAATAAAAAGAGGTGTACCTTGCACTCAAATAATTTTTCTAGTTCAGCACGCGCTTCGATATTAATTTTTTTAATATTACTGCCATCTTTTCCTAGTACTATTTTTTTATGACTATCTTTCAACACAAATATGATCTGTTTGATGACTAAACTCTTATCTTTTTTTTCCTCAAATTGTTCAGTTATAACAGCTGTAGAGTATGGCAATTCTTCACGCAAGTTCAAGAATAATTTTTCTCTCGTAATTTCTGCTGATAAAAAATTTGTCGAGGAATCGGTTATTTGATCTTCTTCATAAAACCAGGGGCTCACCGATGCAACTTCAGACAAGTAATTCATCAAATCAGAAAGTCCATCATTCTTTAATGCTGATATCATAAAAACCTTTTCAAATTTATAAAGCAAATTCAGATGCTCATGCGCCATCTTTAATTCAGGCCTTTTTACCAAATCAGTTTTATTGATAACCAAAATGCATCTGCCTTTTGTGCGCTGCAGCCGCATAAATATAGTCTTAATTCTTTCTATATTTTTCAAATAATTGCTTACATCAACAAGCGACAAAGTGATGTCACTATCCTTAACTGCCGACCATGCAGATTTGACTAAAGCTTTTTCAAGTTTTGTTTCTGCTGAGAAAATTCCTGGGGAGTCAGTAAAGACAATTTGTGTGTTGTTGCATGTTGCAACACCCCTTATTTGCGTCCTTGTTGTTTGCACTTTAGGGGTGACAATTGCAATTTTCTTGCCTATGATGCTGTTAATTAATGTAGACTTCCCAGCATTTGGTAAGCCAGCTATGGTTACAAATAAGCATTTTTGTTCTTTCACAAAGAAAATTATAAAGAAAACTGAATGCCCGCGTCAAGCTACTTATATGACAAGGAGGATGACAGAACCCTTTTTGGTTAGCATGCAAAAAGGAAAAAAACTTATTCTACAAATTAAAAATACAATATACTCAAAAACTTTTCAGAAAATCCATAGGAGGGTTTGCTAATGAAGGCTCTTGAGTTGACGCCATTGCCTGAACGACTGCTTGATTTAAGGGTAACGTTTTAACCATAAGGTCACTAACTCCTTAATATGTGTGTTCATAATTTGATTTTCCACGAAAGACATAATAGCAATAACCAGTGTAAGTTAAAATGATTGGTAAAAGCGGTATTATAACAATGAGCATTAAAGATAAACTTGGCCCAGAAGCAGCTGCATCCAGAATGGTATATTGAAAAGGTATAATCCATGGGTAGATACTAATTCCTAAACCTAAATATCCCATAAAAAAAATAGCAATACTGAGAAAGAATGGACGGTACTCCCGTTTAGTATTCTGAAGATCAAACCACAGCATGAAAAATAGCCAAGATGTGAGTAATGGAATAGAAAATAAATAATAAAAATTTGGCATGCTAAACCAAAAGTTTTTAATACGTTCATTTAAAAATGGTGTCACTACACTCACTAGTCCCATGAAAATACCTACAAAACCAAGCGTATAAGAAGCAACCTTGCGTGCCCATTCTTGTGTTATATTTTCTGTCTTCATTATGAGCCATGTAGAACCTAAAAGTGCATATCCAAATATCACAGCAATGCCTGTCATTACACTAAAAGCACTTGCCCAATCAAATTGGCCACCAGAAAAGTTGCGTCCGTTTACTTCTACACCATGTATAAATGCACCTAAAATCATGCCTTGGCAAAATGCAGCACCAAGTGACCCAAAATGAAAGGCATAATCCCATAATCGCCTGTATTTTCCTTCTGCCTTAAAACGAAACTCAAAGGATACTCCGCGCACTATAAGGCCAAGCAGCATAATAATGATTGGAATATAAAAAGCAGGCATTAATATTGAATATGCAAGAGGAAAAGCAGCAAACAACCCTCCACCACCCAATACCAACCATGTTTCGTTTCCATCCCAAAATGGTGCAATTGAGCTTATCATGTGATCACGGCATTTATCTGACGGTGCAAAAGGAAGTAAAATACCAATACCTAAATCAAACCCATCCATTAAAATATACAGTAAAACAGCTATGGCAATTAGTAATCCCCAGATTAGGGGTAAATTAATTAAGGAAGAAAAATCAAACATGATTGTTGTCCTTTCCAGATGTACCAGCATCAATCACTGAAGCTCCAATACCGTGTTTATAAAATTGCTCTTCTTCTTTAATGACAGGAATTCCTTTGTATATAAGTTTCAGAATATAGTAACTACCTGCTCCAAATATAAGGGTATACATAACGATAAATGCAATCAAAGACCATGCAACCTGAGGACCGGTAATCGCAGATGAAAATGATTCAATTGTGCGCATAATTCCATATACAGTGTAAGGTTGACGGCCAATTTCAGTAGTAAACCAACCTGCAAGTAACGCTATGAACCCAGACGGCATCATTGATATCCACCATCCATGTAAGAAACAACTTTGGAATAATTTGCCACGAAGATACTGTATAACACTTACTGACCCAATCATGATCATTAAAATTCCAACTCCAACCATTATACGGAAGGACCAGAATACCCATACTACAGGTGGTCTATCTTCTTTTTTCCATTCCTTTAATCCTTTTACTTCTCCTAAAAAATCATGTGTTAAGATCAAGCTGGCAAGATTAGGAATTTTTATCTCGTAGTGATTAATTTCATTTTGCTGATCCGGATAAGCAAATAAAAGTAAGCCAGCCCCTTTTTCGGTTTCCCATATACCTTCCATTGCAGCAATCTTAGCAGGTTGATGCTTTAGTGTATTTAATCCATGCCTATCTCCCATGAACAGCTGAAATGGTGCAGCTAAAGCTACCATAATGGTTGCCATACCAAGCATAATTCTTGCTTGAGGAGCATGTCGTTTTCTCCAAAGATAAAATGCTCCTACACCACCAACCACAAAAGCTGTTGTAAGATAGGCTGCTGTTACCATATGAATAAAGCGATAAGGGAAAGAAGGATTAAAAATAATCTCTAACCAATTGGTTGGATATAGGAGACCATTCTCACCAATCGTGAATCCAGCGGGTGTTTGCATCCAACTGTTGGCCGCAATAATCCAAAAAGCTGAAATAAGCGTTCCCACTGCAACAATACAAGTAGAAGCAAAGTGCATACGAGAACTTACTCTATTCCATCCAAATAGCATAATACTCAAAAAAGATGCCTCCAGAAAAAAGGCTGTTAAAACCTCAAAGGAAAATAGAGGGCCGAGAACATTGGCTATGCGGTCAGAAAAAATCGACCAATTGGTACCAAGTTGATATGACATTACAACTCCAGATACCACTCCCATGCCAAAAGCAACGGCAAAAATCTTGATCCAGAATTTATAAACATCACGGAAACGTGTATCACCAGTCTTAAGCCAACACCATTCCAAAAAGGCTAGAAAACTTGCAAGCCCGATCGTGAAAGCAGGAAATATAATGTGAAAGCCTATTGTGAAGGCAAACTGAATTCGAGCTAGCAGCACAGAACTAAATTCAAACATTTTATCCAATGCCCATGTATTACAAATAATAGCCAAATCTACCTATAATTCAATCCATTTTTTCACAAAATTGACCTTACCCAGAAAAAGTAGAGAGAAAGTTAAGACGTTTTTGTCATGAGAATAAATTGTGCAGGAATACAACTGTTCTCCCTTGTCATACCGTCACGGTATCTCTAGATCCCGCTAACACGTAGCGGAATGACGAATTACTTAACCATCATTACACCGTCATACCGCGATTCATTCGCGGTATCTCTTAGCCGCTAACAAGCAGCGGGATACTTAACCATCATCTACACCGTCATACCGCGATTCATTCGCGGTATCTCAAAGCATAGATCCCGCTAACACGTAGCGGGATGACGGTTGTTGTTTAGCTATAAATATTAAGAAATTTACCAAATGAAAAAAAAGGCAAAAGAAGCCCCGTGGTTATTATCCGCTTTAAAATATTGGCGTTTTTTATGTTTTAAACGCTTGACAAGCGAGATTCAGCCGCTTTTAATTGCAACTAACTTACGCTGCAAATGTTTAAGAAATTTACTAAGCAGAAAAAAAGACAAAGAATCCCCGAGTTAGCTAGTCTTTTACTATCTCTGTCGAGTATTGGCATTTTTTGATGTCTTGTAACGCTTTATAAGCGCGTTCAGCTTATTTAGATAAAAACCTAGATGTAGATGAAGTTTTGTAAAGACATACAGTATCTATATACTGCAAAAAATTGAACATAAGACGCCGATACATTAAGTAATCCTTACCTTTTAATCTGCAGATTGGCGAAAGCAAATACAATAGCCTCACTATCATGATAAGGGCGCTGGCGAAGGGTGTCAAGTAACTTTTGCATTTAATCCATTTCTATGGCTTATATAATAATCGTTATTGTAGTATAATTTAGAATAATGCAATAGATACCTAAATGTTTTAGCTATTAATTATATGTTGCACAAAAGCATATATTGCCCTACCATCCAAGTAGGTTAGAAATAAAGAGGTTTTTATGAGTTTTACTTTACCTGAATTACCATACGATAAAACAGCTTTGGAGCCTTATATATCTGCAAAAACCTTAGATTTTCATTATGATAAGCACCATAAAGGATATTTAAATAAACTCAATGAGCTAGTTGAAAATACGGATTATCAACATGTAAAAATTGAGGAATTAATAACAAAAGTGCATGGTAATAGCGGCAACTTGCCTATATTTAATAATGCAGCACAAGTTTGGAACCATACTTTTTATTGGAATTCAATGAAAAAAAATGGTGGTGGTAAGCCTAAAGATGGTAGTCTTCTAGCAAAAAAAATTCAAGACGATATCGGTGGCTTTGATAAATTTTATGAAGAATTTTCGAGTCATGGAGTAAGCCAGTTTGGCAGTGGATGGGTATGGTTAGTGCTCGAAAAAGGTAGGTTAGGAAAGCTCAAAATCACCAAGACTCCAAATGCAGATTTGCCAATAATTTATGGCCAAGTGCCACTACTCACTATGGATGTGTGGGAGCACGCCTATTATTTAGATTGTCAAAACCGTAGAATTGACTACATAAAAGTTTTCCTTGATCATTTGATTAATTGGGATTTTGCAGAAGAGAACTTAGAAGAATATATGAGATGAATATACCCCGGGTAACAAAATTAGATAATGGTCTGCGCATAATAACTGAGCAGGTGCGTGATATTGATTCCGTAGCTTTAAGCATACGAGTTGGTGTTGGCAGTAGAGCAGAAAGTGCAAAGCAAAATGGAATATCCCATTTTTTAGAACACATGGCTTTCAAAGGGACGAAGACAAGAACTGCCTTTGAAATTGCAAAAGCTTTTGATGACATAGGTGGAGTTTTCAACGCTAGCACCGGTAGGGAAAGCACCACCTATTATGCAAAAGTCCTCAAGAAAGACATAAAAACTGGTATTGATATATTAATAGATATATTGATGAATTCCACGTTTCCAGAAGATGAATTGGAACGTGAGAAGGGTGTTGTAATACAAGAGATTTTTCAAACTAATGATTCACCAAGTGACATTATTTTCGACAAATATTTTGAGGCAGCTTATAAAGACCAACCATTTGGTAGGTCAATCTTAGGCACGCAAAATACTGTAAAATCTTTTACTCGAGGAGATCTAGATAATTACATAAATGAGCATTACTTTGGTGAGAATATGCTATTTGCCGTTGCAGGAAATGTTGAACATGAAGAAGTTGTTGCATTAACCAAAGATTTTCTCTCAAAGATTCATTCTAAAAAGCTGAAAAAAAGCCAAAATGCGAGCTGTACTGGTGGTGAGTATTTAGAACATCGTAAATTAGATCAGGTACACTTGCTAATTGGTCTACCTAGTGTTTCTCGCCATGACGATAAATATCACACGTTTCAAGTGCTTGATTCTATATTAGGGAGCGGAATGTCATCACGTTTATTTCAGGAAGTAAGGGAAAAGCAGGGATTAGCTTACTCTGTTTATTCATTTAATTCCAGCTATACTAATACAGGAATGTTTTCCATTTTTGCTGGTACAGACAGTAGTAACTTAGATAAGCTTTTAAAATCTATAACGACAGAGTTGAAGAAGTTGTCTACAGATGATCTGAAGGAAGAAGAAGTAAATAGAGTGAAAGAGCGAGTAAAATCCCAAATTTTAATGTCACGCGAAAGTGTTAGCTCACGTGCTGAAACATTGGGACACTACTACGGTAACTATAATAGGTACATCAGTAAAAATGAATTAATAGAAAAAATTAGTGCAGTTACCACTGCTAACGTAAAAAAAGCAGCAGAAGAATTGTTATCTCAGCATGAAAAAACCACTCTAGCTGCAATTGGAGAAATTGAATCATTGCCAAGTTACGATAAAGTGGTTTCTATGCTTAAAGCTTAGTGTACTTTAATTATGTTGCTTAAGCTCACTAAAAAGTTCAATGAACGGTTGCAAAATCCTTTCTATAAAAAGTTTGCTTTCTGGTTCGTCGCGTATATTACTTATCAGTTTATTCAAAGTTTTCTCGCTGTTTCGTAAAAATAAATAGCTTTCTACTGCTTGCACACCAGACAAGACAGTCAAAATTCCTCCTATCACTAGACAAGCAGCTATAGCAGGTACGGTACCCACTGCAATTGCAGTTGCGATTAATGATAACCCAGCTAAGAATGTAACGGCTGAAACGCAAAACGCTATTTGATGTTTTTCTTTATTGTTAACCATAAATACCTCACAAAAACTATATTTTTAACATACCAGTGTTGTCATGTATTGTCAAGTTTTTAAAGAAGATTAAAAAATGCAACGCACATGTGCAAAAAACGCTAACTATGGATTAGCCAAGGAAGAAAGAGTAGGAAGAGGAAGGCTTTTTCTGTTTTAGGGAATATAAAATAAGCGTAGAAAAATATGAACTAGGTGTATAATTCACAGTGTAGTGGTGTCTCACTAATCCAATTATTTTTCTCCCGATCTAGCCTATCATCTAATATAGCCTGCCTTATTGATGCCATTAACTTATTCATAAAGAAAATATTATGAATGGTAACGAGCGTGTAAGCCAGGAGCTCTTTAGCTTTCAGTAAATGGTGTATATAAGCTCTTGAATGTTTTCTGCAGGTAAAACATAAACAGTCACTTTCAATTGGGTTGTTGTCCAGCTCAAATCGTTGATTCCGCAAATTAATATGCTCTTTGCACTTTGAAGAAATAGAATTTCTGTTTTTTACTTTAACAAGTGCGCCACCATGCCTTGCTAAGCGGGTTGGATGCACGCAATCAAACGTGTCAATTCCAAGCTCTACTCCGCGAAAGATGTCCACAATTCCACCAATACCAAGCAAATGAGTAGGCCTGTCTTTTTTCAGGTGGTCCATAGTGAAAGAAACTACATCATGCATCTGCTCTTTACTTTGACCAAGTGATCCACCTATTGCTTGACCAAAAAATGGCAAATCGTTGATAAAATCACAACTTTCTCTACGTAAATCTTGATACACTCCGCCTTGACTAATTCCATACAGTGCCTGCTTGCCATTATTGTTTTTTTCAAATTCATTTAAAGAACGTTCAGCCCATCTGTGGCTCATGAGCATTGATTTTGCTGTGTATTCTTTGCTTACGTGAAATGGAGTGCATTCATCTAAAACTAGGATTAAATCTGCACCTAATTTCTGTTGAATTTGTACAGATTTTTCAGGAGTTAAGCAATAAATTTTACCATTAATGTAAGAACGGAAAATTGCCCCATCCTCATTAATTTTGATCAAAGTTTTTTGTTTTTTTCTTATTCCTTTTATCTCTTCCGAAACTGATCCGTGGCCTAAGCTAAATATCTGATATCCACCTGAGTCAGTTAGCATTGGCCCATTCCATCCTATCATCTTGCGCAAACCACCAAGTTTTGCAACAGTATTCTCTCCTGGTTGAAGCATTAGGTGATAGGTGTTGGAAAGTATGATTTGGGTACCAGCTTCACTTATTCTTTCAATATCTGCAGCTTTAATTGCAGCTTTTGTTGCGCAGAATATAAAAGCGGGGGTTTCTACGCTTCCATTTGGAGTTTTAATTGTTCCAACTCTTGCAGAACCTGATTGCTTGATTCTCTTGAATGAAAATTCTTCTTTCATCTATTTGCCTGAAAGTTCTGTTATGATGTTTTCTACTTTCTCAGGAGTAAGATTTTCATAGAAGTCATTATTGATCTGCACAACGGGAGCATTAACGCATGCACCTAGGCATTCAACTTCTTTTAAAGTGAACAAATTATCTTTAGTAGTCTCACCGATATTGATTCCAAGTTTTTTTTTAAAGGTATTTAAAACTTCTTCACTATTGCACAACCAGCAAGGAGTTGTTCTACAAATTTGTATTAGATATTTGCCTACTGGTTTTAAATTATACATGGTGTAAAAATTTGCCACTTCATATACACGAATATGTGGAATATGCAGCATATCAGCAACATAACGCATAGCAGATTCAGAAACCCATCCGCATTGCTCTTGAACCAGATATAGTAAAGGCATAACAGCACTACCTTCTCTACCTTTGGGATACATCTCTATAAACTTTCCCGCTTTCTTGAGGTTTTCTGATGTAAAACTAAACTGCTCTTCTTTTTCTATCATTCATGAGACTCGTGTAAACTTTAACAGATTATACCTGTAGAACCAATGATTGCAATTGTTGGTTTTTTGAGAAATAGCATAAAGCTTCTTAGCCCTCTTCAAGCTTATATTTACCTTTTAGTATAAAATATTATATTAATTTTTTAATTTTAGTTAAAATTTTCATTGACATTAACACACAGGAGTAATCATAATAGCATTTTATTAATATTTTAAATAAAATTATGTCTATATTAAGAAGATTGCTCGGGATCAACTCAAATACACCGGAAATTAAAGAAGCGATAGGTTTTAATCCAACAAACGTAGAATTAATTGAGGGGAATGGAGTTGCTTACGGACTCAGCTATCAAGATAATGGTAATGGGAGCAGTAAAGTAAAATTACTTATTAGTCCATTATATCAATCAAAAACATACGAATGTGGTACAAATATCAGCGTAGCAAATGAATTCAAAGATCAATTATCTCTCACATTAATAGAAGATTCAGCTGAAATAGATAAAGTTGGAGTTATCTTTCCTGAAGAAGGAATTAGCGAAGAAGGAGAAAAATGCGTTAAAGGCTTATCTTTTAACACTTACGGAATTAAACAATCAGTTAATACTCCTTCAGTTGAACATTTAGATAAAAGAAAATTACAAAAGAATATTGATAATAATAGTCTTGCAAATGTGGGCAATAGTTACTTTCAACCAAGAGCAGTGAAAGTTGGTAATGGTGACGTAATTGTAATCGCCCATAACTTAAAGGATCAAACTTTAGTTTCTTGGTACTTAAAGTCAAGCGAGAGCGGAAAATTTAAGGTATTGACTGGAGAAAAAGGTGTTACAGAAAGAAAATTGTTCAATTTTGATAATCAGGGGCAATTGGCATTAAATGGAAACACGATGCTTTATTCGCAAGTGAGCAAAAGGATTACTAAGGAAAATCAAGAGGTGAGAAAAACACGTATTTTTAAATTTGATATGGCTAAAGTGATTCAGGGTCTGAAGGATAGAGTTAATGGCTTTTTACTTGGTAATCGAAAAGGTCAAATAGATAATAAAGCACTATCTCTTTCTAGAGAACATGAAATAAGCTTTTTGCAGTATGTTGAACAAACGGAAGGAAATGATCTAGTTGCTTTTCTTGAAAATGACCAATCAGCTAATGAGCAGAGGTTACATATAGCAACTCTACTTAAAAATGGATCAGTGTCAGATTTTCCTATCTATCAATTTACAGATCCTATAGAGCAATTATATATTAAAGGCAACGGTCAGGGTGGTTTTATCGTAACTGCGGTAAGTGGAGAAAATATTGTAACTTTTAATCAAAACGGCTCTGGAAAATCTTCTGAAGCAACAATAATACCGGCAAATAGCATCAAAACTCTCAGTGATTTTGTTAATATCATTAACGGTCGATTAACGCCAGATATTATTTCTAGTAGTACCGTGGCTCCTATAACTGTTGCAGAAACGGTTGTGACTTCTAAGAAGACGCCGACTGCTGCAATTACTAGCACAGCAGAAACCGACGCTGTGAAGACTACTAAATTGACAACGGAAGCCGTTGCACCTACTTCTACAATGAATAAACCTTCAACAGAGTCAACGACTCAAACAAGTACAGTAACAGTGGAGCCAACAACAGCAACAAAAACAACTGCTACTTCACAAGCAACCACGATTACTGCAACGTCAACTAATGTGCCTTCGGAAACTGAAATAAGTACTGTAAAACCTACAGCAGCGACTGGTGCGTCGACTTCTACGATGAGTAAACCTTCAACAGAGTCAACGACTCAAACAAGTACAGTAACAGTGAAGCCAACAACAGAAGCCGTTGCACCTACTTCTACAACGAATAAACCTTCAACAGAGTCAACGACTCAAACAAGCACAGTAACAGTGGAACCAACTGCGCCAACAACAAGCTCAGAGAAAACTACACAAACAGTATTTAGTATACCAAGTACTAGAACAAAAGAGTCAACAACTCCTATATTCACCACGACTTTACTTCCTCAGTCTACTTCTTCACCACAACCTACTCAACTTGCTATAGGGTCTAATAAGGCAGGAATGATAGGGGGATCTTTGTTTGGAGCAATAGGTATTGTTGGAATTATAGGATTCATAGCATATAGATATGTTAAGGGTCGTAATGCTGCTCCTGTATTAGAACTAACTGATTTGGGTTATAGAAGGCGATCATCTTCAAGTAGCGATGAAGAAATTTTTACCACTGGTAACAGAATGCGAACTATATATCAATCTGAAACAGTGCTAAATAGTATATCAGTAGAAAGTAGTAGTCGATCAAGAAGTAGCTCATCGTCTTCAAGCGGTGGACCAGGCTCTTGACTAACTGAAGCGGAGTCTAAAAGTGAAAAAAGCTTATCTTGGGATAGTGATGATGTGCCGGAATATCACCTTTAGCTATTTGTCTAAATGTTTTTAATATGTAGACTGTTAGGAAATTGTCTTTTGCTTTTGTGATTTTCATGTTAAAGTATAATTCCTAGGTGGAATAAGTAGCTGCTGTTGTGTGATAAACATAGCAGAGGAAAGTCCGGGCTCCAAGGAAAAATAGTGACGGGTAATGCCCGCCGGAGGTAACTCCAGTTATAGGGCTACAGAAAATTACCGCCTAAAATATTTTTAGGTAAGGGTGAAAAGGTGTGGTAAGAGCACACCATGGCAATGGCAACATTGGTAGTCGAGTAACCAACACTAGGAGCAAGATTAAATAGAAGTAGATTTTATGTTTTCCTCATATCTACTCGGGTAAATCGCATGCGGTAAATGGTAACATTTACTCCAGATAAATAGCTACATAAACAGAACTCGGCTTATATTTCACCTAGGCGTTCACATGATACGTGCGATATAAGCCATGCTATATTTAAATGTGTAGGCATTTCATGCGTTGTCCTTCACTTGTTCTGCTTGATAGCCATCACTACTTTCGCCTACATTAACATTAGAATATTCATCATCATCAATATACTCTTTCAGAACATACCCTCTGCCCCAAACGGTTTCTATGTGGCTTTTTCCATCATTTGCACTTTCAAGTTTCTTACGTAATTTGCACATAAAAACATCAACTATCTTGTTATCTGAAGGTTCATCCAAGCCATTGTAAAGATGATTTAAGAACATTTCTTTTGTTAGTACTGTTCCTTTACGCAGTGCTAGCAATTCTATCATAGAATACTCTTTATTAGTAAGGTGAACCGTTTTACCTTTCACCTCAACAACCCTGTGATCAAAATTGATATTTATATTACCAATCTTTATCACCGATTCAGGATGGCCTTTAGTACGACGCACTATGGCCTTAATTCGAGCTAATAACTCGCTTTTATGAAATGGCTTGGTTAAGTAATCATCGGCACCATACCCGAGTCCTTTAGCTTTGTGATTGACAGCGGATATGCATGAAAGTATTAAGACAGGAACTTTGATTTTTGCACTTCTTAGTCTTAACAATATATCATATCCGTCAATATCACCAGGTAAGTGTATATCTAAAATAACTAGGTCATAGTAATCTCCGTTTGAGGAAACCATATTATTGTTATAATCTTGTGCAGAAGTAACAACGTCACAGAAGTGTCCATCAGAAGTTAAGGCGTTAACTACAGTCTTTGCACTTACTTGATCATCTTCAATTAATAATATACGCATATTTTACACCCCATAAATAATTTATAATTTTAGTAATATATATAACTAAGGAAAGTAATAAATCAAATTTTTATTAACAAATGATCAAAATTACACTTATTAATTAATAGTAAATATATTGTTCCAAAGTTATATAAATAGATCTAAAATATAATAGACATACCATGATAGTAATAATATTTTTAGTAAATATTGAATTAAAGTTACTATTATTAAAAGAATACTTCGGTTAATAAATATTTAACTATTCTATATGTCTGTGTTATATTTTTAATTTACTTATCCTACTATTTTAAAGTATAAGTAATATTTTCAGGAATATTGTGTGGCAATATCAATTTTAGGTGCTGGTGCATGGGGTACAGCAATCGCAATTTCATTAGGTAGTAAGAAAGATGTGATTTTGTGGACTCACAATGAAACTACATTTGAATCAATCAACGGGAAAAGAGAAAGTGACAAGCTACCCGGTTGTCGAATTTCTGATAATGTGTCAGTAAAATTGGCTATTGAAGACATAATTAATGCTTCAGTAACAATCCTCGCTGTTCCCACTCAGTCTCTGAGGAAGGTATGTCAGCAATTGCATAATTGTAATCTGAAAAAAGATGTAGCAATAATTTTAGCTTGTAAGGGAATAGAAAAGTCTACATTAAAATTACCTAGTGAAATAGTAAATGAAATTTTACCTAACAATCCTATTGCTATTTTTTCAGGTCCTAGCTTTGCTGTAGAAGTTGCAAGAAAATTACCCTATTCAATGGTTCTTGCATGCCAAAATAACACATTAGGTTCAAAGCTAGTATCAGAGCTGCAACAAGAAAATGTTAAATTGGAGTTTAGTAACGACATTATAGGAGTACAGATTTGTGCAGCGTTAAAGAACGTTTTTGCTATAGCGTGTGGGATTGTTCTAGGTAGTAAACTTGGGTTTAATGCTCATGCAGCATTGATTACGAAAAGTATGAGCGAAATTAAGGCTTTATACTCAGCAAAAATTGGTGACGGTAGTGTGGATATAAATACACTACTTGGGCCAGCATGTCTGGGTGACCTAATTATGACATGCACATCCTTGAATTCAAGAAACTTATCTTTTGGGTTTAAAATAGGTAATAGTGACAATGGCTTTAATGTTCAGCAGATTTTGTCAGAAGGCAAGTCAGTGATTGAAGGTTTTAGCACTGCTGAGTCCATATTTAATTTAGCAGGAAAGCTAAAGATAAAAATGCCTATATGTGAAGCGGTCTATAGATTATTGTATGAAAGCGCCTCTATAGAGGATACTCTTTCTGTTCTTATAAGTTAATTTTGTATTTGGATATATTGTGAAATTTTTATATAAATTAATATCAACGTCGTGGCTGTCTGGAACAGTAAAAAAAATGCCAGGTACTGTGGGTAGTTTGGCTTCTTTTCCGCTTGTTCCTGTAATCCTGAGCAACAAAATTTTAGGTGCAGCAATTATTTCTTTTTTATTCTTAATTGGATTATGGTCTACAGGTAATTATATAAAACATTACAAGACTTCATGTGATCCAAAAGAGGTAGTAATTGACGAAGTGGTTGGTCAATTGCTGACGATACTTTTAGTTTCGATATTGTTAAGCCAAGAGATGAATTGTTCTTCATTGTTGTTGTGCTTTTTTTCTTTTAGGTTTTTTGATATAATAAAAACGTGGCCTATAAATTTAATCGATAAAAATACCAAAGGTCCTTTAGGTATTATGCTAGATGACGTTATAGCTGCAATTTTAGCCTGTGTTCTTATAGGAGCCTTTTATTGTTTATTGTTGGTGTATGCAGGATAAAAAAATTTATTATTCAAGCTTAATTGTTCAAAATCTAAAGGATTATATACTGTACACAGCGAATTTATCTGAGTGGGAAGTACACGATGAATTTGATAACATCATATTTACAATAAATGGTACCAGGGAGTCATTATTTAATTTTGTGTTCTGTGGAGATCAATGTACCGAGCTTTCTATACAAAAAACTCTAGATTATCTCAGAACAAGAGATATAGAAGCAACATGGGTAATAAATTCACATATGAAAATAAGAGATATTTTAGAAAAGTGTGAAATAAAACACGTTAGCACACCAAAAAAAGCTTTACTTAATATGAAAAATTACTTTTTACCTGCTGATGTTATTCCAAACTTGAGGTTAAATGCTGTGAATGGTAGCAACCTCTTAGAACAGTTAGATCTACACACTTCTAAAATTTTTTATCATGGCGTTGGAATTGTCAGCACATTTTTTCGCGGATTATCAAATTATGATGATAAGAACTCAAGATTAAGATTTTTTCTTGTAACACTAAATAATGAAATTATTGAGACATGCGGTCTTTATGTTCAAGATAGCGTAGCTGGTTTTTATAGTGATGGAGTTTTACCAATTTACAGGAATCGTGGAATAGGTACCCAAATGGTTTTAGAAAGAATAAAGATAGCTAAACAGCTTGAATGCAAATATATAGTAGCACATTGTATGAAATCTTCTGTGAACCTTTATAAGAGATTGGGCTTTCAAATGTTAGGCAATCTTTACTTATATACCTCTTCAGCATAATTCTGAGCGGTTACAAATTTTTACATTTGTTTTAAAAGTGCTATGTTTTTTTTGTATGAAGTGGTTTTAATATTGATTCTAATATTATTCTTTCTCTCTTATTCTAAATTAAAAATTAGTAATAAGATTAAGAACTTACAGCATCAAAATGTTATCATAAATAATTTAATTGATACTGTGAATGATGGGTTTTATATTTGGGATGCAAAAAAACGTATAGAAAAGTTCTCTCCCAATTTACTAATTTTGCTTAATACTGTTTTTTACTCATTTAATGAGTTTGTGAATTTTTTTGAGCAGTCAGAAAGCTTAATCAAAAATTTTGTTGAGGCAAAGGAAATAAATAAATCTTTTACTCTAGATTTAAAGTCAAAAGACAGTGAGGTTTATTGCATATGTTACGGTAGAAGCATAATAGATGATTCTAACAATGTGATAGGTGTGCTGTTATGGATAAGGAATGTCTCAGACTGTAAGATAAAGGCTAACGGACTTGAGTTAGAAAATAGTAAGCTTACACAGGAAGTGGAGAGCTATAAAAACGTTTTCAACTCTTTACCATTTCCAATACTAAGATATAACAAGAGTAGAAAGGTGGAATTTTATAACTTGTTTTATGATAAATATGTAGATGGTTCTAAGAAATTTGCTATTACCGGTAGCGCTCATAGCACAAAACCAGGAAGACATGTCATAACTTATAAGAACGAACCTAAGGTTTTCGATTTTGTTAAAATTCCAATACAAGGTTCTGGTAGCATAGTAATGTATGGGAAAGATGTTAGTGATGCAGAGAAATTATATACTGAATTAAACAGTTATTTAGCTACACAGAAAAATTTGCTTGAGAGGTTACCGGTTGCTATAGTAATATATAGTAAGAATCAAAAGCTAAAATTTTATAATAATGCTTTTATAAAAACCTTTCAATTTGACCCAAAATTTTTGGCATCTTACCCAACTTATCACGAAGTTATGCTTTACCTCTTCGAATCTAAAAAGCTTTTAGAAAAAGAGGATTTTCAAACTATTAGTAACCAAAGACATGAGTTGTTCAAAAAATTATTTGAATCGTACGATGATACGATGCACTTCACAAACGGAAAAGCGTTCAGGGTATTAACAATACCCTACGCTTCGGAAGGTTTGCTGTTCTCTTACGAAGAATGCAAAAGATAATACTTAAACTCCTTCTCTCTCTACCATGAGCTGTTTTACTTTCGCTATTGCTCTTGCTGGATTAAGTCCTTTAGGACAAGTTTTTGTGCAATTCATTATTGTATGACAACGATACAACTTGAATGGGTCGTTTAAAACATCAAGTCTTTCACCTGTCTTATTATCACGGCTGTCAGCAATCCATCTGTAAGCTTGTAATAGTATTGCTGGTCCTAAAAATTTATCACTATTCCACCAGTAGCTTGGGCAACCAGTCGAACAGCAAGCACATAATATACAGTCGGACAAGCCATCTAATTTTTTTCTATCTTCAGAAGATTGAGAGTATTCTTTATTTGGTAGGGCAGGCTTATCTGCTTGTAACCAAGGTTTAATTGATTTGTATTGCTCATAAAATTGGCTCAAATCCGAGACTAGATCCTTTATTACATACATGTGAGGTAATGGATATATTTTTACGTCACCTTTTATATCATGTATAGATCTAGTACATGCAAGAGTATTGGTTCCGTCAATATTCATGGCACAAGATCCACATATGCCTTCTCTACAAGAACGTCTGAAAGTTAAAGTCGAATCTATTTCATCCTTTATTTTTATTAATGCATCAAGTACCATAGGGCCACAACTATCCATATCAATAAAAAATGTGTCTATTCTAGGGTTTTTCTCGTCATCAGCAGACCAACGGTAAATTTGAAATCTTCTGATGTTTTTTGCTCTAGCAGGAATAGGATAAATTTTGCCCTTTTGATTAATTTTAGAATTCTTTGGCAAAGAAAACTGAACCATATCACTTACCTTTTATTGTTTATAGCTAAAACCCTTTGTAGATAACATATTTTATTATCATCTACTATATTTTTATTAAATTCCTTTTAAATCGCACACATATTGTAGCCAAGCGAAGCTAAAATCTCTCTTTCTAGATTTTTCATTATAATTTCTTCATCTTTTTTTTGGTGATCATAACCAAGTAAATGCAGTAATCCATGCACTAACATGTGTGCAATGTGAGCAAGAATGGGTATATAATACTCATGCGATTCTCTTTTTATTGTGTCTATTGAAATTGCTATGTCTCCTAAATCGCACTCATTAGACAATTGTTCATACGGAAATGATAGTACGTTAGTTGGCTTATCCATTTCTCTAAATTTTAAATTAAGTTGATGTAGCAAGTCATCATCAGCCAGAGCTATTGATATATTTGGTTTATAGTGGTCTATTTTTAATTCTTTTAGAGAAGCATTGATGACACCTAATACAAAATTTTTAGGATTTTCTATAATGCTGCACCATTTCTTGTCAAGAATATTTACTTCTAACATGAGTGACACATCAGTAAGGGTGTCATGCAAATAGCTGACACTGGAATCCAAAAAAGAAGAGTTATAGACCCTTGTGTCATGTACACAACTGTACGAATATTGTACACTAGAAGGATGTCATCCCAGTGTCTAGGCACTGGGATCCAGGAATTTTGATTAGACATCAAGTTAGTGAATATAAAAGTAGCTAATCTTATATTAAAACACAACGGCTTTAATGTGGTTGCATTAAGGCTGGATTCCAGTGTCAAGCACTGGAATGACACCTTTGTGTTTGATGCAAAATCGGCTATAACGTTTAATGCACTGCCTTCGAGACAAATATTCATACAGCTGTGCGTTGTGTGCTGAGATGACATCATTTAGGAACTGAAATGACAGGTATTACACATCACTCATCCTTATTATTTCATTCCATTCAATTTCCGAAACTGGGGCAATTGATAAACGTGGTTGTTTTAATATAGTCATATTTTTCAAAAGTGGGTTTTGTTTTATATTATTTAACGTTACTTGGTTATTTAAAGGTTTCAAAAACTTTACATTCACTAATCCGAACTTGGGATCATTAACATGATAATACTCTTTAAATACTTCAACGATTCCAAGTATTGCTTTCTTTTTACCTGTATGATAAAAAAACGCAAGATCGCTTACTTTCATAATTTTCATGTAATTTTGAGCTTGATAATTGCGCACACCATCCCACTCAACTACCTGCTCCTTTTCCATTTTTTGCCATGAGTATTCACTTGGCTCTGACTTAAGTAGCCAAAATTGCATTATTTTTTTCTTCTTAAGTAAGCTGGTATATCATAGATATTGCTGCCCCACTTAGCTCCTTCGCTTACCTGTTCAGCTGGTTTTGTTTCCAGTGTTTTGTCTTGTGTACTTTCACTTTGACTATATGGCCACTTAAATTTCTCTTTCTCTGAGTCTTCGCTCTGACTTATAGGTGAAGTTTCTGATTTATTATTGCGACCATCAATGCCAGTTGCAAGAACAGAAACTCTAACTCTTCCCTCCATCGCTTGATCAAAAGTAGCACCAAATATTATATTTGCATTTTCATCTACTTCTTCACGCACTCTATTGGCTGCAGCATCAACTTCAAACAGAGTCATATCTCCGCCACCAGTAATGTTAATTAATATTCCTTGCGCACCTTTCATTGATACATTATCAAGCAATGGATTAGATATTGCAGCCTCTGCAGCACTAATTGCTCTATCTTCTCCTTCTGCCTCTCCGGTGCCGATCATCGCTTTGCCCATCTCGCTCATTACTGTTTCTATATCAGCGAAGTCAAGATTAATAAGCCCTGGCATGACCATCAAGTCAGTTACTCCTCTGATGCCAATGTGCAGAACATTATCAGCAAGTTTAAATGCATCAGAAAATGTAGTTTTTTCATTTGCAATTCTAAATAAATTCTGATTTGGAATGACAATAAGTGTATCCACGTATTTTTGCAGTTCTTCAAGTCCAAGCTCTGCAATGCGCATACGGCGCACACCTTCAAAACCGAACGGTTTAGTTACAACTCCAACAGTCAATATCTTTTTTTCTTTTGGCGCTCTATCCTTAACTGCGGCTCTTGCTTCTCTGGCTGCTTTTGCAATTACCGGTGCTGCACCGGTTCCAGTACCACCGCCCATTCCTGCTGTGATGAAAAGCATATGACTATCTTTTATATGCTCCATAATCTCATCAATTGACTCTTCTGCTGCACCTTTGCCAACATCAGGCAAAGCACCAGCACCAAGCCCCTTAGTTAAATTAATGCCAAGCTGAATTTTTTTATCACATAACGACTTTTCTAGTGCTTGAGCATCGGTATTTGCGACAACAAAATTCACTCCTTGCAAATTAGATTGGATCATGTTATTCACAGCATTTCCACCAGCACCACCCACTCCCACAACGGTAATCCTTGGGTGTAATATAGGCAACTCCGGCAGACTAAGATCAATAGACATTTAAATTACTCAAATTTAGCGAATTCACTTGATAATAAGTTACCGCTTTTTTAATAATATGCAAATACTTTTCACTTCTATAGGCGTAAATAGTAAACGGGATTTACTTATTCTTAACATTTATACTAATAAGTGCCGTTAATTATAATAACTAGATTCTTAGATGACATCACTTAACCGATGCAAAAAATAGAAAACGTTTATAAAAAGGGACAGAAACCTATCCCTTTTTATTTTGTTGAAGATTATTATATTGTCTGATCTTTCCCTTTCAATGCTTCAACTGCAACATCTTTTAATTTTGAGGCAACTTGATATGTTCCATAAACAGCAGCAACTGCAGCAATTGCCATTATGGCACCCGCAACTATCTGACCAGCAACACCTGTTCCGATAAATCCAGGTAATGAAGCAGCTATTGCTTGATTTGTTCCAACAAAGTAACTGGCAGTCTTAGCAAGAAACCCAGAAGCTTCTGCTGCACTAACAAAGCCTGCTTTCATATGCATTGCTGTAAAGACAACACTTGCAACTGTAAGCGGAAATAATGCTGTTCTCCCTTTATTATGCATAGCGTACTGACCAGCTCCACCAGCAGCACCAGGAATTCCCCAGTATTTTTTAGCTTGTATATATCCTTCTGAAATAGCATGAAAAATGCCATCATCTTTTCTATACTCATAATTTGTTAATGCCATAACTCTACTCCTTAAATAGAATGTTAAAATTTCATTAAGGAAGCATATAGTAAAAAAAATTGCCTGTCAAGTAAACTAATTTTTTAATATACCTTTATTCTGTAATTGAGCGCTTCAGCAATGTGTGCTCTTTTTACTTCTTCACTTTTTGCAAGATCTGCAATAGTTCTTGCAACTTTTAATACGCGTGTGTAGCCTCGATTGGAAATGTAATTTTCTTTCAGTACGTATTTTAGCAATTCTAACCCTGCCTGATCTGGTTCAGTAAATTTATTAAATGCTTCACCGCTTACTTCTGAATTGCAACGAATATTTAATTCACTATAGCGCTCAGTTTGAACTTTTCTTGCTGCTATCACTCTTTCTCTTATAATTTTAGTACTTTCTCCCTCCACAGAGATTTCAGGAGAGAGTATGCTAACGTTTGGCATTTCAATGCATATGTCTATTCTATCAAGCAATGGGCCTGATATTTTGTTTTTGTAATCTGTGCCACACTTTGGAGCTTTGTTGCACGATCTGCTTGCATCACCTAAATAACCGCACCTGCAAGGGTTCATTGCAGCTATCAGTTGAAAATTGGCAGGGTAGGTTATGTGAGCATTTGCCCTTGCAACGGTAACTTTTCTATCTTCAAGTGGTTGGCGCAGAGAATCAAGCACGAGTCTTGGAAATTCAGGTAGCTCATCAAGAAATAACACGCCATTGTGAGCCATGGTAATTTCTCCGGGTTTTGCATTCTTTCCTCCTCCTATCATTGCTGGCATGGAACATGAGTGATGAGGTTCACGAAAGGGGCGAGTTACTTTGAATATTTCATTACCAGTTTTTGTTATGCTGGAAATAATATTAACATCAATCATCTCCTGTTCGGTTAAATCAGGCAGCAATCCTATAAAGCGCTTAGCAAGCATTGATTTTCCAGTACCAGGAGGGCCAACAAGAAGCATATTATGCCCACCTGCTGCTGCAATTTCAGCTGCTCTTTTTGCAACAACTTGGCCTTTAATATCCTTCATATCGGGAACCAATCTTTTTTCTTTGGGTGCATCACTATATTTAAAAATTACTGGCTGAATTAATTGCTCACCCTTAAAGTGTCTGATAATATCAGTTAATTTCTCTATAGCTAGAATTGAAACATTCTTTACCCATGAAGCCTCTACTCCATTTCCCCTTGGGCAAATTACTCCTTTATTTGCCTGTTTTGCATTGATCGCTGTTGGCAGCACTCCTGAAACTGGAATAACTCTGCCATCAAGGGCAAGCTCACCCATAATGATATAAGACTGAACTTTTTCAACTGGTATCACATTCATTACAACAAGTAGTCCAATAGCAATAGCCAAGTCATAATGACTACCTTCTTTCAGTAAATCCTCAGGGGAGAGATTAACTGTAATTCTTTTTGGAGGTAGTAGTAGATTGATTGAATTTAACGCTGCTCTGATGCGTTCTTTGGATTCCGCAACAGTTTTATCTGGCAATCCAACAATATTAAAAGCTGGAATACCATTTGCCATATGAATTTGTGCATTGACATTTACTGTGCTAATTCCCTGAAGCACAACGGTATTTATATTTGCAATCATAATATATTATATAAAATTGTTAATACAATATATTAAAGAAGCGATGAAGTAAAGGCTACAGCAATTAAAGATGGCTTAACTTAGCAAAAAAGTGTAGTATTCTATCACTTTGCTGATTACAAATGTTTATAAGGATAATCACTTTTTTCTTACTATATTCAAGTACGGCTTTTTGTAGTGATTGTAATTTTAATTTACCATACTGTGGGCTCAGTTGTAATCTAGATCTATCATATAGAAATTTAAGTAATATAAAAAAATTATTGAATAACGACGATAAGTTTGTTGCGCTTACGTTTGATGATGGACCGTCTAACAATAGAGTAAACGATATTATTAATGTTCTGGAAAGCTATGAAGCAAAAGCAACATTTTTTGTGCTTGGTGAACGTATAAATGAAAAAACGTCTGAAATAGTAAAGAAAATTCATGAATCAGGTCATGAGTTAGGCAATCACTCTTGGTCGCATAGGAAGTTGACATCACTTTCAAGTGAGGAACAATTGCAAGAATTGGAAAAGACAAATACAGCAATTAAAAATGCAATAAAACAAGATGTAAAATGGTTTCGTCCGCCATATGGATGTTATGACGATAATCTGATTGAAAATACTGATCAATTAAATATGTATTCAATATTATGGACAGTTGATTCGCTAGATTGGCAAGGTGATAAGCCAGAAACTTTAGTTGAAAGAGTTTTAAGTAATGTACATAATGGAGCAGTTATACTGTTTCATGATCACAATAACAGGTCAAACACAATTGAAGCTTTACCTCATATTATTAAAATACTAAAAAAATCAGGTTATAAGTTTGTGACCTTAAGTGAGTGGGAAAAAAGGGTTTGTAATACGGTAAAAGCCAGAAGTGTAACAATAAAAGAGGGGAAAAAAGTGTGTTTTGAAGGAATGTTATGTGGACAAAAAACAAAGTCTTTAACCGCAGAGCATTCATATTAGGTGGTATTCAGCTTACCATTTCTGCGGTTTTTAGTTGCAGGTTATATAATTTACAAATACGAAACAGACAAAAGTACGAAGCACTATCTAATAGTAATAGAATAAGAGTTGCTACTATTATGCCTAAGCGGGGCAAAATTTTAGATAGGAATAGCATTGAACTTGCGGTAAACAAAATTTCGTATGTTGTTTTGTTTGATGGTTCTGGTAAGGAAGTTGATTTGCAGACATTATCAGAAGTCGAGTCTAAAATAGCAAAATCGTCAGAAAAAATAACTGCTCTTTATAAACGTTATTACCCGTTTGGTTCAATGTGTTCTCATGTAATCGGATATACAAAAAGACAGCAAGGCATAAGCGAAGTAGGAATCAGCGGTATTGAATATACATATGATCATATATTGAAAGGCAAGTCAGGAAAATCTGAGCAGGAAATAAATTCTAAAAAACGCTTCATAAAAGAATTATCAAGCATACCACAACAAGACGGACAAGATGTACAACTGACAATTGATATTAATCTGCAAGAGAAAACCGCAGAGGTATTTAAAGATCACCAAGGCTCCGCAGTGGTAATTGATGTAAATAATGGAGAAATTTTAGCATTATATAATTCACCTTCTTACGATAATAATCTTTTTGCTAGCAGGCTATCAAATGAGACTTGGGAGAGCTTGAATGCTCCTTCATTGCCGCTCGTGAATCGTGCGTTATCATATCAAATTCCACCTGGTTCAATATTTAAAGTAATAGTTGCGCTTGCGGGTTTAAAAGACGGGATAATAACACCAGAAGAGAAATTCTCGTGCAAGGGCTATATGAAAATAGGTGAGCGGAAATTTCGTTGTCTGAAAAGCAAAGTCCATGGGTATGTATCTTTAAATGAGGCAATGGCATTATCATGCAACACTTACTTTTATAATATAGGGAAAAAAATAAGTGTAGACTCTCTAGTAGAAATGGCCAGAAAATTTGGTATTGGAAGTGGGCCACTGATTGGAACGTTTAAAGAAGAAGCTCCAGGGTTGTTGCCAGATAGAGATTGGCGTACACGAAAGCTATATTCGCAGTGGTATTTAGGTGACACTATCAACTTAGTTATAGGACAAGGGTATATGCTTACAACACCACTACAGCTTGCAGTTCTTGCAGCGAGGATTGCAACAGGAAAAGAGGTAATTCCCCGCATTAAGATGAATGAAACGATACAAGATTTTCCCGATATTGATGTGGATTGTGAGCATCTTAGCATAGTTCGAAAAGCTATGTTTGACGTGGTGAATTCTAAAACTGGAACCTATAAGAAAGGGCTAAGCGGTATACAAATTGCTGGCAAAACCGGTACACCAGAAATAAACTCTAAGGGCGAAAGTCATAAGTTATTTATCGCCTATGGCCCTTACCATAACCCGCGCTATGCAATCTCTGTGTTTATAGAACACGGCAAAGCCCCACGCCAAGATGTTGCTATAGCTAATGAAATATTTCAGTATATGCTTGAAACTATGAGTATTAAACTTCTTGCATAACCATATAACAAACTTTTATTGGGAATAGAAACGAAAAAACTTACTTGACACCCTTCGCCAGCGCCCTTATCATGATAGTGAAGCTATTGTATTTGCTTTCGCCAATCTGCAGATTAAAAGGTAAGGATTACTTAATGTATCGGCGTCTTATGTTCAATTTTTTGCAGTATATAGATACTGTATGTCTTTACAAAACTTCATCTACATCTAGATTTTTATCTAAATAAGCTGAACGCGCTTATAAAGCGTTACAAGACATCAAAAAATGCCAATACTCGACAGAGATAGTAAAAGACTAGCTAACTCGGGGATTCTTTGTCTTTTTTTCTGCTTAGTAAATTTCTTAAACATTTGCAGCGTAAGTTAGTTGCAATTAAAAGCGGCTGAATCTCGCTTGTCAAGCGTTTAAAACATAAAAAACGCCAATATTTTAAAGCGGATAATAACCACGGGGCTTCTTTTGCCTTTTTTTTCATTTGGTAAATTTCTTAATATTTATAGCTAAACAACAACCGTTATCCCGCTACGTGTTAGCGGGATCTATGCTTTGAGATACCGCGAATGAATCGTGGTATGACGGTGTAGATGATGGTTAAGTATCCCGCTGCTTGTTAGCGGGATCTATGTTAAGGTATAGTAGGGGATCTATGTTAAGAGATACCGCGAATGAATCGCGGTATGACGGTGTAGATGATGGTTAAGTATCCCGCTGCTTGTTAGCGGGATCTATGTTAAGGTATAGTAGGGGGATCTATGTTAAGAGATACCGCGAATGAATCGCGGTATGACGGTGTAATGATGGTTAAGTATCCCGCTACGTGTTAGCGGGATCTATGTTAAGAGATACCGCGAATGAATCGTGGTATGACGGTGTAATGATGGTTAAGTATCCCGCTACGTGTTAGCGGGATCTATGTTAAGGTATAGTAGGGGGATCTATGTTAAGAGATACCGCGAATGAATCGCGGTATGACGGTGTAGATGATGGTTAAGTATCCCGCTACGTGTTAGCGGGATCTATGTTAAGGTATAGTAGGGGATCTATGTTAAGAGATACCGCGAATGAATCGCGGTATGACGGTGTAGATGATGGTTAAGTATCCCGCTACGTGTTAGCGGGATCTATGTTAAGAGATACCGCGAATGAATCGCGGTATGACGGTTAAGTAAGGTGTCATTCCAGTGCTCCTTTTTTTGTCATCCCAGCGTCACGCGTTGGTTTCAACATTATATCATGAACTTTCTAAAATTCATTGAACTGTGCTTTCAAACGGTAGTGCCGGGGTGTGAGTATAACGATTATCAGTATATAAAAGTCATAGCAGACAGGCTGGAAGCAGCGAGCGCTGGTGAAGTGAAACGAATAATATTCAATATGCCTCCGCGCTCGATGAAGTCCATGTGCATAAGCGTTGCGTGGCCCGCATGGATACTGGGAAACCAACCAACTGCGAGAATAATAGTTGCAAGTTATTCTCAGCGGCTCAGCGAAAAGCACTCGCTCGACACCAGGTGCGTGATGCAGTCTAGTTGGTATAGAGCGCTATTTCCAGAGATAGAACTATCCAAAGACCAGAATACCAAATATAAATTTCAAACAGTGCAGAGAGGATACAGAATCGCAACATCAGTTGGTGGAACACTAACTGATGAAGGTGGTGATTTTATCATTGTGGACGATCCGCTCAGTTCTGCTCAAGCTTTGAGTGAAACGCTTAGAAAGCGTGCCACAAACTGGTTTGATTAGACTTTAGTAACCAGGCTGAACGATAGAAAAAAAGGAGTCATCGTTCTTGTAATGCACAGGCTACACCAGGAGGACTTAACTGGACACCTTCTCTCCAAGCCAAAAAACATATGGCATCATATTTGTTTGCCAATGATTTCTGAAAATAAGCAGGTTATTTATTCAATCAAAAAGCCAATGCCTCCCGTTCCTGTCATCCGAGTAGCTCAGCACTGTGCGACCAGGCGATTATATAATAAACCAGCGTCACCTGTAAGGATATTATATTCAAGAGAAGAAGGTCAGTTGTTATATCTCCTCGATGGAGGAAAAGAAGAAGTTGAGATAATAAAAGCTGAACTTGGGAGTTACGCTTTTGCTGCTCAATATCAACAAAACCCTCTGCCGCTTTCAAGTGGTATAATTAAACCAGAGTGGTTGAAACGCTATAAAAAATTTCCTGATAATCTCTCGCATATAACACAAAGTTGGGATACTGCGGTTTCAACAAGTAACATGAGCAACTTTAGTGTCTGCACCACCTGGGCAAAAATAGATAATAAATTCTATTTACTCGACGTATATCGCGCAAAGCTTGAGTATCCAAAGCTTAAAGAACAGGTTTTGTCACTAGCTGCAAGATGGACGCCACACGCAATTTTAATCGAAGCAAAAACAAGTGGTCAACAATTGGTGCAAGAGCTAAAGACAAACAGTGATTTACCGATTATTGAAATAGTGCCACATGATGACAAGCTCACTCGATTTCATCAAATTGTTCCGATTATAGAGTCTGGCAAGGTTTTTCTGCCACATCAAGCAGTATGGCTGAACGATTTTGAGTATGAGATTTTAATGTTTCCTGAAACGCGCCACGACGACCAAGTGGACAGTACCGTGCAATATTTGCAGTGGGTGAGAAACAGTACCTCCAGGGTTGCAGCTATACGAGCATTGTGATTTGAGTCTACCAGTACTGGGATGACAGCTAGGAGACAACCGTCATCCCGCTACTTATTAGCGGCTGAGATACCGCAGCGGTATGACGGTTCGCGGCGGCATGACGATAAGCTCGTCATCCCGCTTTGTTAGCGGCTGGGATACCGCGAATGAATCGCGGTATGACGGTTCGTGGCGGCATGACAATAAGCTCGTCATTCCGCTACTCGTTAGCGGAATCTATGCTGAGATATCGCGGCGGTATGATGTAGGGAAACCTTTCTTGGGTTAGCTATATCAATAGCATTGCTTTAAAAAGAGTGCCCATATTTTCAGTCAACCTTAAGAATTCACTAAAGATCCTATTCTTTTGTTCATCACTTGCGCTTTTCATTAAAGCCTGGGTTCTTTCTTTTATGCCAAAAAGATATAAAAATTCCCTTTGAGTTAAAATCTCACAATCTACATGCTTTAATGGATCTCTTAACGCTTGAAAGTTCACAAGTGCGGTAATATCACTATTACCAACATTCTCAAGAAAATTAGCATACTTATGTTGTTTTATCGATTGCAAAGTGCTCTTATATGCGGGGTATACATAACCGTAATCTACAATCAAAGCAGCTCCTTTATTATTATATATCTTCTTCTCAAGTTTTTTTAATATTTCAACCCCAACTGAACATATTTCCACCACTGCACCATTAAAAAATTTTCCATTTGTCATCTGAGTAGCTGACACTGGAATCCATGATTCTTTTTTTCTGGATTCCAGTGTCACGCACTGGCATGACACCAAGAGACTGCCATCATCTTGTTTTGTCACCATATTTTCATACCACCCCTCATCATGATATACAAACTGATCTATCGGAAGAGCGTCAAAGAACTCATTTGCTAAAAAAATGGTTGGTTGTTCTGGTAGGTTGTCAATATTTTTGTGCCAATTAACATCTAAGCTTTTTAATTTTTCCTTTTGTATCTTCCGTAAAGTAGGGCTTATTTCAACTAAGTGGATCAACATTGAATTAAAAAAGCTGCTGTATTTTTTAGTGACTCTTATTATATCGTGAATGAGTGTTCCTTTGCCTGGCCCAAGTTCAACTAGAGAAAATTTTGATGGCTTTCCTAATTTTTCCCATGTATGCATTATCCAAACTGCAATTACTTCACCAAATAATTGGCTGATCTCAGGTGCGGTAGTAAAATCACCATCCTTACCAAGCGGTAATTTACTTGTATAATAGCCGTATTTTTCATGGTACAAAACGGCATTCATGAAATCACTGATGGATATTGATCCTTGACTTTTGTCAATTAATTCGTGTATATAAGTGAGCATGTTATTAATAAATGTTTAACTATAGCGTGCCATAATATAAAATAGTAGAGTATTTATATATATAGTATAAACTTAAGTTTGTGAGTAATAGTGCTTCAGTTATGGACGACAAAAACACCGATTATGTTGCCCTTATACCTCAAGATGATAGTATTGAATACAAATTTGAAGAAGCTGTCAATTTTATAGAAAACAAGGTTATAAATGCTGATGGGCTAACTTTAGCGGAAGTGTTTCAAGTGCTAGTTCAAATGCTAAATGGTGATCTAGAATTGGTAAAAAAAGTACTAGCATGTGCTAATATTATGGCAAAGCATGGAATGAAGGTAGCAAAAGAGTCGCAATTAAGCAGAGCTGATGTTCGCCGAGCTTTGGAAGGTAGAGAAAGTGTTGTCAATAGACAAGATTTTATAAAGAAACCACCTCTTCCACCTGCTATAAAATCGACCAAAAAGAAAAGTAGAGGTCTTTAAATGGCCGAATCTATAAAAAAATTTACTGTACAATGTGACTTCAAAGGGCAAAGTTCACCTTTTGCAATATATATAGGAAATCCAAAAAGCGATGCTCATCCAATTCATCATCAAGATTCCTGGCTTGTAAAAGAACGTGGAGGGAATATCCCTAATAAAGTAAAAGAAAGTCTACAAAAATTATATAAACTATCTCAAGAAAATGGAGTCTCTTTCTCAGAGTTATGCGCGTATGCCATTACTGTGGTTAGTAATAATGATAAAAAAAGTGACGACAAGGAGTAAGATAGTTTAATCCCTCAATATTTCATTTATAGAGATTTTCGATCTCGTCTTTTCATCCACTTTTTTTACTATGACTGCACAATAGGTTGAAATATTATTTTTAGATGGAATAGACCCTGGTACCACTACAGAATAAGGTGGCACTTCGCCGTAAAATACCTTGCTAGTTTCTCTATCAATAATCTTTGTTGATGCCCCAATAAACACGCCTATGCCAAGGACTGATCCTTCTCTCACTACCACACCCTCGGCCACTTCGCTACGTGCTCCAATAAAGCAATTATCTTCTATAATGACAGGTGAAGCTTGAATAGGCTCAAGAACTCCACCTATTCCCACTCCACCAGAAATATGACAGTTTTTTCCTATTTGCGCACAGCTACCAATCGTTGACCAGGTATCTATCATTGTTCCTGAATCAACATATGCACCAACGTTGATAAAACTTGGCATTAGAACAACATTTGTACCTATATAAGCAGATCGGCGAACAAAACACCCAGGAACTGCTCTAATTTTTAACCGGCGAAATTTCTCCTCATTCCATTCACTAAACTTGTTACCGATCTTATCAAACCAGCAATTGGTATTATCTATTATTTTATTTTCTTCGGTGAGAAAATGTAATAATATTGCTTGCTTTATCCACTTATGTACTACCCATTCTCCACTTGATAGCTTTTCTGCTACTCTAATTTTGCCACTATCAAGGAGCTCAATTACCTCTTTAATTGCTATTCTTGCTGTTTTCTTTAGATTACAGTCATTAAATTTTTCTCTATTTTTCCAAATATCTTTTATCTCACTCTGTGTTTTTTTTAGTTGCAAACCTTCCATTTGTTATATATATATTGATATTAAATTTGTAGCTCGTATCATTTGGGCTTGTTACTACTTATATGTAAGTGCTATGAAAATACAATGTAATAGTTGTACTAAAACTTACTTAGTATCTCCTAAGCAAATTGGCGCGTCTGGAAGAAAGGTAAAATGTACGAACTGCAATCACATATGGCATGAATATCTAGAAGAAGTGTCAAACAAATCGCACTCTGCTAATATACAGGAAAAAAAAGTTAGTGGAAGGAATTTTTTACAAAATCTAGCATTTACCACTCTAGCTTTTGCAACAGCTACAGGGTTATGCGTCGTAATTGCTAACGGCATCTTTCCTAGAGAGATGAACAAAGCATACAAAACGATCAGTTTATACAAGGATTCAATAAGCTATAAATTAGGGTACAAAAAAGAACAAACAGAAAGTCCAAATGTAAAAAAACTTGCTGTAAATAAGTTTTATCAAGACTACCTTTTTTTATCTAATTTAAGATCTAGTTAAATAGGCATACCGATATCGGTCTCTAGCTACTCAGATGGTGCTTAGGGTGACAGAGTTTTGAAAATAAGTTATTTTTTAGCAAAAAAGGCAGCTCATGAGTATTAAAATTGCACCTTCTATACTTTCAGCAGATTTTGCAAAATTAGGGGAAGAAGTAAGAAAAATTAGCGATTTAGGTGTGGATTACATACACATAGACGTTATGGATGGGAATTTCGTTCCAAATATTACAATTGGTCCTAGCGTTGTTTCTGCAATACGTAAATATAGCAATCTTCCTTTTGATGTGCATTTAATGGTCAAATCTCCTGGTAAACACATTGAAAGCTTTATAAATGCTGGTGCTGATATTATCACTGTACATGCAGAAGTAGAGACACACCTTGAGAGGTTGATAAGAAAGATAAAGTCATACAAAAATGTAAACGACGAAAAAAAACCGATTCAAGTTGGAGTTTCAATTGTTCCTTCAACTTCTCCAAGTGTGCTTGAATATATAATACATGAGCTAGATATTGTGCTGATTATGACAGTCAATCCTGGCTTTGGAGGGCAGGAATTCATTCATTCACAGTTGAACAAGATATCTACTATAAAAAAAATGATACAAGAGCGTAACCTTAAAACACAAATTTCAGTAGATGGTGGAATTAACTTTTTTAACGCAGCTGATATAATAAAAGCAGGTGCAGATATTTTAGTTGCAGGATCGGCGATATTCAAGGCTGAAGATATTAAGAAGGCCATAAACTATCTTAAAAATCCATCGTAGTAATCCTATATAGCTAAAGTGGCTTAGGTTTACCTACAATTTGAAAAACAACAAATTCGTCATTCCGCTACTCGTTAGCGGAATCTATGCTGAGATACCGCGGCGGTATGACGTAGAAAAACCTTTCTTGGGTTGTATCCGTTCAGCTAAGCGGTGTGAGAGATGATAGATAAGAGGTTTTGGAAAGGATTGAGACCCCTTTGTTTCCATGTCAAGTATAATGAAATTATCCGTTCAAGTTCCCCACTTCGATTGGGTAAAATATGAATTTTTGCGATAAACGACATAATGCCGTATCTGCTGTTCAGCATGGTTGTTTGTCAGCGGAATGTTTTCTGGGTCATCTAAAAATTTCCACATCATTCTTTCAGATTTCAAAATATTCTTTGCAACTCGAGAAGCTCCAATTGCTTCAGGTAAACGGCTTCAAGTAATACCTTGTACGTTTTCGCAACTTTCTGGCACGTCTGGTAAATCTAAAAACATCTATCTCATTTTTTAGCAAGGCCTTTTTTAGTGCAAATAATTCAGTGGCTACGTTTCTTAAGTAACAGCCCAGAACTTTAACTTCAACTATGTGCTAATCTTTCAAAATCTCTTGATAAATGTGCCCAACAGATTTGCCTATTCTTATCGGCAAAGTAGTTGTATGCTGCGTACCTGTCGTAAGCTATTGCGATTGCAGAACTTACTATTTTGTAAAACCTTCATTCCTCTTGACTCTGTCAATTTTATAAAACTTGCTGTATTACTGGCAAACATCCAGCACCAACCAAGTTTACCTTTGTTATAATGGCTCGTTTCATCGATATGCAGAACTTCACTTTTACTTACTTCTTGCTCGATTTGCTCATATGCTTCTTGGCATTTTTCTGCAACTCTAGCCTCGCTATTTGACACGCTACCAACACTGATGTCCAGGTTGAAAATATTTTTTATAATATTTGCTACTTCTCTTTTCGAGTTCTTGTAAAATCCGCTCAGCGCCGCAATTGTTGACTTAACTTTTGGACCAAATGTATCCGCAGTAACACCTTCTGGTAGCCTGCTACTTTTTCTTTTTCCACACTTGCAACAGCGGCCATTGGTATTCCACAACATAAGCTGGCAAATCAACTTTTTGATGAATGTATGGCTCTTTCGATATCGCAATTTCTCCTCCGCACTCGCAAGAACTCTATTTTCACCACTTCATCTGCTTCCATTTTAGGGCGATACTTTCCTTCATGCCCAATCTGTGCCCCTATTTTCCTGTCACTTTTTTTCTTTTTCTTCTTTAGCTTGTATAACTCTTTTGAGCTCGGTATCGATGAATTTTGTGAATTCAGACCTAGTCTTTCTTTCAATTCAGCATTTTCGATTCTTAGCGCCTTATTCTCAGATCTAAAATTTTCGTTTTCTATCTCTAACCTCTTTATCTCTGCTTTTAGTTGCTCTATCTCTATTTTAAAGCTTTCACAGAGCTTGAGAAGACTAGCTAGTAGATCAGACATATTTACCACACATACTACTTGTGATATTATGTTTTTAGCACTCCTTGTCTACTTTTTATTTTACCGCTCCGCTGAACGGATACCTTTTTTTTACTGTTTGAGTATGTAAGGATTATGACGACCTATCCCAAACCTCAACTATATCCTCACTAAACTCTATTATCTTTGTTTTTTTAAACTGATAACAGTTGTTAATGAATTGAATCCCTAAATCTCCTACAAAAGGAGTGGCATCATTGCCTAAAATTTTACCACTGCGGCATATTATCAACCTGTCGATTAAATTACACTTTAATAGTTCTGTGATTAACACTCCTCCACCTTCAACTAATAATCTTGTTATACCAATTTCTGAAACAAGTTTTAATGCCATGTCCTTTAGGCAAACCTTACCTGCGTTGCTTGAATTAACTACTAAGTAGTTAATGTTTTTTATTTTTTTCTCTACTTCTTTATTTGTGATGACCCAAGTTATTACTTTGTCTGCAGTCTTTGCAATGTTATGCTCTTCCTTTAATCTCCCTTGACTATCTATAATTAGCCTTATTGGCGATCTACTTCCGAGTCCTGGTAATCTGCAAGTTAAGAGTGGATCATCATTAATAAGAGTATTGCTGCCAATCATAATTGCATCATATTTCGTTCTGAGCTCATGCACCCAGTTTCTCGTATTTTCACTTGTTATCCATTTGCTATCGCCTGTAAATGTTGCGATTTTTCCGTCAAGAGTTGTTGCGACTTTGCAAGCTATAAATGGTCTATGTAATTCTTTAGTGGTGAAAAAACCGACATTCAGTTCTTTTGCCTCTTTTTGCATAATACCTTGCTCAACTTCAATTCCTGCTTCTTTCAGAGCTTTCATGCCTCTGCCTGAAACTCTACTATCTGGGTCAATAGTTGCAATTACTACTCTTTTTATGCTAGCTTTTATGATTTTTGCAGTGCAAGGCCCCGTGACTCCATGATGACAACATGGCTCAAGAGTGATATATATAGTTGCGCCATGAGTTGAATCTTTAGCGTTTTGCAAAGCGACTACCTCCGCATGCGGACGCCCACCAATCCCTGTGTATCCCTCACTAACAATTGTACCATCCTTTACAATAATACACCCGACAGCAGGATTTGGTGCAACATTTCCAAGATTTTTTTCTGCAAGCCTTAATGCAATTGACATGAAATGATCATCAGTCATTAGAAAGAAGTCATTTCGTATGAGGTATCAAAAATTCTTCTGTGCTCGTGTATAGCAAATCTATCTGTCATACCTGAGATATAGTCACATATTATTACTGAACGCTGAGATTCACAAGCGAGTTTGCTCCACTCTGTGGGAAGTAATCCTGGGTTTTCATAAAAACATTGAAAGAGTTCCTGTATTATGCGTTTTGCTTTGTTCATCGTTCTACTCAGTTTATAGCTTCTGTATATTTTCTCCATGTTGAATCTTTTCATTTCTTTTGTAGCATTCGCAACTTCTGGTGAAAATGTGACTAGCATTTTATTTAGACTTCTTACGTCTTCTACGCTTTTTATTTTGTGATCTTCAATATTTCTTTCAGTCTGAGAAACAACATCACTTATCATAGTTCCTATAGTTCCACTCAGTGATTCATGTATGAGTTTGCTCTGAGGCAATTCTGAATATCTGCTCCTTATGTCTTTAAACATTTTTTCAATTAAAGGAACATTCAGCAAATCTTCGATGATTACTAAATTCGCCCTGAGTGCATCATCAAGATCGTGAACACTGTAAGCAATATCATCGGCAATTGAAGCAACTTGCGCTTCAATGCTTGAAAATTCTTCAAGTTTTAGATCATATTTTTTGTTGTATTCTAATAACAGCTGATTATTTGTAGAAGACTCCGCGTTTTGACCAAGCAAGGGACCGTTATGTTTTGCAACTCCTTCAATCACCTCCCAACTTAGATTCATACCATCAAAATCAGCATGTTTTTGTTCGAGGTAAGTTAAAATCCTTATAGCTTGAACATTATGATCAAACTCATACTTCTCGTTATCAAGATTCAAATCTTGAACTGATTTCTTTAGAGCATCTTCACCTGCATGACCAAATGGAGGATGACCAAGATCATGTGCGAGCGCTATGCATTCAGTGATATCCTCATTTAAGCCAAGTCTACGCGCAATGGACCTTGCAATTTGTGCAACTTCAAGGCTATGAGTAAGCCGAGTGCGATAGTAGTCGTGCTCATAATTGATAAAAACTTGTGTTTTGTACTCCAATTTTCTAAACGCATTAGAGTGAATGATACGGTCCCTATCACGCTGAAAGCAGCTGCGATTCTCATCTTCTGGCTCTTTGAAGTATCTCCCTTTTGTTTTGCTTGGAAAACATGCATAATTTAATAGAAAGTTATTGTTTGACATGTAAAATTTCTACTATAATAAGTTATCAATAATAAACGGTGGTTACTATGTCAACAAATTACAACATCAACTTAACTGATAATGCACTAAAAAAAATCCACTCTCTTGCAGAGCAGGAAGGGGATAAGAGTTCCATTTTACGGGTTGCAGTTTCAGGTGGTGGATGTTCTGGCTTCAAATACAATTTTCTTATGGATCAAATGAATAAAAATCTACCTTTGGATGATGAAGACGATGATTACGATGATGAGTTTGATGACGAAGACGAAGATGATGACTATGAAGAAAGTGAGGACTATAGAAGCCACTCCAGTTTTAGCGAAAAAGGTAAAGATATAGTAATTAATGATGAAAATGGAAACCCTGTATTAATGGTTGATAATTGTTCAGCAAAATTTTTAAATAACTCAGTTATAGATTATACTGAGGATCTCAGTGGTTCTGGTTTTCAAATAAAGAATGCCTTTGCTAAGTCTCAATGTGGTTGTGGTAACAGTTTTTCGGTTTAATTATTACTAAAACTTAGATGCCTTCTGGATCTTTTAAACATGGGTGGTAATGTAGCACTAGAACTAACTTCCGTAGATAAAAGCTTCAAGAACAATTCTGCTGTTGTAAAGGATATCAACTTAAGTGTCACAAGAGGGCAAGTAGTAGCGCTGATTGGCGATTCAGGTGCAGGGAAAACAACTATATTGCAAATCGCAGGCTTGTTGGACAAGCCAACTTCAGGTATAGTTACGATAGATGGAATAAATTGCACACAAGCCAGTAATAAGCATAAAACTCATGTAAGAAGAAATTTTCTTAGTTTTGTTTATCAATTTCACTATTTGTTACAAGAGTTATCGGTGTTGGAAAATATTATGCTTCCTCAACTCATTGCAGGAAAAAGCAAAGCTGAAGCAAAAAAAAATTCGCAAGCAATGTTGGAAAAATTTGGTCTGGAAAACAAAGCAAGTAGCATGGTATCTGAAGTTTCGGGTGGGGAAAGGCAGAGAGTTGCAATTGCAAGAAGCATTGTAAATTCTCCAAAGCTTTTACTTGCAGATGAGCCAACAGGAAACTTAGATCCAACAAATTCTTTTAACGTGTTTTTACTGCTACATTCATACGTAAAGGAAAATAACAGCTCTATGCTTATAGTAACACACAATCATCTCCTTGCAGAAAAGGCAGACTGCATTTTCCAATTGAGAGATCGATCATTAGTGAAGTTGTGAATAGGAAAAATAGCACAATTTCTATGCCTTATACTTATCTAACCAATGATCATTAACAGAGTACAACTCGCATGAAATACTTTCATTGCTTTTTATACACGGACTTTTTAACTTACGCTGTTTACTTAGGGAACACCCCGATAACATAAACACAGCTAAAACAAAAAATAATAGCTTTTTAAACATAACAAAACCTTTTCATTTATATTACTACACTCATTTCTCTTGTTTGTAAAGATTAGGCATATTCTTTTACCCTTACCTCTTTTTTGACCTTTTGAAAAGAAATAGTTGCACTATTCAAGCGCAGTTTTATATAATTGTCCACGATTTGAGTCACTTCCTCTTCTTTATCCTTTAGAAAGTGATTAGTATCATCTATTATATAGTATTTCATGTGATCACTTCTTACTGAATTTATCAACCTTTTTGCTAATTCTGTTACATCGCTTTCTTCTGAGATTGTATCATTACTGCTTTGTATTATAAGCCCAGAAACTGGACAGGGAGAAAGAAAAGAAAAATCGTACTTAGTTACCGGAAGAGAAAGAGCAATAAAACCCACTATCTCAGGGCGGCGCATTGTTAGCTGCATAGCCACCCATGCTCCAAAAGAAAAACCAGCGATCCAAATTGGAACATTGCTAGGATTATGTTCCTGAAGCCAATCAATGGCTACCGCAGCGTCAGTTAATTCTCCTATACCCTTATCAAAAGTTACGGTAGATTTTCCCACACCACGAAAGTTAATTTTCAATGCAGAAAAATTGTTATCGATAAAAGACGTATATGTACTATGTACAATTTTACTATCCATATTACCACCATATTGAGGATGATGATGTAAAACCAGCACAACCGGCGCGTTGGCATCTTTGCTTTGGTGGTATTCACCTTCTATCTTTCTTGTTGCATTATTCAAAAAAACTTCAACCATGGTAACCCCTAATAAGAACCCGCTTGACAGGTATTAATGACGTGAGTTATTAATTATGTATTAATTTCGCTGTTTTTGCAATAAATTTTTTATCGTGTTAAAGCTAACGTACATAGTTATGGCTATAGTTGATGGTAAACTTATTTAAGTGACAGATGAGTCCATTCTCTTTAGAAAATAGTGGTTGCGTATATGCTGATTACAATGCAACTGCTCCAATTAGTGAAAATGTAAAAAAAAGTATATTTGAGGTCTTGTTAAAACAAACGCTCAATCCATCATCACTACATAAAAGAGGACAAGAAGCGAGGAAGATTCTTCAGGATGCAAGAGATAACGTACGTGGTGCTATTGGCGTCTCAAGTGATAAAGAAATAGTTTTTACGTCTGGTGCAACTGAAGCGAATAACCTTGTTATGAGAGGAATAGCAGGCTACCTGCATATAATTTCAGCTATAGAGCATCCTTCAATTCTTAATTCTGCATGTAATCCATATATAATACCTGTTAATCAGGAGGGCATTGTTGACTTTTTAGAGCTAGAAAAAATTCTAAGCGAACTTAAAGGAAACAAAGCAATAGTTTCAGTTATGATGGCAAATAACGAAACCGGAGTTATTCAACCTATTGAGGAAATAGCTGAAATAGCCCACAAATTTGGAGCAATTTGCCACACTGACACTGCTCAAAGTGTTGGGAAAATTAAAGTTAATATGGAAGATTTAGGAGTGGATTTACTCACTTTATCCGCCCATAAATTTGGCGGTGTAGCAGGCAGTGGAGTTTTAATATTCAATAAAGAACTTGCGATAGAACCTATTATAATAGGTGGTGGACAAGAGAAGGGATTTCGTGGTGGTACGGAAAATATTGTTGCGATTGCAGGCCTTTCTGCTGCACTGCAAAATATTCCAGACCTTCTATCAAAAATGGATGAAGTAAAGGAGCTACGTGATCAATTAGAGTGTGAATTATTAAATCTTGCCAGTGACATAAGAATCTTCGGTAAAAACTCTAAGAGGCTGCCAAACACAAGTTTTATTTATATGCCAGGAGTAAAGAGTGATGTGCAGCTTATGCATTTTGACTTGAATCATATTGCAGTTAGTAATGGCTCCGCATGTTCTTCTGGAAAAGTTGAGCCTTCCCATGTTTTGCTTGCAATGGGGGCAACAAAAGAGCAAGCAGAGTGTTCAATTAGAATCAGTATAGGTCCAGAAACTAAACCACAAGACATAAAAAAAATAGTGGATTGTTGGTATAATATCTACAAGCAGAACACCTTGGTATAGATAATACGTGGTATCATGCAGGCACTGGCCGAGCATTAGATGTAAAAAATTACTTTACAACCCCGCGGTATCTCTAGATCCCGCTAACAAGCAGCGGGATGACGGTTGTTAGGCTAGCTGTCATCCAAGTAGCTGACACTGGTTCCTTTATGACGGCAGTGCCCCTATGGTGTCATTCCAGTGTCCTGACTACTTGGATCTAGCAAGCTTTGCTTGCAAATAAGTCTAATACGTGTCGCGTTTTATGCCAAAACACAATTGGAGTTACATGCAAAATAGATCCCAGACTGGGATGACAAAAAAAGAGCACTGGAATGACACCATTTGCTGTGCAATTTACCTTCAAAAATGAATGTTCGTACAGCTATGGATTCATTCGCGGTATCTCACCATAGATCCCGCTGACAAGCAGCGGTATGACGGTTATCAGTAAACATGAATTACTTTAGCTATGCAATCAGGCTTCCTAAAAACACTTTGTAGCCAATCAATTCTTGAGTATAAAAAGAATTCCTTTAATAATAAGGTATGCTAATCAGGAATTTAATAAAACAAGCAACTCAAGTAGGAAGCAGTGAAAATGCAATACGGTATGTCGAATATCTCTATCAATTTGAGAAGTTTAGAAACACATTAAACCTCACTTTATCACTAATAAAGCAAAACAGGCTCTCATTTGAAATATACCAAGAGGGATTAGTGGATATGGAAGAGGGAGTGTGTAAGACAATCAGGTCTTCCAGTGTAAATAGATATGTTATTGTACTGAGGAAGTCAAACCCATACATTATAGTGCATGAACTTTCACACATGGTTGAAAATGAACTGAACTTAAGTTTGGAACAGGAATTTCTCCATAAAGTTTACCAGGATATTGAGCAGAACCTAAAGCAAGCAAATATTCTTGTGCAGAAAATTATCGGCCAAGTTATATTTAAGGAGATACAGGCTTATCAAACTGCAAAATCACGTGCATCTGAATTATTTGCACGCTATTTTGAGCTATTTGCTTGGGCGCAGGAGGTTTACCCTAAAGATAAAGAATACTTAATCCGCACTCAAGACTTAAACAAAGTGTTCCTTGCTACTGGCCAATGGAAAAAGAGCTACCTTGATTCACAAATGATGGAGAGAATAGATAAGGAAATCAAGGAATACAGCAATAAAACTGCCACTAAAGACGTAACCAAAGTGCAAAGCAGTTGGACTAATAAATTTTCTCCTGGGGGCAAAAAAATTAGCTCTATATTTGGAGATGATGATTAGCTTATAGTGCAGGTTTTCCTACGTCATGCCGCCGCGAACCGTCATACCGCGATTCATTCTTTTGGTGTACGAACATTGCAATTTGCAGGTAATTTGAGTAGTAGATGGTGTCATTCCAGTGCTTGACACTGGAATCCAGGAATTTGGATTGGGCACTAAGTTGGTGAGCATAAAAGTGGCTGATCTTATGTTAAAACACAACGTTCTTGATGAGATTACGGCAAGGCTGGATTCCAGTGTCAAGCACTGGAATGACACCATTTGCTGTGCAGTTTACCTTTAAGAATGAATGTTCGTACAGTTGTGCGCGGTATCTCATCAGCTAACACGTAGCGGAATGACGGTTGTCGGTAAATCTTTTAGCTATAGAAGTTAACTTTGCAGTTAACTTCTACAGCGTTTCAAAGTATAGTTTTGGTAATACAGTAACTAAATATACATGAAAACCATTTTAGCTGTTGAAACAAGCTGCGACGAAACTGCAGTAGCGATTGTAAATAGTGACAAGCAAGTCCTTGCTCACGAAATTCTCTCCCAAGCAGAACACAAAAAACGTGGTGGGGTGATCCCTGAAATAGCTTCACGTGCTCATATGGAGCATTTAAGTGGTCTAATAAAAAGCGCCGTGGAAAAATCTAACCTTAACTTTTGTGACCTCAATGCAATTGCAGCAACATCAGGACCAGGACTCATAGGTGGATTAATAGTTGGTACAATGATGGCTAAAGCAATTGCGCATGTAGCACAAAAACCATTCATTGCAGTGAATCACTTAGAAGCGCATGCATTGGTTATTAGGTTACTGCATGAGGTAAAATTTCCATTTTTAGTCCTACTAATATCAGGTGGTCACTGTCAATTTTTAATTGCACAGGATGTAGGTAAATACATTAAACTTGGAGAAACGCTCGATGATTCACTAGGAGAAGCATTTGATAAAGTTGCTAAGATGCTGGGTTTAAGCTACCCAGGAGGCCCATTAATTGAAAAGTTGGCTAAAAAAGGCAATGGCACAAGATTCAAACTGCCGAGGGCAATGATAAAACGTTCTGGATGTAACTTTTCGTTTTCTGGGATTAAAACAGCAGTAAAAAACTTAGTACAAGAACTTAAAATGAGCGAGCAAGATGTGTGTGATGTATGTGCTTCGTTTCAAGAGTGTATTAGTGACATACTGCTGGACAGGGTTAGTAATGCAATTATTATGGCCGAATCTTTAAATATCAAAATCAATGACTTTGTGATTACCGGCGGAGTTGCAGCAAATAATTTCTTGAGAGAAAAATTAAAACAACACATAAACTTAAACATATTTTTTCCCCCTAACGACCTATGTACAGACAATGCAATTATGGTTGGATGGACAGGAATTGAAAGGTTACAGAAAAATTATATAGATCCACTTAATTTTGCACCAAGACCTAAGTGGGAGTTAGAGAGTTATTAAAAGCTCTCAATTCTGAATTATAGCTAAAGTGACTTAGGTTCTCTAATTGCACATAAGTCAACAATAATTTTCACACAAATCAAAACAGCATATCTTCTCCATAATCCTTGGTAATTTTACATAAGTGAAAAGTAGCATATGGTTCTCTCCGCGGTCTGAGATGACAATAAACTTGTCAAGCCGCATTATACTTGTTAGGCGGAAGTGGACGGTAACATGTTTACCACGAAGTCTAACTAAGTTCTTGCTTGTCCCTTCCATCGGCATTGCTATCTTTATTTTCAATAAAATTATTGTCCTATGCTCTTTTGATGTTTATTGATAATAAAATTCTGTTTTATCAACCAACATCCTATGCATAATTACAGCTAATTTTCTTGCTACTGCTACAATTGCTTTTTTCATTCCTTTTTTCTTCGCAACTCCAGTTTTTTAATTTAAATGTCCTCTTGGTAACTGTAAGCATTGTTTGTGCAGCTTCATATAACATACTTCTACATTCCGCTGGTCCCATCTTTGATATGCTGCCATGCCGATCAACTTCTCCAGAAGAATATTGCCTTGGTGTCAACCCTATATATGCTCCAACTGTATCAGATTTCTCAAACCTATGTGGGTTATCAATTGCAGCTTTATACGTCATTGCTACTATAATCCCCACTCCTGGAACAGTAGTTAACAATTTACAATCATCGTCTTTTTCACCTTGTTCTGAAAGCATTTTGTCAAGCTTTCTTAATGACTTTTCTATTGCTTCCAAACTACAAACTAACGCTTCAATTGAACTCCTACTGATTTCATCCAAATTATTTATTGCCTCTTGTATTCTTAAAGCGAAAGTTTCAAATTTTGATCCTTTACCGACCATGTATCTTCAACAACCCTCTTATTGTTCCAATAACCTGCTTTTTGCTACACATTAGCTGTCTTCTGCTTCCAAGCGCTATTTTAATTTGACAACTGATTTTACTAACGCTTCTCATCATCTGCGCTATACCCCTCGCATCGTTTTTTGATTCTTGCAGACAACGCTGCTGCCATATGCCTTGCATCTACACAAATTACTGGTAATCCAAAACTCCTTAACTCTTTGCACATTGATATTGACAACTATCCACTTTCTATTCCTATGGGTTCGTATTTTTTGCCTTGGCTAATCTGCTATTGCCTTACTTTCGCTTGCAACAACTTCTTCCTTAACAACTTTTCCTTTCTCATCAACGATACTTATAAAAGTTTCTTTTAATGAGATCGCTATAATATTTCATGACCTACTGTAAAAGTTTAAATTATTTTTGAAGAACCAATTCATTGAATTTGTTACTTCGTGCTAAAATAATGGAGTATGTCTCTCCATCATTCAATAGCAATTACAGTATGTTTAGCTATAATTTGAAAAACAAAAATTCGTCATTCTGCTACTAGTTAGCGGGATCTAGAGGTACCGCGGCGGCATGACGTAGGATTGCTGTCATCCCGCTGCTTGTTAGTGGCTAAGAGATACTGTGAATAAATCACGGTATGACGGTTAAGTATCCCGCTACGTGTTAGCGGCTGAGATAACGCGAATAAATCGCGGGATGACGTGTTGCTTGGGTCAGCTATAGAAGCAAAACTCATCATTTTGAAAGAGGAGGAGATTTTTCCGGACCCTCAGCAGGGATTGATTTTGGATCTGATAATTCTGTATTTACCTTGATTGGCTCTAATGGAGTTTTCTGCTCTTCCGGTTTATCATCTGGAATTGGAACAGGCCAATCCATAATGTTTTGCGGTATAACTTTTGCTTCTTTAGCTTCTTTTTGACCTGTTGAAGATGATGCATCAACTCCTGCATTTTTGGTAACTTCTTGTTTTAGTTGTTTATTTTCTTCTTGCAGTTGCTTTAAATTTTTCTTTAACTCGTCAATCTCTCTTATTTTTTGTTTTAATTGTTCAGATATAGTTAGTTTGTCTCTAGTCAATTTTTTGTTTTCTTGTCTTAACCCACTAGCTGTTCTGCTTGAGTTGTTGTTTACAGCTTGTATACCTTGGTCTTGCTGCTGCATGCTTGTTCCTCTACTTTCATATTCAACTTCAGTTTGAGTTGCCTGACCTTTTTCCTGCTGTCATATGTTCTGCAGTTGCTCTAGACTCTCTTTGACAGATGCCAGCTCTTCCTGTGTACACGTTAACATCCCTTCCTTTTCCTTAAGTTGATATTGAAGTTTTTCTATTTCCCTCTTCGTATTTTCTTCGCTTAGCTCATCTGCAAGTGATCTTCCAGGTTCAAGTTGTCGAATTTCCCTCTCTAAATCTTCCTTTTCTCTCTGTAATTCATTTAATTCTTTAGACAATTGGCTCGCCGTTTCAGCCAATGTATTGTTTTCCTTTTTTGTTTCCATTAACTGTTCTGCCAACTGCTTTTTATGATCATCCTTTAAACCTTCCACTATTTTCTTCAGGTCATTCTCCAAATTTGCATTCTTTTCCTTTAGTACAGTTAAATTAGCTTCACTTTGCTTCAATTTTCTCTGTAATTCTTTATTTGCCTCATTTGTTTCACCTTTCTTATCTTTCAACTGATCATTTAAGTTCTTTATTACATCATTTTTATCCTGTAGTTCTTCCTCTTGTTCCTTTATTCTTTGACCTCTTTCAAATATCGCTCGCTGTTGTTCATTGACTTTATCTCTCAAGGAGTCACGTTCTAATCTTAGATCCTCAAGCTGCTTTGCCTGCACTGCAAAATATTTAGCAAATGTTTCTTTTTCTTCCTCTAATTCCTCAACTTCATCTTTTAATCCTTCTTGCTCATACTCTTCTTCATCACCAGACATATCATCCTCAAATATTTCATCTTCATCACTAAATTCACTGCTGGTGGATATAGAACTTCTACGTGAAGAAGGTGTGCTAGGAGAGGAATACCCACTGCTGCTTGGTGTAGGTGACTGTGGTGATATATGTAGATCTTTTGTAAATATTTCCTCTGCTGGTACTTGCTGATCGTCTACACTCTTGGATATGCCAGTAAAAGCTTGATACAGAGTTTTTCCGTTGATAAAAACTTCTTTATTTTGTCCAACTAACTTTAATACTTCTTCTGAACTCGTTATTCCTCCAAATTTTGGCTCACCAATAACACTCTGTATACCACCAGAATCCAATTTTACGGTCATGCTACAGTCTATGCTGTTACCTTCAGAATCCTTAGCCTGCCAATTAATGGTCATTTCACATGAGCTTGAACCAGTAAAATCATAGTGCCTTTCGCTGCCTTTTTTGGTTGCAGTTATTTGACTATCTTTCCCTAAAGATATGTTATAAACCTTACCTTCACTGCTGGTCCTTAAAATATTGCTAATTTCTATTGGTTTTTCTTCATTTTCAAATCTAATTTTGAAGTCATTATCCTTTGTTGGATACACTAAGAAATTTTGACCAGGCAGAGACGACTTAAGTTCTTTATGCATTGCGTCTATTGATTGCTCAAATTTTTGGAACTCCTTTTCCCACTTTAAATTTATCTGTCCTGTAATGTCCTCATCTTTGCGTAAAGGACCAATAAAGTACCAGATTAAATTTTCTTCCTCCAGTCTTTTGATAAAATCCTGAAGATCGTTGCAAGATTCAATGACATTTAAAGTATCATTTTTCTTTTGTTCATCTACATCTAAACTTTGACTTTCAGCTATAAATACATTTTCGTTTTCCTGTGGCATAATTTTACATTTTAAAAAATATACTATAATATTAACAGATTTCTTTAAAAAATCAACTAATTGTTGGATAAATAAACTTGAGCATTTGGCCAAAATGTTATATAGTAGTCACTTCAAGAAGTACAGTATGGACAATACCATTATAAGAAAATACGATATTAGAGGTATAGTAGGCAAAGATTTGCAGATTAATGATGGGTACGAGATAGGTAGAAAGTTTGGCCAAACCGTAGCTAGTGTTTGTGTCGGCTACGACAGCAGAATAGATTCACCAGGTATAGAAAGAGAATTAATTAGGGGCTTAACTTTATCCGGTGCAAATGTTATACGCGTTGGGCTATGCTCTTCACCTATGCTTTACGCTGCAACACAAATCACACAGGCGGATCTTGGTATCATAATAACTGCCTCTCATAACCCCAGCGAATATAATGGCTTTAAATTTTTTAGTAATAAAAAAGTCTTCTCAGATCAAGAAATGAAGGAAATTATAAGCAGTCCAATTAAAAACAGCACAAGAATTGGAAGCTTAATTAACATAAATATATATAGTGAGTACATTAGCATATTGAAAAGTGCAGTGAAGAACGATACTACACAGAAATTAAAAATAGCCTGGGATTGTGGAAATAGTCCAGCAAGTGGAATTATAAGGTATATTGAAAAGATCTTGCCTGGTCATACGCACATCGTAACCAATAACTCTATAGATGGGGCATTTCCACTGCATGATCCAGATCCCATAGAGGAAAAAAATCTTGCTCAATTAATTGACATTGTGAAGGAATATGGATGTGATCTTGGCATTGCGCTAGATGGCGATAGCGATAGGGTGCGCTTAATTGATAATAAAGGCAACGTTGTTTCCAATGACCATTTATTTATAATTTTTGCACGTGAAGTGTTGGAGGAATATCCAGAAAGCAAAGTTATTGCTAACGTAAAAATGAGTATGAAAGTGCATGATTTTGTTAGCAAGTTAGGAGGGCAAGTTATCACCTGTGCTACTGGACATTCACTAGTTAAGAAGAAGATGGTAGAGGAAGAGGCAAAGTTTGCTGGTGAATTAAGCGGGCACTTCTTCTTTTCTGAGCTAAGTTTTGATGATGGGCTATATTCTGCTGTTAAAGCAGTTGACATTTTGCTTAAGAAAAACCAAAGCCTATCTCAGGTGATTGAGGATTTACCGAAGTTATATATCACTCATGAAGTGAAGATTGTAGTGAAAGATGAGAAAAAGTTTCAAATAATTGAGTCAATAAAGAAAACACTAGAGCAGCAAAATATTGTATTTTCAGATCTTGATGGTGTTAAGGTAACCGATAATAAAGGTTGGTGGCTTCTTAGGGTATCAAATACGCAAAACTGCATTACAGCAAGATGCGAAGGAGAGACTTTAGAGGGTTTTGAACTTACTAAAAAGGTTTTGTTCCATTACATTGATGAAGCAAGGTCTTTAAATTGTAGCTACTCACAGAAATAAATTTGATTTATAAAATTGACATGAAAGTATAAAGATAAATAGGCTAAATGTACTTATCACCTGGTCAGGCTGCAGCATTATTTCGTGTAACCGTTTGCGGGTCCACTTAATTCTGCAATTCTTTGATCTCACTCATGGAGAGGCCAGTAAACTTAACAATAGTGGTGACATCAACATTATTAGCTAGCATTGTTTTTGCAACTTCAATTTTTCCTTCCTTTTTAGCATCATCAAGTTTTTGTTCAAGAACAGCCCGTTCATCACGAATACGTTTTATTTCCTGTTCGTAGGCAATAAATTCTTTCTCTGACCAGTTGAATCTATTTAGTTCTTCATATGCCTTTTTAATTATTACATCACTACCTATTATCTTTTCCAATTCTTCTTCGCGAGTTTCATCTGCATATTTAAAATAATAGATCCATTTTTCAACTATACTCTCCAATTGGTCTTCTTTAGTTTTAGGAAATTTTGGTAACTCAATAAATGTAAAATAAAAATCTTTTAAATCATGTTCATAGCTATCTTTGTCTAACATTACATGATCTGACTTATACTCAGATTTATTAGGAAAGAGAATACAATCAGCAATAGCTATAAAAATGATTTCTTTAAGACCCTGATATTGATCACCTTTATCAGCTTGCCTTGAATAAGCTTTAGCAGCGTAATATTGAGCGCGTTTTTCAAAGCCTTTAGTTTTGGCAACTTGGTTAGGTAAGGAAGTAGTATTGCTACTACCCCCTCCCTTAGAAACGCAGCATGCAGGTTTCCCCACACTACGCTTGAGCCCCTTATCTAAGTCCTTCTTTTCTCGAACCGGCTTGTCCTTCATGATTCCTCAGAAAACATCATTCTTAATGGTGACACCAACAGTAGAGAACCTTCTCTTGAGAAAGAGCTTGCTAACATTTTTGTTTGTTTCACTCTTTCATCAAAATACTTTTTCCATTTTAAGTCAAGTGGATTTGCATCCGCCCTGATTTTAACATGTCGTCTGATAGGTATATCAATCAACCTCAGCAGTCTTAAATACCTTATCTCTTTCGGTTTGTTCTTGCATATGGGTGCAGCAAAGACCCATTGGCGTTGTTTCATTACCTTGAAGTAACGATTCTTTATCCAACGTAATCCTTTACGAGGATGTCTTTTCTTTGCCCATTTCCATAGAGCACACATAATTTCATGGTCTATTTTGTTAAAAGCTCTTTTCGCACACACATGGCTGTAGTAATTTCCCCATCCCCTTAATAGGGAATTGAGCAACTTGATTAGTACGGCCTGAGTGTTCGCTATGTTTGCCTTTATCAATGTACGTGCTTTATTAAGAAGTTTCTTAATACTTTCTTTTGAAGGTTTTATAATTAACTTCTTATTATACCTGCGTACATTACAACCAAGAAAGTCAAACCCTGTTGTAATAGATGTAATTTTTGTTTTCTCTTCGGAAAGGATAAGACCTCTCTCCTGAAGAAAGGACGATACTAGAGGTTTTACTTCATTTTCCAGTACTTCACGTGTGATTCCTGAAATGATAAAGTCATCTGCGTACCTGATTACATTTACTCCACTTCTGATTTTGCTTCTTCTTTTACTGCCAAGTTTACCAAATTGACTTTCCAATGATTTTTCAAGTCCATTTAGGGCTAGATTTGCTAGTATTGGAGAGATGATACTACCTTGTGGGGTACCTGCAGTTGTGGAATACAGAGTTTTTGATTCTAGGAAGCCAGCTTTTAACCAGCTATGAAGAATTTTCTTCTCCATAGGAATATGCTTCATGAGCCATTCATGGTTAATGTTATCAAAACACCATTTAATATCACCTTTGAGTATCCATTGTAGTTGGTTACGGCTTGCCAGTAACAAGTGACAAGCCACAGTAGCGTCTGCGCAGGATCTTTTTGGTCTAAAACCATAAGAGTGACGATCACTGATCGTTTCAGCTATCGGTTCCAAAGCAAACAAGTATAATGCTTGCATGGCTCTATCTTTTATCGTAGGGATTCCAAGAGGTCTTCTTTTGCCATTAGACTTACTGATGTATATCCGTTTTAGCGGAGAAGGTTTGTATCCTCTTTGTTTTAATAGCTTTATTCCTTGAAATTTTGTGTTGCAAGTTGACCATATTTGACGATCTACACCTGCTGTGTTTTTTCCTTGGTTTTCAGTTACTCTCTTAACCGCCAAAGCTTTGCCGCTAAAAGAGCGTGTGAGAAGGTGTTGTAAAGTTTTCACCTTACCCCATCTGCCTTGTTGGACAGCCTTAACAATACGCCTCTGTAGCCTCATAACAACTTTTTGGCATTTCTTCCAGGGTAACTGGTTCCATGCTTCGGAGTTATTGGTAGGTGCACTTACAGTTGTACTTGTAATCATCTGCTTTCCTACCTTAAGTGGTTAACAAAGTTTCTTGTCATGAGGGACCAAATGGAAGTCTGCTCGTTTTCACGCGAATTAATGTTACAAATTCTATCCATTTCGTTACAAAATGGCATTCGCTTTCTCCATTATCCTTTACCTGCACATCCATCAGCATTCCTTGCGGGTTGCCTGCCATATAGGCGAAAATACAGGCTTATCCTGTTCCTTTTGTCATACAATAGTGGGTTAGGTGGCTTCTCTATACCGGTGGAATTATTATTTGCGTACATCCAGAAATGAAAAATGTCACATTACCTTTTGGTCGGAGCTTATCAGCATCTTTAGCTCTTTAATCGTTACGATACTTATGAAGCTTCACTTACGTTCACCATACCACTAAGCCTAGCCCTCCAACCACATGATGCTTGTAGTTTATGCTTTCTCTCACGATTGAGCATCTTCTTTATCAAGAGGAGGTTCATTGTCCGCGTCGCTCGGCACCAACTGGTTACCCAATTCGCACTGATGCGTAGACTCAGATGGCAAAACATCTGGTTCAATAAGCTTTAGAATCCTTTCAGTTTCTTTCTGAATGAATTCCTCTCCTTTTAAACAATATGACCGAAGGCTTTCAGGTCGCACCATTTCAATCACATACCTAGCCCCACTAGAGTCCCTGCAAAGAACATCAACTATACTTTGCTTATCAGAGGCAATTTCAGGATCCATTACAGTACTGAGGAATTCTATTTCTTTTATTTCATCTTTGCCAGTGAACCCCAAAATATCATTGAGAAAGTGAATGAGGATGTCTTTATTTTTTTCAGTACCAAAAATACGCCGGAACGCAACATCATTCTTGGGGTCGAGAAATTTAGAAAGAGCCATAAAAAAATTTTTAAATGTATCTTTATATTATATATTCTTATTAATAATAATTCAATAATTTGTCGTCTTTTTTGTTAACTTTACTGATGTTGTTGTAAGGAACGTTGTTGCAAAATTTTGTAAAATTTATTATCCTAAGGTTTCAAGTTCTCACAGGTTTATTGGAGCTATATGTACAATGTGTTTATCAGTGAAAATCCGGAGAAAATGATGGGGGAAAAGTTAATACATTACTTTAGCCAGGGTAAATGCGAAGGCAATGCAGAAATGAAAAATCTGCTGGGAGGAAAGGGGGCAAATTTAGCAGAAATGTGCAATGTTGGCATTCCTGTTCCACCTGGTTTCACAATTTCCACCTCTGCTTGCAAAGTCTATTATCAAGACAATAGATCTTCTGTTATCCAAGTAGCTGACTACTCGGATCCAGAAAAAAATGTGGTCACGCACTGGAATGACATATGTAGTGGAATCAAAAACTACATGGCGATGCTCGAAAATGACATCGGTTGTAAATTTGGGGATTTAAATAATCCCTTATTAGTTTCCATACGCTCTGGTAGTGTTAGTTCAATGCCGGGCATGCTTGATACTATTTTAAATGTTGGTCTAAATGATGAAACCGTTGTTGGGCTTGCAAAAAAAAGTGGCGAACGTTTTGCTTACGATAGCTACTGCCGTTTCATCATGATGTACTCCAATGTTGTACTACAGCTTGATCATCACCTATTTCAAGATGTTGTTGATAATAAGCAGCAAAAGAGTGGAGCAAAAAGCTTAGCTGATCTTGATGTTGATGTTTTAAAAGAAATTGTTAACAATTTCAAAAGGATAGTACATGAAAAAACAGGAAAACATTTTCCGCAGAACGTTGAAGAGCAATTGCTCAGCTCAGTGAATGCAGTATTTGCTTCTTGGAAAAATGATAGGGCTGTTTCCTATAGAAAAATACATAATATTCCTGAAAACTTTGGAACAGCGGTCAACGTGCAAGCAATGGTTTTTGGTAATTTAAATGATAATTCTGCAACTGGTGTGATATTTACACGAAATCCTTCAACTGGAGAAAAAAAATACTTTGGTGAATTTCTGATTAATGCTCAGGGTGAGGATGTGGTTTCTGGTGTTTATACTCCTATGCCAATTGACGGAGAGCAAAAAAACACCATGGAGAAGTTGCTGCCAAGTGTCTACCGAGAATTATGCGTGGTATGTGAAAAACTTGAAAGGCATTATAAAGACATGCAGGATATCGAATTTACTGTGCAGGACGGTAAGTTATGGATTTTGCAGACTAGGTCTGGCAAGCGCACGGCTGAAGCTGCTATTCGCATAATAGTTGATATGGTAAACGAAGGAACGATTACAAAAGAAGAAGGAATATTGAGAATTGATCCAAAAACCTTTGACAATTTATTGCATCCAGTTCTTGACGTTAAGAGTGACCAAAAAGTAATAGGGAAGGGGCTGCCGGCTTCTCCAGGGGTTGCTTCTGGATATGTAGTGTTTAGTGCAAGTGATGCTGAAAAAGCTGCAGAGCAGGGCAAAAAAGTGATTTTAGTAAGGTCAGAAACGAGTCCTGAAGATATTAATGGAATGAATGCTGCAAGTGGCATAGTAACAGCACGGGGAGGGATGACCTCGCATGCTGCTGTTGTAACCCGTGGAATGGGTAAGCCATGCATTTGCAGTGTGAGTGGACTTTATATCGATAAAGATGGAACTTTCTTTTCTGTAGGGGATACAAAAGTAAATAAAGGTGAACCAATTACCATCAACGGAGGAACAGGGGAGGTTATGCTTGGCATTCTCCCTACAATTTCACCTGAATTATCGCAAGAATTCAAAACGGTAATCAACTGGATAGATGAAATCAAAACGGTCAAAGTGAGAGCGAACGCTGATACTCCAAAAGACGCAAAAATTGCAAAAGAATTCGGTGCAGAAGGTATAGGCTTATGTCGCACAGAACATATGTTTTTCGCTAGTGATAGAATCGAATTCATTCAAAAGTTGATAATAGCTGACGATGAAAATGAAAGGGCAAATGCGCTCATTAAACTAGAAGAAATGCAAAAGTCTGATTTCAAAGAAATATTTTCTATTATGGAGGGCAGGGAAGTCACTATACGGTTGCTTGATCCACCTTTGCATGAATTTTTACCCAATGATCAGTCTACTATAGAAAAAATTGCCAAATCACTTAGTAAGTCAGTTGAGTCAGTAAAAAATAAAATAGCACAGTTATCAGAAAAGAACCCAATGCTTGGCCATCGAGGTTGTAGACTTGCTATTTCTCATCCTGAAATATATAGCATGCAGATTAGGGCAATACTTAGTGCTGCAAGTGAATTAAAGAAAGAAAAGAAGATAGAAGTGGAGCCTGAAATCATGATTCCTTTTATCATGAGCGAGAAAGAATTTATTCTGATATGCGAGCTAGCAAAGAAAGAATCCTCTGTTATCTCAGCTGGGATCCAGACGCAGATTCCAGCTTCACGCGCTGGAATGACATCAGACAAGGCTTATTCAATTGGAACGATGATAGAACTACCAAGAGCAGCACTGATTGCTGATAAGTTAGCAAAACATGCAGAGTTCTTTAGTTTTGGCACTAATGATTTAACGCAAACAACCATGGGACTTTCAAGAGATGATTCAGTTAATTTCCTCGATTCTTATAAGGAAAGCAACATATTCGAAAACGACCCATTTGAAGTGCTGGACATCGAAGGGGTAGGGGAGTTAATCAAGATGGCCATTGAAAGAGGCAAAAAAACCCGAAAAGAAATAAAACTGGGTATATGTGGAGAGCATGGAGCAGATCCAAAATCTATAGAGTTTCTCATCGAATCAGGGGTGGATTATGTTTCATGCTCACCCTATAGAGTACCGATTGCAAAGTTAGTGGCAGCACAGTTTAGTGTTAGATCTAAATTTGCTAGGTAAGTATAGTGGCAGTGTTGGCTACTCATATGGTTTGAGCCCACCAGAGGGTGTCATTCCAGCGCGTGACGCTGGATCTAGTTTTTATTATGGCTTTCTGGATCCCAGTGTCTGGGCACTGGGATGACATCCTGTTACACGTTCAACTTCATTCTCTCTCATCTCCCTATAACTTGGTAATGTAGAATTTTTTACATGCAACCCGGTGTATATTGCAACCAAAGCAGCTATGACACTGCAAACTACTGCACCAGCTACAAATGGAACCATTACAGCAGCAGTAATGAATAATCCTGTAATAACAACTCCAACAACATCTTTTGTCAATGAGGTGTAAAAATCCTTTTTGCTCTCTTTATATTTAGTTTCTTGTTCATTTGGCATAGAAAATTGAGCATCTACGAAGCCGTTAGCTTTATTATCATTATTTGGTGTGGCAGTTTGCTTAGTATTTGTTTCCTCTGGTATTACAGGCGTTTTGTTTTTGTTATTATGATTATCACCATTGGTACTGGTTAGAGGAACTGTTGCTATAGGTCTACTACCAATGTTCCCATTACTGCTGCAAGGTTTTGCTCTGTTTTCTTCATTAAGCTTACCACTATTCAAGAACGCATTAACAATTTCAGTTTTACCTACCTGTATGGCCACTTCTAAAGCCTCTTTCCTGTTTGCAGGACTCACGTAACCTAAAATTAGCTCAACTTCTTGGACATTACCTTGAACAATAGCAGAATTCAAGGCATGCAATTTTTCTTCTTCATTAAATTTGCCACTATCCAAAAGTACCTTAACAACGTCAGCTTGTTTTGTTATTGCAGCTATATCCAATATAGTCCTGGAAGCAGTATCTGTAAGATGGATTACAGCATCTAAATCTGTAAACAATTTTACAACATCTAGAAATACGCTACGATCGCCGGTAATATTGGACTCTCTTACAGCATTTGCAAACGAGTCAAAAATTGCCGAATTTGTTTTTTTTCCTTGTATTAGTTGCCCGTAAAGTACTTCAGCAGTCATACCAGGGTTTATGGAGTTACTAGAGTCTACTTCATTACTGTCTGCTCTATTCTTTCCACATTAGGTACCTCTTCTTCCTTGTTTATCGCTGCGGTTATTTGCTCTTGTTGAAGGGGTTTACACCCATTTTGGAGGAGAAAATCCTTAACGCGTGTGTTGTTATTTTCGGTTGCATGTTTTAGAAGTAAGTCTTCTAATGAATTGTCTCCTTCACATTTATCTTGGAAATTAACTTCTTTCCACTTTGGTTCCTTTTGCAAATCTTTAAGACTAGCAATTCCCTTATCATCATATTTTACAATTGTAGCTATCTTTCGATACAACTCTCTAATATCATCATTACTATATACCATAACTAAACCTACTACTATATGTTAGTTTATTACAGCAACTTTCCCACAACCAGTCAAGACATATTGCAGTCTAAAGTTGCATGATATATATTGGATTCTTTATTTATGATTCTCGAGCAAATGATGGAAGATTTAGCTTATAAATTAGTTAAAGTGACCGAAGCTGCAGCACTTGCTGCATATAAACTAGCAGGCTTCGGCGATGAAAAAAAGGCTGATCAGGTTGCAGTTGATGCAATGCGTACAGTATTAAATTCAATGGAAATAAATGGTACTATCGTAATTGGTGAAGGTGAGAGAGATGAAGCGCCGATGCTATATATTGGCGAGAAGGTTGGCACTGGAAATGGTCCTGAAATCGACATTGCCGTTGACCCACTTGAAGGCACTACGATTTGTGCTCATTACAAATCAGGGGCAATGTCCGTTCTTGCTGCAACGAAAAAAGGTAATTTTTTACATGCACCTGATGTTTATATGGAAAAGATAGCAGTAGGAAAAAATCTTCCAGAGGGTGTAGTCTCACTAAAAAATAGCATTGAAAAGAATCTAGACAATTTAGCCAAGGCAAAAAAATGCAAAGTGAATGATCTCGTGGTAACTGTACTTAAACGTGAAAGGCACAATGAATTAATAGAGAAAATCAGGAAATTAGGAGCAAAAATTAAACTAATAGATGATGGCGATGTTGCAGCCGTAGTTTCACTAATAAATGGCAATCATGATATGTATATCGGAATAGGAGGGGCACCAGAAGGGGTGCTTGCGGCTGCAGCGCTGAGTTCAATCGGTGGGCAGATGGAGGGAAGATTAATATTTGACACGGATCAATTAAAAGAAAGAGCAAAAAATTTAAATATCCATGACCCAGAAAAAATCTACACCGTAAAAGATATGGCAAGAGGTGAATCAGTGTTTATTGCAACTGGAGTAACAAGCGGAGAACTTGTGGATGGAGTTGATAACATATGTTCAACTAGTTCTTTAATAATTCTACCTAATAAGCTGATAAAGCTGCAAACAATGCAGAACTTATGTTAGCTTTTTTAGTTTCTAATTTTAGCTTTACAACATTTAGCATTAAGATATAATCAAGTTTACTTATAACAATAGAGGTGTGAAATGTTTTCTAGTATTGTAAATCTATTGAATGGTTTTTTACAAAAATTCGAGTACCAAGGAAAGTGAAGAAAAGTTGACTCTTCTATCTCCTCAAGCAAATCTTCAATTCGATGAGACTCAGGTACAAAGTGTGCTCTCAGATTTTGAGAAATTGGAGTTTAAGGATAATAAGTGTTTTGACAAAATAGCAGACGATTATGAAAAGAAGGGGAAGAGTTCCCTCTTTAATTACGTGATATTGAATAAGCGGAAAGAAATAATCGATATATTAGATAGGAATCTTCCTCTTCTCGAAGAACAGGAGGAGTTTAGAAGGAAATATAGTCAATATGTTTTTCAAATTGACAAAGGAATGAGTTATGGAAAAGAACTTCAAGATAGACTTCAGTCTTTTAAAGATAGGGCAGAAGAAGTGTTATCAGATTTTGAAAAATTGAATTTCAATTTTAAGGATAATAAATGTCAAGATTCTTCTGATTCTGTAAATTATAATAACGGCCGGCCAGCGGATCCATTTGACAAAATAGTAAACTATTATCGACGGGAGAAGGAGAGCATTTTCCTTTTTAACTATGTGGTATTAAGTAAGCAAAGAGAAATAATGGATATATTGGATAAGAAGCTTACTTCTAAAGATCAGGAGGAGTTAAAACAAAATTTTAAAAAGAGGTTGGGTAGATATCTTCTTCGAATTGACGAAGGAATGAATGATGCAAAAGAATTTCTAAACAAAGATGATCTAATTGGTTTCTTTGATGGATGTTATTGGCCAGACAAAAAGGCAGGACATCTTGTTAATCATTATGATAATCTTAGTATCAACATTACTAAACCTGGACAGAGTTTAGAAACTAGTCGTCTTTTTAGCGAAAAGATTAAAAGGATGGAAACAATTAAAAATGAGGTACAAAGAGTAAAAATATACAGTAATGATAAAAGAATAGTAACAATTGAGAAGAATGAGACACAACAGAGGAACTACTCCTTTGCAAAATTTGCAATATGTGACATCGAAATTAGTTGGGATGCAAAAGATGAATCTGGAAAAGACCTTAACTGTACTGTTGTTCTAAATATAAATTTAGGTCAAGTTAGTATTAAAAAATCAACTATTGACGGTAAAGATGTTGAACCAAAGAAAATTTTAGAGTTAGCTAAGCAAAACGAGGCTGTGCTTATAAAAGGTAAAGCTTTACATGAAGTTTTAGCAGCACATTTCATTAAGCAAACACCATGTGAGGAAAAGAAGGATATGCAATCGCACGAGAATATCGTTGTACCTGGTTCCGGTGCACCTCGCTCTATTAATGAGGAAATAACTGTAGAGCATCCGTTCGGGAAAGCGGCAAATAAAGATAATCATAGAGAAATGTGAGTTTACAACAAATGGTGCCATGAAAGTAGCTGATACATAACTGTACGAACGTTTGTTTGCGAAGAAATGTTATAGCAGGTTTTGCCTCAAACACAAAGGTGTCATTCTAGTGCTTGACACTGGAATCCAGCCCTTTTACGCAGTCCCATTAAAAACGTTGTATTTTAACGTAGGATTAGCTACTTTTATACTCACCAATTTAATCTCTAATCAAAATTCCTGGATCCCAGTGTCTGGGCACTGGGATGACATCCTCCCTAGTGGATTCAAATCACAATATTCGTATAGTAAGCACTGACCACTTTTGCTTCAATATTTGCGATGCCCCTGAACAGATACAATTATTCTATTATCAGGAGGATGCCATTAATCGCTTTATATAATGCTACTTGTAACACTTATGCCCTGAACGGAGACAGTTTAGGCTGTTATGCCTGGCGGCTTTGTTGGAATAAGTTTTTCAACACTGCTAACAATAAAATTGATTGTATCGTCAGCTACCTTATCGAATTTATCATTTATCTCTTTTCCTATTTCTTGATTTTTAACATATTCGTGTAGAGCTAAAGCAGTTATAGCTGCACATGCTGCAATTAAGCCAGTTTGTGCTATAATGAATAGTGATAATCCTCCTACGAATATAGATGTTAATCCAATAGCCAGGTTTATAATTTTACTTTGTGTTGTTTGTTGCGTCGCTTGGCTTTGATCTGCCTGTTTATCCTCTAAAGCATTCGATATTGTTTTTAAGGCAACTTTTATCGCTATTGCTGCAACTGAAACCATAATTAGTCCTATAGCTATTTTTGCTAAAAGAAGAATCGACGGTAGCATCATTACAAATAATAGCGCGCCAATTCCTCCAGCTAACCACTTCTCATTTATTTTTTTTGATTGATTTGTACCAGTGTTCATTATTACCCTCCACTTTACTTATGATTTACCTATATCTAATACGAAATATGAAGGTAGTCAACTATATATTTTATATGAAAGATTGTATTAAAAGTTTTTCATGTTATTTTTTGCTGCTTCGTGGTTAAATTTGGAATTTTAGAAAGAGTTACGTATTATTTGAAATTCTTGTATACTGTTTTGAATCAGTTAAATAGATAATGAAGTGCAGGACGCAGTGTTAATTTTACAAGATGGCAAGTGCTTTTGGGGAAAATCAGTAGGTAAAAAAGGCAAGTGCATAGGCGAGGTTTGTTTTACCACTGGTATGACCGGTTATCAGCATACTATAACTGATCCTTCTTTTGCCGATCAAATTATAACGTTCACTTTTCCTCATATTGGTAACATTGGAATAAATCATAAAGATAATGAAGGAAAGAAAATTTTTGCAAGTGGTGTGGTTATGCGTGAACTTTCTTCTATGTCCCACCCTTCTTCATATATCAGTTTAAATGATTGGTTAGAGAAAAATAACGTGATTGGGATATCAGGAGTTGATACTAGAGCTTTAACAAGACATTTGAGAGAACATGGATCTCAAAATGGAATGATATGCTCATCGAGTAAGGCGCATGCATTAGACAAATTGAAGGAATACAAACCTGTAAATGGGATAGAAATAACTAATAAGGTTAGTTTAAATAACAGTTTTGAAAATAATAGACTAGCGGAGCACTTTGTCATCCAAGTAGCTGACTACTCGGATCCAGCAAAAAATATATGGATTCCAGTGTCACGCACTGGAATGACATCAGATAGAGCTATTGACCTTAATGCAAAATATAGGATTGTAATCGTTGATTTTGGCGTAAAAATCAGTATAGTTTCACGCTTAATAGAACTTGGTTGTACAGTTGAATTAATCAGACCAAGCACAGGTTTTGCTCAAAAAGTGTTGAGTATGAATCCAGATGGTATAGTGCTTTCAAATGGTCCTGGTGATCCGCAAGAAATAGGAGAAAGTGTAGTTTCAGAAATAGACATTATTATAAAATCTAAAATACCAATTTTTGGCATATGCATGGGCCATCAATTACTTGCGATTACTTTGGGGGCAAAGACCATCAAGATGGATATAGGTCACCGAGGGAGTAACCATCCAGTTTATGATGTAATTAGTGGAAAAGTTGAGATCACTAGCCAAAATCATGGTTTTGTTGTTGATTCAGCTTCTCTTCCAAGTAATGTTGAAATTACTCACATTTCTCTATTTGATAATAGTGTAGAGGGAATAATGATGAAAGATTACCTAGTCTTTTCTGTGCAATATCATCCAGAAGAAGCTCCAGGTACGCATGATTCGCATTATTTGTTTAGGCGTTTTATTGGCAATATTGTGTTATATAAAATGAAATCTGCATGATTTTAATCAGGGTAGGTTTTATTGCTTGATTTTTTAATTTTAGGCGTTTAGTATTAAATACAATAAGAGCTTAAGTTAAGATGCTAAAATAGTATTCTCTTAACAAATTTTTGCGGAGGAGTGACCGAGTGGTTAAAGGTAACAGACTGTAAATCTGTCCGCGTGAGCGTACGTAGGTTCGAATCCTACCTCCTCCATTGTGCGGGTATAGCTCAATGGTAGAGCTCTAGCCTTCCAAGCTAGTGACGTGGGTTCAATTCCCACTATCCGCTCTTTTTTTTGTTGTATTTTGATAAAATCAACATATTATTTATTGATGTATTTGTATTTTAGGTAGAAAAGTTTAAATTATGACAGCGATAGTGGAAGCATTTGGAAAGCCGCATGTAAATGTGGGAACAATAGGACATGTGGATCATGGGAAGACGACGTTAACAGCGGCGATAACGAAGCATTATGGAAATTTTGTAGCGTACGATCAGATAGATAAAGCGCCAGAAGAAAGGAAGAGGGGGATAACGATAGCAACAGCGCATGTTGAGTATCAGACGGAAAAAAGGCATTATGCACACGTTGATTGTCCTGGACACGCTGACTATGTAAAGAATATGATAGTAGGTGCAGCACAGATGGATGCGGCGATATTGGTAGTGTCGGGGGTTGATGGGCCAATGCCACAAACGAGAGAGCATATATTGCTGGCGAAGCAGGTAGGTGTTGGATATATCGTGGTGTATATAAATAAAGCTGATGTTGCTGATGCTGATATGATAGATTTAGTAGAAATGGAAGTGAGGGAATTACTGAGTAAATACGGATTTCCAGGGGATGAAGTGCCTGTGGTGGTTGGTTCAGCGCTCAAGGCGCTGGAGGATGACAGCAGCGAATATGGAAAGAAATCAATAGATAAATTGATGGAAAAGTTAGATGAATATGTAGCGGTTCCACCAAGGCCTGTGGATTTACCATTTTTATTGCCAATCGAAGATGTATTTTCGATATCGGGGCGAGGAACAGTGGTAACAGGAAGAATAGAGAAGGGAGAGATAAAGACGGGAGAAGAGATAGAGATAATAGGTCTGAAAGCGACGCAAAAGACGATATGCACAGGTGTTGAGATGTTTAAGAAGTTGCTGGATAAGGGAAGTGCAGGACTCAATGTAGGAATATTGTTAAGAGGAACAAAAAGAGAAGAAGTGGAGAGAGGGCAAGTATTAGCGAAACCGGGGACGATAACACCGCATAGAAAGTTTAAGGCGGAGGTTTATATATTAAAGAAAGAGGAAGGAGGAAGGCATACACCATTTTTTGCGAATTACCAGCCACAGTTTTATTTAAGGACAACGGATGTAACTGGGAGCATAAAATTGCTAGATGGGAAGGAGATGGTAATGCCAGGAGATAATGTGAGTGTAGAAGTAGAATTGCAAGTACCGATAGCAATGGATAAGGGATTGCGTTTTGCGATAAGAGAAGGCGGTAGAACTGTTGGTTCTGGTGTTGTTTCTGAAATTTTGGAGTGAGTGTAGTAACTAAGATGAAGCAAGATATATATATTAACATTAAGGCTTTCGATTGTTCTTTGTTGGAGGAGTGTGTTCGAAAATTTATTGATGAATTAAAGCGGTCCAGTGCAAAATTATCTGGTCCGATTGCGTTGCCAAGGAAAGATTCTAAATTTATTGTTAATAGATCTCCTCACGTTGATAAAAAATCTCGTGAACAGTTTGAAATGAGAACTTCTAGGCGTTTGATTGTTTTACATGATCTTACTCCTACTATGATGCAGATGCTTACAGGTTTATCTTTTTCTGCTGGCGTAGAAGTGGATTTAAAAGTCAAGGAAGTCAAGGAAGTTAAGGTTTAGGAGAAGGAAATGAAGAGAATAAATTCGCTGAGGAGAATTGGTTTACTAATGATGAATATTGGTCATACTGCTATGTATTCTGACAATAGTCGCATGGCTGTAACTTTATTGCATCTCAGCGAAACTCATATTATTGATATAAAAGGACAAGATAAATGTGGCTATAATTCAGTCATTTTAGGCACAGGAGATTTTAAAAATATAGCAAAACCTCAGTTGGAATATTTAAAGAAAAAGGGTATAAATAATAAATGTAAGTTATACGAAAGTAGATTAAATGACCTGTCGGGAATAGAATGTGGTAAAAAAGTGGGAATCAATCATTTTGTGGTTGGTCAATATCTTGATATTACGGGTTATTCTATAGGTAAAGGATTTGCTGGTGTGATGAAGCGGCATAATTTCAGTGGGCTTAGGGCATCTCATGGTGTTTCTATTGCTCACAGATCACAAGGTTCCACTGGCCAATGTCAGGATCCTGGTAGAGTATTCAAAGGAAAGAAAATGGCTGGTCATTTAGGTAACAGCAGGATAACTGCACAAAATATGAAGATATTATCCATTGATCATGAAAATAGTATAATTGCTGTGAAGGGTAATAATGTTCCTGGGTTTAAAAATTCCTATGTTTTTGTAAGAGATGCAGTTAAAAAATCTTTACATAAAGATGTTCCTTTTCCGGTAGGTTTACTGTTAGATGTAAATGATGATGCTAGTAATTTGGTAAGTTAGTTATGGAATGTAATTTAGTTAATCTATCTAATGATAATGTAGGTGCTGCTCAGCTCAATCCTTTGATATTTTCTGCTAAGCAAAAATTGAGTATTTTGCATGATATAGTGAGATGGCAATTAGCGAAGAGAAGAGCTGGTACTCATAAAACAAAAGGTATTAGTGATGTCTCTGGTACAACAGCTAAACCTTATGGTCAAAAACGTACCGGTAGGGCAAGACAAGGGAGCTTGCGATCTCCTCAATTTAGAGGTGGTGGGATTATTTTCGGCCCTGTTGTGAGGAGTCATACTTATTCTCTTAATAAGAAGGTACGCAAATTTGGTTTAAAAATTGCTTTATCTCTAAAGTATTTAAATAATCAAGTAATTATTCTGGATAATTTAAATATTGATGTGAAGAAAACGTCTGAAATGTGTAAATGTATTAAAAATTTTAAATTTTCTTCCTTTTTGATAGTTGGTGATTATGGAGATGATTTGTTGCGTGCGGCTAAAAACTTGCACTATGTAGACTTAATCAAACCTATTGGGTTAAATGTTTTTGATATATTGAATCACGAATGCGTGATGTTGACAAAGGATACTTTAAAGCATCTTGAAGGTAGATTGTTATGATCAAATATAATAATATAATAAAATCTTCTATAATTACAGAAAAGGCCTCTTTTTTGAGGGAGAAGTTTAATAAATATTCTTTGTATGTTTTTGTAAATGTAAATAAGCGTCAAATAAAGTTGGCAATAGAGTCTCTATTTGATGTTAAAATTTCTTCTATAAATGTTGTTAGAATTAAGCCTAAATATAGGCGTTTTAGGGGTGTGGTTGGTTGTGAAAAACAGAAAAAGAAAGTTTATTTTTCTTTGATGGATGGTCAAAAATTAGATATAATGAGCGTTTAGTATGGGTATGAAATTTTTTAATCCTGTTACTCCGTCTTCTCGTGGGACTGTGTTAGTAAGTAAAGTTGGTTTATCAAAAGATGAGCCAGAAAAGTCTCTTACATCCGGTAAAAAGTCCAGTGGTGGAAGAAATAATCATGGTAGAATTACAACTCGTCATAGGGGTGGTGGCCACAAAAAGAAGTATAGAGTAATAGATTTTAAGCGTAATAGAAGTGGTCAAGGTATAGTTGAAAAAATAGAGTATGACCCAAATAGAAGTGGGTTTTTGGCGTTAATATCATATAAGGAAGATGATATTAAGTCTTATATATTAGCTCCTCAAGGTATGAAGCCAGGTGATGTTGTTACAGCTGGGAATGATGCTGATATTTTGCCAGGGAATTGTTTGCTACTCAAGCATATACCTGTTGGTTCTTTCGTTCATAATGTTGAGCTGAAGCCAGGTAATGGTGCTGCGATTGCTAGAGCTGCTGGTTGTTATGCACAAATCGTTGGTCGTGATGGCCAATATGTTTTATTACGACTCAGGTCTGGTCAAATTAGGTTGATTTTATCTTCTTGCAAGGCTACTATTGGTGTAGTATCTAACCCTGACCATAAGAATAGAAAGTTGGGTAAAGCTGGGAGAAGTAGGTGGCTTGGGATTAGACCTACTGTACGTGGAATTGCAATGAATCCAGTTGACCATCCTCATGGAGGCGGGGAAGGAAAAACCTCTGGTGGTCGTCATCCTGTTACTCCTTGGGGTGTTGCAACAAAAGGAAAGAAAACTCGAAGGAGAAATAAATCTAGTGATAAGTATATAAAACAATTGAAAGGTTAGTTTATGAGTAGATCTGCATGGAAGCCTCCTTTTTGTCATCCTTCTATATTAAAGTCGGTGAATAATGCTTTAAACAAGGGGTTTGTTAACATGGCTATAAAAGTTCATTCCAGGGCTTCTGTAATTCTTCCTAATTGTTTAGGTTTAAAGTTTGCTGTTTATAATGGTAAGGATTACATTCCTGTGAATGTTAATGATCAGAATATGATAGGTCATAAGTTTGGTGAGTTTTCACCCACTCGTAAATTTACTGGGCATAGTGGTGATAAAAAGGCGACAAGAAGGTAATTGATATGAAAAACAGAGATGTAATAGTTAAAGCTGGTTCTAGGGTTTTAAAATCAACTCCTCGTAAATTGAATTTGGTTGCTGGTTTAGTACGTAATAAAAAAGTTTCTTTTGCCACTGTGCAATTAAGATTTTGTGAAAAGAAAGCTGCAGGTCTTATAAGGAAGGTATTAAATTCTGCGATTGCTAATGCTCAAAATTATGGATTGGATATCGATAATTTATATATAAAAGAAATTTTAATAGGTAAGTCTCTTACTTTGCGTAGGGTATGTCCAAAAGCTATGGGTAGAGCTAATAGAGTTAGTAAACGTTATAGTAATATAACTGTAAAATTGGGGGAAATTATATGATTCATAAAAATAGAAAATTAATAAGGAAAGTGCAAAAATATGGGAAACGTTAATCCTAAAGGATTTAGGTTAAAAATAATTAATACTTGGTCATCTATTTGGTATGCTGAGAAGGGTTATAAACAAGGGTTGCATCAAGATTTATCTATTCGCAGTTATATAAATGAATCTTTTAAGCATGCTGGTGTTTCTAAAGTAATTATAGAGCGTACGATCGATTTGGTATCTGTAATAATACATTCTTCTAGACCTGGAGTGATAATAGGTAAGAAAGGCTCAGATATTGAGAAGATAAAGCAAAAGATAGCTGAAAAAGTAAAAAATAATGTGGAAGTGAATGTAGTAGGGGTTAAAAGGTCTGAAATAGATGCAGTTTTAATATCAAACAGCATTGCACAGCAGTTAGAAAAAAGGGTTTCATTTAGAAGAGCGATGAAAAAAGCTATTCAAAGTTGTTTGAGGATGGGTGCTAGAGGTATTAAAGTAAGTTGTTCTGGGCGCCTTGGCGGAGCTGAGATAGCTCGTACTGAGTGGTATAAAGAAGGCCGTTTGCCTTTGCATACTTTACGTGCTAATATAGATTATGCTTTTGCTGAAGCAAAAACTATATATGGCATCATAGGAGTTAAGGTCTGGGTTTATATTGGTAACTAATTAGGTATATTGAAATGTTTATTCCTAAAAAAAGTAAATATAAAAAAGTATTTAAAGGACGAATTAAGGGTAACACGAAAGGTGGTAGCACATTATCTTTTGGAGATTATGGTCTAAAGGCTATGGAAGCAGGTAGGATTCAATCTAAGCATATTGAAACTGCAAGGCGTGTAATATCTAGAACATTAAAACGCTCTGGTAAAGTGTGGATAAGAATTTTTCCTGATACCCCTGTTAGTAAAAAGCCGGCGGATGTGCGTATGGGTAAAGGGAAAGGTAGTGTTGAGTTTTGGGTATTTAAAGCTAAGCCCGGTAGAATGTTGTTTGAAATTAGCAGTGATGTTCCCATGCATTTAGCAAGATTGGCGCTTGAAAAGGCAACTGCTAAGCTTCCTATGAAGTGTAAATTTGTATCTAATCATAATTAAATGGAGTTGCAATGGATATAGCTGACATTGAATCGAGGTCCTCGCAAGAATTGCATGAAATTCTTGTGAATTTGAGAAAAGAGTTTGTTAATTTGGTTTTTCAAAAGAAGCTGGCCCAGTGCAACAATATTTCGCGTTTTAGCTTAATAAGAAAGAGCATAGCTCGTATTTTAACTACATTAAATAAAAGAAGAAGAGAGGAAAAGAATGCCTAAAAAGGTTTTTTGTGGTACTGTAACTAAGGCTAAGTGTGATAAGACTGTAAAGGTTTCGGTATTACAAGTGTATAAGGATGAGCTGTATAAAAAGGTTATAAAAAAATACAAGAAGTATACAGCACATGATGAGAATAATAGTTGTAAAGAAGGGGACAAGGTTTTAATACAAGAACACAAGCCTATTTCTACTACTAAAAAATGGGTTATTGTTAATAGCTCACATTGAATAGGATATTTATATGATTCAAAAAAATACATTGTTGGAAGTAGCTGATAATTCTGGCGCGCGTGCAGTGCTTTGTATTGGTTTATTGGGTGGTAGAAAGTCTGCATCTATAGGTGACACAGTTATTGTATCTACTAAATCTATTACTCCAAGAGGGAAAGTTGAGAAGGGAAAAGTATATAGAGCAGTTGTGGTGAGGGTGAAAAGCCCTATTAGGAAATCTGATGGTTCTGTAATTCGTTTTTCTAGCAATGCTGTAGTTTTGATTAACGATCAAGGTGAACCACTTGGCACTCGGGTGTTTGGTCCGGTAAAAAAGTTATCATCTGGTTCTTTTATGAAGATAATGTCATTAGCTGTTGAGGTTTTATAATGAGTGCTAAAATAAAAAGTGGTGACGACGTTATAGTTTTAACTGGTAAAGATAAGGGAAAAATTGGTAAGGTAATCAAAGTTATAGCACGTGATGCTAAAAAGAAAGTAATTGTTTCTGGAGTGAATGTGCATAAGAGACATACTAAACCAAAAGCTGGTAGTAGTGGTGGTATATTAAATAAAGAGTTAGCTATTGATATATCCAACGTTGCAACATTGGACCCTAAATATAAAACTCCAACTAGAGTGGGGTTTAAGGTTATAGACGGTAGAAAAGTGCGTTTTGCAAAAGTTTCTGGAGAAGTGATAGATTAGGTTGATATGTTTAAAGAATTGTATAAAGATAGCATAGTAAAGTCCTTGAAGGATAAGTTTAATTACGGCAATATAATGCAAGTGCCTAAACTTGTCAAGGTGTGTATCAATATGGGCGTTGGAGATGCTGCTACAGATAGTAAAGCAATAAATGAACCACTTGATAGCCTATATTTGATTGCTGGGCAGAAGCCTTTATCAACTTTTGCAAAAAAATCTATTTCTGGCTTCAAGATCAGAAAAGGTGCTACAGTAGGTTGCAAAGTAACTTTGCGTAGAGATAAAATGTATGAGTTTTTAGAAAGATTGATATATATTGCTTTGCCAAGGGAAAAAGATTTTAGAGGATTTAGTGTGAAGCAATTTGACGGTAATGGTAATTTTTCCTTTGGTATAAAGGAACATATCTCGTTTTTAGAAATAGACTATGATAAAATAAGTAAAATTAGAGGTATGGATATTAATATTATAACAAGTGCAGTTAGTGATAAGGAAGCAAAGGAATTATTACTGGCTCTTAAATTTCCTTTTTTTGATTAATTGAGAGGAGAAATATATGGCAAAAAAATCTATGATAGAAAGAAATCTTCGCAGAATAAAGTTGTGCGATCAATATAAAGAAAAAAGAGAAAAATTGAAATCTATAATAAATAATAAGAATTTGTCTATTGTAGAAAGGTTTACAGCTCAAAATAAATTAATTAAAAAATTGCCTAGAAATTCTTCTAAAACCAAAATTAGAAATAGGTGTGCTTTAACTGGGAGACCAAGAGGAGTATATAGAAAATTTGGTTTATGTAGAATTGTTTTGCGTGATTTATGTTCTTTTGGGCAAATTCCAGGAGTTACAAAGTCTAGTTGGTAAATATAATATAAGGAGTATATTGTGGCGTTATCTGATAGTATTGGTGATTTTTTAACAAGGATACGTAATGCTCAATTGGCAATGCATAGGGCAACAAGGGTACTATTTTCTAAGATGAATTCTTCTATATTGGAGATTTTAAAAGAGGAAGGGTATATCCTTGATTATGAAAAGCAAGTTGTAGATAACTTACCTTCTTTCATTGTAAAATTGAAGTATTATGAGAAGTCACCTGTAATTAGTGACATAGTTAGGGTGTCAAAGCCTGGTTGTCGTCGTTATTCTAAGTATAAGGACATTTCTAAAGCATATAATGGTCTTGGTATTTTTATTATATCGACACCCAAAGGAGTGATGACTGATTATAATGCACATAAATTAAAGGTTGGTGGAGAAGTTTTGTGTCGTGTGTTTTAAATAATAGGAGAAATTCATGTCTCGTATAGGTGCTGCTCCTATCAATATTCCTGCTGGTGTTTCAGTTGAATATAATAATGGTAGTATGTTAATAAAGAGTGCTAAGGCTGAAAAGGAAGTTAGCTTGATCAGGGATGTTGTGTGTCAGATTATTGATAATCAGCTATTGCTTTCTGTTGATCAAGATAAAGATAATTATGATAAAATAAAGCCTATGTGGGGCACTTATAGGAGTAATATTAATAATATCATTAACGGCATGGTTGATGGTTTTTCTGTTAATCTTGAGATTAACGGTGTGGGATATAAGGCAGAGTGTGATGGTAAGTATTTGACTTTATATCTTGGTTATAGCCATAATGTTAAATATAAAGTGCCTAAAGATGTTGAGATTAAGTGCATAAAGCCAACTCACTTAATAGTTAGTGGTATGGATAAGCAGAAGGTCTATATGGTGGCGTCTGATATATGCAAAATTAGAAAATATGATCCTTATAAAGGTAAGGGTGTTGTAATAAAAGGCAAATTTATGCTGCGTAAGGTTGTAAGTAAAAAGAAGTAATAAAAATGAAAAGATCGTATAATTTTTTAAGTAATTCTGAAAAAAGGAAGTTACGTAATAGAGCGAAGCTTGACAAGAGCGCTGAACGTTTACGTATATCCATATTTAAATCTAATAGGCATTTTTATGTCCAGTTAATTAATGATGTAAAAGGAATAACTCTCACTTCAGCTTCTACTTTGGATGCTAAAATTAAGGATGTATGTAAAGGGAAAGTCAACGCTGAAACTATAAAACAGGTTTCTTCTTTAATGGTTGAGCGTCTGTCTGGCATGAAATTAGAGCAGCAGCTTACGTTTGATCGTGGAGCGTATAAATACACAGGATTAGTTTCTCAATTTGCTGAGGCTTTAAGAAGTTCTGGATTTGAATTTTAGAAGGTTTTGAATATGGCTATAAAGAATTTACAAAATAATAATGATTTATCAGAGCTTTTAGTTTCGGTACGAAGAGTGACAACGGTTACCAAAGGTGGTAGAAGATTTTCATTTTCAATTTTGGTTGTTGTTGGCGATGAGAAGGGTAGGGTAGGGTGTGGAATAGGTAAGCACGCAGAAGTTGCTGAAGCAAGAGTCAAAGCTGTAAATGCTGCAAAGAAATCAATGATTAGAGTGTACTTGCGTGAAGGTAGAACTTTGCATCATGATATTAAAGCTAAATTTTGTTCTGGTGAGATAGTTTTAAGAACCGCAAGAGCCGGAACAGGTATTATTGCTGGTGGAGCGATTAGATCAGTTTTTGAGGTGTTAGGTATAAAGGATGTGGTAGCTAAATCCACTAGATCAAATAATCCTCATAACGTTATATGTGCGGTGTTTAAGGCTTTTGATAGTATGTTATCTCCTCGTCAGGTAGCAAGCAAAAGAGGCAAAAAGATTAGCGAGATAGTTGGAAACAGGTAAAGTATGAATAATGCTGTAAAATTAAACTCTATATTTACTAAATTATCTAAGAAAAAGAAGCCTAAGTTGCTGGGTAGAGGTATCGGTTGTGGTAAAGGTAAAACATCCGGTAGAGGGCATAAAGGGCAGAAGGCTAGAAGTGGAGTTTCTATAAATGGTTTTGAGGGTGGACAACAGTCTATATATACTCGTTTGCCTAAAAGAGGTTTTAAGCCTATACGTAGGAGCATATACTCTATAATTAATGTTGGCGATATACAGCGCTTAATGGAAGCTAAAAAAATAGTGAAAGACTCTGTTATAGATAAGGAGAGGCTGTATAAATTAGGTTTTATAAAGTCTATTAAGGATAAAATTAAACTTCTTAATAAAGGTAAGTTGAGCGAAAAATTTGTGTTTCATGTTGATTTTGCGTCAGAAGCTGCAAAAAAATCTGTAGCTTCAGTTGGTGGTAGTGTGGAAATACTATCGTAAGTCATGGGCAATAAATCAGCATTTAATAGCTTGGATCCTACGTTGTTATATAAAGGCGATTTATTAAAGCGTATATTTTTTACGCTAATAGCTTTAATTTGCTATCGCTTGGGTACTTATGTGCCTATTCCTGGAATTAATCTTGATGTAATTAATGATATATTTCCCAAAGATGGCTCAGGCGTTTTTGGAGTATTTAATTTATTTTCTGGTGGTGCATTGGCTAGAATGACAATTCTAGCATTGAACGTTATGCCATATATAATGGCTTCTATCATTATTCAGTTACTTTCTTCTGCGATTAAAGGAATGAAGGAAGTTAAGAATGATGGAGAGTCAGGCCGTAGAAAGATGAATTCTTATATACGCTATCTGACCATAGTAATTTGTGTATTTCAATCAATTCCAATTTTGGTTGGATTGGAAGGGATGAATAGGGAAGGGGTATTGGTTGTAATCGAACCTGGTGTTATGTTTCGTACAATAGGTGTTTTCAGCCTTTTAGGTGGAACTATGCTTTTAATATGGCTTGGTGAACGAATCAGCGCTAGCGGTATAGGCAATGGTATCTCATTAATCATTTTCACGGGTATAATATCAGAGTTACACAGCGCTTTGTCATCTTTGTTAACGTTAAATAAAAACGGTAGCGTATCGTTATTTATTATCCTTTTTGTTTTGGTATTGTTTTTTTTGCTGCTACTCTTAGTCATTTTTGTAGAGTCTTCTTATAGAAAGGTTATTGTTCAACATCCTAAAAAGCAATTTAAAAGATTACATAATGACGATTTTACTTATATTCCATTGAAGATTAATTTATCTGGTGTAGTACCAACCATTTTTGCTAATGCAATTTTATTGACACCTATTTCAATTGCAAATTTCTATAAGGGGCACGCTTTTTCTGATTTTATTTTGAATTACTTTATGGCAAATAAAGTAGTATATATTGTAGCCTATTTGGTGCTGATAGTATTTTTTAATTTTTTCTATACCAATTTTATATTTAATCCAGAGGAAAACGCAGATTTTCTTAAAAAAAATGGTGGTTTTATACCTGGTAGAAGGCCTGGGAAACATACTTCTGATTACCTTCAAGATATAGTTTTTAAGTTGACATTCATTGGCTCTGCGTATTTGGTAGTCATATGTACTGTACCTGAAGTTATGAGATATTATTATGATATACCATTTATTTTTGGTGGGACGAGCTTACTGATTATAGTGAACGTTATTACTGATACTATTATGCAAATACAATCTTATATTTTTTCAAATAGGTACGACAACTGGATAAAGAAATATGAGTCTAAAACGAGGAAAGTAAGATGATCATTACGATTTTTGGTCCTCCAGGTTCTGGTAAAGGTACTCAGTCAAGCTTGTTAATAGCAAAATATAATTTAAAATTAATTTCAGTAGGGGATTTATTAAGGAATATTATATCTAGCAGTAGTGAGTTAGGTAAAAAAATAAAGGGTACCGTGGAATCTGGTAATTTAATTCAAGATGAAATTATATGTGGATTATTACGTGACCAGCTTGCATTAGTGGATGATAATTGCTTATTAGATGGTTTTCCGAGAAATTTAAACCAGGCTCATTTTTTGACTCAAGTTTTGCAAGAAAAATATAATAGGGATGTTGACATTGTAGTTGAGCTGCAGCTTGACGATAATATTGCAATCGATAGGTTAAAAAATCGTCTCGCGTGTTTGGACTGTAAAAACATATATAGTGTATCTTCTTTTAAGAGTACTACTTGTGCTAAATGTAAAAGTACGAGGTTAGAGAAAAGAATTGATGATGCTGATATGTCTGCAATTAATAAGAGAATAAGTGAATATCACCTTCAAATGAAAGGTTTACGCGAGTATTATAAAGGCAAATTATTAACAATTGACGCTAATTTGAGTGTTGATGAGGTAACGCAAGAGATTGAAAGTAAAATTTCTTGTAATTTGGTTTGACTCTGAGTTGTTTTATGGTATAAATTAAGAGTTGTTATTAATAAAGTATCGAGGTACCAGTGGCACGTATTGCAGGCATAAATATTCCAGTGAGGAAATGTGTTCCTTTTGCATTAACTTATATATATGGTATAGGTATTGCTACTGCGAATGTAATTTGTCACGCTTGCGAAGTTGATAAGCGCAAACGTGTTTCAGAATTACGAGATGAAGATATAGAAAAGATCAGCGGTTTCATTAGACAAAATTATGTTATAGAAGGTGAGCTCAGAAAAGAAGTGGCTATGAACATAAAATCTTTAGTGGAAATGGGATGCTATAGAGGGGTGAGACATAGAAAAGGTTTACCTGTGAGAGGGCAAAGGACTCATACTAATGCTAAGACTCGTAAAGGTAGATCTCGGTTGCCTATTGCTGGGAAAAAATAAAATTTATTATTGTGAGTTTTAATGAAAAAAGTCAAAACGGTTAGTAAGAGTAAGAAGGAGTTTATTACTGGTGTTGTCCATATTCGTGCAACTTTTAATAATACTTTTGTAAATGTAACTGATGTTCATGGTAATACGCTATGTCAAACTTCTGTGGGTGCATGTGGTTTTTCAGGTTCGAGAAAATCCACACCTTATGCTGCAGGTAAGGCTGCGGAGTCTGCTGCGAAGAACGCAATGGAGAGATTTGGTATGAAGGTTGTCTCTGTAATAATTCGCGGCCCTGGCTTTGGTACCGAAGCTGCGGTTAAAGCATTTCAGAGCTGTGGGTTGACTGTGACTTCAATTGCAGATAAAACCGCAATTCCTCATAATGGGTGCAGGTTAAGAAAAAAAAGAAGAGTATAGGATATTTGAAAAGGTTGTTTTATGTATTATAATAATGATGTTTCTCTCTGTAGCAATTTAGATAAATTGATTAAACCTAGTTCAGTTAAGGTAGTATCAGATGATTCAAGTGAAAAAAGTGATATAGTGCTAGAACCGTTGGAAAGTGGTTTTGCTTTAACATTAGGCAATGCATTAAGACGTGTAATGTTATCTTCTCTTAAAGGTAGTGCTGTTTATGGAATAAAAATTGAAGGTGTAACTCATGAGTTCACTTCAATTCAAGGGGTGAGAGAAGACGTAACTGATATAGTATTAAATATGGGTATGTTGAGGTGTAAATTAAATGGTGCTTCTAATAAATGCTTAAATTTAAACGCTAAAGGGCCTTGCCAGGTATTAGCTGGGATGATAGAAACTGATGATCAATGCTCTATTGTTAATAAAGATTTGTTAATATGTACGCTGGGGCAAAATGTGGAGCTTAACATGACCATATATGTGGCTAGCGGAAAAGGTTATCTTCCTGTAACTAAATATAAAGAAAATGAACTTTTGAAGCTTATGAGTGAACAGGATTTAATTGGTTTTATTCCAGTTAATGCTTTGTATAGCCCTGTCAACAGGGTTTCGTACAGGGTAGAGAACAGTCGTGTTGGCCAAGTGACTGATAAGGATAAGCTGATATTGTCAATTGAAACTGATGGTACAATTTCTCCGAGTCAAGCTGTTGACTCTGCTGCAAGAATATTACAGGAGCAACTTCAGCCCTTTATTAGTTCTGATGTAAGTTATAAAAAATCGCAGGTTTCTTCGTCTAGTGGTGCTAAAGATTTGGGTTATGACCCTGTCTTATTGCGTAAGGTAGATGAAATGGAATTATCTGTCAGGTCTCATAACTGTCTGAAAAACGAAAACATCACTTATATAGGTGATCTTGTACAAAAGACAGAAGGTGAAATGTTAAGAACTGCTAATTTTGGCAGAAAGTCTTTGAATGAGATTAAGGCAGTTTTGACTAATTTTGGCTTGTCTTTGGGTATGAATGTGCTAAACTGGCCACCTAAGGATATAGATGAGTTGGCTAAACAACATACTGATGAAGATTAGGTGATATATGAAACATGGAATAAAAAAACGTAAACTATCTCGTTGTACTGAACATAGATTATCGACGTTAAAGAATCTATCTATCTCATTAATTAACCATGAGCAGATTGTAACTACTTTACCAAAAGCTAAGGAACTTCGTCCATATGTCGAAAAGTTTATTACAATTGCTAAGAATAAGAATACTTTACATGGTAGAAGACTTTTGCTTTCACGACTTCATAATAGTAAGTTAGCAGTTGATAAGTTATTAAACGTCTTAGCCAGCCGTTATCAAGATCGTAAAGGTGGGTATTCTAGAATAATAAAATTTAGCACTCGAAAGGGTGATTGCGCTTCAATGGCAGTGATAGAACTGGTTGATAGGGATATTGCAGCAAGAGGTAAGGTTTATAGTAAAAATAAAGAAGGAGGCAAAGTAGTTACACAAAGTTAATTGTTATCATAATTGTTCTTCTTGTGGTAAGTAGGTTACGCTGCTTTGTAGGTTACTTTGGCGAGTTATTAGTTTTAGTATATTTAAAACTGAAATGGTATAATGTTATAAAACGCCGTTACCGTTGTAAGTTCGGTGAAATTGACTTAATTGTATCTAAAAAAAAGGAGCTGATTTTTATAGAAGTTAAAACAAGTTTACTTGGAAAAGAAATACCGATATCTCATCTTCAATGTCAGTCTATTATAAATTCTTCTAAGTATTTCTTAAGTAAAAACCTTAGTTTTTTAGATTATTCAGTCAGATATGATTTATATTTTCTTTCCTTAAAGAGAAGACCTGTTTATATAAAAAATGCTTGGATTGAAGAATGAAAGATTTGTAGCTGAATTAATTTAGATTTACTGGATTTAATATGAAAAAGACCCAATACAATAATTTAGTTTCATCTTACGCTAGAGTGCTATTTCATGTCTCAGGAAGCAGGTTAGGTATTATAAGGAAAGAAGTAGAATTTTTGTTGGCTTTTTTTAAGGATCAACGTGATGTTTTTGTGTACCTATCTCATCCTATGATTTCTTTTGCACACAAAAAAGAAGTGATGCTTTCTATAAATGAGCACTTGAGTGAGAATTTAGTAAAATTTATTATGGTTATATTTGCAAATAAACGCTCTAGTTTATTGATCCTTATATTAGAAAAATTCTTAAGTCTTGCAAGAGAAAATGAAAATGAATTCGAAATTACTATAAAGTCAGCAGAAACTTTAAAGGAATCTGATATAAAAATAATTACTGAATCTTTGAGCTTTCTTGGTAAAATAATAAAAGTAAGCAATGTGGTTGACCCTTCTATACTAGGTGGCTTCGTAGTTAGGTATGGTTTTAATTTGATCGATGCTTCGCTAAAAAGTTACTTGGATAGGTTAGTTGACTTAAGTAAAATGGAAATATTAAAAGTAAGGAATTTTGTATGAAGAACAGTATGAATGTTTCTGAGATAGCAAGTATAATAAGAGAAAAGGTTGAGACGTTTGATAATCCTATAAAGCGGGAAAATATAGGTGAAGTAATTTCAGTAACAGATGGTATCGCATTGGTTTATGGGCTGGAAAAAGCAAAATTCGGTGAAAAGGTATTTTTTGCAAGTGGTGTAGAAGGAATAGTTCTCGATTTAGATCATAATACGGCTGGAATAGTTGTGCTTGGTAATGACCGTGATGTGAAAGAAGGGGACGTTGTAAAATGTAGTGGTGATGTTGTGCAGGTGCCTGTAGGGCATGAATTGTTAGGGAGAGTTGTAAATGCGTTGGGCCATCCTATGGACGACGGTGGGGAAATTAGAGCCAAAAACAGAATGGATATAGAATCTAAAGCGCCAGGCATTATTGATCGTAAGTCTGTGCATGAGCCACTGCAAACAGGAATTAAAATTATAGATTTGCTAATTCCAATAGGTAGAGGGCAGCGTGAATTAATTATTGGTGATAGACAAATTGGTAAAACTACTATTGCGCTTGATACTATTATCAATCAGAAGAAGGTTAACGATGAGGTAAACGAAAATCAAAAAGTTTACTGTGTTTATGTTGCTATTGGGCAAAAAATTTCAACAGTAGCAAAAGTGGTAAATAAGCTGAAAGAAAGCGGAGCATTAGAGTATACAACTGTAGTTGTGGCTAGTGCATCTGACTGCGCGCCTATGCAATTTTTAGCACCTTATGCTGGTTGCACTATTGGGGAATTTTTCCGTGACAATGGAATGCATTGTTTGATTATATATGATGATTTATCTAAGCATGCTGTGGCATATAGGCAGATGTCTTTATTGCTCAGACGTCCTCCTGGTCGTGAAGCTTACCCTGGAGATATATTCTATGTACATTCTCGCTTGCTTGAAAGAGCTGCTAAAATGTCTGATAAAAAAGGGCAGGGTTCTTTAACTGCTTTGCCAATTGTCGAAACTCAAGCTGGTGATGTATCCGCATATGTGCCAACAAATGTTATTTCAATTACCGATGGGCAGATCTTTCTTGAGTCTGAATTATTTTATAAAGGATTTCGACCTGCAGTAAATATAGGTTTGTCGGTTTCACGGGTTGGTTCTGCTGCACAATTAAAGTCTGTGAAAAAAGTTGCTGGTTCTATAAAGCTAAGCTTAGCTCAGTATAGAGAATTAGAAGATTTTGCAAAATTTGGTTCTGATCTTGATGCTAGTGTTCAATTATCCTTGAATAAGGGTAAATATCTTGTTGAGTTATTAAAGCAAAAACAACATTTACCTATGTCAATAGAAGAGCAAGTAGTGCTGATGTATATTTTTTCTAACCTGTATAATCAGTTAAGTAAAATACAAATAAGTAACGTTAATAAATTTGAACATGATCTTGTTAATTATTTTCGTACTGTACACCCTGGGGTTTTAAAAAAGTTGTCAAATGACATGAATGGTGATATAAAAGGTGATATTTTTAATATTGTGAGTAATTTTGTTACTCAATTTAATTGCGTTTAGGTGGTAATTATGGCTTCATCTATTATTAATAAATTTCCTATGACGAGGGAAGGTTTTGAGAATATGCAAGCCGAACTTGAAAAATTAAAGGAAGAAAAGCCTTCTGTTATACAAGCTATTTCTGATGCTCGTGATCAAGGTGATTTGTCTGAAAACGCAGAGTATCATGCTGCACGGGAAAGGTTAGGTTTTATTGAAGGCCGTATAATGGAGATAGAAAGTAAGCTCTCACATGCGGAAGTAATAGAAGTAAAAAATTTGTCTGGTGATTCAGTAATATTTGGTGCAACTGTGACATTAAGAATGTTAAGTGATAATAACGGTGAAGTGGAATATGTTTATAAGGTTGTAGGCGAATATGAAGCTGATGTTTCAAAGCAGTTAATATCTACTAGTTCACCACTCGGGAGTGCCTTAATCGGCAAAAAAGTCGGTGAGTATGTGGAAGTGACAGTGCCAAATGGAGAGAAATTGTATAAAATAGTTAAGATTGAATTTAAGTAAATTATTATGGTACAGGCCACTTATGCTTCAATGAGTCTACCCGGTATTTCTTCTGTGGAAGATGTATTAGAGGATGCTCGTTCCGGTAAATTGTTCATTTTAGTTGATGATGAAAGTAGAGAGAATGAAGGTGATTTGGTTGTCTTAGCTGAAAAAGTAAAACCAGAACATATGGCTTTTATGGTTAGATACGGTACTGGTATTGTATTTTTAGCTATGACAAAGCTTCATATGAGTAAACTAAATCTTGAGTTTATGAGGAAGAGCAATGTAGATGAAAAGCTTACTCCTCATACTGCATTTACTACGTCAATTGATGCGCGTTATGGCATTACAACAGGTGTTTCTGCTCATGATAGAACGCATACGATACTTACTGCCATTGATGAAAAGAGTACTAAGGACGATATTATTACTCCAGGGCATGTTTTCCCTATTATTGCAAATGAAGGCGGGGTTTTAGCACGCAATGGTCACACTGAAGCAAGTGTTGAAATAGCAAAGTTGGTTGGTCTTAATCATGCAGCTGTAGGGTGTGAATTAGTGAATGATGATTGCTCTATGATGCGCTTACCTCAGTTGCTTAAATTTGCTGAACAACATAAAATTAAGTTAACTACCATCGACAAACTTATCAGTTACGTTAAAAAATTAAACTAGCGTTTATAAATTTGTATAATTTAAGTGTTAAAATATAAAATTCCTGTAAATTATACAAGCACAGAATTTTCATGTTTAGAATTGCTAAGTTTTTGACCTTATTGTTCTTTCTTGCATATTATAATAATGCTTACTCTATTAACATTATTAGAGATAGTGAGGTGGAAGCAATAGTGAAAGAGCTAGCGCAACCTTTATTTTCTGCTGCAGATATTGATCATGATCAAGTGAAAGTTTTTGTAATTAATGACAGTTCGATTAATGCTTTTGTAATTAACAATAACAGTATCTTCATTCATTTAGGGCTTTTACGATATTCGGCTAAACCTTATGTCTTGCTTGGTATATTAGCACATGAGATTGCTCACATATCTGCTGGTCATATATTGCAAATGAGTAGTGCTATGGGTTATTTTCAATCGATAGCAATGATTAGTTATATGGTAGGATTAGTTTCTAGTATTATCATTAACCCTCAGGTTGCTGGTGCAATTTTGCTTAGTGGTGTAGCACTCAGTTCAAGGCTATTTTTTAACTATTCTCAAGAGCAAGAAAGTGTAGCAGATAGCTATGCTTTAAGGTACCTTGATGAATCTGGCTATGATAATTCAGGTATGAAAGAGATTTTTGATTATTTTAAAAGTATTGAGCATGAGAATACCGAGGAATATTTCCGTACTCACCCACTTAGTGAGAAACGTATATTTGCTGTACAGAATTATAAGGTCAAAAACAACGTAAAACCAATTTTTGCGGATAAGTTACTAAAGTTTGAGCGTGTGGTTGCAAAGCTAGACTCTTTCTTTGCTCCTATTCATGTGTTATCTAATAAATATGAAGATAATTCTGAGTATGTAAATGCTATAGTTTGCTATAGGCAAGGAAAGATAGAGGAGGCTATTGCTAAAGTTAATTCATTGATTCAAGAGTCACGCAATGACCCATACCTATATGAATTAAAAGCAGAAATGCTATACAAGGCTGGAAATTTAAGTGAAGCAATAAAAATGTATGAGGAATCGCTTAGGTATTTATCTGAGAAAAACAGTTATTTAGTGAAACTTGCATTATCTCATACTTTATTATTACACGGTGATGCAAAAAAGGCAATTTTTTACCTGGAGCAGATTTTGAATGTAGAACCAAATAACGCTTTTGTCTGGAAATATTTAAGCGTTGCATATAAATGTGACGCTGATACGGCAATGCATTATTTTGCTTTGACAAAAAAGGCTTGTATTGAAGGTGATTTAAAGCAATTTACAAAATATGCTGAGCTAGCTGTTAAAACTTTACCAAAAGATAGCCCTCATTTGTTGCAAGTTGAAGATATGAAGCGATTTAATGGATAACAAAAAAGCATTTCTGTACTTTTATGGGTTTCTCTTTCCACAATTTTCCAACACAGCTTTTGCTTCATCGCTTACATTGGGCATAATTTTCGTTATGATAGTTTTAGCGCCAAAAAATACACCACAGAACATGCCAAGAGCAAAGAGGGCTGGCCACGGCATCCTGCCAAATATTGCAAGCAAAGCTGCACCAATTATTACTACCGTCATAAGTGGACCGCCTATCCCCCAAACATAACCAATAATATTGCATATTACTTTAGTTGTGTCATCCATATCAGGGTCAGCTGCATAACCTGAGAAAGAGAAAAGCAATACTACGCAAAAAACACTAAAAAATTCCATTATAGAGCTCATTTTTTTGCCTCTAAATAATAAATTAACGTAAACCTACACCTACACATATTTTTATTTTAAAGTAAAAATTATAATTTGTCCATACATAAGTGTTGCTACATAAATAACCCACCATTAATGTTAAGCACATGCCCTGTTATATATTTTGCTTCATCACTTGCTAAAAATAAGACCCCTGCTGCTATTTCTTCCCCTGTTCCCATTCTTTTCATTGGAATATTATCTAATATTTTTCCCTTTTGCACTTCATTTAAAACTTCAGTCATTTTAGTATCTATAAACCCAGGAGCAATACAATTTACTGTTATATTACGACTTGCAACTTCTTTTGCTATAGATTTGCTCATAGCTATTATTCCAGCTTTAGACGCTGCATAATTTGCTTGCCCGGCGTTTCCTGTCAGCCCTATTATTGAGGAAATATTTATAATTCTTCCCCAATTATTCTTAATTAGTTTCCTGCATGCTTCTCTACTCAGCTTAAATGTAGAACTCAAGTTAATATCAATTACTTTTTGCCATGTTTCATCTGTCATTCTCAATAATAAACTGTCTTGCGTAATGCCCGCGTTGCATACAAGCCCGTCAAAGCCTTCCATCAACTCACTTGCTCTGTTTACTAGTTGATTTACTTCCTCAGCATTTGATAAATCACAAGGGAGTACGTGCATATTTTTTTCATATTGTTTAGCAACTTCTTCGAGCACTTCTTTTTTTGTGCCAGAAACACATAAAGTTGCTCCGGCTTTGTGCATAATTTTTACAATTGCTTGCCCTATTCCGCCTGATGCACCAGTAATCAGGAACTTTCTGCTTTCCAATCCAAACATAATAACTTTATATTATCTTAATTCCTAACAGAATATTGACTAGTTGGCAATAGATTTCTTACATAATATAAGTAACTCAGATATTCACAAAATAAAGGAAAAGTTATAATAAAGTTAAACGTCAAAAAATTTTAAAAACATAGTTATGCAGGAATTGTTACTAAATAGTTTATTCTGGTGCTCTACAGTTTAAATGGAATGCTTAAATTATAGATTCTTTGTTTTTGTGTGTTATCTTGAGTTAACACAAATTCACAGTAGTATTATGATCAGTAAGTTAAAAAAGCTTAGCACTGGATTTTCTTTGACAGGCTTGATTGGCCATAGTGATAATATAAATATGCAAGGAGCAAAAAATAAAAAGAAGAAGTACCCAAAATTTTTGGATAAGACGTTCGCATTGATTGATGCGATGATAAATTTTATTTTAAAACGTGAAAGTAATAACGTAAATGAAGTTCTGAGAGTAACATGGGGACCACTATTTTTTGGTCTGGTAGTAATACTTATCTTTTTTGGGATAGGTGGTATTTGGTCGGCTATAGCTCCAATTGACGGTGCGGTGCATGCAAGTGGAGAAGTTATTGTATCTTCAAATAGGAAAATAGTTCAACACTTGGGTGGAGGAATAATAAGCAAAATTTTAGTCAAAGAGAGCCAAGCAGTTAAAAAAGATGAGCCTCTAGTTTTGTTGAGTGATGTTAACGAGAAGGCGAATTTAAGTATTATCAAAGAGAAGCTCTTATCATTTTTAGCAACAGAAGCAAGGCTTCTTGCAATCAGAGTAGATTTGGACACGCTCGAGTTTCCTGATGAGGTTAAAAAATTATCTCACGATGAACTTGTAAATAAAGCGATAAAGAATCAAGTAAAGTTGTTCAACTCTCAGAGAAAGAGCATATTGGGAAAAACAGACATACTGCAACAACGTATAAAGCAGTTAAATGATGAATTAGCGGGGCTAAACTTTCAACTAAATGCAGCTCATAAGCAATATGACTTGATAACTGAGGAGTTGGAAACAAAAAGACAATTACTTGATAGTGGCCATATAAGCAAACCACACATTTTAGCTTTAGAAAAGCAGTTTGCTGAAATTGAAGGCAGAGTTGGACATTACCGTTCTGCAATATCTCAAGTGCAGCAAAAAATTGGAGAGAACGAATTAGAAATTATAAACGTGAGAAACGATTCTCAAGAAAGAGCAAACGCTGAACTTAAGGAAGTTAGTACGTCTATTGCAGACTTGAAAGAGAGGCTGATGGTTGCTGAAGATTCATTAGCACGTACAATAATTAAATCGCCTCAAGATGGGATAGTCACAGATATAAGATACCATACTGAAGGTGGTGTTATACAATCTGGAGTTCCGATCATGAGCGTAGTGCCATCGGATGATGACCTAATAATAGATGCTAAAATTCAGACCAGAAACATAGAAGAGGTACTGTCGGCACAAAAGAAAGATAGCAACATAGTCTCTATTGATGGGCTAGAAGGGCTAAAGGTTAAAGTCCGGTTAAGTGCTTACAGTGCACGTCGTTTAAGTTTAATTAGTGGTATAGTAAGCCATATTTCTCCTGACGCTCTTGATGATCCAAGACTAGGGCGTTATTATTCAGTACGTGTAGTGATACCAAAACCAGAGCTTGCTCAGTTTAAAAACGTATACCTATACCCTGGTATGCCAGCAGAAGTGTACATAGTTACTCAATCTCGTACTCTTTTATCATTCTTGTTTACGCCTATAATTGCAACAGTCGATAGGTCTTTTATAGAAAGGTAGCTCACTCGTTAAAGTAGTAGTGAAAGTGCCGTAATAAAATTTAGGTACATAATTAGACAATAGGCTTCTTGACCTTACCCAGAAAAAGTGGAGAGAAAGAAAGGAGTTTTTTCGGGTAAAATAAAATTTTGGAGGATTAGAAATGGCAAGAGAATATACGGCAGAATTCAAATTGGAAGCTGTTAAGCTGGCAAATGAACAAAGAAAGGTAGGTCAACCAGTTGCAAAAGTAGCAAGAGATCTAGGAATAAGGGATAGTGTATTAGGAAAATGGATGAAGAAATATAACGAAAAAAAGTCAGCGGCAAATGCATTTCCAGATGTAGCACCTTATGACAAAGAGAGATTTGATTTACAGAAAGAGTTAGCAAAAGTAACAAGAGAAAGAGACATTTTAAAAAAAGCCCTGGCCAGTCAAAAAGAGTAAAATATTTTTTCATAAAAGAGCATAGTAAACACTATAAAGTGCAGGAATTATGTAGGGTTTTCTGCTAGTGGCTACTATAAGTGGACTACAAGGAAAATAAGCAGTAGAGAATCAGCAAATAAAGAGTTATTAGCAGATATTCAAAAAATATATCAAGCTTCTAAATGTAGATATGGAGCTCCTAAAATTCATGCTGAATTGAAGGCTTTGGGTAAAAGTTGCAACTTAAAAACAGTGCAAAGTATTATGCAGAAAAATGGTATTCAGGCTATATTGAGAAGAAAATTTAAAATTAAGAAACAACAAACGGACAGTAGCTCCCAATATATTAGACCAAAACTTTATTGTCGATCAACCAAATAAAGTATGGGATTACTTATATAAAAACCAAGGAAGGATGGCTATATTTGGCAACAATAATCGATCTATATTCACGCATGGTAGTTAATGAGCAGTTCAATAAATAAACAATTGGTTATCGACTCTTTATTAATGGCCGTTAACAAGCGTAAACCTGCCAAAAATCTACTATTACATAGTGATCAAGGTTCACAATATACTTCGCAAGGTTATCAATATCTCTTATCCATAAAAAACATAGATGAGTTATAAAGGTTGTTGTTACGACAATTCTGTTGTGGAAAGCTTCTTCAGTTCTCTAAAAAGGGAGTTACCAATAGACACCTCTCGGCACTCTAAACAGCATATCAAAACTGCTATATTTGAATATATAGAAATTTTTTATAACAAACAACGTCACTATTAGAGGTTGTCCGGAAACTAGTAAATTCAAGCATATTCCCTCTTTAACATAACCCTACTCATAGCTAGGTATATGAAATTCTCAGTGGATGTTGTGAGTAAATCATACTCCTTCGATAGCCTTCTATTCCTATTAACCCAAGCAAAAGTCCTTTCTACAACCCATCTTCTTGGCTGTACTTTAAACCCTTGTTCTCTTGTTGGTAGTAGCTCAGGTGGCGTATCTTTGTGCACCCAAAATCTACATGGAGGCCTTTTAACAATTTCAATATCTATGTCATATTCTTCCTTTATGTGATTCTTTAAATTTCTTCCTTGGTATCCCATGTCAGCCCACATTTTTTTAACTTTAGTATATTTTGTTCTCATATTGTTTAATGCTATTTTAATACCATCTCTATCATTTTCGTTAGCAGCGCCTACGTAACAACCTAGTATAAAACCCTGAGTGTCTGTAATTATATGCCTTTTTCTACCCTTTACTTTTTTACTTCCATCATAGCCTTTGATCCCCCCTTTTCTGTAGTCTTTACAGATTGACTATCTACTATACAGGCACTCGGCTGCTCATTCCTTCCTATTTTTCTTCTACTATATTTTGTAATTTCATAATTCATTTTCTCAAAAATTCCCTGCTTCTTCCATTGCCTGAACTGCTCATACACAGTCTTCCATAGCGGAAAATCATTTGGTAAATACCGCCATTGACACCCTGTACGCAATACATAGAAAATTGCTTCTAATATTTCTCTTTTGCTATACTTTGGCGGCCTTCCTCCTTTCTTGTATGATACTCTGAAGTGTTTTTCTATTCTTGACCATTCCCTTTCGCTTAGATCTGTTGGATACTTTTTTCTCATCTTTACCCCGTACTAAAATTTCAGATATTATAGCCTTTTACTTGTTTCCGGACAACCTCTTAAGCCAAAAGCCAGAGGATATTTACAGCTAATAAGGTTTTGCGACGATTTTGTAGTTGGCTGCGAGAGGGAAGAAGACGCAAAAGAATTTCTAGAATTACTGAAACAAAGACTAAGTAAATTTGGGTTGGAAATAGCTGAAAATAAAACAAAAATAGTAAAGTTTGGTAAGAAAGAATGGTATCAAGCAGAAAGAGAGAAACGTAGGACGGCTAGCTTCAACTTTCTAGGATTTACACATTATTGTGGAAAAAGTCGTAATGGTAAACTTATGATGAAGCAGAAAACTTCAAAAATAAGCCTAGCCAGAAAGATTAAAGAAATCAAAGAATGGTTGAAGATGGTACGAAGTCGTATCTGTCTCAAAGATTGGTGGCAGAAACTTAAAGCCAAACTAACAGGACACTATAGCTACTTCGGAGTTAGCGGAAATTATCGGTGTTTGATTCAATTCTATCGACCGGTAACAAAGTTAGCATTTAAGTGGATAAACCGACGTAGTCAAAAGAAAAGTATGGATTGGGAACAATTTATACACTATTTAAAAGTAAATCCATTACCAAAACCAAAGGTATATGTTTCTTTATACACAGGAGCACTAGTGTGAACGCTGTATTGTGGAGCCGTGTGCGGGAAATCCGCAAGCACGGTTCTTTTGGGGAGACTATGGTTATGAGACCAAATCGCTGGTTTCAAGGTCATGAGTCTCTACCAGACCTATTAATATAGAAGTTACCGATAATATTAATAAGGTAATTGAAAATGTAAATGCTGAAAGGAAAAAAGTGGAAAAAGCAGCGGTGAGGGCATTGAACAAAACAGCACTATGGTTAAAAACGCAAGCAGCTAAGGAAATTAGTGAGGAAAAGAAGATAAAATTAACGGTAATGAGAAAAAGGCTAAGAATTTTTAAGGCTAAGACAAGTAGGTTAGATGTATTAATGAGAGCAAATTTATATGATATTAGGGTATCAGCAATTGGCAAGATGAGACAAACAAGAAAAGGAGCGAAAGTAGGAAAACATAAGTTTATAGGAGGATTTATGGCAACAATGCCAAGAGGAAATAGTGGTGTTTTTAGGCGTGAAGGAAGAACAGCTTTGCCAATACAAGAGGTAAAATTAGGACTGGAACCAGAAGCATCAAAAATAATAAAGGAGCTAGTTAATTATGAAACAGAAGGGATATTTGAGAAATATTTTGAGCGTGAATTAAACTATATTGTAAAAGTATGATTTTAATTGAGTTGCACAAAGCAATTTGCAGAATGTTGAAGAAAGAAATACCAGCGATACAGACATGTGAAATATATCCAATGATAAGAAGGGAAATAGTAGCACCAGCGGTATTTGTGGAATTGTCAAGTTTAGAGCAAGGAAAAGATTCAGGAACAGAAGAATTAGCCCTGAAAGCAAGATTTGAGGCACGAATTGTGATTGATAGCACAATAGAGAATGCAGCTATTATTGTCAGAGAATTAGCTGCTGAGGTTGCGAGAGTAGTAAATAAAAATACTTGGAACGTAAAAAATGTTTCGCCAGGTGAATTTATATCAGCAGAAATTGACGGATTTAGGCCAGAATTAGACGCGTATTTAGTGTGGATGGTAGACTGGGTGCATGAAGTACACTTGGGTCGATCTATTTGGGAAGAGGGAAAATTTATGCCACACAAAATAGAAATCGGTGAAATAAATGTTGGAAAGTAATTTTGCTATTTCAGAGTTGCAAAGAAAGTTAGCTAACATTATACGTATTGGGCTTGTGAAAGAAGTAGATTATGAAAAAGCGAGAGTAAAAGTGCAAATAGGGGAATTTTTAACAGATTGGTTGCCATGGATAACAAGTAAAGCAGGAAAAGATAGAAATTGGTCTCCTCCAGATATCGATGAACAGGTTATTATACTTTCTGCGCTAGGAGAACTATCATTAGGGGTGGTATTAGCAGGAATATATCAGGAAAAATACCCTGCACCAGAGAATAAAAAAGAAATAAATAGTGTAAAAATTCAAGATGGGACAAGATTGTTATATGATAAAGAGAAGCATCATTTAGAGATTGAAGTAGTGGACAAAATAACATTGAAAGCTGGGGAATCAAGTCTAGAGATGACAAGGAGCGAAATAAAACTGAAAGCAGATAGAATAGAACTTAATTAATTGGAAAATGAATAAATCAGTTGTGCGAGTAGGAGATTATTGTGGAGAAGCAACACCACATTTTTGCATTAGCGGCAGTAATAATGTTTTTGTAAATGATTTCCCAGTCTGTAGGAAAGGAGACAATTTTAACGAAGGAAAAGTAATGATTCAAGGATCAAAAACAGTGTTTGCAAATGGTCATGGTGTAGGAAGAGTAGGGGATTCAGTATCTTGTGGGTTAAAAGTAATAAAAGGCAGTAAAAGCGTCTTTGCAAAATAGAAATGAAGGGTATGGATGGTAAAACAGGAAAAGCGTTAGAAGGAATAGAGCACTTAAAGCAATCAATAATTGATATACTTACGACTCCTATAGGATCACGAATTATGATGAGGAATTACGGGTCTAGGCTATTTGAATTATTGGATAAGCCAGTTAATCGTGATTTAACACTAGAAATTTACGCAGCAACTGCAGAAGCTTTGGAAAAATGGGAAAAAAGGTTTAAATTAGAAAAAGTAAAAATGACAGAAGTAAAAGAGGGAAAAGTAACGCTTGACCTGGAAGGGTTGTACGTACCAATGGGGAAAAAGATTCGCTTCGATGAGGTTGTAGTATAAAGATGCAGCAGACTAACATTATTGAGCCACTGAACTTCGAAGAAATCTTTTCACGTATGAAAGAAGAATTAATAAGTCGAGATGAAAGTTTTACGGCATTAGTAGAAAGTGACTCAGCGATGAAGGTATTAGAAGTAGCAGCCTGGAGAGAGCTTTTGCTGAGACAAAGGATAAACGAAGCAGTAAAGAGTAATTTACTTAAGTTTGCGACAGGAGAAGATCTTGATAATTTAGCTGAATTTTATGGAGTGGAGAGGCAGAAAGAAGAAGATGACGAACGTTTTAGAAAAATAATTAAAGCAAAGATAATAGGCTGGAGCACGGGAGGAAGTAAAGAACACTATCGATATCATGCACTGTCAGCAGATAGTAGAGTAAAGGATGCATTAGTAGAATCACCTATACCAGGGAAAGTACAAGTTTCAATCTTATCCACAGAATTATCCACACTGCAAGAAGAATTACTAGAAATTGTCAAAAATCAGCTAAACAGGGAGGATGTGAGGATTTTAACAGATACAGTTGAAGTGGTAAGTTGCAATATGATAGAAATAGATATCCACAGTAAAATTAGCATTAAAAGACCAGATATTATTGAAACGATGAAGAAGAAATTTATCGAAAAATTTGGAACAACGAAAAGATTAGGATGGAAGGTAACAAGATCATGGATAATAGCCAATTTGTTTATGGAAGGAGTAGAAAACGTGGAATTAATAGAGCCAAGAGAAGACATAGTTGTGAAAGGAAATGAGTGCGCTTTCTTAAAAAGTTTAAATGTTGAGTTAAATTAATGCTATTACCGCCAAACGCAACAAAAAAGGAAAAAGCGCTGGTTGATGCAATAGATTACAAAGTAGATCCTGGTTGTATCAGAGGGTTTAAATTTAGCCAAGGGGAAAAAGTGTTGCCATGGATAATAGAGGAATATGGGCTAGGAGAAATCCTACATTGGGTAAAAGACAAAAGAAAGGCGATAAAAAAAGGGATAAAATTTCAGCGTTTAAGAGGAACACCTGCTTCACTGAAAATAGCACTAAAATGGGCAAATATAGAAGATATTACAATTATCGAAGAACCATCTGGCAAGCACTTCTTTGAACTGCAGATAGGGATAAAAGATGTTCTGAATGACTTCTTCGTTGATGCAGTAGTAGAACTAGCAAAACTATCATTGCCTGCAAGATCGAGGCTAATGAGGATTTTTAACGATTATTACAACATTAGCAGGTTCATATTGGATGAGAGTTTTTTCGGAAGTTTATTATCGGATTATTCCGGGGTAAAAATAGAAAAAGATGGGCCAGTTTTATCATTTGGAAGAGTAAATTTTTTCAGGTCTCATGGTCCGGTTATTAGGATTGTAGAAAACTATCTACGCGATCATTATGAACGAGCTTTAAGCAATGACATATATCGCTTGGATGTAGCAATACTTGGAGAAACCGAGCCTCATACTAAGAACTACAACGGTATTTATGAACGAAATCATGTGTGGTATAACTTCAAAGCGCTATATCCGCTACCACAGAGCTTATTACCTAAGATTAAGTTTGCTAAAGCGCAGATAGTATTATCAGATAGCTGGAACTTAGGAGAAATAAACGCGTGTTTTCCGGTTACGAGTGGAGAAGAGAAAGGAAGTAAATTTTTACTAGGAAGTGATAAACTATCTGAACAACTGTGGAATTTAAAACACAAGCCAATTTTAGAAAGGTTTAGCGTTACTCACCACTACAAAGTAGAAGATTTTACCAACCAAAAAGTTATAATATTTGGTGTGGCAGAGCACAATATTCATTTTGAAAGGGATTTAAATTCAGAGCAAAAGGATTCAATACATGAACCGGAAAATTACGTTTTAGTGTTTTACCCAGGCGTACTAACGTGGCACGAACATCGTCATTTGAACAGAGGTTGGGAAGAGAAACAAGTAATATGTTTAATATATTAAGCATATATATTTATATCTTCATATACTATATTAGTATTTAGTTAAAAAGGTGTACTACGCGAAAAAAGACTTGCCTTTTTATGCCAAAACGCACATAACTTGAATAGCAGCAGGTAAATATAAGAAATTTGTCTGGCGCTAGAAAAGATAATTTTGTGAGGTATGAAATGGGGTTCAGCGAAGAAAAGAAAGAATCTTTTAACAAGTTTTTTAAAGAAGTATCAAGGAATGGATTTAAAAATATTAATAAAAGGGATGAAAAAGGAGAAACAGTATTGCACCATGCAGTAGAAAATTCCGATCACAAAACAGTGAGGTTATTAATAGAAAAAGGGGCGGAGATCAATGCAAGAGATAAAAATGGTTATACGCCACTGCACTGTGCAGTATTCGCAAAAAGTTTAGAAAATGTAAAAGTACTGCTAAGGTCAGGAGCGGAAATAAATGCCACTCAATATGTCAGTGGATGTACGCCACTGCACTCTGCATGTAAAATAGGAGGAGCAGGAGTTGAAATAATAAAAGAGCTAGTAAAAGCAGGATCTGAAGTTAATCAACTGAATAAGTATGGTTCAACACCAATGTATTACATATGGGAAAGTGAAAAGTATTATCTATGTGATAGGGAAGAGAGTGAAAAGGCAAGTAAATTTTTGAGAGCAAAAGGTGGAGTAACAAAAAGTAGAAAACTGACGTGCTATGGAATAGAGGGGCTAGTGGGAGAAATAGCAGACAAGTTGGATAGGAGCTATATGCCAGAGCTAAAAATAATGGAGATCGAAGAAATAAGGAAGAGAGACAAATCATTAATAAAGAAAGAATGTCAAAATTTAGCAACCAAGATAATGTGCCAAGTAAACGAAATGATAGATGAGGTGGTGAGAATTAAAAAAGGGACTTAAATTTAAAGAAAAGGTGAGGTAGGTTATGAGTAAAAAAGAAAAAGAGGATGAACTAAAAGAATTATTAGAGAACTCAGGTAAAAATATTAAGGGGACAAAAAAGGAACTGCATTATGCAGTAGACGGAAAAACAGTGAGCTTATTAGTTGAAAAAGGAGCGAATGTGAATGCAGCGGATGTAGAAGGATATACAGCACTGCACCTAGCGATAACGGAGAAACGTCTAGAAACAGTTAGAGAATTGATAAAATCAGGAGGGAATGTAAATGCTGAAGAGTATGGCAGTAAATGCACACCGCTGCACCTTGCATGTATGGTGGGGAAAGTGGAAATAGTGGAGGAGCTAGTAAAAGCAGGGGCTGAAATAGAACAAGCAGATAAATTTGGGATGACAGCGATGGATTATGCGAAAAATAGTAAAGAGGTAACTGAAGTATTGAAGAAAGAAACAGACAGAATAGAAAAGTTATTTGAGAAATTATGAGAGGCTGAAAATATGGAAAGAAAGGAAGAAATAGAAAAGAAAGTAATGAATTTAGAGAAAAAAGCGTTGGAAGAGGTGAGGAAAATATGGAAAAAGGTATATGGAGAAGGAGCGCCTAGATACTCAAAGAAATACCTGATACCAAGATTAGCTTATAGAATGCAGGAAAAAGCGTACGGAGAAATATCAAGAAAAGGGGCAAAAAGACTAGAATACCTGGCAGATCGACTAGAGAAGGGAAAAAGGATAAGTAGCGATAAACTGCCAGTAGAGGGAACAGAGCTAATATTAGAAAGAGGGGAAGAGACGCATGCGGTAAAGGTAACAGATAAGGGTTTAATCTATAAAGAAGAGTTTTATACGTCATTATCAGCAGTAGCCGGCAAAATAATGGGAATGAGTTATAATGGACCGCTCCTATTTGGAATGAGAGATAAGGAGAAAGAATGCTGAAAGAGGTAAGATGCGCGATATATACGAGAAAATCAAATGAAGACGGGCTAGAACAAAAGTTTAATAGTTTAGATGCACAGCGAGTAGTATGTGAGAAGTATATAAAAAGCCGAGAAGGGTGGGTAGCATTGGCAAAAAAGTACGATGATGGAGGGTTCTCAGGGAGTAATTTGAATAGACCAGCGATAAAGGAATTGTTTGAAGATGTAAAGGTAGGAGAAGTCGACTGTGTAGTAGTATATACGCTAGATAGGTTATCAAGAGAAACAAAGGACTGCATAGAAGTAACATCATTTTTTAGAAGGCACCGGATAAGTTTTGTAGCAGTAACACAAATATTCGACAATAATACGCCAATGGGAAAATTTGTACAAACAGTGCTATCAGGGGCGGCACAACTAGAAAGAGAAATGATAGTAGAGAGAGTAAAAAATAAAATAGCAACATCGAAAGAACAAGGGTTATGGATGGGAGGAAATCCACCGCTTGGCTATGATGTAAAAGAAAAGGAATTAATAATAAATGAAAAAGAAGCAAAAATAATAAAGCATATATTTGAGAGGTATATGGAGCTGAAGTCAATGGCAGAATTGGCAAGAGAGTTAAACAGAGAAGGATATCGAACGAAAGCAAAATCAGATATCTTTAAAAAGGCAACAGTGAGGAGAATAATAACAAACCCAATATATATGGGAAAAATCAGGCATTATGAGAAACAGTATAAAGGAAAGCATGAAGCGATAATAGAAGAAGAAAAATGGCAAAAAGCGCAGGAATTGATAAGTAATCAGCCACATAGAAAAGCAAAATATGAGGAAGCACTGCTAAAGGGAATAATCAAGTGCAAGAGCTGTGATGTAAATATGACTCTGACATACTCAAAAAAAGAGAACAAAAGGTATAGATATTACGTATGCAACAATCACTTAAGGGGGAAGAATTGTGAATCAGTAAATCGAACTATAGTAGCTGGGGAAATAGAAAAAGAAGTGATGAAAAGAGCCGAATGCTTATATGGGGATGGAGAAAATTTAAGCTTCAGAGAACAGAAAGAAGCAATGAAAAAATTAATAAAGGGAGTAATGGTAAAAGAAGATGGAATAGAAGTGTGTTCTGAATCAGAGGAAAAATTTATACCAATGAAGAAGAAAGGAAACAAATGCATAGTAATCGAACCAGAAGGTAAAACAAATAATGCACTATTGAAGGCAGTGGTGAGAGCCCATTCCTGGAAACGGCAATTGGAAGAAGGAAAATATAGAAGTGTGAAAGAGCTGAGTAAGAAAATAAACGTAGGTACAAGACGTATACAGCAAATTTTAAGATTAAATTATTTAGCACCAAAGATTAAGGAAGATATAGTAAATGGGAGGCAGCCAAGGGGTTTGAAGTTAGTTGATTTAAAAGAAATACCGATGCTGTGGAGTGAGCAAAGGGAGAAATTCTATGGTCTTGATTTATAAAAGCAACAGAAAAGGGCCACACAAGAAGATGTTGAAATTGATATAGAAAAGTAAGTCAATGTTACAGAATCAATTATGCGAAAATATCAATATAAATAATGAAGATTTTAGCATATCAGATGCAATAGTGATAAAAAATGTATCCAACTTTAACTGCATATTTTAATAGTAGATTTGGAGGAAAATTCTGTAAACATCAAAAAAAGCAATACTCTAAACTTCAGCACACAACTCCACGAAGTAGTACATGTCGAGCAATCTATAGCCTCTTTGAATCTGAAAGTGTACTTGAAAATTCATAAGCACTAAGTAAGTTTTTTAAGTAAAATAATTTCTTTTTTAACTTAATAAATAAACTTTCCCCTTCATTGTTGTGTAACAAGTCATATACAAAGCTATGGTCTACTTACAAGCAGTGCCTTATGTTGGCTTTTTCTATTTTTAACTCATCCATACTACAGCTTGGCAAGCTTGAATAGCATAAGGAATCTTTTTGTTCTTGCGTTTGTTTTGCCAAGGTCTTATTTCTATAAAGTAGGGGTTGAAAATGATCATGGCCTCCATTTACCATATGTAAGGCACTATTGTGACTATAATCTATCTTACCTGCTTTTGATCTTGAGCTATCTATTAACTGATGCAAGAACGGATCTTGTTGCTTATCAATAGTGTGCAATGGGTTACTTTCTGCAACATGCAATTTCACACCATACTTATCACAAAGTACTCTGCCCTCGATATCGGAACGTCCCCAAAATTCATTCTTTCCAATGCTATTGATATATTGGTTACACGTAATTCCACGATTTACGAGCTCACTTTCAACCTCATCAAAGTCATTGCCAATTTTACTTATAAACCACTCTGGAGGATTGTCTTGCGCAAATCTCTTACACTCATTCCTTAACTGCTCTACAGTAACTTTGATTCCCTTCTGTTGTTCTAGACTTTGCCTGAATGAATCAAAAAAACAGCTTCCATTATTGATTGCGTGCCCTAGATAGAAGTCATCAGGTATGTTTGATTTTTGCTCTTTATCACCTTGTTTTTCTACCTTTTCAATAATTTCTTCCTCTAAACCAAAAATCTTACTCCAGTTGTATTTACCTTCTAACCCCAATTTTTTACTTTCCTTTTCTGCTGCTTTAGCTAAGTCTGTTTTAGAAATATCCCCTTTTTCTTCATAGAACCTAGATAAAGTTTTAAAGATGTCTATCAGGTAAGTTTTTATGTCAAAATTCTTCTCCTTTTGTACAATATTAGACTCAATATTGCGTAAATCTTGTAATAACTTATGCCTTCTAGCAATTTCCTCCATAGAATCCCTTCTTAACTCTTCACGTTCTGTCCATTTGTTGTTAGACTCGCTTATGACTTCAGGACGCATTAATTTTCTAGACCTTTCAAAATATCCCTGTTCAATAGCATTGTAGACCGAGTAGCCACCGAGCGCGCAATCATTGCCTAACTCTTCTTCGCGACCTTTGAATTTTTCTAATATTTCTTCTCTATTACTCACTTCTACTATAATCTTGCTTTTATCCTGTATGTCAGGATACAGTCTAAGGTCTATATTTCCCAAACTAGTATAGAAAGTTAATACTATATCGCTGCCTTCTGTAAGATCTGTGTAATACCTTATGCCGTTTTCGGTTATAATTTCCATCTTACTTTTGCCAATTTTTATTATATCCCTTCTATATGATTCCTGAATTAGTTCCAGATTTCTTGTTCTATCTGTGATTCTTGCAACATCTATTATACTATCCTCTGAGTATTCTAAGTAAAATACATTATTATCGATTTTTCCATCATATAGTTGACCGCTGGTAGCAGCCTTTGCAATTCTAAAAAATTCCTCAGTATTACTAACATACTCTAAATGAGCACTGATCATATTAGCCTTATGAGCTTTGAACTTTAATTCTATTGTATCAATGACTTTTAAACTTTCTGACCTTTTTAACTTTGCTCCTCTTGATATTAATGTACATACTATATCACTGGCAATTCCATAGCTTCCTTCTAGCTGAGCAATTTTTTCTAGTACGTGATCTGCAAAGTAATAATCTTTGTCTTTAGCAAAATTTAATCTCATTCCAGAAGCTATAATCTCATTTACAACTTCTTGTAATTCAATCATGCTTTTAGCTTTTACTACCTTACTTAAAAACTCATTGCGTTTAGCAAGGTAATTTATTTGATAAATCTCTGATAAAAAACTATCGCATTTTTCATAATTGTCTTGTTTTTTACCTATAAAATCAGCTGCTCCTGCTTTTAAGAGCAAGGCTTTTACATTAGGAAATCGACGAGATGGCGAATCAAGAAGTACTGAACTATCATCCTTAACATTTAAAACTATCTTTAAGTCGTTGTCATTTTCATATTGATTTAAAAACTTTCTTAGATTTTCAACCTCTGGATCATAAGCATTATCCCAATCTTCATCAGAACTTGTAGCGAGAAGCATTTTACCTAGTTGCTCTCTTAATTTTTTTTGACTATTAGTTAATAAACATCCTATAATGTTGTCATTATCAATTGCAACTTGCAGTGGAGTTTTTCCATCGTTATTTTTTATGCTTAAATCAGCTCCTTTGCTTATGAGCAAATCCATAGTTTTTCTGCTTTGATCACTACACTTAGCAGCATAATAGTGTAAAGGTGTGTTACCTTTTTCATCTTGTATATTTGGATCAGCTTTTGCATCTAAGAGATACCCAAGATCTTCATATCCACTAGAATAAATAGCAGTATCATGCAAAAGTGTTTTACCTTTATTATCCTGCATATTTAGATCAGCACCAGCTTTGAGAAGAGAAGGAATAATTTCGTCGTATTCGAGAAACACGTTCAATATTGTTGTTCCTAGATGCCCTCTTTTTAGATTAAGAACGTACTTCAGGTCTTTATTTTTCTCGTTACTTTCTAAAAACTGCTTAAGATTTGAAAATGAGTCATAATTTCCCATATTAAAATCTTTTATAATACTATTGAGTAATTTTTGATTTAACTTTTTTTGACTCTCTTCCAGTCCTAAGTTAGGTGCATGAATAAACCACTCATCTATTAAATCCTCTAAGTATTTTTTATCATCTATCAAACTTCTATCAGCCCAAAACAAATCTCGCTTAATGAATTCATAATAACTATCTACTGGTAATCCAGTTGCTTCTGTTTTTGGGCTACCTATTTCTGAAAACTCTTGTCCAGCACTTAGGTCACACTTCAGTTTTTGCTCATCAGTGTGTTTGCTTTGTTCACTGATAGATTCTGCAATATATTTTACTGACCCTGTATCCATATTACCTCCTAGCTCTAGATATAGAATATATTATATAGAATGTGTAGTATGTGTCAAGTTAATTTCAACATAATCTTTTTACTACTCATATTTTTGTTAAGTTTTTATGGTGAGTACTGCTAGGTTAAAAGTTGTTTATTACTGGAAGTTTTAGCCAATTTTACTATAGATCAACAAAATTGAGAACACCAGCTATATTTAATATATAGGAATATGATGCTTTAAAGGAGTACAAAAACTGCTGAAGCTTATACAGTAACCTGCGGAGCCACTTCAGCAGAATAAACAAACATATGCTAGTATTAGTAGAGAATTATTTATAAGTCAACTAACTTTTTAAAAAAATATTTTAGTGAAGATACCATGCTAGCTAGTGTTATAAGGAATTGAATTATTGACTCTTCCTAAGATTGCAAAAAAGGTCGTATATTTGTGAGAACAAGCCGCGTAAAAATAAGGTTATAAAAATAGAAGATTTAAATTATTTCAATAAGCTTAGGCAAAAAAGTTCGTATGTAGATATGGATGAAATGGGCTAATATAGCTAGTTTTAGCGTATAGTTAAATTGTTATATTAAAAAGTTCGTATGGTACATATGGTAGACCATCCCATCCCAAAGAAAAATGTTCTCACGGGTAGCGGTTTTTGTTGCTGGAAATGGTTGGATTATTTAAGTTATTAGCAATATATAATACTAAATTAATAGTAATTCATTTGAGAACAAAAAGAAAAATTTATGATAATTTTACATTTCAAATGGATATTGTTCTTTTTATAAAAAATATTCCTATACTATGTAAGGTCAAGTTCTAATCACATCAATTTTTCTTCCAAATTAAATCTTATCTTTTACAGTGGATCTTACGTTTAAATTATTTTATATCCAAAATTAAGGAAGTTATTCTAAACGGTACACAACTTCAGCATCTAAAGCTAGCTGATTTTAAGAAAATATCGCTCTCATGAATGTGCTTTACGGACAAAAGCTTTATTAATATCTTCTATATTATTGTTAATAAACAACCCCCCAAAAAAAATATGCAGAAATAAATTAAAAGACCCATTACAACCAACGCGTAAATATGGAGTAAAGAAATACTTCATTCACCTATTAACCTCTACCTACTGCCTCTACCATTGCTATGATCATAAACTCTATTCACTCCATCAATTTCATCCAATACAGATTGCGGACCAAAATCAATTGATATCACTCTTTCTCCGCCTAATTGCAATGCTCCCCCACCTCCACGCTGTGGATATTGGAGTTCTAAAAATTGTAATAGTAATGGATCAATTTCATGTTGAATTCCTGGACGACCTTGAATCAATCTACCCCTAGGAGAAGATAGAGAATCATTTTGGAATAATTGTGAAATATTTCTTCTCCGATTTCTAAAGTATTGTTCATTTCTTTGAGGTTGTCTAGTGTCATTTCCAATTCCTGCACTAAGAAGACCACGTATATAACCTATAATACCTTCACCTTTCTCTCCAAAGTTACTATTTCCCTGTAAAGCTTGATCAATAGCTTGGTTAATATCCCTAGCATTTTCGTATGCCCATATGCCACAATTATGGCCATCTGTTTGCTGATGAACGGAAACATCATGGACATTATCATCGCTAATATCACATTCTCTTAAAGCTCCTCGAATATTATTGTCAATACGACTATCTGGACCAAGTGAATCAGCATAATACCCATAATAATTTCCATTTTGGTGGACAATAACTAATGTAACCCAATGACGATTACCTACATTAATAATAGCAGTTAATCTATCTTTTTCACCCGAATCTACTTTTTGTTTAAAGTTATCTATGTTACTACTTAATAAGTCCCTACCTGTTGGATCATTTTGATTTCCATCGACTCCTACTGAAGTTATTGCAAAATCATGACGATCATTAGTTGGATTAGATCGATCATCATGGAAAGTATATTGTCGTGCAGCGAAAAACATGTCATGAGTTTGTAGCCAATAACGGAAATTTTGATTTTCTGTTGCAAAGTCTAGTGCAAGTAGATTATGCACATCTTCTATTTCACGAGCGTTGTTTCTACGAAGGATAGTGTTTATTTGTTGTAATATTCCTTGTGCTGTAGAAGTACCACCTCCCCTTATTCTTGACCTTAATGTTTCTATTGCCTGTGCTCTAGTACCTTGCAAGTAACTAAATGGAACGTGCAGATTATCATCTATATCAAGCAAAAAAATCGAGTTCTGTCCTGGTCTTTTTTCCATGTAAAAGCGCCTGAAATTTTCACGAGTTTGATCTGACAATAGATTTTCTGGTGGATTTTCATCAATAACACTTTCAGGTCCCACTAATACTTCTGGTCTTGAGTCATGACCACGACGATCAAGTCTATGTACATACACTGCTTGTTGTGGAAGAGATATAAAGTCTTCTGCTCTCTGTGCACCTCTATTAAATACAGCATAAGACAAAACCACCTCATTTCCAGAAGTAATAGGCAAATATCCCCTTTGTTTGCTCATCAATTCTGTTATTTTGTACCTTGCCTCGTCTTGCTCCTGTTCTACTTCTTCTGCATTATCAGCAAATCCTAATACATATCCAATTGGGTGAGTATCTGCTGTAGGTTGTCTTAATAATAGAAGACCTAGTCTCTGTTCTGTAACTCTTGTAAGTATTACCCTTTCTCCTTCTTCTTCCTGCCACCTTTTTAAACTATATGTTTGACCAACTTTATACATAGCAAGCACTTTATAAGGATTATCACTAGCATAAAATGTACCATGTAGTATAGAGCGAAACTTATCTTTGCTATTTACATCTATTATCATATTGCCATGCGTATCTTCTGGCATTAATACTGCAGAAATGTTTCTAAATAATTCTTGATGCTGAAATCTATCTTGCCAGCCATCATTCATAACTTGATTTAAAGCATTATGCACATTTCCAGCATTAGGCACTTGCACAAGATTACCACCAAGAAAATTATTTGCATTATTATTTTGGTAATTGTGATATAAACCAAGGTTATCTGTATGAATATTAAGGCCAAGTTGATTATTAAGTGTGCATGAAACTTCCCGTACATGAACATTATTTCCGTCAACATTAAGATCTTGTAAATTGATGGCTCCTTGTTGTACAGCGTTGTTATCTCTAATATGAAGTATAACTATATCAGAACCTTGAGTATGGAAGACCATGGTTAAAGCATGATTCTCATCACCATATCTAAATATATACTTTCTTACACGTTGTTGAACTGCGTTTACTAATCTGAACTCTTCTAAAATACTATTCCCAAAAGCAAAACCAGTTATGCAATCAAATATTCTGTTATAATTCTCTGCATTTCTTGGTATTTCGTTAGGAAGATGTTGAAGCAAGAAATCTCTAATATTTTCTCTAATTCCTTCATCCTCCAAACACTCAAATAATCTTTGTACCAAAGGAAATCTATTCTCTAAAAACTCTACTGTATCAATACTAAAAGGATCTATATTCAGATTAAAATTTAATCCAATACAAACAGCATTTCTTGATTCAGTGTGAATAGATATAAATGAAGAAACATGTAATCTTTTAGCATCAGCTCTAGCGCGGTTTAATGCAATATCAGACGATGTCCTCCATCTAGTAACATTAATAACGATAGGAATGTTTTCTCTCTCTGCCTGATGACATATAAGAAAAGCAACATATGAATTTCCAGGAGACAAGTCAAGGTCAATATCTATTGTGTAGAGATGAATAAAATTTGCCAACAAACCTAAGAAAAATCCGTGACTCTCAAACTTTTGACTGCGATTTTGAATGTCATTTTGTAGGCTGCCTAGGTAACTACGATAGATTCGAGTTATGTATGGCAAAATTCCTTCATTTATTCCACGTTCTATATTTATTTTTTGGTTACTTGCTAGCACTTCCATAAAACTGAAAATCCCTTGCTGACCCGGTGCAACTTGCACAAAATTGACCAAATGACCAAGCTGTACTCTCTGATCTTGATTGAGTCGTATACTTCCTATTTCCTTAACTGTCAACAAACTGCGTGGCGCAGGCGCATTAATCCCATTAAGCCTATTGCGTTCTATATGCCTAAGAAGGCTAATCTCAGACGCTGAATATTTAGCAAATCTATCTCTACCTTGAGAATCTTTTTCACGAATCACCTCGAATACTGTTGCAATCGCCTCTCCCTGACTCTTGCCCTTTCCATGCATGCATACTTTGTATTGCTCAAAATTTAGGTCTTCTTCCCTTAAATTTGGATTTTGCCCTCTAATCTCTCGCACTAGAGCATTTCTTTCCCTTGTACTGAACCTTAACCCATCACTATTAAGACGATCAGAAATACTGTAGCATCTGACAACTTGCTGTCCGTCATGATAAACAGCGACTTTTAGGTTCCCTGTATTTCTATTTCTACCACCTGTATCAATACCATGATTATCAAAACGAAAATACACTCTCTCATTTGCTTTTAAGATATTAGCATCATGAGCAGTAGCAAACATACTGAAAAAGAATACAGGAAGGAAACGTCCTGTACTTACATGATACAAGAAAAATGGACATTGATCTAAAAAGGATTCAAACTCTTGTCTAAAACCATCAAGATCTCCATCCACTAAACTTCTTATTAAAGACACAAAGCACGTCTCTATTTGCTAAGACCAGAAAAACCACTCACATTAATGAGTAGACTAGATTCTTCTTTTCTTATGAGAACCAGAAATACCACTCACACTAGGAGCTTCAAACTCAGACTGTGGGCCATCACCAGAACCATCAAGTGGCAAAGATACCTTAGATTGAGACCGCAAATTATTCCAAGGACCATCACCTACAGAAGGTAAAGTTACTTTCTCTAACTGAAGAAATAACTCTTCTGCAAACTTGCCGTAATCTACACCTTTCCTCTTTCCTTCCCTACCACATATTCTAAGATTTTCTATCATGACTTCTTTAAAAAGGTCAAACTTTTCAGGAAAGCAACCTTTGGCAAATGAAATCATATCTAATATTTCTTCTTTCTCTATTTCCCTATCGGGCTTACAAACATCTTCTCGTTTCCAATTAATGATTAATCCCCCAAGTACACTCTTTATAGGAACTGTATAATTAGAAGTATTAACAGAGGTCTCTCTGTATTCAGCAAAGCGTTCACATTTCCAAATCTCCATAATAAGGGATCTAGCTTGAACACTTAACTCAGGATTTTTCAACATCACATTTGAAAGTGAATAAAGAAAAAGTTCATAGTCTTGCTGTGAGAATATCTTGTCCGAACAGTCTCCTCCTGCTGAAACGCCTTTATAACACCAGCACTGTACCAAATCATGAACCGTATCAAAAAAACATGACTCTATTAATTCAGCAAGAAGGAAATATACTCCCTTATCTTTCTGCAATAATTTCTGTAAAAGAGTATCTTTATCGCCTATATTCCTTACACAAAAATCTAAAATAGGAGCGTCTCTCTTAACAGATTGAGGACGAGAAAGAGCAACAATAGCTTCTGTAAGCTTCTTCTCCTTATCTTTTTCCTCTAACTGATTATAAAAATACTCTACCCCTTCGCTCCACTTAAGTTTTACAGTACTGTCAAAACCTTCTACTGCATCATACTTCTTTAATTCCCCAGATTCTCTATCGATCCAGAAATCAAACACAGGACCATTTCTCTTCATGGATGATAGCAGAATGTTTCTTACATATTGATCACTGATCGGATTACCTTGACTATCTACCTCTTCTGAAGTAAATTGACCTCTAGAGAGTACAAACTGTTTGTTGAAAAAATCACCTATCTTGCCCGTTATACAGTACCTAGATGCCATACCATACCTTGGTAGTGGGTTATCGATTTCTCCTATTTTCTCTTCAGTCAATTTCTGACCTAAAACAGTATTATTTAACCTTGTACCTAACCAACAACCTTCATCTCGAAAAACATTATATAAGAATTCCAGCTTATCATCCTTAAAAAGTTTGATATACTCTATATAGGTCTCGACCCACCTTTTAATAGCTAACTTTCTTCCAGCCGCAATGTCACGATCTGTATGTTTTATCACATCTTGTAGCTTTTTAAGCACTTCAGCCTGACGTTTTGTTTCTATTGGCATTTAAACCTCCCTATATCATGAAAACAACGCTATGGTACTAAATTTGTAACTAAGTTACAACACCTAATTACTCCAGAAAGACCTATTTGATACCCAAACGTTCTGGTCAGGCCTAGAGAAATCTGTCTGGAATTATTGAGTATTTTCTAGAAATCTTAATTTGACAGCTAATACCAGGTTTTCTGGAGACTATAGGTGATGCACTTTTTCTATTTATATTCCCAAGAATAAGGTCAGTAGATATGTTGTTTTCCAGAAGAATATTAGTAAGATTAATTGGAGAAGTGCTTATGACTTTAACTAAGTGTGTTTTAACTTCGCCCTTCAGTTCTGTTCAGCAGTATCTGTTAGTGTTAGGTAAGGTTATGGTTGTAAATACAAAATCCGATCAGCAGAGGGCTGAAGATGATCTATATACTGTTTTGAGATTCAAAGAAAAAGGAGATTTTGAAAGACGGATAAGAGAACTGCTTGTTAACGATTATAAGAAACTTAAAAAACCACTGAGCAAACTCCTTGGTAAGTTAGAAAGTAAAATAAGGACTGATAAAGAGAATAACCAAGCAGCCAGAAACGTTTATGATCAAATCAAAAAATCTAAAACTAATGAAGATAAATTAAGTAATTTATTGAACTTTAAAAAACAGCTAAAAGCTTTCCTAAAAAATCAAGATGATTGTAGTATTGTGTTAAATGCGATTGACTCTGCAAGTGTTATCCCTGTTATTGAAGTTAATGGTGTGCATCCAAAAGATAGTGAGATCAAAAAGTTAAAAAAAGCTCAACCTCTCACCTCTAACAGACAAGACTTTGAAGAAGCTCTAGGATACATAGAATCACAAGAAAAAGTTATGGGGATTACATTAGAGGAAATTATGGAATACAAGCAACACTCTGTTAAGATTTTTCTACTGAACCGTGTTCATTCATGCAAAAATGGGCATTCTCAATTGCATCCTGATGTAAAAGAAGCTATAGCAATATTATCAAATGATAAGCTGAGAGCTTTCTACGATGAAGAAGTAAAGAAGAAGACGCTACAACCAATATTGTCCTACAAAGAATGTGAACAATTATATGATAAAATTAACTATGAAAAAAATGAATCTCATATTATAATCGAAAGAGAAGAACTTGGAGAGAATGTTAGGAGGGTAATGGGAGTGAAGCGCTTTACGAATCAAAGCAGTAGAGAAGATCAGAAAAATGGTATTAGTCCAACAGGAACTTCTACAAATTATAGACAAGAGCAAGTTGCCTCTAGTGGTGATAGAACACTTTATAATAGTGATATACCTTCACTAGGTAGATCGATTAAGAGCAGCCGAAGTGCACTGTTTATGCCATTTGGAGCTTCTGTTGATACGAGTACCACGATTAAACCTGCCAATCCATCTAACCTAGTTACCACTGGTGAGAATTATACTAGTAATGCAGATCTGAGTGATGAATTGAACGTAAGTGAAGTAACTAAAATTGTTGAACGAAAGGAGCTATTATCCAATAGTTTAAAAAAAATCCAAGAAATTGTGGAAAAGCTGGGTAATACTACACTAAGTGAAGAAGTGATAGTTCATGAGAGACATTTCAAAAAGTTTATGGATTTTGTAGGAGAAATTCTCGTAGATATTGGTACAAGATTACCACAAAGTGGTTCTAAAAGCATGTATCTTGAACGAAAATTGAATGGATTGGAAAAGATGAATGAATCCTTAGATAACAGTGTTCAAGAGTTAGAGAAAAAAGTAGATAAACTTGAAAAAGAGAATAAAGATTTTCTAGCAGAAAATGATGAACTTAAGGAAAAACTTGCTACAGCGAAAGAAGAAAAGGAATTGCTATTTAATAAAAAAGAAAAGATGCAGGAAGTTATAAATGGGCTGAATGAGGACAATCAACGATTAATGCAAAAAATAAATGGGTTAGAAGATGATTATAAGTATTTGTTAAGAGCGGAAAAGACAAAAAGAGAAACCGAAGATTCGTGTATACAAGTGGAGGATGCAGATATACCGGAAGGAAAAGCTGAGTTATGTAAAGACTATGAAATTAAACTAGTAAAGCTGGAACAAGAGATAGATGCAAAAGGGAAACAATGTGAGGAATTGCTATTAGAAAATAGTATATTACGAGGAAATATAGAACGATTAAAGGAAGAGAATAAACGATTAGAAGGCATTGAAGAAAGCTTTAGTATCGATCTCTCACATTTTTGCTCTGTAAAAAATTTGCATGATGAGCTTATTCTAGCTAATGAACAGCCGGAAAATATTGATATATCAATCCAGGATGAGATGGATTCAAAAGTTGCCACTGAGTCTGTGGGTGTTAATGTAAAACAAGGTTATAGTAAAAGGACTAGCAACCTATCTCGAGTCTCTGAACAAAGTTCAGCAGTAAAATCTCAATTCTCAGAAGCAAGAGCTCAGAGTAGAAAGCAAATAATTTATGCCTCTGCTTCTCTTATATTATCTGGAGTATTTGCTGTTGGCACAAGTTTAACAATGTCTCATTTAGGAATATCTATTTCACTTGCTTTGACTGCATTAACTTTCCTTACATTGGGATGTTATTGTTCATATAAGGCAAGTACAACGCTTAGGAATATTGAACTTGATCGAACTTTTAAAATGGCTGATCATGAAGCTGTTTTTATGGTTCCCAGCTTATAACTATGTGGAAAAATATATTGTTTTACTCACCCCAAGAAAAGAGATAATGGGAAAGATAAAAAGGTCTATCAGTTCTCGGTGCGGCAGATTAATTTCTGACGGTGATATAGAGCATTACTTATTTCTCTAGAGAATAGGGAATTGGCGAATAGAGTTCTAGGTGTAGAAGGAGATATAGATGAAGAAAAGACCAGATTTAGTAGAAAAATATAAGGGCTTCTTTGTAAATGATAGTAAGGGAACAGCAAAGTAGTTATATTAAGGGACTGGTTTTATGTTCTGAACTCAGATTTTCGTTAGGTTATAAAAGAAGTAATATCGAGACCTTACTTTGAAATTCCAGATTATCAGAGTACTTTGCTCTTCTGAAGTGAGTGATGTTGGAATACCTCTGGATCGCAGTACTAATAACCAAAATTAAAGAGTAAATAGTTTATAATTTAAGTATTTATAATAGAGAAATTAGCATGTATCTAAATTTGAGCAGCAAATACCTTGAAATTACCATCAATTCAGTAAAATTGAAGAGTTTTAATGGTTTAATCATGTAAAGTATTCAATAAACTGCCGTTTTTAAATTTTATCAGACTCAGTTAAAAGAGTGGAGATTTTAATGATTTACCTCAAATCTAATTAAGAGTTAAAGTGAGAAGATGTTTTAGTTTTTATGCACCTTCCTCTCTACTAATTAAGGCGTTCTTTTTATTTGCGGCTTTTCAGACGTACGATTCTGCTTAGCAACCAATCCGGTACTTCTCTACCCTTTTCCCACTTAGCAAACCTCATCTTTTCTTTTAGGTAGTACTCTCTGTAAGCTTTTACTGAATGACTAGACTTATATTGATCTGGTAACGCCTGTACAAAAGGCTTTATATCGGTTGATTGAAAAACAAGCAAATTCTTATTACTATCACACCAATCTATAACTTCTTCTGATCTATGTTTTCTTTTATATCGCCAAGTATACTCTTTGCACAGCTCCCTTCCGTATTTTATTAACCAGAAAAAGTTCCCTTTGGATTGTCTAGCCCATAGAGAACAAGGGTGGTTTTTGTGAGTAAGTTTATATGGAACTTCTATATTCTGGTCTGTGATGCTGACTAAAGGATTTGGCACTTTTAATGCTATTGAAAAAACATTACTCAGTAACTGAGCAGTTTCTAATAGCATTTTTACTATATGCTTATCACATAACATTTTTGCCGCAATCTCTGGGTTTTCATCTAGTACAAAGATGTTCATCTAAACATCCAAAGAGCTTAAGTCTTTAATTTCATTAGCTGTAAGACCAGTAGTTTGAGCTATGATATCAATAGAAACTCCTGCTTTAAGTAGATTCTTTGCAACTTCAATTTCCCTCTCTTTTCTGCCTTTTTCATGTCCGATGAGGATGCCTTTTGCAGTAGCATCATCAAGTTTTTGAGCAAGGACAGCCTGTTCATCAAGAATACGTTTTATTTCCTGTTCATAGGCAATAAATTCTTTTTCTGACCAGTTGAACCTATTTAGTTCTTCATAGGCCTTTTTAATTATTAGATCACTACCTATTATTTTTTCGAGCTCTTCTTCACTAGTCTCATCTGCATATTTAAAGAAGTAGACCCATTTCTCAACAATACTTGAAAGCTGATCTTCTTTGGTTTTTGGAAATTTAGGCAACTCAATAAATATAAAGTAAAAATCTTTTAGATCATGTTCATTAGTATCTTCATCGCGAATGGTATGCTTTGACTTATACTCAGACTTATCAGGAAATAAAATACAGTCTGCTATAGCAATAAAGATAATTTCCTTAAGGTCATGATATTGATCGCCTTTGTCAGCCTGTCTTGAATAGGCTTTAGCAGCATAGTATTGAGCACGTTTTTCAAAGCCCTTAGTTTTAGCGACCTGCATTTCGACTATCACTTGCAGCCCATTTTTATCTCTACAAAGAACATCAACAATGCTTTGTTTTTTAGAAGCAATATCAGGATCTTGAATAGTACTTAAAAACTCTATATCCTGTATTGCATTTGTTCCAGCAAAGCCGAGAATATCATTAAGAAAGTGAATAAGGATATCTTTATTTTTTTCAGTACCAAAGATGCGCTTGAACGATATATCATTCTTGGGATCGAGAAACTTCGAAAGAGCCATAGGAAATCCACTTAAAAAGCATTAATAATTATACACAATTGTGAAGAAATATTCAACTAAAATTCAAACATAGAAAGAAGCATCCCTTTTGTATATCTTTATTTGGTAGTATTAACCTGTATAATATTTATGGCAAATATCTCGATAAGGTACAAAATAGCACAAAAAGTAAGGAGCTGGAGGTTAAAGCGAGGTTATACTCAAAAAGATTTAGCGGGAAAAATTGGCGTAACGTATCAAGTAGTACTACAATATGAAAAAGGAACACGTAAAATTTCGATTGAGAAATTGTATGCTATAGCAGAAGTGTTATCGGTTGGCATCATAGATCTTATTCCTGTATCAAGTGAAAAAATTTGCCTTAAAAACGAAGAAGAGGAAATATTAAATCTAGTAAGAAAATATAAAACGATTAATGATCAAGAGTTGCGCAAGGTGTTTTACTTGCTAACAAAATTTACCCGAGTTGGTGAGAAAAGTAGTAAAAAAGCAGAGAAGGTAAAAATTGCAAAGGGTATGGTTAAAGCAGGAATTTCTGTTGATATTGTTTCACAAGCAATTGGCCTCTCTGCTAATGAGTGTGTTGAAGAAAAAACAGGTTCTATCTACTACCAAATAGGAAAAAAGATAAAAGAATGGAGGCTAGTGAGAGAGTATACTCAAAAGGATTTGGCTGAGAAAATGGATACAACACGTGATGAAATAAGCAACTATGAGCAAGGACGTGTGGCCATTCCACTGGAAAAATTATATGCAATAGCAGAAACATTATCAATTAGCATTACAGATCTGCTCATAGAGGAAGATGAGATAGTAGAAAGTGAGCTACCTGATTTAATAAAAGAATACAAAAAAATTGAGAGTCAAGAATTACGCTATGCGCTAATAAAATCTCTGTTTGAAAGCATACAAATTTGCGAAGAAAAAGTGAAAAGAGCAGAAAAGATGAAAATTGCAAAGGATTTAGTGAAAGGAGGAATTTCTACCGATATTATTTTGCAAATAACAGGCCTCTCTTTAGGTGAAATTCAACAGATTTAAAATAAAAAATCAGTATATATTAATATCTTTACTCTTAGATGAAAAAATAAGTAAAAAAGATTGAGAAATTGATTTGACTTCACTCGAAAGCTATGGCTTTATGCCAATGCTGATAAAAAACAGCAGTAAATATCTAAAAAAAGTTTGTTGTTAGTGAAAGGTAAATTATATGAATAAAAGTAAAGAAGAAATCGAATTCAGAATATTAGAAAGCAAAGGCAAAGCACTACTTGATCGTGAAATAATGGAAACGTTTCTAAGTGCAGTACATGAAAGCCCACAGGCTCAAGAAATTGCTAAAAATTTGGTGAATACTTATACAGGAGTAGGAAGGATTTTAGGTAGAGAAATGGATGACCTGAAAGTTATAGAAGGAGTAACTGATTCTGCAGTAGCAATGATTATGTGTGTTAAGGAAACACTAGAAAGGGTACTGAAAGAAAAGCTTAAGAGTGAGCCAATCATGGACTTACAAGGGATAGTAGAGTACTTAAACGTAAGTATAGGCCACTCAGAAAGGGAATGTGTAAAAATACTGTACTTGAATAAAAGGCGTCAACTAATTGGAGAAGAATCCTATATTGGTGAAATGGAAAAAGCACCAGTATACATAAAGGAAATTACAAGAAAGGCATTAATGAAAAATGCAACATCAATAATAATGTCACATAACCATCCTGGAGGGAGCTTAGAGCCATCAGAAGAAGATCAAGCAGTAACGAAGAGCTTAGCAGCAGCATGTAGTACTGTAAGCGTAAAATTGTTTGACCATATTATCATCACAAGTGGAGGCTATTTCAGCTTTCGAGAAAATGGATTGTTATAGTAGAAAGTATTTGCAAATCTACTCATTATAATTTATAATGAGTAGTAAGATGTATAAAGTTTATTGTACGCTTAAAAAGTATTTTTAATATGAGGTTTATATGACTAGTAAAGATCGGAATAAAAAGACTAATGTTAATCACAAGAAAATATTTGGTGCTCTTGAAGGCGTTGATATAAAGCAGTCTAAATTTGTGAGTAAAATTAATAACCAGAAGGAGATAAACCGGGAGGCCTCCCCTAGCAGAAACATTCGCGAAAACAAAATCAACTACGGGAAAAGCCTTGACTATGTTTATGGCACAAAACCTTTAAATGATCAAGCAGAAGATTTAAATCCATTTGCTTCAAATTTGCAAAAAATAAAACCAAGTGCAAGCGAAAGTGAAAAGTTGAGCTGGTTTAAGAGTGCTGTAGTAGAGACAAAAAACGTAAATGCATTGCATAAAGTTATAGAGCAAGTATTAGCCTCTGGAGCAAGAGTAAATGCATGTAATGATGGGGAGTGGAGCTTCGCAGAATACATGATATTGGGCACACACTTTCACAGATTAGAAAAAAGTGATCGAAAAAAGATAATGCGTAAGCTAATGCTAAGTGGTGCAGAGTTTCATGATACTCTACTACAGAATAAACTGATAGGTGAAATCTATAATGAGCTACAACCAGAAGTTCAGCCACAGATAGATGAGAGACTAGAAGAACTAGAGAAAGCTGGCGAAAGTGCTGTGCAAGAAGGAGAATTAATAGATGTTGAGATAGATAATACAACATCGTACATAGAGTTTTCTGGGAATAGCAAGGTAGAGGTAGCCAAAATACTGAGAGAGTTAGGGAGTAACATTTTAAAAATGGGTAATAATGCAGTTGAGATCAGAAGGGAGGAAGGAGGTGCAAGAAATTACGTTGATGTATCAGATGGTAGCTCCGTGTGTTAGAATTTCCTACAAGCCTTGGTAAGCTAAATATTGTATTGTACCAGGACGTAAAAAACTGCAGTCAGGTACAAGTAAAAGTAGCGGATAAGGAAATGTGGGCTGAATTACAAAAAAGAGGAGAAGAAATTGGAAAAAATTGCCTTTTTGGGGGAGTGAAACTTAAGAAAGTGGTAGAAAGAGGTAATTTCACTAGGTGCGGCATATGGAGTGAAAAGCAGAAGGAAGTAAGTGAAAAATTGTTTTCATGGGCAGACAAAGTACGTGAAAATAGTAAAGAAACTTGTAGGGCACTTTAATTCATCAATTTAAAGGTTCCAGAGTCTGGCTATTATATCTGGAGCCTTTGAGCTATAGTATAAAATATTATATGTATGGTTCTTTTTGTGGAAAAAAGTCTAGATTATAAAGTGGGAGAAAAATTAAAAAGTTGGAGGTTAGAGAGAGGGTATACTCAGAAAGATTTAGCAGAGAAACTTGGTGTAAAGTACTGGGTAATACTTCAATATGAAAAAGGGAATCGTAGAATTTCAATTGAAAGGTTATATGCTATAACTGAGGCACTATCAATCAGTATTACGGATCTAATTCCTATATCAAAAAGCTGTCTTGAAGATGAGGGAGAAGAAATCTTAAATCTAGTAAGAGAATATAAAAAGATTAATGACCAGGAGTTACGTAAGATGTTTTGTTTACTAACCAATTTTGTCCAAGTTAGTGAAAAAAGTAGTAAAAAAGCAGAGAAAATAAAGATTGCAAAAGGTTTGGTTAAAGCAGGAGTTTCTGTTGATATTGTTGCAAAAACAATTGGCCTCTCTGCTGATGAATGCGTTGAAGAAAAAGGAGGTTCTATTTACTGCCAAATAGGAAAGAAGATAAAAGAATGGAGGCTAGTGAGAGAGTATACTCAAAAAGATTTAGTAGAAAAAATGAGTACAACACGTGACGAAATAAGCAACTATGAGCAAGGAAGGACTGCTGTTCCACTTGATAAATTATATGAAATGGCAGAAGCATTATCGATTAATATTACGGATCTACTAATAAAGGAAGGGAGTAAAGTGAAAAATGAGCTACCTGATTTGATTAAAGAATACAAAGAAATTGAGAGCCAAGAACTACGGCATGCACTAATAAAGTCTTTGTTTGAAGGGATACGGATTTGTGAGGAGAAAGTGAGAGAGATAGAAAGGATTAAAGTTGCAAAGGATTTAGTAAAAGGGGGAATTTCTATTGATATTATTTTGCAAATAATCGGTTTATCCGTTGATCAAATTGCATGAAAATTTATTTCTAAGTAAGGTATATATGTTTGTTTCTGTAAGCGATATTAGTTCTATAAGCTACAAAATAGGACAAAAAATAGAAGATAGCAGGTTAATGCGAGGGCATACTCAAGTAGAATTGGCAAGTGAAATAGGTTTAACATACCAAGAAGTAAACAGCTATGAAAATGGGTATATTCCTATTCCAATTGAAGTACTATATGTAATAGCAAGAGTATTGTCAGTTAATGCTATAGATTTATTACCCGAACCAGTAATAGTAAGGGAAGACAGCTATGAAGACGAGGAAATACTCTATCTAACGAAAATATATGAGAATCAAAAGTTAGGCAAAATAGTACCTTCATTAGTCAGGTTTGTTCATATTAGCGAAAAAATTAATCAAGAAGAGGCAAGGTTGGAAATAGCAAAAAATCTAGTGAAAGAAGGAGTTTCAGTTGACATAATTTCCCAGGCAACCGGCTTATCTATTTACGAGTATGATAATACAGAGAGAGAAATCTGCACTGATTCTATATATTACAGAATAGGGCAAAGAATAAGAGAATGGAGGTTAATAAGAAGGTATACTCAAAAAGATTTAGCGGATAAAGTTGGCGTAACACTCAAGGAAATACATGAATATGAAAGAGGTTATACTACCATACTATTTGATAAATTATATGAAATAGCAGGAGCATTATCAGTAAATATTAAAGTCTTGCTACCTGAAACGAGAGAAAGTAAAAAGCTATTGAGCTTAATAAACGAGTACAGAGAACCGGAATCATTAGATGCGTTAGTCAAATCTCTATCTGAAGATATGAAAAGCGGCAAGGAAAAAGTTAAAAAAGCAGAGAAAATCAGGGTTGCGAAAAATCTAGCAAAGGCAGGTGTTGCAATTGATATTATTGTGCGAGCAAGTGGCCTAACTGCTGATGAGTGTGAAAATTGAATTGTGTTAAAGACGGTACTGAGAAACATTATATTAAGATATAAGTAAAGATGGTTACGTATTTAATATATCTATTCTGAAAATTTGTTTAGCTGACTCAACTGAAGCATTTTCGTAAAGTTTTGCTGCTAATTTGCTTGTTTGATAACTTTCTTTAACGTCTTCACAGCTAACACTGAAAACACATATTGCTAATGCTAGCAGAGAAGCTAGTTGGTAAAATTGCCACAGCCGTCAGTACTCCCGATTACTTTTCCTGATAATGTGATAGTATTCGCAAGTATTATCATATATTACAAAAAAATCAGTTAGCATTTCTGTTTATTAAAATTATACAATAAAGCTGCACTTTATATAATACTTCTCAAATCATTTCTACTAAATATTTATGAATATGGTTAAACAGTAGATAGAGGAAAACTTGTCTAGTATTGATCTTTTTTATAGTAAAGTTATCTCATAAAATATTAAATTGGGAGTTTTATGGATCACAGATTAAGAGCTTATTTGCTTGGAGTTACCTGGTTTATACTCAGTTTACTTAGTAGTGTAGCTAATGATACTATATCAAAATATCTAAGTTTACATCTCCAAAGTTTTGAAGTAATCTTTTTCCGCTTTTTATTTAGCACTATTACCCTTGTACCTTTTATGCTTTACTATGGAAGAGAAGCTTTTAAAACAAGTCAAATATCTATTCAGATAACTAGAGGAGTATTGTTATTTGTTGGAATAACCTTGTGGACCTATGGGTTAGCTATTTTTCCCATAGTAACTGCAACAATTATAAGTTTTTCTATACCATTATTTGTTATACTTCTTGCAATCCCTTTACTAAATGAAAATATAATTTGGCAAAGATGGTCAGTAACTGTTATTGGCTTTGTTGGTATTGCTATTACTACCAAAGCTTATAGTGAAGACTTTAATCCTAAAATTCTTATTTTTATTGTATCTACATTAATCTTTGCTATATTAGACATACTTAATAAGAAACTCGCAATAAAAGAGTCCGTAATAAGTATGTTATTTTATTCAGCTCTAACAACAACTATTTTTTCCACTGTGCCTTTGCTGTTTTATTGGCATTTGCCTTCCTTGTTAGAATTAGTATTACTACTGATTTTGGGAATTAATTCAAATCTAATTCTGTTCTTCACATTAAAAGCTTTTACTCTTGCAGATGCTACTGCACTTGCACCATATAGATACATAGAGCTAATAATTTCTGCAATAGTAACATATGTTATGTTTAATGAGTTGCCTGATAAAAGTGCTTTGTATGGTATTTTAATATTAATACCATCGACTTTGTTTATAGTTTATTCAGAAAGTAAAGTAATTAAGAAAAATAATGTATGCAACGCTAGAGTAAAAATTTATGACTCTAATTGTTAATGATGTTCTTTTTAAATGTTTAAGCAGTTGAGCTACATTAGGATATTTTTAAGGTGATGACAAGATGTATATAACCATTATAGGAATAGGGTATGTAGGTTTAGTATCTTGTGCAATGTTATCAGAGCAGGGTCATAACGTTGATTGCATTGACATAAATACTAAGAAGATTGAGTTATTGAAATTAGGAAAAATTCCTATATATGAGCCTGGATTAGCAGACTATTTAGAGAATAATATAAAGTTACAAAGGATAAGATTCTTCGATTCGTATTCTCAAATAAATCCCAACACAGAAGTAGTGTTTGTAACTGTAGATACTCCATCAGACTCCCTAGGAAATGCAAATTTACAGAATGTATATAATGCAGTAAGTGAAGTTTCTGAGAGAGTTAATCAAGATTGCTTAATAGTGATAAAGTCAACTGTTCCTCCTGGTACTGCAGAAAATATATATAATTATTTATCTAATAAGGGCTATAACTTTGATTTGGGGGTTAATCCAGAGTTTCTCAAGCAAGGCTCTGCAGTATCAGATTTTTTATACCCAGATAGGATAATAATAGGAGTAAAAACTAAGCTAGCTAGAGCAAAACTAGAAGTTATATATAGATCATTTATAGATAAGAATATTCCGTTAATAGTCACTGATACAGTTACTGCTGAAATGATTAAATATGCTTCTAATGCTTTTCTAGCAACAAAGGTTGCTTTTATCAATGAGATGGCAGGTTTATGTGAGCTATTAGGAGCAGACATTGACCTTTTAGCTAACAGTATGGGAATGGACCATAGAATAGGTAAGGAATTTCTCAAAGCTGGTCCAGGATTTGGAGGATCATGTTTTCCTAAAGATTTGTCAGCTTTAATAAGGCTTGCTGAAGATCACAATGTCAAGCTACAAATTTTAAATTCAGTTAAGGAATCTAACTATAATCATATAACAAACATTGCTAAAAAGGTAGAATATGTATTAAATGGAGTCCAAAATAAAAAAATAGCAATATGGGGGCTAACTTTTAAGTCTGGTACTGATGATGTAAGAAATAGCCCAGCTATAGATATTGCACAATTGTTAGTGAATAACAAGGCTAAAATTACTGCATATGACCCAATGGGGATGGATAATGCTAGGCAAGTTCTAAAGGATATAGAATACGCGGACAATGCTATAGGGGCTGCAAGGGACGCGGAAGCCTTGTTATTGTTAACGGAGTGGAAAGAATTTAAAAATCAAGATTTTGCAAGTTTAAAGAGTATTATGGCTGCACCTAATGTTTTTGATTTCCGTAATTTATTAGATAGCGAGCTATTACTAAGATATGGTTACCATGTTTATTCCTTGGGTAAAAAATCTATCTACAAAGTTTAACTGTTGAGAAATTTTTTTTACACCGCTTTACTTAGTTTTTTTAGATCTTTGCTTGATAGTATGGAAAAGCAAACGAGTGCAACAACAGAGCAAATGGAAAAAAATGAAAACATAATACTGTTACCACAGTGCTTAACAAGTACTCCTAAGAGCACGCATGAAAATATTGAACTTGCAATATACCCAAATAATCCTGTTAAGCTTACAATTGCACATACATTATTTTGTGGAGCAATTTCTACAGCTATAACACCTGTCAGTACTTGCACTCCAAATATAAAGAATCCTGATAAGATTGCACAAAGGTTCATAAGAATTATGTTTTGACCAAAGTTCATTGCAATAAAAGTGAGTGCTATACCCAACATATAAAGTGATGCCAGCAAGCTTCTATTTTGAAAGAAGTACATATCACTAATTCTTCCTGTTATTAAAGTTCCAAGGATTCCACCTAAATCATATACGCCTGTTATTAGTGAGGATTGTACAAGAGAAATTTGTAATTTATTCTTTAAAATTATAGGAAACCAAAAGAAGATTCCCATTTTTATAATATAAGCACAAAAAGTAGCACAACATAGAAACCATATGGAACTTGTTACCTTGATACCTATTTGAGATTTCTGCACCTTATAATAGGTAGTAAAGTTGGCACTTTCTTTGTAATATGCCTTTAATATTATATAAATTCCAAAAAGTAAGCATAAGAAACCAGAGTACAAAAATGCACTTTTTGCATTATATATTTTAATTATACTTGGTAATACAATTAAAGTAATACAAGAACCAAGTTGCTGAGATGCGCTCATAACTCCCCATGATGATGCAATTGAAGAGATGCTAGAGTTTGTAACCATAAACTTGGTAATAGCTGGCCAACCTAACCCTTGTGTCCAAGCTAATAATATTAATGTTAACAGTAATAAAGTTAGATTATTATATGATAAAGTTATACCAATGGTTAATAATCCAGTTGCAATATTGCATAGCCCAAACATAAATAATGGATTATTTTTGGAGTCCATGATTATTCCATTAACAAATTTTGATACTCCATAAAAAAAAGAAAAGCAGGCAAAAAAATAGCTTAATTTTACATGGTCAGTATCTATTAACAGTGGTAGAGCAATTGGTATACTTTGTCTTGATAAATAAAGCAGCATATATCCACAGAAGAATAGTAAATATTGAAAGAAGACAAAGTTCACACCTATTTCCAAATAGCTCTATGCAGATGCTAGTATAATACTATATTGGTATAATATTGTTTGACAAGAAGTTTGCAAACAATTAGTGCAGAAAATTACTTAGTATCTTTCTTATAGCAGATACAGTAGTATTAATATCTTCATAGCTTATATCTCTATGTGTTATAGCTCTGATTTTACCTTTGATGTTAGCCATTCTAATTCCATAATTTGTCATTAGTACGTTTATTAATTCTTGAGTAGATATACAATTAGTACGTAATGAAAAATACGCTATATTAGTTTTATACAGGTCGATATCAATTATAACTTGATCTATGGAGTCTAGGCCTTCTATAAGGTGCTGCATTTTTTTATGATCTTCTTCTAAAGAATTTACATTATTACGTAGAGCATATAAACATGCAGCTGAAATAATGCCAGCTTGGTGCATACCTCCGCCAATTTGAAACTTATAGTACCAAGCTTTTTCAATAAAATCTTCACTTCCAAGCAATATTGCACCCATTGGAGCACCTAATCCTTTACTAAAATCAATGAATACCGAATCAAAATAACTTGCATACTCCTTTGGAGATATTTTAGTATGAGCACAAGCGTTGAACAGTCTTGCTCCATCTAAATGAGTGAATACGTCATTCTCTTTGCAGAGACTTGAGATCTCTTGAATATATTCTAAAGGCCACACAGCTCCACCACCAAAATTTGTCGTTTGTTCGATAGAAACAAGCCCAACTCTCGGAATATTTCTTAAACTAGGACGAGTAATAAACTCAACAATTTGTTCTCCAGTAAATATTCCTCTTGTACCTTTGATGGGCAAAGGAGTAGCATGTGCCTGGGCTGCGATCAAGCCAGATTGTACTATGAGTGGATGTGAAGTTTCATCAAGCAGCAAGTAATCACCAGGTCTTTGAATGTGTACTTTATAAGCAATTACATTGGACATCGTTCCTGAAATCAAAAAGATTCCTGCAGGTTTACCTAATATTTTACATGCGGTTGCCACTAATTCGTTCACAGTTGGATCTTCACATGCAGCTTCGTTTCCAACTTTTGCTTTAGCCATCGCTTCCCTCATTTTAGCTGAAGGGTCAGTGTTTGAATCGCTAAAGAAATCTATTTTTACTCTCATATTAAATTTAACACAACCTCCTTTATAATTTCAGCAGCTTTCATGATGTCTGTTTCCTTTGTGCCAAGATGGGTAACTGCTCTTATATGAGACTCGAGCCAAGGAAAAAGCAATAAACCATAAGCTTGGCACTTACTCAAGAAAACCTCATTAGTTACATTTAGTGCTTTTATACTAAAGCTTACTATATTAGTTTCTGGATAAGGTAGTACCAGTTTTATGTGTGGAATTTCCTTAATCTTGTCTGCAAACAGTTTGGCGAGTTTATTGTCTTCTTTAAGCCTAGAAATATTGTTCTGTAGTACATACTTTGCTGCATTAGCACAATACCCTATCTGATGATAACCACTACCTAGCCAAACCTGTAGCTTTTTAGCCCTTTCAATTATCTCTCTTTTACCCATAAGCATTGAACCAAAAGGAGCTCCCAGTCCTTTGGTAAAAGAAAAGCTCATTGTATCCACATATTTAGCATAATCTGCTAAAGCAATATTTGTTTCGACATGAGCATTAAATATTCTTGCACCGTCTAAATGAAGATTTACATTGTGAGCTTTTAAAAAGTGATATAACTCGACTTGTTTTTCAAAAGGATAAATTTTACCATTAAACCCGTTTATACTATTTTCTATAGAAACAAGACTCACCTGAGCAAAAATTTTGTACCTTGGCTTAGAATTAATAGCATATTCTACTTCAGCAACATCTAAGATTCCGCTATTATTTCTAATACAATTAAATACGATATTATTTACTTTTGCATTGCCTGCGCTATCGAAAAAATTAACGTGATAATTATAATGAGTTATTAGTTCATCACCAGGACTTGTTTGACTGGCAATGGCTAATCTATTTGCAAGCATACCGCTGGTTGCAAATAATGCTTCTTCTACTTTGAATAATTGTTTGCAATATTCTGATAAGTCATTACAGCTTTTGTCTTCACCATAAGCAAAATCTCCAACAGTTGCATTACTTATTGCATGTATAACGTTGGAGCTCTGCAGAGTTGTAGTGTCACTTCTCAGATCAATAATTTTTTCCATCTTATTTTTTGCCATTCAAACAACCAATTTGAGCATTCCAAAGTTCCTTGTAAAGACCTTGCTTAGAAACTAATTCAGCGTGTTTACCATCTTGGACAATTTTTCCTTTGTTAAATACTAGAATTCGGTCCATATGTAAAAGTGTAGAAATACGGTGTGCTATAGTAATGGTGGTTTTATTTTCCATCAACTTAAATAAACTCATTTGAATTGTTTTCTCTGTTATAGAATCTAACTGACTAGTTGGCTCATCGAAAAATAATATCGGAGCGTTTTTTAGAAATGCTCTCGCTATGATTATTCTTTGTCTTTCCCCTCCAGATAGCTTTATGCCTTTTTCTCCGACTACAGTTTCATATTGATCGGGTAGAGTCATAATGAAATCGTGAATACCAGCCAGCTTTGCAGCTCTTATTATTTCTTCGATAGTAGATTGAAGTTTACCATATATAATATTTGCTAAAATAGTATCATGAAACAACAATGGTTCTTGAGGTATTACAGATATTTGTTGCCTCAAAGAACTCTGTGTAACTTCCGATACTACTTGATTATCAATCTGTATATTACCTTTTTTAACATCAAATAGCCTTATGATTAAGTTTATAAAAGTAGATTTACCACCTCCAGAATAACCAACTAGACCTACCTTTTCGCAAGGATTAATGGTAACTGAAAAATCTTGAAATAATGACTTCTGACCCTCATAAGAAAAAGAAACATTATTAAACGTTATTCTTCCACTTAATAAATTTAATTTTTTAGCATTTTCCTTATCTTGAATTTCTGGTACGGTAGTCAAGATTGGCAATGCATCTGAAACTTTGCCGAAATGAGTAGAAAATTGGGTAAGATTCCTAGTTAGATGGTTAAGAAACTCTATAATCGATATATTAATTCCAAGTACAAGAGCAATATCTCCTATTGCAATCTTGTTCAATTGATAATCATGAATTAAAAAATACAAGTTTACTGCTTGGAGTATATCAAATGAATAGCCATATATAAACCAAAGCCAAAAGTATGCCCATTGTAATTTTCTTTCTGCAATAGTTTTTTTCTTGCATACTTGAAAAAATTTATGCCTCTCATGCGCTTGCCGAGAAAATAACCTTACTGATATAACATTTAAAATACTGTCGGCTATACCCGCTATTACTTGTGAACTTTGTTTAGAATGATCATCGGCTAATCCGGTAAGCACCCGAAAACTGAAAACCGAAATCAAAATAAAAATGTTCACCCAAATGAATGTAGCTATTGCAAACTTTATATTTACTAGTGATAAAGTATAAATAGCCAAGATTAATGCTATACTATAACTAAAGAAACAGTCTATAAGCAGTCTTATTAGCTCTATCACACTATCCATTAAGTTACTGACCTTATATACTAAACTTCCGGATAGGTTGTTTTGATAATAGGAATGGTCTTGCTGAAGCAGCCTGTAAAAAGACATATCAGCTATTTTTTGACGCATTGAGGTAAACATTCGAATGTCAACAAAATAGCCATAGAATCTAAAAGCAGTAGTAATAAGTAATGCCATACAAACATAAGCGCTTACAGGTAATAAAAGATTTTCAATTACATTACCTTCTTGATATTTTACAGCTGTATCTAAGATATTTTTTACTACATACTTTCTAAAAGATAAATCAATAGCCACTACTAGGGCAACCAGGAACATTACAAGCACATTAAGCTTAAACTTGGATAAGATATTCAAAATGAACACCAATATATACTTGAAACTACCAACTCTACTTTTGTTCATTTATAATGCTAGCTCCACCACATTGACTTTTTTATTGAGAAATACAAGCAGTGAAAACCATAAATTTTTGTATATTTTTCCTGAAATGTCTCCAGCATCATGTAGTGCTGACGCTTGATTCAGAATAAGCAGCTTATATAAATCTCGCTTAGCTTCAGCAGTGTTGACCTCAGAAATATTTGTAGTTGTGTCTGTAATAAAGGCTAACCAGCTCTTAATAAGTTCTTCCATATTTTTTGTTTTTATACTTTCCTGGCGACGAAATAATGATAAGTATTCTCTCAGTATAAATTCTGTTAATGCACCACAGTTTAATATACCAAAAACTGAAGGCTGAGGTTTTGGCACACAAGGAAGACTTTTATCTTTTACAACCCATCTCGTAACATAAGCAAACCTATCTTTAGCATCTATATTCTTATCACTACCATGCCATAACCGTGAATCAAAAACTATCGCATCTCCTGCTGAAATAGGTAGTGACTTAATTTTATAATTTTCCCGGTTATCCGAGTATTGATCCAAAAAGTATGGATGCCAAAAATCAACTAGAGGCTGTATTTTCCAGTTGTGACTATCTTCTATAACTTGTAGTGCACCTGAAGTTTTATTGACATTATTCAAAGCTAGCCAAACAGAAAAATGATAAGGGTCATTAAAGCTATAAGAGATGTCCTGATGGAAGGGAACTGCATCTATTAAATCAGCAGTTTTACATATAACATTTGATTTGTTCTGCAGTATCTGGCATTGAAGTGACTTTTCAAGATAATTTTTAATAATTTTATCTAATACTTGAGATACAATTCTAGTTACCTGAGATGATGTACCCCATCTTCCAGTGCAGTTTAAATAGTCAGAAGTTGAAACACCTAATTCTTGAGATAACTTTGATATCTTGCTTATTATATCATTTAAAGACTGAGTTATTAACTCTAAAGGAACTAGATTTTTGATAATAAAAAAACCATTTTTTTGCAATGCTTTCATATATTAACACCTAATGTCAATAACTGATAAATAATCTGTTAAAGGTACAATACTAAAAACTTTAAGCCCTTTTACTTGTTTTAGTATTCTTTTCCAATCGCTCAATGTTCTTAGTTTACCCCCTGTTTCAACCATTACATTAATATCTACAGAACCTCCCACTGGGGAGTAGTAATCTAGGATAGTTTCTATCACTAAAACGCGTGGTATTCCTTTATTTTTTACCAATTTTAAATAAGACAATACCTTATCATCATCATAATGCTGCAGAAAGCGGCAAAAGACACCTAATTCATAATTTGTAGCTGATAATTCTTCTTGAGTTATGAGTTTAATTTTTAAATCTTCTACTGCCTGCCTAGGCACTTTATGTTCGTTGTAATAATATAAGCCTATAGAACCTTTATTGTGTATATCAGAATAAGCAAGAAATAAAGAGTGTACGCCAAATAGCAATATATTTTTAGCACCATCTATATTAACCCTAGAATTAAACTCTTTAGTGTCAAACCTGGAATATCCTAGCAATGCTTGGTAAAACGCTATTTTCCTGTCTTCTGATGTTTCTTTCTCCTTAAAAGATTCAAATGAAGATATTGACTCCTGCCTTAATATATCGGCAATTTTTAACCAATTCTTTTCAGCGGCAACCCTTGCCCACATTGCTGCTGCTTTAGGCAAAAATGGTATTTCCTTAAAACACTTACCTTTTGATGATAGTTGCCATAAGTCCTTGTTCTTATCGTAATCAATAAACCCTATTTCCCACAACGCCCTTAACAGCCTTTCTAGATTTGGAACGATAATATTTAACTTTTGAGATAAAACTGGCATAGTTGCAGGTAAGATATTTAACAAATCAAGTTCAATAGCAACATTTGCGAGGTAAGTTTTCCAAAAGGCTGAAAGTTCTGCAGAAATCTTATGCACTTGAGATTCTTTATCTAAATCAAAAATACTAAACTTTACGTTTCCGGTAATATCGATCTGTCCTAATACACCTTCAAAAGTTTCAACTTTTGCCATGCCATTATAGAATGCTTCTACCATTTTAAATCTTTGCCGGTAAACAGGATTGCCATTAATATCTATATGAAACCAGCCATGCTTATCTTCTGCAATAGCAAATCCTTTATGAAAAACATTAAGCTTTTTATACCATTTATTATGTACTAACTTTCCATGATTATTAATATGTGTAGCCTTACCATCTTTATGGACTACAGCGATACCATCCTTAAAATCCCCAACATAATTGTATTCTTGCTCATAAACTCTATTGCCGTTCAAATCAATATGAAAAAACTTATCATGCTTTCTAATCACACAAATATCTTCTTGGTAATTTCCAATCCATTGATACGAATGTTTGTATACTCTACATCCAGATGGATCAATATGGTAATACCCTGTGTCATCTTCTACGGCTGCTCTATTGCAGTAAAATCCAAAAGTTTTTAAAAATCTGTCGCGATAAATTGCTTCTCCCATTGCATCGATGTGATAAGCGCCTGTCTCATCATAAACTGGTGCAAGGCCAGGCTCGTGAAATTTATCAACTCTAATAAATCTATTTTTGTACAAAGGATTTTCTGACAATTGGTGAAACCTTTCACAGGGGGAAACCCTAATAGATTTAAGGTACTCACTATCTTTCATTAATTGACTAATGGTTTTCTCATGTTGCATGTTTTGCATAATTCATAGTTTAAATAATTCTTTTGTAAGTTTAGGTACTCGCTACTTTGCCATATTTCCTCCAGTTTAACTTCATTAACATTGCCAAAATCTCCTAATGTTTTGCGTAGTTCATCTGGAGCACAGCAGGGACTAAACTTGCCTTCATTGTTTATCCATGCTTCTTTACCTAAAAATGGGCACTGACCACCTGGAGCCAAATCCTTGATACCCTCTTGAGAAAGGATCGTAAAATTTTCTAATTTTATCTTTTTACCATTTGGCAATAGCATATTATCCCTAAGTTCATATAACCTTCCCACCTCCGTATTCCATCTACTAATTGCTAATTCATCTCTCCTCATAGATAGATCCTTAATTTCCTTAAAATGTGCCCAAAGATGATGTCCTTTAACTCTATCTATGCCATTTTTTATAGCCATCTCAACTATGTCGTAAAGTTCATGTAAATTACTTTCTAAAAATGTTAATTGTAAAGTAACGGTACACCTTTCACCTGTATCGCTAAAGTATTTATCTCTAACTTCAAGGAAAGTTTTTAAATTTTCTGTCACTACTTCCCATTTTGAACCTTTCATGATTCTTTCATGAGTTTCTTTAGTTGCCCCATTCCAGGAAATCTTAACATCAGATAAAATTGGTACCAATAGTTCAGCCCATTTTCTAGCTCCTTTAATAGGAAAAGAACCATTGGTCGTGAGGTTAAGCTTCAGGCCGAACTCATGGCACAAATTGATTATTTCATCAAAGCTTTTATACATTAAAGGCTCACCCATAGTAGAAGGAATGATTTCCCTTAAAGGTGTTCCATCTGCTTCCTTAATTACCTTCCTGATAGTTTCTATTGACATTATCTTGGGTTTTATCCCTTTAGCTTTCTTCTCCTCTTTAACTTTACTATATGGTGAAAAGCATTCACACATTACACAAGCAAAGTTGCAGTAATCTGGATTAGTATCAAAAGTAATTCTCCAAGGACCAGGTTTTGTAGCCACTGATTTGCCTTTATTTTCAATAATATTACGGTAAATTTTGTTAAGTTTCTCAGTATGCTCACTTATAGAAGGTACATTACCATTTTTAGTATAAAGATAGCCTCTTTGGGTCAGTTCACTGTATAATTCCTGGTCTGTAGATAGGACTTGCATTTTTTCTGACAAACTATTTGTATCTCTATGCTTAAATAATAGTCCGTTTATTCCATCTCTTACATATTCTGCCATGCCACCATAATCAGCCGTTATTACTGGTACACTCAGTTGCTGTGCTTCATGTATTACTAATGGTGAATTTTCACCCCAAATTGAAGGAACAACTATCGCATCAACTTTATTAAATACATCAGTAACTATATTTTTATTGTTATAACTTCCCATCCATTCTATCCTTTCTTTAACAGCATGTGGAAACTGATCGGCAATCGCTTTTAAAGTTTTAGTTTCTTCCCTTGCCGCTCCCCAAATTCTAAGTTTTGCTTTAGATGATAAGCGAGAAAAAGCCTTCAATAATAGGTCAACACCTTTCTCGGGAGTATGAGTACCTATATAACCGAAAATAAACCCTTTTTCTTGCACCCTATTTCTATTCTTAAGACGATTTAGATCAAAACCATAATCAAGATAAGAAATTTTGTTTATCGGAACATTAAAGTCTTGAGTAAATTTATCCATTAAGAATTTTGACGGAGCAATGAAGTAATCTATATAGTCCACTACTTTCTTTGTTTGCTTCATTCTAGTTGCAACCCATTGTTCCCAATAATTTAAGTCTGAATTCAAGAATTCTTCATCTCCTGTAAAATGCCCCTTGTAACATTGGGTTGCACATTTTTGATCCTTCTGTCCATCACAAAGCCGTAACAAATCTTCAGAATTACGTTGAATAAATCTTCCTCTTGGACACATTAACCAAAAATCATGTAGCGTAAAAATTGTAGGTATATTTTCTTTAAAAGCAACTTCTGGTAAAGTAATTGATAGATGATTAAGATGACCAAAATGTATAAGATCTGGTTGAAAGTTATCTATTATTCTTTTAAATTTTATATTTACTTCTTCATTGATAAATTTGTAACGATATTTAGTTGTAGGTATATTAATTAAATTCAGTAAGATCCGGGAATCACTACAGTCCAGAGCTATAGTATAATGGAAATCAGGTAAGAAGCTGTTTTCATGCCTAGTAAATATTTGTACCTCATTATTATTGGCTAGTTCATGGGCAAGAGTTTGGCTGTAAACCTCCGAACCAGCGCTATAATAAGGAGGGTAACCATGAATAACTTTTAATATTTTCATATATTACCATATCTATATTGTTAGGATATTCTTGTGTATTGTTTTGTAGACTTTTTATAAATTTACCTAATCCTACTTTTAATGAATGCTTTGGAGACCAACCAAGTAGCTCTTTAGCTCTAGTAAAATCACCATGGAACTTAGTTACGTCAAAATTTCTTGGAGGATAAAAATCAATTCTAGAATCACTTTCCGTGACTTTTAATATTGTTTTTGCTAAGTTTTCTAAAGTACATGGGCTATTAGTAGTAAGATGAATAGCAGGAAGAGAAGATTTCTCGTTTTGTAAATATTTAACAGTTAAGTATATACCCTCTATAACATCATCCAAATAGGTAAAATCAAAAACACATTCTTTACCTTCTATCCTAATTGGATCGCCTTTCAATGCATTGATACAGAGTGCAGGAATTACTCTACTACTATGATCTAGTAAACCACCATATACATTTGAGAAGCGTAATATTGCTACATTAAAGTTAGAACCTTTTAAATTTATTACTTGTTCTTCAATAAATGCTTTACCTTTGGCGTAATTATTTATTGGGTTGATACTAGCAGACTCTGCAACTGGTAGTTCCTTTTGTTCTCCATATACTTCTCTACTGCTTGCATATATAAACCATGGTTTATTCGGAAGCGACTTGCAGAATTCTAAGAATTGGATTGTACCATCGACATTAACTTTTTGGCACAATTCAGGATAAAGCTCACCATGTATAACTCTAGAAATTGCAGCCAGATGAATAACCCCCGTACACTTAGCGAGTAGCGGCATTATATCTTCTGAAAAAAAACTGAGTGGGTTGTCGCGAAACCTAATATCGCAGCTTATTACTTCATAACCCTGCTTTTCTAACTTTTCTACTAAAGCCGATCCTATCAAACCTGCAGCACCTGTTATTAATATTCCCATGTGTCCCTCCCACTACAACCAGGAAAATCTTTCACACCTATCATCTTACAAGTAAGACTTAAAAAGCATTATAAAACTAGTATCAAACAAATGTCAACTTAAATTAAGGATCAATGAATAAAAAAATATAGTTATGAAAGAAGGGTTGGTTGTCTTCTTCTATTTGCCTGAAAATAACGTTCTGCTTTGACCAAATCCTCTTTGTTATTTACCCCCATTGCTTCCTTTTCGTCAGCGACTACATAACCTGCACGTAAGTTATTGCTTGCTGCAATGGGTATTATATCATTAAGACAACATTCGTTGGTCGAATCATTAAATTTTACTTCTTTTATTAGGGTATAAAGATCTTTAGCGTATGAAACCATTATTCCAGAGTTTGCAAGAAGAATTTCATCTTCACTTTTCAAGACTTTTTGAACATTGTCATTATCATCAATTACTAATCTTCCATATTGCTTATCTTGACTATTAAATCCAAGAAGAACTAAATTTTTATTATTACACTTTAAACAATCAGTCATTCTCATAACTGTATCACTAGATATAAACGGGGTGTCTCCGTACTGTATTAAAACTATGTCTTGGTCAGATAACCGCTCCAGGCTTTCTAGGGCAATTTTAACTGCAGTGCCAGTACCTGTAATATTTTCTTGAATTATCAATTTTATATTATATTTATCAATTATATCTTTTAAGGTACTAAATCTTTCTAACTCCTTTAGAAAAGGCTTGTTAATGACAATTGATAGACTTTTTAAACTCAGCGGTTTTGCATTGTGAATTATATGCTCTAAAAGAGTAAAATTTCCTACTAGGTGTAGTGTTTTTGAGTACTGTGAATTCATTCTACTGCTTTTTCCTGCTGCTAATATTATCAACGTGTTATCCATACATAACTCAAGAACTTACTAGGAGGTAAGTTAAGTGATAATTAATGAGTTGTAAAGTCTACTATAGTTTCCTAAATGATCCAGAAAAAATAATTAACATGCTTGAAATATATAAATCCTCTATGACGCTAATATAGATTAGCCGATAAAGTAAGCTTCCCAGAACTACTCATTTATATTGACCCATCAGTACTTATACAAAAGCTAGTTGATCGAGAAAATAGGCAAATCCTTATCAACGGCCTACTACTTTTCCTAACTTATGCTTCCTTGTTATATTGTTGAGTATACTTTTTAAATAGTTTTTTTCTGTTTTCTATCAACCAATAGAAGTTTCTTTTAGCCCATAAGGATATTTATATAGGAACTGATATTTTCTATGCTGGCAAGAGTCTTGACGCCGTAAAAAAAACTACTCAATAATTGGGTAACTTCTGATGACATTTTCACTGTACATTTATCGCACAACATTAGTGCTACAATCACAGGTGTAAAGGTATTAAACAACCTTTAAAAAGTTTCACTTTTCCCTTAATCAATTTTTCCTTTGATATAAGTGTTTATTGCTTTTGCCCTCTCTGTTGTTATAATTAACATTTTGTAGTAGTTCAAGATGAGTTTTGCATATTCAGAGAAAATCGTCCATAGAATCAGCATCTAGCTTATCTAGGTTAAAATATATAGTTTTACAAGATGACTATTTATGGAAGAACATGGTGGGGTAAGAAGTGGCTCCAGTCTTTTGACGGAATAGATTATGATAACCGTCTTCCACGTGGCAGAACTTGTGCTAATACTGGTCGAGCTTTTGGTATTAAAATTAATGGTCACATAGTTACAGCTAAAGTTCATAGCTCAGGATCTTACCCATATCGTGGTTCAAAACCTCAACCATATAAAGTCAAAATTATACTCAATGAATTAAGCTCATCAGAACAACAGACCATTCGTCAAATTATTGAAACTTCACCAGCTATATTAGCTAAATTGATAAATAGACAATTATCAGCCAGCTTGTTTGATAAGCTTAATGATCTTGGGATTAAATTATTTCCTTCAAATTGGCAGGAGATGAATGCAAGTTGTAGTTGTCCTGATTGGGCTATGCCTTGTAAACACATTGCTGCTGTAATTTATCTTATTGCTGCAGAAATTGATAAAAACCCCTTCATGATTTTTAATATTCATAATTGTAATTTGTCAGCACTTATCGATGATTTTGGGAATGGAAAATTAGAAAATGCTCAAAACATTTTAAAGATAGATGATATATTTAAGGCATGTTCTAAAATTAGAATACATAACCAAGCAATTTTAAATGATATTGATTTATCAACTATTCCTAACCTTTTTGGTTGTATCAGTAGTATTTTAACAGATAATCCACTTTTTTTTGAAAAAAACTTTCATAATATCTTACAGATAGCTTATAAGCATTGGCAAAAGTATCCTGCAGGAAGATTAGTGTACTATCCAGCTTCTAAGAAGGAACTATCAGAAGAGGAGCTATTTATTAAAAGATGGGGAAATATTGAGAATTGGCAAACATTTCAACTATTCATTGATGATCAGCATTACCTTACTCAAGTGAGCAATGGTACAACTAATTTATTTAGGCTCAGTGGAAATGTATTGAGGGATGTAGCACGATTTTTAAATGATATTCCTAGTTCGTTACTCCACAAACTTAACCCTGAACTTCGCTTCATGCATATGATTTCACAGTTTGCACATATGCTAATGGAAAAGTCAGCGCTAATACCACAAGTATTACAAAACAAAAGAGGAGAAGTAATAATTAGGTGGATTCCGGCGTTGTTTAATGAGTCAGTTAAGGAAATTCATAGCAAGATATCATCTATTTGTCCGCCTCTATTGATTAAATATCAAGAAATCGTTATGGAACCAGAGGAACAAGTAAATGTTGCTATCTCTCTCATCCTTTTAGGGTATATAGAAGATAACTTTCCTGCATCACTGGATAAGCATAGAGATAAATCCATCTTTGAATTATTCTTTACTGGAAGATCATACAAGTTTACTGAGTTTAGCAACAAGGAAATACCGCAAGCAATTAATCTCTGGCTTTCACGTCTTTATTTAGCAGATAAACCTTACAAACTCTATTTAATGATAAAAGATCACCATGAAAAATTTGAACTTGAGGTACAGTTATCACTGGATGATGAGAAGTCATTCATCAAGCTGGAAAAAGCACTCTCTAATCAAAACGTAAAGCTTAGTATTTTATCTGATCTTGCACTTTTGTCTGAATATATACCTGAACTAGAAAAGTCGATTGACGATAATAGCACATTATCATTTAATTTAGATAATTTTGCACCATTATTTTTGCATATCTTGCCTGTACTAAGAGCAATAGGCATCAAAGTTATTTTGCCGAAATCTTTACAAAAAATCTTAAAACCACAATTAAGTCTTAATTTGTCTACTAAAGATAAAATAAAAGAAGATCGCGAAAGCTTTTTAACGCTGGAAAATTTATTGAAATTTGATTGGAAAGTAGCAATAGGAGATAAAAAACTAAGCGTTACAGAATTTAAAAAATTGCTAAAAGATTCCCGAGGGCTTGTGCGAATAGTCGATCAGTACGTCCTTTTGGATGACAAAGAGGTAGAAGCTTTATTAAAAAAACTTGATAAATTGCCTGATTATTTAAGTCAAGCAGAGCTTATGCAAGCTGCTCTAACAGGAGAAGTAAATGAAACTAAAGTAGCATTTGACCAGCAGCTTACAAGCTTATTTAATAAACTTAATACTTACACACCTGTTACTACACCAAATAATCTAATAGCACAACTACGCCCATATCAAGAACGTGGATTTAGTTGGCTTGTACAGAACATAGAAAACGGGTTTGGTAGCATAATTGCTGATGATATGGGTCTTGGTAAAACATTACAGGTTATAGCAGCTATTCTGTGTTGCAAAAATACAGGGTTTTTGGATCGGGACAGAGTCTTGGTAGTAGCTCCCACAAGCATATTAAGTAATTGGCAACGAGAGATGGAACGTTTTGCACCAGAATTAAAGCTTTTCGTCTATCACGGACAAAATCGAGAATTGGCAAGTGATTATGATGTAGCTCTAACATCCTATGGTCTTGCACGTCGTGATAAAAAAGAACTTAATAAAATTCGCTGGTTTTTGCTCGTGATTGATGAAGCACAAAATATAAAAAATCCTAATACCGAACAAACCAAGGCAATTAAAACTATTGCAGCAAAACATAAGATAGCTATGAGTGGTACGCCTGTTGAGAATAGGTTGCTTGAGTATTGGAGCATTTTTGACTTTATCAACAAATCTTATCTTGGTACTCCTAAGCAGTTTAAAAGCAGCTTTGCAACACCGATTGAAAAAGCAAGAGATAAAACTTGTCTAGAAAGGTTTATGAAAATCACTAGCCCTTTTATGTTACGTAGGCTTAAGAGTGATAAAAGCATTATTCAGGATTTACCAGATAAAATTGAGAACAATCGTTATTGTTCCCTCACTTCAGAGCAAACAGCGCTTTATCAAAAGGTTGTTGATACAACTATGGAGAAGATAGAAAAAAGTGAAGGGATTGAACGTAAGGGACTAATCTTTAAACTTATCAATGCTTTAAAGCAAATTTGTAACCATCCATCACAGTTTGGCAAGAAAAAGCGTGCGAGTATTGAACAATCCGGTAAAATGCAGATGCTTGAGGAAATATTGATTAGTATTGGTGAAGTTGCAGAAAAATCATTGATATTTACTCAATACACTGAAATGGGTGAGATTATAGCTAGGCTACTTGAAGAAAGGTTTGAATCAGAAGTGCCATTTTTACATGGAGGACTTTCTAGAAAAGCACGTGATACAATGATTAATGACTTTCAAAACTTATTCCAGTCCAACATTCTTATAGTGTCTTTAAAAGCTGGTGGAACAGGGCTTAATTTAACAGCGGCAAACCATGTAATACATTACGATTTATGGTGGAATCCAGCAGTGGAAGCACAAGCAACAGATCGGGCCTATCGTATCGGGCAAGAACGTAATGTCATGGTGTACAGGCTACTTTCAACAGGTACATTTGAAGAGCGTATTGATGAGATGATTCAAAGCAAGAAGGAATTAGCAAACCTAACTATAAGTAGTGGCGAGAGTTGGATTACAGAATTTAACAACGATCAATTAAGAGATTTAGTTAATATAAAAAATGCACTATAATATAGCTGAGTTATTTAATGTAAAGAACCAGCTAACTACCGCTAATAGTTCAAAATAGAGACAAAGATTTATATTTCGTACTTTATGTCTCATTGGTAGGCAAAAAGCCTGTAATTACGTTTTAAAGTGATTCCACTTTAAACTGTACCCTTTAGCACCTGTAATGCCCTTTAAAATTTGAATAAAAAGCATCTTTAATAATTCTATTCATGAACCAAAAAGTAATTGCCGTTTTCAGAAACTTTTCATTTTTACAGATGGCTTGAAAAGATTATCATTAATAGGTAGGCCAAACTCCTCCAAAGAAAAAAGTTTTTAATTTTTTCAGAAAAAGTCATAAGAAACCCGGTATATATATAGTAGAGGGTTTTCTATCAAAGACACCATTATGAATTATATAGCAGAAAGAAAACATTAGTTTTTTTAATTTATTTTAAATATATCAACAGAATAAAAACTAAGTGGTTGACATGGTGAGTAAAATGTAGTAGAATTATAATAGAGTGTTTTTCTTTAAAAGAAAGAAGATACTAAAACCTCACTTTTCACCTGAACTGACTTCCTTTACTTGTTAATATATTTTTCAAGCTTTGCCAAAAGAACCCCCACCGTAGTTTTTACTTACATAATGAAAGAGTAAGACCCCAATCAAAACAGCCTTACTCAAAAACCTTTCAAACGCTTAATCTTAAAAGAAGTTTCAACTTATGGTACAAGATTTTTTAACTGATGTCAAACAAAAAAATACTTTAAATGATGAATATTATGATTTTAATAATACTGTAGAACCATTAGAGCAATTTGATGTAGAAGAAATAAAAAGACAACTATTATTAAACATAAGATCATGCCTTTCTTATTTATTCCCAAGGGGAACTTTTCATGGAGATGAATTCCGAATAGGTGATGTGCATGGTAACAAAGGACAAAGCCTCAGAGTAGCATTAACTGGTGGAAAAGCCGGACTCTGGCAGGATTTTGCAACTGGGCAGAAAGGTGATGTTCTTGATATTTGGGCAGGTGCACAGGGAAAAGATACAAAGAGAGACTTTTGTGAAGTGATGGCCTCTATAAGTGAATGTCTTGGATATAACAAGAAATGCGCAAAGGCTGACGAAGACTTCGAGAAATTTATTACCCACAGTTGGAATTATTATGATGAAAATGGTCAGGTCATTGTAAAAATTTATCGTTCTGATCCTCCTAAAGGAAAAAAGCAATATAAGCCTTTTGATGTTAAACAATCTCGGTATGGTGCGCCAAAAGTAAGACCTCTCTATAACATACCAAGTATTTTAAAGTCTGATAAAGTTGTTCTGGTTGAAGGGGAAAAATGTGCAGAAGCGCTGATAGAACAAGGTATCACAGCAACAACAGCAATGTCTGGAGCAAACGCACCAATTGATAAAACAGACTGGTCACCACTTAAAGGTAAGCATATTATCATTTGGCCAGATAATGATGAAGCAGGTAATAAATACGCAAAAAATGCTGAAAAAAAGCTTTTAGAGATCGGAGTTGCATCACTTGCTGTGCTTGAAATTCCTCGAGGTAAGCCTGAGAAATGGGATGCTGCTGATTGTGTAGAGGAAGGTATAGATGTCAAAGAGTTTTTAGCTTCAACTCCGTTGCTTACTATTGATACTCCAGCTACTGATACTTCAAATATGAAAAGTTTAGAAAGATCCACAAAACAGCCACTTAACATTTTAGATTGGAGTGCAGAGCGCTTTGTAGGTCCGGTACCAGAGCAAAAGTTTCTTGTTGAAGGTCTATTTCCTTTAGGTGTTACTTCAATAATAGCAGCAATGGGAGATACAGGCAAAGGTATGCTTCTTCTTGACCTAGCGCTTAAGGTTGCAAGTGATAAGGATCAGATGTGTGGCTTTGGTTCACTTGTTACTGAACATGGATCAGTAGTGATTTTTTCAGCAGAAGATGATGCAAGTGAGATACACCGCCGCTTAGAACGACTCGACCCTAAGTGTGAAAGGTTGAAACATAAAGATAAATTATTTATTGTACCACTGCCAAACGTCAGAGGATCACTTACAATACTCAGAAATGTTCGTGGTAAAATCGTCGAAGTTTCTCCTGAATTCGAATCCGTAATGAAACAGCTCGAGGAAATTAAAGATCTGAAATTGATAGTATTTGATCCACTTGCTTCATTTATCCATGCAGATATAAATGCTGATCCTGCTGTAGGGGATTATCTAATGTGCTTATTATCTGATTTAGCATGTAGTACTGGAGCTTCGATAATTACTGCTCATCACATGAGAAAGCCAAAAGGAGAAAAACCAATATTAACTGCTGAACAAGCACGCGATGCAATTAGAGGTACCTCTGCTCTTGTTAATGGTGTTAGATGCTCATACGCTTTTTGGCCAATAGAAAATACAGCTAGGCTAGAAATCTTTAAGGCAGTAGGAGAAACACCAAGACAGAATGCTTTGTTTCATGGGGCAGTTGTGAAGGCCAATGGTTTAGCTGATCGCACTGTAAGAACTTACCTAAGAAATCAGGAAACAGGGCTACTAGAAGATATAACAATACAACTAACAGTTAAAAATGCTAGTGAAAAAGACCTTAAAATATGTCTTACTGATGCAATTACACGATCTGCTGTTGCAGGACACCCATTTACTCACACAGGAAGCACAGGAGTATATAAACAACGGCATAGGCTACCTGAGATTTTCCACAGTATGGGAAGAGATCGACTAGAGCGTATAGTTCAGGAACTTTTACAAGCAAAGCAGTTAGTTAAAGGAATGTCTACAGGTGCAAAAGAGGATAAGTGGCTTGACATTCCAACTGGACCATTTGCTTGTGGTATAGGAAAGTTCACTCTTGGAGCTGAAGATTTTAGCTATAGGCAAAATTTAATGTTAGGATAAGTCTTTCTTTATGGGTGGCTCTTTAAATATTTTAGAGTTGCCCTATTTTCTCTATTCAATCTACCATCTACTCAATCTAACTTCGGAGCCACAACCCTATTATAAGTTATGATTTCAATTAAAAAGGGATAAGACATCAAATGGTTGAATTATATTCCTAATTCCTTGGTTACTAAATAAGTAATGAGAAACTAGGAAGCTAAAGATCGCTTGAATCCTAACCTTTTGCCCTCTATTCCTAAAAGTGTTCCTAGTTATTATGTGTCTGAAGTCAGCCATTATAGCGGATTCTGCGTTCCTAAAACCCTTATATATTATATATATATAATAGTAATAAATAATAATAGATAATATAAAATAATAGTAAAATACAAATAAAGTACAATAACTTAAACAGCAAAAAGAAAGAAGTCCAGAAAGGCTGCCACAAAATATTATTAAGATATTTACATTTAATGAAAAATACAATTAGTGCGTTTTTAAAAGGCTCTTACTCTCATCTTTTTTTTATGCTGATAAAACTCAAATAAACGTTGGTCTGCTAATGCGGTTTTAAAACGATTCTACGACTTCAGGGTACAATTATACCACCAAGACCTAAGTTGCTCATGTAAGGTAGCTTAAAAATCGATTATGAGGCATTTCTAAATTATTTTTTATCTCAAATTTTTATTTATTACAAAAAACCCTAAAGCTAGTCTATCATGTTTTTTTGTTGGTTGCAAAGAAAGTTTTTCAAAAAAGATTGAACAACTTGTGGTGAGTATAAGGGGTTAATGGAGACTATATGAGAATACAACAACTTTTATTGCAAACCTCTGAGCAATTGATTGCAAAACTCTCAGTGATGAAACAATCTTTATCAGCAAATTGTAGATGAAGCTAAAGGAAAAAAGTTTGAAGTTACTGCCATAGAAGAAGAGACAGAAGCTCGTAAAATTTGATTGCTGCTTAAAATGGAGACAAAGAGCAAAGTTTATTTACGTCTCCAACAGAAAAGCTTCTTTTGTAGTAGTCAAAAAAAGCAGAGATATAGGGCTTTCTGAAGGGAGGGGTCTGGTAGAGACTCATGACCTTGAAACCAGCGATTTGGTCTCATAACCATAGTCTCCCCAAAAGAACCGTGCTTGCGGATTTCCCGCACACGGCTCCACAATACAGCGTTCACACTAGTGCTCCTGTGTATAAAGAAACATATACCTTTGGTTTTGGTAATGGATTTACTTTTAAATAGTGTATAAATTGTTCCCAATCCATACTTTTCTTTTGACTACGTCGGTTTATCCACTTAAATGCTAACTTTGTTACCGGTCGATAGAATTGAATCAAACACCGATAATTTCCGCTAACTCCGAAGTAGCTATAGTGTCCTGTTAGTTTGGCTTTAAGTTTCTGCCACCAATCTTTGAGACAGATACGACTTCGTACCATCTTCAACCATTCTTTGATTTCTTTAATCTTTCTGGCTAGGCTTATTTTTGAAGTTTTCTGCTTCATCATAAGTTTACCATTACGACTTTTTCCACAATAATGTGTAAATCCTAGAAAGTTGAAGCTAGCCGTCCTACGTTTCTCTCTTTCTGCTTGATACCATTCTTTCTTACCAAACTTTACTATTTTTGTTTTATTTTCAGCTATTTCCAACCCAAATTTACTTAGTCTTTGTTTCAGTAATTCTAGAAATTCTTTTGCGTCTTCTTCCCTCTCGCAGCCAACTACAAAATCGTCGCAAAACCTTATTAGCTGTAAATATCCTCTGGCTTTTGGCTTAAATTTCTTTTCAAACCATAAGTCCAGCACATAGTGTAAGTATATATTAGCTAAGACAGGGCTTACTATACCACCTTGTGGTGTGCCTTGATCGGTTGCTTTATAACATCCAACTTCGACTATTCCTGCCTTTAGAAATCGTTTTATTAACCACAATAAATTTGGGTCAGCTATTCGTTCCCTTAGACAATTCATTAGCCATTTATGTTGAACATTATCAAAGAACTTCTTGATATCCACTTCTACAATATAGTTAATTGGTTTGTGCATAACTGCTTTATCTAGAGCGTTTATCGCCTGATGACAATTTCTTCCTGGTCGAAATCCATACGAGCTGTCCATAAAGTTTGCTTCATAAATATTTTCTAATATCTTCTTTAGCATTACCTGTACCAACTTATCTTCCGTTGATGGTATTCCGAGACCGCGCTTCTCTTTGCTCCCGGCTTTGGGTATGTATACCCTTTTCACTGGTAGCGGTGATATTGTTTTCTCTTCATACTATCCACTAGTGTTTTAAGTTTCTCTTCTAGATTTTCTCCATAAGCTTCCACTGTCACACGATCTATACCACAAGCCTTGTTGCGTTTTAGTTCCTTATAACACTCTGCAAGATTCTCTTCATTAATCAAATGAACTAATGATGTAAATTTTACTCGCTTATCTTGCTTAGCCCTTACTGCTATCTGGTTTAGTTTTCCTTGCATACTCCTCTAATCTCTGTTGTATTGGTATAGCAATCCCTATACCAGTCACTATATTGCTAACCGCTTCCCCTTGTATGTGGCTTTCCCACACTCCGAGTACTATCAGTTAGTCCGACTTCCTTTGCATCTTCCTCCAGTCCTCGCCTTTATTGACTTGTTCCAGAGTACCCTTACAGGAATACAAAGGATCTCCCAAGTTCACGTAAGGTCCATCTCAACATATGACGCGGCCTTCGATCCCGATGAGGTGAGTAATATCTTGCCTTAGCGTTATTACCCATGTTGCCTTCCACCAAATGTAAAGTGTCAGCCCCCATGACGCGTGAATTACGGGACTCAATACCTTCACTTTCGTTGCACCCTATGTTGTCCATTCCATTAGCTTTACTACGCTCGTTACCTTACGCAGCATAATGGTTTGTTCCAGGTTGCCGGCTAAGCTTTACCCGTGTTGGATTTTCACCAACTGTTCCTTACGCACTTCTTGGCGCACACATTTTACACCCCCGATGCTTGAATTTTCCATACCATTCCTGAATTATCTCTAAGTGGTGGTGTGTGTACTCTGTATCTACAACTACCTATGGAAAAAGTATCTCCTACCATTGGCTTTAATACATCAAACACACTTACTTCCAACAATAAAATTTCTCCTACAAATTGTCCTTCACCAATCTCGTATAATTTATCTGGCTGTTGCTTTAGTACTTGTACCATATATGACTTATCCTTTGATTCATACAAAGCTACTTTTCCTAAATGGGCAAAACAATCTTGCAATAATCTCTTAATATTTTCTTGCATATTTTTCTGCTATATACTAACCTTTACATGCTAAGAAGGGGCACACAGGTAAAGCATTCTTCTGCCTCACCACTTTATAGTTGCTCTACCTGTGTTGTTATGTTACAACGACTTTTACTAATACTCCCGGTCTATGGCACATTGGCAGAGAATTTGACTGAGTATGTAAATCGGTCCCTCTATCAAATCTTCTTGGCTCTTGTTTCGCGTAAAGTGGCTGTCCAAGAGTATTTACTGTCTCATTAAAGTCTGCTGGTGCAAAATACGTTGTAAATGTGCTCGCTGTTCCTAGTGGAAAACAGTTTCCACTTTCTCTTTCTATAAATCTTCTTACGGTTCCTTCAGGGTCGGTTGCTTGCCCTCTATACTCTTCAAATGTTATTCCACAGAACGTAAATCCTGATCTCATGTCATTCCTCAGCGCTGCTCCTTCTTGCCATCTTTCATATGCCTCTTTCACTTTACTATGCGAAATTAGTGCATCAAAAAACTCTGGACTTACCAGTGCATGAATCCCCGTCATATATTCACCACTTAAATTGTCCTCAACATGGCGCAATACTTCCAGACACTTACGCTTTACATCGGTTGTCGCAGTCCCCAATGCAAAATTTACTACTTTTGGTGTAATTTCAAATTCGTTGTAAAGGTTTAATAACTCCGACCCATCAGCATCAAGAATGATTCCCTTCAGCGCTCCCATTCTCAAATGTTCTAACGTTATTGCGTGTTTATTTCTCATTAGCTGCAAATGATCAGTTATTACATCTGCCAATGCTTTCAGTTCACTTTCTGACCCAAATGCCCTTATTCCCTGTACTTCCTCAGGCAACACTACGTCATCATGTGGTATATGTGGAATGGTAAAAGTTCTTATTTTTCGTTTTCCACGTTTTCCTACTGTTGCTGGTGCTCCTGGTAAATGCGTTGGTAGTAAACTTAATACTCCATTTTGCTCCTCTATAGTAATATGTCTAAATCTTACTGACCTACTTGGAAACAAATTTAAATTTTCAACTCGTCCATAATTTATCGGCAATATATTTATTGCATTTGTTAGTGCCGTCATGCTAAATGCTGTATTTGTAAATGGATTTTGCATTTTTTCTTTTCCCCCTTTTGTATTTTTAATAGTTTTTTAAGCTCCCTTGCGGATAATGATCCCTCGTCCTTCAAGGTGCTTTATTGCTGCAGTTTTCTGCTCTTCAATGATATTTGCTGGCCATACAACTGCATGATCTGCTAGTATTGCACCACGAGCAATAATTACTCCTTTACTATTTTCCTTTGCGTTTACATCGCTTGCTATCACTCCTATAGCCGTTTGTGTCCCATCTGTGGCAGTTGGATTTAAAGCTTTAATAAAACCATCTTTAGTATCATAACCAACTACTTTTCCCAGCTTTAGATTTTGTCCCTTGGCTACTGTTATTTGATCTCTTGAATATAGGTTGGACACTTCATATTTCAGAAGATCGCCTAAATTATTTCCTTCAGTTATACTTATCATGTCTTTTTCTCTCCTTTTTTTATTTTTTTACCGCCATATTTGTGGTTGTTATACACGGCGGTTATACACATACTTTAAATGTTTGATTGCGCACGACTTTTCGCTACCTGCATCATCAACTCTTCTCCTGAATTCTGTGGTATTGCACTTAGTATTTCTGTCTTCTTCGTTCGCTCTGCAAGTAACTCCATTAAAACTTCCCTGGCTTGCTCAACACTTACGCTTTGCTCAATAAATTCTCCTATCTTTTCTGGCATTCGTGATAAGTTACATAAACGTATTAATTCAAGAACTTCAGTACGATACTTAGTTAAATTGTCAGTTTCTAGGTCATTTGTAGTTTTTTCATTCATAGTAATATCCCCTTTTTTATTAATAGATTTAAACTCTGAAAGAATTGTAATTCCATCTGCAAGACCTATTTCTACTGCTTTCTCGCCAAAATATAGCCCTGCTTCTGTTGATTTTATTGCCTCTACAGAAAGGTTTCTATTGCGTGCTATTAGCTCAACCAGCATTCCATATAAACGATTCACTTCGCTTTTTAGGCTTTCTAAACTCTCAGAAGTTATTGGCTCATGTGGATTTAAATCATTTTTTCTACTTCCTGCAAATACTGTCGTATATTTTATTCCCTGTTTTTCATCAAACCCACTTTGATCTATATGACTTGCTATTACTCCTATGCTTCCAACTCCTGAAGTTCTAGTTACCAATACTTTTTCAGCACTTGATGCAATTGCATACGCCGCAGAATACGCATCATCATTTGCTATTGCCACAATCCTCTTTTTTCTCCTTGCTTGGTAAATAAAGTCGGAAAGGTCGAATAAACCGTTTACTTCTCCTCCGGGGCTGTCTATGTCCAAAATTATTGTTTCTACTTCTTTATCTATTAAAGCTTCTTCTATCTCTTCACTTATCTTCTCATACGATGTCATCCCCAATACATCATCAAAAACTTCTGACTTTTTCGTCAAGATTCCATGTATTGGTATTATTCCTCTTTCACTATTTCTTACCGCATGTTTTATATTTTTAAAGATAGGCTGCTTTCCTGTTTGTAGTGACAGTAATTCAAAACTCCTTGGTTCTACCATTACACATCTGTTTAGCCATATCGCTTGGTTTTTCATATTATCTCTTGATTAGTAGTAACGTCGGAATCAAAACTTAAACCCAAGGAACTAGCACGTCTTTGATCTTCTGCAATTTCTTGGTCTATTTCTTCTACATCATAACCTAGCTCTGAAACCACTTCTGATCGACTCTTAAATCCATTTCTTACTGCCATTTGTTGTGCTTGCTGGTCTTTTAAAGGATCCACCAATCAAATCCCTGTGGTATCCATTTTACTTCTTCTTTCGCTGCTTTTGCTACTTTTTTATCTATACTCAGTTCTCCACAGAGTACTGCTAATTCTAGCCATCTACTCCATACTGGTCTGCAAAATTGAAATACCATAATGTTGTGTTGCAGCATAGCACATCTACGACGAAACTCTATTAATCCTGCTCGAATGGATGAATAATTAACGCCCGTTAAATCTCCTGTTAGTTGCTCATATGTTATCCCTGTGCCTATTGCTATTGCCCTCAGCTGCTGTCTCATGAATGCTTCATAACTTCCTCCTACATCAGATGGCTCTGAAAATTTTATGTCTTCTCCTGGGTCTAAAAGCTGCATTGTTCCTGGCTCTAAACCTGATAGTGCTACTCCTTGCTCATTACTTTCACCTTCTCCTAAAATATTTGCTTCAGGATCGAGCCTTGTAATAAACCCTGCAAACATCGCTGCTGTCTTTTTTCTCACTAATTCTGCATCATCATATTGATCAAGTTCATAGAGCTTTAGCAGTATACTCGAAAGCCATGGCTCTCCTCTAATTTGCCCAGGTCTTAATGGTCTATAAATATGTAAAACATCATTTGCTGGCACTCTCACTGATTCACCAAATGAGCCTTCACCAAGGTGTTCTTTAAATAGGTAATATGCTTCTCTTTGCCCAAGCTTGTTAAACTCAATCCCGTTTCTTATTACATTACCATTTCCTAAAGTTTGATTTGTTTTATTATCTAAATGTTCAGACTCAAGTACTTGCAGTTGTAATGGCACAGAAAATCTATCTTCCAGCTTTCTCGTTCTTAAACGTACAAAACATTCTCCTCCCTCTATCATACTTCTGCATACTAGAGCTTGTAATCCATAAAAATCACTTACTCCGTTACTGTCTGCTTCATCTGTCCATCTTAGCCATAATTCTTGCACCCTCTTTCGAAATTCCCCATCCCTTGCTTTTGATTGCGGTTTTATTCCTGTTCCAATAGAGTTACTTACTATTGTATCAATAATATTTGCTGCATATGGATTTTTTCTCACCATATCACGTGATCTACTACGTAAAGTTTCAAGGTTTTGAGACAGCAAATTGTTTATACTTCCTAACTCTGGTTGAAAGTGAAAAAATCTTCTTCCTGAGCCTGCAGCATCCCAGGCTGAGCTTTTTATCTTTGGTTTGTTAAATAGTTGTTTGAATGATTTTAATAACATTTTGCCTCTTTGATTATGCAACAAGTTGTTGCACAATTTGACATTGAAAAATTATAGCAAGTTGCTAGAGAATTTGGTCAACAGATTGTATGTAGAGAGTCATTACTCTGGGCTACGTTTATAAATTTCTTTTCGATGTCCTATTGCTGCAATTTTGACCATGTGCTCTGAGTTATCTATTAAGTATATGACTCGATAATCGCCAACACGCAACCTAAAGTAGCCTACCCATTTATGCGATAAAGCCTCACCTACTTTATCAGGAATAATTGTGAGACGTTTTTCTATAGCTTTTTGCACCCTTAACCGTATTGTTTTCGGAAGAGAAGGAAGATCTTCGGTATCTACACCTTCTAAATAACCAATTTGGTAAATTATTCCCACTTGATATCTTCATGTCTAATTATTTTTGCTCCAGGAACATTACGTTTAGCAGCAAGTTCAAGTAGAGCTATTTCTCCTTCATCCATTTCGTCACCTTCAGATAGTTTACTTACCTCAAGTTCTTCTTCTACTAGATCTTTTACAATTTCTTCAATAGTTCTATTTTGAACTTTTGCCATTTCTGTAAGATACTGAGCAAATTCCCCCTCAAAATTTACATTAACATTAAGCCTTCCTTGACTTTGATCCATATTATTCACTGTAAGATATCAACTCTAAACTATAACATTTTTACATAATTTTGTCAACCCCTTTATTTGTTGAAAAAACAATTTTTCTCTTTGGCTTCATACCTGCAATTTTCAATTCAGCCTTAATACGTTGTCTTAAGCTTAGTAAATCATTTATATCTACTTCAGCATATCTTACAACATGGTCACCATATGCAATTGATACTACTCGCTCTCCGTTTTGTAGTTTCTTTATCGCTTCTTCGACTTGAATTAGATAATCTTCGTTATACATTTACTACTCGCTGATCCATTTGCTTTTCACTATTTTCTTTGATTTTTTACTTTCTGGTTTTTCACTTAAACTATTCCATTTACTCTCTGGCCAACGATCGATTCCAAGCGCAATAGATGCTGTTCTTGCATAAATCCTACAGTCTAATACTTCATTTCTTTCTCTTACCTTTTGCCACTCTTGTTTGGTATAACCTTTTACTACTTTGCTGACTAATTGCTCTGCCGTTAGCTGCTTAAAATATTCAGGTGCATACTCGGGAAAATGACAGTATCCTGCTGGAGCTTCTTCACCGTCCTTTAAAACATTAAGTAATTGAAAAAGTTCTGACTTTAAAATCGATACTCCCACTGGCCAGAGCTTTATTCCTCTTTTTAGCTTTTGACCACCAACTGTTATATCTACTCTACTTGGGCTGCTAAGTGGTACTAGAGCTTTATTTACACCTTTCACTGCCATTACTCTTCCAGAGCCTTGATGACCTCTTACCCAATTGTATACTTCTTGTGTCGCATACCCAGCATCAACCGCCATCATACTTATCATGTATTCAAGACCATTTTCACCGATAAAATGATGATTTAAGAGCTCAGAGAGTTTTCCCCATACTTCTCCTCTTCCAGTATCACCTTCAAATACTCGGTATTCTATTGACCAACTTTCGCGGCTTTTTCCCCATGCTACAACTTCTACTTCTAAACGATCTTTTTGGACATCTACTCCTGCAGTAAGCACCACTTCTCTCCTAGGTACTGTGCCTACGGGAAAAAATTCTCTCCTGTTAAATAATTGCTTCCAATCTGGTACTTCTCCTTTGTCTACCCAGGTTTCTCCAAGCGTAGTATTTATCCATACTTTTAGTAATTGTTCACTTTCTTTTGCATGAAGAAAATCTTCTACTGCTTGAGTCCAGCTATACCAGCCTACTGGACTATAAAGACTTGAAAGATGAAATCCTTTTTTCTCACCTTTTACTCTATTAGTAGGTCTCCATTCTCCACGCTCAAGCATCTCTGTCTTTTGATGATTTTCTATTTTGCCGCTACATTCAGTGCAGACATAATGTGCTGTTCTTGAGTCGTTGTTTTCCCATTTAATTTGTGACCATTTTAGAACTTGATAGTAATTACAATACGGACATGGTACAAAAAAGTACTGCTTATCTGTTGCTTCAAATTCTTTCTCAATTCTGCTTATTCCATGAATCGTTGGTGTTGATACTAAAAAAATCTTTCGCCGTGCAAATGTATTAGTTCGAGCAATACTGAGCAGCACTGGATCTCCTTCACCACCTGAATCTCCTGGATAGGCGTCTATTTCATCAAGAAAGAGATATTTTACTGGCATAGATCTCAGTGCTACACTGCTATTTGCTCCGGTTATTACTACTATTCCACCTGGAAATTCCTTACTTTGTACAGTATTGCCTGAGTCTCTTGACCTTGGGTCTTTTACTTTACTCTTTAAACATGGCGTACTCTCTATTAACGGCGCAAATCTTCCTTTTGACCAACGCTTTCCCATTTCAACTGTTGGCTGCACAACTAACATTGGACCAGGAGTCTGATCTATAATATAGCCTATCCAATTGTTACCAGCTTCTGTTCCTCCAATCTGCGCTCCTTTCATGAATACTACTTTTTCTGCTGGTGAGGACGGAGAAAGTGAATCCATGATTTCTTTTAAATAAGGAGTTCTTTCTGTTCTCCATTTACCTGGCTCTGATGCTGCAGTTGGCGCTAAAACTCGATACTCATTCGCCCACTCTGACACTTTAAGTAGTGGATCTGGCTTTAAACCTTCAGAAAAAGATGTAGCATATATCATATCGCTAGCTCTTCACCATCATTAGATGATACCTCAACATCACTTAAAATAGAACTGCACTCACTTGTTTTCTCACTTTCGAGTTCAATAAACATTTTCTTTTCAAGTGCTTCTTCTATGTACTTCTGAGTTAAATTACTCATTGCTATTGCAGCTATGAGCGCAACTATTCCCACCATTACCGCAGCTATAATGTTAGGGTAAATTCCCACTATCACTATTGCACATACTGTTATAGAAACACAGACGATATTGATATATTTCTTTATTTTTTTGTCTGCTATTTTCCTTTCTTCAAAATATTTATTGCTCAATAAATGAAATGTTGGAAAGTTCTTCTGTCTTCCAAATAACACTATTTCCTTCTCTTTGCTCAGTAATTTTATTAATTTTGCGTTGTTCGTTATTATTGCATACTGAAAAACATCCGTGGCATCTGCTCCTCTCTTTAGCAACAACTTTACTACGTTAAAGTGACCATGCTTTACAGCAACATAAATTCCCGTTTTTCCACTCTCATCTACAGCATCTATTTCAACTCCTTCACCAAGAATACCGTCTATTAGGTCTTCATATCCTTTTCTGGCAGCTAAATGAAGCAAACTGTTTTTATCAGCTCCGTATCTATTACTTACTAAAATCTTTACTATATCTAATCTATTTGCTTCTTTTGCATAACAAAATGGTGTCTTGCCATTATCATCCTTAATTAAAGGATCTATATCTTCTCGCGTTAGTAAAACTTCTATTGTTTTCAGCCTTTCAGCATAATGTAGTGGCGTTTTATTTTCATAATCTTGTAAGTTAACCCCAGCATTAGGAACATTTATTAAGCATCTTACAATATCTAAACATAAGTCCCTTTCGTCGTAATTACTACTACTTATAGCTACGTGCAAAGAAGATAATTTCATTGCATTTCTGCCGCTGCCAACTACATTAACATTCGCACCAAGATTTGAAAGTAATTTTACTACTCCTAGCTTCTTGTTGTTTACTGCATAATGAATTGCTGCATGATTTCTCGCATCAAGAACATCTTTGTCCGCATTTCCTTCTCTAATTAAAATTTCTACTATTTGTTCATGCCCAGCTCCTGCCGCTAAGTGTAACGGTGTATGTAGTAAAGCATTCTGCTCATTAACATTAGTCCCTTTGTCGAGTAAAAACCTTACAGCATTTGCTTCATTCAACATCGCAGCTAAGTGAAGTAAGCTATCTTTCTCCAATCCATATTTGTGATTGATTAGTGCTTGTAATATCTCTTCTCTTGCACAATCCAGCGCACTTTTACCATTATCATCAGTGATCAGTGGATTAATATTTTTCCTATTTAGTAAGAGAGCAACCATACTAAGCTCGTTAATTTCTACTGCATAATGTAGTGGGGTTTTCCCATTTAATCCTCTAACATTTACATCCACTCCTGGTTGATTAATAAGACACTTTATTAATTCTAAACTTAAGTTAGCAGACATTATTTAAAACTTAATATTAGATAATTCTTGTAATGAGTTTGTAATCCCTTCGGTTAGCGCCATATGAATCTTTTCAGTGTCACTCAGTGATGCAAGCAGTGCTGAAACTCTATTTGGAATATTAAGCAAATTATTACGTACAACTCTTGCTACATTAAATGCATCGCGCTTTACTTCCTCTACTGCTACAAGTTCACCAATCTCAGCCTTAGCTTTCGCCTCAAGAAGTTTACCTCGTTCCATTTCATTTTTTATTCGAGTTTTTAGCAACATCGTGGAAAGGTTACTTGTATTTTCGTTTTCTGGATTTTTCCTCCTAAGTGGCTGACTTGGATCTCTTATTGCCGCTACTGCTTCATTTGCTTGTTCTCTATTTACCAAACCATTCTCCAACTCAATTATTCCTTTTTTTACTAAATAACAGACATATTGATTTGAAACTCCTATCTCTCTTGCCCATTCCGTTTGTGTGATCTTTTCCACTTCTTTTGCCCCTTTATTGCTGTTTTTCTTCTTGAATTTGTGCAAAAGTTTTGCCAGTACCAGAAAGAATTGCTTCCCTACCTGTGTATACTTGCCAACGTTTTATCGTTACATCTACAAATTTTGAATCTAGCTCTATTGTTCTGCAAATTCTTCCTGTTCTCTCACATGCAATCAGTGTGCTGCCAGAACCGCTAAATGGATCAAGTACAGTATCCCCAGGTCTGCTGCTATTAACTATTGCTTTCTCCATTAGCTCTACTGGCTTCATTGTTGGGTGCAGTGAGTTATGTATTGGCTTATCATAAAACCATAGATCACTTTGATTTCTACCTCCATGCCACTCACGTTTATTGCCGCTTTTCCATCCATAGAGCATTGCTTCGTATTGTCTTTGATAATCAGACCTGCCTAGCGTAAAATGATTCTTTGCCCAAATGATAAATGTTGACCATTTTCCTCCTGCTTCCTCAAATGCTTTTTGCAGCGTTGAAAACTCTGATGATGATATGCAGATGTAAATTGCTCCTTTCGTATATGCTAAAATATTGGAACAGATGTCGTAGAGAAAAAGCTCATACTTTTCACCTTGATTATCATTCAATATTTTTTTATCTTCTCTCTCCTGGCTACTACCATAATCAACGTTATATGGAGGATCACAAACAGTAATATCTGCCATTTTATCATCTAATACTGCTTTAAATGATTCAACTACGCAGCTATCACCGCAATAGATTCTATGATCACCTAAAATCCATAAATCCCCTGGTTTTGCTATTTCTACCTTTTTATCAATTAACTCCAAAACTCCTCTTTCTACTTCTTCTTTTCCATCAAAATCATCGAGAAAACGTTGAACTTTTTCCAATTCAAATCCAGTCATTTTAAGATCAAACTGCAAATCTTCTAACTCTTGAATTTCCACTTTCAAAAGCTCATCGTCCCACTTTGCCCAGTTAGCTGATTGATTTGCCAGTAACCGAAAAGCTTTAGTTTGTGGTTCATTTAAATTATCACTTAAGACCACTGGAATACTCTCCATACCAAGTTTTCTTGCTGCTTTAAGTCTTAAATGACCATCAACCACAGTTCCATCGCTTTTTGCAACTATTGGTATACGAAAGCCAAATTCCCTGATTGAAGCATACATTCTATTTACTACATCATCATTTTTACGAGGATTACGCTTATATTCGACGAGGTTTTCAACAGGATAGTAGTGGATTGCTAAATTCATATAATTTAAATCCTTAATAATTAAAAAGTTAATATTCAAAATATCTCTGACGCTAAAGAAGGCCTGGGGTTGAACTCACCAAATCCGCCATTCTGGCTGAAAGGACCCACTTTTTATGGATTTTTCGTCTTATTAATATCTTTACTAATATAGAACATTAATGCCAAAGCATCGGCCTCATTATCATCTCTAGGTGAAAAACTTTTTTCACGTATCGCTTCAATAACTTCACTCTTACTTGCATTGCCTTTGCCTGCTATAAAGCGTTTTATAGTTTTAACATTAACACCTTGGTAGGGAATATTGTTCTCTTCACACCAAGCAGACAGCACTGCAAGAAACCCACCGTAGCAATGGGCTGCATCAGTTCCTAAATGTCTTCTCACCTCCTCAAAGTACACTGCAGAAATGTCTTTCAAAGAATTGAGCCAATTGCAAAAGTTTAAGAAACACATTCCACCTCCGCTGAAACGACTACCATGAAAGCTTTTGCTCCCACTTTCAATTATTCCATCTGTTAGAATTGCCCAGCCTGTTTGCTTGCCGAGATCTAGCGTTAAGATTGACGTACAAAAACTCCTTTGTGTAATTAAAGTTCAATGCCCTGTATAATATATATGTACGATGACTCGCAAATTCGTCCGCAATTTTGAAAAAAAATTAAAAAAAATTTCATATCCTGCCATTTGAGTTTTTACTTATCTTAATAACTATTTTACATAACTTATATTACGCCAATATTTATATTATTATATTATCATATATTATATTTTACCTGTATTTAAATATATATATAATATATATAAGACTTCAGTAATCCGTAAATCCTCTTCACTGGCCGATTTTAGCCACTTAACTTTAGAAACGGCTTTTAGGAATAGAACATAAAAAAGACAATATTATCAATAACTTAACGATTACTGCTTTCTGAAATACTAATTAGTAATTCAGAAATTAGGTACGAAATTGGTAGTTTTTTACCTATGAAAAAGTAGCTTCAGTAGTGTATCAAAACGTTTAAATCTTATTTTAATTTTTAAAGATTTTATTCTTTTAGATAAAAAAATTATTACTACTTTTTTATAATAAATTAGTCATACAAAGTCTTGGTAAAAATCTCTATTCATGAAACTTTTGGAGTTTTTATGAAGAATTCTTATCAAGGAATCGATTCTACAATTGTTAAACATGTGAGATTTCAAGCTTCGCGCCTTAAATCCAAAAGCTGTTTTATTAACGAAAGTCTCGAAGATATAGAACAAGAGCTTTTTTGTCAGGTTTGGCAATATCTTAACCAGCACGATGAGAAAAGAAGTAGTTTTAGTACTTTCGTTGCTAGATTAGCTAATTATTGTGCTCGCAATATGTTACGCAATCAGTTATGTCTAAAACGTAATATAACTTTTGATGATATAAACGACGATATTCCAGATCATAGGAACTCGGAAATCGAGGCGATAATTCGCACTGATATAAATAATATAATTTCAACTTTGTCTGAAAAAGATAGTAATTTATGTCAATTACTTAAGGTATTTACTATTACTGAAGTTTCTGTAATAACCAAAATACCAAAGACAACTATCTATCGCACACTAGAACGAATACGCAATAAATTCTCAGTTTTAGAGAAGTTATAAGCTCTCGATTATATTTGCTCAAAATTTTTTTTTGCAAATTGCGGACGAATTGCCTAGGTCATCGTACATATATATTTAGGTACTGGGAGAAAAATGAAAATAATGAACAGCAATGAACGGCTAAAAGTTCAAACAGGTATAAAAATGGTCATCTTTGGTCCTTATGGTATAGGTAAAACTAGTCTCTTAAAGACCATAAATGAACCAACACTTTGTCTTGATTTTGAGGCAGGTTTACTTGCTGTTCAAGATTGGCAAGGGGATTCTGTAAGTATTCGTACTGGGAATGAGGCAAGAGATATTGCATGTCTCATAGGTGGTCCTAATCCTGCGTTAAAATCTGACTCAGCATATAGCCAAAGACACTATGAGCATGTATCCAGTAAATACAAAGAGCTTGCTTCGGAGTTTCTCAAGTATCGATGTGTTTTTATCAATAGTATTACAGTAGCCTCGCGTTTATGTCTTTTATGGTCAAAAATGCAACCTGAAGCTTTTTCTGAAAGATCAGGAAAACAAGATATGAGAGCTGCTTACGGGTTACTTGCTCAAGAAATGATGGCTTGGCTCAATCAGTTTCAACATATTCCAAATAAAGACATCATTACAGTTGGAACTCTTGGACAATACCTCGATGATTTCAATCGCTCAACTTGGCTACCTCAATGTGAAGGAGCTAAAACTGCAAGTGAAATTCCAGGTATTGTTGATGAGGTAATCAGTATGGTTGGAATCAAGAAAGATGATGGTACAGAGGTTCGTTCATTTGTCTGTCAGACGATTAATTCTTGGGGATATCCTGCTAAAGATCGAAGTGGTTGCCTTAATATGGTTGAAGAACCGCATCTAGGAAAACTTCTTACAAAAATTAAAACTAAAGCTTTTGCAATTCAACCTGTCACGCCCAACATATAGGAGGTTATTATATGCTACAAAACTTTTTAACTATTGGTCAAAAAATTCCTTTTTTCAGTGTGAAAGAATACTTGGACGATCGATCGCCAATACCAGAGGATATAATCTCACCAAGAATTTTAACAAAAAGAGGCTTATTGGTACTGGGTGGCCCACCTAAAATCGGCAAAAGTGACTTTTTGATTTCATGGCTCGTTCATATGGCTGCAGGTGTTCCTTTTCTTGGTATGGTTTCAAATAGACCTTTAAAAATTTTCTACATGCAAACTGAAATTGAATATATGAAAGAACGTTTGCAACAACTTGATAATGAACTTTTGAATGTAGCTGCTAACAACTTAATCATTACGCCAAAAGTGCACTTATCATTTAATCATGATGAAATAAGTGGAATTAAGGAGATTGTAAATGAACGCTTTAAACCTGATGTTTTGGCCATAGATCCATTACGTAACATCTTTAGCAGTGAATATGGGAATGAAAATGATAATAGTGCTATGCTGTTCTTTCTGCAAAAGACTCTTGAGAAGCTACGCAGTGCTGTCAATCCAGATGCTTGTATTGTACTCAGAGGTTGTCCGGAAACAAGTAAAAGGCTATAATATCTGAAATTTTAGTACGGGGTAAAGATGAGAAAAAAGTATCCAACAGATCTAAGCGAAAGGGAATGGTCAAGAATAGAAAAACACTTCAGAGTATCATACAAGAAAGGAGGAAGGCCGCCAAAGTATAGCAAAAGAGAAATATTAGAAGCAATTTTCTATGTATTGCGTACAGGGTGTCAATGGCGGTATTTACCAAATGATTTTCCGCTATGGAAGACTGTGTATGAGCAGTTCAGGCAATGGAAGAAGCAGGGAATTTTTGAGAAAATGAATTATGAAATTACAAAATATAGTAGAAGAAAAATAGGAAGGAATGAGCAGCCGAGTGCCTGTATAGTAGATAGTCAATCTGTAAAGACTACAGAAAAGGGGGGATCAAAGGCTATGATGGAAGTAAAAAAGTAAAGGGTAGAAAAAGGCATATAATTACAGACACTCAGGGTTTTATACTAGGTTGTTACGTAGGCGCTGCTAACGAAAATGATAGAGATGGTATTAAAATAGCATTAAACAATATGAGAACAAAATATACTAAAGTTAAAAAAATGTGGGCTGACATGGGATACCAAGGAAGAAATTTAAAGAATCACATAAAGGAAGAATATGACATAGATATTGAAATTGTTAAAAGGCCTCCATGTAGATTTTGGGTGCACAAAGATACGCCACCTGAGCTACTACCAACAAGAGAACAAGGGTTTAAAGTACAGCCAAGAAGATGGGTTGTAGAAAGGACTTTTGCTTGGGTTAATAGGAATAGAAGGCTATCGAAGGAGTATGATTTACTCACAACATCCACTGAGAATTTCATATACCTAGCTATGAGTAGGGTTATGTTAAAGAGGGAATATGCTTGAATTTACTAGTTTCCGGACAACCTCTCACTCATCATACAAAAAAATTATCGAAAAAGATGCTCGAAGAAGATCCATTTCAAGGCCTAAGTGGTGCTGGATCTTTACGTGGATTTTACAGTACTGGTATGGTGATGTTTGCTCATGATGAAGAAAGCAGTGCACGCCAGATAGTATTTGAGCTTCGCAATGGTGAACGCGTGCCAAACAAACTTGTCGATAAGATAAATGGTCATTGGCAGCTAATGGAATAGCTAACTTTCACTTTAAAGTCAACTTATAGGAGAGCGTATGCTACAAGATTTTTTAACTGATTTTAATAATGCAAAACTGCAGAGCAGTTTAATACCGAAAGGTACAATAGTCAAGGTAAAAATGGCAATAAAGCCTGGAGGTTATGAAAATTGGTTCACTAAAAACTACACTACTGGCAGTATCTATTTAAATGTAGAATTTACCGTCACTGAAGGCCCATATGCAAAACGCAAGATTTTTCAGATTATAGGTATCAAAAATGGCAAAGCAGAAGGTGAAGAAGACATCTGGGGAGAATCTGGACGTTCTATGCTGCGTAGTATTTTGGAATCATCCAGAAATATTCATGCAAATGACACTTCAGAGAAAGCAGTTACTGCTAGAAGAATAAACTCTATAGCTGATTTCAACGATTTAGAGTTTACAGCAAAAGTAGGCGTTGAAACTAATAATACATACGGAGATAGAAATAGGATTACTACAGTTATTACTCCAGAATTACAAAAAAATTTTCAAGATGATTGGTTGCCATTTTGAAGTATGACGAAGGAAAGTTGTGGGCTGCTGTTATTACTAGAGCTATTCAGGATGCAGCAGGAAAAAACCCTAAACTTAAAAAAGAGGCTTGTCAATGGATTCGCTCACGATCTTTTGAAACTGTTTGTGAGCTGGCTAATCTTGACTTTAAACGTCTAAAAAATATGTTGAACAAATTTGGAATAAACAAGGAGAACTTTATGGATTTTTCATCTAAAAATGCTTTGAAAATAAAATCGTTATTAATTAATAATATCAAAGATTGTTTATCTTATTTGTTACCTGAAGGCAAATCTTACCAAAATAAATTCTATATTGGCAGTAGAAATGGAAGGAGAAAATGCAGGAAATTGGTACAACCTGATCGAAGAAAAGAAAGGAAATATAATAGACCTTTGGACTTTAGTTAAAGGTAATATAGATTCTGCTGAAACATGGTTGAACGGTAAAGATGAAAGAAGTTCCATATTACAAGAAAAACAAAACGAAGGAAAAGCATTTTCTGTAAATCATTACTTAAATGACAAATCACCAATGCCACAAGATATAATAGGCCCAAGAATTTTGACACCAGGTGGTCTTTTGGTCATAGGTGGTACTCCAAAGATTGGCAAAAGTCATTTTCTTCTTTCTCTATTAGTACATCTGGTAGCAGGAAGATCATTTCTTGGCATGAAACCTACAAGACCGCTAAAAATATTCTATCTACAAAATGAAATGGAATATGATTATATTAGAGAACGTATACAACAACTCAATAAACTTCCTCATTTAGCAACAGAAAACTTAGTTGTGACGAACAAGATGAATTTGACCTTAAATGAAGAAGGTATAGAAAAAATAAAAAATATGGTAGAGGAAAAGTTTGATTTAGTTGTGATTGATTCTCCTTATAATTACGTTAACTATGGTCTACAGCATGCAATAGAAAAACTACGTTCCAAGATTAATACTATGGCTGGAATAATCATCACAAATCACACCAAAAAAGTATCTACCTCTACATTGGAAAAGAATCCATTTCAAGCTCTCGTTGGTGCTAATGCTTTAAGAAGTTTTTATACATCTGGAATAGTAATATTTCAACCCAATAAACGTACAAATATCTTGCAAGTAGTATATGAACTTAGAAACGGTAGATCTATACCAACAAAATTCATCAACAAGATTAATGGATGTTGGAAATCTGCTAACGTTATAGCTAGAACATAAAAATTCTTCAGGTAGGTATGGATATTTATTGTTCACAAAGAAATGGACATTATAAATTATTAGGGAAGAAAGAACAGTTAAGAACTCAACTCCTATCAAATATAAGGTCATGTCTTTCTTATTTACTGCCAAGAGGAACTTTTCGTGGTGATAAGTTCTATGTAGGTGATCTACAAGGCAATAAAGGACAAAGTATGATAGTGGAGTTAACTGGCAGTAAAGCCGGATTATGGCATGATTTTTCTACCGGAGAAGGAGGAGATATTTTTGATCTTTGGGCTGCTGTTACTGGAAAAAATCAATTTACTGATACGATAGAAGATATTGCTAAGTGGATTGGTTATTCGGAAAAAAATAACACTCTGGGGCAACCAACGGCATCATGGAACTATTACGATGAAAGTGATCAAGTGATTGTTACAGTTTATCGTTATAACACTGATTCAGGAAAAAGATATCTTCCTTTTGATGTAAAAAGGTCTAGTTTTACTCTACCAGAGACCAGGCCTTTATATAATATTCCAGGTATCGTGAAATCTGATAAGGTGATTTTAGTTGAAGGTGAAAAGTGTGCAGATGCTCTGATAGAGCAAGGTATGACTGCCACAACTGCAATGTTAGGAGCAAATGCACCAATAGAAAAAACAGACTGGTCACCACTTAAGGGCAAGCATGTTATTATTTGGCCAGACAATGATGAACCAGGTAAACAATATGCTGAGAAAGTTGTGAAAAAGCTTACTTTTCTTGGTGTTTTATCACTTACTCTTCTTGAAATACCGGAGAATAAACCAAAGGGATGGGATTCAGCTGATGGTATAGAAGAAAAGATGAATATTCCTGAATTCATTGAAAATAACTCGAAAAAAATCATCGTTAAGCAATTGCTTAATATTCAAGAATGGAGCGTAGAACGTTTTATAGGTCCAGTACCGGAGCAAAAGTTTCTTGTTGAAGGGTTATTTCCTTTAGGAGTGACATCTATTCTAGCTGCAATGGGAGATACTGGTAAAGGTATGCTTCTGCTTGATTTAGCACTGAAAGTTGCGAGTAGAAAAGATCAGCCATGTGGTTTTGGTCCTTTGGTTACTGAACATGGATCTGTTGTAATATTCTCTGCAGAAGATGATATGAGTGAAATACATCGTCGTTTAGAGCGTCTTGACTCACAATGCGAGAGATTAAAATATAAGGATAGGCTCTTTATTGTACCATTACCAAATGTTAGTGGATCACTTACAATCATAAAGAGTGTTTCAGGTAAAGTTATAGAGACTTCTCCTGAATTTGAATTGATAACAAAACAACTTAATAAAATAAAAAACTTAAAATTAATCGTATTTGATCCACTTGCATCATTTGTGCACGCTGATTTAAATACTGACCCAGCCGTAGGCGATTATTTGATCTCTTTATTATCTGATTTAGCAGGTAGCACTGGAGCATCAATAATTACTGCTCATCATATGAGAAAGCCAAAAAGTGAAAAACCTATATCGACTGTTGAGCAAGCACGTGATGCCATTAGAGGTACATCTGCTCTTGTTAATGGTGTTAGGTGTTCATACGCTTTTTGGTCTGTGGAAGATGCAGCTAAACCGACAATTTTTAAATCAATAGGAGAATCTGTAAGACAGAACGCATTATTTTATGGAGCAATTGTTAAAGCAAACGGTTTGGCTGATCGCACTTTACGCACTTATTTAAGAAATGAAGAAACAGGATTGTTAGAGGACATAACTGAAAGATTAAGAATAAAAAATATGAACGAAAAAGATTCAAAGCAGCATCTTATAACTGCAATTACACGAGCAGCAATTTCTGGACATCCATTTACCCATACAGGAAGTACAGGAGTGTATAAACAGCGGCATAGACTACCTGAGGAGTTTCACAGTATAGGAAGAGATAGAATGGAGCGTATAGTTCAAGAGCTGTTACAAACACGGAAGCTGGTTAAGGGAATGGCTACTGGTTCAAAAGAAGATAAATGGCTTGACATTCCTAGCGGACCATTTGCTCGCGGCGTTGGAAAGTTTAGCTGTGGAGCTGAGCTATTCTCCTAAAAAATTTTTCTGATATAAAAAAATATTTTGATTTTTGCGGACGAATTTTGAACTCACCGTACATATATAATATAGGGGGAAAATGTCAATACTCACACAGTCAGGAAGAGCAGCAATAGCAGCCAGCATCAAAAAGCAATCTATCCATCTTGCTTGGGGAACAGGTGATTCAAGTTGGGAAAGTAGCCACAAAGTAGAAAAAACTTTCGTTAAGGGTGAAATAAAATTTGATCATCAACCTATTTTTGATCGTCAACCTATTAAAGATGTGAAGGTTTTTACAGGGCAAACAACTTATCAGCCAAGTATTGACTATACAGTTAATGGCAGTACTGGTGTAATAAAACTTACGGAAAATAGCTCTATTCCAGTAAGTGATAAAGTTACTGTAGAGTATAGTGAAAGCACACCACCAGAGCTGATAACTTCTGAAAAACTGCTCAATGAACTTGGCAGACGTACTGCAGACGAAGTGCTATTCTGCACAGGTGATGAAAACGGTGAACTTATAACTCCATCTGGAAGGTTTAGGCCCTCAAATGTACCAACTAATAATCTCTATCTCAAATTTACTTTCGATTTCACGGATGCAGCAAATCAAGTAATCAGAGAGCTAGGGGTTATGGTTGGTACTAAAATAAAAGAAGAATTACCTGAAGGACAGAGATATTTTGAACCTCAAGATGTAGAAGAACATGGGATTTTATTGATTTTGGAACATACCGTACCACTTATCAGAACTGCTGCAACTCGGGAAACTTTTTCATTTGTTGTAACTTTTTGAATTTTTCTAGCATTAAATGACTTTAAACGCCTATTATAACCGCTTTAATCCTGACAAAGAATACGAAAAAAGCTTGTTTCTAGCAGGAAGAGGTCTACAGTCTGCAGAACTAAACGAGACTCAGGAGTATGCTCTCTCTAAGATTAAAGGCATAGGCGATGCAATATTTCGTGATGGTGATGTTATAACAGGAAGCAATTGTATTATAGATAGAGAAACTGGTAAAGTTACACTTGAGGGAGGAAAAATCTATCTGCGCGGTGCAGTTAGAAAAGTTGAAAAAGAAGAATTTGTTATTCCACTGAGTACCACAGTTCGCATAGGTGTTTATTATGTAGAATCTACGATTACAGAACTTGAGGATGAAAACCTTCGTGATCCTGCTATTGGTACAAGAAATTATCAGGAAGTAGGAGCTGCAAGGCTTAAAGTTTCCACCATTTGGGGTTATCAAGCAGAAGGTCTTTCTCCACGTTTTTCTGAAGGAGAGTTTTATCCAATCTATAAAATTGAAAATGGAGTATTAATAGAACATTCACCACCTCCACAAGCAAACATAGTAACTACTGCTCTTGCTCGTTATGACAAAGAAGCAAATGGTTCCTACGTCGTAAATGGTCTTGAAGTAATGTTCCTGCAAAAGGAAGAGGGAGAAGGAGGAAAAAAAATATTTGTGATTAATGAGGGCAAAGCTCATGTTGATGGCTATGAGATTGAACTTCCTCACAGTATTCGTGTTTCTTTTGATGAAGATCCGGATATAAAATCAGTTGAATCAGAACCACATACTTTTCAGCCAAATAGCCAAAGAGTAATGGAACTGAAGGTTAATGATTTTCCAATAAGTGAAATTAAAAAAGTAGATATAACTGTTCAGAAAACCATTACTGTTACTCATGGTTCATACTCTGGAGCTATTGATCCGATACCTGACTCTGCAGTACTTGAGATTATTCAAGTTAAACAAGGCAATGTTATTTATGAAAATAGTATAGATTACAAATTAAACGCAGGAAACGTTGATTGGTCATTACCAGGTAAAGAACCAGCTCCTGGAAGTAGTTATCAAATAACCTACCGCTGTCGTACTCATGTAAGCCCTGAAGATATAAGTGAACAGGGATGCAAAGTAAAAGGAGCAGTTGATAACAGCTTGGTTCTGATTGATTACACCTGGAAAATGCCCCGCTATGATTTAATTACTATCGATAGCAAAGGAGTGGTAAGAAGAATAAAAGGAATTTCTCACCCTTGGCGACCATCAATGCCTAGAGCGCCTAGTGGACAACTTTTGCTCTGCTACATTCATCAGACGTGGAAAAAAGGCGAAGGGGTAAAAATAGTGAATAATGCTATTCATGCTGTACCGATGAATGAGCTTGAAGCAATGAAAAAAGGAATAAATGATCTTTATGCGCTGGTTGCAGAGGAACGTCTACGCAATGATGCAAATTCAAGAGAACCTACCACCAAAAAAGGAGTATTTGTTGATTCATTCTTTGATGATGATATGCGCGATCAAGGAATTTTGCAGTCTGCAGCAATAGTAAATAAGGAACTAATTTTACCAATAGATGTAACGATTGCTGATATTGATGGAGGAGAAAAAACTTATTTGTTGCCATATGAACTTGAACCGGTACTGGAGCAGCTTTTACAGACCAAAGGAGAAAAGATCAATCCATATCAAGCTTTTGACCCAGTCCCGGCAAAAGTTACCATGAACAAAAATATAGATCACTGGACGGAGGTTACTACGAATTGGAAAAGTCCAGTAACCAGAGTGTTTAATGTTAAAGAAACAACAGAGCTGCTGTCAAGTACCTCATACGAAACTGAATTTATGCGAGAAGCAACTCAAAATTTTGAGATTGAAGGTTTTGCAACTGGTGAAAAGCTTAAGGAAGTAAAATTTGATGGCCTAAGCATTCAACCCATACCATAGAGGAAAAAAGTGGAAAATCAAGGACGAATAAGTGGAAAGATAAAAATCCCAGCAAACATTCCAGCAGGTACTAAATTAGTACAGTTTTATGGGGATAAAGGAAGCTATGGAGAGGCAACTTATACTGGTAAAAAAACTATTACCATAGAAGAAAGAAGAAGAGTGATCGCAGCAAGACGAGTTGATCCTTTAGCCCAAACATTTACGCTAAATGAGAGCAGACACATAGGAGGCGTGGAGCTATGGTTTGTAAATAAAGGCAAAAAACGTGTTGTTGTTCAGATTAGAGAAACAGCAGTGGGAATGCCCTCGCAGACTGTCATTGCTGAAAGCTATATTGAGCCAAAAGATATAAAGATAGATGGCACAGCAACACGTATAACTTGGTCTCCTGTCTGGTGTGAATCTAGCAGAGAATATGCAATAGTTTTGCTAACCGATGATGCAGATACAGCAGTAAAAATAGCAGAGCTTGGCGAATATGATGTAGTAAATAGCCGCTGGGTAACGAGTCAGCCATATCAAGTAGGAGTATTACTATCATCAAGTAATGCAAGTACCTGGACTCCGCATCAAAATTTAGATTTAACGTTTCGACTACTAGCTGCAAAATTTAGTGAAAATTCTCATGTTATTGATCTTGGTAAAGTCACTGCAAACAACGTATCAGATTTAATAGTTTTAACAAATGTTGAAAAAGTAGCATTTGATACCAATGTAGAATTTATCTTAACAGATGAAGAAGGGAAAGAAAACTTTTTGTCTGATAATTTGCCGCTCGCGCTGCGTGAAAGACTATCTGGAGAGTTAACAGTAAAGGCAAATTTAAAAGGTGCAAAAGAAAAAAGTCCTGTCCTCTATCCTGGGTTACAGCTAGTTCTAGGTAATCTTTCAGAGTCCGGAGATTATGTTACAAGGAGCATTACAGCAGGAGCTAACACTAAGATAACAATTACCTATGATGCGCTAATACCTGGCACTGCAGATGTTAAAGCATATGTGGAACAAAGCGTCAAAGGATGGCAATTAGTAAATTTAACATCAGGAAAACCTATTGGGGAAAATTGGGTGGAGAGAACTCATGTACTAACAAACTTTAATAGCAATGAAACAAGGGTAAAATTGGTTTTAAGTGGAACGGTTATTTATCGGCCAAAGGTAAAAAACTTGCGGGTTGTTATAACGTAAGAAAATGCCAAATGATGAAACGAGGCGCGGATATCCTTTGCCACACCCAGAGAATATTGCAGTGGAAGATGTAGTACGTATTCGCAGAGCTATAGAAAAAGTAGATGAGGATATGAGTAATAGAGAAAATAAACATAATCAACTTAAAAGTAATTTTGAACGATTTAGATTTGAAACTTTTTTGAATTTTTGGGAATGAAAGAAGCAATAGAAGCGTTACATCAAAGGATAAAGGATTTAGCAGTAAGTAGCACACCTGATCAACTGGCATATCTTGCAAAATCGCTGGAATTGATAGCAGATAAAAAAGCTATTTCTGATATTGCGCAAATGACTAAAGTAAAAGAAATAATTGATGCACTACAAAAGAGGCTTAAGGATTTAGCAGAAAACAGTACACCAGATCAATTAGCATATCTTGCTAAAGCATTGGAATCAATAATCGACAAAAGTGCAGTTTCTGAAATTGTACAGATGACAGATGGTAAGCTAAAAGAACTTCTTGATAGTGCAAAAAAACACTTAACTGATCTGGATAATAAAAAAGCTAGTTCTTTAGCAGTGATCTCTGAATCAGAGAAGCAGTTATTAAAGAGAATTGATGAAAAAGGAACAACAAATTTATCGCTACTTGATACGAGAAAGAATGCCAATATTGCAGCAATAAATAGCATTAGTAACAGTCATAAAGATGGTCTTAAAGGTTTAGTGAATAACTTCCGTACTGTTAATGATGTGCCAAGTGGCTCATCAATTATTAGGGAAATAGAAACTCGAATTGAAAACATCCTGAATGAGGTAAAAACTCGGGATGAACAGTTAAAAGCGTCTCTTATAAATGAAATAAGAAAGCGCAACATGGTTGAACCAGGGTCATTACCTTTCTTATTTGGTGTACTTGGCAGAAAAAATAATTATTTTGGCCACGGAACTTTTACGACAGAGCTTGGAAAGTGGAGTAGTGATATAACAAAAACTGACTATATGTTACAACTACTAGCAGGTAGCCATACGTACAATACAGATTACGTTAGTTTTTATCGGCCAAGACAACTAAGTTTTATAGAGGGAAGTAAAGGAACATTTATTTACGGAGAGTTATGCACAAAAAGTTTTTCGGGTAGTTATGATGAGATATACTATTACCCGTATGCTGCACTTGGAGTAGTATTTGTAAAAAATACAACCAATGTGAACATAAATAAGACAATGGAATTTGTTGGATCATCGTATTCGAGTACGGAGTATGGGGGAGCAGGATTATTTGTGGGAACTCCTGATAACACTAATTCTAATAAATCAAGTATTTCAAAAATAGTATGGAAAAATGTTTACCAATACACGAGTTCTGATAGCAAGTTAGCCGGATCTGGTAATGTGGAGATTCCAGCAGGAAAAACAGTTGCAATATTACTTTACACATCATCTTATCTGTATTCCAGAACACAAGTTAGTCAAGGTATGCTTGCATCAAATTATGTACACAACTATGGTCAATTTATTCAGTGGGGGATTTATAACATACGTAGCAATTTTCTCACCACAGGGCTTGAGGTAGATGTGGAAAGGACGCTCAGGGGTTGGCAATGTCCAGGATTATCTAACACGTATGAGATTTGGAGGTAACAAACAATGTCTATCTACATTAGATTTGAAAATGATAAACAAGTAGAAACAACAACACTTGAAAGCAAGCCAACTGAAAATGATTGGTATGAAGCACCAGAAGATTTTGATTGGCAAAAAAGCTATTGTTTAACAGAAGGAGGAAAAATTGCTCAGCGTACTAAAGAAGATATACAAAAGGAGTTACTGGATAATGCGAAGCTTTGTGCATTTGATAGTATGCGTTTCTATTATGATAATCATACTCACCAATATGCAGGTCATTCTCACCAAAAAGCTAAATCTTATGAGATTCAAGCGGAAGCCGCAAAAAGCATTCTAGCAGACCAGGATGAAAAGGATAAAGAAATTATAGAACCTTTAGCAAAAGTCCGTGGTATTACGGTTATTGAAATGGCAAGAATAATTGAGGAAAAAGTGAAAAAAGCAGTAAAAGCAATAATTAAATGTGAAGAGCTTGAAGATTTAGCCAAAAGAAAGATTGAAGAAGCCAAAAGTGAAAATGAGCTACAGACTTTGCTAGATGATTTCAGGAAAAAAATACAAAGAAATGGCTGAAGAATTTTTACATGGCGTAAATGTTATTGAGGTAACCTCAGGAGCAAAGACAGTACGTACAGCTAAATCATCAGTGATAGGTGTAATTGGTACTGCACCTGAAGCAGATGAGCAAAAATTTCCGCTAAATAAACCAGTGTTAGTTGCAGGAAGCTTAAAGGAAGCAGCAAAGCTCGGAAAGAGTGGCAGTTTACCTTCTGCAATAAATGGAATATTTTCCCAGATTGGTGCAACAGTAGTAGTTATTCGAGTTAAAGAAAGTGAAAACAGCGATCCAAAGCTCAAAGAAAGTGAACTATTCAAAGTATAATCGGTGGAGTTGATAAAGAGACTGGAGAATATCAAGGGATAGAGGCATTCCTCAGTAGTGAAAGTATAGTTCATGTTGCTCCAAGAATATTAATTGCACCTCAGTTTACTCATCAGTTACCTGAAATAGATGGAGTAAATTCAGTAGTGAGTGCTTTAATTTCCATAGCAGAAAAATTAAGAGCAATTATTGTTGCAGACGGACCAAATACTAATGATGAAGAAGCAATAAAATGGAGAAAAAGTGTAGGCAGCTCAAGAGTTTACGTTGTTGATCCATGGGTTAAGGTATTTATTGAAGGAAAAGAAGGAACCTTGCCAGCAAGCACATTTGTAGCTGGTTTAATAGCAAAAGTAGATAGCGAACAAGGATTTTGGCACTCACCTTCAAATAAAGAGATAAATGGTATTGTTGGAACAAGCAGGCCTATTGATTTTAGCTTAGGTTATGCAAATTGCAGAGCAAACCACTTAAATGAAAATGAAGTAACAACGATAATTCATCAAAACAGCTATAGGCTTTGGGGAAATAGAACATGTTCAAATGACTCAAAATGGGCTTTTCTATCAGTAAGGCGCACTGCAGATTTAATTAACGATAGTTTACTTCGAGCTCATCTCTGGGCAGTTGATCGCAATATCACCAAAACTTATATAGATGATGTGATTGAGGGGGTGAATTCTTACCTTGCAAGTTTAAAAGCGCAAGGAGCAATTATCAGTGGAAAATGTTATGCAACTCCCGAACTCAATACACCGGCAAATATTGCAAGCGGAAAAGTGTCTTTTGATTTTGAGTTTACACCGCCATATCCAGCTGAGCAAATAATATTCAGATCCCATCTTGTAAATAATAGTGTAATAAGTTAGGAGAAAGCGAAGTGTTACCCAAAATACTGAGAAATTTTAACGTATTTGTAGATGGTCGTGGTTATGCAGGAAAAATAGATGAAATAACCTTGCCGAAGCTTACCATAAAAACCGAAGAGTACAGAGCTGGTGGTATGGATATTCCAATAAATATTGACATGGGCATGGAAAAGCTTGAAGCAGACTTTACTTTTGCTGAGTATGATTCAGAACTATTTAGACTTTTTGGCTTGATAGATGGAAACTCAGTATCTTTAACGCTCCGTGGAGGAATGCAAGGTAATGATATTGAAGCAGTAATAATCAATTTAAGAGGCATTTTTAAAGAGTTTGACTTTGGCAACTGGAAACCTGCTGAGAAAGCAACGCTGAAGTGTACTGTAGCTGCCCATTATTATAAACTTACTATAGGTGGTAATGAATTAATAGAGATCGATGCTGAAAATATGATTAGAAAGATAAATGGCGTTGATCAAATGGCCTTGCTACAAACGATTCTAGGGATCTAATATGGTTGACAAAATTACATAAAAATGTTAAAATATAAGAAGTTGTAGGTATATAGTTAATATGGATTCTAAAGCTCATACAAATTCCATAGAGCAGCTAACTGGTTTACTTGTTAGTGTAGCACAATCTCAAGACAAGTCCGTTTTAAAGTTATTAACTGAATTAATGGAAGAAGAAATTGAAGATATGGAATTATCTAAGATTGCTGACGAACGCTATAAAGAAAAGAGGGTTAAACATCAAGATGCCTTCTGGGATTAAGCCTTACAATATAGACTATTCAGAATCTGTTATAAAGAAAGACATTCCGGCTCTTCCAGCAAAAGTAAAGTTAATGATTAAGAAGGCAATAATGGAGCGTCTAACAGTTGATCCAATTGGACTTGGAAAGCCATTAAAGCATAACTTAAGTGGACAACGTAGTCTACGGGTGAGGTATACTTTATTATATAGATGTACCAGAACATACAGTAGTTATTACTTCAATTGAACACAGAAAAGATTCTTATCAAAGCTAATCCTATTTATAGCACCATACAAAGAAATTAGTTATGTAAAAGCCGATATAGACTTTTATTTAATTAACTTTTTAAGGAGGAACATGCAAGCTATAACACTTAATAACCCAATAACAGTTGATGGAATTTCTGTCTCAGAACTTACTGTTAGACGTCCAAAAGTTAGAGACTATCTTGCAATTGAAAGCTTAAATGGTAGTGACCTTAGTAAAGAAGTAACTTTGACTGCCAATTTGACATCAGTTGCAAAAGAAGCAATTGAAGAGTTAGATATTGCTGATTATGTGAAAATTCAAGAGGTATTAAAGGATTTTTTTTCACCGATTATCCAAAAAACTTGAGATTAGAAGTATTAATGTTCAGCTCTGTTGTAGGAGGCGGGGTTGAACAAATACTTGATATGGAGATTAATGAATTTATCTTATGGCATAAAGCAGCGAGGAAGGTACAATGTCAACATTATCTATAAAAATCGGAGCAGTTTTAGATGGCAGTTTCAGTACTGTAATAAAAGGAAGTAGCAGTCAACTTACTCATCTTGGTGAGAATATAAGAAAGCTTGACTCATCTTTAAAATCAGTATCAAAGTTTAAGCAGTTAGGTCATGATGTTTTGACTAGCAAGAGGTCATGGAAAGGCTTTGAAGATCAAGTAAAATCTTGAGCTAAACAAATGAAGGCAATAGAGAAACCGAGCAAAACTTTAAAAGCAGAATTTGACAAGGCCAAAACCTCTGCAATAAAAGCAAAAGAAGCATATTTGAAAAAGAGAGATGCTTTGCATTCATTTAATGAAGAAGTAAGAAAAAGTGGAAGAAATATTAAGTACTTAGTAAGTGACCAACATAAACTTGGCTCTTCTATTGAAGTATTAAAAGGTAAGTATGGTAAGCTTGGATCTGCAATACGTAGTCACCAAAGTTTTTTAGCAAGCAAAGCACATTTTAAGTCACAAATTATAGAGACTATTGGGCTAGGGCTAACGTTTGCAGCTCCAGTTAAAGTTGCAATTGACTTTGAAAGTGCTATGGCTGATGTTACAAAAGTGGTAGATTTTAAAAAAGGAACGGATGAAGCAACTAAATTTGCAAAGAAGTTAAAAGAGATGTCACGTACTATACCATTATCAGCCGCAGAACTGGCACAAATAGCTGCAAGTGGTGGTCAACTTGGTATCAAGAAAGAAGATCTTTTTATGTTTACAGAAACAGTGGCAAAAATGTCTACAGCATTTGATATGTCTGCAGAGCAAGCAGGTGATTCTATAGCTAAACTCTCTAACGTTTATGGAATTGATGTTAGTAAAATGGAATACGTTGGTAATGTAATCAATCACTTATCAGATAACACTGCTGCCAAAGCAAAAGATATGGTTGAAGCTCTAGCAATAGTTGGTGGTACTGCAAAACAATTTGGTCTTGACATCAAGGAAACAAGTAGTTTAGTAAATGCCTTCGTTAGTTTAGGTAAACAACCAGCAAAAGCTGCAACTGCTATAAATGCTCTACTTAGTAAACTTCAGACTGCTGAAGAACAAGGAGGGGATTTTAAAGCAGCATTAGAGCAAATGGGCATAACTGCAGAAGAAATAGTACAAAGAATAAGCGAAAACGGCGAAGAAGCATTACTCTACTTTTTTCAAGCTCTAAAGAAAATGGATAACCAGGAACGTTCTACAATCCTTATGAAACTTTTCGGTCAGGAATATCAAGATGATATTGCATTATTAGCTGGAAGTTTTAACAAATACGAAGATGCTATAAGGTTACTATCTGACACAGAAGAGTACAAGAGCTCGTTGCAGAAAGAATTTCAAAACCGTGTAGACACCACAGCCAGTAAATTACGACTTCTTCGCAACGCAATAGCTGAAGTTGGTATGAACCTGGGTTCAGTGATGCTGCCTACTTTAAAATCTATAGCTGAATTTTTACAAGAAAAAACTAGAAGCATAGCGTTATTTGCAGAAAAATATCCAACTTTAACCAAAGCAATCATGGGTACTGTAGCAGCCTTGATAAGTTTAAAAGTTGTAGCAGTGGGACTAGGATACGGATTTACATTGCTAGGAAGTACGATTTTTAGTCTGAAAGCAAACCTACTTGGAGTATTTTCATTTTTATCAGCTACAGTTTTTCCTGCAGTAGTAACAGGACTAAGAGCAGTAACACTCGCTAACCCTATAGGACTTTTAATTACTGGACTTGTCACTGGCGCAGCACTTGTTATAACTAACTGGCAAAAGGTAAAAGACTTTTTCTCTAGCTTTTGGAAATCGATAATAAAACCCATAGAAGAAGCTTTTTCATGGATAGGTGAAAGTATATTTGGAAAAGTATTGGGAAATAGCCCACTGAAAGAGTTTGAAAAAAGAAAAACTGAAGTAAAAGCAGTGCACACTCCCCTAAAAAGTAATATTCTCAACAGTGGAAATCCTGTGCTAGGTAACAGTATAATTAAAGAATTTTCAAAGAGAAATAAAAATAGCTTCAGAGTCAAAAGCCTTATTGAGGAGACAGAGAGCGATAAGATATTTGCAAGGAGTAAGTTTGAAAATAAAGAACAAAATAAAACTCAGAACATCACTAATAATTACACTATCAGCATTAAAGCAGAACCTAACCAAGATGTTCGTAGTCTTGCAGATGAAGTAATAAAAAGGATAAGAGAAAAGTCACGTGATGTTTTATTTGATACGGTAGAGACATTTTATTGATGCTATCTCTTGGTCCGTATAAGTTTGCTCCCACAAGTTTAAAGTATAGCAGAGAAAATCGTTGGAGCACGATTGAGTGTATTGAAAATATGCCACTATTACAAAATATCGGTCAAGGTGTAGAAAATATAGATTTAGAAGGAATGATTTATCTGCATAATCTCAACGTGCTAAATCAATTAAAGAGTGTGAAAGAAACTGAAAAACCACATATTTTAGTAGATAGTTTAGGTAATATTTTAGGACAATTCGTAATTACTAGGTTAGAAGAAAAGCAGATGTATTTTTTACCTAATGGACTACCGAGAAAAATTGAATTTAGTTTGAGTTTAAAAAGCTATAGATGACTATATACTATGTGAGTAAAGAAAATGAGATGTTAGATCTGATTTGCTGGAAACATTACGGATTTACTGATGGAGTAGTGGAATTAGTACTAGCAGAGAACTTGGGTTTGGCAGAATACGGAAGCTTTTTGCCCGCAGGATTAAAGATAAAGCTTCCTACTATTAAGAAAATAGTACAAAAGTCAAAATTAAAGGTCTGGGAATAAATGCAGCCAGATTTTATAATAGATAAATGTGAATCAATTAAAGATAGAGTTATATCATTGCACCTTACAGATGAATCAGGAATAATAGATGATGTAGTTGAAGTGTGTGTTGATTACAGGGATGAAGACATAGATATTCCGAATGAATTGAACATAGCACTAGGTTATAAGGAATTTGGAATCTTTCCAATGGGTATATATACAGTCAACGAAGTGACTATACAGGGTCCACCTAAGACTCTACTAATCAAAGCTCATGCAACAAATTTAAGAATATCTTTGAAGGCAAAAGTATCAAAAGAATGGCGCCAAATTACCATAGAAAACTTAGTAAAAGAAATAGCCCAAAAACATGGATATGGATACAAAGTCGCTGAGGAATTTAAGGATGTATTGATACCCCATATTAATCAGGCAGATGAAAGTGATATAAGTCTGTTAACAAAGATCGCAACAGAGCGTGAAGCAATGGCAAAATTAGCTAGTGGGTATATATTATTTATTTCAAAAAACATGGCAAAATCAGCCACAGGAAAAGCTTTAGGAACAACGACTATTAGACCTCAAGATACAATTAACTGGAAAGTGCATTTTACCGTACGTGATAAGTATAATTCAGTAGTGGCAAAGTGGCATAGCTATGAAAAGGGCGAAACTATTAAAGAAACAGTTGGTAGCGGTGAGCCAAGTTATATTATGCTGGAACTTTACTCAAATGCAGAGTCAGCACTAAGTGCAGCAAATGCCAAGTTGAAACAATTGAAGCTTAACAATGAAACTTTAGATGTAACTATGCCTGGTAATCCTCAAATTTTTGCAGAAGCTAAACTTAATCTTCTAGGTTTTAATCAAGCGTTAGATGGTGAATGGATAATTAATAGAGCGGAGCATACTTTAAATAGCTCGGGTTACCTTACTATGTTGTCAGCATCTTTGAGTAAGTAATGTTAAGAAAAAAATGAGTAATGATCTATTTAATATTAAGAAACTGTGTGCCAAATATGAAAAAAATAAAGTATAATGAAAGAGATAAACTACATTTCGTATGGTTCATACTATTAATAGTATGCGTTGTTATTACTTATTGCTATCAAAAATCTAAAGCTACAGATAATTATAACAAAACATTACAAGTGGCTACTAGTAATTGCAACTTAGGAATAGTAAAACTTTTAGTAAAGGATATGGCTCCAAACTTGAGTGGAACAACGTTACATTGTGCAGCAAGAAAAGGATGTTTAGACATTATCAGATTTTTAATAGAAGAGGAAAAAGTAAATATAAACGCACTTGATAGAAATGCATTTAAAAGAATAGCTTTACATCACGCTGCAGGTGAAGGACACCTAGAAGTTATTAAGTTTTTATTGGAGAAAGGCGCAAATCCTAATATTAGAGATATAGATGGAAAAAACCCAAGAGATGTAGCTGTGCTAAGATCACGGCACAATAAAGATAAACCATACGATGAAATTATACACTTGCTCTATAATGCTGAAAAAGAACATGAATCTGAGCAGTAATATTTCGTAACCGGAAACAAGAAGTAGTTGAAAGATTACACAGTTAGGAGAAACATGCAAAATCAAAAAATCCCACTAGCAGTAATTATCACTATGGTAATACAGACCGTAGCAACAATTTGGTGGCTCGCTAAGCTTGATTTAAGAGTACAAATTCACGATCAATTTATAGAACGAAATCACGGACTAATGGAAACAGTTTATCGCCTCGAGGAGCGGGTAAAAAACCTCATTGAAGAAGTTAATGAGCTTGAGCAAAAACACAAATAACAACTAAATTTCACAGTGGTAAAATACATTTTATCCGTTGATGGAGGTGGAATTAGAGGAATCATTCCTGCCATTATTCTCGCAGAAATAGAGCAAAGGACAAGAAAAACGATTGCTGAAATCTTTGATCTTATGGCAGGTACTTCAACCGGTGGGATTGTTGTAGCAGGATTATGTAAAAAAGATAAACCTCAATATTCTGCTAATGATTTAGTCGAGTTCTATCGGGAATATGGACCATATATTTTTAAGTCTTCATTTTTTAGGCGATCAATACTATCTTGGTTTAACTGCGCACAATATCCACATAAAAATATTGAATCTGTACTGGATAAATATTTTGGAGAGGATATTCTAAAAAACACTTTAAGTAATGTGTTGATTACGAGTTACGATATTCAGAATAACTGCCCATTTTTCTTTAAAAGCTGGAAAGAAGGTAATATTAAGCTGAAAGATGCACTCAGAGCTGCAACTGCAGCACCTACTTACTTTGCACCTAAATATTTAAAAGTCAACCAAAAGGAAATGGTATTAGTGGATGGAGGGGTGTTTGCCAATAATCCAGCAGCTTGTGCATATGCAAGTGGTAAGAGGTTATTTCCAAATGATGATATTCTACTGTTATCGATAGGTACTGGAAGAACAGATAGAAGCATAGCTAATTCAAGGAGATTTGGAAAGATAGGTTGGATAAAACCTCTGTTGAACGTAATGTTTGCCTCAAGTTTAGATGCAGTAAATTACCAACTTGATCAAGTTATAGCTGATAAATATATACGCATACAATCGCAATTGAAAATAGCATCACCTGACATGGATAATATTACATCAAAAAATATCAAATCTCTTCAGCAAGAGGCAAATGCAATGATAGAGGACAATCAGGAACTGATAGATAAATTCTGTGATGTTTTATCTTGATACGTAGAAATGCCAAAAAAATTCTGCAGAGCTAAATAAGGGTTTAGAATAGTTAATATATTAACTACTTTTACTTATATCTTAAACACAATTCAATTTTCACACTCACCTAACTCATCAACAGTTAGGCCACTTGCTCGCAAAATAACATCAGTAGAAACACCCGCCTTCACTAGATTTTTTGCAACCCTGATTTTCTCTGCTTTTTTAACTTTTTCCTTGCCACTTTTCATATCTTCAGATAGAGATTTGACTAATGATTCTTGTTCTCTGTACTCATCCATTAAACTCAATAGCTTTTTGCTTTCTCTTGTTTTAGGTAGCAGAACTTTAATATTCACTGATAATCCTTCTGCTATTTGATATAATTTATCAAATGATATGGCAGTGTATCCTATTTCATATTCGTGTATTTCGGGAACGTTCAAAGAAGCATACGCGTCAAGTTAAGAGATTGTAAGTAAATTCAGGGAAGTTAAGGTAGATACTCTAGTTTTTCTGTACTTGTCTTTTAATGAAAATCGAGACCAAGTTATGGTAAGCTTTTTAAGAAAAACTTTCAAACTATTAACTTTATTCTTTAGTGCTAAAAATAACTCTATAACCCGCCTTTTTAGCTCAATAAATGCCTTTGTTAAGCTAAGTTCTGTATTCTTTTTCACTTCTGTGCAACCAACTATGCCGTGAAATATAAGAATTGCGCACAATTTAGCATATAGTTCACATAATACTCTGCATGGCTTTCCTTTTAGCTTATCAAGTCTGATATGGCTTTTATACAATTTAAATAATAACTCAATTTGCCACCTTACTCTGTAAATCGTTAATACTTGCTCAGCACTAATTTTATTTTCTGGAACATTAGTTATAAATATTGACCAGTTCAACAATTTTTGATTTCTTTTAGAGGATGTATATCCCTGCGATCTTGCTAATCTATTAGCTTTCCTTCTTCTGGCCATAGACTGTTCTTCAGTTAGTTTCTGACATATAATTCTTACTCTAATTTTTGCTTCTTTTCCTAACAATACCTCGTTTTCTAAAAATAACTTATCCTCTAAACATTCTAATAACTCCATTTTTTGATTTGTTTCTACATCATATATGTTGGTATCGGATTTATAACGACTTATGAAATAAGCTCCTATTTCATTGATTTGTTTAAAAGAACTTGGCACAAAATAACCGAGATCAGATATTAGCAAATCATTGCTTAATATATTACTTAAATGTTTCCTATATCCCTGGTCTGATCTTACTCCCTCCGTTAAATTAAGTTGGTCTATTATCTGATTCATGTAGTCGAAAACTAATTGTAACTTTATTCCAGACTTAGTATTGCTTTCATAGCCACTGTAGCTAGTACCATAACCTTTATACATCTCTTCCATACTGTTAGGTAGAGTAATATAGCTACTGTCCAATAATTTAACACTATTAAATTGCTGTAAGATTTTGCAATCAACTTGCAAGATATTTTTGAAGAGAAGCACAGATTCATTATACATCCTTTTCATAAATTCCACTGCTTCTTCAGTAAATCTAAAATCCAAACCTTGTTTTGTTATATCTATCGAGTCCTCGTTTAGTAATTGACACATTGTTTCTACGCTACAATTATCAACCCCTATATTACCCAAGACCATGGCTTTTACGAACGATGAACCTTTTAGCTTTCTCTTTCTTTTTATAAACCTTGTTGTAATTGAGATTTTGTCTGCTTTTTCATTAAAAAATTCTTTGAGCTTTTTTGATAAGCTAGTTATTTTATTCATTGGTTCTCTCACTAAAAGTATTTCTGGGAGAACTTATACCTTATTATTCTATCTCTTTCATACCTTTATTTCCTTAACTTGACGCGTATGCAAAAAAGTGTGTCAAACCAAAAAAAAAGTAATAAATTGATATAAAAAAAATGGAGGTTTGACAATGAGTCAGAAAGTAGTAAACAGAACTACCGGTTTGGTAGATTACAAAGAACTGGAAGCAAATATACTGTCATCAATAAGGGAAGGCAGACCATTAACAGGAAGGGATGGAGCATTTACACCATTTATAAAAAAGCTGCTGGAGGCAAGTTTGGAAGGTGAAATAGAAAATCACTTATTAGCTGAAAGTGAAGAGAGGGTTTGGTTGGAAGAAGTGGAGTAGCGAATGGATATACAAAACGCTGGGTCTATATTCAGACTATAGAATAAGGTATTACAAACCGAAAGCATCACCAGCACAATATGTTATAAACTTTGGTAAAGAATCTGCTAGGAAAGCGTAGTGCGGATGCTGCGTTTGACGAGGCGGGAGCTGGAAACGTTAACATGGGAATTTGGATTGAGGCCTATTGTGAAAACAATGGATCAGCCACCAAACCCTAAAGTAGGCGCGCCAGTTCTTGACCCTACATATTTTTTTGAAGGTTAAATCCAGCTTAGGGTCGAGAAACTTAGATAAAGCCATAGCCAAAGTGTTTAAAAATATTAATAATTATACACACAATTATTCAACCATATTTTTGAAGATAGCTATGCCGCCGCGGTATCTCTTAGCCGCTAACAAGTAGCGGGATGACGATTGTTGGTAAATCTAAGTCAGTTTAGCTATAGGCAGCAATTTTCTGTATTTATTTTAAATTGAAGGAAGCTCAAATGAAAGATCATGTTTTGCTAAAAATCACAGAATGCAGTCTAACAGTGAACGGTTACGCTTTTGATCAAAAATGTTGTATAGTACACAATCAATTTTTCTGGATCCAAGTAGTCAAGGCACTGCCTTTGTGTTTGAGGCAAAATCGGCTATAACACTTAACATACTGCCTTTGCAAACAAATGTTCGTACAGTTATGTGTCAGCTACTTGCATGACGCCATTGCCTGAACGGGTACCAATGATTACCTATCAATCTCACCAAAAACTATATCGAGTGAGCCAATAATTGCTGCAACGTCAGCAAGCATGTGTCCTTTTGCCATAAAGTCTAAGGCTTGTAAATGCGCAAAGCCAGGTGCTCTTATTCGGCACCTATAAGGTCTATTGGTACCATCTGAAACTATATACACTCCAAACTCACCTTTTGGTGCCTCAACAACTGCGTAAGCCTCACCTTCTGGTACGTGATATCCTTCTGAATAGAGCTTAAAATGGTGAATCAGAGCTTCCATAGATTTTTTCATCTCTGCTCTTGACGGTGGAGAAATTTTTCTATCTTCAGTTTTTATTTGCCCTTCAGGCATTTTCTCTATGCACTGCTTCACCAAACTGATAGATTGCCTAATCTCTGCCATTCTAACTAGATAACGGTCATAACAGTCGCCATTTTGGCCGATCGGTATATCAAAATCTAGTTGATCATATATCTCATATGGCTGGCTTTTTCGCAAATCCCAAGCAAGCCCAGCAGCGCGCAACATTGGGCCACTAAAGCCCCAATCAAGTGCCTGTTTAATTGATATTTCACTAATTCCTACAGTGCGTTGCTTCCATATCCTATTTTCTGTTAAAAGTTCATCAACATCGTCTATATATTTTGGAAATTGCTCTATAAACTTTGCAATATCCTCAATCAAATCTTCTGGAACATCTGCTGCAATTCCACCTGGCCTGATGTAAGCTGCGTGAAACCTTGCACCTGAAGCTCTTTCGTAAAATTCCAGTATTTTTTCTCTTTCTTCAAAGAGCCATAAAAGAGGGGTCATTGCTCCAACATCAAGTGCTTGAGAAGAAACGTTCAGTAAATGATTTAGTATTCTCGTCAGTTCACAAAACAAGACACGTAAATACTTTGCCCTAATTGGCACTTCACATTGCAACAATTTCTCCACACAAAGTGAATATGCATGCTCTTGTGACATTGGTGATACGTAATCAAGGCGATCAAAATAAGGCAAAGCTTGAAGATACGTTTTATGTTCTATTAATTTTTCAGTACCGCGGTGCAAAAGCCCAATATGGGGATCTGCCCTCTCGATCACTTCACCATCCATCTCTAAAACAAGACGCAACACTCCATGTGCAGCTGGGTGCTGAGGTCCAAAATTTAACATCATTGTCTTTAGATCGGGCATGTCCAGTAGTTTAAGATATTAAAATTGTATAGGCTAAAGTGCGCTCAAAGTCAATAAACTTCTTGCATAGGCTACAACTATCATTCAATAGAAACAAAAACTTTTACAATGGCTAATAAGTGTTGGTAAAACCAAGTCACTTTAGCTATAGAATGACAAAAAAGGTTTGCATTAGCCAAATTTTTAGTTGAAGTAGCATAAGAGGTTAAAGGAAAAGCTTTGTGTTAATGGATTCATTTCAGGTATAGTATAGATAATACCACAATACTTATAAAATGGATCATGTTGTTAATGCGTATAATAGACTTGACACTCCTATAGTCAGGGGAGAAGGGGCATATCTTTTTGATAAAGATGGTAAAAAATATTTAGATTTTGCTGCAGGTATTTCTACAACTTCTTTAGGGCATTGTCATCCATACATTACAGATAAGCTGAAAGAGCAATCGAGCTCATTATGGCACTGCTCTAACATTTTCACTATTCCCGAGCAAGAAAGGCTTGCCGAGCATTTAACAACCCTTACTTTTGCAGATAAAGTTTTTTTCTGCTCAAGTGGGCTTGAAGCAACAGAAGCTGCAATTAAGTTTATTCGTCGTTACTTTTATTCAAAAGGGCAAGCAAAACGTAATCGTATTATTACAATTGAAGGAGGCTTTCATGGCCGCAGTATTGCTGCAATTTCTGCTGGAGGCAATGAAAAATCACGCGAAGGTTTTGCTCCGCTCCTTTCTGGTTTTGATAAAGTGCCAAGAAATAACATTAAAGCATTAGAAGAAAAAATCAACAATGAAATAGCTGCTGTATTTTTAGAGCCCATACAAAGCGAAGGTGGAGTATATCCACTAGACGTAGAATATCTTCAAAAAGTAAGGGAAATAACAAAAGCTCAAGGAATAATTTTGTGCTTTGATGAAGTGCAGTGCGGATATGGACGCATCGGTTCTTTATTTCATTATCAAAATGTCGGCATTGAACCTGATATGCTAACCTGTGCGAAGGCTATGGGTAACGGTTTTCCTGTAGCTGCATGTTTAGTGAAAGATTATATAGCAGAAGCAATTACTCCAGGAACTCATGGATCAACCTATGGTGGCAATCCACTTGCCATGACTGTTGGTAATGCAGTGCTCGATATAATGCTAAAAGAAGGCTTTTTTGATCATGTTAAAAGAATTAGTAAATATTTAAAAGAAAAGCTGTTGCTTTTAGCTAAAGAATTTCCTGAGATGATTTTAGAAGTTCGTGGAGAAGGGTTACTAATGGGAATAGAACTAGCAACTCTTGTAGCTGATAAAATTATTAGTCGATCTCTTGATAAAGGTTTAATAATAACTAGGGTTTTAAACAACAAAGTAGTAAGGGTAACCCCACCACTTATCATTGAGGATGAGCATGTGAACGCAGCGTGTAATATGCTTTATGATTTGTTTTTAAAGATTAAAGGTATATAAAATTCGGCAATATAAATTCAGGCTTGCAAATGCCTCTCATAACATGTAAAATTAATTTTATTTTTTATCACAATAACATCGTACTTTAATGGATTGGTTATTGGTCTTAGTATCATCAGCAATTTTTGTTTTGTTAGTTTTATCGTTTTTGTTCTCAGGAGCAGAAATAGGCTTAACCTCAATTAGCCGTTCTCGAGTTAATAAGCTAAAGCTAGACGGTAACAAAAAAGCCAGGGTAATAGATCGCTTATTAAATAGGAAAGAATTGACAATAGGAACGGTATTGCTCGGCAATACAATTATTAATATTACTTGCTCTGCTTTATTTACAGCAATATTTATCAATCTTTTTGGAAATGAGGGCATTCTCCTATCAACAATTATAATGACATTTTGTATTTTATTGTTCTGCGAAGTTCTACCAAAAACTTATGCTATTCAAAATCCTGAAAAATTTGCATCATTTTCTGCTTATTTTGTATTGTTTTTTGTAAAGATTTTTTCTCCATTGACACTAGGTATTCAATTTATTGTTAACCTCATCCTAAAATTATGTGGGCTGCATAAAGATAAGGAAGTGATATCTGCAGCGGATGCAATGCGTAATATGATTACTCTTCACCGCAGTGAAGGAACTATGTTGCAACAGGATTTAGATATGCTAAGCAGCATACTTGATTTGGCTGAGACAGAGATATCACAAATTATGACCCATAGAAGAAACCTATTTTCTCTTGATATAGATCGGAATAAAGAAGAGTTAATAAGAGAGATTTTAACCAGCAGTCACAGTAGAGTACCTTTATGGCAGAAGGAACCAGATAACATTGTAGGTGTAATTCACGTGAAAGCTCTAATAAATGCTTTGCGTGAAAAGAATAATAAAGCGGAAGAAGTTGACATTACCCAAGTTATGTCAAGGCCTTGGTTCATACCAGAAAGTACACCGCTCAGCGTGCAACTTCACAACTTCCGTAAGAACAGGAAACACCTTGCATTTGTTATTGATGAGTATGGAGCACTGCAGGGAATTGTAACTCTTGAGGATATACTGGAAGAAATAGTTGGAGAAATTTCGGATGAACATGATTTGATTACGGAGAATTTTATAAAGAAAATATCTGATAATATGTATCACATAGAAGGAAAATCTACTATTAGGGACATTAACAGGCAGTTATACTGGAATCTCCCTGATGAAGAAGCTACAACTCTAGCAGGTATGATTGTGAATGAAATAGAGCGCATTCCTGACGAAGGCGAGGAGTTTTCCATGTATGGTTTTCGCTTTAAGATTTTAAAAAAAGATAAAAATATTATTACTGTTGTTGAAGTGCAAGTAAAAATTGGTAATATTAGTGGCAGCAATTAATTAGTGGAGTTTCATGGAAGATACAGTAAAAATAACGGCTGAAGAGTTGAAGGGTTACATAGAGAGAATCGAAAAACTTGAACAAGAAAAGAGGGATGTGCAAGATCACATTCGTGATGTATATGCAAAAGCCGCAGATGAAGGTTGGGATATAAAAGTGATGAAACAAATTATTAGGCTGAGGAAGATGGATGATGATGACAGAGAGGAACAAGAAATATTGCTTGATACCTATAAACGTGCATTGGGAATGAGCTACGAAGAAGAGTTAAGTGAATAGCAGAATTGTAATTGGAATAAGTGGAGCATCTGGTTCTATTTACGGTGTGCGTATTTTAGAAGCGTTGAAAGACGTCGATTATGAAACTCATTTAGTGATAAGTCGTGCTGGGAAAGTAACTTTAGCTCACGAGATTAAAGAAAAACTTGAAGATATTACATCACTTGCAGATTTTTACTATTCTGAAGAAAAGATTGGAGAAAAAATAGCAAGCGGCTCATTTAAAACCTCAGGGATGATTGTAGCACCATGCTCTATGAAGACAATGTCTGAAATCGCATCAGGTGTTACTTCCAATCTATTGACAAGGGCTGCAGATGTAATGCTAAAAGAAAGAAGAAAGTTAGTTCTTATGGTGCGAGAGTCACCACTGCATCTTGGGCATTTACAAAATATGTTAAAATTAACGGAGATGGGAGCAATTATTGCTCCACCAGTGCCTGCTTTTTATATTAAACCGAAATCGTTGGATGATATTATTAATCATTCTGTTGGCAAAGTATTGGATTTATTTGATATCAAATTACCCGACTTTAAGGAGTGGCAAGGAAGTGACAATTATTATTGATGGTAAAAAAATAGCAAACGACCTATGTGAGAGGCTATCACAAAAAATTGATATTTTAAAGAGAGAGTATAACATTTTTCCTTGCCTGAAAGTAATTCTCATAGGTAGCAATCCAGCAAGTCAGGTTTATGTTCGCAACAAACAGAAAAAAGCAGAATCAATAGGCATAAGTTCTGAGACCATTGTTTTGCCTAATAATATTTTAGAAGATGAATTAATTGAAAAAATCAATGAATTAAATGAAGATCCATCTGTGCATGGCATTTTAGTGCAATTGCCTTTACCAAATCATATTAGTGCAAGCAGAGTAATTAACACAGTAAGTGTTGAAAAAGATGTAGATGGCTTTCATGATGAAAACGTTGGCAAATTAGTTAAAGGTGAAAAAAACTGCCTTATACCTTGCACTCCTAAAGGTTCTTTGCATTTAATTAAGTCAATTGAAGAGAACCTTTCCGGTAAAAACGCAGTGGTAATTGGTAGGTCAAATATCGTGGGCAAGCCAATGTTTTACCTGCTATTGCAAGAAAACTGCACTGTCACCATCTTGCATTCACAAAGCAAGGATTTAGCTGAATATTGCTCTAAAGCGGATATAGTAGTTGCAGCAGTCGGAAAGCCAAATTTTGTTCAAGCAGACTGGATAAAGAAAGGTGCAATAGTGATCGATGTTGGCATAAATAGCGTTAACGTAGGAAAGCTTGTAGGTGATGTTGACTTTGAAGGAATAAAAGGGAAAGCCAAAGCTATGACCCCAGTACCCGGGGGCGTTGGCCCAATGACCATTGCATTTCTAATGATGAACACTGTTATTGCTGCTTGCTTGCAAAAGGGAGTTGATGCTTCTGATTTCATTAGTTGAGGTATGAAGAGGAAAGCTATATGAAGATAGAATGTACCATATCACAATTAATAAAAAATTGAGATTTTTGAAATTCCTCAGTAGTCAAATTTATTAAATATTTAGGATCATCATCTATTCTTTTTTCTCTACAAGTATAGCTAAAGTGGCTTAGGTTTACCTACAATTTGAAAAACAACAAATTCGTCATTCCGCTACTCGTTAGCGGAATCTATGCTGAGATACCGCGGCGGTATGACGTAGGGAAACCTTTCTTGGGTTAGCTATAGTTAGTGGAATTGCAAAGTTTCTAGGCATAAAAAGCTTTGAACCTAATATATGAGCCAAACTTGATTTTCCAACCGTAGATACACCTGTAATAAAAATAATAGTCTTCATTTTGTGAATTTACTTGCTATATGAACTATCGGAGAAATTTTTTTATAGTTTATAGTATCTGACCTTACCCAGAAAAAGTGGAGAGAAAGTTTGGAATGTTTTTCACAAAGAGAATGATGAATCAAAATGCTCAGGAATGCAATAGTTAATAGTGACGTTGTTTGTTATAAAAAATTTCTATATATTCAAATATAGCAGTTTTGATATGCTGTTTAGAGTGCCGAGAGGTGTCTATTGGTAACTCCCTTTTTAGAGAACTGAAGAAGCTTTCCACAACAGAATTGTCGTAACAACAACCTTTATAACTCATCTATGTTTTTTATGGATAAGAGATATTGATAACCTTGCGAAGTATATTGTGAACCTTGATCACTATGTAATAGTAGATTTTTGGCAGGTTTACGCTTGTTAACGGCCATTAATAAAGAGTCCATAACCAATTGTTTATTTATTGAACTGCTCATTAACTACCATGCGTGAATATAGATCGATTATTGTTGCCAAATATAGCCATCCTTCCTTGGTTTTTATATAAGTAATCCCATACTTTATTTGGTTGATCGACAATAAAGTTTTGGTCTAATATATTGGGAGCTACTGTCCGTTTGTTGTTTCTTAATTTTAAATTTTCTTCTCAATATAGCCTGAATACCATTTTTCTGCATAATACTTTGCACTGTTTTTAAGTTGCAACTTTTACCCAAAGCCTTTAATTCAGCATGAATTTTAGGAGCTCCATATCTACATTTAGAAGCTTGATATATTTTTTGAATATCTGCTAATAACTCTTTATTTGCTGATTCTCTACTGCTTATTTTCCTTGTAGTCCACTTATAGTAGCCACTAGCAGAAAACCCTACATAATTCCTGCACTTTATAGTGTTTACTATGCTCTTTTATGAAAAAATATTTTACTCTTTTTGACTGGCCAGGGCTTTTTTTTAAATGTCTCTTTCCCTTGTTACTCTTGCTTTGTAAATCAAACCTCTCTTTGTCGTAAGGAGCCATGTTACCTCTACCTGGAAATGCATTTGCCGCTGACTTTTTTTCGTTATATTTCTTCATCCATTTTCCTAATACACTATCCCTTATTCCTAGATCTCTTGCTACTTTTGCAACTGGTTGACCTACCTTTCTTTGTTCATTTGCCAGCTTAACAGCTTCCAATTTGAATTCTGCCGTATATTCTCTTACCATTTCTAATCCTCCAAAATTTTATTTTACCCGAAAAAACTCCTTTCTTTCTCTCCACTTTTTCTGGGTAAGGTCAATATACCAGTGCCGAAAATAGTTGACAAAGATTGTGTATACTTATTACAATTGTTTGGGTACCAGAAGTTTTTACGGCAACAAAGTATGCACTAACTATAAGTAAGGAAGACTTTAAGCAGGCAATAAAAAAAATGAAGTAACGTTTAAAAGAGATTGAAGGAGAGAAGAAAAAGGTAAAAGGGAATACGGCAGAAAATGAATCTTATTACAAATAGCATAAAGGGCTTTTATTCTAGTGTTAAATCGGACCTAGATTGGCAAGCCAAACGTAGTCTTATTAGAACATTAGTAAAAGAAGTCAACATTGATCTTGATAAAGTAGATGTAGTATTTAAGATCAAAGAACTTGAAAACCCCGCCCAGAATGGACAAAATCAAAAGATGGTACATTGTCTAAGGGGTCTGGGCACTGGGATGACATCTTTTTTCTTGGTACAAATTACTCTTATGTCTCAATATTTGTACAGTTGTGTTATCGGCTGTTTGATGTTTACAACGCAGAAAGTTCATAAGGTTGTAAGTCAAGCGGTAGGATGACAAGATTTTGCAAGGGTATTTTTTTTATAGGAGATTAATATGGAAATTTTTCTTGATAGCGTTGATTTAAATGAAATTAAAGGACTAAAGGAGTTCATTGACGGCATAACAACTAATCCTTCTTTAATAGCAAAGTCCGGGCGTAAAGATAAATACGAGGATTTAGTGCGTGAAATATGCTCTATTATAAAAGGGCCTGTTAGTGTTGAAGTTGTTGCAGATAGCCATGAAGAGATGATCACAGAAGGTCTGAATTTAGCAAAAATTGCTGATAATGTTGTGATCAAATTACCTCTTACACATGAAGGATTAATTTCTTGTAAAAAGTTATGGACAGAGCATAAAATACCTGTTAACATCACATTATGTTTTTCTCCTGGACAAGCACTGCTTGCCGCTAAGGTCGGTGCTTGTTTTATTTCCCCCTTTGTTGGTCGCCTTGATGATATAAGCTATGATGGCTTATCGCTAATAGAAGATATATGTACTATATATTCTAATTACGGTTTTGATACTAAAGTTCTTGTTGCATCAGTGAGAAGCCCAGCGCATGTAATAGAAGCTGCAAGGCTTGGTGCTGATTCAATTACTGTGCCAGCAAAAGTACTTAGACAATTAGTTAATCACCCACTTACTGACCAAGGGCTAGCAATATTTGAAAAAGACTGGGGTGTAAAATAATAGACGGTTACAAATGAACATAAAAATTGGCGTATCCGTTCAGGCAATGGCGTCAACTTAAGAGCCTTCATTAGCAAACTCTCCTAAAGACATGATGGCGTTTGCTACCTTATTGCGGCTGCCCTGGTCGAATTTTAACTTTATAGCTAACCCAAGAAAGGTTTCCCTACATCATACCGCCGCGGCGCTAACGAGTAGCGGAATGACGAATTTGTTGTTTTTCAAATTGTAGGTAAACCTAAAGCTATAGAAAAAAAGAAGAACCAGTTTCTTAGTTCTTCATTGACATAATCCACTTCATATGCCTTAATAAAGTTTTATAGCTTGGTAGGAAATAGTGGGATCAGAATTTGAAGAAATGCTAAAGGAAATATTACAAGAAATTAATGATCAAGGCTTCAATAAAGATAATATAATTGATAAAATTAAGGATAAGCTGCAGGAAAAGGACCCACGCGTATACAACGGGTGGAAAGATAACAAGTTTGATATAGATCACCTGTTTTTACCAGGTATCATGTTGCGTATGATAGCTAAAGATACAAAATTAACAGGGTTCTTTATAGAATATGAAAGGACTCTTTTATATGTTGCTGCTGAACATGGGCACATACAAATAGTAGAAAATCTATTAGACAATGGAGCGAAAACCGGTATAAAAAATGGATATTGCAAAGAAGCTCCTTTACATGTTGCTGCTAAACATGGACACATACGAATAGTAGAAATTTTGTCAAAAAAAGAAGCAGATATCGATCTGAAAAATAGGTATGGGGAAACTCCTCTACATTATGCAGCTAAGTATGGACATACACAGGTATTAGAAAATCTATTGGGAAGAAGCACTAATGTTAATGTGCAAAGTGAAGTTGGAAGAACTCCTTTACATGATGCTGCTAATAATGGTCATATAGAGGTAGTAAAACATCTTATAAAAAAAGGGGCAGATGTTAATGTGCAAAGTAAAGTTGGAAGAACTCCTTTACATAATGCTGCTAAGCATGGACACACACAAGTAGTAGAAGTTTTACTAAAAAAAGGAGCAGATGTTAATATACAAGATCGAGGAGGAAGAACTCCTTTACACTACGCTGTTCAGCGTCGATACCCAAAGCTAGCAAAACTTCTACTAAATGATGGTGCAGATCCATCATTTATTCATAGATCTAAAGCTATAACAGCAGGAGTTGCTGTGGGTATATTAGCTGCCATTGTTACTCCATTAGCACTCGTTTACGCTACTGCATTACCTGCACTAGCAATAATTGGAATTACTGTAGCATCCTGCACTGATAGTTGGTGGAATTTCCTATGGGGCTGCGTATAAGTCATCAGAGCACTCATTAAACAGTAAGCTAAGTGAGGTTAGATGCAGTAATGTTGATGGAAATAAACAAACTGTATAACCATAATTATTAGCTCACCACAGTAACCGCACCATGGCAGTGTTTGTATTTCTTTCCGGAGTTGCAAGGACATTTGTCGTTTCTTGAGACTTTGGGAAGTCTGCTATTTCTAGCAGAATGTAACCTATTGCCTATCTCTTGGTTGTCTGCCAACTTAAAGTGTGCTAAGCGGTGAATGGTGAGTTCCTTCCATTTTTCAAGCATTGACTCAAACATCAAGAAAGCTTCGCGTTTAAATTCATTCAGTGGATCTTTCTGCCCCATAGCACGTAAGCTTATGCTTTGTCTTAGGCTCTCTAGAACTGAAAGGTGTTCCCTCCATAAATGATCAAGTGTCATTATCATCATTTGCTTCACGATCGTATTCCACAAATCTGTAGTGTGCTGACTGTTGAAATATTTTTCTTTCTCAGTAAAAAATTCTTGTATCTTATCATTTATATAATTCAAAGCTTCTTGTTTATTCAAAAACTTTGCCAAGTCTTCTTTATCAAGCGTTATTCCATACCTTGTATGGAATTCTTTGACTATATTTTCAATATAATCCTCATAATAGCCACTTTGGATTATACCTTCTACTACGCTCTCATTTACTTCGCTATATACTTCAAGTAAATCATTAATTTCGTTGCCTAAGATATTGTTTCTCTGTTTAAAAATAACTTTACGTTGGTTATTGATTACGTCATCAAACTTAAGTAGAGATTTCCGCACGTCATAGTTTCTAGCTTCAACTTTCTTTTGCGCTTTCTCGAGTGCCTTATTGATCCATGGATGATGAATAGCTTCGTTATTCTTTAACCCTACTTTTTGTAAAAAGCTTCTCATTCTATCAGAGCCAAATATTCTCATTAGGTCATCTTCGAGCGATAAAAAGAACTTAGAAAGTCCAGGATCCCCCTGACGACCAGAACGGCCGCGTAATTGATCATCTATTCTCCTGCTTTCATGTCTTTCGGTTCCAACCACACATAAACCACCAGCTTTTATAGCAATTTCCTTATCTTTTTTTACTCTTTCAACTATTTCTTGGTATTTTTTTTCTCTTTCATCAGCATTTTTTATCTTCTTTAGCTCTACCTTTGCGATCATTTCAGCATTTCCACCGAGTTGAATATCAGTTCCACGCCCTGCCATGTTAGTTGCTATAGTGATACTACCTGGCACCCCAGCTTGCGCTATTATGTACGCCTCTTGTTCATGATAACGAGCATTCAATACTGAATGCTTAAGAGAATGGCTTTGCAAAAGCGCAGAAAGCTTCTCAGAGTTTTCGATGCTCACCGTGCCAACAAGGACCGGTTGAAGGCGTTTGTAGCATTCTTCTATAAACTTCAACACAGCATTAAATTTTTCCTTTTCTGTACCGTAAATTTCATCATCAATATCAACTCTTTTTACAGGTACATTGGTTGGAATTTTTACTACATTTAATCTGTATATATCACGAAACTCTTCTGCCTCTGTTGCTGCTGTTCCCGTCATTCCGGAAAGTTTATTGTACATACGAAAGTAATTCTGAAATGTGACCGATGCTAAAGTTTGGTTTTCATGCTGAATTTCAAGATTCTCCTTCGCTTCAAGTGCCTGATGAAGACCATCGGAATATCTCCTGCCCTCCATCATACGCCCAGTAAATTCATCAATAATCACTACCTTGCCATCCTTTACTATATAATCTTTATCAGCAGTAAACAGCTTATATGCACGTAATGCTTGGTCTATATAATGAGTCATTATCATGCTGTCAGTATCATAGAGCGAGGAATTTTCAGGAATGAGATTGTATGACCTTAGTAGTTCCTCCACTCGTGAAATACCATCTTCAGTCAAGAATACCGTTCTACCTTTTTCATCTACTTCATAATCGGAGTCAACTAATTTGGTTACTATTTTATTGATATGCTTATATATCTGATTGTTTTCCTCAACCGGGCCAGAAATAATAAGCGGAGTGCGAGCTTCATCAATGAGTATTGAGTCCACTTCATCAACTATTCCGTAGTGAAAGCCTCTCTGAACCATGTCTTCTTGAGAAAATTTCATATTGTCTCGCAGGTAATCAAAGGCAAGCTCGTTATTTGTGGAATACACGATATCTGCACTGTAAGCCTCTTTCCTCTCTTCGTCTGTCAAGTTATTCGTAATAAACGCAACAGAAACCCCAAGAGAATTATATAATTTGCTCATCCACTCTGTGTCTCGTTTTGCAAGGTAGTCATTAACAGTTACGACGTGTACGCCTTTCCCTTCTAAGGAATTTAGATATGCTGCTAAAGTTGCAACGAGTGTCTTTCCCTCTCCTGTTTTCATTTCTGATATCATACCATTGTGGAGCACCATTCCACCAATCAGTTGAACATCAAAGTGCCTCATGTTAAGAAACCTTCGAGAGGCTTCACGCACAACTGCAAATGCAGGTACGAGAAGATCATTTAACGTTTTCCCATTTTTCAATTCTTGTTTGAATTCTTCAGTTTTACCAGCAAGCTCCTCATCAGATAAACTCTGCATTTCTGTTTCTAATGCATTTATTTGCTGAACAATTTTCCTAAAGGATTTTATTATCTTCTTATTTGTTGACCCAAATATCTTTCTTATAAAAAAGAATGACAACGTAAAAATGAAAAATATAAGAATGGCTGTCAAAATTAGCGGAGAATCTAGCATAAACTTAAGTAAAGTCTTATTTAATATGAGATTATATTACTAAATGCAGCCTACAGCAATTACATATTAGATTTGGGGAGTCTTTGGAAAGTCTTTTTTAAATCAAGAATTAAGAATTTGCCAGGCAATTCCTACCCTCGAAGGCCTTTCTATCAACACATAAAGACTCTATTGCATTATTTTAGGTGTTTGGTAATCTTTAATTCTAGATCAAACAAATTTATAGCAGCCTGTATGAGGTAACTAGTTATGCACGGTAATATCTACCAGCTAAAGGTATTGATGCTATTTTTGCATCGAGGAGTGCTCTATCAGCACTCTTTTCGCTTAGGTACAGAAATAGAAGAGGCCAGAAAATTCGATGATTTAGTATTTGAATGTACCCAAGGTAGTAAGAAAGTATACCGTTTTTTGCAGGCTAAACACACACAAGATGAAGATAACAAGAAAATAGGAGTAGGGAACTTACTTACAAAAGATAAAAGTGGTGAGTTTGGATTAGCAAAGTATTTTGTTTCTTACCTAAAGATCAAAAATAATCAAGATTTTGCAGATGGTAACCTGAAAGATTTTATTATCTGTACTAATATCGATTTTGATCTGGATCAAAGCACAGCACGAAACACAGTGAAGAAGTTGAGGGTAAAAACTTTAGGACCAAACGAGGAAATAGAAATTTTAGTTGAAGTAATCGACACTAGTGATGTCTTTTTTAAAGATGGTGGCACTAGATATAAGTTCTCTTATATTCACAATAACATGATTTCAGTAGTGCAACCAGCATTTGAAAGTGCTGTAGAAGAAGCGATGGAAGAATTAGAAGAGGAGATAAAAAAACTCCAAAACAAGCCAGATCAGAACTCAAAAAGGAAATTGGAAAGAAATCAGACGTGGCAACGTGAATTTGGACGAATGATGAATGAAGGTAGGTTGGAAGACAATATAAAAGAATTTTTTGATAAGTTAGTATTTGCAGTAAATCAGCCCAATGAAATAAAACTAGCGGATATTATCAAAAGTGAGCTAGGCGAGCAATTTAATGATATTGATAGACAGAATGTTTACGCTTGCTTCCAAGAAAAAATGCTAGATTGGTTGAAAGAAAAAGGGAGACGTTTTCTTACACATGAAGACGGAAGAGAATTCTTTCGCAAGATGAAAGAAGAAATCTTAGAGGTTGTCCGGAAACTAGTAAATTCAAGCATATTCCCTCTTTAACATAACCCTACTCATAGCTAGGTATATGAAATTCTCAGTGGATGTTGTGAGTAAATCATACTCCTTCGATAGCCTTCTATTCCTATTAACCCAAGCAAAAGTCCTTTCTACAACCCATCTTCTTGGCTGTACTTTAAACCCTTGTTCTCTTGTTGGTAGTAGCTCAGGTGGCGTATCTTTGTGCACCCAAAATCTACATGGAGGCCTTTTAACAATTTCAATATCTATGTCATATTCTTCCTTTATGTGATTCTTTAAATTTCTTCCTTGGTATCCCATGTCAGCCCACATTTTTTTAACTTTAGTATATTTTGTTCTCATATTGTTTAATGCTATTTTAATACCATCTCTATCATTTTCGTTAGCAGCGCCTACGTAACAACCTAGTATAAAACCCTGAGTGTCTGTAATTATATGCCTTTTTCTACCCTTTACTTTTTTACTTCCATCATAGCCTTTGATCCCCCCTTTTCTGTAGTCTTTACAGATTGACTATCTACTATACAGGCACTCGGCTGCTCATTCCTTCCTATTTTTCTTCTACTATATTTTGTAATTTCATAATTCATTTTCTCAAAAATTCCCTGCTTCTTCCATTGCCTGAACTGCTCATACACAGTCTTCCATAGCGGAAAATCATTTGGTAAATACCGCCATTGACACCCTGTACGCAATACATAGAAAATTGCTTCTAATATTTCTCTTTTGCTATACTTTGGCGGCCTTCCTCCTTTCTTGTATGATACTCTGAAGTGTTTTTCTATTCTTGACCATTCCCTTTCGCTTAGATCTGTTGGATACTTTTTTCTCATCTTTACCCCGTACTAAAATTTCAGATATTATAGCCTTTTACTTGTTTCCGGACAACCTCTTAGGAGGCTTTCGATTTGAGGTGAGAAATCCAGTAGGATCGTTCACTGGAAGGACAGAAGAATTACGAGAACTACACAAATTAATACAAAAAAGTCAAGGTGTAGCCACAGTAATATCGCAACTGGTTTCTATTAGTGGGTTGGGAGGAATAGGTAAGACTGAGCTGGCCAAAAAATATATTGAAGAACACAGTAAAGATTATGACAACAATATTATATGGATAAAAGCTGAAACCCATGAAACCATGGTGCAGTCTTTTCTCAGGTTAGCTAGAGATCCTTTAGGCATTCCTACAGAAGATAGGGATATTGAATCTATTGTAAGAGACATATACGCTTTTTTCGCCAAGAGAAAAGTCTCTTTGTTTTCGATAATGCAGAAGAATATAGAAGTGAAGGTCAAGATGCTGGTATTAGTCAATTCTTACCGTCCCACTTTTTATCATCTGATGATAATAAACCTAGTGTTTTGATTACCTCTCGTAATCAGAAATGGGGAGATATAAAATCATTAACATTGGGTGCATTTACTGAACCAGAATCAATAGACTTTATTAGAAAAGCATTAGGTATAAAAGATGGGTCACAAGAAAATGAAATAAAGAATTTGGCAGAAACATTACAGCATTTTCCTTTAGCTTTGCAGCAGGCAGTTGCATACATAAAAGAAAGGGATATAGCATTAAAGAATGTAGGCTTGAAGTTTGAAATTAGTGATTATTTAAAGAGATACAAAGAGGAAGCAGAAAAATTACTTGATTTTAAGTTTCCTAAAGACAGCGACAATAGCTACACCAAGACAACTTTTATAACCTGGAGAATTACTATTGATAAAATCAAAGATAACCCAGAGTATGGTCAGCAAGCCAAAGAAATCTTGGATATCATTGCCTATATTGCTCCTGACAACATTCCTGCAAAAATGTTTTTAGGGGTAGAACGCAATGAAGAAAAGTTAGGTGATGCTATCCAACTACTTAAACAATATTCAATGATCAACCCAGGAGAAGAGCAAAGCTCAGTCAATATCCACAGGTTAGTACAGCAAGTAACAAGAATAGAGTTAGAAAAACAAGGCAAAGACAAAGTTGTGAAAAAGACTTTTGAGTTACTGGAAGAAAGCTTTCCTTACGGCAGTGATAAATTAGAAGATTATGCTAAGAAACGACAATTATTGCCGCATTTAGAAGCGTTCTTATCACATGTAGATAATTGGCTAACAAAAAATCCTTCAGAAAAACAAACAATAGAAAAGGATTATCTTGTAAATTTGTTAATATGGATAGGCGATGGATATTTTGATTTAGATCCTAGAAGACAAAAGAAGTCGCTTGAACGGGTTTTACCTATCATCAAGAAACATTATGGCTCTGATCATTTTCAAGCTGCTATTACATTAGCAAACCTTGGCATTGCTTATGGTGCTTTAGGTGATCCTCAGAAAGAAAAAGAGTTGCTTGAACGGGCTTTACCTATCTTGAAGACACATTATAGCCCTGATCATTTCGAAGTTGCTAAACTGCTGGCAAACCTAGGTAACGCTTACGGGTATTTAGGCAATTATAAGAAACAAAAGGAATTGCTTGAACGAGCTTTACTTACTTTTGAGAAACATTATGGCACTGGTCATCCTGAGGTTGCTAGAACACTAATAAGTTTAGGCACCGCTTATAGGGCTTTAGGTGATCCTCAGGAAGAAAAAGAGTTGCTTGAACGGGCTTTACCTATCTTTAAGGAATATTATGGCTATGATCATTTTGAAGTTGCTAAACTACTAGCAAACCTTGGTATCGCTTATGGTGCTTTGGGTGATCCTCAGAAAGAAAAGGAGCTGCTTGAACAGGCCTTAACAATTAAAGAAAAATATTACAACTCTGATCATTTTGAAGTCGCTATTACTCTGACAAACCTTGGTATCTCTCATGTGGATTTAGGTGACTATAAAAAACAAAAGGAGTTACTTGAACGGGCTTTAGCAATCAAAAAGAAACATTACAGGCCTGACCATTTTGAAGTTGCTAGAACACTGGTAAACCTCGGTAATTCTTATAGGGTTTTAGGTAATCCCCAGAAGGCAAAAGAGTTGCTTGAACAGGCTCTAGCAATTCGAAAGAAACATTACGGCCTCGACCATTTTGAAGTTGTTAAATTACTGGCAACCCTCGGTATCGTTTATGGCACTTTTGGCGATCATCAGAAAGCAAAAGAGTTGTTTGAACGAGCTTTACCTATTTTTGAGAAACATTATGGCTCTGGTCATGTTCAAGTTGCCAAACTACTGGCAAATCTTGGTATTGCCTATGGCGCTTTGGGCGATCACAAGAAACAAGAGGAATTGCTTGAACAGGCCTTGCCTATTTTTGAGAAACATTATGGCCCTGATCATCCAGAAGTTGCTAAACTGCTGGCAGAACTAGATGACATTTAGGTTTTTAGCAATACTGGATTAACAACAATTCATTTGAGCTACACTTCCAAAACTAATCTATTTGGATCTTCTATATAATTTTTTATTTTAACGAGGAAAGTTACTGCTCCTTTGCCGTCAACTATTCTGTGATCGTAAGAGAGAGCAATGTACATCATAGGTCTGATTTCTACTGCATTACCAACAGCAACTGGCCTGTTTTGTATTGAATGCATTCCAAGTATTCCAGATTGCGGAGGGTTTATTATCGGAGTGGAAAGAAGTGAACCGTATACTCCACCGTTTGAGATGGTAAATGTTGCACCTTCCATTTCTGATACTTGTAATTTACCCTCACGAGCTTTTTTGCCAAGAGCAACTAAAGTCAACTCAATTTCTGCAAATGACATCTGATCGGCACCCCGAATAACTGGTACAACAAGACCTTTATCGGTGCCAACAGCAACACCTACGTCATAGTAATGTTTATATATGATTTCATCGCCTGAGATTTCAGCGTTAATTTCAGCAATTTCTTTCAATGCTTGCACCGCTGCCTTTATAAAAAACGACATAAAACCAAGTTTTATTCCATATTTTTTTTCAAAGGCGTCCTTATATTTTGCTCTTAGATCCATGACATTCTTCATGTCAATTTCATTGAACGTGGTCAGTATTGCAGCAGTATTTTGCGATGCTTTCAAACGAGCGGCAATTACTTGCCTTATTTTGCTCATTTTTACTCGTTCCTCTCTTTGCTCTCCATTTACTACACTTTTTGGCAATTCATATTGTTTTATTGCAGGTTGTTCAGCTTTGTTCATATGGCCTATCACATCTGCTTTTGTTATTCTGCCTCCCATGCCAGTTCCTTTGACGCTTTCTGCACTGATTGCATTTTCTTCCATAATTTTACGAGCTGATGGAGCATCTTTTTTAGCAGCACTTTCGCTTTTATCTTCTTTTCTCGCTTCCTCTTTTACTTCTCCCATGGAAAGCTTCGCTAACAATTGATCAGGACTTATTACATCATCTTCTTTTATAAGAAATTCAGTTATTTGCCCTGAAGCTTCTGCAGTTAATTCGAGTGCTGTTTTGTCAGTTTCAATTTCAAAGATCAAGTCATCTACTTTTACTGCTTCTCCAATACCCTTCTTTATTTTTACTATACCTTCTGTAACTGATTCACCACCAAGAGTTTTTGGTGCTCTGATTTCTATAATTTTGCTCATAAAACAACTTCCGTATAAAACTTTCTATAGATTTATACATGAAAAGAGACATGTAATAAACTAATAAATTCATTGAGGCTCTTATCATTTAGAAGTGACAAACGGATAACATATTCCCAAATGTCATTCCAGCACGTGACGCTAGGCCATAAAAATTCCTTGACAAGCTTTGCCATCCCCCCTATCATGAAACTGAAGCTACTTATTTATCTTCGCAATCTGTGCAGGTTAATGACAAAAAACTTAGGGTATTTGGCGTCTCATGTTTAATTTTTCGCACTACGTGCATCGCATGTCTTTGAAAATTTTTAGGTTTTTACCTATATAAGCCGAAACGCGCTTACAAAGCGTTTAAGACAGCAAAAAACGTCAAATTGACAAGGGAGAATTTGAATGCTAGCTACTACGGGGTTTCTTTGCCTTTTTTCCTGCTTAGTAAATTTCTTAAACACTTGTGGTGTAGGTTAGTTGCAAGTTAAAAGCAGCTAAATCGCTCTTAATCAAGCGTTTTAGAATAAAAAAAACGCCGATATTTTAGTACATAGTAAATAGCCAACCACCACGGGGCTTCTTTTGCCTTTTTTTTCGCTTGGTAAATTTTTTAATATTTATAGCTAAACGACAACCGTCATCCCGCTGCTTATTAGCGGGATCTAGAGATAACGCGAATGAATCGCGGTATGACGGTTAAATAATTCGTCATCCCGCTACGTGTTAGCGGGATCTAGAGATACCGTGACGGTATGACGGTTCGCGGTGGTATGACGATAAGGTTTATACCTTGTCATGCAAGTACTAGAATCCAGTAAGCTTATTTATGCATATAAAAGGTTATTATTTTGTAAAGTCAAAGTTGCTTTTGGTTTTAAGTTAAAGTACAATAAATGCAAAGGTTTATATAAACTGGATCCAAGTAGTCAGCTACTTGAATGACATCAGACAAACAATCGTACACATGCTAGTCAAAATAGGTACCAGAGGAAGCAAGCTTGCAGTTGCCCAGGCTTTGGAAGCAAAACAAAAGTTGCTGGATTCTTTTCCTAACTTATCTATTGAAATTGTTAAAATAAAAACTTCTGGAGATAAGTATGCAAACGCAAATCTTGCTGAAATAGGAGGCAAAGGATTATTCATTAAAGAAATTGAGACTGAATTGCTCGAAAATAATATAGACATGGCAGTTCATTCGCTAAAAGATATGCCTGCGTTTTTCTCAGGGGGTTTAACAATTCCTTGTGTTTTAGAAAGGCTAAGTTCATGCGATGCGTTTATTTCTCATAAACACAATAGCCTTGAGTCTTTGCCACAGCAGGCTACTATTGCCACTTCTTCAATAAGAAGAAAAGTTCAGTTGTTAAATGTTAGACCAGATTTAAATATAGTACCGCTACGTGGAAATGTAACAACCAGATTGCAAAATCAAAGTTTTGATGGAATAATTCTAGCTGAAGCAGGACTCATAAGATTAGAAAAACATCACTTGATTACAGAGGTATTGCCACCAAAAGTTATGTTAAGTGCAGTGGGGCAGGGGGCGGTTTGTATTCAATGTAGAAGGAATGATGTAAAAATTATCGATCTTTTAGAGAAAATTAATAATAATATGTCTTTTATAGGAGTGAAATCAGAGCGCAGTTTTATGAAGACAGTGAATGGTTCATGTTTTACACCACTTGCAGCTTTGGCTGAATATGTGAGCGAAAATATGCTACACCTTCGTTGTATGTTAGCAAGTGGAAAAAATATATACTTCACTGAGCGCACTTCATTTATAGAAGATGCGGAGAAAATGGGTATGGATGCAGGATTAGAGTTGAAATCAAAATGCTTATAAGCTTACCTAAAGTACGTGGAATCTATCGTTATGATGTCTTAATGTCTAAAGCGACGTGGTTAAATGTTGGTGGACGAGCTGATGTATTATTTAAACCATGTGATATTGAAGATTTAACATACTTGATTAAAAATACTGAACTGCCAGTTAGCGTTATTGGTGCAACATCCAACATAATAGTGCGAGATAGTGGCATTCGAGGAATAACAGTAAAATTAGGTAAGGAGTTTGCATATATTAAAAGTAAGGGTAACAACTCTATTGTAGCTGGGGGAGCTGTGCTGCTCAGCAACCTTGCTCACTTTGCGGGAAATCAGCAGATTAGTGGGTTGGAGTTTCTAGTTGGAATTCCAGGAACAGTTGGTGGCGGAATAGAAATGAATGCAGGTGCATATGGTAGTGATATCGCAAGTGTTGTACAATCCATAAAAGCAGTGAATCTAGAGGATGGAAACCTATATGAGTTCTCCAGCGAAGAAATGGGGTATTTTTACCGTGGACATAGCCTAAAAGGAAATTGGATTTTTGTTGAAGCTGAGTTTAAAGGAGTAAACTCAGAGTATGAGCTTATACTGCAAAGGTTAAAGGAAGTTATTGAGAGGAAAAATAAAAGCCAGCCAATAAGAGGAAAAACTGCTGGGTGCATATTCAAAAATCCAAAAAACTACCGAGCATGGGAGTTAATTGATAAATCTGGCTGCCTAAGGTTAAATATTGGTGGAGCTAGAATCTCTAAGAAACATTGTAACTTCTTGCTCAATTACGATAATGCAACTGCATCTGACTTGGAAAACCTTGGCAACAAAGTAAAAGATGCAGTAAAGGATAAATTTAATGTTGAACTTGAGTGGGAAATAAGGGTTTTGGGTAGCTATTAGATAGTTTTTATAGCTTATGTATATTCGTTCAGGAGAACGGCAAATAAGGTAAACAAGTAATCTAAAAAAATAATCATAGAGAAACCGTGAGGTAATGTGGTTAATCTTGTAGAACTTTGCAAGAATCTAGAGAGAAAAATAGCAAAGTTATACCAATTCTCATTATTAGTGAATCAAATAAGCGATATTGTAGAGTTATTTAATTGTGGAGTGAGAAAGAAAGGCAATAGTATGGCTTTTTTTCTATTGTTATCTATCCGTTTATTGTGCAGTGGGAATTGGTATTAGCTGAACGGACACTATTGTTATACTATATCTTATATACAATTGTGCAATATGGACAATGGCAACAAATTTACTAGCGAAATTCAGTGATTTATGATTGATAATTAAAGTTCTTAATTAGTAACCGTTCACACTTAATTCTTCAATCTCACTAATAGAAAGGCCAGTAAATTTGACAATAGTGTTGACATCAACATTGTTAGCCAGCATTGCTTTTGCGACTTCGATTTTTCCTTCGATTTTTCCTTCGATTTTTCCTTCGATTTTTCCTTCGATTTTTCCTTCCTCTTTACCGATTTTGATGCCTCTTTCTTCACCAATTTGGATGCCTTTTTCAGTAGCAAGGTCAAGTCTGTATTCAAGAATGGCTTCTTCTTTGCGCAGATCCATTATTCTTTCTTCATAAGTTATTAGATCTTTTTCATTCCAGTGAAACTTATCTAATTCATCATATGCTAGCTTTATTATTGGTGATTTTTCCGCAATTTTTCTGAGATCTTCGTCCGTTGTTTCATCTGCATATTTGAAAAAAAATAGCCAACGGTCTACTACACTTTCTAGTTGTTCTTCTCTACTCTTAGGAAATTTTGGCAGCTCTATGAAGATAAATTGAAAATCTTTTAAGTCATGCTCATTGGTTTTTTCATCTCTTATGGTATGGCTAGATATATAGTCAAGCTTATCAGGGAATAAGGTACAATTTGAAATCGCGATAAAGAAAATCTTCTTTAAATCAACGTATTTACCAGATTTATCAGCTTGTCTTGAGTAAGCCTTAGCAGCATAAAGTTGTGCGCGTTTTTCAAAGCCTTTAGTTTTGGCAACTTGGTTAGGTAAGGAAGTAGTATTGCTACTACTCCCTCCCTTAGAAACGCAGCATGCAGGTTTCCCCACACTACGCTTGAGCCCCTTATCTAAGTCCTTCTTTTCTCGAACCGGCTTGTCCTTCATGATTCCTCAGAAAACATCATTCTTAATGGTGACACCAACAGTAGAGAACCTTCTCTTGAGAAAGAGCTTGCTAACATTTTTGTTTGTTTCACTCTTTCATCAAAATACTTTTTCCATTTTAAGTCAAGTGGATTTGCATCCGCCCTGATTTTAACATGTCGTCTGATAGGTATATCAATCAACCTCAGCAGTCTTAAATACCTTATCTCTTTCGGTTTGTTCTTGCATATGGGTGCAGCAAAGACCCATTAGCGTTGTTTCATTACCTTGAAGTAACGATTCTTTATCCAACGTAATCCTTTACGAGGATGTCTTTTCTTTGCCCATTTCCATAGAGCACACATAATTTCATGGTCTATTTTGTTAAAAGCTCTTTTCGCACACACATGGCTGTAGTAATTTCCCCATCCCCTTAATAGGGAATTGAGCAACTTGATTAGTACGGCCTGAGTGTTCGCTATGTTTGCCTTTATCAATGTACGTGCTTTATTAAGAAGTTTCTTAATACTTTCTTTTGAAGGTTTTATAATTAACTTCTTATTATACCTGCGTACATTACAACCAAGAAAGTCAAACCCTGTTGTAATAGATGTAATTTTTGTTTTCTCTTCGGAAAGGATAAGACCTCTCTCCTGAAGAAAGGACGATACTAGAGGTTTTACTTCATTTTCCAGTACTTCACGTGTGATTCCTGAAATGATAAAGTCATCTGCGTACCTGATTACATTTACTCCACTTCTGATTTTGCTTCTTCTTTTACTGCCAAGTTTACCAAATTGACTTTCCAATGATTTTTCAAGTCCATTTAGGGCTAGATTTGCTAGTATTGGAGAGATGATACTACCTTGTGGGGTACCTGCAGTTGTGGAATACAGAGTTTTTGATTCTAGGAAGCCAGCTTTTAACCAGCTATGAAGAATTTTCTTCTCCATAGGAATATGCTTCATGAGCCATTCATGGTTAATGTTATCAAAACACCATTTAATATCACCTTTGAGTATCCATTGTAGTTGGTTACGGCTTGCCAGTAACAAGTGACAAGCCACAGTAGCGTCTGCGCAGGATCTTTTTGGTCTAAAACCATAAGAGTGACGATCACTGATCGTTTCAGCTATCGGTTCCAAAGCAAACAAGTATAATGCTTGCATGGCTCTATCTTTTATCGTAGGGATTCCAAGAGGTCTTCTTTTGCCATTAGACTTACTGATGTATATCCGTTTTAGCGGAGAAGGTTTGTATCCTCTTTGTTTTAATAGCTTTATTCCTTGAAATTTTGTGTTGCAAGTTGACCATATTTGACGATCTACACCTGCTGTGTTTTTTCCTTGGTTTTCAGTTACTCTCTTAACCGCCAAAGCTTTGCCGCTAAAAGAGCGTGTGAGAAGGTGTTGTAAAGTTTTCACCTTACCCCATCTGCCTTGTTGGACAGCCTTAACAATACGCCTCTGTAGCCTCATAACAACTTTTTGGCATTTCTTCCAGGGTAACTGGTTCCATGCTTCGGAGTTATTGGTAGGTGCACTTACAGTTGTACTTGTAATCATCTGCTTTCCTACCTTAAGTGGTTAACAAAGTTTCTTGTCATGAGGGACCAAATGGAAGTCTGCTCGTTTTCACGCGAATTAATGTTACAAATTCTATCCATTTCGTTACAAAATGGCATTCGCTTTCTCCATTATCCTTTACCTGCACATCCATCAGCATTCCTTGCGGGTTGCCTGCCATATAGGCGAAAATACAGGCTTATCCTGTTCCTTTTGTCATACAATAGTGGGTTAGGTGGCTTCTCTATACCGGTGGAATTATTATTTGCGTACATCCAGAAATGAAAAATGTCACATTACCTTTTGGTCGGAGCTTATCAGCATCTTTAGCTCTTTAATCGTTACGATACTTATGAAGCTTCACTTACGTTCACCATACCACTAAGCCTAGCCCTCCAACCACATGATGCTTGTAGTTTATGCTTTCTCTCACGATTGAGCATCTTCTTTATCAAGAGGAGGTTCATTGTCCGCGTCGCTCGGCACCAACTGGTTACCCAATTCGCACTGATGCGTAGACTCAGATGGCAAAACATCTGGTTCAATAAGCTTTAGAATCCTTTCAGTTTCTTTCTGAATGAATTCCTCTCCTTTTAAACAATATGACCGAAGGCTTTCAGGTCGCACCATTTCGACTATTACTTGCACCCCATTTTCATCCCTGCAAAGAACATCAACGATACTTTGTTTTTTAGAGGCAATTTCAGCATCTTGAATAGTGCTGAGGAATTCCACTTCTTGTATAGTATTTATCTCGGTAAACCCTAAAATATCATTCAAAAAATGTATGAGAATATTCTTATTTTTTTCAGTGCCAAATATTTTTTTGAAGGTTAAATCCAGCTTAGGGTCGAGAAACTTAGATAAAGCCATAGCCAAAGTGCTTAAAAATATTAATAATTATACACTATTATTAACAATTATTCAACCATATTTTTGAAGATAGCTATGCCGCCGCGAACCGTCATACCGCCGCGGTATCTCTAGATCCCGCTAACAAGCAGCGGGATGACGAATTACTTAACCGTCATACCACCGCGAACCTTCATACCGCCGCGGTATCTCGGCATAGATTCCGCTAACAAGTAGCGGAATGACGATTGTGTATCGTGTTTTGCTAAAAATCACAGAATGCAGTCTGGTCAACTTAATTAGAAGTTTAGCTTTAACTTTAAATGGACTACTCAACCGTGACAGACTTAGCTAAATTTCTTGGACAATCTGCATCTAACCCTTTTTTTGCTGCAGTAAAGTAAGCAAGGAATTGCATAGCAACACTGTAGATGATTGGAGAGATAAAATTATCAGTGTCTGGAAGTTGCACCACATCTGCGCAAACTCCCCTTAGGAATGGCGCTCCTTGTTTATCACTGAAGGCAATTACTTTGCCTTTTCTTGCAATAATCTCTTGTATATTAGATAGCGTTTTAAAGAATAAATCATCATAAGGGATAATTGCTATAACAAGCACAGTAGAGTCTATTAAAGCAATAGAACCATGCTTCATTTCTCCCGCTGCAATACCAGTTGTATTGATATATGAAAGCTCTTTTATTTTCAATGCGCCTTCCATTGCAACTCCGTATGAACTTCCTCTGCCGATTAAAATAACGTTATTGTGTTCTAATATACTGTCCGATATATGTTGTATTTTCATCACATTCAAAACGTGCTCAACATACTCGGGAATAGAGTTAATAGCGTTGCTTAGCTGTTTTATTCTCTCTCCACCCAGTACACCTTTTATTTTTCCAAGCTCCACGGCAAAGCATGCTAAAGTTGCAAGTTGCGCAGAAAAGGTTTTTGTTGAAGCAACACCAATTTCTGGCCCAGCAAGAGTATGTAACACAATATCTGAGATCTTTTCAATGCTGCTGCTAAATGTATTAGTTATACTAATGATTGTTTGCTTCTGTGATTTTGCATAACGCAGCGCTTCTATGGTATCTGCAGTTTCACCAGATTGAGAGATAAATAACCCAATGCTGCCTTCTTCCAGCTTGACGTTGCTATACCTAAATTCTGATGAGATTTCTAGATATACTCGAACTTGAGCGACATTTTCCAGCCAATACTTTGCTATTAGCCCAGCAAAATAAGATGACCCGCATCCAACTATAGTAATGTAACTCAGCTCAGAAAACAATTTTTTGTTAGCAAATATTACCTCTTTATATTGCTTGTAAAATTGATTTATTGTTTTGTTTAATGCACGCGGTTGCTCAAAAATCTCTTTTAACATGAAGCTAGGGTAACCATTTTTGCTAATTAGAAAATCACTTGGACTACTATTTTCTATACTGCGTTTAACTTGTGTACCATTGTTGTATATACTAACTCCACTAGATTTTATCACTGCAATGTCATCATCTTCCAAATGCGATATTCTTTCCACAAATGCACTTAAAGCATTAGAGTCAGATGCAGCAAACACTGTGTTACAGTTATAGCCTATTGCTAAAGGCAAATTTCTCTTCGCAACAAATAAGGCGTCTGGATATTCTGCAAATAATAAGACCAAGGCAAATGAGCCATGTAAGTTGTTTAAACACTTAAATAGAGAATCAATTGGCGACAATCCTTCATCAAGATATAAGGTTAGCATGTTTGGTATGATCTCTGTGTCAGTGTCAGTATGGAATGACATGCCCCTTTCTTCTAGACCCTTTTTTAGCAGATTGTAATTCTCAATTATGCCGTTATGAGCAACAACAACATTATTTGTACGAATGGGGTGAGCATTTTTAAGGCCTGGGACTCCATGTGTAGCCCAGCGAGTATGTGCTATACCAACTGTACTGTGAGACATCTTGCTGTCATCAACAACTTCACATAACCTTTCGACTTTACCTTCTGATTTTTTGACTTCTATCTTACCTTCGTTATTTATGATTGCTATACCTGAGGAATCATATCCCCTATATTCCAATTTTTGTAACCCAGTTAGTAAGGTTGGTATTACTGAATCACCGCTACTTACTACACCAAATATTCCACACACAAATGGATCACCAAACAAACTTTTTTCTAAACATGTTAAGCATTTTTGCCTTTATTACTGGTTGATTTATATTCTTTTTATCATTCTTTCGATTTTACCTTTTTAATTGGTTTAGCTGCTACTTTTTGAGTTTCTTTGCTTAAAACCTCAGATATAGCGGACTTTAGAACTTTTATCTCAACTTTTGGTGCTATTTCTATTATAAATTGTGCATTTGCCTCATCAACTTTATTAACTTCACCTATTATTCCACCAGAAGTAATGACTGTATCACCACGTTTTATTTGATCTATCATCTTTCTATGTTCTTTTAGTTTTTTTTGTTGCGGGCGAATAATGAGAAAATAAAATACCACAAATATTAAAATCAGTGGAATAAAACTAGCAAAAGATGCGCCGATACTTGATGTATTGCTAGTTGCATCTGCTGCAAAAACTTCAGAAATGAGCATATTTAATCCTAATTGTTAATGATAAAAACAAACCTATTTAAGTATTAATTACAATACCATGCCATGTCAAGTTTGGTGAAGGCGTTTCTCAATACCGGCAATAATACTGCGAATTCTAAGTTATGCTAAAACTAATATGGCGGGAGTGATGAGACTTGAACTCACGACCTCATGCGTGACAGGCATGCGCTCTAACCAACTGAGCTACACCCCCCTAATTTCTTTTTAGCATTTTCGGGCTTCAACTTTAAAGCTAATAAACATGTTGCCCTTTGTCAATATTTTTTGTTTGCGCTTTGCTGTCTTTTCTATTACTATGTAAATAATTTAATTTCACACATGGCTTGTACAAGTAGTCCCATTAGGGTTATGCCATGGAAGATAAACTATTTGGAGGAATGATATATGACAAATTTGCCTAAAGTCACTGTGCGTGATTTAGCTGAATCTGGTGTACATTTTGGTCACAAAATTAGTCGCTGGAACGCAAAAATGGCTCCATACATATATGGAGTGCATCAAGAAAATCGTATACATATAATTGATTTGCGAAAAACACTACCATTGCTACAGGTGGCCATGAAGGCTTTATATGACGTTGCATTTCAAGGTGGTCGCATTCTATTTGTTGGTACAAAGTTTCAAGCTTTTGATATTATTGCAAGTGAAGCGATTCGTTGTGGTCAATATTATGTGAATCATCGTTGGCTTGGTGGTATGCTTACTAATTGGGGCACTGTTTCTTCTTCGATAAAAACCTTGATGCAATATGAGAAAATATTAAATGACGAGGATAGCATTTTAACAAAGAAAGAATTGGGAAACATTGAAAAGAAAAAGCAAAAGCTTGATAAGGCGCTTGGCGGTATTAGAGAAATGGGAGCAATTCCTGATATCTTATTCATCATTGATACTAATAAAGAGCATATAGCGGTTAAGGAGGCTAAGAAGTTAGGAATTCCAATAGTTGCAATACTTGATACTAATTCTGATCCAGATGGTATTACTTATCTAATACCTGGAAATGATGACTCAAGAAAATCAATAGAGCTCTATTGTAAATTAGCTACCGACTCTATATTAGCTGGAATAGAGTCTAGTCTAGCAAAATCTGGAGTTAAGATTGATGATATAAGGGGTGATGAGTTTATTCAAGAAAAAGAAGATGGTATTGTGCAAACTAAAAGGAGACGTAGTAAAGTTTACAAAGAAGAAGAAAGGGAGGTAGTAACAAATGAAGATGAATCCAGATGATATAAGAGAATTACGTGATAGAACAGGGCTTGGCTTAAGTGACTGTAAAAAAGCATTAGAAGAATGTGATGGTGACATTAAGAAAGCCGTTGATAAGTTACGTACAATAGGTCTTGCTAAAGCTGACAAAAAATCTGATAGAGTAGCTTCAGATGGGCTCGTTGCTATGTGTTTGACTGAAAATTGTGGTGTATTGATTGAACTCAATTGCGAAACCGATTTTGTCGCAAGGAATGAGAAATTTATAGAGTTAGTTTTAAATTTAGCATCAATTGCTCATCAAGAACGCTGTACTAGCGTTGATGAGTTAAAAAATGCCAAGTATGAAAGCATTGGCACAGTGCAGGAAGCTATTATGAATGGTACGTCAGTTCTTGGTGAGAAGCTAGAGTTAAGTAAGCTTTGTTACTTAGAAGCTAAGGATGGAGTTATTGCTGGCTACGTACATGGTGATGTGTGTGGCTTAGGTAAGATTGGTGCTTTAATTGCATTGCAATCATCTGGTGATAAGGCGAAGCTACAAGAGATTGGGAAACAAATAGCTATGCATGTAGTTGCTATGAAGCCTGAAGCTTTGTCTATAGATGATTTAGATCAAATGAAGTTGAACAACGAACGTTCTATAATTGAAGAGCAAGTGAGGAGCTTAAATAAACCTGAAGAAGTAGCAAAAAAAATAGTAGATGGACGAATGGCTAAGTACTATGAAGAAGTTGTTTTACTGGAGCAAAAATTTATAAAGGATGATAAGATGAAGATTTCTGATTTTATAAAATCAAGCGAGTTGAGTGCTGTTAAACTCTCTAATTACGAGTTACTTGTTTTGGGTGATGCAGATTAAATAGCAAAAAATGTTTATTTCAACAAATGAAAAAAGCGAAATAAAATATTCCAGGGTGTTATTTAAAATCTCTGGTGAGGCTTTGATGGGATCAAAGCAATTTGGTCACGATATGGAGGCTATAGGTGAGTTATCTAAAGGCATAGTTGAAGTTTGTAATCTTGGAGTTCAGGTATGTATTGTTGTTGGTGGTGGTAATATCTTTCGTGGCACATCTGCGTCTTTAAGTGGTTGTGAAAGAGCAAGCAGTGATTATATTGGAATGCTTGCAACTATAATCAATGCTTTAATTTTACAAAACTTTTTAGAAAAAAATTTAGTAGCTTCTAGGGTATTATCTGCAATACCCATGGCCACTGTATGCGAACCTTACATCAGAAGGAAAGCTATTCGTCATTTAGAAAAAGGTAGAGTGGTAATTTTTGCAGCAGGCACAGGCAACCCATTTTTTACTACAGATACAGCTGCAGCCTTACGTGCTGTTGAAATGAATTGTGATGTTATTCTAAAGGGTACGCAAGTAAATGGTGTATACTCCGCTGATCCGAAAAAAAATGAGGATGCTGTAATGTATGATAGGCTTTCTTACACGGATTTATTGACTCGTGATTTAAAAGTTATGGATGCATCAGCAATTTCACTTGCTCGTGAGAATTCTATTCCAATTATAGTTTTTTCTTTGAAGGGAGAAAAAATAGTCAATATTATTAAGGGTCAAGGTACTTATACTATAGTTTCAGATTGTAAACAGTAGGTAATTTATGTTAAATGAAATAAAAGCTAAAACAAAAGAAAGAATGCTAAAAACTATTCAGTCCTTTCATGATGATATTAAAGGCGTACGCACTGGTAGAGCTAGTGCATCTTTGCTTGATGGTATAGTTGTAAACATCTATGGTGGGCATCAAAAGTTAAATCAAGTTGCAGGCGTTTCGGTTATAGATAACAAAACCCTATCAATTAAAGTTTGGGACATTAGTGTTGTAGGTGAAGTGAAAAACGCTATATTAAATGCTAACCTGAATTTAAATCCTGTTGTCGAGGGTAGCACCATACGTATAGCTCTTCCGGACTTGACACAAGAAACCCGTGAAAAATTAGTGAAATTATTGCATCAGTTTGCTGAAAATGCACGGATTGCCATTAGAAATATACGTAGAGATATTATGGAAGAAACAGAAAAAATGAAGGAAAATAAAGAAATCTCAGAAGATGATTTTCATGGTGCTAAGAAGGAAATACAAAATATTACTGATGATAATATAAAAAAGATTGATGGTGAATTGTCCATCAAAGAAAAGGATATACTGAATCACTAAATGATATGGAGAAAGCTTACATAGCAAATGATGTCATTCCAGTGTTTGACACTGGAATCCAGTCTTTACTATACAACTATCTGATGCACTTGTTTGAAATCAAATTTCCTGGATCCCAGTGTCGGAGCACTGGGATGACACCAATTTTGCATTCAAGTATCAACTATTGGTGTCACTACAGTAACTCTCTTCCTGTCATGCAAGTAGCTGACACCTTCCAGGTGTCCATTGAAATCCAAAAAATTTCACTCAAGTCAAAATTAGGTTAAATTTAAATGTTGAATCAAGAATCTTTACCGAAACATTTAGCAATTATTATGGATGGTAATGGTAGATGGGCGAACAATCAAGGAAGGGTAAAAATTGATGGTTATAAAAAGGGCAGTGAAGTTGCATACGATATTGCCAAGTATTGTACGGACTTAACTATACCCTACTTAACTTTGTATGCATTCTCTATGGAGAATTGGCTTAGACCTAAAAACGAAACTGACTGTCTATTTGATTTATTTTACTCCGTTTTAACTAATGAAGATAAAGTCAATTTCATTTACAATTGTAACATTAAGTTGAATTTTATTGGCAATTTAAGTCTGTTACCCAGTAAAATATTGGATCAAATTAAAAAAGCAGAAGAAATGACACATAAGAACGATGGTTTATTACTCACTGTGGCAGTCAGTTACGGAGCAAAGCAAGAAATTACACAAGCTATAAGCAATATTATAAAAGAAAATATTGCTTATGTATCAGAAGAGGAATTTGAAAAATTTCTGTATACTAAAGATTTGCCAAAATTGGATTTATTAATTCGCACTGGCGGCGAAAAAAGGTTAAGCAACTTTTTATTATGGCAAGCAGCTTATGCTGAATTGTATTTTTGTGATACTTTATGGCCTGATTTTTCTTGTCAAGATTTGAGTAAAGCATTAGAAGATTATACAAAAAGAGAGAAAAAATATGGTAGATAATAATTTTATAATTAGAATGTTGTCCTCAATAGTAATATTATTCATATTTTCCTTTGCTACATATTTCAGTGATTTATCGTTTTACCTATTGATTTTTTCGATAGCAGTTTTATCTTCTTTTGAATGGTATAATCTAACCCAGGGAAACAAAATTTTATACGTTTTTGCATTATTATTGATTGCACTACCAAGCGCCTCATTAATATATTTATATAATCTACCACAGGGAAAATACGCATTAGTATGGTTCGTCTTAACCATTTGGGGAATTGACGTTACTGCCTACCTGTTTGGCAAGAATTTTGGTGGAGCTAAAATTTGCCCAATTATTAGCCCTGGAAAAACTTGGGCAGGACTTCTTGGTGCGATTTTAGCTGGAGTAGTGTGCACAATTTTTGGATCAATATTTTTTGGTCTATTTTCAATTTTTTATTCTCCAATCATTGGCCTTGCAATTGCTATTCTAGCGCAACTTGGCGATTTCACTGAGTCGCTTGTTAAAAGAGCTTACGGTGTTAAAGATAGTGGAAATATGATACCTGGCCATGGGGGAGTGCTCGACCGTATGGACAGTTTCATTTTTACTGCCCCTCTTATTGCTATTTACATAAGCTAAGTCTGCAGAAGTGCCATTAGAGCTCATCCCTAGTCAGCTCCCCAACCGCTTCTACAGTGCAGTCATGGACAAACGTCTTTTCACAATAAGGGCAGGCTATTTCCTCTTCTTCTCCCATATCTAAAGATATTAATGGATGGCCGGAACCCTCATCATTCTCATCACCATGACAACAAACTTTTCTATTATTAACCCTCACTTTTGACATGCTGCTCCTTTAGCTTATAACATTTTATATATTGAATATACCCATTCAGAAATAAAAAACAACAAGCACTATTCTCCATTTTTTATCCTATTCAGGTTAATCAATTCGTTTTGAACACCTTTTGATACAAATTTGCTAACATCTTCTCCTAATCTTGCTATTTCCTTTACAAAGCTTGATGAGATAAATTGAGTATCTTCAGAAGCAGGAAGAAATATGGTTTCGATTTCAGGAAGAAGTTTATAATTTACCCAGCTCATTTGAAACTCGTAATCAAAATCCGATACTGCTCTTAATCCCCTAATAATAACAGAAGCATTCTGCTCTTTGGCAAACTTCACTAGCAACCCATTAAAAGATATAACATCTGCATCAATTCCTAGCCCTTTGATTTCATTTTCAGCCATGCTTGTGCGTAGCTTTGTGTCAAAGGCAGTATGCTTATTAACGTTTTCTGCAACTCCTATTATTAATTTATCGACTAGTTTACACGCTCTTTTGATTATGTCAAGATGCCCAAAAGTTATAGGGTCAAATGTGCCAGGGTAGATTCCTATTTTGTCATTAATGTTCATCCTTTATTTTTATAAACTACTTTAAAAACTTTTGATAGACATAATAACATTTTTTATCTAAAAATAAAAGTATACAGTTGGCCTGATAGCTCAGTTGGTAGAGCAAAGGACTGAAAATCCTTGTGTCGCTGGTTCGATTCCTGCTCAGGCCACCTTCTCTTTCTTGGCAAACTTGCCTTTTTGTTATAAAATACTCTATATCGTAATATAAATATTAGGGAGGCAAGTCATAGTATATAAATATTATAATAAACTATTTAATATCTTATTAATTATAGTTCTATTATTAAGCAATATTACTTATGCTGGCGTTAGTGAAAAACCGGCATCTCAACATGTAACCAGAAAAGAAGAACCAGCGTCAACTGTCTTGACGGCAGAAAATACAGTAAATAATGACATAGTTGTTGGTTTGTTGAAAACGGAAGAAGCACATGAGCTTGGGCTATCTCAAAATATCTACGAGATGTTTAATAACTTTGGAGTTAAAACCGTACTTATTGACTACAATAAAATAATTAACTTAAAAGAAATCCAAGAAAAGTCGCTTATCTTTGCAAAACAAGATGAAACATTGGCAAAGAAGCTAACATTAGACCGAATAAAAGTTGAAGTTGCAAAGTTTGTTAAAGAGCACAAAATAAATAGAATATTTATTCCGGATAATTTACACTCAGCACCCACTCCTTGTCGCCAGCTTGTTACTGAAGCAATTGTAAAAATAGTGGATGATAACCCTGCAATTCATTTACTTGGCATATGTGAAGGCATAATGAATGCAAAGGGAATTGAAGTAGTGAGTGTTGTGAGTGATGAAGAGAAACGAAGATCTCATTTAAAATCAGCACCTAATCCACAGAAAGAGGATCTACCTCTCCAGCAGATAAAGATCGTTCCAAATAGTCGTTTAGCAGAAGTAGTAGCCAAATTCCTAATACCTAATGAAAATGGCTGGTTTTCAACATATTTTCCAGATGCTCATTCAGGAGCAGTAAGTAATACACCAGAAAATAGAAGAAAATTGGAGTCACTTGGATATAAAGTTGCAGCATTTTCCAGTGAGGGGGTAATAGAGGCTATTGAAGATAAGCATGGTAATGTTCACTTTCAAAGTCATCCAGAAGCCCTTGTTGTGAAGTCAGATAAAAACCTCTATTTATCAAATCACAAGGAACGTCAAGTGTCTACACTAGTTGCTATAGCGATTATGAATGATTTTCTTTATCGTGCTTAATGGCTATAGCTTTAGGCTTACCGACGATTTGATAAACGATAGATTTGTCATGTATCCGTTCAGGCAATGGCGTCAACTTAAGGAAAAATATCAGCGATAGTGTATAAAATTTCTCTCCAAATTTTTTATCATTAAATTATCCAAAGAGTGCAAGGGACAGCACTTTTGTTTCTATTTTATTGCAACAAAAAAGTTTAAAATGTGTCTTTTTTAGGTGAGGCATGCAAAAAGGAAAAGATCTTATCTTACAAATTAAAAATGCAATATACTCGAAAACTTTTCAGAAAATCCATTGTGTTGAGTTTTACACGAACAAGAAAACTTCCTTTTTCGACAGTATTTTCTATGATTTTAAAGTTAGTTAAAAAAAGTTTGGGAATAGAATGTGAACTTATGGAGCCATTGACATGTACCCTCAAAGCAAGCTTTTTCTAAAGCAAGGTATAAGATTTGCCATACAGGCTTTCAAGAATTTAAGCATCCAAACAGCCTATCAGGATGAACCTGAGTTGGAGAGGCTATAGACTTATTGCAGCAGATGGTTCTGGTATGAGATTACCCAGCTCTGGGGAAATTGTATCCGAGTTTGAACCAAATGGAAACTGACCTTACCCAGAAAAAGTGGAGAGAAAGTTTGGAATGTTTTTCACAAAGAGAATGATGAATCAAAATGCTCAGGAATGCAATAGTTAATAGTGACGTTGTTTGTTATAAAAAATTTCTATGTATTCAAATATTGCAGTTCTAGTTTGTTGAGCAGAGTGTTGTGAAGTATCAATAAGTATTTCTCTTTTCAATGAGCTAAAGAAGCTTTCCACAACAGAATTGTCGTAACAACAACCTTTATGACTCATCTATGTTTTTTATGGATAAGAGATATTGATAACCTTGCGAAGTATATTGTGAACCTTGATCACTATGTAATAGTAGATTTTTGGCAGGTTTACGCTTGTTAACGGCCATTAATAAAGAGTCCATAACCAATTGTTTATTTATTGAACTGCTCATTAACTACCATGCGTGAATATAGATCGATTATTGTTGCCAAATATAGCCATCCTTCTTTGGTTTTTATATAAGTAATCCCATACTTTATTTGGTTGATCGACAATAAAGTTTTGGTCTAATATATTGGGAGCTACTGTCCGTTTGTTGTTTCTTAATTTTAAATTTTCTTCTCAATATAGCCTGAATACCATTTTTCTGCATAATACTTTGCACTGTTTTTAAGTTGCAACTTTTACCCAAAGCCTTTAATTCAGCATGAATTTTAGGAGCTCCATATCTACATTTAGAAGCTTGATATATTTTTTGAATATCTGCTAATAACTCTTTATTTGCTGATTCTCTACTGCTTATTTTCCTTGTAGTCCACTTATAGTAGCCACTAGCAGAAAACCCTACATAATTCCTGCACTTTATAGTGTTTACTATGCTCTTTTATGAAAAAATATTTTACTCTTTTTGACTGGCCAGGGCTTTTTTTAAAATGTTTCTTTCTCTTGTTACTTTTGCTAACTCTTTCTGTAAATCAAATCTCTCTTTGTCATAAGGTGCTACATCTGGAAATGCATTTGCCGCTGACTTTTTTTCGTTATATTTCTTCATCCATTTTCCTAATACACTATCCCTTATTCCTAGATCTCTTGCTACTTTTGCAACTGGTTGACCTACCTTTCTTTGTTCATTTGCCAGCTTAACAGCTTCCAATTTGAATTCTGCCGTGTATTCTCTTGCCATTTCTAATCCTCCAAAATTTTATTTTACCCGAAAAAACTCCTTTCTTTCTCTCCACTTTTTCTGGGTAAGGTCAGTATGGGAAAAGGTGAAAGATGTACTAAAAAACCCAGAGATGATAAAAAAGGAATACCAACGTAGAGTATTAGAAAATAAAAATGATGAATCATCAGAGAAAAAGTTTGCAAGAAGAGAAAATCAAATAAGAGAAGGTATCGAAAAATTAATGGAAGATTATTATAGTCAAGAAAATGCAGGAGAGAAAGGATATATAAGCGAGGAAGAATTTAAACAGACAATGAGAAAAATGAAAGAACGCTTACAAGGGATAGAAGAAGAGAAAAAAAAGGTAGTTGATCAGAAGGCAGTAGAAAAAGGAATAAGTCTTATTATAAATAGCATAAAGAATTTTTATTCTAGTGTAAAATCGAACCTGGAACAGCTAGATTGGCAAACTAAGCGCGGCATTATTAAAGCATTAATAGGACAAATTAACATTGGTTGTGATCAGGTAGAAGTAGGATTTCAGATCGAAGAACCAGCACAGGATGGGGGAATTCTTAATTTGTATCATTGTACTACACATCATAATAAGGGGGTTGGCAAAATGTGTGCGCCAAGAAGTGCGTAAGGAACAGTTGGTGAAAATCCAACACGGGTAAAGCTTAGCCGGCAACCTGGAACAAACCATTATGCTGCGTAAGGTAACGAGCGTAGTAAAGCTAATGGAATGGACAACATAGGGTGCAACGAAAGTGAAGGTATTGAGTCCCGTAATTCACGCGTCATGGGGGCTGACACTTTACATTTGGTGGAAGGCAACATGGGTAATAACGCTAAGGCAAGATATTACTCACCTCATCGGGATCGAAGGCCGCGTCATATGTTGAGATGGACCTTACGTGAACTTGGGAGATCCTTTGTATTCCTGTAAGGGTACTCTGGAACAAGTCAATAAAGGCGAGGACTGGAGGAAGATGCAAAGGAAGTCGGACTAACTGATAGTACTCGGAGTGTGGGAAAGCCACATACAAGGGGAAGCGGTTAGCAATATAGTGACTGGTATAGGGATTGCTATACCAATACAACAGAGATTAGAGGAGTATGCAAGGAAAACTAAACCAGATAGCAGTAAGGGCTAAGCAAGATAAGCGAGTAAAATTTACATCATTAGTTCATTTGATTAATGAAGAGAATCTTGCAGAGTGTTATAAGGAACTAAAACGCAACAAGGCTTGTGGTATAGATCGTGTGACAGTGGAAGCTTATGGAGAAAATCTAGAAGAGAAACTTAAAACACTAGTGGATAGTATGAAGAGAAAACAATATCACCGCTACCAGTGAAAAGGGTATACATACCCAAAGCCGGGAGCAAAGAGAAGCGCGGTCTCGGAATACCATCAACGGAAGATAAGTTGGTACAGGTAATGCTAAAGAAGATATTAGAAAATATTTATGAAGCAAACTTTATGGACAGCTCGTATGGATTTCGACCAGGAAGAAATTGTCATCAGGCGATAAACGCTCTAGATAAAGCAGTTATGCACAAACCAATTAACTATATTGTAGAAGTGGATATCAAGAAGTTCTTTGATAATGTTCAACATAAATGGCTAATGAATTGTCTAAGGGAACGAATAGCTGACCCAAATTTATTGTGGTTAATAAAACGATTTCTAAAGGCAGGAATAGTCGAAGTTGGATGTTATAAAGCAACCGATCAAGGCACACCACAAGGTGGTATAGTAAGCCCTGTCTTAGCTAATATATACTTACACTATGTGCTGGACTTATGGTTTGAAAAGAAATTTAAGCCAAAAGCCAGAGGATATTTACAGCTAATAAGGTTTTGCGACGATTTTGTAGTTGGCTGCGAGAGGGAAGAAGACGCAAAAGAATTTCTAGAATTACTGAAACAAAGACTAAGTAAATTTGGGTTGGAAATAGCTGAAAATAAAACAAAAATAGTAAAGTTTGGTAAGAAAGAATGGTATCAAGCAGAAAGAGAGAAACGTAGGACGGCTAGCTTCAACTTTCTAGGATTTACACATTATTGTGGAAAAAGTCGTAAGAGGTTGTCCGGAAACAAGTAAAAGGCTATAATATCTGAAATTTTAGTACGGGGTAAAGATGAGAAAAAAGTATCCAACAGATCTAAGCGAAAGGGAATGGTCAAGAATAGAAAAACACTTCAGAGTATCATACAAGAAAGGAGGAAGGCCGCCAAAGTATAGCAAAAGAGAAATATTAGAAGCAATTTTCTATGTATTGCGTACAGGGTGTCAATGGCGGTATTTACCAAATGATTTTCCGCTATGGAAGACTGTGTATGAGCAGTTCAGGCAATGGAAGAAGCAGGGAATTTTTGAGAAAATGAATTATGAAATTACAAAATATAGTAGAAGAAAAATAGGAAGGAATGAGCAGCCGAGTGCCTGTATAGTAGATAGTCAATCTGTAAAGACTACAGAAAAGGGGGGATCAAAGGCTATGATGGAAGTAAAAAAGTAAAGGGTAGAAAAAGGCATATAATTACAGACACTCAGGGTTTTATACTAGGTTGTTACGTAGGCGCTGCTAACGAAAATGATAGAGATGGTATTAAAATAGCATTAAACAATATGAGAACAAAATATACTAAAGTTAAAAAAATGTGGGCTGACATGGGATACCAAGGAAGAAATTTAAAGAATCACATAAAGGAAGAATATGACATAGATATTGAAATTGTTAAAAGGCCTCCATGTAGATTTTGGGTGCACAAAGATACGCCACCTGAGCTACTACCAACAAGAGAACAAGGGTTTAAAGTACAGCCAAGAAGATGGGTTGTAGAAAGGACTTTTGCTTGGGTTAATAGGAATAGAAGGCTATCGAAGGAGTATGATTTACTCACAACATCCACTGAGAATTTCATATACCTAGCTATGAGTAGGGTTATGTTAAAGAGGGAATATGCTTGAATTTACTAGTTTCCGGACAACCTCTAATGGTAAACTTATGATGAAGCAGAAAACTTCAAAAATAAGCCTAGCCAGAAAGATTAAAGAAATCAAAGAATGGTTGAAGATGGTACGAAGTCGTATCTGTCTCAAAGATTGGTGGCAGAAACTTAAAGCCAAACTAACAGGACACTATAGCTACTTCGGAGTTAGCGGAAATTATCGGTGTTTGATTCAATTCTATCGACCGGTAACAAAGTTAGCATTTAAGTGGATAAACCGACGTAGTCAAAAGAAAAGTATGGATTGGGAACAATTTATACACTATTTAAAAGTAAATCCATTACCAAAACCAAAGGTATATGTTTCTTTATACACAGGAGCACTAGTGTGAACGCTGTATTGTGGAGCCGTGTGCGGGAAATCCGCAAGCACGGTTCTTTTGGGGAGACTATGGTTATGAGACCAAATCGCTGGTTTCAAGGTCATGAGTCTCTACCAGACCTTTTGATAATAATCTTTCTAATTTATCTGAGTTTGAAGGGAGAATAAATGAAAATGTTTCTCTCCATAGTATTTCCAAAAGTAGCAATTTTAGGAATAGTAACAATGTAAGAAAAGAAATTGAAGTTGTTGAAAGAGACCTTGATGGTAGGTTTACAGAAATAAGAGATGAGTTCAAAGATTTAAGAGACACCGGTGAGCTGGTAGAAGTTTCAACGTATGTAAAGAGCCAACGCTTTAAACGTTCTACTAACGAGTCACTCTCAGAGATGGAGACTGTGCCTGAGAATCAAGAGGAAATCATTATCGGGCTTGAAAATAAAGTGAGGGAGTTAAAAAAGGAGATTGAGGAGATAAAGAATTCTTCTTCTGCTTCTGATGAAAGTTACAAAGAACAAATCTCCTCGCTTGAAGGGCAACTGATTGTTTTACAACGATCTTTTAATGATATGAAAAGACAGTCCAGTCAAACACTATCAGAAAAAGCTAATGAGATAAAAAGGTTGAGTGCAATTGTGAAAAACCTTCGTAAACAAGGTGAAGACTTGAACAAAAAAATTCAAGAAAATGAGCGAAAGTACCTATATGTTGAATGTACTAAGGATATAGAAGCAAGGAAGTTTAAAGATGCAGAAGAAAAGCTAAAGCAGATTAACAATGAAACTGAAACTTCTAATGTGGTAAAGCAGGTATACAGTGGCCGGATAAATAACTTTCCTTTGTTGCTTGAGTTTGGCAAGAGTATCGGGGATGCCAAGTTAAAATTTTGGGTTTACGAATCTCTAAGTGTCGAAATGGAAAATACTCAACCTATAGATTTGCCTAAAACGGCTGAGTTAGCTAAAGCTTTGCGGATAGGTTGTATTGATCGAACAAACGTTCCGAATGATATAAGGGGAAAAGCACGTGGTATTTTTGAAAAGTTGAGAAGTTTAGTTGTTGGTGCTAATGACTTATGCCATGCAACGACTATGCACCATGCTGCTGAGATGGGTGACTTAGATGTGGTGAGGTTACTTATAGATGGGCGTGCTTATGTTGATTATCAAGATCAGCAACTTAAAACACCTCTGTACTATGCTGCTGAGATGGGCAACTTAGATGTGGTGAGATTACTTATAGATAAGGGCGCTGATGTTAATCATCAAGACGAATACCTTCAAACACCTTTGTACCTTGCTGCTGAGGAGGGCAAGCTAGATGTGGTGAGATTACTTATAGATAAGGGCGCTGATGTTAATCATCAAGACGAATACCTTCAAACACCTCTTCATTATGCTGCTGAGATGGGTAAATTAGATGTGGTGAGATTACTTATAGATAGTGGTGCTTATGTTGATAGTAAAGGCAAATACTTTGAAACACCTCTGCAACTTGCTGCTAAGGTGGGCAAACTAGATGTGGTGAGATTACTTATAGATAAGGGCGCTGATGTTAATCATCGGGACCAGCAATCAAGAACAGCTCTGGAATATGCTACTAGTAATAGCAGGTTCGATGTAGTGAAATTTCTTAAAGAAAAACAAGGTTTACGTAGTAGGCGTGATGTAAAAGAGTTAGGAAATGTAAGTAACTCCACTCTGGGGTCGCTACAAGAAAGCGTTAAGCCTTCTTCCTACGTTAGCGATATTGTTTTAGAGAAAACAAAGGAAAGTAATTCTTCTTTCGTTTTGAAGTAATTACTTATTTCCGTAGATTTTTCAGGAGGTTTTCTATGCCAAATTTTTATAAGTTAAGCTTTGCCAAGCAAGTACTTCCTTTTGATGAAGGGGTACAACTCTATCAAGATAATTCTCGAAGTGGTGACCCTTTACAATTGTATGCTCTTCATAAGGAAGGACTGAATGGCTATCGGTATGACAACAATACTTGGAAAGAGACACTCTCCATGAGAGGTCTTCATGCTCAACAAATCTATTTTGCTGACGTGTTAGGAAATGGAGAACTGATGTTGATTGCAAAAACCAAAGAAGGAATTAGTTTTTACCAGCATAAGAATAACGAGTTTAGTCTCTTAAATAGAACTGAGAATTTTAGGAACAATGGTTTTGGTAGCGTTCGTGACTGGAATGAACCTGGCAGTATTATAAAGTTTGGCCATTTTTACCGTAATCAAGGCTTGGTTGGAATATTAACTTATCGAAGAAACTATGGCACAAAGCTCTTTGTGGTTGTGAAGGATTTGCTTCAGAAACAGCAATATCCAATTCATACACCTAAGTATGATTATACTATTCCTGGTAATTTTTCTCAAGCCAAGTTTGCCTTATCTGATTTAAAACAAAATGGCCAGGAAAATATTATTGTTCATGGTAATAATGGTTTTAATATATATTCATTCAATCAAACTCACCGACTAGAACATCTGATACAAGTACCAAGTAGTGCCAAGTCTGATGATTCTGAGGAGGAGTTATTCTTTCCTAATTTAACCGGCCAGTCTTATCGTGATATTGTTGTATTAAATTCCAGCGGACTATTTGTCTATCAACATAATAGTAGCATCAATAATTATGGACTGATTGATTATCAGCCTTCATTCTCAAAGTTAAAGGGCTGGGAACAAGAATATATAAATTCCATTCAATTTGAAGACATAGATTTAGATGGCAGAGAGGACATGCTCTTTACTGGCCCGAGTGGAATAAACTTACTTTCATTTAATAATCGTACTAATCAATGGCAGTCCTTGTTGGATAATTCTGAGCTTACTATTTCTCAGCGTCATAGTCGTGTAATGAAAGTTTTGCCTGCTAGCCCTCCAACTACAAAACATCCGATAGTGTTTACAAAGTATAAGAATCAATTGCACTTAGCAAATATTGTAGAAATTGAAGATTCACTATCATTAGAAGAGGAACTTGAGATAGATAATGCTTCATCTAAGGTAACAACATCAAAGGTAGTGCCACAAGTATCTAAGGTTCATCTTGAAGAAGAAAAGCCTCATCTTTTACTTAGGGATCAATTAGATGACTCTTCGATTATCGATGCGGTTAATAAAAATACAGGAAAGCTAAATTTTAAACTGCCATTAATTGATTTATCAAACCTTTCATCTGATCTCAAGTTAGATGTGTTTTATGATGGCAATAGTCAAATATTCGGTAATTTGGGTCTTGGTTGGTCCTTACCACAAAATTTTATAATGGTGGATCACCAAGCAAGTATTTTTCCTGAAGATAAAAAGTATTATGTTATTCTGCAAGATTTGCCACAGCAATTAGTATTTGATTCTAAAAATTCAACTGATAACGTTTATTCCTTTAAATTATCGAATGAACAATCTGATGTACAGGTGCGTTATTATAGAGACAAAGAAAGATGGGAAATAGATAGCAAGGGTGTTAAGCAGAGTTACGGTAGTGCTCAAAATGGAGCTGTTGGTTGGGGATTGAAATGGAAAAATTGGCGAGGTGTAGGTAGTAGCTCCACAGGACAAGAGCAATTTGCCAATGTCTGGTATTTAGCTCAAATAGAGGATGAAAATAATAATGTTCTGCATTGTACGTATGACGCAATTAACGTTGAAGTAGCAAGTGGTAAAAACTTTACCAGGGAAATTTACTTAAAGACCATTAGTGATGATCAGGGCAATAATATTACCTTCAATTACTCTGATAAAGACAAAAGTGAGTATGATTTACCTCCTATAGTAGATAAGCAAGGCAATATCAATACACAAATGGTGCAAACTCGTTATCTTAGTGGCTATAAGGTTAGTACTACAAACTATCAACAAGATATCAGTTTCGTTTATGAAGTAAAAGACAGAAAGCGTTTATTATCTAAAATTAAGCAAGAAGGTGATTCCACTAATCAGCCGATTCTACAATTTTCTTACAGTAAATCACATATGTTGGAGAAAGTTATTTTACCAACTGGTGCAAGTGTTCAATTTGACTACCAATTGCTGGAAAAAGACTTCTCAATTTCAGTTAATGAGAGGATTGCGCAAAAGTATGATGTAGGGAAAGACTACAGAGTAGATTATGTTGATGATTACGTACTTGTGAGTTATATGGATGGACAAGAGAAAGTAGTCCTCAGAATGTTTAATCAAGAGATGACAGAGGAGTTGTACTCTTCTCTAGCACGGAAAGATTCATCAAAATTACCGCTGTTAGGAAGGGGTGGAGCAAAATCTTATGGGGTTGTTCTTACAGGTGGTTTTCTTGCTGTTGTTTTATCTTATAGTACTGATCAAGAGTTACATTTACTACGTCAAGAAAAAGGTAAATGGTTATCCAAATCTTACACTTTTAGTGAAAAAACAACAATCAATCCTGGCAAGGGTTTTATGGTTGTAGTAGATCGTGACTCTGCTATAGAAGTGATTAGCTGGAATAAAGATTCAAAAGAGTGGAGAAAGGATAAACCTTTTGCTGAGTCAGAAGTACCACTATTGCTCAAAGTGTTTGGTAGAGGGTTTATCTTTTATGATAACGATCTTTTGTCAATAGGATATAAGGATTATGAAGACCGGTGGCGGTATAATACAATTGAAGCAATACCCGGAGTGATTAATGATATAGAGGAAACATTAGATAAATTTGATTTAGATAGCAAGCGGCGTGATGATTTTTTCGCATTCTTCAAAAGTAATGCATTGCAAGTTAGTAATAATTTGTTGTTTCTAAATAGATGGAAAACGGAGGGAATGAAGCTTTATTCTGTAATAGACTTATTTGTTCTGGATAGTAGTTACAAATTAGCTAAACGCGAACAAAAAAAGATTCTACAAGATGATTTAAATCAAATTTCAGATTGGTTGGAAAATGGTAGTGGAAGTTCTTTCAAACTTGCTTATCAAATTGTTAACGATAAATTGAAGGTTGTTGCTAAGGATGTTCGTGGTAGTATTGTTGATGAAATACATAAGCAAACTGATAATTCTAATCGAAGAAATGATCAAAAAGATGAAGTTCTCAAGGATGTCACTAAATCTCTAGAAGATCGTGCAAAAAAGCCTTTTCTGCTAAATCCTTATAAGTATCTTGCATTTCTAAATTCACAAGTGGTGATATGTAACAACACCAAGCTCACTTTTACTGGTGATAATTGGAAGGAAGGTACGGTATCTGAAGAAGAGCTGAAACAGGAGAAATTTTCTGTTCCACTTGATGAAAAGTTTGTTTTGAAAAAGGAAGATCTAAATTCTTCCATCAAGCTGTATAATAAGAAGTCAAATGATAAAGAGGAGCTGGTTAAAGAGCTAGGAGTCAATCAATTCAATCAGACTGTGATAAGATATCCGATTTACTTGGCTTATCAGCCAAGGGATCAACGGGTAAGCGTGATTAAGTTTGCAAATGATGGCAATATTAGTAGAACTGATGAATTGTCTTGGTCAGAGAAATTAAGTCCATTCAGTAATTATCAAACATTAGTAACGAGTGAAAATAGTGGTAAGACTTTGGTCTTTCGCAAACAGGCTGGACATTTATTTCCTGATCCTGTTATTACACAAGTTACAGTGAGTTTTGATGATGGTAATAAGCGTATTACTGGATATGAATATAGTAAAGCAAAAGCGTTAGGTAATATTATATATTATGAAAATGTTTCTGTAGTTCCAGGCAATGATAAGGAATCTTTTGGTTGGATAGAAGAAACCAGAGATTTTGGCAACCAATCTAGAACAGAAAAAAGAATTTTTAACTCACAAAAAGAGTTGATAAAAATTGTAAATTTTGAAAATAAGCAAGCTAATGCCACCACAGTAGATAAGGAGAATTTATACTTAAACACTACCTTATTGGATAAAACAGGAAGACTAGAAATAGCACAGTTTTTTCCTTACGAAATAGCAGATGAAGAAGTTGGTTACTATGGCTTTGAAGGTTATGAGGTAAATAGAATTGGTGAAAAAAACTCCACATTTGAAAAGAAATGGGTATTTGATGAGAAGGATATAATAAGAGAAGGTTTTTCATTTACTGGAAGGAACTATTTGAGCTTATCAGGAAAGTCCTTGGTAGGGAAGTTTCAGCCAAATGATCAAAGTCAGGAATACATAGCATCATGCTGGGTAAGGCCACACAGCGAAATGTTTAAACTTGGTGATATTGTTCCTTATCTAAAAGCAGTTGTTTCAACTGAAAACAAAAATGAGACGGTTTTACCACTTGGTGAAGTTAAGTTACAGGTTGGTAATTGGTTCTATTTAGAGGTAATTGTAGATTTATTTTATGCGAAAGAGGTTTTGAAAAATGTAAATGAAGTACAGACAAATAAAACTCTAGTAGAAGAAGAGAATGTTAAATTAACAACATCTATTATTGTAGCTCCTAGTACAAACACTACTGTTGATGTAGATCATGTTCGTTTCTCTCCACTCAAGAGTAGTTTTAAAGCTAATGTATATACCAAACAGGTGACAGAAGTGATAAGTGCTAGCGGATTGGTTGAGAGACAGATTTATGATAAATATCAAAAGCAAGTAGGAAGCATCAGTGGATATGGTGAGCTTAAAGAGCTTAGTACTTATACTAAATCCTCAAGTATCGGTAAAATAACAGAGCTAAAGAGTAGTGTTATAATTCAGCCTGAAAATGGTTTTTATGAGGATTTTGCTTCTGACTCATTTGACGAGCGTTGGAAAATAGATAGTGCTGATGCTTGGCAAATTTCTCCTGGAAGGTTGCAACATTTAACTAGTGGTACACATACCTTGCAGTTAAATTCAAGTGATATAGATCGTGCTTCATATGGAATGAGGTTTTATTTCTCACTACAGTCAGATGGTAGTGTGATCAATTTTAATAATAATCTAAAAGTAATCCGCACAGGAAGTAAAGCGGAAATTGCATTCTCGGGGAGAGGTCAATCTATACCACTTGATGGTGAACTACTAATAGTTGCTGAGGGTAAGCGGATATTCGTATGGGTAGATGGAGGTCTATATTTTGATGGTTTTTTGAATGCTTCTCTGTTCAATTTAGAAATTAGCGGTAAAGCAAGAATAAGTGATGTGATTGTCTTTAGTAAGCCAAGCGTTGAGGTAACTTATTTTAATGAACTGAATGAAAAGGTACAGGAAATTGTATTAGAAAGTGAAAATGCTGCAATAGTGAAGGAATATCTGTATGATGAGCTTGGTAGAGAAGCTATTATTACACAACCAGTGTGTATAGAGAGAACTAATGTTTTAGCTTACTATTCTGATTTTGTTACGAATGGTAATCCTTATAAAGCAAATTCGGTGTGGAAAACTGGCAAATTGGAGGGTGATGCTGCAAGAATTGTAGGAGAATATGGTTACAGTCAGGTTAAATATTGCGATAATCCACTGAATGAGGAGTGTGTAGTAGGTTTACCTGGCAAAGAGTTTTCTATTTCAGGTCCTTATGCCAAACGTTTTTCTTCTTCATTAGATAATTTGTTTATCAGCAATCTCTTTCCTGCCAGCAAAAATTATAGTTACCGTGTAGAGCATAAACCTGGAAACGTGAAAGATGTTTCTGTTTTTGACAGCAAGGATAACAGAGTAGCTTGGTATATCTCCACTCCAAAAAGTAAAAGTTTATTAAGCACTTATGAATATGGTGAGAATGGCAAGCTAGTAAAGAGTTTACCGCCTATTTATCATGAGAAGGTGGGTACTTTTTACAAAATGAATTCACAGCTTAATTCTACGTCTAGAGAGGAAAAGACTTTGCAAGATTCTTTAGGCGTAAATATAAGTTATGACCAAAGGGGAAAAATCATTAATAAAACAACGCCAGATTCAGGGAAAGTAGAGAATTTATACGATAAGGATGGATTGCTAAGATTTGTTTTACACTATTCTAATAATGAGAAGATTGATAATACTGTATATTTTGATTATGACGAACTAGGAAGACTGCGAAGTACGGGTGAAGTAATTTCTTCAACGCCTAAGGAAGAGCTGCTGAGTTTAGAGCTTTCTGGTAATAATACAAGAGCATATCAGGAATTTTACTATAGCGATGCTGAACATCAACCTGTTCTGCGTGGAAAGATAGCAAGAGCTATTACGTTTAATAGTGGAGAACCTCTTATTGAAGAATCAGTATTAAATATAGATAAAGAAACTATAAGCAAACGTATCGTTATTCCAACTAAAGATAGTGAAAAGCCTGTATTGATTGCAGTAAATAAGAGATATGGAGCAGGGAAATTAAGGGAGGTAGAATATCCAATTGATATTCAGGATAGACCTTTGAGGATTAACTATCAGTATGACAAGCTTGGTAGGATTGAAGGTATTGGTGTAAGGGGAAAAGAAGACCTGTTTGCAAGTTTTACCTATAATGCTTATGGGCAGATCAGTAGTGAGGTGCACTTACCAGATTTAGAAAAGAACTTTACGCGTCAATATAGTTATAATTCTGCAGGCTTTTTAATTGAACTAAAAGATAAATTTTTAACGGAGAAGGTTTATTATACCAATGGAAGTTATGGTGGTTATGGATATGGTGATGGGACTATTACACGCACTGAATTTCAAGCAGACTGGCATGAAAATTGTGATGATAGTAAACTTGGATTGAATGAGAAGTCCTTTGTAAGTGAATATGTCACTTCTGAAAAATCAGCACTTTGTTTTCGCGAGCTAAAGAAAGGAGGTTATCTGAATGACAATGGGCATCAAGCAAAAGTTTCTTCTACCATGAGGGGCGAGCTCCCAATTATTTGCAGGTATGGTTCGACTGGTCGTCACATTCAAAACACCTTGGGAAGAGAAGGATTTCCTAGAGAATATGGACATAGCTATGATTATGGTAATTATCAAGAGTTAACTAAGGCCAAGTATTTTGTAGGTAAGGAAGTGCCTATGCCGCTGCAGCGTGATAGTTTTGCTAGAGAAATTCCTAGAATGAATGAAACGGCCTCACGTGATATTTGGGAGAGATTGAAAGAGTCTTGTTATCTAGTTGAAGACAATGAAAAGGTTGATGTATCTTTAGGTCATGGTAAAAGGGGAAAATCTTTTATTAAAGGCACACTGCTTGATGATCTTAAAAGTGTTAATGCTGATTATGAACGGTATAAATTACCTTTAGAAGAGGTATTGATTGAGTATTTTGCTCAAAAGCGGGATTTATCATCATTGAAGGTAAGTTTGCGAGATGCATTTGTAAGGTGGGGTAGTATTGAGGAAGCAAATGCAAATAAGATTGTGAAAATGTTAGAAGAGAAGGGATACTTAAAGAATCCTTTTGCAAAAGAATTTAATGAGGTACTGGAGCGGTATCAGCCATATGTTTACGAAATAGTTAGTGTGTTGTCGGAACATTTTGCTAATCCTCTTGGTGAAGCGGAGTTTGATGTTGAGTCTTATAGTATAGATGCAAACGGTAATCATGGGCATTTTTACACTGGATTTGATCGTTATGAGATTGACTATCGTAATAATACCAACCAAGTTAGCAATGTGAAGTTTCAATCTTTTGCTTTATCTAAAATGGAACAAAATTTTTTAGTGAAACATGATAGTCGAGGAAATGTAATTCAGGCTCTTCACAAAGGCATTGAGCAGATTGATTATCATCCAGTATCAAATCGTGCTACTAAAATAAAATTAATAGACAGTAGAGCATTAGAATTTTACTATGATGCACGTGGTGAACGTGTACTAAAGAGAGTATATGACAAAGCAGGGGAAACAATAAAAGAAATACACTATATAAGAGATGAGTTTGGTCGAGCATTAGTAGAAAGGGAAGTTACTTATATTGCTGGAGGTTTGAGACCAGACGTATCAGTAACAGCATACATTTATGGTCCTAGAGGGTTGTTTGGGTTTATTAGGAATAATGAGTTTTATAGTGTAATAACTGACCATGAAGGCTCAATAAGGTTAGTGGTAAAGGGTGATGAAGTTGTAGCAGCGTATGATTACCTACCATATGATAATTTAATGCGTAAGTACGAAAGTGATCCTGAAGGTCAAATTTCATATCGTTATACAGGTCAAGAATGGGATGAAGAAATAGGTTTATATAACTACCATGCAAGATTTTATGATCCAAATATTGGAAGGTTTTATCAGATTGATCCGAAGGAGCAGTACTTTAGTCCATACAAATATGCTGGTAACTCACCGGTATCAATGGTTGATCCAGATGGAGAGCTTGCCTTTTTGGTTCTTCTACCATTTATAATAGCTGGGGCTATGGCAGGAGGTTATTTAGGTGGAGCTGCAGCAAATAATAGATGGGATCCTACAGTATGGGATTTTAAAAGTAAAGAGACTTGGCTTGGTTTATGGATCACCTGAAACGTGGAATGCAGGGTTTCATGGGTTTGCATTAGGTTCTAGCATACCAGCTGGAATCCATGGTGCTAGAATAGCTTACGGAAAGTTAAGTTCTAGTTTGAGTAGAGGTGCTTTTATTGGTGGTAGTACAGTTACTGGTGGGGGATTATTTGCTATGAATGGACATGCTGCTAATTGGGACTGGTCAAAGCCTGGAATGTACTATGGATTGTTGGATGCAGTTACTGGTGCTTCTGATCTGCCAATGCTTGCATATAGCGGTAATAAGTTTTTGAGAAAAGGTTTTACAAAAGTAAAAGCAGGATTACATAATCGCAAGTATGGTCGATTGCCTTCTCATAGCGATCATTATATCGACTTTCCTGAAGACGGTCCTCTTTGGAAGACTATCAAAAGAAAAACAGGCTTTTTTCCTATTGCTGATTCTCTTCATCTTAGTGAACTGAAATATTTTATGAAAGCAGTTGGAATAGTTGGGTTACCGATTGCATTTGCGGGGTTAAGTCATGATCTAGATATGGGTGATCCCAACTCCTATAGGGAAGTATTTGGTACAGCAATGACAATCAATCAGATTTTCTCTACTGGTAAGTATGCTTATAGACAACACAAGTTGGGTAGAGTATTGAAGGATAATGATGCAAAAAGACAGTTTTCTAAGGAAATAGCAGAGAGTGCTGTTTCACAGTATAAAGATGAGTTGCGTAATAGATTACATATAGATAGATTAATTGAATCAGAATTGGAGAGTCTACCGGGAAGCAGTAGTGCTGATGGTAATAAGATTCTTGTTCAGAAAACTGTAAAGGATGTTGTTATGGACTATAGCTATAAATTGAAAGAGGTAGCAGAAACACGTAGAGATGAGCGTATTCTAACTGAGAGAATTGTGGATGATACTATTAACTTGTATGAGAGAGGATCTATTGATGTACCAGGACCCAGTAGTGCTAATGTAGCAGGATCAAGTATTTATAACGATATTAAGGTTCGCACTGAGCAAATTGTAAGCCATGTCATTGAGTTTTATAGAGATAAATTGACCAAATTACCAGAAGTTGGTGATGTTAGTAATGTTAATATATCCAACAGAGCAGTTTCAATAGGAATAACTGATACACATATAGTAGCTGGATTTTCAGGAAACCAAGATACTGGACTTATTGCATTGTATACTCATAAAGACTTCAAGGGTCATAAATTGGTTGATTATTTTTTTCAGAAAGATAATTCAAAGATTGCTGGCAAAGGAATCGTTGTAGCTGATAGTCCTGAACTTAATGAAGTTATGGCTCGTCATATGTACGAGAACCAAGAAAATATCAAAAAGAATAATTTAGAAGAATTATTTGAGAAAATTAATACAGAGAGTTTAGACAAGATGTTAGGTGATGAATTAAGCAGAAATGGCAAGGTGAATGAAAAAGTACTTGCTTTTTTACAGGAAAATCGAGAAAAAGGTGAGTGGATGAGTCCAGATTCTTTAAGAGCAAAAATAGTAGAAATTTACTTAAAATCCGACTCCAGTTTAAAGGATTTATTACTTAAGAAAGAACAAAAAGTAACTGAGGCATCAAAGTATAACGAAGAACTTAAATCCATTCCGGAAGAAGAAAAAAGTGTTACTAAATGGTGGGATGAATATCAAAATTTAATAGAACAAAAAAAGAGTCTAGAAAAAAATAATAAAAAAAAGATACCGAAGGAGGAAATTAAGATTTTAGAAGAGAAAATTCAAAACAAAGAACATGATGAGAATATTCATCAAGATAATAGGAAAAGATTGGAACTTCTAAAGTTAAACGAACAAATTATTGAACTGAAGAAGAAAGGTAAAGAAAAGGATAAGAGTAAAAAAGACGAATTGGAAAAGGAAATTAATGAATTAAAAAATAAAGCCGAAAAAAGTATGTCTGAAAGGCAAAAATTATCGAAGGAATTTGATGATTTAAACAAAGAAGTCAATAAACTGGAACAAGATATAGCAAAAAAAACAAAGGATTTAAAAAAAGAAGTTCAAGAGTTTTTAAAAGAGAGTAGTCTTTTGGAAGAAGTCGAAAAGCTTGATAAAAAATTGGCTCCTTGGGTTCACAATAACTGTGCTGAAGCTCACGTTATTACAGCACTTACTAGAGCTAAAGAAGTTTTCCCTGGTCACCAAGTTGAAGTACTAATAAAATATTTAGCCACTTACAAAGAACTAAATTCAGGAGAATCTTTAGTAGCTTTTGATAGGTGTTCTCATTGTGTACAATCGACAATGGTGATTGATTATGCTATTATAACAGAAGAGGAATGGGGCAACTGGCATAAAGAGAGAAAAAGTAAGGCTGATAACATGATAGCTATTTATGGAAAGGTTCCAAATTTCTCCATACACATGACTAACAGGTCAGTGAAGGAAGAAAATTCTAGTTCCATCAGAAAGAAAAGGTCGGTATTTCTTGAACTTGGTGAAGTAGAGACGATATCTAACTCTAAAATTAGAGCTGGTAGAGTAACTTCCATTTCAAATCAACTAAGTAGGGAAAGTGTTATTGATATAAACAAAAAAATTACAAATAGTGCTACTCGAACGTCTTCATGGATAAATGATTTATTTGGTTGGATAAGAAGCTCTGTGAGTGGGTTATTAGGTTCTGAGTTACCTGAAGTAGTATCAAGTACTAAAAGTCCAATCTCACAAGTTGATGCAAAAATGGATGTAAACGGTACGATAATGTTACTTGACTTATTAATTAGAAAGGTTACAGATCAAAAGTATATTTCTACAGCAGATCAGTCTATATCTCCACTAGAAGCACAGGGATATGCACTCAATATTACAAAGAGATTTGAGAAAGTAGTAGAACAAGCTGGATTAAAAAGTGGCATATCAATGCATCGATTAAATATTGATTTTGTGGAAATACAGAAAGAAGTTACAGGAAAAATCATGAGTGGTAAATTTGATGAGATCTCAGGAGTTTTAAGTTCGTATTTAGAGAAAGCATGTCCTAGTAGAGAAGCAGGATGTCCTGGTAAGTTAAGTTCGAAGAAGTTTGACAAGTTTATGGTAGAGTTTAATAGCAGGCTAAATGTTGTACTAAATCGATCAATACAACGGATATTACACAACGGAGATGGTAGATTAGAAGTTGATGATGCAAAGCAAATGAATTTAGAGCCTCAAAGTTATTTAAGTAATGCTTCCGTTCAAGGCCATTCAAAGGACAAAGTATCAACTTGTCTTTCTGAGATAGGAGTAACTAAGCTTGGAGGTAATCTCAATAGGTAGGTTATAATATAAGAGGTAATATGCCAAGTAGTGGAAAATTTAAAGTGAAGGTAGCCAAAATAATTAGGGATACCAGACCAAGTTTGATGGTCTTAATGCTAAAATGGATGAAGTAGACATTAAATGCTAAGTGATTAATGTATTTTCCATATTGAACTTACAGCACGTAGCTTTGATATAGAAGTTTGGGTAACGTTATGATAGTAATTTATATAATTCTTTGTGCAATCTTCATAGCTGTTTTAGATAGTTCACTAGATTCTTAATTAGGTGATATGTCGAACTTAGAGAAGGTTTTCATAAATGTTGAAGTGAATAATTATGTTTTTTCCTTGAGTTGTAAAATTTCAGAATGAGAGAGACCGGTAATTTGAGCGATAACATCTATAGAGACACCGGCCTTGAGTGAGTTTTTTGCAACTTCAATTTTACCTTCAATTTTACCTTCAATTTTACCTTTTTCATGGCCGATTTGGATGCCTTCTTGTCTACCTTTTTCGTGACCAACTTTAAGACCCTCATCAAATTTTTGAGCGAAAGCAGCAATCTCATCCATTATGCGTTTTTTCATTTGCTCATATGCTAGTAACTCTTCTTCTGACCAATTAAACTTATTCATCTCTTCATAAGCTCGTTTTATTATTACGTCACTACCAACTATTTTATCTAGGTCTTCTTCGTTTGTTTCTGCTGCATATCGGAAAAAATAACACCATTTTTCTACTATATTTTCTAGTTGGTCTTCTTTTGTCTTTGTAAATTTTGGTAATTCTATGAATACGAAGTAAAAATCCTTTAAGTCATGTTCAAAGCTATTTTGATCTAAAATGACATGATTAGATTTATACTCAGACTTATCTGGAAAAATAATACAATCAGCAACAGCAATAAAGATAATTTCTTTGAGGTTATGATAATCATCACCTTGATCAGCTTGACTTAAGTAGGCTTTGGCAGCATAATATTGAGCACGCTTTTCGAAGCCCTTGGTCTTAGTGAACTGCATTTCTATAATATATCTTGAACCTTGAGAGTCTTTACAAAGAACATCGACAATACTTTGCTTTTTAGCGGCAATCTCAGGATCCAAAATGGTAGCTAAGAATTCAACATCGTGAATAGCAGCCAAGCCAGTAAAGCCTAAAATATCGTTCAAGAAATGAATGAGGATATCTTTATTCTTCTCGGTGCCAAATATTCTTTTGAAGGCATAATCGTTGCGTGCGTCAAGAAACTTGGAAAGAGCCATGAGAAAGTAAGATAAAAAGCATTAATTATTATACACAATTGTGAGGAAATGTTCAATCTTTTTATTGTTTTAAATGTGTTGATGAAAAAACGTCTGTCAGAGATCATCTGAGAATTGCATTTAAGGCTTTAGATGAAAGAGGGGATATCATCTTTTTATAGTTGCCTTATAAAAGGCCTTAAAACCACAGCAAATGAATTGATGAGCTATTAAGAGCTTAAAAATATTTATTTTCAGTGTGAGAGACTAACCTCCTAATAAAAATACGAGCCTAAAAGCTCAATTACGATTTACCTAACATCGTGAGGACAGGTTTGTCAATCTCTCACACCTTATATTTTAAAATATTCAAAAAATAATATCAACATATTTTGGTAGCAAATTTACGTTGGATCTATATCCTGTAAGTATGGGCGAAAAAAAGAAGGTTATAATATATACAGATGGATGGAAATCCAGGGCCTGGTGGATGGGCAGCCGTGGTAATGTATGAAAATAAAAGTGTCTTTATCAAAAAACGTATCTCTGGAGGTGAAAACAAATAACAAGATGGAGCTAAAGGCTGTAATTAATGGACTAAAGATGTTAAAAATTTCCTGCAAAGTTATTGTACACACTGATAGTCAGTATATTAAACAAGGTATAACAGGATGGATCAACAAGTGGAAAACAAATGGTTGGAAGACAGCTGATAAAAAGCCAGTAAAGAACAGGGAATTATGGCAGGAGCTAGATGAAGTTGCTTTACAGCATGATGTTAATTGGAAGTGGGTTAGAGCTCACAGTGGTAATACCTATAATGAAGAGGCAGATAGACTTGCTAGAAAGGAATCTAAAAAGCTAAAATATAGAGATTGTGAGATCAAGAAATCACAAAAAAATAGAGGGAGCTCTAAGTTTCATAGATTGGAGGGAGTGTTATGGCAATAATTCTTTTAGACACAAAAACTATAAACCGTATAGCAGCAGGAGAGGTAATAGAAAGGCCAGCGAGTTTAGTAAAGGAATTAGTAGAAAATGCAATAGATGCTGGAAGTTCAGAAATAGAGATTAAAATAGAAAGTGGTGGACGTAACCTTATAACTGTGATAGATGATGGAAATGGAATAGAAAAGAACGATCTGGAACTAGCACTTATGAGGCATGCCACTTCAAAATTAAGTGATAGTGAGTTAATAGAGATCAGACATCTTGGCTTTAGAGGAGAGGCTCTGCCTTCAATTGCAGCAGTAAGCAGAATGAAATTATCGTCTAAGGCAAGTGGAGCAAAGGAAGCATGGTCTATAAGGTATGAGGGAGGAGAAAAAATAAGAGAGATTACCCCTTGTTCTTTGTTGCAAGGTACATATATTGAAGTTCGTGACTTATTTTTTGCTACACCAAATAGACTAAAGTTTCTAAAAACCGAAAGGGCAGAAACACAAAGTATTGTTGATATTGTGAATAACTTAGCGATGATTAATTATAGTATTGGGTTTACTCTCACTTCTGGTAATAAAAAGCTCTTAAAATATGTTAAGCAAACTTCGCTGTTCAACAGATTATGTGAAATAGAAGAAGAATTTCAAAGCAATTCACTGGAAGTTAAAGAGGAAGAAGAAGGCATCAAACTTAAGGGACACATCTGTAAACCTAATGTCAATCGTGGCAACTCAACTCAGATTTATACGTTTGTTAATGGAAGGCCAATAAAAGACAATCTACTTGTTGGTGCAATTAGATATGCGTATCACGATTTTATTCCAAACAATAGGTATCCTTTTGCAGTGTTGCATTTAGAAGTACCATATGACCAAGTAGATGTAAATGTGCATCCAAATAAATCGGAAGTAAGATTTCAGAATAAAAGGCTAATATATGAAATAGTGAGAAGAGGGATAATAAAAACACTATCAACGAGATTTGCAGCGGGTGATCAAGGTATTGAAGAGGAGCTAATTTTTAATGATAGTAAAAGCCAAGAGCAGGTTGATAGTCAAGAGAAAAAAGATCAAAAAGAGTTTTATGAAAAGAGACCAAGTCTTTTAGAAAATCGTCTAATGAAAGAATTCAATGCACCAGATGAAAGAAGACAAAGCTTACCAGAAACTTTTAAGTATGGAGAATCCCTACCCCAAAAGGGAACGATGGTTTTAGAAAGGAAGCAAATTGATTTGGTAGAGGATCATCCCCTAGGATATGCACGTTGTCAGGTCCACAATACTTACATTATTGCTGAGGCTGGAGATAGGCTGATTATAGTAGATCAACATGCAGCCTATGAGAGGTTGATATACGAGTGCTTAAAGCAAAAATCAAGCATAAAAAGACAAAAACTTCTTCCTGAAACAGTTGAAATTAAAAACCAAGCTGGAATGGGGATGGTTAAAACTTATAAAGATGAGCTTTTTGAAATGGGTTTTGATATTGAAATACAATCAGAAGATAAAGTAACGATAAAAGAAATACCTGCAATCTTGGGAACAATAGATATAAAAGAGATGCTAGTTGATATAGTAGATAAGTTAATGGAAATGGAAGATACGTTGCCAATAGAGGATAAGGTGAATAAAATATCAGCCACAATCGCTTGCCATGGAGCAGGAAGAAAAATGAAATTGGAAGAGATGAATGAGATACTAAGACAAATTGAGAAAACTCCATATTCTGGTCATGAAAGACCAACTTATATAGAAATGAAACTAATTGATATAGAAAAATTGTTTGAAAGGAGATGAGTTCAGTTTGTCAAAAAGGTTCCCAATTAAGTATACGTAACAGCTCTTCTGGTTATGGAGTATAAAATGTGAAAAAAGAGAATAAATGCTCTAATTTTTTAGATTACAAAGTAATAGGACAGGAAGTAAGAAATCGTAGGTTAGCAAAGGGATATACTCAAAAAGATTTAGCAAAAAAAATCGATACAACATATCAGGTAATACTGCAATATGAAAAAGGAACACGCAGAATTTCAATTAAGAAGTTATATGAATTAGCAGAAGCATTATCAACAACTGCTAGAGATCTAGCTTGCGGACAAGAAGTATCAAATGAGGAAAGGTATGAGGAAGAAGAGATATTAAATCTAGTAAGAAGACATAAAGAGATTAAGGACCAAGAATTACGAGAAACGTTTTATTTATTAACTAAATTCATCCGTATTAGTGAGGAAGAAAGTGGAAAGGCAGTAAAAGTAGAGGTGGCAAAGGGTTTAGTTAAGGAAGGAGTTTCTGCTCATGTTATCTCTCAAACGACCAGTTTATCTATTGATGAATATGATAATGATGAGAAAAAAATTTCCATTCCGTATAAAGTAGGTCAAAGAATAAAAGAATGGAGATTGAGAAGAGGATACACTCAAGAAGATTTAGCAAGTAAAGTGGGCATAATAAATCAAAGAATATATGAATATGAACAAGGACGAGCTGCTGTTTCACTTGAAATGTTGAATGAAATAGCAAAGGTACTATTAATTAATATTACAGATCTGCTTCCAGAAACAAGAGAAAATGAGAATAGTGAAGCAGAGCTATCAAGGTTAATAGAAGAATACAAAAAGATTAAAAGCCAAGAACTACGTGATGTACTAATAAAGTCTCTGCTTGAAAGCATACAAATTTGCAAAGAGAAAGTAAAGAAAATAGAAAAGATAAAAATTGCAAAGAACTTAGTTAAGGAAGGAATTTCTATCAATATTATTTTAAAAACAGTGGGCATCTCTTTAGACGAAATTCAACAAATTTAAAATAAAAAATCAGTATCTATTAATATCTTTACTTTTTGATGAAAAAATAAGTAAAAAAGATTGAAAAATTGATTTGACTTCACTCAAAAGCTATGGCCTTATGCCAATGCTGATAAAAAACAGCAGTAAATATATAAAAACATTTTGTTATTAGTGAAGGGTAATTTTTATGAATAATAAGGAAAACAGTAAAGATCGTAGAGAAGAAATAGAATTCAGAGCATTAGAAAGCAACGGTAAAGCACTACTTGATCGTGAAGTAATAGAAACGTTTCTAAGTGCAGTGCATGACAGGGAAGAAGCTCGAATTATTGCTAGAAAGCTAATAGATAGTTTTGGAATAGGAGGAGTTTTAGGCCAGGAAATAGATGACTTGAAAACTATAGAAGGGATAACTGACTCTACAGTAGCAGTAGTTTTATGCCTAAAGGAAGCTGCAAAGAGAGTACCAAGAGAAGAGTTAAAGAAAGGACCTGTAATGGATAACTTGGAAACCATAGTAAAATATTTGAGGGTGAGTATTGGTGTGCGCCAAGAAGTGCGTAAGGAACAGTTGGTGAAAATCCAACACGGGTAAAGCTTAGCCGGCAACCTGGAACAAACCATTATGCTGCGTAAGGTAACGAGCGTAGTAAAGCTAATGGAATGGACAACATAGGGTGCAACGAAAGTGAAGGTATTGAGTCCCGTAATTCACGCGTCATGGGGGCTGACACTTTACATTTGGTGGAAGGCAACATGGGTAATAACGCTAAGGCAAGATATTACTCACCTCATCGGGATCGAAGGCCGCGTCATATGTTGAGATGGACCTTACGTGAACTTGGGAGATCCTTTGTATTCCTGTAAGGGTACTCTGGAACAAGTCAATAAAGGCGAGGACTGGAGGAAGATGCAAAGGAAGTCGGACTAACTGATAGTACTCGGAGTGTGGGAAAGCCACATACAAGGGGAAGCGGTTAGCAATATAGTGACTGGTATAGGGATTGCTATACCAATACAACAGAGATTAGAGGAGTATGCAAGGAAAACTAAACCAGATAGCAGTAAGGGCTAAGCAAGATAAGCGAGTAAAATTTACATCATTAGTTCATTTGATTAATGAAGAGAATCTTGCAGAGTGTTATAAGGAACTAAAACGCAACAAGGCTTGTGGTATAGATCGTGTGACAGTGGAAGCTTATGGAGAAAATCTAGAAGAGAAACTTAAAACACTAGTGGATAGTATGAAGAGAAAACAATATCACCGCTACCAGTGAAAAGGGTATACATACCCAAAGCCGGGAGCAAAGAGAAGCGCGGTCTCGGAATACCATCAACGGAAGATAAGTTGGTACAGGTAATGCTAAAGAAGATATTAGAAAATATTTATGAAGCAAACTTTATGGACAGCTCGTATGGATTTCGACCAGGAAGAAATTGTCATCAGGCGATAAACGCTCTAGATAAAGCAGTTATGCACAAACCAATTAACTATATTGTAGAAGTGGATATCAAGAAGTTCTTTGATAATGTTCAACATAAATGGCTAATGAATTGTCTAAGGGAACGAATAGCTGACCCAAATTTATTGTGGTTAATAAAACGATTTCTAAAGGCAGGAATAGTCGAAGTTGGATGTTATAAAGCAACCGATCAAGGCACACCACAAGGTGGTATAGTAAGCCCTGTCTTAGCTAATATATACTTACACTATGTGCTGGACTTATGGTTTGAAAAGAAATTTAAGCCAAAAGCCAGAGGATATTTACAGCTAATAAGGTTTTGCGACGATTTTGTAGTTGGCTGCGAGAGGGAAGAAGACGCAAAAGAATTTCTAGAATTACTGAAACAAAGACTAAGTAAATTTGGGTTGGAAATAGCTGAAAATAAAACAAAAATAGTAAAGTTTGGTAAGAAAGAATGGTATCAAGCAGAAAGAGAGAAACGTAGGACGGCTAGCTTCAACTTTCTAGGATTTACACATTATTGTGGAAAAAGTCGTAATGGTAAACTTATGATGAAGCAGAAAACTTCAAAAATAAGCCTAGCCAGAAAGATTAAAGAAATCAAAGAATGGTTGAAGATGGTACGAAGTCGTATCTGTCTCAAAGATTGGTGGCAGAAACTTAAAGCCAAACTAACAGGACACTATAGCTACTTCGGAGTTAGCGGAAATTATCGGTGTTTGATTCAATTCTATCGACCGGTAACAAAGTTAGCATTTAAGTGGATAAACCGACGTAGTCAAAAGAAAAGTATGGATTGGGAACAATTTATACACTATTTAAAAGTAAATCCATTACCAAAACCAAAGGTATATGTTTCTTTATACACAGGAGCACTAGTGTGAACGCTGTATTGTGGAGCCGTGTGCGGGAAATCCGCAAGCACGGTTCTTTTGGGGAGACTATGGTTATGAGACCAAATCGCTGGTTTCAAGGTCATGAGTCTCTACCAGACGTCAAGCAAGTTTTTTCGTTTCTATAAATCTGGATTTCAGCGTTATGCGCTGGAATGACAACGTGAGGTAAATTTTTCAACATCCCAAAATTACAGAATTCAGTCTGTTTAATTAAGTGTGAACTGTTACACGAAAATTTTGTAAACAGATTAATATACCCTGTTTTTGCTATTCATCTAAAAATGGAACCATAGAGTACGTTGAGGAGCGTAAGCAAATTTTAATGCAAAAATTACTATCAAAAAATAGATTATGCAAGAGGTCTAATTATTCTGCCGCAATTTTGCTCTATCACACTTGCCACATTTAATATTCCAGCTTCATCATAATAATTTCCAATCACTTGCAAGGCAAGTGGTAAACCCTCATTGGAGAGCCCAACAGGAACAGAAATAGCAGGCAATCCTGCCAGACTTGCCGGCACAGTAAACACATCATTGATGCACATAATTAGCGGATCTGGCTTTTCATTTAAGCCAAAAGCTTCTGTTGGAGCAGATGGCACAAGTATGTAATCTATTTTTTCAAACGCTTTTATAAAATCATTTCTGATTAATGCCCTGATACACTGTGCTTTTTCGTAATATTCATTGTAATGACCTGAGGAAAGCGCATAAGCGCCAATTAAAATTCTTCTTTTCACCTCTTTACCGAAACCTTCTGCTCTTGTTAGTGAATACATTTCTTCAAGGGTATCAGCATCAACCCTGAACCCATAACGCACACCGTCATAACGAGCAAGATTGGATGAAGTTTCAGCAGAACAAATTAAATAATAGACTGGTATTGCATATTTAGTATGTGGCAGAGTAACGTCAACAACTTCAGCGCCATTTTCTTTTAAATAGGAAGCAACTTTCTCCCAATTATGGACTATTTCCTCTGAAATTCCATCCATCCTATATTCTTTTGGTATACCAATACGCTTACCCTTGACATCACCATTTATAAAGCTAGAAAATTTAGGCACTGGCTTTTCGCTTGATATTGAATCTTTTGTATCATAGCCACAGATTGCTTCCAGCATTAATGCTGAATCAGAGACAGAACGAGTAATGACTCCTGCTTGATCTAGAGAACTCGCAAATGCAATCATACCAAAACGCGAGCATCTTCCATAAGTTGGCTTTATTCCAACCACTCCACAATAAGCTGCTGGTTGGCGCACAGATCCACCGGTGTCACTCCCTAGTGCTCCAGCGCATAAAAATCCAGCCACCGATGCTGCAGATCCACCAGATGATCCACCAGGAACAACTTTTTCCCCATCGCTTTTTCTAATCCACACATTTTCAACAGGGCCAAAATAGCTATTTGTGTTCGCAGAACCCATAGCAAATTCATCCATATTAAGCTTACCGAGCATGGCTGCTCCACTTTTTAAAAGCAAGTCAGACACCGTAGATTCGTAAGTCGGAACGAAATTTTCCAGCATTTTTGAGCATGCTGTTGTTTTTATTCCTTTTGTACAGAATAGATCTTTGATGCCAACTGGTACACCCATGAGCGGCGAGATTAAATCATCCTTTTGCCTAGAGAAATGTTCATCTGCAGCTTTAGCAGCTTTCATTGCTATCTCTGGGGTTTTTGTTATAAATGCATTTAATTTCTCATTTTCAACCGCACTGATGTGCGCCTCTACGAGTTCAACGGCAGAAAAACTCTTTTTTTTGAGCCCGTCATGCATTTGTGTAATACTTAACTTTCTTAGTTCATTCATCAATATTTAATTTTTAGCAAGACGTTAATTATAACATGGCACGATAAAAAATCCATACATTTATAGTTACAGCTAGAAATGTAGCTAAGGTAACTTAGATTCACCGACAATCGTCATCCCGCTACTTGTTAGCTGCTAAGAGATACCGCAGCGGTATGACGTAGAAGCTATACTTTTATACTCACCAACTCAGTATCCAATCCGGATTGTATCTTAAAAAGGTCAAAAGACTATAATCAGCAAAGGAGTGATACTGTGTCTGAGTGAAAATCGTTGAGATCCCAGTGTCTGCTGCTTGCATAGCATTTATTTACAAAAAAATAGTCATGCAAGAGACTTTGCTTGGATATTTGATATAATTTAGGTCTATTAAAGCAAAAAATACTAACATGAATGAAGTGATAACATTTGGTTGTCGTCTAAATTTTTACGAGAGCGAGTTAATCAAAGAAGCATTAAAAAAAGCAAAGAGAGAAAATGTTGTTGTGGTGCATAGCTGTGCAGTGACAAACGAAGCAGAACGTCAGGTAAAGCAAAAGATACGTAAGATTTACAAAAATGATCCAAATAAAGAAATTATCGTAGTTGGTTGTGCTGTTCAGTTGGATCCAGAAGTTTACAGTAGCATTCCTGGTGTAAGTAAAGTGCTCGGTAATCAAGATAAGCTAAAAGCTGAAAATTACTTACTAAATGACGATAAAATCTTGGTCAGTGATAACCAAGTAGAACCTGTTCTAATTAATGGATTTGAAGATAAGTCAAGGGCATTTATTGAAATTCAAAATGGTTGTAATCATAGCTGCACATTTTGTTCAATTACTGAGGCAAGAGGGAATAATCGATCTGTGCCAATAAACAGTATTATAGAGCAAATCAGGATCTTTGTAGAAAATGGATATCAAGAAGTAGTGTTTACAGGGGTTGATATTACTGACTTTGGTACAGATTTGTTGGGTAAGCCATCACTTGGTTCAATGATTAGGAGAGTTTTAAAGGATATACCAGAGTTGAAGAGGCTAAGACTTTCCTCTATCGATGTTGCTGAAGTTGACGACGAATTAATGGATTTAATAGCTAATGAGTCAAGACTTATGCCTCATTTACATTTGAGTCTACAATCTGGTAATAATTTAATACTAAAGAGAATGAAGCGTCGTCACAACAGAGAACAAGTGATAGAATTTTGTCATAAAATGAAGAGCTTGAGGCCTAATATAGCATTTGGCGCTGATATTATTGCTGGATTTCCAACAGAAACTGATGAAATGTTTCAGGATACAGTTGATTTACTGAAAAAAACAAATATAGTTTACCTACATGCTTTTCCATATTCAGAGCGGAAAAATACACCTGCTGCACGAATGCCACAAGTACCAGAGAATGTGCGTAAAGAACGAGTAAAAAATTTAAGAGAAGTAAATAAAGAAATTATGAGCAGTTTTTGTCAATCCTTGATCAACACTAAGCAAAGTGTTCTGGTTGAGCAAAATAATGTCGGTAGAACAGAAAATTTTGCATTAATAAAGCTTGAATCAAAAGCTCAAGCCAAGAGTATTGTGAAAGTTAATGTTAAAGGAGTGGAAAATAATTATCTAATTGGAAATATTTTTTCTTAATTTTTGTACATTGAAGAAATATACGATATAGTAATTATACTGTAAATGATAATTGTGAATTCATTTATGATAACTAGAATATCTATTACTTTATTTTTGATTTTCATTTCATGTGTCTATTTTTTTATTACTTATATTAGTAATGATACACACATTGAGCAAGTACAACCCTTAAAATTAGAAACAGACAATAATAAAAGTGTGATACGTTCTGAGGAGGTTACTGCAAAAGAAATACCAATAAAATATCAAGAACTTGAAAGTAGTCCACCTTCTGTTTTCCAAGTAGCTGATCAGAAAAATATGTGGTCACGTATTGCAGATCAAGCTGAGCCTACAAAAGAAAAATCAAAAAAACTTGATTTTTATGTTAGCGCTAACGGTGGTAAGGTATACCATGATAATTCAGAAATATTTGTAAAGGGTATACAAGAAATAGGAAAAAGAGTCCTAACTTTAGTTGAAAGTCATTATGGTTTTATAATAAAAAATATAGTGGCAGATGAAATGAAAAGTATACAGCAATTTGATGGTAAAATTGATTTCCAGTGGTTTAGCAGCATGTCTTTAGGTTACTATGCTGGAGAAAATGGTAAAATTGATTTTGAAGCCGCGTATTCTATAGCCAATATTGAAGATAGTAATTCTCCTCCGGTATTTGATAAATCAGCAAGTATATTTGCGTTTTTGTTAAACTTCTATTATAATCCCAGCGTTCAGGATACACAATTTGCTCCGTACATCGGTCTTGGTATAGGACCAACAGTTTTTAGATTAAAAAGGATTAATGGGTCACCCCAAAGTTCAATGCCACTGAATGTTCCTTGGTTTGCTTATCAAATAAAACTTGGTGTTGATTATTCAATAATCCCAGAAATCAAAACCTTTCTCGGCTATCGTTACTTTAGCGTTCCGATACCTGTTGCAGATGACATATCTACTCACAATATTGAAGTTGGTTTGATATTTAATTTTTAGTGATAATTTAATATATATATAAATTCTTATCTTTTCTATCTAACAAACCAAATGTTGGTACGGTTGTTGCTTTTAAAAAAATGACAGTTTCTACTGTTCTAATATTATTCGCTAGCCTTTTTGATTTCTGATGCAATAAGCTTTGCTTATCTTCTCTATGTTCTATAAGCCCGCCGATTACCATAATTTCACCGCTCTTAATTTTTAACATAGAGTTCATTTCTCTGATTTCAACAATTGGAATGTCGCTATTTAATTTCATTTTACTCTGCTGTGCGACGTACTCTATATCTGGATCTTTAGTGTAGCCGTTAATTCTTGATAAAGTTGGATGTATATCCATGAATATTTCACTAGTATCAATGTTAATGCTTGGGTGGATTATTAGCACAACACCTATTGGGACGCTATTCATCTTGGTAATTAAGGTCTGATTAGAGTTTCTAGTATCTTTTTGTATATCGGAGGTAAAATAAATATGGTTTTTAGTAAATGAAATCATCGCTTGCTGATTATTTATAGCATGTACTCTGGGGCTTGAAATTACAGTTGAAGTGCCAAATTTGTCTAAATTTTTTACTAAATCTCCTAGATCATTTGCACCAAAGTTCATTGCTAGGTTAATAATGGAGTTATCTTGATTTATTATAGACTTAGTTCCATCTTGTAAGTCATTTAAGTTCATACCAGAAAGGTATTTGTCATCTAGCACAACTTCAACTATTTTTGCCTCTATCATTACTTGAGAAGACGCTAACTTCTTAACCTTATTAATATATTCTTCAACAGCTTTGTGGATATCTTTTCTAGCATTCAAAATAATAACACCAGCTTCTCTGTTGGATGAAAGGAATTCGCCATCATCCACCCCGTTAACATCCATTATTGCATTCAAGCCTTTTTCTAATGAATTCCATAAGTCACTACTGTATTGAGACTTCATAACATTGTTATAGTCCCTATCAACGTTACTTCCATCACTGTTAGTAATATTGTTATTAATGACGAAACTGCTTTGAGCAGAATGTTGAATATTGATGAAGTCTACGTAATAATTTTGTGCGTATGGCAAGTCCTGCTCAATTCTAATTACACCATTACTTGTTGAGTAACGCAGTTTGGCGCTATTTGCTATACTCTGAATTACTTCGTTTATATCCTTATCTTTTAGCTTTAAAATAATATTACCTGATATTTTTGGGTCCATATCCAAGTTAACGTCAGAAAGTTTTCCTATCTCAATCAGCAAATCCTTTACTGATACTTCTTCACTAACATTAATAGAAATAAGCTGATTACTGATTGTGAGATCGGGAAACTCTATTGGTAAAGGCATAATTTCTGGTATTGCCGGTTCATTAATCTCCAAAGAGGTGTTATATTGTTGCAACGGATAATCGTGCTTATAATTGTCTATGTTAATAGGATATTGCTTGGTAGGTAGATGTGTGCAAGAAATAATGAAGAGGAGTATTAAGCATTTAAAAATAGCCATTAGAACAGCATACAAAATCTATACTAATAGATTTCTATAAAAATATTAAAAATGTATTTAATCTCATTTTCATCGAGCAGATAATTGTCGTGTATTAGCTTTGGCTATGTATTTTTTGTATACTCTTCTTGTACTTAAATGTAGACCAGCATAGCCCTAATTTTTTTATATATTGTACTTCTTTCTCTGTATTTAATAATAGGCTTGAAAATAAATGGTAAGCCTATAATTGTTAAGCTTAGAGCTAGGGTTGAAAGTATACAACAGGCTTTGTGTTTACTATGTAGCTCTTTCAGATAAAGCATCAAAAATCTACAAAATTTTTTGTAATTTTCTTCGATGTTTTTTTTGCTATGAGCCTTGCTAATGAACATATCTATTGCGGTATGACCGTTATTGCACTTAATGTTAAGGTCTGCACCTTTTTCTGTTAACAACTGAGCTATATCAAAATAATCCTTTTGAACAGCAAGATGTAGAGGTGCAAAACCTTATTGCTCACAAATGTTCATATTGGCTCTAACTTCCAATAACATTTTCACAATTTGTGTATGGCCTTTTTTAACTGCGAGTAGCAAGGGAGTTCTGTTACATTTAGTAACAGCATTAACGTTTACCTTAAGCTTCAATAAGAGCTTAACTGTTTTAGTGTTACCATTATGGCTAGCTTTATGCAGCCTAGCGTTACCATTAAAATCTTGATCGTTTGCTTCTATTCCCTTTGAAACAAGAAATGTTACCATTTTTCTATTATTATGTTCAATAGCGCAATCTAACGCATCAAAACCATGGTTGTTTTTTGTGCAAAAAAACTCTTTAAGTTTAATTTTATCGTTACTTGCTTGCTGTTTTTTTGCAATAAGTTTTACTATTTGCATTTTGTTGTTATACGCTGCTAGGAAAAGCGTAGTGTTATTTTCTGCATCTTTGGCTTCTATATTTGCACCTTTCTTTATCAGATATTCTATAATTTCTGCTCTGCTGTCATAATGTGCGGTGCATTGATAAATGGTTAAAAACAAAGGAGTACGAAAATTGTTATCTTCACATTCGAGATTTGCTCCGCTATCAATTAAAATTTGGACGCTTTTTTTAGAACCGTATAGTGAAGCTATATGAAGAGGAGTATAGCCCTCTTTGGCATCTTTTTCATTAATTTTTGCGCCTTTTGTTATCAAAAAATCTATTAATTCCGTGTCATCTTGTAGTGCAGCAAGGTGCAGTGGAGTGAATCCATTTTTATCCTTGGAATTAATTGTCAGTTGGTTAACAAAAAGTTTAGCAACTTTCTTGTGTCCATGCATAATGGCGTAATGCAGAGGGTTTCTATTTTCGTTGTCTACGACATTGAAATCAGCTTCGTGCTCTAGTAATGACTTTACTCCAACTAAATCGCCTTCTTTTGTGAACTTATGCAAGAGAGTGATTCCACTTGCATCTTTTGAGTTAATATCAAATCCATTTTCTACTAATTGGTTTATATCTTCCTCACGCGCCATATCACTTAAATCTCTAATTAAACTCTTTTCGCGTTAATAATACTCCTACTTGATTAAGTTTAAATGAATCTGTGAGAAATGGCTAGTGCATTCTTGCATAACAAACTTTTGGCAGCGCATTGGATGAAACGAAAAACTTACTTGACAAACTCCGCCAGCCCTCTTATCATGAAACTGAAGCTATTTATTTATCTTCGCAATCTCTGCAGTGGATTAATGACAAAAAACTTAATGTATTTGGCGTAAATCATGCTTAATTTTTTGCACTATGTGCACCTCATGTCTTTATAAAACTTTTAGGTTTCTACCTATACAAACCGAAACGCGCTTATAAAGTGTTTAAGACAGTAAAAGACGTCAAATAGACAAGGGAGAATTTGAATACTAGCTACCCTAGGGTTTCTTTGCCTTTTTTTTTATTTGGTAAATTTCTTAACATTTATAGCTAAACGACAACTGTCATTCCTGTAAAGGTCAAGTATCCCGCTACTTGTTAGCGGGATCTAGAGATACCGTGACGGTATGACGTAGGATTGCTGTCATTCTGCTACTTGTTAGCGGCTGAGATACCGCGAATGAATCGCGGTATGACGGTTAGCGGCGGCATGACGTAGGATTGCTGTCATTTCGCTACTTGTTAGCGGCTGAGATACCGCAAATAAATCGCGGTATGACGGTTAGCGGTGGCGTGACGATAAGCTCGTCATTCCGCTACGTGTTAGCGGCTAAGAGATATCGCGGTGGTATAGCTATAAATTGTTGATATCTTTTTTATATCACATTTTTAACTTACAATAGTTAGCCAGCGTTCCTTACATTAACCAAATCTTTCAAATTCTGCACTCACCACTACCTATAACTCACTTTCACGCAATATTGATCGTTCTTAAAAAGCAATCTAACATTTTTTATTCCTTGATTGCGAAGCTTTGATGCAGCTGATTTAGCAGCCTGAGCACTTTTAAAAAATGCAACATATCCCTTACTTTCTGCACTGTCTTGTTTCGGATGACGTTTCTGCATTTCTTTTTCATATTGCTTTCTGTAATGAGGAGTATTTTGTATCAATTGTTCTGACATCTTTCTTAGGTATTGAACTTTTACTTTTGCAAGCCCAGATTTATGAAATCCTAAGACTTGAGCTGCTTTTTCTGATAAGTCTATTATTCTGCCTTCAATAAAAGGCCCTCTATCGTTAACCCTTGTAACAAGCTTTCTTCCGTTTTCTAAATTAGTGACAAGAACAAAGCAGGGTAAGGGCAAAGTCTTATGCGCTGCAGAGATCAAGTGACGGTTAAACGCTTCACCATTTGCTGTAAGTGTGCCATGATCTTCTATTCCATACCACGATGCTATCCCTATCTCTTCATAGTGTTTACAGTTTTTTGGATAATAAGTTATACCATTTATTGTGTAGCTGCTGCCAATTTTATAATGACCTGCAGTGCAGTTAAACCTGTTGCTAAAACTGCAGCTACTTATCAAAACAAATATTAGACATAGAAAGGTTAGGTTTTTTATCATTGTATTCGGTAAGAGGGTTCGATACTATGAGGATTTTAAATTATACTATAATAAATTTAGTAATGAGTAAACATCTACTGCTAAATATTAACAAAACTCAAAAAGGAATAATACATATTATTGGTATAGGTGGAATCGGAATGAGTGCCATTGCTGAAATTCTTCACAATTCCAATTGCAAAGTTCAAGGCAGTGATGCACAATCAAACGACAATATAAATAAGTTACAAAAGCTAGGTATAGAGGTTTTTATTGGTCACAATGCTAATAATATAAGCCAAGCTCAAATAGTTGTACATTCTTCTGCAATAGAATTTGATAATGTGGAGTTAATTGCGGCAAAAAATAACAATAAAACCGTTTTGCATAGATCAGACATACTTGCTGAAATTATGAAAGGTAAATATGTGATAGCGGTTTCAGGTTCAAGCGGAAAGACAACAACAACCGCTATGATTGCTTCCATTTTTGATCATTCTGGCATTGATGCGACTGTAACTGTAGGAGGGATATTAAATTCCTATAAGAGCAACTTCAAACTTGGAGGGAGTGACACTTTTCTGATCGAGGCTGATGAGTCTGATGGAACTATGCTAAAAATCCCTGCAAAGATTGCTGTCATAACAAGTATCAACAATGACCACATAGATTATTACGGCACATTTGATAATATCAAAAATGCATTTTCCCAATTCGTGAATAATGCAGGTTCTGCAGTTTTACCTGATTCTGTAGACATCGATTATGATGCGGGTAATTCTATAACGTTTGGGTTTGAGAATGGTAGCATAAGAGCCAGCAACATTAAACAGCATGCTAACAGCATAGAATTTGATGTGTTGAACAACTGGATTCCAGCATTACGTGCTGGAATGACAAAAGGAAAGTGTACAGAGATGTCATCCCAGTGCGTGACACTGGGATCCAGCCCTTTAAAAAACATAGTACTATCAAATGCAATTGGAATTCACAAAGTAAGCAACGCCCTAGCTGCAATATCAGTTGCGATAAAGCTCGGAATTAGCGATGCAGATATTAAAAAAGGCCTTTTGGAATTTCAAGGAGTAGCAAGAAGATTCTCTTTGATTGCCGATATTAAAGGTGTTAAGTTAATTGAGGATTATGCCCATCATCCAAATGAAATATATGCAACTTTAACGGCTGCACGTTCGATTACTAAAGGAAAAGTAATAGGAATTATCGAACCACTTCGTTTTGCCCGCATTCGTAATTTTTTTGATGAATTCATACGCATTTTCATGATGTTTGATTATGTCATCCTCACTCCTGTTCATCCCCCAGAAGACAAGCCTATTCCTGGTTGTGGGATTGATGATATACAAAAAGCTTTAATCAGTAATGGATTTAATAACACAAAAATTATGAATGATGCTTTGCTCATTTCACATTTTATTAGTGATTCGACAAGTCCAAGTAATATAGTATTATTTATTGGTGCTGGTAGTAATATAGCTAAATTGGCAAAGGAAACTGCAGCACTTATTGCGGAAGTTAAGGTTTAATGTAATGAATAAGGTAATCAATAACGTATTTGCAAGAGAAATTTTAGATAGCAGGGGTTACCCCACTATTGAGGTAGAAATTGAGCTCTGTGATGGTGCAATAGGCAGGGCATCTGTACCTTCTGGAGCTTCAACCGGTAAATTAGAAGTCTTGGAACTCAGGGACCAAGATGAGAAAAGGTATTGTGGTAAGGGAGTGCTGAAAGCTGTTCAAGCTGTAAATGGGATAATAGCAGATGAAATCATTGGAATGAATGCAGCGGACCAAAATGCAATTGATAAAGCATTAATTGAACTGGATGGAACAAAAAACAAATCAAAACTTGGAGCAAATGCAACTTTGGGTGTGTCTCTTGCAGTTGCAAAAGCAGCAGCAAACAGTTTCAAAATGCCGCTATATAGATATTTGGGAGGAAAGCAGACGAGTGTTATGCCGGTTCCACTCATTAACATAATTAATGGTGGAGTACATGCAGACAATAAGCTCGATTTCCAAGAATTCATGATTCTTCCGGTCGGTGCTGAGACTTTCAGCGAAGCGATTAGAATATCTGCGGAGGTATTCCACAACTTACGTAGCATTCTTAAGAAAAAAGGTTATAGCACAAATGTAGGGGATGAAGGTGGTTTTGCACCAAATATTGAAAGTACTGAAGAAGCACTTGATTTGATCATATACGTTATAGAATCAGCAGGTTATTCAGCGCAAAGTGATTTTGCACTAGGCCTTGATGTTGCTTCATCTACTTTTTATGAAGATGGAATTTACAAATTTGAACACAGAGATCTTACTTCAGAAGAGTTGACTGAATATTATTGTAATCTTGTGGAAAGATATCCAATAATTTCTATAGAAGATGCAATGAGTGAAGACGACTATGAAGGTTGGAAATTACTTACTGCAAAATTGGGGAGTAAAATTCAATTGGTTGGGGATGATTTGTTTGTTACAAATTGTGAACTGATATGCAAAGGAATAGAGGAAAAAATGGCAAATGCTGTACTGATCAAGCCAAATCAAATAGGGACGTTAACAGAAACTTTTGCTGCTATTGAAATGGCAAAATCAAATGGCTATAAAGCTGTTGTTTCTCATCGCTCAGGTGAAACAGAAGACACAACAATATCTCATATAGCAGTTGCGTCAAATTGCGGGCAAATAAAAACCGGGTCGCTATCGCGTTCTGATAGACTCGCGAAGTATAACGAGCTAATCAGAATAGAAAGCGCATTAGGAAAGGATGCTAAATATTATCGTGGGTTAGCATGGGTTTTATAGACGAAGTAAAATTGTGTTTAAAAGCTGGTGACGGTGGTGATGGCTGTGCAAGTTTTCGTCGAGAAAAGTTCGTTGAATTTGGTGGTCCAAATGGTGGTAATGGAGGAAAGGGTGGAAACATAGTTTTCATCAGCGACGCTAATCTCAACACTTTGCTTCATTTTCGTTATAGAAGACACATTAAAGCAGATAGTGGAAAAAATGGTGCAGGCAGGGATAGATCTGGCACAGCAGGGAAAGACGTTATACTTAAAGTTCCAGTCGGTGCACAAATAATTGATGAAGAAAGTGAAGAGATAATAGTAGACCTTGACAAGCCTGGTATGGAATTTCAAGTAGCACAGGGTGGAAAAGGTGGACTTGGAAATACTAATTTTAAATCTTCTACTAATAAGGCACCAAGACATTTTACTTACGGTCAGCCTGGCGAAGAAAAACATGTATTATTAAAACTAAAAGTTTTATCAGATGTTGGAATTATTGGCATGCCAAACGCAGGTAAATCAAAATTTTTGACTCGCTGCTCAAATTCCGATACAAAAGTAGGCGATTATCCATTTACCACCGTAAGACCTCATTTAGGCATGGTAAAAGTGGATGATAGCGAAGTTGTAATAGCAGATATTCCTGGAATAATTACTGATGCTCACCTTGGAGTTGGGCTCGGGCATAAATTTTTAAAGCACATAGAAAGGTGTCAAATTTTACTTCATTTAATCGATGTAACTCACGATGACGTTGTTTTGGCTTATAGTTGTATCCATAATGAATTGGAACTTTACAATAGTGATCTTGTTGAAAAAGAAGAGATTGTAGTATTAAACAAATGCGACTTATTGAGGGAAGCAGAAATTCTGGAAAAGAAGAATCACCTAGCTAATTATCTCAATAAAGAAGTGCTGTGCTTATCAATTAATGGTGATTTACAGCCTATTTTAAGATTATTAAGTGAAAAATTGAAAAAGAGTAATTCTAAGGAAATCGATGTATATGATCCTTTTAAAGCGTAAATTTTCTATTTATGGATGTACAAGAATGGTAGCGTGCAACCAGAACTAAGCGTACAGCTGTGCAAACATCGTGATTTGAGTCCACCAGAAGGGTGTCATCCCAGTGCCCAGACACTGGGATCCAGGAATTTTATTAAGTTGGTAAGCATAAAAGTAGCCGTTTTATGTTAAAATACAACGTTTTGATGATTATGAAAAGGCTGGATTCCAGACTGGAATGACACCATCATAAAGTGAATCAGTGTCAGCTACTTGCATCTACCATGCAAGTTAACTGAAAATTGCAATGTTCGTACACTTGACTACTTGGATCTAGTATGATTTAATTAACAAAGAAGTAGGCATGAAAAAATTATGTAGTGAACCAGTTTGCATAACACCAGGAGGAAAATATGGATAGAAAGACGAGAATAGAATCAGACAGCTTAGGGGAAGTAAAAGTACCAAGTGAACATTACTGGGGAGCACAGACTCAGCGTTCTTTAGAAAATTTTAAGATTGGCACAGAAAAAATGCCAGAGCCTCTGATTAAAGCATTAGCAATAGTAAAACTTGCAGCAGCGCGTGTTAATATGAAACATGGTGTTATAGATGATAGGGTAGGGGACGCAATTTGCACAGCCGCGAGGGAAGTAATAGATGGCAAATTTAATAATGAATTTCCGCTTGTTGTTTGGCAAACCGGATCCGGAACGCAGACTAATATGAATATGAATGAAGTGATCAGCAATCGTGCAATAGAGATTTTAGGTGGTAATTTGGGTAGTAAATCTCCAATACATCCAAATGATCATGTGAATTATGGTCAGTCGTCAAATGACACCTTTCCAACAGCAATGCATATAGCAGCAGCAGAGCAAATAAACTGCTTGCTTATTCCAAATCTTGAAAAATTGCATAAGGTGCTGGATAATAAGGTTCAGGAATTTAAAGATATAATAAAAGTAGGACGTACTCATCTGCAAGATGCAACGCCCCTAACACTAGGACAGGAGTTTTCTGGCTATGCAGCCCAGATTAAAAAGGGGATAGAGAGAGTAAAATCAACTTTAAGTGGTATATACGAGCTTGCACAAGGTGGCACTGCGGTTGGCACGGGACTCAATACTAAAAAGGGTTTTGCTGAAGATTTTGCAAAGCAAGTTGCAGGAATTACTAACCTTCCATTTACTTCAGCAGGCAATAAATTTGAAGCGCTAGCAGCAAATGATGCTTTAGTTGAGCTCAGTGGAACACTCAATACAGTAGCAGTCAGTTTAATGAAAATTGCAAATGATATAAGGTTGCTTGGTTCTGGTCCAAGATGCGGAATTGGGGAAATAATGTTACCGGAAAATGAGCCTGGTTCTTCAATTATGCCAGGTAAAGTGAATCCAACTCAGTGTGAAGCGGTGACTATGGTATGCACTCAAGTTATGGGAAATCATGTTGCTGTAACCATTAGTGGTTCAAACGGTCATTTTGAATTGAATGTGTTTAAGCCAGTGATAATTTACAATGTTTTGCAGTCTATAAGACTTTTAGCTGACGCAAGTTTAAATTTTACAGAAAAATGTGTAGTTGGTATTAAAGCAAATGAAGAGAGGATAAAAGATTTACTGAATCAGTCGTTGATGTTGGTCACTATATTAAATACGCATATAGGGTACGACAATGCAGCAAAAATAGCGAAGCTTGCTTATAAAGAAAATATCACTCTAAAGGAAGCAGCAGCAAAACTTCAACTGCTCACTGAGGAAGAGTTTGAAAGGATAGTGAAACCAGAAGAAATGGTAAATTATTTGTAACCGCTCACACTTAATTCTTCAATCTCACTAATAGAAAGGCCAGTAAACTTGACAATAGTGTTAACATCAACATTATTATCTTGCTTTGTCTACCTTATTTTGCCGCTCCCCTGAACGGATACGGTTTAAGACATAAGATCCTTTTTCATAGCTATACTACGTTATCCAGCGTCTGGGCACTGGTTTCTTGGTACTTATTCCGCAATAATTTTTTTTTCCTTCAATAAACTTTGCAGTTCGCCTTTTTCGTACATCTCGCGAGTGATGTCGCAACCACCAATAAACTCTTCCTTTATATATAATTGTGGAATTGTTGGCCAATCAGAAAACTTTTTTATAGATTCACGTATTTCATCATTCTCCAACACGTTAATATACTTAAACTTCACGTTCAATTTTTTTAGGATTGACACGACGAGTCCAGAGAATCCGCATTGAGGAAAATCAGAAGTGCCTTTCATATACAATACCACATCATTTTCTGTTATATCTTTTTTTATTTGTTCAAAATTGCTCATAAATTCACCTTATTTTTAAGTATTAGTTTCCAGTTGCAAGGCGTGTATAGACTGACCTTCCAGAGCTTTATATACCATTTTATGCTGTTCTATTTTTGTCTTTCCAAGAAAACACTTGGAGTTTATTTTTAAATGATAATGGTCATCATCTCCAGCAAGATCATGAATCTTTATATCAGCGTCGGGGAACGATTGTTTGATGATCCTCTCTAATTCGTGAATTGCAATAGTCATTGATTTGCTTTAAATTACAATACTTTCATTATAAATCTAAAACGATTGAGCGCAATAAAAAGTTGCTATCATAAAAAATAGAAGCATACTATAATAATGGAATGACAAATTATGCAGGGAGGCTTTGTGGTGGGCGAAAGATTTAAATTCACATATCTATTGGTTTTGCTAACTTTTTCATTTAGGTGCTTATCTTACGATGATAAAATAAATAACTTAGAGAATGTTTACATCAAAGCTAACTATTTTGGAGCATTCTTCAATGCAATAGGTTCTCTAGAAGGAAAAGAAGATGCAGGTGACAATATAACAGAGGGGGTTTTTAGTTTTAATAAGAAGGAGCGAATTGAAGCTGGATACAGTCCTAAATATGTTCCAGGGTTTGCCGGTAGTGCTGCAATAGGGTATTTATTCAAAAATATGAGAGTTGAGTTTGAAGGCTTATATTCTCAGACTAACTTATATGATGAAGATTATTCAGATAAGAAAAAAGCAAGATATATTGAACTTCGTCGTCACAATGATGCGTCTACTGGAGCGGAATGCAATTCACCTTGGAGAAGTGGAAAGGTTGATATTCACATTCAAGAAAATTGTAGTGTTGAAGCAGAGTTCAGAGCTGCATTTAAGATGAAAAATGAAGGTTTTAATAACTTAGCTGGAATGGTCAATGTATATCGTGATTTTAATATAGCAAAAATGCCATTCACCCCATATGTTGGTATTGGTGCAGGTGTAACTAGGGTTAAATTTCTAGGAAAAACCAGATATGCCTTGGCTTACCAAGCAAAACTTGGTATCAATCACCAACTTACAGCACAAACTCAAGCATTTGCTGGTTTACGCTATTTTGGTATCCTTGATAACCAATTTAAAGATATTGTACCAGGAATAAAGATACTAGCTGGTGAAGGATATATTCCTGCCGGTGGAGGAAGTAAAGTTGATGAAACTGCACGTGTTGAATCAACAACTGCAACCATTACCAATAGGTTTGGCATATATGGCTTAGAGTTTGGGTTGGTTTATCACTTTTAACTTTATCCAATAAATTACATATGTGAAGATAGTAAATTCAGCGTGCTGAGAACATTAGAAAGACGAGATTTTAATTGATTTTCATATTTACTCCAATCTTGTATTGCCTTTCTTGCAACACCTGAATCAACTGCGGCTTTTGCAACAGCAGGAGCTACTATAGAAATTAATCTTGGGTCAAATGGAGTAGGTATTATATATTCACGTCCATAGCCCATTTTACGACTGCCATAGACTGCAGATATCTCACCTGGTACTGGCTCACGGGCAAGCTTTGCTATTGCATCTGCAGCTGCAATTTTCATTTCATCATTTATTGTTGTTGCATGTACATCAAGTGCCCCTCTAAATATATAAGGAAAACCCATTACGTTGTTGACTTGGTTGTTGTAATCTGACCTACCAGTTGCAATTATTGCATCTGGCCTCACAGATTTTGCAAACTCAGGCCTTACTTCTGGATCGGGATTGGCAAGAGCAAAAATAATCGGGTCTTTGCCCATACTCTTTAACATCTCTTCATTTAACACATCTTTTGCAGATAGTCCGATGAATACATCAGCGCCTTTTATTGTATCAAGTAGAGAACGTTCGGAAGTATCAATTGCATACTTTTCCTTCCACTCATTCATATCCTCGTTTCTACCTTTGTATATTACTCCTTGCTTATCACACAGCACTATATTTTTAGCGCCCATGGACTTTAGTATTTCTAAACATGCAATACCGGCTGCTCCAGCACCATTCATAATGATCTTAACGTCCTCTAATTTCTTTTCAACAATATCAAGAGCATTTTCTATGCCAGCTGCAACAACCACCGCAGTTCCATGCTGGTCATCATGGAACACTGGAATATCCATCAGTTCATTCAGGCGTTTCTCTATTATAAAACAATCGGGAGATCTTATATCTTCTAAATTTATCCCCCCCCAACTTGGCCCAAGATACCTTACTGCATTGATGAAATCTTCTATATTTTCTGTACCAACTTCTATATCAACTGCATCAATATCAGCAAAACGCTTAAATAAAACAGCTTTGCCTTCCATGACAGGTTTTGCAGCAAGAGGACCGATATTACCAAGTCCAAGCACTGCAGTGCCATTTGAAATGACAGCAACACAGTTGCTTTTTGCTGTATAATCATAAACAACCTCAGGATTTTTAGCTATTTCAAGGCACGGAGCTGCAACACCAGGGGAATAAGCAAGTGACAAATCATACTGGGTAGATAAAGGTTTTGTTGGCATGATTGAAATTTTACCAGGGTTACCACCTCTGCTGTGATACTTAAGCGCTTCTTGTTTTGTGGTACTATCTAAATCATCGTTCATCATTACATCCTTATATTTTAAGCTTGTATTTTTTAAGTATATGGAGTTTTTATAAATGTTCAATTGTAAACTATTAACTTGTGAACTCTGTTGTACTTCTGTATAAGTTTACCTATTACGTAAGATGATATTACATGCTTAAAAAAAACGTGCCTAATTTGCTTACAATTTCTCGTGCACTTGCAATACCAGCAATAATATTAAGTTTTTATATAGAAAATAAATATGCAGGCCTGATAACAATATCAATCTTTGTGTTTGCGTGCATTACGGATTTTTTTGATGGTTACCTGGCGCGTGCGTGGAAAGTCCAATCAAAGTTTGGCAAGCTATTTGATCCAATTGCTGACAAATTAATAGTGGTTTCAACGATAATTATGCTAGTTTATAAGCATAAGATAAATGATTTTACAATAGTACCATCGATTATCATCATCTGTCGGGAGATATTAGTCTCGGGTTTACGGGAGTTTCTGATAGCTACAAATGTTAGTCTACCTGTAAGCAAAGCTGGAAAAATTAAAACATTTTTGCAGATGGTTGCTGTAGTAGCGCTAATAATGAACGATTATTATATGATTCAATATACAGGTGCGATTTGTTTATGGGTTGCAGCTATTATAACTATGTGGTCAGGCTATAATTATATCCTAGCCGGCATCAAATAGATTGATTAAATCTCCTAGGAAATAGTTAATAGACAAGAGTAGTTAATATCTTAGTGATATTGACTCAGAAAGCAAAAAGGTGTATAATTGTATTAACTTACTACTAATTAGGTTAATATTATGAAAATACCTAGTGGCAAATTTTCTTCTACTAAAAAGGTTCCAGGAAAGAATAAGAAAAAAAGAGATTTTGAACCATTAGAAGAGTTTTTTTGGGATTTTTGGCCAACAGTTGATAAAGAAGTCAAAAGAGAAAGGCTAGAACAAGAACTATTAGCACTAAAAAAAAGAGAGCTATATAGAAAATGTGCATCATTGGCAACAATGGTCCCATTTACATTGCTGATGGCGATTGAACTGGAAAAAACATATAGCGATCAGGTATTACTTGGCGTGATAAGTGGCGCGCTAAGCCACACTATATTACCTTTTACAGTCTTATCTCTTATTTGTACGCTATATTTAATTTACAATAATAGGAAGATAGCACAAAAAGAACGAGAGTTGGAGATTATTGAAAATGGAGAGGAAGTAAAGGAAAAAGAGCACAATATTTCTGATATAGGTCAGTGTTTGATCTATATTGAGGCTATAACAACTGCACTGGTTATTGTAGGTATGATAATGGGTGAAACATCTTCACTTGAAGCAGCAGAGGATGCAATTTTATTTCTTGCCAATGCAATTGCTTTTCTTGCAACTCTTGTTTCTTATATTGATAAGCATGAAAAAAATAAGAAAAAGGAAACAGAAAAGTCTGATCTTGATGAGAAATCTAGCAAGAAAACTAGCAATATATCTGTAGCCGGATTGGCGCTTGCTGGTTCTTCTGTATTTTTAATAAGAAGGATAATGTTAATAGCATTAGCATCGTCCTTAAATCCTGCTGTTGGACCTACTTTAGGCTTGGTAGGTATTGCAATTTTTATGGCTGTACAGGTCTTAACTATACATTCCTACAGTAAGACGCTGAAAGATCCAAAAGTGGAAGGACGAGGTGAATCAAGAAATGCAGGTAGTTCTGACCGTAGTTATAAAGAAGAAGGACCGGCTATTGCCTAAGAAATTTATTTATTTAAGTAATATTTAGGTCTATACTTTATTTTGATCGAAAAAAATCTTATGTATAAGACTTTAATCACGTGCTTTATTTTCCTAATTTGCTCCTTTACACAATCGTATGCGGATGATCTTGAAAAAACTGAAACTGAACTATATGAAGAAGCAGTTGAACTTTTTGACCAGAAAAAATATAAACAAGCTATTAGGGCATTTCATAAGATAGAGGATTTGTATCCTTTTTCTTATTGGGCAATGAAAGCAAAATTATTATCTGGGGTCTCTCACTATAATATGGGTAACTATAGCAGTGCTGCAAGTGATATGGCTGATTATATATATGTTTATTCAAATGGTGAAGATTTACCATATGTATACTACTTAAGAGTATTATCTTATTACATGCAAATTAATAAAGTGCAACTTGGACAGCAAACTGCATATAAAACTTTAGAGCTAGCCACTGAGTACATTAATCTCTTTCCAGGCAGCGAATATGTAGACGAGATAAAGGAAAGAGCAAAATTAATCACAGAACATATATCAACAAAAGAGTATTCTATCGGTAAATTTTACCTGAGGCGTGGTGAATATTTAGCAGCAATTAAGCGTTTCCAGAATATGGCAAGCTATAAGGATTCTAAATATTTTTCTAAGTCTATTAACCATTTAATAGCAGCCCATTCAGCTCTTGGCCTTGACTTAGAAGCTGAGCAGTATGAAAGTATGTTATTAGCAGAAAACCTGCAAGATGCCAAGCCAGAGGCTTGAAAATTTGCTTTAGCTTTTTCTATGCTTTGATATATAATTAGGTTTTTAACTATTTGAATATGGCTGGTCATTCACAATTTTCAAATATAAAACATCGGAAAGGCGCTCAGGATGCAAAGCGCTCTCAAAAATTTACGAAGCTGATCAGAGAAATAACAGTTGCTGCAAAGCAAGGGCTGCCCGATCCCGAACTCAACCCGCGCCTTCGCTCTGCTATATTTGCTGCACGCAAGGAAAATCTACCAAAAGATAAAATAGAAACAGCAATAAAAAATGCAACTGGTAACGTTGCTGGAGAAAATTACGAGGAAATCCAATATGAAGGTCATGGGCCTTCTGGCACTGCACTCATTGTCCATGTTTTGACTAATAATCGCAACCGAACTGCTTCTGAGGTACGTTATATATTTTCTCGCAAGGGTGGAAACTTGGGAGAAACAGGAAGTGTTAGTTACCTTTTCGATCATGTAGGCTTAATCGTCTATAAAGCAGAGGGTGTGAATTTTGATGATTTATTCAGTCATGGAATCGAATTAGAAGTATTGAATGTTGAGGAAAATGACAAAGAAGGATTACACGTTATAACTTGTGAAATAAAAGATTTTGGTAAAGTACGCGATGCCTTTTATGCAAAATTCGGAGAACCAGAACTTGCTCGTCTTTCATGGCAGCCAAAAGATCTGATTGAAATTAGCGATAAAGAGTTAATTGATAAATTATCTGCATTGGTTGAAGAATTAGAAGATAATGATGATGTACAGTATGTGGAAGGTAATTTTACTTTTGTTGATGCTGTTTAAATGATGAAGCTGATTGTATTTATGCTGCTCTTTATCTTACCGTTATATACCGCTGAAACATCAACAGATCTTGCACAGCCATTCCAGCATGGAATCAGAAAAAAAAAAGCTACTTTGACGACAGAAAGTGATAGAAAGTTGTTATTCATATCCAGTACCATAAAATCTTCCTTTTTTGCCACGGAAGGGTTGGCGCCAAATACAGTGATGAAATTGATCAACATATATAAAGATTTCGGTGTTGATTTTAAAAAAGACATTGTGCCGAAGAGTAAATTGGAGGTTCTTTTTGAGAGATTGCCTAATAATCAGAAGACTGAAGAAAAAATTTTATATGCTTCACTGATAATAAACAAGAAAGCTATTAGTTTATATCATTATAAATCGCAAGACGGCAAAGAAAGGTATTTTAATAAAGAAGGAATAAGCTTAAAAAATGGCGAAATTTTTGCAAATCCTTTAAATGGAGATTATCGCATATCCTCAAAATTTGGCAATAGAAAGCATCCTGTTCGCGGTAAAATTGCTTTTCACAAAGGAGTGGATTATGCAGCTAAACTTGGCACTCCCATATACGCTGCTGCAGAGGGTGTGATAGAATATATAGGAAAGAATGGTGGCTATGGAAATTACATCAAAATAAAACACAAAAATGAATATTCAACCTGTTACGCGCATATAAGTAGATTTAGTGGCGATATAAAGTTAGGCTCTAAAGTAAAGCAGGGGCAGGTCATCGCCTATGTTGGTAGCACTGGTGTTGCAACAGGCCCTCATTTACATTACGAAGTTATATATAACGGCAAACACATCGATCCGCTTACGATAGCACATAAAACTGAAGTAAAATTGCCTGATCATGAATTAAGAGAGTTTAAACTATTTGTAAATAAGATAAATAAAACGATCAACAGAGAGAGTTCAAGTGAAAAAGAAGTTTAAAGACAATATGGATAAGAATACGATAAACGATAGAAATTTGAGTCAAATTCGGGCTTTTCCTGTACTAATAGCGCTAGGATTAATTTTATCGCTGCTTTTTTTGGCATATGACAGCACAATTGCACTTGGAGTTGCTGCCGTTTCAATTTTGACTTTTCTTCAAGGATTTTTTATTAATGACCCTAATGAAGCAAGAGTGATAGAATTTTTTGGTCATTATATTGGAACTTATTTTAAGTCTGGAATATGTGTAACGCTTCCCTTTTCAAGCAAATATATAGTTTCCCTAAAATTTCAGAATATTAACACAGAAAAAATAAAAGTTAATGATGCAAATGGAAGTCCAATAGAGATTTCTGCAGTAATTGTTTGGAGAGTGAGCAGTCCTGCAAAGGCGTATTATAATGTTAACAACTATCACGAATTTGTTTTTGTACAAAGTGACTCGGTAATTAGAGAATTGGCGAGCAATTATCCGTATGACAGCGAGAGCAATGAGGAATCTTTACGTAAAAATTCTGATAAAATTTCAGATGAATTGCGGTCAATGTTACAACAAAGATTAGATATTGCAGGAATTGAGATTACAGAAGCAAGAATATCGCATTTGGCGTATTCGTCCGAGATTGCACAAGCAATGTTAAGGCGTCAACAAGCACATGCTATCACTTCGGCAAGAAGGCATATAGTGCAAAATGCAATAGGAATTGTCGAGGAAGTAATAGCTCATTTTGAAAAAAACAAAAGCTTACAATTAGATGGCAAGCAAAAGGTTCAATTGATAAATAATTTGTTGGTTGCCCTAATCTCTGAGCAAGATGCACAACCGACGATTAGTTTAGATAATAATTAGCATAGAAGCCGATTGGGTTTCATAAATGCAAGTCACTATTAATTTCTTGATTAATAGACTAAATGATGTTATAAATTACACGCATTAGGGGTGCTCTAGAAAAGCTGAGAGTACATAAAGTACAACCCTTTGAACCTGATATTGTTAAAGCAAGCGTAGGGAAATATATGTATATAAATATTGAAGAATGCTTCGGCTTCATTGCGTTAATTGCATCTCTAATTGGATTATCACCTCAAGTATATAAAGCATATATCACTAAAGTTACTCGTGATGTATCGATGTTAATGTTAGTAAACTATCTTATTTGTTCATTGTCTTGGATTGGCTATGGTCTTTACCAGAGCTCAATTTTTGTGGTGCTTAGCAATATTGCTGGATTAGTGATTAGCATAATATCAATTATTCAAAAATGTTACTACGATGCAAAACCTGCACCATGATCATGTGCTGCACTGCAGTACACAACAACAATATCGTTCTATTGTAGTGCTAAATGGAAAAATACCGAGCTCATCGTTTTTTAAACGAGATATACCTATTATTGCTGTAGATGGAGGAGCAAACAAGCTTCTATCAATTGGCGTAAAACCTGATCTTGTAGTAGGAGATTTGGATAGCGTAAATCTGGATTTACGTGCTAATTTGAATACGATATATCTACCTGATCAAGATTATTGCGACTTTTCTAAAGCAATGGCTCACTTAAAAACAGTAAAGTTATTGCCATCAATAGTAACGGGTATTACTGGAGGAGCAATTGATCACATACTACAGAATATTAACATTTTTCTAAGTACGGGCAGTATCTTTTACACACCTTCACCTCCCATGGTAGGTTACACTTTACAAAAAGGTATTACCCATTTTTTTTCTTTGCCAAAAAATACTAAAATATCTTTACTTGGTATACCGAGAGCTCAAATATCAACTAAAGGATTAAAATGGGAACTGCACCTTAGTAATCTTGCTTTTCCGGGAAAAAATTCTTGCTTTAATCGAAGTTTAGGCAATAAGGTATCCGTAGAAGTACACAGTGGTATATGTCTAGCAATGATTTATTTAGAGACAGTAGATGATGCTGCAAGACATCATGTGCGTCAAGTTAAGAAGTAAATAGACTTCTTGCATAACCCAAACTAAGTAGAAAAAAGGTATCATCCAAGTAGCTGACACTGGTTCCTTTATGACGTGTCATTCCAGTTTCAGCTACTTGAATGACAGCAGTCCTACGTCATACCGCCGCGGTATCTCTTAGCCGCTAACAAGCAGCGGGATGACGAATTGCTTAACCATCATCTACACCGTCATACCGCGATTCATTCGCGGTATCTCTTAACATAGATCCCCTACTATACCTTAACATAGATCCCGCTAACACGTAGCGGGATGACGATTGTCGTTTAGCTATAAACATTAAGAAATTTACCAAACGAAAAAAAAGGCAAAAGAAGCCCTGAGGTTATTATCCGCTTTAAAATATTGGCGTTTTTTATGTTTTAAACGCTTGAAAAGCGAGATTCAGCCGCTTTTAATTGCAACTAACTTACGCTGCAAACGTTTAAGAAATTTACTAAGCAGAAAAAAAGACAAAGAATCCCCGAGTTAGCTAGTCTTTTACTATCTCTGTCGAGTATTGGCATTTTTTGATGTCTTGTAACGCTTTATAAGCGCGTTCAGCTTATTTAGATAAAAATCTAGATGTAGATGAAGTTTTGTAAAGACATACAGTATCTATATACTGCAAAAAATTGAACATAAGACGCCGATACATTAAGTAATCCTTACCTTTTAATCTGCAGATTGGCGAAAGCAAATACAATAGCTTCAGTTTCATGATAGGGGAGCTGGCGGAGTTTGTCAAGCAAGTTTTTTCGTTTCTACTGAATGACAGTTGTGGCTTGGGAGGTAGTGCAAGAAGTCTATTGTATTACTGAATTATTAATAATCTAGTAATAGTGCCTGCTATGTAGCTAAAATTTTCCTTTAACTTAAGCTATATGTAGCTAAAATAACTTGGGTTTACCGACGATTTGACAAACGACAAATTCGTCATCCCGCTACTTGTTAGCGGGATCTAGAGATATCGCAGCGGTATGACCCTGACTTGCATTAGCTATGTATAATAAAGGGAATCTATGACAAAAGAATCATTGGTAAAAACTGATATAGTGAAAGTTGAAGACAAAAAGGCGGTAAGAAGCTTTTTTAAAATACTAGGTGGAGTGGCAGATGCTGTAAGATCGTGGATTGGTAACATCAGTCCTGATTTAAGCAACAGTCGCGATATCGATAGTTTAGTCTTGAAGATGAACGAGTGCTTAAATCCAAAGGGAGGGGAGGTTTCAGCACGTAAAAACGCTGTATCTCTTGGTAACTTGTACTTAAGCTTATCAGAGAAAGGTAAAATAAAATTTCTACAAACCCTGGCAGAAAAATTTAATCCGAATAAAGCGGAAATAGATGAGAAAATTAGAGAGTATAAGAAAAACCAAGATCCCGAGTTAAACTATAAATTTGAACAGGATTTAATAAAAATTCTTGAATCACCGCGTTCTAAAATATTGAAGCAATTTATTTCTTTACCAGAAGGCCTTAAGTTTATTGTTGATATGCGTTCTGACGTGCTTAAGCTAAAGAACCAATATAGAAGCTTGAATCCACTAGAAAGCGAATTAAAAAATATACTCTATACTTGGGTTGATGTTGATCTACTTGATCTTCGTCAAATCATCTGGGATTCACCTGCATCATTGCTAGAAAAACTTATAAAATATGAAGCTGTGCATAAAATTTCCTCTTGGGATGACTTAAAAAACAGGCTGGGTCTCTGTTTTGCTTTTTTTCATTACAAGATACCAAACGAACCTCTAATTTTTGTAGAGGTTGCATTGGTGGATAAGATTGCAGATAGTATTCAACACCTTTTAGATGAGTCAGTACCTTCAAATGATCCGAGTAATGCAAGCACTGCTATATTCTATTCAATATCAAACACTCAAGCAGGGTTATCTGGAATCAGCCTTGGTAATTTTTTGATCAAAAGGGTTGTAGAAAAGCTATCACAGGAGTTTAAAAGTATAAAAACATATGCAACTCTTTCTCCAATACCTGGCTTTACGAAATGGCTAAAAAACAATCTAAACCAAGATGTCACTTTATTGGGCAAACTAAATATAAAACAATCTAGTGCAGAAATTTTAGAAAGTGCAGAGCAATTAAAAATTAACGTTGAATGTATAAATGAAACTAAACAATGCATGCTTAAACTATGTGCATATTATTTACTAAAAGTGAATAATAGTAATGGGAATGCTTATGATCCGGTGGCGCATTTTCATTTAAGCAATGGTGCATCGATAAAACAATTAAACTGGATGGCGGATACTTCTGAAAAAGGTATTAGTCAGTCGGCTGGAATGATGGTAAATTATCTGTATGAGTTGCCTAAAATAGATAATAATCATGAAAACTATATGGTTAATAAAGTGATTTCCTGCTCGAAAAAAGTGTCGTCTATGTTGAAGGAGTAAATAGTCTCTTAATAAAGGATTGCCCTCACAACACTTAAAATGTAAAATGGTTCTACTTAAGTAAAATAGCCATAAATGAACAACATAAGAAATTTTGCAATAATAGCGCATATAGACCACGGTAAGTCAACGCTTGCTGACCGTTTAATAGAGGAATGTAACGGCCTTGAAGCAAGAGAAATGATCAATCAAATACTCGATTCAATGGATATAGAACGTGAACGTGGGATTACAATTAAGGCACAGACGGTAAAACTCAATTATACGGCAAACGACGGTAATCAATATTGCCTAAATCTCATGGACACCCCAGGTCACGTTGACTTTTCTTACGAGGTAAGCCGAAGCTTAGCCGCATGTGAAGGTTCACTTTTAGTGGTAGATAGTAGCCAGGGCGTTGAAGCACAAACCCTTGCAAATGTATATAAAGCTATTGACAACAACCATGAAATAATAGTTGTGCTCAATAAAGTTGATCTTCCTGCTGCAGATCCAGAAAAGGTAAAACTCCAGGTTGAGGAAGTAATTGGCATTGACGCAAGTGAGTCAGTTTTAATATCAGCAAAAACTGGACTTGGAATAAAAGATGTACTGGAAGCAATAGTAGCAAAACTTCCAGCTCCTCAAGGTGATGTAAATGCTCCACTGCAAGCAATTTTGGTTGATAGTTGGTATGACACTTACTTAGGAGTAGTAATTTTAGTGCGAGTTAAAAATGGAGTGCTAAAAAAAGGCATGAGAATTGTTATGATGTCTAATAATGCTACATATCAGATAGATAATATCGGTATTTTCACCCCTAAAAAAGTGATGACGGGTGAACTTTCAGCGGGTGAAGTTGGTTTTATAACTGCTTCAATGAAGGAAGTAGCAGACTGCAAGGTAGGAGACACTATCACTGAGGAAAAGAGACCTTGTAGTGAAGCACTTCCTGGATTTAAAGAAGTGCATCCTGTGGTATTTTGTAGCATTTTCCCTCACAAAACGGATGATTTTAAATATCTAAGGGAAGCTCTAGAGAAGTTACATTTAAATGATGCAAGTTTTACCTTCGAAGCTGAAACTTCAAATGCACTAGGCTATGGATTTCGTTGTGGTTTTTTGGGAATGTTGCATCTTGAAGTTATTCAAGAAAGACTCGAGAGAGAGTTTGATTTAGATCTAACAGCAACTGCACCGAGTGTTATATATAGGGTTACAACACGAAGTGGTGAAGTTTTGAATATTCATAACCCAAGTGATATGCCAGATCCAACGAAAATTGAAATTGTGGAAGAACCGTGGATTACCGCAACCATAATGGTTCCTGATCAATACTTAGGTGATATTCTATCTCTATGTGAAGAAAGGAGGGGAGAACAGGAGGATTTATCTTACATTGGTAACACAACAACAGCATTGTTAAGATATAAATTACCACTGTCTGAAGTTGTTTTTGACTTTTATGATCGATTAAAATCAATTTCCAAAGGATATGCAAGTTTGGATTGGGAAATTTCCAGCTATCTGGTAAGCCAAATAGATAAATTAAGCTTTTTAATTAATGGAGAGCCCGTAGATGCACTGGCTTGTATCGTTCACAAAAGTAGGGCAGAAAAAAGGGGGCGTGAAATATGTGCACGCTTGAAGGATTTAATACCACGTCAGCAATATAAAATCGCGATTCAAGCGGCAGTGGGCGGAAAAATTATTGCCAGAGAAACGATTAACCCATACAGAAAAGATGTAACAGCTAAACTCTATGGTGGAGATGTAACGCGAAGAATGAAACTACTTGAAAAGCAAAAGAAGGGTAAAAAAAGGTTACATTCTATAGGGAACGTAAATATTCCACAGAATGCTTTTATTCAAGCCTTGAAGATAAGTGATTGATCTTAAAAGACTTCTTGTATAGTTTTTGGCAACAACCGTTAGAAACGAAAAAACTTACTTGACAAACTCCGCCAGCCCCCTTATCATGAAACTGAAGCTATTTATTTATCTTCTCTGTACAGATTAAATGACAAAAAAACTCACGTATCTGGCGTCTCATGTTTAATTTTTTGCACTATGTGCACCTTATGTCTTTATAAAACTTCTACCTACATAAGCTGAAACGCGCTTATAAAGCGTTTAAAACATAAAAAAACGCCAACTTAAAAAATGGATAGTGAATAACTAGCTACCCTAGGGTTTCTTTTGCCTTTTTTTTCATTTGGTAAATTTCTTAATGTTTATGGCTAAACGACAACCGTCATCCCGCTACTTGTTAGCGGCTGAGATACCGCGGCGGTATGACGTAGGACTGCTGTCATCCCAGTGCTTGACACTGGGATCCAGTTGAGCTATTTCAACAAAAATACTGCATTTGAGATGAACGTTCCAGACTTATTTATAAATATAACAATTAAAGTCTGGATTCCAGCGTCAAGCACTGGAATAATATCGTTTACTATGTCTATATTACAATATTTGTGCAGTTGTGTGTCAACTACTTTTGTGGCACCGTTTGTTATTCAATCTTTATGCTAGTTTTACTAAAAATTATAGTATTTTAGGTATAATTGCAATATCTAAATTTAAGGTATAGAGATGAACCCTAGGAAAGTTTTTAATATTCTTTTTATAGTATTATTTATTTCTTTTTCTCATGTTGGGAGTGCTGCCGCTGACACTAATACTGATACAACTGCTCAAGTAATATGTAACATTATTGGCTACGTTTGGGGAATAGGCGGACCGCTTATGACCGTAGTGATAATAGGTGCAGCTTTGCTTGCGATATTTGGTAGAATGCCATGGCCAGCTCTTTTTGCACTCGGTATATTTTGTGCTGTATTTTTCGGTGCTAAAACTATCGTCATAAAAGTAATGGGTGGTATAGGCGGCACTGGAAATACTTCTTTGATGGACCAATGCGGAACAGGAGACACAAAAAAGAACTATTTTTTTCTAAAACAGACCTGATGCACGGCTTCAACTATATCTTCCACTTGCGGTAATGCTTTTTTTTCTAGATTTGCAGCGTAAGGTAAGGGGATGTCCTTGCCAGTTACACGTACAACTGGAGCATCAAGGTAGTCAAATCCTTGTTCCATAACAACGGCTGACAGCTCTGCTCCTATTCCTGCAAATGGCCATCCTTCTTCTACACTAACTAACCTATTAGTCTTCTGAATAGAGTTAATAACAGTTTGAGTGTCAAGTGGTCTTAAGGTTCTGAGGTCAATAACTTCAGCTTCTATACCTTTACTCGAAAGTAAATCTGCTGCATTTAAGGCATCCATTAATTTTAATGAAAAAGCAGTGATAGTTACATCCTTTCCTTCCCGTATAACAGCAGCTTTGCCTATCTCAAGTAGATAATCTTTGTTTGATAGCTCAGAGTCAGAAACTTCATGCTCATGTCCATAAGCTATTTCGTTTTCTAGAAATATTACCGGATTAGGGTCACGAATTGCAGCTTTAAGCAGACCTCTGCAATCTGAGGCAAAATAGGGTGCTATTACTTTTAACCCCGGTATATGCGAATACCAAGCTGCAAAGCATTGAGAATGTTGTGCAGCAACTCTTGCTGCAGCGCCATTTGGTCCACGAAATACTATAGGGCATCCAAGTTGTCCGCCTGACATATAATTTGTTTTTGCTGCGGAATTCACAATTTGGTCAATAGCTTGCATAGAAAAATTAAAAGTCATAAACTCGACTATTGGCTTTAATCCAGCAAATGCCGCTCCAACAGCAAGGCCAGCAAATCCATGTTCGGTAATAGGCGTATCAACTATTCTGTTTTCTCCAAACTCTTTCAGTAATCCTTTCGTTACTTTATAAGCACCATCATACTCTGCAACTTCTTCACCCATGATAAGCACATCAGAGTCGTTTTGCATTTCTTCTCTAATTGCTGTGCATAAAGCTTCTCTTACACTTAAGGTTGCCATTTATAAACTTTTATAGACTTTAACTAAAGTAACTATATCAGAATTACTGGGGGTAAGTAAAGTGTACAAATTAAGTTTTACAAACATCATGACCAACTCATTCCAAAAAAAAATCTTCTCACGCTTGCTGGTTTTGGTTGCTAAAAATGATTGTATTGCTTGTGTTTTTAATAATATATACTGCTAAGTTAATAATAATTCACTTGGGAATAACAGAAAAATACATGATAATTTTATATTTCAAATAGAATAAAATCCTTTTTATTGATACTGTCTTTTTTTGTAAAAAACATTCCTAACTTTTCCACCACTTTTTCTGGCTAAGGTCAGTATAACTTTTGCTTGAAATAACTGTTTATATGGTGCAATTTACAGCTTTTAGTTGCTAAAATTATAACTCTTAATTTAATAATTTTAATCCAATAAGCTTTCAGGTTAATAAAATTAAATTATTTGAGTAAATGCAATACCATGTCTTTATTTGTGGGTAATAATAAGAATAACGAAGGTTGGCTCAGCTACACTTCTATAATTTCAATTTTTATGTTTACCGTATAAAAGAAGTTTCTTCTATCTGTGTCTTCGCGTTTGAAACTAACTTTATTCTATCTCTTTCTTGTTCTGGACTTAACCTGTGAAGCGCGTAACTGAAATCTTCCTCACTCACTATAAGCCGTCTTTGCGCACCAGCGCTAATTTTTGCTTCATTCACTAATTGCTCTAACTCAGCCCCAGAATAGCCTTCAGTCTTGTCTGCAATGTTTTGGAGGCTTAGCTTTTCATCAGTTTTTGTACCTCGCATATAAAGTGCCAATATCTTTTGTCTCACCTCTATGTTTGGATTAGGGACATAAACCTTCTGACCTAAACGTCCAGGTCTAATAAGTGCTGGATCTATACCACCGATAAGGTTAGTTGCACCAATTACTATTATATCTTTTCTGCTCTTAAATCCATCTATTTCAGTTAACAACTGTGTTAAACTCTCTCGACAATGGTAAGCTGAGTTATTAGCGGTACTTCTTTTTTGTGCAACTGCATCTATTTCATCTATAAAGACTATACAAGGAGAATATTTTTTTGCTATTTTAAAAAGCTCGCGTACAGCATGTGCACCATGACCAATATATACTCCAATAAGTTCAGGACCTGAGATGCTTATGAAATTCATATTTGATTCACCTGCAATTGCACGAGCGATAAGTGTTTTACCATTTCCAGGAGGGCCATATAATATGTAACCTCTTAGTGAATTAATACTTTTATTTCCAAACAGCTTGCGCATTTCTTCTGTCATTTGGTCACAGCAAATCATCTGCAACCGTTGTTTTAAGGAGTCATCAATTATAGCATCAGCAAATGTTATTCTTTTATCATCTGAATTAGCTAATTCTATCGATATAGGCAGCTCTACTTCCTTTAGTTTGCTGAATACTTGATCATATACAAACCAAACAATAAAAAGGAGAACGACAAGTAACACACAAGGCATAGCTTCACTAACATAATGTGCAGCTAACTCATACCCTTTACTAAGCAACATTGTATGCATATAGGCAAACAAAAAAGCGATAGAGACAATAGTTGCCACGCATAGTAAACAGATTGAAATTCTTTTTAGTAATTCTGAAATTTCAATTTTTTTCATCTTAATACCTTATACCAATTTTAAACTAAGAATAATTTTATCTAGCTTACCTATTTTAGCTTGATTAGAGCGTTCAGAAAAATTATCAAGTACGTACTTTATTAAATACTAAAAACAATATATCACCATATTGTCACATACATCTTTAAAGTTTACCAAATTCATTTTCAAAAAACAAGATTTTATTATTAACCCGAATTCTGGATTAGATTTTAGGTAAATTATTGAAAGTCTTGAATTTTACTAAATTAGTAACTAGTCTTAAAATGCTTACTGCTTTATCGTAAATGCTAAAACAATAAGCTATTGATATTCTTGTTTTTTTTAATCTCCAATCCAGAATTCGGGTTAAAAACGCTAACTTGTATCTTCAAGAAGTAAGACATAATAGCTCTAAAATGTCTTGCAAGGAAAGGTAAAGCTGAACGCTAACTTATGCCAGAAAAATACCGTCTTGTTTGCCTTTTTGAGTAGTATCATCTTATTTTTCCTGTAAATTTTGTTTATAACGCCTAAGATTTACGATATTTTAATCCCGGTAGAATATCTTATAAAATCAGATTATATGTTATACCTATGGAAATAGATAACTTTCAGCAATATTACAACCAAGAAGAAATGAAGACAGTAACATTAGCTCAAATTTATAAAGACTTGGTAATAAAGATATTCGATATAGCCACAAGCAAAATGTAAGCTACTATTAATGGTATTATGGAAATAGCACCAACGATACCACCTACTATACCTACTACCAGAGGTGACGGAGTAGTAAGGCTTAATATAATAAGTGGGAGAGATATAATTGATAGTATTATAGAAATTACACCTACTGTTTTCAGAAGAGATAGAAATCCTTTTGAATCTAAGTGTTCTTTAATTCCCTTAAATAATATAAAGAAAATGCTTATACACATTATAGCACAAAGTATTACTGCTGCTATTTTTATTATAGTTGCTGCTATAAGTGCTGCTAAATAAGCTATATTCATTGCAATTATCACACACCATAATAAAAAAGTCAACTCCATATGTTTAGGTTGTAAAATCCCAAAAAGCAGCCAGAATAGAATAAGCAAACATTTACGAATTGAATTTAGTGCAAACAAGGGTGTTGATATCAACCATACTCTGCAGAATCGCAATATGGTATGACTACATGCTTTTTATTGATTTGATTAACATAATCAGCAGAGAGTTTTGTTTTGCAAAAGATGTCTACAGTAACATACTGCAATTATTTGGAATTGTAGGGCTAGGTGCAATTGTAAGGCCACTTGGTGCATTCATATTTGGTCACGTTGGTGATAGGTATGGAAGGAGGATAGCATTAATAATTACTATCTTGCTAATATCGATACCATCAAGTCTCATTGCATTTATTCCAAGTCACAATCAAGTAGGTATAATTTCTACTATATTGCTTCTTGCAATCCATATAACACAAGGAATTGCACTTGGTGGTGAACAAGGAAGTTCTGTTTATCTTATAGAGCATTTATCCAGTAGGAAAGAGAACTTAGGGATGTATTTTGGAATGATGGGTTTTGGTCGCTCCATTGGCGTCTTGCTTTCTGCGGTGATAGTGATTATCTGCAAAAAAACTACTGATTTTTGTACCTGGGGTTGGAGATTGCCATTTATTTTCTCAGCTATTTTAGGATTAATTAGCGCGTATAGCATATACACATTGGGAGAAACTCCAGCATATGAAAAAAATCGAAAACAAAGAAATTTACCTGATTTGCCAATAATAGAGCTTATAAAACGCCACAAGAGAGCTCTTATACTTGCTATTTTAATATCTGTACCTGTTAATGTTGCTGTTGGATTTACCATATTTCTTCGAACTCTCGCAAAGGAAATAGCATCAGTGGATGTTTATGTAACAACATATATCAACGAAATTGTATTGATTATAACCAGTGTATTAATGCCGATATCTTCAATAGCGTTTGGAATGTTGGCTGATAAAGTTGGAAAAGAGCGCACTGCAATCTTATTTATAGCAATTACAATGGCACTGTGTTGTCCTGCGTTATCTATTGCATATTACTATAAAAATTATCTTGTGATTGCGTTGAGCGTAATGGTTCTCTCTATAACAGAAAGGGGTATAGTTCCCATAGGAATAGTTGCATCTGAACTCTTTCCTACCAATGTTAGATTTAGTGGTGTGAGCTTATCACGCAATATCTCTTATGCGTTACATGGAGGATTTACTCCTATGGTTTGTATTTGGTTGACTGTAACATTTCCTCAAACAAACCTTGCTGCTGGGCTTTATATAGTCTTCTGCTTGTTGATCAGTGTGGTAGCAATATTGCAAATAAAACCGCAAGATAAAAATTTTGATTTGTGAAAGTTCTCAGTTTTCTCTTAGATTTATACCGTAACCTAAATTAGGTCCTTAGTTTCTCAAAAAAATCCTTTAACAAAAAAGAGCATTCTATTTCTAATATCCCACCATAAACTTCAGGTATATGGCTGCAAAATTGAAATATCTTAGCACCATTTTCAATTCCTCCACCTTTTGGATTATAAGCTCCAAAGTACAATCGTTTAATTCTGGCAAAGGAAATAGCTTGAGCACACATCGGACATGGTTCTAATGTTACGTACATATCAGCATCACAAAGCGTGGGAGTTGAAAATGCTTGTCTGATCGCTAACATCTCTGCATGTGCAGTTGGATCGCTGGATATATTGTGTGCAGAAGAAATGATATTGTCTCCACTCACTATTACAGCACCTATGGGCACCTCATCATTTTTTTGAGCGAGTTTGGCTTGCTCTATGGCAAGCTCCATATATTGATACTTAAACACTAGGCACTTATTTCTTATCAATTGCTGCTTTAACGAACGACACGAAAAGAGGATGAGGAGAAAACGGCTTTGATTGAAATTCTGGATGAAACTGCACACCAATAAACCACGGATGACTCTCTAACTCCACTGCCTCTATGCACGTTCCATCTTCTGATATGCCACTGCATAGCAGCCCATTTTTTTCCAAATCATCTTTATAATCTGAATTGATTATGTATCTATGCCTGTGTCTTTCTGAAATAGTAGTGTTACTATATGCATCCATCATTTTAGAGTTTGCATTTATATTACATTTGTATGCCCCAAGTCTCATGGTTCCACCAAGATCGTCATCTTGATCGCCAGCTAACTTAACGATTGGATGTTTACAGTTACGAAATTCTTCAGAGTGTGCATCTTCAAGCTTAACAACATTACGAGCAAATTCAATAATTGCAAGCTGCATACCAAGGCAAATTCCGAAAAATGGGATATTATTTGTACGGGCATAATTTATTGCTAATATTTTACCCTCTACTCCGTCATCACCAAACCCCCCTGGAACAAGGATTGCATGAGAATTCTGTAATTTCTCTCCTATAGGTTTTTCTTCCTTCTCTCTTGAGTTAACCCAATTTATCTTTACTTTGACTTTATTACTAATTGCACCATGATTTAATGCTTCAACCAGTGATTTGTATGCATCAGGGAATTCGGTGTATTTTCCCACTATAGATACAGTAACTTCCTGTGTTGGGTGCCTTATGGAATGCACTATTTGATCCCATTCAGTCAAGCTTGGTTTTGGCTTACTTAAATGAAAGTGCTCCAAAATTTGCGTATCAAGCCCACATTGGCTATACAACACCGGTAACTCATATATATGACTCACATCAGGGGCAGGTATCACATTGGATAAAGAAACATTGCAAAGCTTAGCTATTTTCTCTCTTTGATTATCGAAAATTTCTTTCTCACTGCGGCATAATATAATATCTGGTTGTAACCCCGCGGAATTTAACTCTCGAACTGAATGCTGCGTTGGTTTTGTCTTTAATTCTTGCGCTGCGGCAAGATATGGTATTAAAGTTAAGTGAATAAGGATAACTCTTTGTTTTCCTAATGTGTAGTTAACTTGACGTATAGCCTCCAAAAATGGTTGGCTTTCAATGTCACCTACAGTTCCGCCTATTTCACATATTACAAAATCTAAACCTTCCGTACCATTAAAAATGAACGATTTGATCAAATCTGTCACATGAGGAATGACTTGCACAGTTTTGCCCAGATAATCACCACGCCTCTCTTTCTTCAATAACTCATGATATATCTTACCAGTTGTTATATTGTCATCTTTTGTTGCTTTAATTCCAGTAAAACGCTCATAATGCCCAAGATCCAAATCAGTTTCAGCACCATCCTCGGTCACAAATACCTCTCCGTGCTGAGTTGGGTTCATTGTCCCAGGATCAATGTTGAGATACGGGTCAAGTTTTCTGATACGGATCTTAAAACCGTGAGCTTGAAGAAGCGCACCAACGCTTGAAGCAACTAAGCCTTTACCAAGCGATGACACAACTCCACCTGTAACAAAGATAAATTTAGCTTCCTTCATTAATTTTCAAATGGAACAGAAGTAGGTTCACTTTCTTGCTTTTTTTCTAATATAATTTTCTCTGCAATCGATTTTTTATGTACGTCTTTTGAATATAATCCTGACAATAGCAATGTGTTTATAATAAACAATCCAGCAACAATAGCCGTTATTCTGCTGAGCGGGTTTTCAGAAGATTTCACTGGAATCATCGAATTGACCCCCTGTTGTGTATTACTAAAACCACTTAACGAACTACTTCCAGGCGGCTGCAAGAGCACTAAAATTACTAACACAACAACCAATATTATTTGAAATATACTTAATACCGCTACTGACATTATAGATAGGGCTGAAAATAAAAATCTTAGCAGTACAAAGCACGTAAGTCAAGAACATCTGTCACCCAAATAACTTGAAATCTAAGTATGTATTTACTGCTTACCTTATTTTGATTAACATATGCATAAGACTTTGGGCTTAATATGTATCACATTTTAAAATATAAAGATTATGAACCAAAAATAGACGAAAGTGCTTTCATCGCAGGTGGTTCGCATATCATAGGTAAGGTTGAAATAGGAAGAGATGCAAGCATCTGGTTTAATTGTGTAATCAGAGGGGACGTTGGATCAATAAAAATAGGTAATGGAACAAATATTCAAGATGGAACGGTAATTCATGTGGATAGAAACCCAGGTGGTGACACAATTATTGGCAGCATGGTAACAGTGGGACATTTTTGTGTGTTGCACGCATGCACGGTGCATGATAAGGCGTTTATTGGTATGGGCTCTACCGTGATGGACCATGCAGTTGTGGAGCCTGAAGCTATGGTAGCTGCTGGCTCACTGGTAACACACGGAAAAGTGATAAAAAGTGGGGAAATATGGGCTGGCAGGCCAGCAAAATTCTTCAAAAAAATGTCGAATGAAGAAATTAAACATATTACACAATCAGCACAAAATTATATTATGCTAATGAAAGAATATAAAAACTGAAGTTCGCGTCAAGTGTTTTACTTGACACGTACATTTCGGCTTAACCCTTGTTACTTCTTTTTCCCATTCTCATTTACTTCTTGTGCTTTTGCCCCATCTACTTGAGTACTAGGTAATACTGCATATGTAATACCACCGGCTACGAGTGCAGATGCTACTGCTACACCAATCATTACTAACATCTCTAACTTAACTGTACGTTCAAGTGCAGTAAATGCTATCAGTCCAGCAGCAAGACCCATACCAACAGTAGCAGTGTACCGTGCTCCATTGCCTTGTTTTGGTTGCTCAGTTGTTTTGCTTTTATCTTCTAGTTTTCTATTTTTCTCCTCAGCTTCAGTCAATCGATTTTGTAAGTCTTTTGTTTCATCCTTTTTGGCTTTTAACTGAGCAGCAGTATCATTTGGTGCTGCCTTTAACTGCGCAACTTCATCATTTAGTTTATTTATTTCATCCTTTTTGGCTTTTAACTGAGCAGCAGTATCATTTGGTGCTGCCTTTAACTGCGCAACTTCATCATTTAGTTTATTTATTTCATCCTCTTTGGCTTTTAACTGAGCAGCATTTGGTTGGTTGTTTAACTGTGCTTCCAATTCTGTTATTTTAGCATTTTTCTCTTCTAACTGCTGCTGCAACGCTGTAGAATCTATTGCCTTTAGTTTTTCCACTTCAGCTTCTAAGTCTTGTTTTTCCTGCTGAGCTGTGTCCAATTGATCTTGTAATTCTTGTGTTTTAATTCTCAATTCCTTCTCAGCTTTCTTCTTTGCAGCTTCCAATTCTGTTATTTTAACATTTTTCTCTTCTAACAATTGTACTGTGGGATGGAAAGATAGGGCTTTTACCATAATCCCCTCTTTCCCATCGTTAAAGCCTAACAGATTTTTCATTTCTTCTAGGCGACTAAAACATTTGCCACCCTTTTTCTTAACGGATTTTACATTCATGATTGTATTATCTCCTAGTCCTTCTTGAGGATAAGAACCAGTAATATATAGTTGTTGATCATTTAGCGTACAGCCCACATAAAACTTGTCATCAATTATAGCACCACTCTTATCTACGTTTTTATACTTTTTAAATTCTTCACAATCATCTTTTTTTATAATAAGCACTATTTTATCATCGGCAACATGTATTGTACCATTCTCTAAGCTTAGCATAACGAACCTTAATTATAATTTAACATTACATAATACCCTTAGAACCTAAGGTCAAGTAATATTTTTATCATAGCATAGAAAATTTATGTTCGTAAACAAAAAATTTTGGCGTAAAATTGCCGTAATTGTGCTATAGCTAAAGTAATTTAGGTTTACCGACCATCGTCATTCCGCTGCTTGTTAGCGGGATCTAGAGATACCGCGGCGGTATGACGTTGCTAGCTTAAAGTTTAAAATTGAGAAATATTTATGTTAAAAGAAAAATACGGCTTTAAAGAAGTTGAAGACAAATGCAACATATTGTGGGAAGGCAGTAAAGTTTACAGGTGGAATGGTGAAAAGGATAACACTTTCACTATAGACACACCTCCACCGACAATATCGGGTAAATTGCATATTGGCCATATATTTAGCTATTGCCACACGGACTTTATTGCAAGGTTTCAGCGCATGCTGGGAAAAGATGTGTTTTACCCAATTGGGTTTGATGATAATGGGCTTCCCACTGAAAGATTGGTTGAGCAAACCTATAAAACCCGCGCAAAAGAAGTTGGCAGGGAAAAATTGATAGAGATGTGCCATGAGGTTATTGAAAAATCAAAGCAAGAATTCAAGGAACTATTTAAATCGGTCGGCATTAGTTATGACTGGGATTTGGAATATCACACGATCAGCAAGGAAACTGTGACGCTTTCACAGATGTCGTTTATTGATCTATATAATAAAGGATATGCATATAGAAAAATGCAGCCCATCCTTTGGGACCCGGTTGATAAAACAGCAATTGCGCAAGCAGAAATAGAAGATAAAGTTTTTGAGTCATCCTTAAATACGATAGTTTTCTCTACTGAAGAAAATGAGCAGATCAACATTGCAACTACGCGACCTGAGTTACTTCCAGCATGTGTTGCAGTTTTTTGTCATCCAGAGGATGCGCGCTACACCCATCTGATCGGAAAAACAACCGTGGTGCCGATCACAGAGACAAAAGTTCCAATAATAGCTGATGATAAGGTTAAAATAGATAAAGGCACTGGGCTTGTTATGTGCTGTACGTTTGGTGATGAACTCGACATATATTGGCAGCAAAAGCATAATCTACCGATGAAAATTATCATCGATCAGGATGGGAGGATGAGCCTTCATTCAGTACATGGTCAGAAGGAAGAAATATGGATCCCAGTGTCTGGGCACTGGGATGACACCATAGGGGCTACTGGGATGACAGGAGAAAGGGCTACTCAGATGACAAAGGAAGGTGGGTGTGATCAGAAAGAAGAATGGATCCCAGTGTCAGCTACTCGGATGACAGACGATATACTAAATGAAATAAATGGATTGAAAGTTACAGCAGCAAGAAAGCGGATAATCGAAATCCTAACTGAAAAAGGACTTTTGGTAGAAAGCACTAACATTTCTCATTCTGTTAAGTGTGCAGAAAGATCTGGTGCACCACTTGAGATATTGCCTACTTATCAATGGTTTATCAAGACCTTAGAGCAAAAAGCTCAAATATTAGATAAAGTAAAAGAATGCAATTGGCACCCAAGCAATATGCGTAAACGCATGGAAGTGTGGATAGAAGGGCTAAATTGGGACTGGTGCATCTCAAGGCAGCGCTATTTTGGTGTGCCATTTCCAGCGTGGTATTCCAAGCGTAAAGGAGAAGAGGGCAAAATCATCCTAGCTGAAATAAAGGCCCTACCTATAGATCCATCGAAAGATTTACCAAAAGGGTATAGCAAAGAAGAGATTATCCCAGATCAAGATGTAATGGATACTTGGGCCACAAGTTCAATTACTCCTCAACTAAGTGCACTGGCAGTAAACAGTGAGTTTAGCTTACCAAATCATCGCTATGATACGATATTTCCTGCAGATCTGCGCAGCCAGAGCCATGAGATAATAAGAACTTGGGCTTTTTATACTATTTTAAAGGCACATTATCATGCAAATTCTTTACCTTGGAAAAACATTATGATCAGCGGTTGGTGTTTAGCAGATGATAAGAAAAAGATGAGTAAATCAAAGGGTAACATCATCACTCCTCATATAATACTTGAAACTTATGGAGCTGATGTAGTGCGCTATTGGGCAGCGAACTCAAGGCTTGGAGTTGATACAGTCTACTCTGAAAATACATTCAAAATTGGCAAGCGCCTCGTTACAAAACTTTGGAACGCTAGCAAGTTCGTTTCCATGTTCATGGAAAAGCATCAAGTGATGAGCATAAATTCTGCTCACGAGACAATGGATAAGTGGATATTGTCTAAGTTATACAAAGTTATAGAAAGAGCAACAAATAACCTATTACAGTTTGAATACTGCGAAGCTTTGGGCGCAATAGAGGAATTTTTTTGGAAGGATTTTTGTGATAGTTACTTGGAGTTAGTAAAAAAACGTGCGTACGGAAGCAGTGAAGCAACCTTAAGCGCAAAACAAAGCTTGGCGTATGTGTTAAATGTTATTTTGCGGTTATTTGCACCTTTCTTGCCATACATTACAGAAGAGATATACCACCAGTTGTATAGTTATAATTCTGTACACAATCAAAGTAATTGGCCAAGCAAAGAAGAACTTATCTACGATAAATATTCAGAGGAAATGGGAGATAATGTTATTCAGATATTAAACATTATCAGAAAGATAAAGGCAGATAATAATGTATCAGTTAAGCATCTGATAAAAAAGTTGATGATAAAAGCAGATCTACGAAAGGATAAGTTGGATCAATCCGCACAGAATGATTTGCAGGCAGTTTGCAATGCGGAAACGATAGAGTGGATGCAGTCTGAGCTTGAAACTGAAGACGAGAAATACATAGTGAATATAGATTTATATTGATTTTTATAGCTTTACTTCCTTTAATATCCATGCTATTGTAATCATTATTAGTATGAGGGAATAATAATGGGGGATTTATATAATAAAGCCAATGCACCGTATCTTATAGCTGGTGCTCTTGCTACTTTGGTATTGCTTGCGTCTGGGACACTTGCCGTTGCCCCTTATGTTGAGTTCTTGTCTTCAGTTGCAGCCTTTAATGTAGCTCTTCCTGTTGCTTTGAGTTTGTCTATACTTTCTGTTCTGGTGCTTGTACTTTCATGTAAAATGATCAGCCAGAATAAAAAGCTTGATGCACAAAAAGCAGAACCTAATGAAAAAAATGGATTAGCTAAAGAGCAAGAAAATATAATACAAAGCTTAGAGCCTCAAATCAAAGAGCTAAATAAGAGGCTTAGTAGTCAGTACAATGAGATTGAAAAGCTAATTGCTAGTGCTGCAAAAAAAGAGGAGCTAAATAAGCTTAACAATGAAGTGAAAGAGCTAAAGGTAAAGATTGCTAGTGTTGCAACAAAAGAAGAGATAAATAAGCTTAGTAATGAAGTTGAAAAGCTAATTGGTAGTGCTGCAACAAAAGATGAAATGGAAGAGCTAAAGGCAAAGATTGCTAGTGCTGCAACAGAAAGTAAAACACAAGAAAAGATTTTTATGAAATTTTGCGCAAAAGGTGAAAAAAGAGGGAAGAAAGCATTTGAGGATTTTATATTTATAAAAGAGATAAAAACAAAATTAGTAAATATTTATGAATCAATAAAAAATAATATTAATATAGTGTCTTCAGCAAAATCAGGTGATTCAGAAGAAGAGCAAGAAAAAATACAAAGAGGATTCATTTTTCACGGTCCAGGAGGAACTAGTAAGAGTTCAATTGTTGAGGCGATTGGGGATCAGCTGATATCTCTAACTACATTTATAAAAGTTTCTGGAGCTGATTTGCTTGAAAAATCAAATATAAATGAGCTTTTTAATAAAGCAAACGAAAACGCTCCTTGTATAGTTCTTATAGATGAAATCGACAGCTTTGGCAAGGGACGCACTGATGCCAATCGAGTACCTTTAAATTATTTTTTCACTAGATTCGATGAAGCTGATAAAGGTGTGACGGTGTTTGCTACAACTAATGTTAGTCTGCAAGATTTAGATGCATCACTTGTTAGGGGAAGTCGTTTGAGTAGTAAACTCAAGTTTACTATGATAGAAGGAAGTATACTTAAGAATATACTGAAGGATGGTCTGAATGAAAAAATAAAAAGTACAAGCATGCTATCTCAAGAATTTTAAACGAAACAAGACTTACAACACTCTCTATCTCAGCAGTAGATGTGGAATGTTTTATAAATTATATAGTTGAAAAGTTAAACAACAAGATTGGAACTTCTGCTTATACTATAATTAAAGATTTTTGTATTAAATATAATATTGGAGAGGTGTCGAATAAGCAGACTAACAGGAAAATTGAAAATTCTATAGGAGAATCACAGCAATACACATCCAGACCATCACATAAGCTGAATGACGCTTTATGTGATTCTGGATATACCAGTATGTTCTACCCCGATCAATAGCTAACTAGACTTATAAGTACAATGGTACACTCGATACACAAGGTCTAAGTCATTTTTTAGCTAGCAGACTGAAGATGGGAAGTTTGTTGTAGGTGCAGCACTATAATTCCTCCACAGATAAGAGAATTTTAATAAATATATACAAGACTGCTGAACGTGGGGGGAGGAGGGGAGTAATGAGCAATTTGCTTAGTGAGGCTAACACATTTTATTTTATAGCTAGTTCCTTAGCTACTCTTACGTTACTTACATCTTTAGCGCTTATTGTAACTTCTAATGTGCCTCTTCCTCTAATTCTTGCTTTAGCTACATTATCTGTTTTGGTGCTTGCACTTTCGTATAAAATAATTAGTAATAATAAAAAAATAGAGGTTGAGAGAAATAAATTCGCTCAGAAAGAGCAAGAGTTAGAAAATAAAATAACTCTAGGAAAGGAAGCTGAAAAAGCTGCAAACAAAGAAGTGGAAAAATTAAAACATGAATTAACTCGAGAAAAGCAAAATTTAGACAAGAGAGCAAAAAGATTGGATCAGAAAGTAAATGAGTCAGAAGTTGAGAGAGAATCTCTTCTTGAAGAAAAAAAATCTTTAGAGAAAAAATTAGAAACAGCAAAGAATCGTACGTTTGAAATAGACAATGAATTGGACAAAACAAGAAAGGAAATAGGTAAGCTTAATGAGCAGGAAGAGAAATTAAAACTTGAAATCTCATGTTTAAAGAAACAGTTGGAAGAAAGAAGTAGATTTATTGCAAAGCTGAAGATGGAAGTGGATGATAATAAACATTTAGAGCTAGAGAATAAGGGGTTAAATGATAGAATAGAAACGTTACGTGAAGTACAAAAGGCACTACGTGAGAAAAAACATGAACTTAGTGAAAAAGTAGAGGCATTGAATAAGGAAAAAAATAAACTTTCTAAAGAAGTAGAGGAATTACGTGAAGAACAAGAAAGGCTGCATGCAAACTTAGATAAGCTACAATGTAAAATTAAAGAGGTCAACAAAGAAAAGAAAAATTTATCTAAAGAATTAAAAGAGAAATTTGAAGAGTTAGATGAAGCAAATGGTTTAATTAAAAATCAATCTTTTGAGTTAGATGGGATAAGAAAAGATTGTAATAATGAAGTAAAAAGTTTAAGAAATTCACTTTTAGAACGAGACAGTCAAATAGAAGATTTTTTGAAAGAGAAAGAAAAACAAGTGAATTTTGCGCAACTGTTGATAAGATGCGTAACAGACAATATAGAAGAACCAATAAGAAATAATGATGGAAAAGCAATATTAGATACGATTCAAATATTAAAGTCTGCGTTACAAGGAGAAATTGCACGGCTTTTGCCAGACGAAACGCCTTCTTCTTCGCTGGAAGATCTTGGATATGAATCATTATTTGTCAGTCGCTCATCCACCCCGACCAAGTTGCCAAATTCACTATTGACAGAATCTTATGAACGCAGTCAGTTCAATCAGAGTGAAAGTATTTGCAAAACACAACAATGAGTCTTATTATAAGATAAATCATGCAAGATAATGAACCCAATAATATGCGCACTGGATACACAAGACTTAAATAAGGCTATTTCTCTAGCTAATGCTCTGCGTGGTAAAGTTGGCATGGTAAAGCTGGGATTAGAATTTTTTGCTGCTCAAGGTCTTTCTGGAGTGCAAGAAGTTGCAAAATGCAATGTACCAATTTTTTTAGATCTGAAATTGCATGACATTCCAAACACTGTAGCTAAAACAGTTGAAGTAATAAAAGTTCTGAACGTTGAAATGTTAACTCTGCACATCAGCGGTGGGACAAAAATGCTTGAAGAAGCGCTAAGTGTAGTGCAAGGCACAAAAATAAAGCTGATTGGAGTGACAGTGCTAACTAGTATGAGCAATGAGGATTTAAACGAGCTTGGAGTAGCAAGAGAAGTAAAATCACAGGTAATTTTGCTTGCAAAGCTTGCAAAAAAGATTGGACTCTATGGAATAGTCTGTTCTGCATTGGAAGCTCAGGAAGTGCGCCGAGAATGCGGTGAAGACTTTAAAATTATTACTCCAGGAATTCGTATAGATCCAGGTCATGACGACCAAAAAAGAACAGCAACACCAAAAGAAGCAATAAATTCAGGAGCTGATTATATCGTCATTGGCAGACCCATTACAAAAACTACAAGTAGTGCGGAGCTAATATTGAAATCCATGAAAGAATTTTAATATAATAACTTAATTTATAAAAATACTAACATATTAATTAGGAATAAGCATGAGTAATATCAATAGAATAATACGCGAAGTAATCAAGGAATTCCGCTCAAAATTACCAGATAAGGAAATAGAGGAATATTCTGGCAAATTGAATAAGCTACATATCTACCAGTGCAATAAGCATATAATAGAAAATAAGAAGCTATATCATTATACAATAAATGGGAAAACCCATGCTATGGGTCAGCATGGGCATAATTTTGTCAAGAGTTTAGAAGTTATCTTGAGGAATAAGCCACAAATTTCCTTAGAAGAGGTAATTGATTTTATGGAAAAAATAATTAATTTTGGTATTGATAGTTGTTATGGAGCATTTGAGATGATATTTGAATCTCGCTCTGGTGTTACAATAGATGATGCAGTTAATTTTGTAAAAGATAGCTTATCTAGTAAATTTTATGGATTCCATGGCAGTAGGATTTTCAAAGTAATATTAGAACTTAATCCAGAGAGCTCTCTTGAAGAGATAGAGAAACAATTTAGCAAAGTAGTAGATCCTTACTTTCTTAATGCTTGGAGTCGAGAAAGTGAAAGGGCTTTTGCTAAGATATGTAGGTTATGTAGAGAAGGACATGTTGAGAATATGCAGAAATTTGATTTTAGCAATTTTAATTTAGATCAAGATAGTGCTGGAGCATTAAGAGCACTGTTACAGTATTGTGTTGACGTTTCTAATCAAAAAGCTTTAGGTGATTCACATGAATTGCATAGAGAAGAGATGGAGGGGATATATAAATTTGATGATAATTACGATTTAAATTTAGATAGTGATCATAATGATAGTACCTGGCATTGAAATTATACTACAATAATAAAATAACTGGATAAAAATTATCACCAAAAAAATTCAAAAAAGTGCTTGACATAAAAGAACGAACATTATATAGTGTCATTATCTTTTATTTTACCTCGCTTAATTTAATTACTGGATTAAGCTTACAGTACTAAGCGTGGCACAAAGTGCCACGCTATTTTTCGGTTTACATTTTCAACAGATAAAAAATGATGCCATTTCAGTGCCAAGCACATAACTGTACGGATATTCATTTTTAAAGGTAAATTGCACAACAGATGATGTCATTCCAGTGCTTGACACTGGAATCCAGAAATTTTGCTTATAACTGAGCTGATGAGCTAAAGGTAGTTGTCTTACGCTAAAACAAACGTTTTTAATTAAGTTGCATAGAAGCTGGATCCCAGTGTCAAGCACTGGAATGACATCGTTTACTATGTACCATATTGCAATATTCGTACAACTGTGGGAAACATCTATGGATGCCATTCCTATTACCTTATTTCCATTTTTATTTCATTTTCAAAGGAGGCTATTATGTCACTTACCGATATCGCTCACCGTATCAATGAACTCGCTTCATCATGGGAGCAATTTAAATTAATAAATGATCGCAAACTAAAAGAAATTGAAAGCAAAGGGCGTGCTGATTCTGCAACAATTGAGCAGCTATGCAAGGTAAATAATGCCATTGATAGTTGCAAAGAGCGTTTAGACTTGATCGAAACTGCAGCTCAACGCCCAGAAGTAAATACAGATTTTAGCACAAGCGATAAATATTTTTCTGATTATATCCGCAAGGGAATGGAAAGCGGTTTATCACACAAAACCCTCAGTGGAGATGACAGTGATATCGGGGGGTATCTAGTTACTCCGCATATTGTAAAACGCATAAACAAGCGCGTAACTGATTCGTCCCCAATGCGACAAATATGCTCCAGTCAAAGAATCTCTACTGAAACATTGGATTACATTATAGAAGATTTTGACCGCGCCGGTGCAGGTTGGAGCAGTGAAACAGTAGATGATGAGGACGGTGGCAATAAGTCTAAGTATGATTTTGCAAAAGATACGGACACGCCCAAAATCCAAAAGATTTCCGTCACAACTTACGAGTTATATGCTCAACCACAAATATCACAAAAGTTACTCGATGATGCGTTTGTCGATGTTGAGAGTTGGCTGGTGGAAAAGATTGCCGAGACTTTTAGTAAGGAAGAAAGCGAAGCCTTCATTAAGGGTGAGGGCACTTTTCAACCAAAAGGAATTTTAGCTTATGAAAATGGAAACAGTTATAATAAAATAGAGCAAGTTAAAACTGAAAAATTAGATAGTGATTCAATAATGATGTTGTATTACTCTCTGGACGAATATTATTCCAAAAATGCGTCATTTTTGATGAACAGGAGTACGTTGAAGGATATCAGGCTGCTAAAATCTCAAACAGGTCAGTATCTCTGGCAGCCAAGTCTGTCGCTTGAAGCTCCAGATACTTTAATGGGAATACCAGTATATCAATCTGCCGATATGCCACCAGCGCCAAACAATCAGCTACCAGTAATTGCGATGGCAGATTTCAAACAAGCTTATAAGATTGTAGATAACAGAGGAATGAGAATATTAAGAGACCCTTATACGAATAAACCTTATGTGAGGTTTTTTGTCACTAAGCGTGTCGGCGGAGAGGTTGTAAACACCAGTGCTATTAAATTGTTGAAAATTGCGAGCAAGTACTAAAAACTTCCGCAGCATCATCTTTATAGCTGATCAAAGCAACACGTCATACCGCGATTCATTCCATAACTGTACGAACATTGTGATTTTGGCCCATCAGGAGGGTGTCATCCCAGTGCTTGACACATATAGCTAAACTGACTTAGATTTACCGACAGTTTGAAAAACAAAAATTCGTCATTCCGCTGCTTGTTAGCGGAATCTATGCTGAGATATCACGGCGGTATGACGTAGGAAAACCTTTCTTGGGTTAGCTATAGTTTGCTATATTATGTGATTTTATTTTCAGCATTGCTTCTTACATTATGTAATTTTGTTTTCCATAATGTATATTATGTAATTTTCGATGCTAAGAGGTTGTCCGGAAACTAGTAAATTCAAGCATATTCCCTCTTTAACATAACCCTACTCATAGCTAGGTATATGAAATTCTCAGTGGATGTTGTGAGTAAATCATACTCCTTCGATAGCCTTCTATTCCTATTAACCCAAGCAAAAGTCCTTTCTACAACCCATCTTCTTGGCTGTACTTTAAACCCTTGTTCTCTTGTTGGTAGTAGCTCAGGTGGCGTATCTTTGTGCACCCAAAATCTACATGGAGGCCTTTTAACAATTTCAATATCTATGTCATATTCTTCCTTTATGTGATTCTTTAAATTTCTTCCTTGGTATCCCATGTCAGCCCACATTTTTTTAACTTTAGTATATTTTGTTCTCATATTGTTTAATGCTATTTTAATACCATCTCTATCATTTTCGTTAGCAGCGCCTACGTAACAACCTAGTATAAAACCCTGAGTGTCTGTAATTATATGCCTTTTTCTACCCTTTACTTTTTTACTTCCATCATAGCCTTTGATCCCCCCTTTTCTGTAGTCTTTACAGATTGACTATCTACTATACAGGCACTCGGCTGCTCATTCCTTCCTATTTTTCTTCTACTATATTTTGTAATTTCATAATTCATTTTCTCAAAAATTCCCTGCTTCTTCCATTGCCTGAACTGCTCATACACAGTCTTCCATAGCGGAAAATCATTTGGTAAATACCGCCATTGACACCCTGTACGCAATACATAGAAAATTGCTTCTAATATTTCTCTTTTGCTATACTTTGGCGGCCTTCCTCCTTTCTTGTATGATACTCTGAAGTGTTTTTCTATTCTTGACCATTCCCTTTCGCTTAGATCTGTTGGATACTTTTTTCTCATCTTTACCCCGTACTAAAATTTCAGATATTATAGCCTTTTACTTGTTTCCGGACAACCTCTAAGATCTGTTATAGCTCTCAGTATGATATGAGTGATTCTCTTTTAATAATTATTTTTTAAATAGTTTGTTGGTTCATCAATTTCTTTAGGATTGATATCTACAATTATTTTTCCGTTTTTTAACAGAATAATCCGATCTGATATTTTTGTTAAAAAATCCAAATTGTGAGAAGCGATAATCATAGTAATACCCATATCTCTAACTGATTGTAGTAGTTCCACAACGTCGACTATTGTTGCTACATCTAAACCAGACGTTGGCTCATCGCATAATAGAATCCTTGGATTCATCATTAAGCTTCTGGCAAGCGCAACCCGCTGTTTTTGCCCACCGGATAGATTACTAGGGTAATCATTTTTTTTAGAGGCAATACCCAAAGACTCAAGTAGTGAATCACTTTGATCCTGAGTTTTGTTTTTAAGTTTGGGAGCATATGTAAGATTTTCCCAGACAGTCATATGTGAGAAAAGTTGAAAATCCTGAAATACAAAACCAGTACTATCATTGCATTCAATGCTACCAGAATCTAAAACTTCGAGTTTTTGTATACAACGTAACAATGTTGATTTACCACTACCAGAAGGACCAGCAAGACCAACTATAGATTGCTCTATAATCAGGTTAATATTATTAAGTACTGGAACATTATTAAATAATTTACAAACATTATGCATTTTTATCATATATACCTTTCTGTTCAATCTTTTTGCCTATATATTCAATTAGTAATACAAGAGCGTAATAATAAGCCCCAGCAAGACAAAGTGGTATAAAATAAGTAAATTGTTCTGCTGCAAGCATTTGCGCAGAGCGCATAATATCAACACCACCAATAGTAGAGATTAATGCCGTTTCTTTAAGGAGTGCAATGATCTCATTTATCATTGCAGGAAGAATATTTTTAATAACTTGTGGTAATATAATATCTCTCCACATATAGAAACTAGGTATTTGTAAAGTTTTAGCTGCTTCAAACTGGTTTTTTGATATAGTTTCAATACCAGCTCGTAAAATCTCAGCAATATAAGCACAGCTATTTAGACCAAATGCTATAATGCCAGCACTAAATATGTTTAATTTAATTCCTGCAATGGTTGGGGTCATAAAATAAACAACACTTAACTGTAATATAAGGGGGGTGCCACGTATTACAGATATAATTCCATTAATTAATGGAATACAGATCTTATTATATCTGAGTACTGACAATAATCCCCCTAGACTCACACCTAAAAGCAGTCCTCCAATCAATAATTTTAAAGTAAAGGCAAGGCCTGTTCCAACAAACAAGAAATTAGAAATTAATTCCTGCATCAGTTATCTCCTAGCCATTTTTCTGCTATTTTTTGTATTACACCTTTACTTTCTAAACTTTTTGATGCCTCGTTTATTTTATCCTTTAAAGCAGATCCTTTATTCACAGCAATAACATAACCACCATCTAACTTGGCAGTGGCTGACCATGATAGACCAGGATTTTTTTTGCTAAATACTTTACCTTGGAATTCATCAATTAGGACGCCATCAACATGACCAGACTTTAATGTTTCTACAGCTTGATTATTATTGTCTATAGCAATAATTTGAGCTGTTGTAGGAACATGCTCTTTTAGCCAAATTTCCATGACAGTTCCTAGTTGAACGGCTATCTTCTTGTGAGTTAAGTTGTTTATACCGGCTATGGGTTTATTTTTGTGATATAGAATACCAAATTCCCCTGTATAATAACTATTTGAAAAATCAAAATTTTTTTCACGCTCTTCTGTGCTACCAATAGTAGATATAGCAGCATCTACAGAATTACTTTGCAATGCTGCAAATATAGCACTAAACTGCATATCTTTAAATATCGCTTCTTTACCTAACTCTTTTGCTACTAATTGAGCAAGCTCAATGTCAAAGCCAGTAAATTTACCATTTTCATAATATTCAAAAGGTGGATAATCTGCAGAAATTGCAAATCTAATGATATTATCGTGTTTATTTTCCTTGCATCCTGTTAATAGAATACTTATCACTATAATAGCATTTAAAATATATTTTTTCATATTACTAATTTATATTCATATTTTATTCATCTTATGAATATAGACATTAAAAATTGAATAGTCAAGAAATAATGAATATAATTTCAAATATACTTATTACATATTCAATATGAGGAAAATGCATAATGCATGACAACACACTAGGTGAACATATTTTAAATATTATTCAAAATCACGAAATTTTAGAGCAGAGCGATTTACAGACCTTGCTTAAAGAAAGAGGGCACAACATTCCTCAGGCTACTTTATCAAGAAAATTAAAAAAACTTAAAATTGCCAAAGTTGCTGGTATGTATAAAGTAATTGACATCAACCAATATCGATTACCATTAATACTTAATATGCAAATTTCGGATTTTGGTTTAATAGTACTACACACTCAACCAGGACAAGCTAGCAGCCTAGCTTACTTTCTAGATCAGAAGTATGTTATTTATTCATTAAATAATAGCAAAAACATAGGAATTATAGGAACTATAGCAGGTGATGATACAGTATTATTGATCATCAAAAGTAAGGCTGAACTTAACAAAGTATTACAATCAATTTATGAAACATTTCCATATTTAAGTCCTGAATAAGAATGTTGTAAGTTAAAAATGTGATATAAAGGAGATAAGAGGGATTTCTTTGTTTAAATCTTTGTCTTCTTTTTTTCAATATACCTACATATCAGAATGGACAATTCATATAGAATCAGCATAGGTATTGCAAGCCCTACTTGGCTTAATACATCAGGTGGAGTTAAGATTGCAGCGATAATAAAAATTACCACTATCGCGATTCTGCGTTTATTTGACAAACTTTGTGTAGTGAGTAACCCTACTCTCACCATTAATGTGAGTATTACTGGAATTTGAAATGCAGTGCCAAAAGCAAACATAAATTGGAGAACGAGGTCTAAATATTCGCTAACTGATGGCATAAACTCTATTGGTATACCGAAAGATTTCCCACTATGTTCAAAAGTGATGAAAAACTTCCAGGCTAAAGGAAATATATAGTAATAGACTACAGTAGCTCCCGTTACAAATAAAACCGGTGTTGCAATCAAGTATGGCAACAACACTGCCCTTTCACTTTTATATAACCCAGGTGCTAAGAACATATAAAATTGCCATGCAAACACAGGAAAAGAAAACAAAAGTGCGCTCATTATTGCAACTTGGAGATACACAAAAAATGCCTCTGTTAAGTCTGTGTAAATTAAAGAAAAACCTTCGCTACCTTTTGTTGCTTCTATTAAAGGTGCGAGTAAAAAACGGTATATATTTTCCTTAAAGTAATAACAAAAACCAAAAGCAACGCAAAAAAATAGAAAGCAAAAGATAACTCTTTTTCTGAGTTCCGCAAAGTGCTCATAAAATGAGGCGTATTTGCTTGAGTTCCAGTTCATACTTTACTATAGCTCAATAATGCTATGTCTAACATTCTCAGCGAAAAAGCCCACTCATTGTCATACCACGCTGCAACCCTGCATATATCACCTGTAACATATGTACCAGTTAAATCCACAATTGCACTATAAGGGTTATGCACAAAATCTATTGAGACTAAAGGTTCCTCGCATATAGAAAGTACATTTGACATTGGATAACCCTCTGTCATCCTAGTACCCTCTGATGTCATCCGAGTAGCTGACACTGGGATCCAGAAATTAGATTCCAGCGTCACGCGCTGGAATGACGTAGAGGAGAGAGCTGCATCCTTAAACATTTCATTGATTTCTTTAACGGTCGCTTTCTTATCAGTCGTAAATGTAAAATCAACCATAGAAACATTGCTAACCGGAACTCTGACGGCAGTGCCATCTAGCTTGCCCTTTAATTCAGGAATTATAGAACCAATTGTTTTTGCTGCCCCGGTTGTAGTTGGCACCATAGATAATCCGCAAGCCCTTGCTCTACGCAAATCTTTATGATTACCATCAAGAACATTTTGATCATTCGTGTAGGCATGTATAGTAGTCATAAAACCGCTTTTTATACCTAAACTGGAGTGTAGGACTTTCACAATCGGAGCAAGGCAATTTGTAGTGCAAGAACCTGCTGATATCACTTTATGCTCTTTTTCGAGCATATCGTCATTCACACCATAAACTATAGTGACATCAGCATCCGGAACTGGAGCAGAGACAATTACTTTCTCTGCATTGTGCCTTATTGCTTCTTCACGTTTATTGAATGCACCAGTACATTCAAGTATTACATCAACATTCCAAGGAATATTTTCAGGATTCCGTTCTCTATATAAAGAAAACTTTTTGCCATTTATAGAAATCCAATTTTGAGACTCATTAAAATCAATATCACCACTGAATTTGCCATGAACAGAATCATATTTAATCAAATGTGCATGCTGCTTTGCACTGAGCGATCCATTGACAGCTACAACTTCTATTTGTTTGCTATATTCTTCTATTTCGAAAATAGCACGCAATACGCCTCTGCCTATTCTACCCAGACCATTAATTCCTACACGAATCGTCATCTCTTCATTCAAAAAATTTAATTATAGAGGATATCACTTGATATTTCATTTTATTCTTTTGCTTTTCTATCGATATGAACATTATAGCAAGGAGACAGGGCTAAAAACTTGCTTGACAAACTCCGCCAGCTCCCTTATCATGAAACTGAAGCTATTGTATTTGCTTTCGCCAATCTGCAGATTAAAAGGTAAGGATTACTTAATGTATCGGCGTCTTATGTTTAATTTTTTGCAGTATATAGATACTGTATGTCTTTACAAAACTTCATCTACATCTAGATTTTTATCTAAATAAGCTGAACGCGCTTATAAAGCGTTACAAGACATCAAAAAATGCCAATACTTGACAGAGATAGTAAAAGACTAGCTAACTCGGGGATTCTTTGTCTTTTTTTCTACTTGGTAAATTTCTTAAACATTTGCAGCGTAGGTTAGTTGCAATTAAAAGCAGCTCAATCTTGCTTGTCAAACGTTTAAAACATAAAAAACGCCAATATTTTAAAGCAGATAATAACCCCAGGGCTTCTTTTGCCTTTTTTTCATTTGGTAAATTTCTTAATGTTTATAGCTAAAAGAGCCCAAGAGAGGTCAATGCCCCTGTGATGTCATTCCAGTGCTTGACACTGGAATCCAGCCTTTATTATGCAGCCACTTGGTTGAAATTAAGTCTTCTGGATCCCAGTGGGCTTTGTTGCATCGCTAGCTATGATGGATTAAAGATAAAAAAGATAGGGAATATCAGTAGCTTATTATTCTGGTATTTATAACAAGAACGGTCAATGAATACCTAAATTTGAGTAAAAGAAATTTCACTACCATTTACCAATCCGGCTAAAATTCAAGAATTTCAATGCTTTAGCTATTTTCAATAGAATTAAATTTATTAATATAAATAACAAATTACTATTCTTAAATTTGATCAGATTGATTGCAAAAAAACAAGATTTTCAATAGGTTGCTTATAATCCTAACTATAGTTAGCCTTTCATAAGTAGCGATGCAACAAAGCCATCCCAGTGTCAAGCACTGGGATGACAAAAAAAGGAGGCTACTCGGATGACAGAAGAAGGTACTGCCGTCATAAAGGAACCAGTTTCAGCTACTTTCATGACATCGTTGTAACATTGTACCATATTACAATTTAGCGTTTTTAGTAACTAAGAAAGTGCTTCCCCCTTTTAGAGCACTGCATATAATAGAATTATATCGCAGTGCATTGCGAAACAAAATTCCCAATACTACAGGAGGCTTTATGAATAAGAAATTTCTCTATTCACCATTGTCAATAAAAAGTATAGGAGAAAACGGTGTATTTTCTGGTTATGCGAGCGTTTTTAACATAGTTGATAAACAAAATGATCTGATATTGCCCGGAGCATTTAAGGAAAATTTAAACAGAAATAAAATAAAACTCCTTTGGCAGCATAATCCTGACGAACCTATAGGTAGTATCATAGATATTTATGAAAATGATGTTGGCCTGTATATAACCGCACATTTACTTTTGGGTATTCAGAAAGCAGAAGAAGTGTATTTGATGCTCAAAACTGGGACAATTAACGGACTTTCCATCGGCTATATACCTATAGAGTATGATGTTGATCATAAAAGTGGAGCTAGAGTGTTAAAACAAGTGGAATTATGGAAAGTCAGTTTGGTCACTTTTCCTGCAAACTTGGCTGCTCAGGTAATCAATGTGAAAAATCAGAACAATGAACAGGGAGTGTTAGCAAGAGCGATAGAAAAAGCAAATGCTGTACTTGCAGACATGTACATTTCTGCTTAAAGTGTATTAGGCGGGCAAAGACTTTACCATAATTTGACACCTGCGTTAGTATTTGTTTAACATTTATACTAATATATATAATTTTATTACTATTAAAATTTTCTGTAAATTAAAGTTAAAAAATAAGGTAATTTTATGCTAAATATTAATAATAAGGTTAATTATGAAATTAATATTAAGCGAAAGGAAAAAAAATACAGCTGGTCTACTGTATTTGCTTGGTTATATCTAAAAACGATTGGACGAATATTGCCCAAGAGATGGAATAGATGGGCAGAAAATATTTTGTACTACGATAAAACTACTGCAAACAATGAAGTTCAAACTGATGCTTTTAAGACAATAGATGGAAGTGTTCAAGTTGACTTAAAACCTGAAGTTGTAGAGAAAGAGAGCCAAAGTGTAGTGATAAACAAAGATGGAGGGGTTCAGACTGATGGAGTAGCATTGATAACAGAGGAAGATGATGAAGCATTAGAAGAACAGCTGGAGGGCATAAATTAGGAATTAGAACTTGAACGTTTACAAAATGCTTCCTTAAAAGAAGAAAATAGAGAATTAGGATCTGCAATTGAAGGACTTGAAAAGAGTTATAAGGGACTTACAGAAGATGCAGGCGAACGAGAAGAGGAACTAACCAAATACAAACAAGATAAAAAAGCAATGCAGGATAAAGTTGATGAACAACAGAAAACTATATTTGATCAATACATGATAATAAGAGAGCAAGGAGAAGAAATTGAAGCTACTAGGAAAGATAATGAAAGTCTGCAAGCACAAATAATAGAACTTAAGAGTAGGTTAAAGGACAAGGAGGATAAATTAATTGAATTGAATCAACAATGGCAAGCTAGCAAATTAGTGGCTTTACTTAAATCACAGACTGATAAATTGTGTCAGGCTAAAGACAAAAATACTGAATTAGAAAATAAAGTCAGTGACTTAGGTCATGAAAACAAAGCTCTACGATTAAGTGTGAATACATTGACTGCTCAATTGGGTGAAATGGAGAACTTGGGGAAGCAATTACAAAGTGTTCAAGAATCTAAACAACAATTGGAGATTGATTTAGAAGGTCAATTGAAAGCTGACACTAAGAAACTACAGGAAGCAAAAGAAGGTCAATTGGCTAAAAAGGCAGGTGCAGTGAGTACAGTATCTACTGCAAAATCAACTCTTTCAAAATTACGAAACTTGCCCAATAAGCTTTCTAGGGATAAGGGTCTCAATAACTTTTTATCTGGGAAAAACGAGGAGTTAAAAAAAGGTTTTCCTGAATTTAAAGAGAAACACTTTTGCCATAACGTGCTTAATGAAACTATAAAGTCTCTATCAAATCAAGATGATGGCAAATTTGAAAGCAGTAAGCTGCTTGAATTATTAGAAAGTAATTTGAAACAATCCGCAAGGGAGATCATAGAAGCTAATGTTAAAGAAGTTGTCAACGGACATTGTAACATTGGAAAAAATATGGGTAAAGAACTACGAGATGACACGTTAAAAGCCAAGTTGTCACCTTCTGCTAGAAAATGCGTAAAAAAATTAGAATTTAACAAACAAGAAGGGGTAAATAAGATTGTAGACTCTATCTTGCACAGCTTTAATAGCAAGAATAATAATAATAACGACTCAGGAGAATTGCTTAAAGAAATTGTTACAGGAAAATTAACAGAGGCTAAAATGAAATGTTTTTCAAATAAGATTCAAGAGTTACAACTGGCATTAAGCATAAGAGATAAATTTTTATCTCCAGATCAGGGAATGTGTAATCAAACTCAAGGAGGAGTAAACGAATATCAATTAACAGAAAAAGCTAAAAAAGAACATATACCTAATTCCTCTATGAGTTCCCCTAATATTGCAAGCATACATTCATTGAACAGTCAGAAAGCAGTTAGAATAGGTTCTTAGCATAAAGCACCAGCTCCTCTTTTGTTAAAGTGTAGGAGCTATCTTCCCAATGTTGTTTTAGCAATTCCAAGTTTCTACCTAAACTTTTTCCTGGCTGGTGACCTATACTTATTAAATCATCGCCAGATAAAGGAAATTTTGGAATATTGAATGTGTTAGCAAATGAAATGTATTCATCAACATTTTCTCCAGACTCAACACCACAAATTTTCACTAAATCACAATATAATTCTCTACCAAATAAAGATATGTATTTTTTTTGCTCTTTTTCTGAGAGTTCTGTTTTGATATCGTTGGATAGTAAAAATAGCAGCTTTTTCTTTTGCTTGTTCGAAAGACGTAAAAATTTGCTTACATATTCTCCAAGACTTAACCTGTCATTTTTTTTAGTAGCCCTAAGGAGTAACGCTAATTTTACTAGTGCATCAGTGCCCAAAAGAAGTGGCGAAGACAGAATTTCGCATTTTACTTCTTTTGGGATAATCTTTTGCAAAACATCAGATTCTTGCATGCTCTTAAGTGTTGGAAAAGGATCATTGCACTCCAGCAATTTAAGTATTTCATCTCTTATTCTCTCTCCAGAGAGGTTTTGGATCATATGCGAATGCTTTTTGCATACGCTTAGTATTTCATCACTCAAATCTCCGACACATATTTTTGCATGAAAACGAAAAGCTCTTAGAATACGTAGATAGTCTTCTTTAATTCTATCTTCAGCGTTGCCTATAAAGTTTAACCTTCGCGCTTTTAAGTCCTCTATACCACCAAAGTAGTCATATATATGGCCATGCTTATCTGCATACAGAGCATTAAATGTAAAGTCGCGCCTTGAAGCATCCGCTTGCCAATTATTGGTAAATTCTACTTTTGCATGCCTACCATCACATTTCACATCATGCCTTAGTGTCGTAATTTCAAAAGACCTCTGATTTAGAACCGCAGTGATAGTTCCATGTTTTAAGCCAGTTGGAATAGTTTTTATATTACGGAGTTTTAGCGCTTTAATCGTTTGATTGGGAAGCAAATTAGTAGCTAAATCGATGTCGTGGACATCACGCTGCAAAATTGAGTCTCTCACACACCCGCCGACAAGCCTAGCCTCACCACCAAATTCCTCTATGGCATCAATAATTAAACTAGTCTCATGGTCAACTTGCATTTAGGTTAGTACGTACTGCAAGTTCATATTATATGAAATGCTTGCAAAAGCCCTATATAAAAATATACAGGGCTATTAAGATTTTACAAGTTGTGGTGCTCGTTGTTGATGAAATGGTTCTGCCATCGATTCCGTACCACATCTTAGTAAACTTGAAGGGTTTTGCTGCTCTATGCGCTGCTTTATATCACTAACGCACTGCCCTACAACATCACCAATTTTTCCATCAGCATTTTCTGCCAATAACTTATCAAATCCCTTTTCAACCTCTGCTCTCTCAGAGATATCCTTTGAAAGGTTACAATATTCTAAGATCTCGTCTAGCTGCAGTTTTTTTGCTAATAGGAAATCTTCTTGTTCTTGCAGTTGTTTTGCTGAACTTTTATTTCTATCAAGCAATGGTTCGAAATGCAATCCGCCTTTGTTTATTATATGCACAGTACTACTATCATCATAATCAACTTTATTGTATTCACCTGCACTTTTTGAACCTGAATTGTCTATTAATTCATGCAAAGACAGATCTTGGTTATCAACAGTCTGGTTCTCTATAACATGTAGCTTTACCTTATACTTTTCACAAAGTATTCTGCCTTCAACGTCAGGATCACCCCACCTACTGTTACGCATAATGTCTGCTGTATAATTATCTACAGTTTCACTACGGTGCTGGCCATTGTTATCATGACTATTGACAATTGCATTTGTAAACCACTTTGGTGGATTCTTTTGCGCAAATTCCCTACAATCATTTCTTAATTTTTCGGCAGTAACTTGCTCTCCTGTCTGTTGTTCTAGACTTTGCCTGAACGAGTCAAAAAAACAGCTTCCATTACCAATTGCTTGTCCTACATAGAAATTGTCAGGGTAAGGGTTACTATTTAAAAGAGTTATTTCTTGCCCTGAGATCCTGGGCCTTTTTATTCCAACCTCAACATCATGAAGGTCACTTGGTAGTTTCCGTTTCTTAGCTGTAGTCATAGTTTTACCTTAATTTAAGCTATATATTACTATACCAACAAAATTGTCAATAAGCGACTAATTAAGTATAGCAGAAATTTTTAAATTATGCAATAGTTATAATTTTACATAGCAAATATGAGTTTTAACTGCGGTATAGTTGGGTTACCAAACATAGGAAAATCAACCTTATTTAATGCGCTTACAGAGTCAAGTGCAGCCGAAGCTGCAAATTATCCTTTTTGCACAATCGAGCCAAATATAGGCAAGATTTCGATAAAAGATCAACGTTTGAAACAAATCGCAGCAATTGCAGGCTCAGAGAAGGTAATCTACAACCAATTAGAAGTTGTAGATATTGCAGGTCTGGTAAAGGGTGCGAGCAAAGGCGAAGGGCTTGGCAATAAATTTTTAAGCCATATCAGAGAAGTTGATGCCATCGTTCATCTGCTCAGGTGCTTTACGGATGACGATATCAGCCATATACACAGTAAAATAGATCCAATATCAGATGCTGAAGTGGTAGAAATGGAATTAATCCTAGCTGATATTGATAGCATAGAAAAAAGGCTTCCTCAATTGGAAAAGAAAGCAAAGCAAGGTGATAAAGAGCTAAAGAGACAACTTGAATTAATGCAAGAGGTATTAGCTACTTTAAAATTAGGTAAACCTGCAAGAAGTTTGGAGAATATCAATGAAGATGAGATGAAGTTGCTTCAATTGCTGACAACAAAGCCCGTTATGTACGTTTGCAATGTTGAAGATACAAATGTTATAACTGGCAATGAATTATCTAAAAAGGTAGAGAGGATGGCGGAGGAAAATAAAAGCAAATTTTATTGCATTTCAGCAAAACTCGAAGCAGATATTGCAAATCTTGATAGTGAAGAGGAAAAACAGAGTTTTTTATCAGAATTTGGCTTACAAGAATCAGGCCTTGATGGAGTAGCGCGTATTATGTATGAAGTGCTGAGTATGATAACTTTCTTTACTGTGGGCCCCAAAGAAGCACGTGCATGGCCAGTAAAAATAGGGTCAACAGCCGATAAAGCAGCAGGTGTAATCCACACTGATTTTGAGAAAGGCTTTATAAAAGCAGAGACAATAAGCTTTGCAGACTACATAAAGTATGGAAGTGAATCAGCTTGCAAAGACGCAGGAAAAATTCGCTTTGAAGGCAGAGATTATATCGTGCAAGATGGCGATATAATGCACTTTAGGTTTAATGTGTAGTTTATTATGCAGCCACTTATTTAAAGTTAAGTTTTCTGGATCCCAGTGTCTGGGCACTGGGATGACATCCTCCCTAGCGGAGATTGCTCTCAAACCACAATGTTCGTACAGTAAGCACTGACCACTTTGCTTCAATATTTGCGATGCCCCTGAACAGATACAAAAAATCTATTGTTTTTTTATAAATTAAATCCTAAGGCATTTTTTACTGTAGATTAATCATTTGATTATAGTATCATTTTAATTAAGCTTATGCTTGGGATATTTATGAAGAATATTTTATATTTTATATTATTAGCTGTCGTATTCGGATCACCCATCCTGTTTGCCGTAGAGCAGCTTGAAGAAAAGAAAATTGAATCAGTTCATAAAAACGAAAATGTATGTGTAAGGAAGCAAGATAGCACAAATCAAAAAGATGAGTTAAAAAGCAACGTCGATGCTAAACAAACACAAGAGGCTGAGAGCAAAAGATTAGACGGCACTACCGATAAAGAGAAACTGCAACACAACGAGAACAAAGCTTTCGTGGTTGAAAAAACTATAAGTGAAGGTGAAAGGATTGATAAAGATTTGCCAAATGACCAGCTAGAAGGAAGCACAGACAAATTTGCTCAAAATTTACCAAATGTGGCCAATAAAGAAGTGAATAAAGATTTGAAACCAGAGCCTTTGCCTTTAAGTGCTGATTTAAATGAGAATACAGCTAACCCGCAAAAAAATCTACAAGCTGATCAGAAGATTGATATAAAAGATAATGAACTTTCAAAAAGTGATGCGAGTCAATTATTAGAGGGAAAAAAAGAAAAAGTAGAGAATCAGTCTGAAGAAAAAAAAGTGAAAGAAACAAACAGTAATTCCAAGGACCGCAATAGAGTAAAACCTATAACTAAAAAAGATGAAGAAGAGCAAAGTGAAAAGAAAAGTTTACAAAAATGGACAAAGCTAAACAGAGAACCAATAAAAGAATGGGGTCATAAAGACATACAAAGCAAGTCAATATATAAACGACAATATGATAGCCTTAATGAGCATCTTCCTACAACTGTGTTTATTGATGATTACAGTAAGCAATTTTTTTACTGCATTAAGAAGAACAACTTAACTTGCTTAAGAGGAGTAATAAGTAAGCTAGAAAAAATTGGATTAACAATTCAAGAGATACTAAGGTTTAGAAACAAATTGGGTGATACTCCTCTCATTTATTCAGTTAAACAAGGTGAGGTAGACATAGTGCGCTTTCTCTTATTACAAGGTGCTGATCTTAGAGTAGTTAACAATAATTTTCAATCCCCAATTGATATAGCAATCGAAAAAAAGCAGATCAATATAATAAATGCGATTGCCGAAATGATGCCACATCTTTTGGAGGATAGAAAAATAGACAATAAAGAAAGCTCAGCAATGTACGATTGGGCTGTGAAAACGAAAGAAATACAGTGCGATAAGCAAGATGATTAGATTTTTGATATTAATTTTAGTTGGTCATTTATGTTATGGAAATGAAACAAATGATGAAAAAAATCAGATTAGTGATTTTTTAAACGCTTTGCGTGATGCAAAATACGTATCTTACAGTAAAAAAGACTTTGCTGAATTTTTGGTGCAGTGCCACAAAGAGGGCGTGCCAGAAGATTTTAAGAAAGGTTTTGGTTCTAACTTAAATGGAGCTAATTTTAACCAACTGTACCTAAGTAAATCTGTTTTTGATGGAGTAAGTCTGATTGGTGCCGATTTTTCTAACACCGATTTATCCGATGTGTCTTTCATTGATGTTGATTTACGTGGTGCTAATTTTTCCAATGCTAATTTACATGGCATTAAAATAAAAGGTACAAATTTGAGTTTTACAAAATTTGTTTCTGCAAACTTAACAGATATCGTATTTGATCAGTCTAATGTTAGTTATGCTGATTTTATCAGTTCCGATCTCAAAAAAGTAAGTATGCACAACGTAATTGGTTTGCATACTAATTTCTCGAATGTGAAAATGAATTTCTCCAACTTATCAAACTCGAATGTTAGCCACGTAAATTTTAGTGATAGTGAAATAAACGATACTGTTATGCAGAAAAACAACCTTGATAATGCAAGTTTCTTTGGAGTGGATGCATATAAATTAAAGATACAATTTTCTTCATTAAAAAATGCTAACATATATGGTGCAGAGTTAAAAGAATCAGACTTTACAGGTAGCAATCTTTCCGATGCTTGCCTTAATTCTTCTATCATAATTAACAGTAACTTCGACGAAACTGATTTAAGCAACACACAAATTTCCTATGTGAATGACGATAATTCAAGTTTTGTTCAATCTATACTAAATGGTTCCAAGATAAAACATGCATATGTTTCTGAAGCAAATCTTCATGATGCTGATTTATCCAATATTGATTTTAGTTTTAGTGAACTGCATCAAGTTAATGTCTCTAATGCTGACATTCGTCACGGAAAGTTTCATAATACTAAAGTTGCAAATTCTAACATGAATGGCTCATTTTTTGACCATTCACTATTCACCTATGTGAAGATAGAAGATTCAGACCTTTCTACAACTTCAATGTATAAGATAAAAATCCAAGACTCTCAAGTTTATAACAGTACACTTTCTCGCCATAATATTGATTCCAGTGAAATAGAAAATTCAACATTCTTTAATTTATTAGCTGATAATTCGAGTTGGTCCAATTTAAAAGTAACTAATTCAAATTTTATTGAAAGCGATTTCAGATCTTCTTTGCTTCACGCTAATGCCTTTAGGAAAACTAGTTTTTTTCTTAGCAATTTGAGTAATTCAACAATTAGTGATATGTCTTTTCACTCTTCAAACATATATAAAAGTTCAGTTGCTGATGTTCATTTAACAGATTGCAAGTTTGATAATTCGATTTTGATTGACAATCAAGGACAGAAAAAACTTGCAGGGTTAGAAAATGCTATAACTTCAATTGGAGATTTGCAAGAGAAAATATCACAGGGTGAAAAATTTAATGTAAATTATTCTTACTTTGAATTTAAGAATATGAATTTAGAAAATGCCGATTTTTCTAATTCAACATTGAGTAGAGCAAAGTTTGTAAACGTTAATTTGAATAAGGCAAATTTTGAAAAAACCGATTTGCGCTATACTGTCTTTGATAACTCTTCTCTCATTGGCACCAACTTATCAAATTCTAATTTAGAAGGTTCTAGCTTTTTAAACTCTGATCCAAAAAGCACCATGTTAAAAAATGCAAAGAAAAATGACCGTAAAAAGTGAGGGCGTATTATTGGTTCTATCCTCCCCTTCTGGAGCTGGAAAAACTACTATATCAGCAAAATTACTTGAGCAATCAACTAATTTAGTTAGGTCTGTTTCTATGACTACACGCAAGCCTCGCCCCGGCGAAATAAATGGAAAAGACTATTTTTTCGTTACCGAAGAAAAATTTCACGAGTTATGCAAAGCTGGCCAAATGCTTGAATACGCCAAAGTTTTTGAGAATTTTTATGGTATACCAAGAGATTTTATAGAGCAAAACCTGAGCAGTGGAATAAGCGTTTTACTCAGCATAGACTGGCAAGGAGCATTTCACTTATTCAAGCTCATGAGAAAAAAAGTTGTGAGTGTTTTTATACTTCCCCCTTCAATGGAAGAGCTTAGGTTGCGTTTGCAAAAGCGTAATAGTGATGATGCAAGCGAAATAGAGCGCAGATTAGCCGAAGCTCAAAAAGAGATAAGCAAACGTGATAAATATGATTATGTAATAATCAATGATGATATTGATAAAAGTGTAGAAGAGATAAGCTCCATACTAAATAAAGAAAGACTTAAAAAACTAAAAGAAAAACCAAGTCTGGAAGACTGATAAAAACATCAATTTGGATATTTGCAGCTATAGTTTCTTATCCTATTTTAGCCAATAGCACATTTCACAGTTTAGCTATATTTATTATTTTTTAAGATTAAATGGTTAAAATAGTAGCAACTGTTCAAGTGAGGTTTAACTATGACGGCAAATTTTCTCACAGAAATTAATTTTCTGCCTTTCCACCTATATTTTGATCACATATACAACGTTTAGCTCAATTTAAAAGTCAAACTTCTTGGTTGTTAGTTTAGTGCTGACAACTTAAATAGCTTTTAATATTGAGGTTTTAGTATGGGTATAGATATAACTGCACTAACTACTAATGCAGATAAATTAGGTGAATGCATAGATAAAAATAAAAAGCAAGAGCAGGATAGAAAAGACGAGCAATTGTATGGCATTATAGAGAGAAAGGTAAAAAAAGAAGAACACAAGCGTGAAAAACCAAGAGGTCAAGATGGAACCCTCAAGAAGTGTAAAAGGTTATTTGAAAAAGATGCTAGTCCTGAAGTATTAACTAAATTAGAAGAATCACTTAGAGAACAAGAAAAATATTATAGGTATTATGTCCAATGCTTCCTTCCAGTGCTAGATAAAGCAATAGAACGATCGAAAAAAATATCAAATGAAACAAAAGAGCGAGTAAAGCAAGCAATTTCAGAAATTACTTATAATAGCAAATATTGTAACCAAAATGATCGTAGGGACAGTGGAATTGAAAGTGACTACAGTAGCGATGCTGGTGATGATTATGAGAAACATTCAATCAGTAACCCTAATACAGCAAATGAAGATCAAGAAGTAGAGAAAAGCAACGAAATAACAAATAGCAATGCTCTATTACTAAAAGCGATCAAAAATGGAAATAACAGGAAATTTGAAAAATATCTAAAAGATTGTACGGATATTAGCAGCATAAAAGATGAAAAAGGAAACAATATTTTACACCTTATCGTATCGTTGGAAAAGAAACAGAAACGCAAGTTTCTAGGTATTCTAATAAAAATGGTCACCAAGAAAGATCTAGCACAACTCATTAATAGTGAAAATCAGACCCCTCTTCAGGTGGCACTAATTAACAAGATAACAAAAGAAAAACATGAGTCTCACACAATCCAAGATAACGATAACACACTTAAGTTTCTTAGAAAATTGTTAGAGCATGGAGCCAGCCATGATCAGTTAGAATTACCTGAGGAAAGCTTAAAAAAATTGTCTAAGGGGCAAAATGAATACTATTGTAAATTTTTAAAGAAATTAGCTAAAAAGGCTGAGCTAAAGCAGGAAATAAAAATCAAGACAGAAGCAAAAGTTAAAGAAATTGTGGCACATACTGTAAACACTCCAAATAGTAATAGTGATTATCCGTTACATTTAGCAATTAAAAATAATGATAAAGAACTTTTTAAAGAACTATTGCAAGAGGGGGCGAACATTAGCCTTGAAGGTGCAAATAAAAATAATGCCTTACACCACATTGCTTTACTTAAAGGAGAATATAAAATCAAATATTTGAAGTTAATATTAGATTTTGAAAAAAAAGGAGTAATATCTTCAGAAAAATTGCATAAGGCTATAAACGCTCAAAATAAAGATGATAAATATCCAGCGCAAGTTGCTTTAATTAGACAAACAGAGAAGATATCTAGTAAGTTAAAAGACTTTTCTAGGTGGGTTAGATCAAGGCCCACAAAACATTATTATACTGCTGAATTTTGTGCAGAATTGTTACAAAATGGTGCTGAGAATAAAAGTGACCATATAACAATACCTAAAGAGCATCGTAAGCAAAAATATTATCAGACTACAAAAAGAATCAAAGATATAACAGGTGTTAGCCCTGACCCAGAAACACAAGAAGAACTTGAAGAGCATTTTTCTAAGAAGAATGCTCGTAAGAATATAAGTCTTCCAGTAAAATGGATACTCGGAGGTTTAATTTTTGCAACAGTATTTAGTGCTTTAGCAGGAAACATGATAGCTGCAGCCGCTTTATCGGTGACCATAGCGGTTTGTGCAATGTGTTACCCTATTTACTTAAAGTTAGAAAATGCTCTTAATGCTAGATCATCAGATCAATCAGAGCATACAGAAAACCCAGCTACTAAAATGAGCGATGTATCAATACTACGTCAATTCATGAATAAGCTAGATGGGCTGACTAATAAACCCTCTTCTCTGGCGCTATGAAATCAATCTCACCGCTCAGAGTTTTTTCAGCCACTTTTTTATAATCAATTTTTACGTTAATTTGCCCTTTCTTTTCTTCAAGCCACGCTATAGTGTGCTTCATCCAGTTTTTGTCATCACGTTCAGGAAAGTCTTCACGAGCATGTGCACCTCTGCTTTCCTCGCGATTAGCTGCGCATTCCATGGTAATAACCGCTTGTGGGATCATGTTAGCAAGCTCCAGCGCTTCAACTAAATCACTGTTCCACATCATACTGCGATCCTCAAGTGAAATATCAGGCATCATTTTTGCTACCTTTTTTATAGCTTTTTTGCCTTCTTCTAAAACTTCAGCAACACGGAAAACTGATGCGTATTTTTGCATAGTGTTCTGCATTTCACCGCGTATTTTTGCTACTTTTAGCCCACCGGAAGCAAATCGCATTTTATTAAATCTATCTACTATCCAGTCTGTGCAGTCTGAATGCAATTTTTTATGTGGTGTACCGGACTTTAGCTTCTCTTTTGCTCTGAGCGCTGCAGCTCTACCAAAAACCACAAGATCAAGAAGCGAGTTAGAGCCAAGTCGATTTGCACCGTGCACAGAGACACACGCAGCTTCTCCAATTGCAAATAGTCCATCTACTACCTCTTCCTTACCTTGCTTCAGCGTGATCACTTCTCCATAATAATTGGTTGGAATGCCACCCATGTTATAGTGAACAGTCGGAATGACCGGTATTGGATCTTTAGTGACATCAACTCCAGCAAAAGTTCTTGCGGTTTCGCTGATGCCCGGCAATCTGAGTTTTATTACTTCCGGATCAAGATGCGCTATAGTTAAATACATATGATCTTTTTTTGGTCCAACCCCCCTTCCCTCTCTAATTTCAATTGTTATTGCGCGACTTACCACATCACGGGAAGCTAAATCTTTTGCTTTTGGTGCGTAACGTTCCATAAACTTCTCGCCCTGAGAATTAACGAGGTACCCCCCTTCACCACGGCATCCTTCTGTCATCAAGCACCCTGAGCCATATATTCCTGTTGGATGAAATTGTACAAATTCCATATCTTCAAGTGGTAATCCAGCCCTTACTACCATGCCATTACCATCACCTGTGCAGGTATGCGCACTTGTTGCAGAGAAATAAACACGTCCATATCCACCTGTTGCTAGCACCACTCTATGCGCACGAAATCTATGTAATGTGCCGTCGCATAGCGACCAAGCAAGAACTCCGCAGCATGTTTCGCTATCCATAATTAAATCAATCACAAAGTATTCAACAAAAAATTCAGCGTTGAATTTAAGACACTGCTGATATAGAGTGTGAAGGATTGCGTGCCCAGTCTTATCTGCTGCCGCACAAGTGCGCTGCGCTGATTTTCCTTTACCAAAGTGAGTTGTCATTCCACCAAAGGAACGCTGGTATATTTTGCCATCTTCTGTACGAGAAAAAGGTACGCCAAAATTTTCAAGTTCAATAACAGCTTTAGCAGCGTTTTTACACATATATTCTATTGCATCTTGATCACCAAGCCAGTCTGAACCTTTTATTGTGTCATATGCATGCCAGCGCCAATCGTCTTCACCGATATTACCTAAAGCTGCACTAATTCCGCCTTGTGCTGCAACTGTATGACTTCGTGTAGGGAAAATTTTAGAAATGCAGGCAACTGAAAAATTAGTTGCAGCCATCCCAAGCGTTGCTCTGAGCCCTGCTCCACCTGCACCTACTACTACCACGTCATACTCATGTTCTATGATCTCATACGCTGACTTATCCATATTTACTTATTTTATCATTACAGGCTTATGATATCACAGAAGTAGAAAAAATCTATACAAGTTTTCTATAGTTAAGACGTCATGCCGCCGCGGCGCTAACAAGTAGCGGGATGACAGCAATCCTACGTCATACCGCCACGAACCGTCATACCGCGATTCATTCGCGGTATCTCTAGATCCCGCTAACAAGCAGCGGGATGACGATTGTCGTTTAGCTATAAACATTAAGAAATTTACCAAACGAAAAAAAAGGCAAAAGAAGCCCCGTGGTTATTATCCGCTTTAAAATATTGGCGTTTTTTATGTTTTAAACGCTTGAAAAGCAAGATTAAGCTGCTTTTAATTGCAACTAACCTACGCTGCAAATGTTTAAGAAATTTACCAAGCAGAAAAAAAGACAAAGAATCCCCGAGTTAGCTAGTCTTTTACTATCTTTGTCGAGTATTGGCATTTTTTGATGTCTTGTAACGCTTTGTAAGCGCGTTCAGCTTATTTAGATAAAAATCTAGATGTAGATGAAGTTTTGTAAAGACATACAGTATCTATATACTGCAAAAAATTAAACATAAGACGCCGATACATTAAGTAATCCTTACCTTTTAATCTGCAGATTGGCGAAAGCAAATACAATAGCTTCACTGTCATGATAAAGGGGCTGGCAAAGCTTGTCAAGAAATTTTCTTATTTCATTTAAATTGCTTGTAACCTTCTTATACACTCATCTTTACCAAGAATCACCATGATATCAATGATTCCAGGTGCATCCATTACTCCAGTTATAGGGGCGCGTAATGAGTGGTATACATCGCTTATTTTCATATCGTGCAATTTTGCACATTCCTTGATCTGAGAAGATAAAAAACCCTTATTCCAATTTTCATCACCGATCTTTGACAGAAATGACGCAAGTAACTTGATTATATCGAGGTTAGATTTGACAATTTGCTCAGCCTCTTCACTTAAATCAAGTGGCGGATCTTGAATATAAAATTTTGCTAAATCCAATAATTCGGTCAGGTAGTTTGCTCTTTTTTTTAGCTCTGTCAGTCCCTGCAGTAAATAGCCCTTTTTTTTGTCAGTTAGAGTATTTTCTCTAAGCATTAGAGTCAGAATATCTTCATTGCTCATGTTACTAATATAGTGGTTATTCAAATGCTCCAGTTTTTTGAAATCGAGCCGTGCAGGTGAACGACCAATACTTTCTAAATTAAACCACTCTATTGCTTGCTCATCGCTAATAATCTCATCGTTGCCGTGACTCCAGCCAAGTCTCAGCAAGTAATTACGCATCGCTTTTGGCAATATTCCCATCTTTTCATAATCGCAAACGCTTGTGGCACCATGCCTTTTGGATAGCTTATTCCCATCTTCCCCATGGATAAGCGGCACATGTGCAAAGCGTGGAATGTCAAAATCAAGAGCCTGGTATATTAGCAGATGTTTAAAGGTATTAGTGAGATGGTCAGAACCACGTATTATATCAGTTATTCCAGCATCATGATCGTCAACTACCACGGCAAAAATATATGTTGGAGTGTTATCAGAGCGTAAGATCACTATATCATCAAGCTGGTCGCTATTTACTTTGATTTGGCCGTATATTTTGTCATCAATGACGATCTCTTGCGAATCTGGCACTTTAAAGCGGACAACTGACCTCACACCCGATGTCATTCCAGCGCGTGACCACATATTTTTCCAGTGTCGGCTACTTGGATGACAAGAAGGAGGTTTTGTAGTACATTTATGCTTGTATATCTTGCCCTCTTCTCTTGCTTTTGCCTTCTTTTCTGCAACTTCATCTTCAGGGCAGTAACAGTGATACGCCCTACCCTTTTCAACTAAAAGGTTTGCTACTTCTTTATGCCGCTCTATTCTTTTTGACTGATATACTATTTCCCCATCATAGCTCATACCGAGCCATCTTAGCCCTTCTATAATTGCATCAATTGCTTCTTGTGTTGAACGTTTTCTGTCGGTGTCCTCAATTCTTAGCAAAAACCTGCCACCATGATGCTTTGCATAGAGCCAATTAAATAACGCAGTACGAGCTCCTCCAATGTGCAAAAATCCTGTTGGTGATGGAGCAAATCTCGTGACTATACCTGGCATATTTGTCTGTTACAGTAATGTAAATGATGATAGCTAAAATTTATGTTTGTAACAATTTAGAATTTATTTGTTCTGAGAGATAAAATTTACTTGTTTTTCATAAATTGTGTTGTATAATTTAGTATTGGTTGAATATAGCAAGGTGAGTTATGGATGGACTTGTAGATATAGCAAAATTGCTTTCAGATAATGAAGCTAATATCAATTGGCGTTACACCGGCCCTTTTGATAAAACAAAACAAAGAGTACAGGCAGGTAATCTCCTGCATTTAGCTGCAAGAATACAAAACAAAGGTAAATTTGTAGACATTTGTAAGAAGAACATTGCTTCTGTAACTGCGCATAATGAATATGGAGATAATCCATTTCATGAAGCAGCAAGAAGTGGAATTTTGCTGCCTGCAGTACAAGAGATTGTGAATGACTTAGAGAAGGAAGCTAATAACAAAATTACGAAAGCAGAAGAAGCTGGAGATCGGAAAGAAGTAAGCAGATTGAAAGAGGAACTCAAATGTAATAAAAAATATATTAAAGATGCGCTCTGCAGTAAAGGCTATGCTTTTAATAAGAAGAGGGAAACTCCTCTTTATTACTTAAATGCTGCACAACAGAAAGAAATTAAGCAAATCGCAGGCATAAAAGACAGCTTTATATGTAACCAGAAGTTTCACCTGTGCTTATATATAATAGGAGCGATAGCATGTATCGCTGCTTTATGTTTGTCTTTATACTTTTTATTTTTAGTTTCTCAATCTTTTGCACTAAGCTCGATGGTTGCAATAGCTTCTGGCGGAGTCACATACCTGTCAGTTAAAGCATGTAGCGAGATACATGCCTTGCATAACGAAAGCACTTTAGTGGAAAATGCTAATGTACAACTTGCAGGAGAAAGTTTAGGTGTTTGATGAAGCTAGAAATTACTTGCAGGCAATGATATAGAAATTTACTTTCTTAACTTCAGAAAGTATACTCATACGATGATAGAAAAGAAGTACAGTAAGATTTTAATAGCAAACAGAGGAGAGATTGCCTGCAGGATTATCAGAACTGCCCATAAGATGGGTATATCTTGTGTGTGCATATACTCGGATGCAGATGTAAATTCTGTGCATGTAAGACAAGCAGATGAGTCAAGATATATCGGCCCTTCGCCATCTTGCCTCAGTTATTTAAACATTGAAAAAATATGTGAAGTAGCAGTTGAAACAGGTGCTGAGGCAGTTCATCCTGGCTATGGTTTTTTAGCAGAGAATCCAGATTTTCCACGTGCTCTTCAAAAACATAATATAGACTTCATCGGTCCCAGTGCAGAAACAATAGAAGTTACAGCCAACAAAATAACAGCAAAAGAAGCTGCAAGAAAAGCTGGAGTGAATGTAGTGCCAGGATATATGGGTAAGATCAGCAATGCTGCCCACGCAGCTCAAGTTGCTAAAGAGGTCGGTTTTCCCGTTATGCTCAAAGCTGCATCAGGCGGTGGTGGCAAAGGAATGCGAATTGTAAACTCCAAAAAAGAAATTGAACTAGCATTTACATCAGCCACAAATGAAGCAGAGAAAAGTTTTAAGGATGGCAGTATCTTTATAGAGAAATATATAGAGTTGCCAAGACATATTGAAATACAAATCATAGCAGATAAATATGGCAATATAGTTTGTCTTGGAGAAAGAGAATGCTCGATACAAAGGAATAATCAGAAAATAATAGAAGAAACGCCAAGTCCATTCATTAGTGAAGAAGTAAGACAAAAAATGTATGTTCAATGTGTTTCTCTGGCAAAGCAAGTTGGCTATTTTTCAGCAGGCACTGTTGAGTTTGTTGTAGATCAAGACCAAAACTTCTATTTTCTTGAGGTAAATACGAGATTGCAAGTTGAGCATCCAGTAACAGAATTTATAACTGGAATAGACATAGTAGAAGAAATGATTAGAACTTCCTGTGGAGAGAAATTGAGATTCAATCAGGATGATATTAAACTTACTGGTTCTGCAATAGAAAGTAGAATTTGCGCTGAAGACCCATCGAAGAAATTTTTCCCTTCCAGCGGAAGAATAAAATATTACGATAAACCGGGTGAAAATGATTATGTAAGAATAGATGATGGAGTTGCTGCAGGTTCAGAAATTAGCATGTTCTATGATTCGATGATTGCCAAAGTGATAACATATGGAAAAGATAGAGTAGAAGCGATCAGCAGAATGCAAAAAGCATTGTCTGAATGCTATATAGAAGGAGTAACAAATAATATAGAATTTCTAGAATCCATCTTCCATCACCCAAATTTTATCGCAGCAAAGCTCCATACGAGATTCATTCCAGATCATTACCCTAGTGGGTTTCACGGCGATTTTGTTACAGAGGAGTATATTAAAATATTTATTTTCACTGCGTTATATGTTCATTTGGAAAATGAAGAAAGGTACCATCATAAAGCAGTGAATGAAACATCTCAGGTGTCATTCCAGTGCGTGACACTGGAATCTAGTAAAAAAGAAGGGGCACCAGTATCAGCTACTCGGATGGCAGGTGACCGTGCAAGAGATTTATTCATAGTGAATATAAATGACAATGAGTACTCCGTAAATGCAAAATACCAAGATAATATATTAATAACGGTATATAATCACAATAAATACTCCGTTATAGGCAAGTGGAAATCAAGTTATAGATTGCTATATATCACAATTAATGACGATACCAATATAGCACTTAAAATAGAAAGACAAGGCAGCAAGTACTTCATAAGGCATGCAGGCATGAAAGCTGAGTGTTGTATATTTAAGCCTCATGTAGCTGAATTAAGTAGGTTAATGCTAAATAATGAAACAGAAGGGATTTCAGCAGATGCTGTAAAATCCCCAATATCTGGTTTATTAGTTAAATTGCACGTAAATGTAGGAGATCAGGTGGAAATAGGACAACCTTTATTTGTGGTGGAGGCAATGAAAATGGAAAATATCATATGTGCTGAAGCAGCAATGGTGATAAAAAATATTCCCGTTCAAGAAGGAAAAAATGTGCAGATTGGTGATGTAGTCTGCTTTCTTAAATAACATAAGAAGTACAAACTTGACCCAAACAAGATAAATGAAAACACTTGATGAGCTATGGCAATGGCTATTGGTATGTGCAATAATAGAGTAATTACACCTAAAATGATCTGAATGATGACGGAGAGCAGCATAATATATACCGGTTTTATGCTAGCATTTTTTACTGTGAGTATTACTACCAAAGTTAGTATTAGCAATGCCAGTGCTCGATGTATAAATTGCACTGTCGCTCTGTTCTCAAAGATATTCAGCCATGTAGGCTGTAAGAAAAATAAATCTTCTGGAACGATTTGTCCGTCCATTAGTGGAAAGGTATTGTAAATTAGACCAGCATTTAATCCTGCAACAAATGCGCCGAAAATTATTTGTATCATGATCAGAACTAAAATAATTCCTACGTAGTACTTGGTGTTACAACTAATCTTAAGTTTAGTTTGCTTTGGCCTGATTTGGTAATCAAAAAATTGATATGAAAATAATGCAAAGATAATTAATGCTAATAATAAGTGAAGTGCGAGCCTATAGTGGCTAACATGAGGCTTGGCTACCAAGCCGCTTTTTACCATATACCAACCAGCAAAAGCTTGTAAAGCTCCAAATAATAATGCCACAAATAGCTTTATTACTACCTTTTTAGATATTTTTCTTCTTAATGTAAAATATATAAATGGCAGGACAAAAACTAAACCTGTTAGTCTTGCAACCAATCTGTGTACATATTCTATTAAGTATATAGCGCGAAACTCCTCCATACTAATACCATAGTTAAGTGCTTTATATTCAGGTGTAGCTTCGTATTTTAATTTTTCTTGTAGCCAGTCTTGTTCACTCAGTGGTGGTAATGTTCCAGTAATGGGTTTCCACTCCGTGATTGACAATCCTGCTTTTGAAAGTCTGGTAAATCCACCAATCCCTACCATGAGAATTACCATGACCGAGCAGAGAAAAAGCCAAATAGCTACAGGTTTTGCTTCCATAAACCATGCTGAGTTTTGTTCCATCGCTCAGGGTAAAGAATAAATTCCCATAAGGCAAGAAAAGCTGCAACACTATGTAGCAGACTATAGACCGGAAAAAATATCGATACTATATAAAAATAAAAAGGCATCTTTTGCTGTTTGACAGCTATTACCAAAAGAATCAGGTTAGTAACGTATACCACTACAAAGTAGTACAAAAATAATTCATTTAAAACTTTAGTTAATATCAATGAAAGCAGTAAAAATGGAGTAGTAAAAAATATAAAAGCTGCAGAGCCAACAAAAAGATTCAATAGCAAAATTCCCTTAAATCCAGTGTGTTTATAAAGTGACTTTATATTTTTTAAATGAACAATATAAGTTTGCATATAGCCTTTGATCCAGCGCGCTCTTTGCTTAATCCAAGCAAATACAGCAATTGGTGACTCTTCCAATGTTTCTGAGTCAATCATCCTGGTTTTATATCCCATTTGCGCAAGTCTCAAACCAAGGTCAGCATCTTCGGTAACACTATAAGTATCCCAGAAAAACACTTCTTTTAGAATTTTTACTGAAAAATGATTACTGCTACCACCCAAAGGTATCGGCATGTTCATTTTTTGGAATCCAGGCAATAAGTATTGAAACCAGTTCATATACTCCAGAGAAAAGAATTTTGTGAGAAAATTATAATCACAATTGTAGTAATTTAATTTCGCCTGTACACAGGCAAGCTTATCGTCGTCCTTATTAAATTCAATCAGTGCTTTTTTTAACTGCAATGGGTCTGGTTTATCGTCCGCATCATATATTACTGCATACTTTCCTCTAGCAAAGCTCATAGCATAATTGCATGACTTGGCTTTTGTTCTAGGCAAAGAATGAGGCACTTTTATTACTTCAAAATACTGCGGTAAAGTGTACTTTTCTATAGCTGCTAGCGTTTCTTGGTCATCACTTTCTACCTGAAGCTTCACATCTAATTTTGATTTTGGATAATCCAAACTTTCAATGCTTTCGATCAATTGCTCTATCACTGCACTTTCTTTAAAAGCAGGCAATAAAATAGTATATATAGGAAAATCTTCTTCATTCAGCTTACTATAATCCACTTTTTGATTAGAGGTTTCACATAAGCTAAAAACTGTAGCTATAAACTTGAATAAATAACTAGAACATCCGATTATAAATATCAACATCAAAGCAAAATATGTATATTTCTCTGTTAGTGTTAAAATTGAAGTTACAATAAAGAAAGAAGCAAAAAATATTGAGCTTAGTTTAATGCTTTTAGCTGAAAAATTAGGATTCTTGTAATATAAGTAGTTGCTTGCAAATTCTGAAATACCAAAGTGCGAGTTAAGAAGATTTAAAATCTGTTCGCTATCCACTTTTATTAATACATAGTCAATGCCGTAATGAGCTTCGACCCAACGGTTGATATCTCGGCTTGTGTCTTCAACCATAAAAAAAGTAGTATCATTTAATTTTTGCCAAGGAATTATATTAAATTTATAGTAAAAAAGTTTCTCTTGCTCTTTGCACAAACTAGAATCAAACTTAATTTTTTCTACATTATCAGCTTGAAGTATAGGCATTAAACCTAATGCAATTTTTTATTTAAGTCACGTGAAAATGAAGATATGACCTCGCTACTACGCTTATCATCTTTACGTTCATGCATTATTTTTTTTACAGCATCAGCAGCTATACTCGCTGTGTTAGCCTGTAAATCTCGAAGAGCTTTTTCAACTTGGTCAGTGACTTTCTTCAAGTTAGAATGGGCATTGTCATCTAATGTCTGATCTAGCTGCTGTCTATTGTGCTTAATGATACTATTAGCTTTATCAAGTGCTTCATTCATCATTTTATTAACTTCTGCATCTAATTCTTTGTATTTTTTAGAAGATTTTTTGTAATACTCCAACATATCTTTCCTGAATTTTTCAGTTTCTTCACTTGAAAATTTGCTTTTGTTACGCTTATTGTTAAGCGCATTTTTTATCACTTTCTTTAGCAATTTATACGAAAGGACAAAACTTACCAAGAAGGCAAGACCGATAATCAGTGATGTAGACATAAAAACCCCTAAAATTCTTTGGACACCAAGTCAGCAATAAATTCCTCTTCAATTTCAGAATTAGTCAATTTAGTATAATAAATTAAAGCAATACTAGTAGCCATTTGTTTTAACTGATCAGTATATTCAGATTTAAATTCTGCCACTTTTTTTTCAATAAGCTTGCTCTTTTTTTTATCTTCCTCTTCTAATATATTCTTAACATTAGCTCTCATTTCTTCTACCTGAGCAAGTGCATCATCTATGATTTTTTTTGCCTGTATTCTAGCTTGGGTTAAAGCTGCGTTATACTTGGTAATCTGATCTTCCGTAAGTCTTAAAAGATGAACAGAACTATTAAAAGAACCCAATACTTCTTTACTTCTAGTGCTTATTATTTCATCTAACTTTGGCAAAAATAAACAACTTACTACGAAAAAAAGTGAAGAGAAAAAAATTAAAAACCAAAAAACTTGAGAAAAGAAGGTTGAAACATCAAGCTGTGGCATCTGTTAAGCAGCAAATATTAATAACATTGCAAGTACAAACGCAAGCAATCCCATGATTTCAACCATGGCAGCACCAATATAAACATAACTTTTCATTTTACCTTCTGATTCAGGGTTTCTCGCAATCCCATTTAACATAGCAGAGAAGATATTAGCTATACCTAAACCAGCGCCGAGCATTCCAAACACAGCTAAACCAATTGCTATAAATTTTAAAGCTACTAAATCCATATATTACCTTTAATTATTTCTTTATAATATAATTGTAAAATATTCTACAAGGAAGTCAATTACTTTACTGCATCTGACAAATATACACATGTTAATATAGTAAATATATAAGCTTGTAAAATTGCAACAAATACTTCAAATCCTATCAATGCAATTATGAACAAAAACGGCGCAGGAGTGAAAAATATGTTCATATTTACAATAAACCCTGCTATCACTTTGATGATTGTATGACCAGCAATCATATTTGCTGCAAGCCTTATTGATAGGCTAACCGGCCTTACTAAATAAGCAAACAACTTAATAATAATTATTATAGGTGCAAGCCACGAAGGAGTTCCTTTTGGTAGCAATATGCGTAAAAATTCTACTTCCCTTTCTTTAAATCCAACAATCGTTATATAAATAAAAACCACCATCGATAAAGCGAAGGTGACTATCACATGACTTGTGACCGTGAAACTATAAGGAAGAACACCAACTAAATTACACGATAAAATGAAAATAAATACTGTGAATATCAATGGAATGTGCTGCAAGCCTTTGCTTCCAGTGTTATTTTCTATTATTGAAATAACAAAATCATATACATACTCAACTGCAGCTTGCAAATATCCTGGTATTACTGACCCCTTCTTTATTCCAAAAAGCAAAAAGAGTATCATCAATATCACCGAAATCATCGTGAAAAAAGATGAATTGGTAAAGCTTACGTCATACCCAAATAACCTAGGTAACTCTATTATTGTATATACCTTAAACTGTTCCAGTGGATTTAGTGCCATTTTAATCTGAATTATAAACAGTAAATAAAGTATGAATTTTATAGGACAAAGTCAAGAATTAAGATAAGGCTCTGTATTATTATAACATTAACATATTAACAAAATATGTAATTAGAATGTTAATTACAGTCAGCTCTGTATTTTAAAATTTACTAATCTTGTTAAATTATTCAATATCTTAACTTAATATCTTATTTTGATTATAATTTAATTTTTAGTGAGGTATATAATGAACGAAATAGATTTTATTAACACTAATCATCCTTTAAATTTGGAGCAGGAATTTGGTAACGGATACATCGAATCAGTAGATTGTTTCCTTGACGAAGATACTCGCGATTATTACATAGGACTCAACAATGCAATAATACACTTCTTTTTTGATGGTAACATTGATGAGGATGCCTGGGATTATGAAAGTCTTAAATTCTTTCTGGAGATAGATTTAAAAGGTGATATAGAAAAAATTCTTTCTCTTCGCAAGAAGATATAAAGTTACAAAAGCTTCTACATCATAAACAATGATGTAGAAGTATTCCACTACAACAAGCTTTAAAAGCACTACATTTTATATTACAATAACTTTTTCACTTCTTTTTAGGTCCATGAAATTCACATTATCTTGGTTATTAGAGTACTTAGAAACCAATGCTAGTTTAGAAGAAATTACCGATAAATTAACTCACATAGGGTTAGAAGTAGAAGATGTGATCGATAATTCCAGATTGACTGGGTTTATCGTTGCAGAGGTATTAGAAGTCGTACCTCATCCAAATGCTGATAAATTAAAATTATGTAAAGTAGATGACGGAAGTAAAATTCTACAAATAGTTTGCGGAGCAAACAATGTTAGAGAAGGTATGAAAACTGTGCTTGCATCTCTTGGTAGCACATTGCCAGAAAGTGATTTCACAATCAAGCCCACAAAAATACGAGGAGTGCTAAGTGAAGGGATGCTCTGCTCTGCTTCTGAACTTGCGCTGGTTCAAGAGGAAAGTGAAGGAATAATCGAGCTTTCCGATGATTATAAAGTAGGGGATAAATTTTTCAATTGTGACCCTGTAATTGATATAAATGTTACTCCAAACCGTGGAGATTGCTTAGGCATTTATGGAATAGCTCGCGACCTTGCTGCAACTGGAATTGGGACATTAAAGACTTTAAGCATTCCACAACTTACCAGCTCCATAAATTCACCAATCGATGTTGAAGTTACTGACGGGGAAAGTTTTATTAGTGGAATATACATCGCCAATGTAAAAAATCAAGAAAGCCCAAAATGGTTAAAAGATAGGCTGGAATCGATAGGAATGCGCTCCATTTCTGCAATAGTTGATATCACGAACTATATTATGATATCTTTCAGCCGCCCAATGCACGCGTATGATGCAAAAAAAATAGAAGGAGAGCTCACAGTACGCAAAGCAAACGACGGAGAAAAATTTGCTGGTTTGAACGGTAAAGAATACTTATTAAACAAAGACATAAGCGTTATTGCAGGTGATAAAAATATTCATGGAATTGCTGGAATTATAGGTGGTAAGTGCAGTGAATGTACTCTTGAAACTACTGATATCTTTTTAGAGTCTGCTTGGTTCGATCCCATCTCTATTACTAAATCTTCAAGGCAGCTCGGCATCTCCACAGACGCTAGTTACAGATTTGCACGTTCAGTTGATCCTGAATTTACTTTTGATGGACTCAACCTTGCAGCTAAAATGATTCTGGACTTATGTGGTGGAGAAACCTCAAGCGTAGTGTCTGCTGGCAGTTTAGATAGTGCTGACACCAAGGTGAGCTTTGATTATCAGGATGTGAACAAGTTTGGAAGTGTGTCTGTATCGCCTGATGAGGTGCTTGATATCTTAACGAAACTAGGGTTTAGTATTGATAAAAAAACCGAAGGCAATTGGAATGTACAAGTACCAAGCTGGAGACCAGACGTGACAATACCGGCTGACCTAATCGAAGAAGTAACAAGGATATACGGCTATGACAAAATAAAAGAAGAACCACTACCAAATAATGTTGAAGAAGTAGATAGTACATACGACAATCTGCGTATTTTGATGACAAACAGAGGGTTTCATGAAGTGCTAACCTGGTCGTTTATGAGTGAATCAACAGCTGAAAAATTTGGTTACTCGAATAAGTTATTTATCATCGATAATCCGTTTAACAATAGCTTTAATATAATGAGACCAAGTATTATGCCAAATTTATTGCAAGTTACTGCTGATAATATTGCCCATGGAATATCTGATCTTGCAATCTTCGAAATCGGGCCGATTTACGATGGTGAAGCTCAGTCTAAGTATGTTTTAAGTGGAATTAGGTCAGGAAATAATTTACCGCGAAACCATTATAATACTGATAGGAAAGTAGATGTTTTTGACGCAAAGGCTGATTGCATAGCAGCTTTGGAGTTTTTTAACGTTAATTGTGATAATTTAACGATAGAGAAAGCAGAAAAAGAACATTACCACCCAGGAAAGTCAGGCACTCTCTCTTTTAAGAATAAAGTAGCAGGTTATTTTGGAGAGTTGCATCCTAATATATTAGATCTTTTTGATATCAAGCAAAAAGTTGTAGGTTTTGAGGTAATACTAGAAAATATTGAAAATTTACCTGTAAGTAGAAAGAAATTTATCGATTATAAATACCAAAGTGTAAAACGTGATTTTGCATTTATAGTAAATAAGGATGTGGAAGTAGGTAACATAATCAATGTGATAAAAAAAAGCTCAGAGCTCATCACAGAAGTTTTGATATTCGATGTATACCATGGAAATAATATAGAACCGAATAAGATGTCTATAGCGTTGTCAGTTACTTTTTGCTCTCCAATCCACACTTTAACTGAAAAAGAGATCCAAAAAGAATCAAGTGCTATAGTTAATTTAGTATGTGAAAATACCGGAGGAACTTTGAGAACTTATCGTTGAGTCACAATCATAGTTTCCTGCCGTTGCTGTGTCACACTTACTTCATCCAATTTATTTCCAATATTGAATTCAATATCCTTGAAAAATCTATCCCACATTCCATGCAAATGCTCTTCTATTTTAGGCCACACATCATTTTTAAATGTTACCCCATCATCAGAAAATAAATTACCTAAAAAGGCTCCAATACCTTCATAATTTGACTGAAAACATTGAAGAAATGTCTCTCCTTCTTTATAAGTATTATGTGCCACATTTAACGCTTTTCTCTCTGTAGTCTCTTTATAAGCATTTGATGCTCCAATCTTTATTGCACCAAACATAACTTTACTCCAGTTCTTAACTTTCTGTATACAACCTTCACTATTTCCTGGTATATTATTTATTATATTTTTTGTCAAATTGTCTATCAAAGGAGACAATAAATTTTGACTAAAATGTTTGATATTATCTTTTGTTTTAATTACAGGATATTTGATGCGTTTTTCTGCTAAACAGTACTCCAGTTCTGCTCTTTCTAATAACTTCTTGATTTCTTTTTCATCAAAAGTTTCAAGCTTGAATACCTTCAGTAAATCATCTTCTATTACTGCAAATTTTATTTTTTCACGAGACGTTAGTTCTTCTTTATAATCATTTTTTGTTTCTTCATTTATCAATAATTCTTTTTTGCCTAATTCTAACTGTTTTAATGCTTTCAGAATTTCTTCATTCCTTTTTAAGAGCACTTCTATTGATCTTGTACCCGGATGCCCTTTTTCCCTGTTATTTTGTTCAGCTTGTAAACGCTTATTTTGATCTTTGAGTGTTTGTTCTAATGTAGATTTTTCTAAATGTCCTTCATCTTGCACGCGAAAAGCTTCAATTATTTCTGCTAGACCTGATTCACCATATTTTCTTAATTTCTTGCATAAACGTAAAACACCCTTTTTTTGTTCTCGAAGTAACCTTTGCACTTTATATTTTTTTATTTCTAAATACATCTTTTCTATAAAGTCATTTATTTTAGCTGAAGCTTCCTTATCCGATGGAACCTTTACTTTTTTTTCTAAATCTTCAAGCTGCTTCCTTAGGCTTTGCTTCTCCTTATCCGGTATATCTGATTGACTTAACTTACCTTGAACTTTTTTCATTACTGATTTTATCAGCCTGCGCTCAATCTCTTGATCATCATATTCGAATTTAAAAAGGTCTTCTAACCCCCTTTTTAAGGTGTCATTTGTTAAGCTACTGTTTTCATGTATTTCTTTTAATTTCTTATATATATTGTTACACCTTGTTTGACCTATTCCTCTTAAACTCTCTAATTCCTGTCTCACTAAAGAATTTTTTATCTCATCTTCCAGCGAAAAATCTTCTCCCCGTCTATCTCGCTGAAACTTAATTGCTTGTATAAAGGCAACTTGATAAGCACTTTGTATTAAGTGACTTGTCAAATTAGGACCTATACTATCTACCACTTTCGACTTGAATTCGTTCAATAATTCCTTCAATTTATCATATGTAATCTCTTTCTTTTCTAGCTTTATCAGTTCTTCCATAGTCTTCGCAAATTCCTGAATAGAAGTTGCAAGCACATCCTTGATTTCATTGCGTAAGGGCTTAAGACCATTTTTTAAATTGATGTTAGTTGACAATTTCAGTACGATGCTATGCTCTGAATTCCGCGTCACATCAAACCACTTGTTATTTTCATTTTCATACAAATCTCTAAGCAATCGTTTAAATTGCGGTGGAAATTCTATTTCCATATCCCACGCAATATTTGGTCCAGTAACTTCCTTTTCATGAAAAGACACCTCAATATTTTGATGCTTATTAGAATACCGCCCCATACTTATTTTAAGAGCAGTAACTAAAGAGTGAGATAAATCTCTATTTAAAAGATAAAAAGTAGCCAAAGCAATTGTTGCAGGAACAACTAAGGCTACAAGTACAGCCATATTAACAAAAATTGCTATTGTAGCAAGAACACCATATGCCAATCTTTTTGGCACGCCAGTTTCACTCTTTTTTGTCTTATCTTCCCCTACACTGTCTTGTGTCTTGCTGTTTGCTTGAAATCTACTGCATACGACTAATCCCAGTGCAGTAAAAGCAATATAAGGAAGCATTAAAACTGACAGAGCTAAATTTAATATTTTCTTTTCTGGGCAAGTTCTATTTATTTCCTTAAATATTTCGCTTGATATATTATACCAGGAAGTAAAAAAATCAGAGTTATAATCTTTATAATGAAATATACTGAGTGGAACGTTAAAATTAGCTAACGGCTCTTGTTCTTCCACAGCATCAAAAAATTCTTCTTCCTCTTCTGAAGTAGCAAGACCTAAATTATTCCCTTCTTCTACATTAGAAACAGCTTCCATAGCATCAAAAAACTCTTCTTCCTCCTCCAAAGTAACAACAGATTCTGCTTTACCTAAACCACCACTATTGTTAACAACTTCTTCATAATCATCTGCAACAGCTTTATTCATATTATAACCTTATCCAATTACCTTAAGTATAGCATAAATACTGACAATCTTGCAACTTTATTAAAAATTTAACGCTCAATACTAACACTTAAATCCTGATATTCCTTAGAATAGAAGTTAGTTCCAATTTCTGTATTAATGTCCAAAGATAAGGCAAGGGTCTGCTCTTTTATATATTCAAACCACGTATTTATTGCTTCCTTAATTTTCTCTTCTTCTGTTTTGATTATTACTCTGATTCTATCTGATATATGAAAATCAGCTTGTTTTCTGGTTTCTTGAATGAGCCTCACGACATCTCTCGCTAACCCTTCTAGAATTAATTCATCATTTAGTTCAGTATTTAGAATGACAATCCCTTTATTGTTATCAAATACAGAGGAATATTCACTGTTTGCTTTTAACAATAGTTCATATTCGCCTTTTTCTATAATATAGTTCTCTGATTCGTCTCCTAGAAATATCTGCTCATTCTCAACTTGCTTCCATTTTCCCTCCTTGACATATTGAACTAGCTTCTTGATTTTGTCTGGAATTCTTTTCCCAAGCAGTGGGAAATTTAGCTTTAACTCTAGTGATGCAATACCTTCAAGTCTGTTTACTAATTCCAAGCTTTTTACATTCACCTCATCTTTTATCATCTCCTGGTACTCATTTGAATCTGCAGCACACTGGATCCCAGTGTCAGCTACTTGGATAACAGGAAAGAACTCTGGGATGACAGAAAGCGGTTCACCTTCAAGAAAACTACAGGAAGACTGATGATAAATGATCATACTGCCAAGCGGCTGTCTGATACGTATATTAAAAGTGTTTCTGATCGAAAGTGCAGAGTTGCACACCTCTCTCACTAGATCCATCTTGGCAATGAGCTGACTATCAAACTTCTCTAATTGTGGAAAATTAGCCAAATGAACAGATGTTTCTTCATACTTAAGCCCTTGCCATATATTCTCTGTTATAAGTGGCAACAAAGGAGCTGCAGCTCTTAGTATGTAATAAAAAACCGTATATAGAACATTATAAGCATCAGTTTTATCCTGATCCAAATCACTTTTCCAAAAACGCTCGCGACTGCGACGAATATACCAGTTATTCAGCACTTCAAAAAAATCTATCAGAATTTTGCAAGCCTCTTGGGAGCTATAGCTGTTCATAGAAGCTTGGATACTTTCTACAGCTTCAAAACATTTGGAAATCATGTAGCGATCAATAGTACTTTGATAATCCTTACAAACTTCAGCTTTAATTCCATCTGCATTTGCATACATAGTAAAAAAGTGATAACTGTTCCAAATAGGTTTTATTACGTTTTTCAGAACATCTCGTATTGAGTTTCCTTCTTTATCGAGTAGCAAATTACCACCACAAATAATAGATCCAGAAAGCATAAGAAAACGCAGTGCATCAGAACCGTATCTATCAAAAACCTCCATTGGATCTGCATAGTTATTCAAACGTTTGGACAATTTTTGCCCTTTTACATCCAAAACAACACCGTGGCATATGCAGTTCTTAAATGGTTCCCTATTAAACAAAGCAGTGGACAATACAAAGAGCGTATAAAACCACCCCCTGGTTTGCGCTATGTATTCAGTGATAAAATCCGCAGATTCAAACCACTCCTTATTTTCAAACGGATAGTGGATTTGCGCAAATGGCATCGAGCCAGATTCAAACCAGCAGTCAAACACGTCAGGTACACGGCGCATAACTGATTTTCCTGTTGGATCATCAGGATTTAGTCTTGTTAAAGTATCGATAAATGGTCTGTGCAAGTCGTCTATTTTAACATTAAAATCTCTCTCCAGTTCTTCTATTGAACCATATACATCTACTCTTGGATATCTCGCATCATCTGATTTCCATACAGGGATTGGCGTACCCCAGAATCGATTGCGTGAAATTGACCAGTCGTGTGCCCCTTCAAGCCATTTTCCAAATTGACCATCTCTAATGTGGTTTGGTATCCAATTAACTCTCTTATTTAGCTCTACCATTCTGCTTTTGAATTTTGTAACAGCAACATACCAAGAAGGCATAGTTCGATAGATCAAAGGAGTGTCAGTTCTCCAGCAGTGTGGATAATTGTGAATATATTGCTCAGTCTTAAACCAACTTCCCTGCCCTTTCAATTTTTTTATTACTGTATCATTGGCATCAAAAACATGAACCCCTGCCAAATCTGAAACTTCAGCAGTAAATTTTCCACTGTTATCAATTGGACAAATAACTGGAATATCATGGCTTTGGCAAAGGTAAAAATCTTCCTCACCAAATCCAGGAGCAGTATGCACAACGCCAGTACCGTCTTCTTCCGTCACATAATCAGCAATAAAAACGCGAAATGCATTTTTTGTGTCTTTAAAATAGTCAAACAGTGGTTTGTAAGAAAGACCTGCAAGATCATTCGCTTTAAGTTTTATATTGCAGTTTTCATATGGAATATTGTTTTGTTCAGAGTGGCTGATAAATTTCTCTAAGTAGCTTTCAGCAAAAATGTATATTTCACCATTCATTGAACTTCCTTCACTACTCCCTGTCATCCCAGTGCCCAGACACTGGGATCCAGAAATAGATTCCAGCGTCACGCGCTGGAATGACATCAAAGGGTGGACTGACACTGCACAATACTTAATATCTTTTCCTATTGCTAAAGCCAAGTTGCTCGGCAACGTCCAAGGAGTTGTAGTCCAAGCAAGTAATTTACACTTTCGTTTAACACTTTTAAATTGCTGTGGGTTTTCTAAAAGCTCAAATGCAACAGTTACAGCTTTGCTAACTTTTTCTCTATACGCGTTATCAAGCCTTGTTTCGAAATTAGATAATGGAGTTTCGCATGCCCAGCTATATGGTACAACGCGCACTGATTCATACACCAGACCCTTATCATAAAGCTGCTTGAATGCCCACATGACCGACTCCATGAATGATTTATCCATAGTCTTATAGTCATTGTGAAAGTCTACCCACCTTGCTTGCCTATTTACATACTTCTCCCACTCTGATGAAAATTTCATCACAGAAGTACGGCAATGATCGTTAAATTTATCTATACCAAACTTCTCTATCTCAGTTCTACCAGATATTCCAAGTTCTTTTTCTGCACCCATCTCAGCCGGCAATCCATGGCAATCCCAGCCAAATCTACGTTCAACCCTTTTTTGAAGCATAGTTTGATATCTTGCAAATGCGTCTTTGATGAAACCAGTGAGTAAATGTCCATAATGCGGAAGTCCATTTGCAAACGGAGGCCCATCGTAAAAGACAAAACAATTATCCTTGGAACGTTCTTCAACTGACCGCTCAAAAACTTTGTTTTCCTGCCAAAATTTTATGATTTCCTTTTCTAACGATAAAAAATCAGGACTACTTACTGTATCAGGATAATGCTTTGACTTCATGTTCGCTATGTAAAATTAAAGAATATAGGGCTTTCTGAAAAATTACAAATTCAAAAATATTTCCGTAGCTCACACCCCAACAAACTATTCTGCCGAGCTTCCAATACCTTTTTTTAAGTTTTACTTGCAGTTTTTATTGTTTTACTTAACATTAACCCAAGCTTTAGGGGTATTTTATGGATCAGAAGACAGATAAGTTTCCACAATTTTTAAAAATGTTGTGCTTTGTTGAAATGTGGGAACGTTTCTCTTACTATGGAATGAGGGCACTTTTGGTCCTATTTTTGACTTCTCACTTAGGTTTCACTGATGAGAGGGCCTTTACTATTTACTCATTATTTGCTGCAACAGGTTATGCTATACCAATACTTGGAGGTTTTTTAGCTGATAAGTTGATGGGATTCCGCAACATGGTGTTGCTTGGAGGGATAGTGATGATAGCAGGTCATGCTTGCATGTCATTGGTTAAGTTTGAACCAGGTTTATTATATTTAGGTTTATCTCTAATAGCCATAGGTACTGGTATGTTTAAAGAGAACGTAACTAACTTACTTAGTTCATGCTATGGCAAAGACGATCCTGAACGTAGCAGAGGCTTTACTTTATTTTACGTAGGTGTGAATATTGGAGCAATATTGGCTTCTATTTCATGTGGTTATGTAGCCCACTTGTTTGGCTGGCACTACGGTTTGGTTTAGCTGGTATTGGGATGTCTATAGGGCTAATCTTTTTTCTCAAATTTCAGAATCTTTTAGGAGATAGCGGCCTTTCTCCTTATCCAGAGCTTATGAATAAGCGCATATTAGGGATTAAAATTTTTGGTATAGTATTGATAGGAAGCTTTCTGTCATCATCAATAATTGCTAAAATGCTTATACATAGTGAATTTTTTACTAATATGCTCATACTTATTGGAATAACAGCTCTGGGCATATTTATTTATATAATATCTAAATTATCAGCAGAACAAAGACGAAAATTAGTGGCATTATCTATTCTTGTGGTATTTTTCTTGTGTTTTTTTGCTTTAGAAATGCAGCTTGGCTCTTTGGTTAACTTATTCACCGAAAGAAACGTTATTAACAATGTATTAGGTATAACAATCCCAGCTTCAGTTTCTCAAGCCATAAATCCTTTGTCAATTATAATATTTGGCTTTCTTTTTGGAACATACATGAAGTTTAAGCAAAAATATGCAACTTTCATGTTTACCCTTGGCCTTCTGACAATGGCTATGTGTTTTTTCACACTGTACATAGGATGTTTAAACTCTAACATTGAAGGTAAAGTAGAATACTTATATTTAATAATTGCTATCTCCTTTATGGGACTGGGAGAATTATGTATTGCTCCATTAGTCCAAGAACAAGCAACTACACTAGCCCCCAAAAACCTTAGAGGAGTAGTGATGGGTATAGTAATGCTGTCATTAGCGTTTTCTAACCTAGCCGGAGTTGCAATATCAAAATTTATGTCAGTTCCTTCAGTAAATGGTAAAATAAATTATTTAGAATCTTTAGAAATATATAAAGAGGGTTTTTTAAAGGTGGGAATATTTAATTTAATGCTCGTTATTGTATTTTTATTCTTCTTCAATTTTATACATAAAGTTGTTACTAACTCATCTTGTACAAAAAATTGATATAGGTAAGCTCAAATTTGTAGGTTTAAGGTACCCGTTCAGCAGAGGTAGCAATTAAACTTTGTAACTTTTGAAAAAGATTATGATTGCATTTTTTCAATACTCTTTGCTTAAGATTTATATTTAACGCTGCTTAAAATCAGTGAAATGCACACCCCAGCAAACTACTCTGCCGAGCTTCCAACACTTTCACATTTACTATTTTGTCCCTGTATTTATCTTCAGAATCATCAATGCACACTGATTGCATATATGGGCTTTTACCAATAATTTGGTTTTGGTGTTTACCTTTTTTATCGCTAAATAGAACAGGTATAGTTTTACCTACCATACTCTGGTTAAACTCAAGTTGTTGCTTACTAATTAATTTCTGTAAACGAAGAAGGCGCTCTGTTTTAACCTCTTCTGGTACTTGATCTTTTCTTTCCGCTCCCGGTGTGCCTGGTCTTGGGCTGTATTTAAAACTATAAGCCTGAGCATATCTAACTTTTTCTACTAATTTCATAGTTTCTTCAAAATCTTTTTCGGTTTCTCCAGGAAAACCAACAATAAAATCAGAAGAAAATTCGATTTCAGGTTTCAATTTGCGAAATCTGTCTATTATTTCCAAATACTCCTCTGCAGTGTGTTTCCTGTTCATCGCGTGCAATATTTTATTCGAACCAGACTGCACAGGCAGGTGAACAAACGGCATGAGCTTTGGCTCTTCCGCATGTGCCAAGTAGAGAGATTCATGCATATCTCTTGGATGAGAAGTTGTATAACGAATCCTCTCTAGCTTTTCAATTTTAGCAATATGACTAATTAATTTTCCTAAATCCCACACTTCCCCTTCGCACTCCCCATGGTAAGCATTGACGTTCTGACCAAGCAAATTGATCTCATTTGCCCCATTTGCAACTAATTTCAATGCTTCACGAAATATTTCATTCACTGGCCGTGAATACTCAGCTCCACGAGTATAGGGCACTACACAAAACGTACAAAATTTATCACAACCCTCTTGTATGGCAAGAAACGCAGAAGACCCCTGGCTATTGCCATAGCATTCATCTGGCAATTTATCAAACTTTGCAACTTCAGGAAAATCAGTGTTTATTACATGACCTTTACTTCTGCTTGCTTTGACTATCAGCTCCGGTAAGGTAGCGATACTCTGCGGACCAACAACAATATCAACAAAAGGAGCCCTTCTGAACACTTCTTCTCCCTCTGCTTGCGCTACACACCCAGCCACCACTATAGTCATTTCTTTTCGTAACGAATGAATCTTCCCAAGCTCTGAGTAAAGTTTTTCTGCTGCCTTCTCTCTAATGTGACAAGTATTCAGTATCACTAAATCGGCTTTCCCTGCATCACTAACAACGTTGAACCCCAAAGGTTTAATTACATTTTCCATTAAAACGGAGTCATAAACGTTCATCTGACAGCCGTAAGTTTTAATATATAGGCCTTTCATATTTGGTATGTCTTTTTCAAAATTTCTTCACCCTACACGTAAATGTCTAACAGACCAGCGCGTGACGCTAGTGAACTTGCTAGCACAATAGATTTTGACAAAATTATACAAAAAACTGGATCCCAGTGTCAAGCACTGGGATGACAAGTTCTCGGCAACCCCTACGTCATACCATCACGGTATCTCTAGATCCCGCTAACAAGTAGCGGGATGACGGTTGTCAGGGTGTCATGAAAGTAGCTAACACTGGCTTCCATCCAAGAGGGCAGTGCCCTCTTCTTGTCATCCCAGTGCTTGACACTGGGATGGCTTTGTTGCATCGCTACTTATGAAAGGCTAACTATAGTTAGGATTATAAGCAACCTATTGAAAATCTTGTTTTTTTGCAATCAATCTGATCAAATTTAAGAATAGTAATTTATTATTTATATTAATAAATTTAATTCTATTGAAAATAGCTAAAGCATTGAAATTCTTGAATTTTAGCCGGATTAGTGAGTGGTAGTGAAATTTCTTTTACTCAAATTTAGGTATTCACTGACCGTTCTTGTTATAAATACTAGAATAATAAGCTACTGATATTCTCTACCTTTTTTATCTTTATCCATCATAGCTAGCGATGCAACAAAGCCGACTGGGATCCAGGAAAAAGAATGGTGTCATGCAAGTAGCTAACACTGGGATCCAGGAAAAAGAATGGTGTCATCCGAGTAGCTTGACACTGGCATCCAGGAGACTTAATTGCAAGTAATGCATTGAGTTTGGTGAGTATGGGTTTTGCGTTATAGAATGAAGCACTTTTGGTGAATTTGTAAAGAAAGCTGGATCCCAGTGTCAAGCACTGGGATGACAAGAAAGGGAGCACTGGAATTTTTATTTCAGTATTGTACATTAGCCATGCATCTGAACAGATACGAGCTTTCTGCTTTTTTTGGGTAAGGTCAGTCAAAAAGGTTTTACAACAACCATAATAACTATAACTATTATCAATGCTGTAACTGCTTCATTTAAAACGCGAAAATAAATATGTGACTTCTTATTCGAACCCATTGCAAAATTTTTCCTATATTTTGCAAGTAGCATATGAATAATTAACATCAAAAGTATTGCAAATGCTTTTACATGAAACCATCCTTCACGATATGCTTCCCTAATAACCATTAGTGTAATTCCAAGACCAAGTGAGAAAAGCATTGCAGGGTTTATGATATATCTAAGTAGCCTCTTTTCCATTGTTTGAAGCAAGCTATCATTTTCCGATCCCGGTTTTACAGTTGCATGGTAGACATAAAGCCTGGGTAAATAAAGCATACCTGCCATCCACATGATAACAGAGATAACGTGAAAAGCCTCAAGCCAGTGGTAATAGTTCATTAGCAAAAATTTAAAATTCCTGGTATTGTGTTAGTTTAATGAAAAAGAAATCGATATGAAAGCAGAAAATTTCACTAAAGAACAGATAATTGGATTCTACAGGAAAATGCTACTCATACGCAGATTTGAGGAAAAAGCAGGACAATTATATGGGATGGGATTAATAGGCGGGTTCTGTCACCTATCAATAGGACAAGAAGCAGTTGCAGTTGGAACTCAAGCTGCATCAAAATTAGGTGACGCTTTTATCACAAGTTATAGAGACCATGGCTTAATGCTCGCATGTGATTCTGATCCAAATGTTGTAATGGCAGAGCTTACCGGCAAAGAAACAGGATGCTCAAAAGGTAAAGGTGGTTCGATGCACGTATTTGACGTTGAAAAAAAATTCTTCGGCGGGCATGGAATAGTGGGAGCACAAGTTCCAATTGGCACAGGAATAGCATTTGCTAATAAATATAAGAAAAAAGATAATGTGGTATTTACATATTTTGGCGACGGTGCTGCAAATCAAGGACAAGTATATGAATCGTTTAATATGGCATCTTTGTGGGAGTTGCCTGTGGTTTACATCATAGAAAATAATGAATACGCAATGGGAACCTCCGTGCAAAGGTCAACTTTAGTAACAGAGTTATATAAAAGAGGAGAAAGTTTTGGTATTCCTGGAAAACAAGTTGATGGAATGGATTTTTTCTCTGTTTATGAGGCTACAAGCGAAGCAGCGGAACACACACGCAGCGGAAAAGGGCCTATCCTGCTTGAAATGAAGACATATCGATATCGCGGTCACTCAATGTCAGATCCTGCTACTTATCGCTTAAAAGAAGAAGTTGAAGATATGAAGCAAAATCATGACCCTATAAGCACTTTAAAGAAATACATGACAGATAATAAAATGGCTTCAGAAGAAGAGTGCAAAGTAATTGATAAGGAAATACGTGATTTAGTAAAAAAGTCGGAAGATTTTGCCAAAAATAGTAAAGAACCAAGCGTTGATGAGCTGTATACTGATGTTTATAAATTTGTTAGCTAATTTTTTTATCCAGAACTGTACAAACATTGTATAGTAAACGATGTCATCCAAATAGCTCCTTCTCCCGTCATCCAAGTGCCCTCCTTTTTTTGTCATCCCAGTGCTCTGACTACTTGGATCCAGCTGAGTTAGTGAGTATAAAAGTATAGCTAACGCAAGCTCTACGTCATGCCGCGATTCATTCGCGGTATCTCTAGATCCCGCTAACAAGCAGCGGGATGACGGTTGTCAGGCTAGCTGTCATCTCAGTAGTCTCCTTCTCCTGTCATCCGAGTAGCTGACACTGGTTCCTTTATGACGGCAGTAGCCCCTTCGGTGTCATTCCAGTGCTTGACACTGGAATGACACCAATAATTGACATTTCACTAGATATTCATTATAAATAATGGAATGCTACAAAGTATAAAAACCATATTAATAGAAGACGATAACGTTAGGCTGGATAGGTACATCAGAAGAATCTTTCCTGATCTAAAGCAATCTGTAATTGAAAAATCTTTAAGGAAAGGATTAATCAAAGTTAATGATTGCAAAGCAAAGTCCAGTGATAGAGTAAATTCTGGGCAAACTATAACGCTGAAGCACTTGAATTATATTGAAAACGCTAATTCTGATCGCAAATATAATGAAAAGTTAGTGAATCTACTAAGAGAGAACATATTATATGAAGACGAATATATACTAGCTATAAACAAACCCGCAGGGGTCATCGTTCAAGGTGGCGTAAAAGTAAAGATTAGCATGAGTGATTTGCTTGACCAAATAAGAGAGGGAGAAACATTTAAAATTGTCCATAGGCTAGATAGAGATACGAGTGGAGTGATAATATTCGCACGCAACGCTAATGTTGCCAGATACCTTATGGAAGAATTTAAAGGACGAAGAGTAAAAAAAACTTATTTAGCATTAACTTCTGGCATACCGAGCAAGGATAGTGGAACAATAGACTATCCATTGGTGAAAAAATATGTTTCAGGTCAAGAAAAAGTGGTCGTTGATGAAAATTCACCTCAGAATGCCACTACGCATTTTTCAATTATAGCAAAATCCAAACACAATGTTGCTTATTTAAAATTACAACCAATTACCGGCAGAACCCATCAGTTACGTGCACATTTAGCTCATATAAATTGCCCTATTCTTGGTGACGGTAAATATGGTGGTAAAAAAGCTTTTATTGATGGGATAGCAAATAAAATTCACCTTCATTCGCATTCTTTATCTTTAAAACTGCCAAACAATAAAGAAATCACTATCACCGCTCCTATCACTAAACACATCGAAAAATCCATTGAAGCGCTATTTTTCGACTGAAACGATTTCACCAATCAACTTTTCTGTCTTTGGCTTTAATTTGAAGCACAGATATTAGGCTAATTAATGCGCAGGCAGTAAGATAAATGCCTGCTGCAAGTTTTGTTTCGGTTTTTTCTATAAGCCACATGCATATGTATGGAGAAAGGCCACCAAAAATTCCTGCAGATATATTATTTGCTAAGCTTACGCCAGTGCATCTTACTTTTGTTGGAAACAGTTCACAAATAACAGAACCATATATTCCAAAAGATGCACCTACTGGTATAGTAATCAATAAGTAAGTTATTATTACGACATAGTGGTTAACGGAAGATAATAATGGTAATACACATGTACCAATCAGAGATAGCATAATCAGTACAGGAATCATTACGCGTTTTCTTCCAACTTTATCAGATAAAATTGCAAAAAGTACCGCAGATGCTGCAAATACAACCTGTATTACTATCCTCATTAAATCTTTAACACTAATAGATAAAATAACTAGCTCTTTTATTGATATATTATAAAACATTATTGCTGCGTAGACAATTGCATTCTGAGCAATTCCCAGATTGATTGAAATAATAAGCGGTCTTTTATAGTTTCTTACTAGTTCTAACAATGGTGAATGTGCTAAATTATTAGCGTACTTATTAGTTTTATATGCTAAGCTTTCTTTTAATATGTACCTAGTTAAAAAACCTATTGTCCCCAAAAAAAAGCAAAAATAAAAAAGCAACTTCCATCCCCATATTTCATAGTTCTCACCTGTAACTCTTTTGCAGATAAATATCATTGTTATGCATAAGAGCGTTCCAAGGGCTCCGCTAAAGGGCTTCATACTTCCTAAGAAACCTAGATTTTTTTTATCTTTTGAATGCTCTATCGTAAATGCTGTATTAATGCTTGTTTCACCTCCTGCAGTTATTCCTTGCACTATTCTACAAAACACAAGCAATACAGGTGAAAGCAACCCTATTTCTTTATACCCAGGTATAATTCCCATAATTGTGGATGATATTGAAATTAATATTACTGAAGTAAGTAAAGTCTTTCTTCTGCCATACTTATCTCCCATATAACCAAAAATTACTGCACCAATTGGTCTAAACGCAAAACCAATTGCAAAAACACCAAGGAATTTGAGTGTACTCAAATAATGATCTTCTGATGGGAAAAAAACGTTGATGATTGTATCTGTTAATACTCCAAAAAGAGTGAGTTCATACCACACAATCATGTTACAGATCATGCCCGATAGTATTGCTTTTTGGATATTATTCATGGTCTTTCAATTTAACATAACCTAATATATCATTAACCGGTGCTCCTTGCTATAAAATTTTTCATTCAATAACCTTCAAGGATAATTCACGTAAATGCTTATCCTCCACCTTGGAAGGAGCACCCATTAGAACATCTTCACCTTGCTGGTTCATAGGAAAACAGATTACTTCACGAATATTTGGCTCATCAGCAAGCAGCATAACTATTCTATCAACTCCTGGTGCTATTCCACCATGAGGAGGAACACCAAATCTGAATGCACGTACAAGTGCACCGAATCTTGTATCAACTTCTCCCCGGCTATAACCTGCAATGGCAAAAGCTTTATACATGATATCCAGTTTGTTATTACGAATCGCCCCACTTGACAGTTCTATTCCATTGCAAACAAGATCATATTGGTAAGCAAGGATATCCAGTGGATTTTTGTCCTCTAAATCTTTCAGACCACCGTGTGGCATGGAGAATGGGTTATGAAAGAAATCGATTTTTTTACTTTTATCGTCATATACAAAATATGGAAAATCAATGATCCAACAAAACCTGAAGATATTATCATCTATAAGACTGAGTTCTGACCCTAAAAGAGTGCGTACTTTTCCTGCAATGTTTGCCGCCTCATTCTCTTTGTCAGAAGCAAAAAATACACTATCTCCTGGCTCTATGTTTGTTGCTTCTCTTATGTGGTTTAGCCTATTTTCATCAAGAAATTTAGCAATTGGGCCTTTCGCAGTTCCATCTTTATCAAACGTTATATATCCGAGACCCTTAGCACCGAATTCTTTTTGCGCATGTTCTATCTTTTTATCAAAGAAGCTGCGTGGTTCCTCTGCTGTTTTAGGTGCAGGGATGGCTCTCACTACCATACCACGCTCAATATTGCTTTTGAAAATATTGAACCCTGAATCACGAAAAATTTCTGTAACATCGCTGATTAATAGTGGATTACGCAAATCTGGCTTGTCAGAACCATACTTAAGCATTGCCTCTTTGTATGTAATGCGTGGAAAATCTTTATCGACAGACTTGCGAGAAAATTTAGCAAACACTCTATATAAGGTAGACTCAATAATCTGAAAGATGTCTTCTTGAGTTACAAAAGACATTTCAAGATCTAGCTGATAAAACTCTCCCGGAGAACGGTCAGCCCTTGCGTCTTCATCACGAAAACACGGTGCAATTTGGAAATATTTATCAAACCCTGAAACCATGAGCAACTGTTTGAAAATCTGCGGAGCTTGTGGCAATGCATAGAACTTGCCAGGATTTAGCCTGCTTGGCACTAGGTAGTCGCGTGCTCCTTCAGGAGAGGAAGCAGTGAGTATTGGAGTTTGAATCTCTAAAAATCCTCGCTCTATCATGAGCTTGCGGAGCTCTGCAATAATTTGTGAGCGCAAAATAATATTGTTGCGGACTTTTTCACGTCTTAAGTCAAGAAATCGATATTTAAATCTCATGTTTTCTGGGTATTCTTGCTCGCCGGTAATGCTTACCAATATACTTCTTTCTTCTTTTGCTATTTCTTCATCAAAGTGGAACTCAACTTCCGACTCAACGCGCAAATTGTTGACTATCACCTCGATTTCTCCGGTAGAAATAGAGCTGTTTACCGTATCTTCAGTTCTAGCTTCAACTATTCCTGTAACAGTAATTACACTCTCCAATTTTAAATTTGATATCTCATCAAAAAAGTCTTTGTCATTATTAAATACTAGCTGAGTGATTCCGTAGAAGTCTCTTAAATCAACAAAAATTAGGTTACCATGGTCGCGCTTACGATATAACCATCCAGAAAGGGTAACTTCCTTTTCTACATCATTCTTTCTTAATTCTTCACACGTGTGAGTCTTGTAGCAGTTCATATTTGTTTCACTTCTAAATTCTTTAAAAAGTATAGAAATAAACCTTACCACATACAAGCCCATTCGTCAGATATTTGTCCAGTTTACGAAATAGAGCAGTATTACTTTTATACTGTCTTTACTCACACAAAAATTGCACAATTTCTATAATTATGGTATAATATAATGTGGCGTAAGCTGAGTACAGAAAATGTCTTTCGGACAAATTATTATATATAGTATAGCATTACTTGCTATAGTCAAAGTATTTCTCTTTTTGAGAAAAATATACAAAAATCGCATTAGAAAAATCATATTTCCTAGAAAAGTTTTTAAAGAAGAGTGGGAAGAAGACAGAAAATTCAATGAATTATATCAAAAAAATAAGCAAAAAGAGTTGATGAAACAACAGGAAATACTGCGTGAGAAGCAAAAAGATGTGCAAGTTTATAAAGAAGATCCAGAAATAGTTGACATAGCAAAACCGGTAGGTAAATGGACAAAGATGGTTATGATGGGTAATGGTTTAATGCAGCGTTTTGCACAATTGATACATAGAGAAGGCGGACAGAAAGGATTTTGGAAGCTGTTTGTAAAAGCTCAGGCTTCAACTCAAGGTAAACATAAGGGAAAGGGCAGATAATCCATGCTTGAATGTGAAAATTTATCCTGCACTCGTAATAATAAGGTACTATTTAAGAATCTCAGTTTTAAAGCTGAGCTAAAATCAAAGATTCTAATCACTGGTCCAAATGGTAGTGGTAAAACCAGCTTAATTAGAAGTTTATCTGGACTTTTACCGCCGGTATCAGGCAATATAAGGCACTGCGGAAAAGATATATATGATGATCCAAAATCCTATATATCTTCTATGGTCTATATAGGCCATAAGAATGCCTGTAAAGATAGCTTAACTGTTGCTCAAAACGTAGAATTCTGGGCAGGAATACGAAATACTAGAGAATTGATTGTGGCAGCTATTTGTTGCTTGCAGTTGCAACCTGTACTTAATATTAGATATGGCGAACTTTCTGCAGGCTGGAAAAGGAGAGTTGCGCTTGCTCGCCTCTTGATTTCTAATGCAAACGTTTGGCTGATAGATGAACCATTTTGTAATCTTGATAGTGCAACGTGTGAATTAGTGCTGAACCTAATCTCAATACGCTCTGAGCAAAATGGTATAGTAATTATTACAGGGCATAGCTCTACAGAGCAATTGTGTGATTTTACAACGATTGATATACGTAATTTCAATAGACTTCTTGTATAGTTTTTGGCAACAACCGCTAGAAATAAAAAACTTGCTTGACAAACTCCGCCAGCCCCCTTATCATAAACACTGAAACTATTTATTTATCTTCTCTGTACAGATTAAATGACAAAAAAACTCACGTATCTGGCGTCTCATGTTTAATTTTTTGCACTATGTGCACCTTATGTCTTTATCAAACTTCTACCTACATAAGCTGAAACGCGCTTATAAAGCGTTTAAAACATAAAAAAACGCCAACTTAAAAAATGGATAGTGAATAACTAGCTACCCTAGGGTTTCTTTTGCCTTTTTTTCTGTTTAGTAAATTTCTTAAATATTTATAGCTAAGGTTAGTTGCATTTAAAAGCAGCTGAGTCGCGGTTATTAAGCGTTTAGAATAAAAAAACGCCATACTTGAAAGTATAATGTAAGTAATTAGCCAACTACGGGACTTCTTTTGCCTTTTTTTCTGTTTAGTAAATTTCTTAAATATTTATAGCTAAACGACAACCGTCATCCCGCTGCTTGTTAGCGGCTAAGGGATACCGCGAAGGGATACTGCGAATGAATCGCGGTATGACGGTTAACTATTCTGCGGCGGTATGACGTAGAGCTCGCGTTAGCTATACTTTTATACTCACCAACTCAGTATCCAATCTGGATCCAAGTAGTCAGCTACTTGGATGACAACCTGTTGAGGCTGCGCTTACACATTCCACTTTCTATGCTCACCAAACAAATTTGCTTACTCGCAGCAAAATTTTCTGGATCCAAGTAGTCAGCTACTCGGATGACATCTTTGTGTTTGAGGCAAAACCAGCTATAACATTTCTTCGCAAACAAATGTTCGTACAGTTGTGCGCGTGATGCTGGAATCTAGACAACAATTAGATCCTATTGTCAAGCAATAAGCTACATGTGCTATTTATTTAGTAGATTAAATATGAAGTTTAAAACTCTGCTATTGACTTCCTGTAGAACTAGTGAAAACCAAACTTGCTTAAAACCACTTAATTAGTTATAGTTATAAGTTTAGGTACAGTAAAATGACAGCTTTTGTCCCCTTGATTATTTTTTTAATCTTGTATCTTGGAAGTGGTGCTTATTTTTCTTTTATCGGAACTGATAATCCACTTCATCAGGTTTCACCAGTAATCTGCTTATTACCAGCACTATTTTTTGCTGTCTCACGTGGTACAAATAAAATTCAGCATAACATCGATACTGTTATCAAGGGCATGGGTGACAAAAACACCCTTACTATGTGTTTAATTTTTTTATTTTCTGGAGCATTTTCTGCGGTGACTCAATCAATCGGTAGCGCAGACACTGTTGCTAATTTAATTCTTAATTTCCTTCCAGCAAGATTACTGCTGCCTGGAGTATTTTTGGCTTCTGCTTTTATTTCAACTGCAATTGGCACATCTATGGGAGTTGTTGCGCTGATGGTACCTATAGCTGTTAATCTGGCAAAAAGTGGAGCTTTTGGTCTCGAAATAGGAACTGCAACTGTAGTAGGTGGTGCCGTGTTTGGCGATAACCTTTCGATGATATCTGATACCACCATTGCATCTGTTTCTTCACAGGAAGCTTCAGCAAAAGATAAACTTAAAATGAACTCTAAAGTTGCACTTATTGCCAGCATTATAACACTCATCTACCTAGCAGTTGCCTCAAATAGTACAAAAATTATTTCTATATCAAATTTAGATTATTATTCTATAATAAAAATTATTCCTTACATTTCTTTAATAATCATGGGGCTGCTTGAAGTCGCCACTTTAGTAACAATAACTATAAACATAATTATTGCTGGTGTGCTAGGAATAACTTTTTTTGACTATGCTATCATTCAATTTCCTCATGACGTGTATGACGGTTTCAAAAAAGTAAACGAAATAGTGATATTTGCTCTATTTATCGGTGGATTGAGCCATATAATGTACAAGCAAGGTCAAAAAGCGTTGCATAAACTCATCGATGAAAGCAATATCACAAAAACTAAAGCTGAATTTGTGATAGCAGGAATTGCGTCTATGTTTACTACCTTAGTTGCCAATAATACCATTGCTATTTTACTAAGTGGTGGCATTGCAAAAAGGCTTGCACAAAAACACAGTATTGCGCCACATCGCAGCGCATACTTATTAGATGTTTTTGCTTGTGCTACAAAAGGTATCTTACCTTATGGTTCCCAACTATTGCTAGCAGGTAGCATCGCCTCTGTATCACCTATTTCTTTATTAACACAGGTATATTATTGCTTTATTCTAGCGGCAGTTACAATAGGCGAAATAATCATCAACAGCAGAAAAGAGAAACATTGTGCGGCTGCAACTTAGAGTTTCTCTTTTTTTACCCATAAGGAACGGAATTACTTGACATCCTTCGCCAACCCCCTTATCATGAAACTGAAGCTATTTATTTATCTTCGCAATCTGTGCAGGTTAATGACAAAAAACTTAGGGTATTTGGCGTCTCATGTTTAATTTTTCGCACTACGTGCATCGCATGTCTTTAAAAATTTCTGGGTTTTTACCTATATAAGCCGAAACGCGCTTACAAAGCGTTTAAGACAGCAAAAAACGTCAAATTGACAAGGGAGAATTTGAATGCTAGCTACTACGGGGTTTCTTTGCCTTTTTTCCTGCTTAGTAAATTTCTTAAACACTTGCGGTGTAGGTTAGTTGCAAGTTAAAAGCAGCTAAATCGCTCTTAATCAAGCGTTTTAGAATAAAAAAAACGCCGATATTTTAGTACATAGTAAATAGCCAACCACCATGGGGCTTCTTTTGCCTTTTTTTTCATTTGGTAAATTTCTTAAACATTTATAGTTGCAATTTAAGAGCCCGTAAAGGGTGTCATTCCAGTGCCCCTGTGATGTATTCCAGTGCTTGACACTGGAATACAGTTTTCCATATAATCTCATCGAAAATGTTGTAACCACTTTCCATGCTAGTTTGCTTGTTCACAAGCAAACTTTTCTGGATCCCAGTGTCTGGGCACTGGGATGACAAGAGAAGGTACTAGCCTGACACCCTGACAACCGTCATCCCGCTGCTTGTTAGCGGGATCTATGCTAATGCCCTTTTATTCTTTCAATTATGTTATTTCCATTTAAATCTGTCTGTTCCGCAACTTCAGTGAATACAGTTGAATACTCCCTAAAACTGATCGTCATAACTTTACCCTACTTTGAATAATATTTTGATCATTACATATTGTAACAAAAAAAAATCAACTCATTTCTTCTAACGGCTCTATATTAAAGATAGAAAGTCCAGAAGCAATGACGTGTGCTAAGGCTTGGACAAGTTGCAGCGGTGAGATCTTTCTTATATTTTTAATTGTGTAATCTTCTGTGTTTGTAAATGTTTTTTCTATACCCCACTGCAGTAATAAGTACTTTACGTTCTGAATGATTTATGATGTAAATTATACGGTAGTTGCTAACCCTTATCCTATATTGCCCTCTAAAGCTATGACATAAAGGCTTTCCTAGATTAAAAGGATCAACTGTAAGGCGTTTCTTTATGGCCTCCTGAACCATTAATTTAATCTTTGCCGGAAGAGCTGGAATTTCTTTTTCAATAACATTTTTTAAGAATTTTATAGTGTAAGTTTTATTTCCAGATGTTTTCATCATCCTCTACTTCTTCTTCACCTTCAGAGAGGCGATCGTCAGCTATTTTGGATAGCTCTACATCTTCTTCGAACTCTTCTTCCACTAAATCTACTAAAACTTCAGGAATAGTTTTATTTTGAGTCTCTGCCATTTCTGTAAGATACTGAGCCAATTTACTGTCAAAACTTACATTAACATTGAGCTTTTTTTGACTGTGAGCCATATATTAACCAGAAAATACTACTATAAACTATAACATTTTTACTTAATTTTGTCAACTTCTCTATTCGTTGAAAAAACAATCTTGCATAAAAAAATCAACTCATCTCTTCCAAAGGCTCTATATTGAAGATAGAAAGTCCAGAAGCGATGACGTGTGCTAAGGCCTGCACGAGAAACATTCTTGCAGCGGTGAGGTTTAAGTTGTCTTCCAGTATGAAACGCATGTTTAAATCACTCTTGCCATACCCCCATAAAACGTGAAACGCTTCTGCAACTTCAAGTAAGTAGAAAGTAATTCTGTGTGGCTCACAAAGCCTTGCTGCAATTTCTACCACATCTGGCCACTTTGCTAAGGTTTTTATGAGGAAGAGCTCTCCACCTGTCCTTAAAAGTGAAGGATCTGCTGTTGGGAGCTCTTTTGGAGCATTACGCATTAACGAATGAGCACGAGCATGCGCATATTGCACGTAAAAAATAGGGTTGTCTTTTGACTGTTCTTTAACTTTAGCAAAATCAAAGTCCAAGACCATATCATTCTTGCGTGTTAGCATTATAAAACGAGTTATGTCCCTGCCAACTTCTTCCACTACATCTCTTGCTGTTAGGAAGTTTCCTGATCTTTTGGACATCTTAACAGGTTTGCCGTTCTCGAAAAAATTCACAATATTATGCAGTTTTACCTCTATTTTTGCTTGATCATCACTGAGCGCAGAGACGACTGCTTTGAGTCTTTTGACATAACCGCCGTGGTCACTACCAAGCTCTACGATCATATTGTTAAAACCACGCGATATCTTATCAAAATGGTAAGCGATATCCGAGGCAAAATAAGTCCAACTGCCGTCCTCTTTCTTCAATGCACGGTCAACGTCATCACCAAATTTTGTAGAGCGAAATAGCATCTCTTTTCTGGAAGTCCAATTTTCGCTTTCTTTGCCTTTTGGTTTCTCCAGGTACCCTTCATACACTAGACCCTTGTCAGACAATATCTTTATACTCTCTTCAATTTTGCCACTTTTTTGTAGCTCATACTCTGAAGTAAAAACATCATGATTTACTCCAAGTAAGTTCATGTCTTCCTTTATGATTTCTAAGATAGAACTTAAAGTATAGTCTCTAATCACTTGATTATCTTGCTTTTCTAGAAGCTCTGCGCCATATTTTTTGGCCAGCCCAGTCCCTATTGGTTTTAAATATTCACCTGGGTATAAACCTTTTTCGATGCTGATTTTTTCTCCCAGAGCTTCCTTATACCGCAAATATACTGACCGAATTAGCGTATCTATCTGCGCTCCAGCATCATTAATATAGTATTCCTTAGTAACTTTATAACCAACTTTTTTCAATAAATTTGCCAGAACGTCACCAAATACTGCCCCTCTTGCATGACCAATATGCAGTGGACCAGTTGGATTTGCAGATACAAATTCAACATTAATGGCCTGATTGTTCCCTATATCTAGGGTGCCAAACTCTGTTTTTAGCTCATTTATTTGTTTTAAAATTCCATGCCACACTTCTATTTTTAAGTGCATGTTGATGAAACCAGAGCCTGCTATTTCCACTTTTGCAACTTCATCAAAAAGTTCAAATTCTTTGGCTAAAACCTCTGCAATTTCAATGGGATTCTTCTTTTCATGCTTTGCAAGCACCATAGCAACATTTGTGTAAATGTCTCCATGGACTCTATTGCTTGGAGGCTCTATGATAAAGTTTGCTGCACTTGTGCTTATAACACCCCTTTGTTTCAACTCATTCAATTTACTAAAGATTAGAGAGGAAATCTGCTTAAAAATGTTCATTCACTATATTGCTATAAAATCTATAGCAGTATAGTGAATAAGTGGGACTAGTTGAAGGTTTATCTTAACTATTTTATCTTCCTGGATCAGAGTTTATATTAAGTCGTTGCCGTAACCATGGTAAGAGAAAGCCATACCTTCGCTGTAACCATCATTACCAGCATCAGGCTCTTCAACATCATCAGTTACTACCTGATCTTCAGTTGTGATTTTATCCTTGATCGTCTCGTCTACACCCTCATCACTATAAGAAAATTTGTTAGTATATGAATAGCGATTATTGATTTTATCACTATAGTTATGTTTTAACATAGAGACCTCCTATACAGTCAAAATTGGAATTACATTAAGATAGAACAAGCTATGAATATAACGTGAATGAAAGAAACTACAGATCACGAAATTTCCGGATAACTATGGAACCATTATAAAATAATAAAATTAAAAATTTAATAATTTTAATTATAAATCTAGCATATCAACTAACGGTATGATTTAAATTTTCTTTCAATTCCACTGTATCTTCGCCAGTTTTGCATACAGCCCGTCTTTACTCATTAGAAAGTCATGAGTTCCTACTTCTTCTACTTTTCCATGATTAATTACTATAATCTTGTCAGTCTTGAGTGCGGTTGATAGCCTGTGTGTAATTACGATTGTTGTTCTGTTTTGCATTAACTTGCTCAATGCTTTTTGCACGAGGTTCTCACTTTTGTAATCAAGGGCAGAGGTTGCTTCATCCAGTATTAAAACCTGAGGATTGTTGAGTATGGCCCTTGCTATTACAATACGTTGTTTTTGTCCTTCAGAAAGTTTTAATCCTCTTTTTCCTACAAATGTATCAAATTTATCAGGCAGCTTATCAATAAATTCCATCGCATAAGCGCTGATGGCTGCTTGCTTCACTTCCTCATATTCGGCACCTGGTTTGCCATATAGTATATTTTCCATTATTGAGCAAGAAAATATCATGTGATCTTGTGGCACTAAGCCAAACAACGATCTGAGGTCATTTAGCGCAATTGACTTAATATTGTGCCCATCGATAGTAATGCTACCTTTGTTTGGATCATGAAAACGGAGCAGAAGCTTTAAAATGGTGCTTTTACCACTGCCAGATGGTCCAACAATTGATACTGCTTGACCTGCCTCTATAGAAAATGATACGTTATCTAATGCTGGCTTATCAGCATAAAAAAATGTTACACCATTAAACGAAATTCCTTTTTGAACACTATAAATTTTTATAGGATCATCGGCATCTACTATAGAGCTTTTCATATTTTTAAATTCAAATAAACGCTCTACTATTCCAAGACCTCGTTGTAAATCACTGATATTATCGCTCAAATTATTTATAGCTCCTGCCGCAAGCGCTGAATAAAACACAAATGAGGAGAGTTCTCCAATAGTTATATTATTGCTTAAGACTTCTTTAATACCAAAAAAGAGCAAAACAACTAGTGAACCTATCACACACGTGATAACTAGAGTTACTAGAATAGCACGCAAGAGTACTAATTTTACGTATGATTTTGATACTGAGTTTAAATACTCCTTAAAACGGGTTTTTTCATTTTCTTCAAGTACAAACGATTTGATAGTCACTATAGATCTAAAATTTTCCTCACTAAATGACGCAAGCTCACTTAATTTATCCTGGGCAAAGCGTGCATAGCTACGCACTTTTTTTCCAAGTGAGGTCATGATAATGAGTAGTATAGGTATTATTGCGGCTGCATACGCAGTTAGTTGTATATTTGTATATAATAACATAGCAACACTGCCAATCAGAATCACAAAATTTCGTAATATGGTTAGTAAGCTGCTGTTTATTATTGATTGCAGCACAGAGGTATCAGTAATTAACGCTGAGATAACATCTTGTACGCCTGTGTTCTCAAAGAAACTTGGTTGCAAGTTAGTGATACTGCTATATAAGTCATATCTGATTCTTGCGATAACTTTCTCGCTGCCAATGCCAATGAAATATAACCGAGTAAATGCAGTGAGAGAAATGGCTAAAACTATAAGTATTGCAACTAATAGTTTGGTAGTAAAATCGTGCTCTGTGCCAGAATCAATTATATTGCTTAAGCCTCTGCCAAAGAGGAGGATCGTTAAGGCTGAAAATAAAACTGCAATAAAAGCTATGACAAAATAGGATAGATTAGGCTTTATATAGTAAAATAACTGCCTAATATTAGATCGCATCTTATTTTAAAGTTTCTAAAGTTAAGTATATAGATTTTAGTTTCAGGGGAAAGGGGAAAGGTGTAGTATGAAGCAATTTAGGTTCTGCAGCTGTTGTGATTTTAGTCCACCAAGAAAGGGTAGTAGCTCGCAGAAACAAAAAACTTACTTGACAAACTCCGCCAGCCCCCTTATCATAAAATTGAAGCTATTGTATTTGCTTTCGCCAATCTGCAGATTAAAAGGTAAGGATTACTTAATGTATCGGCGTCTTATGTTTAATTTTTTGCAGTACATAGATACTGTATGTCTTTACAAAACTTCATCTACATCTAGATTTTTATCTAAATAAGCTGAACGCGCTTATAAAGCGTTACAAGACATCAAAAAATGCCAATACTCGACAGAGATAGTAAAAGACTAGCTAACTCGGGGATTCTTTGTCTTTTTTTCTGCTTAGTAAACTTCTTAAACATTTGCAGCGTAAGTTAGTTGCAATTAAAAGCAGCTTAATCTTGCTTGTCAAGCGTTTAAAACATAAAAAACGCCAATATTTTAAAGCGGATAATAACCCCAGGGCTTCTTTTGCCTTTTTTTTCATTTGGTAAATTTCTTAACGTTTGTAGCTAAACGACAACCGTCATCCCGCTACGTGTTAGCGGCTAAGAGATACCGCGGCGGTATGACGGTTTGCGGCGGCATGACCTCGTCATTCCCCTACGTGTTAGCTGGATCTAGAGATACCGTGACGGTATGACGGTTCGCGCGGTGGCATGACCTCGTCATCCCGCTACTTGTTAGCGGGATCTATGTTAAGGTATGACGGTTCGTGGCGGCGTGACGATAAGCTCGTCATCCCGCTACGTGTTAGCGGGATCTCTTGTTAGCGCCGCGGCGGTATGACGGTTCGTGGCAGCGTGACGATAACCTCGTCATCCCGCTACGTGTTAGCGCCGCGGCGGTATAGCTATACTTAAAAATATGGTTGAATAGTTGTTAATAATAGTGTATAATTATTAATCTTTTCTCAGTATTTTTACTATGGCTCTTTCTAAATTTCTCGATCCAAAGTTAGATTTAACATTTAAGAAAATCTTTGGCACTGAAAAAAATAAGAATATTCTTATCCATTTTTTAAACGATATTTTAGGATGTACTGAAGTCAACACTATACAAGAAGTAGAATTCTTAAGCACCATTATGGACCCTGAAATTGCTTCTGATAAACAAAGCATTGTTGATGTTCTTTGCAGAGATTCTAGTGGGAACAGGTATATAATTGAGATGGTGCGACCTGAAAGCCTTCGGTCATATTGTTTAAAAGGAGAGGAATTCATTCAGAAAGAAACTGAAAGGATTCTAAAGCTTATTGAACCAGATGTTTTGCCATCTGAGTCTACGCATCAGTGCGAATTGGGTAACCAGTTGGTGCCGAGCGACGCGGACAATGAACCTCCTCTTGATAAAGAAGATGCTCAATCGTGAGAGAAAGCATAAACTACAAGCATCATGTGGTTGGAGGGCTAGGCTTAGTGGTATGGTGAACGTAAGTGAAGCTTCATAAGTATCGTAACGATTAAAGAGCTAAAGATGCTGATAAGCTCCGACCAAAAGGTAATGTGACATTTTTCATTTCTGGATGTACGCAAATAATAATTCCACCGGTATAGAGAAGCCACCTAACCCACTATTGTATGACAAAAGGAACAGGATAAGCCTGTATTTTCGCCTATATGGCAGGCAACCCGCAAGGAATGCTGATGGATGTGCAGGTAAAGGATAATGGAGAAAGCGAATGCCATTTTGTAACGAAATGGATAGAATTTGTAACATTAATTCGCGTGAAAACGAGCAGACTTCCATTTGGTCCCTCATGACAAGAAACTTTGTTAACCACTTAAGGTAGGAAAGCAGATGATTACAAGTACAACTGTAAGTGCACCTACCAATAACTCCGAAGCATGGAACCAGTTACCCTGGAAGAAATGCCAAAAAGTTGTTATGAGGCTACAGAGGCGTATTGTTAAGGCTGTCCAACAAGGCAGATGGGGTAAGGTGAAAACTTTACAACACCTTCTCACACGCTCTTTTAGCGGCAAAGCTTTGGCGGTTAAGAGAGTAACTGAAAACCAAGGAAAAAACACAGCAGGTGTAGATCGTCAAATATGGTCAACTTGCAACACAAAATTTCAAGGAATAAAGCTATTAAAACAAAGAGGATACAAACCTTCTCCGCTAAAACGGATATACATCAGTAAGTCTAATGGCAAAAGAAGACCTCTTGGAATCCCTACGATAAAAGATAGAGCCATGCAAGCATTATACTTGTTTGCTTTGGAACCGATAGCTGAAACGATCAGTGATCGTCACTCTTATGGTTTTAGACCAAAAAGATCCTGCGCAGACGCTACTGTGGCTTGTCACTTGTTACTGGCAAGCCGTAACCAACTACAATGGATACTCAAAGGTGATATTAAATGGTGTTTTGATAACATTAACCATGAATGGCTCATGAAGCATATTCCTATGGAGAAGAAAATTCTTCATAGCTGGTTAAAAGCTGGCTTCCTAGAATCAAAAACTCTGTATTCCACAACTGCAGGTACCCCACAAGGTAGTATCATCTCTCCAATACTAGCAAATCTAGCCCTAAATGGACTTGAAAAATCATTGGAAAGTCAATTTGGTAAACTTGGCAGTAAAAGAAGAAGCAAAATCAGAAGTGGAGTAAATGTAATCAGGTACGCAGATGACTTTATCATTTCAGGAATCACACGTGAAGTACTGGAAAATGAAGTAAAACCTCTAGTATCGTCCTTTCTTCAGGAGAGAGGTCTTATCCTTTCCGAAGAGAAAACAAAAATTACATCTATTACAACAGGGTTTGACTTTCTTGGTTGTAATGTACGCAGGTATAATAAGAAGTTAATTATAAAACCTTCAAAAGAAAGTATTAAGAAACTTCTTAATAAAGCACGTACATTGATAAAGGCAAACATAGCGAACACTCAGGCCGTACTAATCAAGTTGCTCAATTCCCTATTAAGGGGATGGGGAAATTACTACAGCCATGTGTGTGCGAAAAGAGCTTTTAACAAAATAGACCATGAAATTATGTGTGCTCTATGGAAATGGGCAAAGAAAAGACATCCTCGTAAAGGATTACGTTGGATAAAGAATCGTTACTTCAAGGTAATGAAACAACGCTAATGGGTCTTTGCTGCACCCATATGCAAGAACAAACCGAAAGAGATAAGGTATTTAAGACTGCTGAGGTTGATTGATATACCTATCAGACGACATGTTAAAATCAGGGCGGATGCAAATCCACTTGACTTAAAATGGAAAAAGTATTTTGATGAAAGAGTGAAACAAACAAAAATGTTAGCAAGCTCTTTCTCAAGAGAAGGTTCTCTACTGTTGGTGTCACCATTAAGAATGATGTTTTCTGAGGAATCATGAAGGACAAGCCGGTTCGAGAAAAGAAGGACTTAGATAAGGGGCTCAAGCGTAGTGTGGGGAAACCTGCATGCTGCGTTTCTAAGGGAGGGAGTAGTAGCAATACTACTTCCTTACCTAACCAAGTTGCCAAAACTAAAGGCTTTGAAAAACGCGCACAACTTTATGCTGCTAAGGCTTACTCAAGACAAGCTGATAAATCTGGTAAATACGTTGATTTAAAGAAGATTTTCTTTATCGCGATTTCAAATTGTACCTTATTCCCTGATAAGCTTGACTATATATCTAGCCATACCATAAGAGATGAAAAAACCAATGAGCATGACTTAAAAGATTTTCAATTTATCTTCATAGAGCTGCCAAAATTTCCTAAGAGTAGAGAAGAACAACTAGAAAGTGTAGTAGACCGTTGGCTATTTTTTTTCAAATATGCAGATGAAACAACGGACGAAGATCTCAGAAAAATTGCGGAAAAATCACCAATAATAAAGCTAGCATATGATGAATTAGATAAGTTTCACTGGAATGAAAAAGATCTAATAACTTATGAAGAAAGAATAATGGATCTGCGCAAAGAAGAAGCCATTCTTGAATACAGACTTGATCTTGCTAAAGAGGAAGGTAGAAAAGAGAGGGAAATTGAAGTCGCAAAGAATCTACTTAAAGCAGGTGTTTCTTTTAATATTATAGCTCAAACTACTGGTCTTTCTATGAGTGAGATCAAAGAATTGCAGAATTAAGTGTGAATGGTTACGAAAAATATAAGTTTTTGCGATAAACGACATAGTGATGTATTTGTTGTTCAGCATGTCAGTGGAATATTTTCTGGTATCTGTTCAGATGCATGGCTAATGCTGAAACAAAAATTCCAGTGCTCCTTTTTTTGTCATCCCAGTCTGGGATCCAGATTGGGCACTAAGTTGGTAAACACGAAAGCGCTTTACAACGTTTTTGATGGAACTGTGCAAAAGGACTGGATACCAGTGTCAGCTACTTGCATGACACCCATTTGTTCCTATAGTTGCTTTTCTCGTCTACCTTATTTTGCCACTCATCTGAACAGATACCCATTTTGGAGGGATACCAATAATAGTTGTGAGCGGTACAAGTTTAGTCCATATACCTTCCAAGCATAACACGCTCACGAAACTTTAATGCGATAGCTTGGTTTCTACTGAAAGACAGCATTATGCCAAGTGCGATGCTCGAAGATAAAAGAGAAGAACCACCATAGCTAAGTAACGGCAGGGTTATGCCGGTGGTAGGAAAAACACTCAATGTTACCCCTATGTTTATTATGAATTGTGTAATGAATTGCATTGAGATACCGAGAATCACCAACAGATTAAATAATTCATTTTCCCTATATGCAATGTAAAGCAAGCGGGCGGAAATGATGCCAAATAACATCAATGTGGCTAAGCACGTAATCAAACCAAATTCTTCTGCTAAAACAGAAAACACAAAATCTGTATGACAATCAGGAAGAGAGGCTTTTACGCTACCTTCACCAGGTCCAACTCCAGTTAATTGACCTCTTTTGAATGCTTCTAATGATTTTGTGACTTGAAAGTTATCGCGCTGCGTAAAAAAGACAAAATTGTAAATCCTTTGCTTTATATGTGGGAGGCATAAGTAAGCTATTGTAGTTCCAGTTGTGGCCATTCCTATTATGCATAGAAAGTATAAAAATGGTATACATGCAATAAACATTTGACCGATAAAAGAATATGTTAAAAGCATAGACATACTGAAATCAGGTTGCAAAAGTAACAACACAAAAACTAACAGAAATATTATGATTGATATGTGTATTTTAAACTTCATTTCGCTGGCCAAGATACTAGCTATAACAACAGAAAAAAATGGCCTTACGAACTCAGATGGTTGAACAGAAATTTTGACAATATGTAACCATCGTTTCGCACCTTTTACCTCTATACCAAGTATTATCGCAGTTGCTACTAGAATAGTAAATAAAGCGAAACCTGCGAATGAGAGGTTAAGTATAGTTCTTGTGTTGAGAAAAGAAAATGTCACCAAGGTAATTAGTGACAGGACTATATAAATTGTATGGCGCCGTATAAAATAATCCTGTGGTAGAGAAAGACGCTGCGCAATTACAGGGCTTGCTGAATAAACAAGAATGAAGCTTATAGTGAGCAAAAAAAACACTGGAAGGATGAGATAATAATCCAGCGTTCTATACCAGAGTTTAATATTCATTTTGTTCCAATGTGTAATGCCACTATTCCATAGCTCATATTATGAAACTCAACATTCTTAAAGCCTACCTCTTCAATTTCCATTTTAAAATCAGCCTGAGTTGGAAACTCTCTAATGCTCCTCACTAAATATTCATAAGAACTCTTGTCTTTAGCAACTATGCTGCCAATTTTAGGAATTACTTTAAATGAATATAAGTCATAAAGTTTGGTAAATATCTCATTTTGATAGTGCATAGGGGCAAATTCTAAGCAGATAAATTTCCCATGTGGTTTTAATACCCTGTGCGCCTCATTTAAAGCCTTCTTGCGGTCAGAAACATTTCGAATGCCAAAAGCTATTGTGCAATAATCAAATTCGGAGTCTTCAAATGGTAAACTTTCTGCACTTGCACATACCCAATCAAAATTAATTTGGTTTGAATTTATAGCTTTATCACGTCCTCTGTTTAGCATGTTTTGATTTATATCGCATACTGTAACCTTAGCACTTGGCTCTTTTCTTACTACTCTTATTGCTATATCTCCAGTTCCTCCAGCAACATCTAAAACCTTAGAGTTTTTTGTAAAATGCACACTATTTACCATCTTATCTTTCCATAATCTGTGCATTCCGAGGCTCATTATATCATTCATGGTGTCGTAGCGACTTGCCACGGAATCGAATACCTCTTTAACTAATTGTGATTTCTTCTCGATTTTTATAGTAGACATTACGTAAAAACTCCTTTATAATTAGTAAAAATTAATTTGAATTAACACAAATGTCAACGACAGGCCTTGAGCCTGTTAAAATCTTCTTCAGCGTGGTATGATGACCGAGTTAGTGGGCTTGATGCAACCACTAAGAAACCTTTGGAGTAAGCAATGTATTTATAATGCTCAAACTCTTCTGGGGTAACATACCTATCAAGTTTTGCATGTTTTGGAGTTGGTTGTAGATATTGACCAATTGTAATAAAATCAACCTCAGCACTGCGCAAATCGTCCATAACCTGAAGTATTTCCTCTTTTGTTTCTCCAAGACCAACCATAAGCCCTGACTTTGTGAAAACTTTAGGATTAATCTGCTTTACCATCTTCAACAAATATAGTGAATGAAAATAGCGAGCTCGTGGTCTTATTTTTGCATACAATCTCGGCACTGTTTCAATATTGTGGTTATAGACATCAGGTGATGCAACAGCGATTGCTTCAAATGCTCCTTTCTTATTTAAAAAATCAGGAGTTAAAATCTCTATTGTTGTTTCTGAAGTTATCTTTCTAATTTCTTCTATGCACTGTATAAACTGATTTGCGCCACCATCTGGCAAATCATCACGATCAACGGAAGTAATGACAACATGTTTTAAGTTTAACTTTTTTATTGCTTTTGCTAAATTTTCTGGTTCATGAGGATCTAGTTTATCAGGAATGCCAGTTGCAACGTTGCAAAATGCACAAGCACGAGTGCAAACAGAACCGAGAATCATCACAGTAGCATGACGTTTATTCCAACATTCACCAATGTTTGGACATGCAGCCTCTTCGCACACTGTATGCAAGTTATGCAGTTTAACGATGTTTAAGGTCTCATTGAATACTTCACCGGTCGGAGCTTTTGCTCTGAGCCATTGAGGTTTGCTATGCATCTGAAACTGCTAACTCTACCTCTTGCTTTACTAAAACTTTTTTCAACCTTCTTTTTATCTTCTGCGCTTTCTCACTTAGTTTAATCGTTCTTGTGTTGAGCAAAAAAGCATCTAAATCACCTTTGTAATCTATAGTTCTCAAAGTTCTTGTTGCCACACGAAATCTAAACTTTTTATTCAATATATCACTTGTCAACGTAACCTTATGTAAATTTAAAAGAAAGGTACGCTTTGTTTTACGATTCGAATGTGATACCTTATTACCAAAAGATTTTTTTCTATTTGTTAATTCACAAACTCTACTCACTTCAATATACCAAATTATTCTATGTACTTAGATTACCTTATATAGTCAAATAGTCAATACTCTCTTGCTTAATTTTTATACCATATACTGCTTTATAACCAAAAAATATCGTAATTTTTTCTATTATAAGAGAAATCATATGCTGAATTTCCAATGCTTTGCTGCCATTTGTTACTACCAGATGCAACACACCCGAATTTATATTCTGTGCATATGAGATCTTTTTCGGTTTTGTACACTCTGCTATTTCTTTCCCTACTATATTTCGCCAGTTTAAAATAAGACGTATTTCATTTTTACTAATCTTATTTTTCATGCATTTTAATGCATAGTTTTCAATTATAGACTTTAATTTTTTTGGACCGCTACGTTTGAGCATTTTTCTGTTTTTTTAGTAAGTAGATAATATAAAAGTATACATATAACTTGAGATTTTGTCATTACTGCTACATGTTTGTGAGATACCGTGACGGTATGACCATAATCGTCACTCCGCAACGCATATTGCATAGTCGTCATTCCGCGGCGTGTTCGCGGAATCTAGCTCTGGTCACGCTACTTAGATGACAACCTTCTAACTGCTTTACAAAGGCTCTACCCTCTGGCCTCACAACGTAAAAGCAGTATTTTTATGCAAAACTTATCTCAACGTAGCACTTGTCAAGATCGTTCCATTCAAAAATTTTTGTTTTGCCTCATAATTAACCTTATAGCTGTTTTAATTGTAATTGGTTAAATTATTATTAACTTGCCAGGTTAGATCCAAAAAATAGCATAATCAATATGCAAATTGCAATAGAAATCACGTTTGCGTATGGTTTATTGCTATGCAGTTAATCTTTCCTCAATCCAAGCTGCTTGAATAGCTTCGAGTATTTTTTCGTTACAGCGTTTTTCATCATCATCAAATTCCTCTAAACTCAATACCTTTTTTTTAAGCTCAGTGAATCTAATACTAATTATATTCTCATCTGGAAATTTTTCTTCCAGAGCTTCTACAATATCTTCTATATCAAGCCATTTCATACTTTTTTGTATTTATCTGCTAAGTTAAATTGGTGCCCATGGGGAGACTTGAACTCCCAAGGTCGCAAAACCCACGGATTTTAAGTCCGCTGCGTCTACCGATTCCGCCACACGGGCTTTTTTTATCTATCTAGAGTAAAACTCTACTACTAAATTGACTTCCATGTCTGCTGAATAAGGAACCTCAGAATATTGAGGTGACCTCAAATACTTCACTGAATGCTCTTTACTATCTGCTTCTAAATAATCCGGAGCCTTGCGCTCTTGTTTTTGTTCAGCCTCTACTACTACAGGGATTTTTGCTGCCCTTTCTCTTATTTTTATTATATCACCTGGCTTCACTCGATAACTCGATATGTTAACCACCTTATCATTAACTGTAACGTGCTTGTGAGATATGAGCTGCTTTGCTGAGTAAATTGTTGGAACAAGACCAGAGTGGTATAAAACAGAACTTAATCTCGATTCTAAGATACCGATAAAATTATCAGCCGTATAACCCTTTCTGTTATAAGCATCTAAAAATGTACGTCTGAGCTGCTTACTTGAAATCGCATAGTAAAACTTAAATTTCTTATGCGCAGCAAACTGCTTACCAAAGTCGGATAACTTCTTGAATCCAAGAATACCATGTTGACCTGGAGGGTATTTCCTTTTGTTTACTGGGTCTTTAGCTCTACCCCATAAATTTACACCAAGTCTACGGCTAATCCTATACTTTCTAGTGATAACAGTTGTCATATAAAAACTCTCACGATTTAACTTTAGATTATTAAGGATTTTAGCACTCAGTGTCAACTTGTTTTTGCTGATATAATCTTTTATACTTCATTTTTAAGTTTTTCTATTAACACATGAATCATTCACATTTAAAATCTATGGCAAACGCCATCCGTTTTTTATCAATTGATGCAGTACAAAAAGCAAACTCTGGACACCCAGGTATGCCACTTGGCATGGCAGATGTTGCAACTGTTTTGTTTGCTAAATATCTGAATCATAATCCTGATGATTCTAAATGGTTCAATAGAGATCGCTTTGTTTTATCAAACGGTCATGGGTCAATGTTACTATACTCAATATTATATTTGACAGGTTATATTAGCGTAGATGAGCTAAAAAACTTCAGACAAATGGGATCCAAGACCCCAGGTCATCCAGAGTTCGGCTTGACTTCCGGGGTAGAGGCAACAACAGGCCCGCTCGGTCAGGGGTTTGCCGCTGCTGTTGGCATGGCACTTGCTGAATCGATACTTGAAAAGCAGTTTAGAATCAATCACTACACTTATGTGATGCTAGGGGATGGCTCTCTTATGGAAGGAATAAGCCATGAAGCAGCATCACTTGCTGGGCATCTTAAATTGAATAAGCTTATAGCTCTTTTTGATGATAATGATATTTCTATAGATGGCGCTACTTGCCTTTCCTGTTCTGACGATGTAGAGAAACGCTTCTTAGCGTATGGATGGAATGTTGACAAAATTGATGGCCATGATTTTGATGCCATATCCCTTGCAATAGAGCAAGCAAAAAAGTCTGATAAACCTACAATGATCTGCTGCAAAACTATTATCGGAAAATTTTCAAGCCGTGCTGGCACATCCTCTGCTCACAGTGGTGCTTTTTCGGAGGAAGACATAAAACAGATGAGAGAGAAATTAAACTGGAATTATGAACCATTCCATGTACCAGAAGATGTGAAAAATGCCTGGAAGAAAACTGTTGAGAGAGCAAAACAAAACTACACGATGTCATTCCAGCGCGTGACGCTGGAATCCAGGAAAGAAGAAAAAGAATGGATCCCAGTGTCAAGCACTGGGATGACAAGAGAGAGTACTGGGATGACAGAAGAGAATGCTGGGATGACAGGGTATCATGCAGAACTTCAAAGACGGTTAGATAAACATCTACCAGATAATATCGCTGGTGTTTTAGCTGACCTGAAGAAACAAATATGTGAGCTAATGCCAAACGAAGCTACTCGATCTTCTTTCGGCAGAGTAATGGAACTTTTAACTGAGTCTATGCCGGAATTAATCGGCGGTTCTGCTGATCTTACCGGGTCAAATTGCACTAAATATGAGCACATGCAGGTAATAAATAGCAATAATTATAGTGGCTCTTATGTCCACTATGGAGTGAGAGAGCACGCTATGGCAGCATGTATGAATGGTATGGCACTTCACGGCGCGATTCTTCCTTATGGCGGCACTTTTTTGGTATTTTCCGACTATTGTCGTCCTGCTATACGTCTTTCAGCTCTGATGAAGCAGCAGGTTATGTATGTCATGACTCACGACTCAATTGGAGTGGGAGAAGATGGCCCGACTCATCAGCCAATAGAGCATTTAGCCTCTTTGCGTGCTATACCAAATCTATATGTTTTTAGGCCAGCCGATGCAGTTGAAACTCTGGAGTGTGTTAGCATTGCACTCGAAAAGAAAGAATCTCCAGCACTGTTTGCGCTCTCAAGGCAAAACGTAAGTTACATGCGCAAGTTCTACTCTGATATCGATCAATCTGCTAATTTATCGAAGTTTGGTGCATATATTTTGTGTGAATGTTCAAAAGAATTAAAAGTGACGATATTTGCTACGGGGTCCGAGGTTGAAATTGCAGTTGAAGCAAGGGAGAAATTGCAGGAAAAGGGTATAGGTACAAGGATTGTTTCTATGCCATGCTGGAGGCTTTTTGACGAGCAAAGCGATGAATATAAAGCGGCAATATTAAATAATGACAGCATTAAAGTTGCAATTGAAGCCGGAAGTGAAATGGGTTGGCATAAATATATAGGTTCAAACGGTATATTTATTGGCATGAAAAGCTTCGGAGAATCAGCACCTTATAAAACACTCTATGAGCATTTTAATATCAGCGCAGATCATGTGGTAAAATGTGTGTGTGAGAAACTGGTTTACATTCAGTAGACTTCTTGCATAACCATATGAAAGCCCACTCTTCTTTGTCATCCCAGTACGTGACGTTATTTCCATCCAAGATGATGTCATTCCAGCACTTGACACTGGCATCTAGTTTTCTTTACAAATTCACCAAAAGTGCTTCATTCTATAACGCAAAACCCATACTCACCAAACCCAATGCATTACTTGCAATTAAGTTTCCTGGATCCCAGTGTCAAGCACTGGGATGACACCTTTTCCGGTAGAAGATCACTATCAAATCACATTGCTCTGGTCATTATGATCACCATTATTTTGTTCAACTGATTGATCGACCCCAGGTGAAGAAGAATCATCATAAGGTTGTGTGTCAGACTTTTCTTCGTCAGACCCAAACAACCATGAAAAAAACCACCAAAAAATGATGCAATTAATGAAAAAGGCTTCATAAGTATACTAAACAAACTACCAAAAAAAGAGCTCGGCTGTTCTTCTGTTTGTGCAGGTTCTGTGGAAGCAACAGGACCTACATCGTTGTCTTGTACATCAGTTCCTTGTTCTGCACTGGTGGTGCTGGTTTTTTCCCCTTCTTTGCTATTATCTGATTGTAGTTCAGTATCATCACCTACTCGTTTTTCTTCCTCTTGACCCCCTTCACTATCTGTCGATGATCCACCCGCTGAACCATCATCAGATTTTTCTGCGGGTTGCAATAGAGTTTTTATTCCTTCATCAGTGGCTAATTTGAAAGGAGTGTTTCCATGTTTATCTTCTATATTAACATCGATTCCATCTTTTCCCAATAGGGCTTCTACTGCCTCTTTATGGCCCTTTACAACGGCCCAATGTAAAGGAGTCTGTTCTGCAAGTTTATCTTTTATATTAACATCGATTCCTTCTGCTCCCAGTAGAGCGTTCAATACATTTATATCTATGTTGTCCTTTTTAGCAGCCAAATGCAAAGGAGTCCTGTCATCTTTATCTTGTGCATTAACATTGATTTCTTTTGCTCCCAGTAGAGCGTTCAATACATTTATATCTATGTTGTCCTTTTTAAGAACAGAATGTAAAGGAGTATCTTTATTCTTATCTGCTAAATTAACATCAATTCCCTCTTTTCTAAGTAGAGCGTTCAATACATTTATATCTATGTTGCCCTTTTTAAGAACAGAATGTAAAGGAGTATCTTTATTCTTATCTGCTAAATTAACATCGATTCCATCTTTTCCCAATAGGGCTTCTACTACCTCTTCATGGCTATTTTTAGCAGCACAATGTAGAGGAGTCTTGCCATCTTGATCTGTTGCATTAACACTTGCTCCTTGATTTATTAGATCGTTTACTGTATCGATATCACCTCTTCCAGCAGCCTTAAGTAATTCATCTGTGTTTTGTAATAGAGTTCGTATGTCTTGAGTAGTGGCTAAATCTAAAGGAGTGTCTCCATTTTCATCTTCTGCATCAACATTTGCCCCTTTGTCCAATAGAGCTTCTACTACCTCTTTATGGCCCTTTTCAGCAGCCCAATGTAGAGGAGTCTTGTTATCTTGATCTTTTACATTAACCTTTGCTCCTTCACTTATTAGACTGTTTACTTCCTGAATATTACCGCTTTTAGCAACCTCAAGTAATTTAGCTGTGCTTTGTAATAGAGTTTTTATTTCTTCGTCAGTAGTTAAAACTAAGGGAGTGTTTCCCTCTTCATCTTCTGCATTAACATTTGCCCCTTTGTCCAATAGAGCTTCTACTACCTCTTTATGGCCCCATACAGCAGCAATATGTAAAGGAGTCTCTCCTTTATCATTTTCTACCTTAACATCTGCTCCTTCACTTATTAGACGGTTTACTGCATCAATATCACCTCTTTCAACAGCCTTAAAAAAATTATTTCTACTTTGTGAACTACTCATCCTACACCTCTTTGTAAAACTATATTGTTATGATAAAGTCGTTAATAATCTATGAGCTCTCACCCCCTGTAAAATTATATTATCATGATAAAGTCATTAATAACCCATGAGCTCTGGATCACGCAAATAATGATTATTCCCTGTGTTTTTCAGTACATTTGAGCTGGCTGTACATAAGAATCGCAATTGTAGAGCATGCTATTGTTAATAGTAAATTTGGTAAAATACCATAGCGAAAAAATTTTCCTACTATATATATTCCAATAGCCCCAAACATCATATTGCAGAATGAGAGGACTGCACTACCAAGCCCTATACCTTTGATCGTTTCTAAAGCAGAAGTTACGTTATTGCTTATTATTAATGCAAGTCCGATATTGGCTGGAATCCAAGCAGTTTGAAGAATGAATATATTCAACTTGTCCGCGAAATAAAAATATACCAATAAACTATTGGATATTATCGGTAACACCAAACCTATTATTAGCATTTTGCTAACCCCTACTTTTGGTACATACCTTCTATTAATTAAAGTTCCAATTATGTAGAATATGACTATGATCGATATGAGGTAGCCAAAATACTGTACTTCAATGCCCATCGATTCAAATATGAACGGGTAGTTAGCAATATATGCCCAAAGCCACATGAAAGTTAATCCATGAATGGCTGAAAACCCAAGGAAACGATAATTTCTAAATATTGATATATATTGCTTGAAGATATTAGTAGTTATGTTAGTTATACTGGTTTCATTTTTATTTACAGTGAGTGTTTCTTGTAACTTAAAGTAGATAAAAATAAGTATAGCAATTGCCGCGAGTGACATAATAAAAAACAAAAATTTCCAATGATACCCATGTGAAATTATATAACTGCCCACCACTGGAGCTATTCCAGGTGAGAGTGCCACAACCATATTTAATTTTGAAATTACTCTCGAGTATTCACTACCCGAGTACATATCCCTTATTGCTGCATACCCAACAACACCTGCAACACCAGCTCCTGCCCCTTGTATGAAGCGAATTAGTATCAAGAGCATAATACTGTCGGCTATATAACACATGACACTTGCCAAAGTAAAAATTGTCATACCAATCAGCATCATTGGACGCCTACCATAATGGTCCGATAATGGACCATAAATTAAGCCAGATACCGCAAATCCAACTAGATTTAAGCTAATTGTAAGCTGCACTACACTGCCTTCTACTTTAAAATAATTGGCAATGCTTGGTAGTGCAACTGAGTATAGGTCAGTTGCCATATCGACAATTGCTACAGACAATATCATAATAAGAGAGATGATATTTTGCGAAAGAGCTGTTTTCACTTAATGATTTACTGGATTAAATATACTTAATTATAATGTATTTTTTTCATTAGTATATTAAATTAACTACTGAAATTAAGAGTAGCTATTCAAGAAAAAGCCTGTGAAGGCTCTATCCAGTAGGTCAGTGCCATGACTACTTGGATCTAGTTTCCATTATACAATTTCATCAAAGCAGTTTACTTACTTGCAATTAAGTTTCTGGATCCAAGTAGTCATGGCACTGGGATGACAGGAGAAGGAGGCTACTTAGATGACACCCTCCTAGTGGATTCAAATCACAATGTTCGTACAGTTATGTGCTTTGACACTGAAATCTTAAGCTAAAATCATGAAAAGCACGAATTTCAATATCTTACCTTTGATTATTCACTTTAAGCTTTAAGTCTTCAACAGAAGATGCATTTGCCTCACTTACTACCTTTAGTGGTTCACCAAGGCTATGTTCCACTTTTGTCTCAAATTTAAAGCCCAATTTTTCGCAAAGCTTCTGAAAATATTCAACAATAACATCAAACAAATTCTTACCACTTACTTTGTAGTTTTTTAGCTCTTTAGGAATGGTAAGAAGTACTTTACCATCTTCATATGTTACATTTTTATCTTCACATTTCAGTTTAAACTCCGCTGAACTGCAAAAACCTGGTGTTTCGATATATGTACAATCATCATAGTTAAGCATTTTTGTATATTTCATGCTAAAACTAAGCTTTATACAATTGGGTTCACGACAATCCATAATATACTCTCTTGTCATACAGTTGCTTTGCGTTGACAAATGAAAAGATCCAAGAGCTTGACTCATATCATTAGGAAGAAAATGAGTATATCCGCCCTGATAATAGTTATTTATTAACTCCTCAATAATAGAGTTATTGGGAATTGTTGCACCAACGTGTTTAAACATTTCTGTAAAAATTTGTCTGAGAAATGGACGATAATTCCCTTTTCCGTTTTCATCCCGTAGAATTAGATTTTTATGTTTTGAATACAGATTGTTAATAAATTCGTTAGTTATTTTTTGTCCGTTAATAGCAAGGCCGTGTGTTCTATTAAGATCCTTATATGTTCCCTCACCAGAAATTACTTCGTCCCAAGTGTTAGCTTTGAAATCAGCATATTTGAGCTTCTTCACTTCAGCTTTCAACGCATTGACCATCTCCTTTGACATGTTATATCTCTACCATTAATACCTGTATATTAATTCTAGCACTTACTTTATTAAATTTCAATTACTAAATGAATTTATCACTTTCACTTCCGTATTTTCCAGCGAGTCACCGTAAGTCACTGCTTTTAGGTAAAACTTTTTTCCCCTTTGCACTTCGAAAGATATTACTGAATCATCAAGCAGAGTAAATTTTTCACCTGCGGTGTGCTGATACTCTTTGGTGCCCTCTTGCCCTCTAATTAGGTTGCTAAGCTTATATTTATTTTTATCTATAAGTTCGGCACTCTGAAATTTTACTATCTCTTTTCCAACCAGTGCTAAATTGCTTACATTTATAGTACTAACATTAGTGCTTGTAAAACCCTCTTCTGTCATCCCAGTGCCCAGACACTGGGATCCAGGAGAAATATGGTCAAGCGCTGGAATGACACCATCACTTAAATAATGGTTATATGAAGAACTCAATACACCAAAACGTAACACTACTATAAGCCCCTCGTCGGTAGATTCCATTACATATCCGTAAGTAGACTGCTTGTTTGTGTTTGCGATAGGCTTATAATCCTTATCGTTGTACGAAATAAAGAGTGTTGCTCCTTTCCAATTCTTTTCCTCACTAATTAAAGTAAAGCTTGCACTATTACCTTTAATATCCGGTAAATCTATCATTTCTACGATGATTTTGCTGATATGAGAAGGAGGGTATTCCTTCAGCATAAGTGACCTTGTTGAAGGAAAAGAAAGCTTATATATAGAGTGATCATAACCAACGCCAATTACTTGAATGGACATGCTTTCAAATTTCGTTTTTATAATTCTCACCGTATGTTTTTTCTCACTGTCTAAAATCGTTATTACATCACTTGGCACAAGCCACGCATATTTTATCGGTAGCTTGAAATTGTATATATTTCTCTCTTGCCACGAAGAATAAAGTAAAACCTCAGCGATATTTTGCGCCTCTCCCTCCTCCATAATGAGCGGTATTTCAACTGTTATAGCAGCGCCTTGCTTTGGCAACTCAGCATATTTAACATCAATTGGATAGCCAAAATTGCGATTAAAATAAACGACGTTAACTTTATTGTTTAAATCTAATTGACTGATATTAGCAAGTTTTGAATTGTTACTGAAAACCGTTTCACCAATTGGTATTTCAGTCGTAACTCCCCTGCCCTTTTGGACAAATTTCAGTTTAGAGTCCTGTTCAACCACATCAAAAAAATAGCAACTTTGCAGCATTTTAATAATTGAACGTACCGATTGCTGGTCATTTATTACATATCCAGACAATAATCCTTTAACATCACTCGTATCGAACTGATCGCTTTTTAAACCTGCTTTTTGTAATAGATCCGATAAAACATTGGAAATATTAAGCTGTGAAAGCTTTCCCTGAATCCAATGTCCTGTCTGCCAATTATGGCAGTCAGTCCACATATCACACAAATTGGGGAAATAAGGAAATGGCCTTGCATCCCATGCCCAGAGAAACATTTTTTCTACCATTTCCGAGCTTTGCCACTTCTTTAGCGTTCCTTCAATTGCAATTTTTTGCGAAAGAAAGCTCACCTCTCCGTTTGAATATCGTGGATATTTGCTCTCTATGCTGCCTTTATCAACAAACACATTTGGCTCATTAGTGCAGCCGTTCATACTGGGAAATCCATACTCAGTAAACCATATTTTTTTCATTTTTGGTTGCCATTTCGTTTTACTACCACTGGGGTTTATGTGAGTTTCACTCCACCATTTCTCTATATTTTTCCACGCATACCTGCTGTCGTTATACTTTACTTTTTCAGGTTCACTCTTTGAGTAATCATAGAAATAATCATACCCCACTCCACTGCTCCAACCACCCATTACATCTTCCACGGAATAACCAAAAGGAGGCTCTGGACCATCAGTCAGTGGAAAATAAGCATCTATGCCAATAACGTCGATGTACTCTGAAGACCAAAGCTCATCCATATTATACCAACCATCATATGAATGGTATTCACTCCAATCAGCAGCGTAAGTTACCGTTACTTCTTTTCCAAGCTGAAGTTTTATTCGCTTTGCAAGCTTAACTAGCTCTATAACGGCAGGGTAATTCCCTTGTTCATCCCTGATTTTGGTAAGTTGCGCAAATTCAGATCCGATGATAAACCCTTCCACTTTAGTTTGTTTGGCAATGCTTGCATAATGCTCTATAAATTTGTTATATTGATTCTCAAAAAAATCACTTATATCCCCAGGGGTCCCGCTCAATTTTCCTCGCCACTCTTTGTTCTTTGTGTCAAGTAAGGGCATTGGATAGAGCATCACCTTGTAGCCTCTGCTGTGTAGCTCTTCTATATATCTTATCAACGCTGCATCACTAACTGTGCCACCATACCTTGGGTTTCCACTCGCATCTTTTGAAATTAGCTGAGCATTATCTCTGGTTACACCCCCTACTTGCCAATCATCAGGTAATATTGCGGAATCATCTTGAAATTCAACTGCAGGATATATTTTACAATCTTTAATGTTCAGATCATTCACAAACCAATTGACTACCACCGACACCAACTCAACATTTGGCAAATCTTCTTTTAATTGATCCAAAGAAAGCATTGCATCGCTCTTTTTAGTGTGGTTGTTGTGATTTACCCTTTGCGCCAGCCCATATGGGATATATTGGTTGCTGCTTATTTTCTCTTGCGCGATTTTCTTCTGTATTTTTGTATCATATACAAACTCACCTGAACCTGGTATGATATTGATATTCCGAATATTTTCCGCTATTGAAAACCCAACGGGCTTTAATGTAGTTCGCACTTCAAATGTAAATATCGGGACGCGATTGTTATAGTCTGCTAAAGGAAAATTCTTGATGACTATGTAAGATATTCCCCTATAAGCCGGCACATTCCCCTCTCCTTCAATTGATGACATAAATGGATCAGGATTTTGGTCTTCTCTGCCGCTGTAAAAAGTATAATCTATTTCATCAAAGCTAAGTGATGTTGTATCTGCCCAGATTCTGTTTAATTTTTCTACTTTCCCCTTGCAGATCGCAATTGCAAGCGTTGCGTAGTAATTATATGTAACGTTCATACCTCTTCCAATTTTGCTTTTGGTGGTTATCGCCTCTTCTTTTATTGGCTGTGACCAAATAATGTTCCCTGCAACACGAGCAGTGCCATAGATAATTGGAATCGTTCTGCCGTAGGTTGAGGTTTGAACTTGCAGATTTTTTAGTCTCGCACCATGCGTTACTTTTTGCTCGGCATCAAGGCCGAACATTGCCCCATCTAGCTGTGCACCAAGAAGAGCACCGAGTTCTGAGCCGATAATCCGGCCAATTGGACCAAAAATGCTGCCTGCCTGACCAAAAATTGATGATAAAATTATTGTAGACATGGTAATCCTCCTTTTGATAGATTTTTTTGAAATTGTTGAGAGAAGATCCAAGTGTCACGCTACTTGGATGACAAGAAAGTGGTACTGGGATGACAGATACTATGATAAGAAATTCAGTAGCTTACAATGGATAGTTGAAGTTTTTAATTAAGAAAAGCACACAAGTAAATCGTGTAGCTATAGTTATTGTAAGCAACAATGAAAAAGTGCGGAAGTGAAAAATTTATGTTGATTTTATATTAATTTTTAGTACAATTTAGCATTATAATCTGGGGGTGCCAATGAAATTTGAAATGTCGGAAGAAAATAGTAAAAGAGTCTTGTCTGGTACAAAATGGATTACTAATGTTGGTCAAAACTATCTTACATCACTGAATAATAGCACTAAACCAACTAGTTCTGGAAAAAAATTAATCAATGCTTTTTTACTTGTTCCAATCATCGTGCCTACTGCTATAACAGCATTATCTCTTAGCTTAACTATGCTTTTTTTGAATGCTGTTAATGTTCAAAAAGATGATTCTAAATTATCTAAAGTAATAAAGTTTATAGTTAGCTCTCTAATCTATATAGCTGCTACCGTGGTTTTAATTCCGTGCATTGTATTAAATCTAATAATTTCACTGATACCTGGTCTTATTTTTTATTACATTAATAAAGACATGTTTAGTCAAAAAGACATAGAAAACAGTCAAGGTCAACCAGTAAATAAAGTTGAGATAAGTAATGATAAAGAATACAATGAGCGTGTTGAAAAAGAAGCTAGAATATCAGGAACTGACCAACATCAAAATAATAAAGAGCACGAGCAAAATGAACTAAGGAGTAATAGTCAAAGTAATTCAGAATAACACCATTCAGCATATAATCAAGCATTAGTAAGTAATGGTCAACTACATAATCAACCGACTGTAGAAGTAATATCTCGAGAAGTGGGTAATACGCGATTTGTAGACCAGACTGTTATAGCAAAGGATATAAATAATGATGGTATACGAGATGGTGGAATGATGATGCGAACAGTTGGAAATGATCGTAACTTCACTGCTTGTGGTGTTGTTACCGGAAATGCTACTAATAAACAAGAAGGTTTCGCTACTGCTATGGGGTTTTCATGTAACATTGTTGAAAATGGAATAGATTTCCAACTTGGCTGCAGTATGCGCACTGGAACTGACAAAAAGCAAGCAATTAAACATCTTAAGCAAAGTGAATCAGCGCGAACTTTGCTGTCTGGTGATAGTGGAATATTGTCTATAGAGCAGTTTGGTAGCTCACAACGAAAGCAGTAATTATTTCACCAGCGGCAAAGTAATACCATGCTGATTCATATATTTTCCTTTCATATCATCATATGATTTCTCGCATTCACTTTCGCCGCTTAAAAATACGAATTGGCATGCGCCTTCATTAGCGTAAATTTTCGCAGGAAGTGGAGTGGTGTTTGAGAATTCGAGTGTGACATGACCTTCCCATCCAGGTTCTAAGGGAGTAACGTTTACTATAATTCCACATCTTGCGTAAGTTGATTTACCAACACAAATGACCAGTACATTCCTTGGTATACGAAAATATTCCACTGTACTTGCAAGCACAAAGCTATTTGGTGGAATTATACATACGTCTGTCTCCTTATCTATGAAACTATTCTCAGAAAAATTTTTAGGGTCCACGATGGCTGAATTAACGTTAGTAAAAATTTTAAATTTATTATCCACTCTTGCATCGTAACCATAAGATGATAGTCCGAAAGATATAACACCTTTGCTGCTTTTGTGGTTCACAAAAGGTTCTATCATTCCAAAATTTTCAGCTTTTTCTCTTATCCATTTATCTGGCATAACTGCCATAATTGCCCCTTAAAGTTGTGTAATACTTACAATAATATAAAATAAAATTTAAATGTAAACTGTAGCTTTTGTCATGCAATTAAAGCTTTTCAGTTTGATTTTTTATTACAATAATTAGATTTATGTTCTTAACTAAAAATAATGCTTAGAAACTTTCTCCTGATTTTTGTATTCGTATTATTCACGCCGCTATCAAATGCTGATGCCAGGAAATACATCAGAATTGTTGGATCTTCAACTGTTTTTCCTTTTATCTCGTTTATAGCCGAAGAGTTCAACCGTGTATTCTCCTTTAAGACTCCAGTTGTGGAATCGATAGGAAGTGGATCAGGATTCAAAATGTTTTGCTCAGGAATAGGGGAAGACACTCCAGACATCACCACTTCATCTCGCCCTATGAAGGAAGTAGAAAGAGAACTATGTAAAAGGAATAAAATTAATGAAGTGATAGAAATCATCATTGGCTATGATGGAGTTGTCATTGCAAATTCAAATCAAAGCCATAGATTTGATTTCACAAAGAAGGACTTATTTGAAACTTTATCTGCATATTCTCAAGAAAATGATAAATTAGTAAAAAATAATAAGAAGTTTTGGTCTAATGTCAATCAAGCCTTACCAAAAACAGAAATTGAAATTTATGGTCCACATCAAAATACAGGTACATACGAAACTTTGGTTAATTCTATTATGCTTGATCAATATTCATGCATGAACTCGAGAATTTTCAAAGAGAATTATAAAGATCAGGAAGAAAGAAAGAAAGCATGTGGTAATATAAGGGATGACGGAAGGTATATAGAAGTTGGAATTAATGAAAATATAATAATACAAAAATTGAAAAGTAACAAGAACGCCTTAGGGATATTTAGTTTCAGCTTTTTAATGAGGAATCAAGATAAAATACAAGGGAGCACAATTGCAGGAATTGAGCCAACTTACGAAAATATATCATCGGGAAAATATATATTAGCAAGACCTCTATACCTTTACATAAAGAGGAAACACTTGGATACTGTTGATGGATTAAGAGAATTCGTAAAAGAAATTATAGATTCGATCGGCATTGAAGATGGGTACCTATCTAGGCTTGGTCTAATTCCACTTTCAAGTGAAGATATAAAGAAAGCTTCAGCAAAGGTTTATGATATAACGTGACGGCAACGTTTCTTTTATATTCTTTGTTCTAGCGTAGTCAGACCCAGCGCGGCGCGCTGGGATGACAATGGATTACTGATTAGGCAGTTCTGCGTTGTTGCAACACCCAGAAACAACCGGGTTCAAACTTTTCGTATTTGGACTTTCTGATTTCTCACAAACTCCTCCAATATAAGCTAGTACAGCCAATGCTGAAACTGCTGAAACTTCTAAAACTAATGCAACTACAGGATATGCCAGCACATAGGCTGCAATAGCACCAACTACGCATAGTCCAACAACGCCTAGAGCGATCTTCCCTTTGTATTCATTAAGCTTTATTTCTCTGTCCTTTTTATAACCCTTAACTTCTTGAATAAAGTCTTCAAGCCATCCCTCACCAGCTATATTAGCATACTCTTTTTGTTGCTTTTCAAGAGAACCTATTATATAGTTATCTTCTGTATTTTGACCTTCTCTATTAACCATGTGGTCTTCAAGCCAGAAGTTACGAACATCAGGGGAAGCTTTATCCCAAAGAAGTTTAGTGATCTCTTTTATCTTTTCAAATTCTTCTTTGCCAAGGTTTCTTTCATAGTCAACCATCAGAGGATAAATTAACAAGCAATCAATATCAGTAGCATCACTCCAATATACATTTCGCGTCAAAACACTTTCTACATCTTCACCGCAATTCTCTAGTGCTGTTTTAACTTGATCAACATTAAGACTTCTTATTGCACGCCTTAGTGCCATATCAAGATCCATTACCCTCTTGTGCTCTTCTATTTCTTGAATAACTGTTTTAAGAGCAGGTATGTTATAAAGGCCAAATCCTCGAAAACTCTCTATTGCACGACAACACACAAAATCACGAGTTTTCTGATTAGCAACTTTCCAAATTTGTTTAATGATCTCTACGTTTTCTCCAATTTCTCCTTGAACTTTAACTCCAGCGTCAAGACCAATAATAGCAAAATCTAAAAAATTATCTTTGTAACCAGCCCCAATCCCCTCGTGGTTCAAAACTGCTTGTATATTATCACATTCATTATTGTCGAATATGCCCTGGACCTTTTGAGGGTAGTTATTGCTAATTGCTATAATTAATGAAGCTCGAATTTTTTTTGTATATCAGTTAATTCAACCATATCTTACCTCTAATAAAAATTTAATTATCACACATATTTACAAGTAAATCAAGTATATTGTTAATAACTGTTAATAAAGGCCAACAAAATGCTTGACGTTAGAGTAGCTTTTATGGCTTTGTATAGCGAGGAAGTAATTCTATGAAAAATCATCAACGTTTACAAAATTTGCGTTCAATTGTATTTATTGTGGGAATATTCCTATTGCTGTTTAGCTTAGCAATGCTTATTCCTGCTATTACTAATAAATGTCTCAGCTACAAATGGAAAAATTTCCTCGCTGGATTCATAATTACCTGCACATCTGGCGCAATTTTTATTTTACTCGGTAAATTAAGTAGATTGCATGGAATGCCAGCAATTTTTGCGATTACTAGTTGCACCTGGATTGCCTTGTCTCTGTTTGCAGCTATTCCTTTCTATTTTGATAATCTGAGCTATGTTGATGCATTGTTTGAAACGATATCTGGCATCACAACCACAGGAGCAACTATATTAATGATATTGAAAAACAATCTCCAGGAATACTGCTATGGAGAGCAATGCTACATGGCATGGGGGGTTTTGGTGTAATCACTTTAGGAATTGCAGTTTTTCCTATGTTTAAGGTTCTCAGCCTAAATAATTTACTTTATTCTGAGTATTCAGATGCTACCAAAAGGAAGTTGCCGAATACGCGAAGCGTAGTGATTCATGTTACGGCAATATATTATGGCTTAATTTTGTTATGTATATTTTCCTATTATCTAGCTGGTATGCCACTGTTTGATGCAATATGCCACGGAATGTCCTCTGTATCAACTGGTGGATTTGCTAACTATAATGATTCTATAGGGCACTATAATAACCCTATGTTAGAAGTCATAACGATCATTTTTATGATTTTGGGTTCTCTGCCTTTTCTTAGCTATTTAAAAATTATAAGACGGTTAGACATTTGCTATGATGAACAGGTCTCTTACTTTGTTAAGATAGCTACTATCTCATCTTTATTTGCTTGTTTTTGGTTGTATAAAAATGTTGATTTAGGAGTGTCATTATCATTTAGATGCAGCACATTTACCATCACTTCCTTGATTACGTCAACTGGTTATGCAATCTGTAATCATATAGATTGGAGTTTCATTTCAGTCTTAGCTTTTTTTCTCACCTTTGTTGGTGGATGTAGTGGTTCTTCAAGTGGTGGTGTCAAAATCTTCCGCTTGATTGTTCTTTTAAGGTCTATAAGAAATTACTTTTACCTTTTATTAAACCCTGATGCAGACAATGGAGTAAAATTCAATGGAAAAACCCTGGAGAATGATGAAATTCACTCTGTCTTTATATTTTTTGCAATTTTCATGTTAACGTTTACCATTTCATCAATAGTGATGTCTTACTTAAGCAATGCAGACTTTATAACTAGCGTCAGTTCAGTCTCTGCAACGCTTACAAACTCTGGTCCAGGGTTCAGCAACTTAATAGGTCCTTCAGGTAACTATTCTTCTTTCAGTAATGAAGTAAAATTATTTCTATCGTTTTTAATGCTGCTTGGCAGACTTGAAATATTGCCAATCTATTTTTGTATAGGTAATTTATTCTTATTTAATAGAGAGAAATAGTTGGTGAAACTTGATATTATAGCTAAACTGACTTACGACAATTTGAAAAACCGTCATTCCGCTACTCGTTAGCGATATCTATACCGCGAATAAATCCACAGATGTACGAACATTGTGATTTGGGCACACCAAGAAGAATGTCATCCAAGTAGCCCCTTTCTCGTCATCCCGCTACTTGTTAGCGGGATCTATGCTAAGAGATACCGCGAATGAATCGCGGCATGACGGTTCGCGGCGGTATAGCTATAGATAGTATTAGCTATTTAATAAAAAGATCGTAGCTAAACCAAGAAATATAAAAGCTGAGAGAATATCAGTTGTTGCCGATGTTAGGATTGAAGAAGAAACGGCAGGGTCAGACTTTAAGCGATGAAGCATTATAGGAATGAAAGTTCCGATGAACGTTGCAATAATTGACATCATAATCATGGAGACCACAAAAATCATCTCCACTTTGAAGTTGTGAAACCTTATTGCTAACACTACTAATGAAATAGTAGATAAGATCACCCCGTTTATAAGACCTATTAAAAATTCTTTCATCAGTATTCTTTTTGCATTTTGCTCAGTTAGATATTTTGTTGCGATTGCCCGGATGGTTAGCGTTACTGTTTGGGATCCTGCATTTCCGCTCATTGATGCAATTATCGGCATGATTATTGGCAGCACTATAAAACTTTTTATTACATCATCGAAAAAGCCAACTACTATGGAACACATTGTTGCAGCTAAGAGGTTAAACAGTAACCAAGGTAGCCTTTTAATTATAGTTTTATGTATAGGGGCATTTATATCGGCTTTAGAAGATACACCGCTTATTTTGAGTACATCCTCTTCTGTTTCTTGTTGAACAACTTTTATCACATCTTCAATTAAGATCACACCAATAATTTTACCATTCTTATTTACTACCGGAGCCGATAATAGAGAGTAATCTTTAAATATTCTTGCTACTTCCTCTTGGTCTATTCCAGTTTTAATGATTTTTATGTCATGATCCATTATCTCTTTTATTATTGTGTCTCCTGAGTGAGATATTACCTTATTTAAATTAACACTGCCTATAGGCTCTAATTTTGAGTTGATAATGAATATCTGGTGAAATTTTTCTGGTATTTTTTTATAGTTGCACACAAATTCTGTCAGTTGATTTATTGTCCAATAATATGGAGCTATAACCATATCTTTATGTATTAACCTTCCTGCACTTTCTTCTGGATATGATAGCAACTCCTCTACCGATTTCTGAGTTTTGCTGGGCAAATAGTAAAGTATATTTTCTACAGACTTTCTATCTAAATCTTTCACTATGGTTACTATATCTTCTACATCAAGGAGCATTAGTAACTTTGCTGTATTTTCTATTCCCAATGTTTCTATGATCTCTATTTGTAAATCTGGCACTACATGCACTAGGGCATCACTTAACAAATGTTGATCGAGGATATTAACTAATTTCTCCCTGTGATCACTGATCGAAGTAGATAAAAAATAAGCTAACTGAACACTGTCTATCGTTTTTACAATATTACGAACATTCTCTAGCTCCTCGTTATCAAGTGACTCTATTAAGTCATCAATAGCCTTTTTGTATAAGCCATAATGGGAACTTATTTCAATATTCATTACTTTACCTTGTTTTTTAATAAATATACGCGCTTGATTTCCTTAAACATTAAAGTATAATGAAATTATTTAAATTAACTATCATATGGTTAAATTTCTATTTTGTTTACTGTTATTGTTATTGATAGTAAATATATTAAAATCTAAAGTATAATGAAAACTTATCCAGAAATTCTTGAACACCTTCAAAGCTTAAATAAAAGTATTTCTCTTATCAGGAGGTGTCTTTGACATAGAAAAATTAAAGTTGCGTCTTGAAGAGCTTGACTCCCAAGCGTCGAATGATGACCTATGGCAAGATAACCAAAAAGCACAAGAAGTTTTAAAAGAACGTTCTAAAATTAAGAATGACGTAGAGTCGTTTTTAAAGCTGGAAAGCGATTACAACGATGCCATCAGCTTAATGAAGTCTGCTATTGATGAAAATGATGAAGAATTTTTCTCTGAAGTTGAAAATGAATTAGCTAAGCTAGAGAAATTAATCAAGTATAAAGAAACAGAGTCCTTATTTACTGGTGAAGCAGATAATAATAACTGCTTTTTAGAAATCCACTCAGGAGCTGGCGGAACCGAGAGCAATGATTGGGCTGAAATGCTGATGCGCATGTATATAAGGTGGGCAGAAATTTATCACAACTTTAAAGTTGAAGTTGTAGAAAAATTAGAAGGAGAGTCAGTTGGTATAAAGTCTGCAATGATAAAAATCGTTGGAGAAAAAGCTTATGGGTGGGCAAAAAGTGAAAGTGGAATTCACAGGCTGGTTAGAATATCGCCATTTGATGCAAATGGTAAACGTCATACCAGTTTTGCAAGTGTAGGAGTAACTCCAGTGATAGAAGATTCAATTGATATTGCTGTGGATGAAAAGGATCTAAAGATCGACACCTATCGTGCTTCCGGAGCAGGCGGTCAGCATGTGAACAAGACTGAAAGTGCGGTACGCATTACGCATATTCCAACTGGTGTTGTAGTTCAATGCCAAAATGGTCGTTCTCAACACAGAAATAAAGATGAGGCGTTAAAATTACTTAAAGGACGTTTATACCAAATTGAACTGGAAAAAAAAGAACAGAAAATGGCTGAAGAATATGGTAAAAAATGCGATATAGGCTGGGGCAATCAGATCAGATCGTACGTTATGCATCCATATCAAATGGTGAAGGATTTAAGAACCGGACATGAAGTGGGCAATATAAATTCTGTTTTTGATGGTAATATAGATTGTTTCATAGTTAGTGTGCTTACTAAGCAAAATTAGGTAGGGTTGACTTTCTTGCCATAATATATGATAATTAAAATATTGTTAAAGTAGGAGTAAAGTTATGGCGATTAAATATGATCAGTGGAAAAGTGACCTTACCCAGAAAAAGTGGAGAGAAAGTGTGGAATGTTTTTTACAAAAAGAATGATGCATCAAATTGTTCTGGAATGCAATAGTTAATAGTGACGTTGTTTGTTATAAAAAATTTCTATGTATTCAAATATTGCAGTTCTAGTTTGTTGAGCAGAGTGTTGTGAAGTATCAATAAGTATTTCTCTTTTCAATGAGCTAAAGAAGCTTTCTGCAACAGAATTGTCGTAACAACAGCCTTTATTACTCATCTATATTCTTTACAGCTAAGAGATATTGATACCCTTGCGCAGTATATTGTGAACCTTGGTCACTGTGCAGCAGTAGATTTTTAACAGGTTTACGCCTATTAATGGCCATTAATAAAGAGTTCATAACCAATTGTTTATTTATTGCACTACTCATTAACTACCATACGTGAGAATTATTGCTGCCAAATATAGCCATCCCTCCTTGGTTTTGATGTAAGTAATCCCATACTTTATTTGGTTGATCAACAATAAAGTTTTGATCTAGTATATTGGGAGCTACAGCTCTATTATCTGTTTGTTGTTTTTTAATTTTAAACTTTCTTCTCAGTATAGCCCTGATGTCATTTTTCTGCATAATACTTTGCACCGTTTTCAAATTGCAACTTTTACCCAAAGCCTTCAATTCAGCATGAATTTTAGGAGCTCCATATCTACATTTAGAAACTTGATATATTTTTTGAATAGCTGCGAGTAGCTCTTTATTTGCTGATTCTCTACTGCTTATTTTTCTTGTGGTCCACTTATAGTAGCCACTAGCAGAAAATCCTACATAATTCCTGTACTTTATAGCAGTTACTATATAAAAAAATATTTTACTCTTTTTGACTGGCCAGGGCTTTTTTTTAAATGTCTCTTTCCCTTGTTACTCTTGCTTTGTAAATCAAACCTCTCTTTGTCGTAAGGAGCCATGTTACCTCTACCTGGAAATGCATTTGCCGCTGACTTTTTTTCGTTATATTTCTTCATCCATTTTCCTAATACACTATCCCTTATTCCTAGATCTCTTGCTACTTTTGCAACTGGTTGACCTACCTTTTTTTGTTCATTTGCCAGTTTAACAGCTTCCAATTTGAATTCTGCTGTATATTCTCTTACCATTTCTAATCCTCCAAAATTTTATTTTACCCAAAAAAACTCTTTTCTTTCTCTCCACTTTTTCTGGGTAAGGTCAGAAATTTAATGATCCAGGATATACTCCTTTGTTAAGAGAGATTGAGCATTTTCGAATATTTCTTGAGTGCTTCCAGACTCAACAATTCTGCCATTATGAAAGAAAATTACACTATCAGATAACTTTTTAGCTTGCTTCATTGAATGAGTCACCATAATTATAGTAAATCTTAATTTTAGCTCTTGTATAAGATTTTCGATTGCATTGGTTGCCATTGGATCAAGAGCAGAGCACGGTTCATCCATTAATAAAATAGTTGGCTTCACTGCAATTGCGCGAGCGATGCATAGCCTCTGTTGTTGGCCACCGGATAAATTGAGTGCGCTATCTTGCAATCTGTCCTTCAATTCTTCCCATAAACCAACCTTGGTTAAACTATTTTCCACCATCTCATTCAATTTTTGCTTATCCTTCGCCATACCATGCAATTTTGGCCCACAAGCAACATTATCATATATTGATTTTGGAAAAGGATTTGGCTTTTGAAATACCATACCAACTTTTGCTCTAAGTAGTACAACATCCATATCGCGTGAATATATATCACCCAGCCCATCGATATCTAATTCACCAACAGTTTTGCAACCTGGTACATAGTCATTCATACGATTAAAACAACGCAAAAATGTTGATTTACCGCACCCGGATGGTCCGATAAAAGTAGTAACTTTTCTTTTATAAATATTCAAATTTATATCGAATAAAACTTGCTTAGAGCCGTACCAGAGATTTAAATCTTTAACAGAGGCACGTGTATTGCTCATATCACATCCTGCATTGAATAGAGCCCCGGAATTTCTCTTTTATTTTCGTATAGCCATACTGCTGCTTGAACAGCTCCTCTAGCAAATGTTGTGCGATCAATTGCTTTGTGGTTTAGTTCTATCCGTTCATCAGAATTAACAAACATCACGCTGTGATCTCCTATTACTCCACCTCCACGAGATACTGCAAAACCTATTCCCCCCTTTTTCCTTATGTTTGAACCACTATGTAAATATTGATTGGACTGAAAATCCACTTTTGAAGCGTTAGCAATTGTTTTGCCAAGTTCTATAGCTGTTCCAGATGGTGAATCCTTTTTTAAGTTATGATGCATTTCCCAAATCTCAACGTCATATTCATTACCTAAAAGCTCAGCAGCTTTTTTTACCAATTTCAGCAACACATTAACCCCAACACTCATATTTGCTGACCATAATATTGGAACTTCAGCAGCATATTCTTTCAAATCGACACCTTCTATTCCAGTTGTGCCACTAACCAGCGGTGTTTTAAATTTTACAGCTGCTTTAAGACAGTCTAACATACATTCTTTAGTTGTAAAATCTATTACAACGTCAGATGACTCAAATATGCCACTAATAGAACTTGTAACTTTAATTCCTAGATTGGCTATAATTGGTCCAATATCTGAATCTATGTACTTACTACCTGAACGGGCAACAGCACCTGCTATTTCCACTTTGGTATTTGTAATTAATTCATTGAGTATTTTTTTGCCCATTCTGCCTAAGCAGCCTATTACTCCAACTCTGATTTTCATAAAGCTTTTTACGTTTATTAAGAATGTTAGGCCTTTTTTTAAGCTCTGTCACTTCTGATCTATATTCTATAGCTGTACGAACACTGCAATTTCAGATCCCAGTGCCTTGACCACAACTATTGCAATATGGTACATAGTGAACGATGTCATTCCAGTCTGGAATCTAGCCTTTCTGCAATCTAATCGAAAACGTTTTTCTATGCTAGTTTGCTTGCTTACAAGCAAACTTTTCTGGATCCCAGTGTCTGGGCACTGGGATGACACCCTGACAACCGTCATCCCGCTACTTGTTAGCGGGATCTATGCTAAAAGATACCGCGAATGAATCGCGGTATGACGTAGGACTACTGTCATTCCAGTGCTCCTTTTTTTGTCATCCCAGTGCGTGACACTGGGATCTAGCCTTTATTATTTGGTTGAAATTAAGTTTTCTGGATCCCAGTGTCAGCTACTTTCATGACATCATTATAAAGTAAAATGAGATCCCAGTGTCTGGGCACTGGGATGACAAGAATAGGGCACTGGGATCTAGTGGGCTCAAACTACAATGTTTGTACAGCTGTGATCTATATTCTATAGCTGAATAATTTAACAATTCAAAATGAATACATATCCTATTGAGCTCTATATTACATACCAGGTTGCTTTGCCTTTTCCATGCTGAGTGATGTGATTACTCTTTACGAGATTAGATACGTGCTTCTTTAAGGTATTGCAGTTTGCTTTAGTAATATTTTCCAAATCCTTAATTGTAAGACGTCCATGTTTGCTGAGTAGTGCTAATACTTTAGCAGAAAGTGGTGGTAAATAGAGATTTAACACTTTTTCATGTGACACCTTTTGTTCAAGATGAAATTTTTGCTTTTGTAGTGACCTTAAAAAGAATATAAGCCATGGATTAAAATCATAGCTGCTCGTCTTCAAGGATTGTTGAGTACGACGCAAAGCTAAGTAGTAACTCTCCTTATTACTTTCAATTATACTTTCAAGGGAACTGTAAGGTACATAGATATACCCTAACTTTAGTAACAAGAAAGTTGTGAGAATGCGTGATAATCTGCCATTTCCATCCTGGAAGGGATGAATAGCTAAAAAAGTAACTATAAAAATGCCAATAATTAATAGAGGGTGTAACGATTTCACCTCTAATTGCTGGCTAGTCCAATAAATAAGTTCTTGCATTTGTGTTGCTGTCTCAAATGGAGAGGCTGTTTCAAAAACTATGCCCAAGCTTTTTCCAGATTCATCAAACGCTTCAACATGATTGGGGAATTTTTTATATTCTCCCATGTGCCTTTGATCTTTATATGAAAATTGTAAAAGCCAGATGTGAAACTGTTTTATAGTGTTTTCTGTAAATGGCATCTTGTTAAAGTTTTGAAATACTTCTTCACACACATACGCATATCCGGCTATTTCTCGTTCATCTAGAGAACGAAATGAGCGTGTATCAAGTTTGGATAGTAATTGCTCAACTTCACGGTCTGATAATCTTGCCCCTTCAATACGAGTAGAAGAACCAATACTTTCAATTGTTGCAATTTTCTTGAGCATTTGTAAACGTTCTGGAGCTAAATTACCAAACAATTGCCATGCTCCTTTAAATTCATCAATTTCAGCAACTAATTTTAACATTTCAGGTGTTATTACAATTTTTGAAATGTCAAACATATCTGTATTTTTATCTAGTTATATTCAATTATATTCGAAAATATCCTATTAGCAAAGAATACTTATGAGACACACACTAAAGAATGAATTTTGGTAGGCATAAAAGCAGCTATTTTATGTTAAAATACAACATTTTGATGAAATTATAAGAAAGGCTGGATCCGAGTAGTCAGCTACCTGTCAGTGCATGTTGAAAAATCATTTTATGATCTAAATCAGTTTTTTTACAGGTAACTTCTAAGCTTATCAATTTTTCCAAGATCTTCTTAAGTTCTGAAAGTTGCAAACTTTTCAAATGAGATTTAAAACTCTGCAATTGTTTAAAAAACAATGGAGGGCTTAGCTGATCAATCGCAGCCTGCTCACTCATTCCACCTTGCACTGACAGCAAAACGTTTTCAAGGCGTAGGAAATAATTTGATATAATGCGAATTAGTGCTATCGGTGAAAAATTTTCTTGCGATATCAATGCATCAGAAATTCTAATGAAACGCGACATATCTTTACTTGCTATGGCAGAGCATAGATCATCAAGTGTAGCATAGTCGTTGCCGGAAGTTGAAAAGCATAATTCTATATCAGTAAGTTTTAGGTCTTTTCTCTCCCCTAAGTATAAAACTAACTTCTCAAGTTCTGAACATATAGGCAGCTTGCTATGATTAAAGTAAGATTGCAAATGGTAGATTATCTCATTTGTGCATTTTATATCATTTTGTTTTAAGTAACTTGATATAATGTCATAAAGATTGCTGTTGCTGTCCTTATAGCAAGCAATCACACCAAAAATTTTTGAACTCTCCATATAACTTTTAGTCGCAGAATTATATGGAAGATCATTTGCTACCATCATTACATAATGACCACTTGCGTTATAATCCAATACATTTTTTAACTCCTTGGATATACCTCCACTCACATTTATCAGCTTAATTAATTTTTTGCTGGTAAACATCGAAACGTTTGCCAATTCAGAAAACAGTAAACTGGGTGACTTATTCACTATTGCAAAATCCATCACCTGAACTGAATACTCACCCAAATTAGCAATTATTTCTTGTACATAAAAATCAACCCTACTGTTATCACTTCCATGAATTAACACACCACGTAAAGCATCAGGTTTCTCTAGGAATTTTTTAACTTTGGATGGTGTGACCCTCATGCTATCTATATGATATCATTCTCATTTGACTGTACATGAGTATCCAAAGACTCTGAGTCTCCTTGTGCAATATTATGCACATCACCTGCTACATCATCTGACTCTTCTGTTTTTCCTGTAATATAATTATAAAATTTTTTCACAGGTTGAGATATATATTTGGAAAAAAATCCTTCTTCGCTCATATTGCTTACTCCATAAAATTAACAACTTATCATTAGCATACAAATAATAGTATAGCAAAAACTATTTTGTGCTAAGATAGTGATGTTTTATAATGAGTATATTACAAAATTATTAACATTCGAGATCAAAATTAAGCCAACCTGCTTAATACTAGCCTTATAAAATAAGCGATAATTAAATATACCGCTGCAACAAGTATAATTGCAGGTCCAGTTAACAAATCAAAACTTGCAGATAACATGAGACCTGATATCCCAGAGATCACAGAAAAAACTGTTGCAACAATAATCATCTGCATTGGAGTTTTCGAAATGAGCCTTGCAGATGCTGCTGGTATTAGCAAAAATGCAGCAATGAGTAATATTCCTATTAGTTGGGCAGCAATTGCTATAAATATAGCAAGAGTGATTAAAAATTCTAGTCTAACAAAGGTAACATTAATTTTTTCAACTACTGCTAAATCTTGATTAATTGAAATCATTAACCAATAACGCCATCTAAATATTAATATCAAAGTAACTACTGCAGAGGTTAAAAAAATCAATACTATATCACTTTGATCGAGCGTTAATATATCACCAAACAGTGAGCTAATAATACTATTATTGCCAGATGGAAGAAAAGACATAAGTATTAAACTCGATGATAAAACTACATTGGTAACAATGTTCAATATCGTATCAGCAGAATATAATCTGTTAAAATTAAGAGAAAGTAGTATAGCAAATGTAATTGCAATGAGCATTATGCTAAGCGATGGGCTAATCTTAAAGATTAAAGCAAGTGCAACACCAAGCAACGAAGAATGGGACAAACTATCACCAAGATAAGATAACCTTTGCCATATCATAAACGATCCTAAAGCGCCTGTTACTAGGCTAATTACAACTACTGCAACTAGACTGTTGATGAAAAAGTCCTGGGTAAGCATGCTATATGGCTATTAGATAACTGACAACAAATCTATCTTCGGATATCAGAATATTATGGGTTCTGCATGCAGAACCTGTTGTCATAAATTCAAAATTTAAACCTTTTTGTTCCATAAGATAGGACTTCACTGAAGAACTTAGTATATTGCGTGTTTTACCAGTACCTATTAACAAAATTTCTATTTCCTCTGTTAAAAAAGATTCAAAATACTCCTTGCTGTTTATATCACTTTCTTTCAATTTTATCACCTTTTCAGGAAAAATTATAATTGAGCCGCAATATTCTTGATTGTTTACCAAAAATTTTCCTTCCCTGTAACCATTTATAAGATTTTTATTCTCGGAAATTAAGGGAGTTATATCCATAAGTCAAACTATTAATTGAGTGTTGCATACCCACCATTCTGGTTGCTTTTTTCCGATATTAACTGCAGCAGCTTTTGCATTTTCCTCACTATCGAATATTCCAAAGCATGATACACCACTGCCTGACATGCGAGAAAGTATAGAGCCTTCTTGTGACTTAAGTGTTGATATCACATCCTTAATTTCAGGTACAAAGCTTATTGCTATTTCTTGAAGATCGTTTCTCGTCTCTTTAAGAAACTTCAACAAATCCTTTTCAGCGTCATCGCTCCATTTAATTGGCTCAGAAAATTTTCCTTCATGTTTGGAAAATACCTCTGGTGTACTCAAAAACCTTTTTTTCGGTTTCACAAGCACCACATTTGTAGGTAAAGAGAATTTTTTAATGTGGCATAATTCTTCGCCAATACCTCTAACAAAAACTGGCTTGCTATCTACGCTTGCGGGAACATCAGCACCAACGTTTAAGGCTATTTCATTTAAAATCGTCCTATCAATCTCCCACAGCTTCCCTAGCGTACGTACCACAGCTCCAGCATCTGAGGATCCGCTACCAAGTCCTGCAGCAATTGGTATATTTTTTACAACCTTTACAGTGACTTTAGTGCGTACAGGAGCATGCCTAAGCAGCAGATTAACCGCTTTCATTACAGTGTTATATTGGTTATTTATTTTAGACTCGGAGTTTATAAATTCAACTGTAGAGTTATCGTATCTAGAATCCTTCTCACCTACTTTTATTTCCAAAAAATTAGAGAGATTAGCAAAGACAAATAAACCTTCAATCAAGTGATACCCTGTTTCTTTTTTGTCTACAACATGCAAAAAAAGATTGATTTTTGCAGGCGCCTTTACACAAAAACTTTTCATTATATATCTTCACTAACACTATTTTTACATTATATGTATAATGCTATTCTAGTCAACTTTTATAAGGTTCTCGCACTTCTGATGAGATCAAATGCCATAAATCCTAATTTCTCTGTGTGGGTAAATGCGTCCGCTGGTACAGGCAAAACAAAAATCTTAATAGACAGAGTATTGAGACTTTTATTAGAAAACAAAAGAAATATTCTTTGCTTAACATTCACCAATGCTGCAGCAAACGAAATGGAGAATCGCATTCACAGCATACTCAGTAAGTGGGCAATATGTTCAGATAGTGTGTTGGCAGCAGATCTAGAACAACTAGATTTCTTTCCAATGTCATCCCAGTGCGTGACACTGGGATCCAGAAAAAATAAAGATTATTTAACAAGAGCAAGAAGGCTTTTCTCTGAACTGGAAAATCTTGGTCTAACTATACAAACCATACACGCTTTCTGTTACAAATTAATCTCCAGCTTTCCTATAGAAGCTGGCATTGCTCCAAATTGCACGCTGAGCGAATGCAAAGAATTACATTCCATCATATTCAATAAAGTGCTTCATAACGAAACTGTGCAGGATGATATCAACCTTATTGCAACTGAAATTGATGAAAATAAACTACGCGATTTGCTTTATACTTTATGTGTAAAAAGATCAGCGTCAGCAAATGATTCGAAATATATCAAAGATAAATTGAGCGCCCCAGATGAAATTCATGACTTACAGAGTGAAACAATTGAGCACGTGGAAAGACTAGCCGAGATATTAAGTGAAGGCAGTAAAAGAGATCAGAGTTATAGTGAAATACTTTATTCTACTGTCATCCCAGCTGGGATCCAGAAGAAAAGAACCAGCGTCACGCGCTGGAATGACACTAAAGTAGAAAACCTAGCCAAGGTCTTTTTAAAATCAGAATCGCACGAAAAAAAGAGCATATCATCCATTGCAACAAAAAGTATTTTGGAGAAATTCAAAGATGCAGAGCAAATAATAGAGAGCGTTCAGAATGTAGTATTTACCCATATAAGAGACATGAACTCTTATCAAATATTCAAGAGAACCAGTAGCTTACTTGGTGTATTTAAAGTATATGTTGATTTGTATAATAGTGAAAAATCAAAAAATGCACTGCTTGACTACAATGATATAATCAACTTAGCAACAAATCTTCTTAGCAATCCAAACTATAAAGATTGGATATTGTTTAACTTGGATCAAAAAATAGATCACATCCTTGTTGACGAGGCACAAGACAATAGCATCAGCCAGTGGAAAATTATAACAAATCTCTGCGATGAATTTTTTGCCGGTAATGATGAAAAGCGAACCTTATTTGTTGTTGGTGACGTAAAACAATCCATATACAGATTTCAAGGAGCAAATCCCCATCTATTCAACTATATGCAACAATACTTTCATACGAAAACTGGTGGTAGAGATTGGATATCATGCCAACTTGAAAAGTCATTTCGCTCAACTCCAGAAGTTTTGATGCTTGTAGATAGAATATTTAATAACTTCCGCGCAGAAATATCTTTTAATGATAATGAAATAAAACATGTTCCACATAGAGAAAATGACCAAGGATATATTGAAATTTGGCCAGCGTTACCAAGGCGCAAAGAGAAAGAACAGCAAGCTTTACAAATTCCTCTGACATGCAGGGAAAATTATATAATAGCAGACCGATTACTTGCTCAAACAATAGCCAACAGAATTCACAATTGGTTAAATGAAGGGCGAATTTTAGTCGCTAAAGATCGCCATATAGAGCCAAGAGACATTATGATTTTGGTACGGCAACGAAACGTATTAGTTGATTACATAATAAGCGAACTTAAAAAAGCAAACGTGCCAGTTGTAGGCCGGGATTATTTTAGAATTATGGACTATATAGCCGTGCAGGACTTAATAGCTTTGGCCGAATTTTTACTCCTCCAGGCAAATGATTTAGCTCTTGCAAATGCTTTAAAATCACCGCTATTTAATTTCACCGAGGATGATTTATTTAACATTGCATACGACCGTAAAGAGCATTCACTATGGGAAAGAATTCAGGATTATTCTGTGGTTATCTATAGTGAATTAAACTATCTCATTAACTTATCTCGCATAGAGTCTCCTCTTGCACTATTTACACATATATTGCGTACAGGTAAGAAGAAATTTGCTGCAAGGCTAGGTCTTGAGTGCTTTGAGGTTCTAGACGAATTTATGAACCTCGTGTTGCAATTTGAAAACCCATCTCTTCAAGCGTTTGTTCAATGGATCAAGGAGAATAATCCGGAGATTAAGAATGATATGCAATCAGAACGCAATGCTGTGCGAATAATGACAATTCACAAATCAAAAGGTCTGCAAGCTCCCATAGTATTTTTGGTTGATACAAACACAGTGCCAAGAAACAGTGAAAGCATTATCTTTGATGGAACAGAAGTGCCATTTTGGTGTGGAAAAAACAACAACGCTTATTGCGATCAAGTAAAAAGAGAGAAAAAACTAGAGGATTATAATGAATATTTGCGTTTATTATACGTAGCACTCACGCGTGCTGAAGATGAGTTATACATCTTAAGTAAAGAGCCAGTGCAAAAGGGCTCTTGGTATGATCTAATCACTAAGTACGGAGAGCCATATGAAAAGAAACAAAGGGATTTACAGCCAATATTTAAAGAAAAAGTTGAAGTATTATGCGTGAATGCAAACTACCCTTACATTTATAAAAAACGTGATTATTTTGACGTTCCGGTCATTTCCCTTCCACCAGCTTTAGCCCACTCTTCGGTGTCATCCCAGCGCGTGACGCTGGAATCCAGTGAAAAAGAAGGAGCAGAATGGATCCCAGTGTCAGCTACTTGGATGACAGATGGTTATGCAAGAGGCCTGATTATTCACAGCATATTGCAGTATATGCCCAAGATAGAAAAAGAAAGGAGAAAAAATTGGGTCAGAAAATACCTTGATAACATCAGCGAAGATAAGGATGAAATTTACAGTAAAATATTAGCCTTTAATGAAAAATATGGCTATTTGTTTGACTTGGAAGGCAAATCAGAGATTACACTGAGTGGAACAATTGATGGCAAGTCAGTATTAGTACGACTAGATAGGCTATGCATAACGCAAGATAAAGCAATCATAATTGACTACAAATCACACCGTAACGTTTCTGTTTCCTTATTAAATGAAATAAAAAAACAGATGTTAATCTATAAAACCTTAGTACAAGAAATATATCCAAACAAGCAAGTAGAGTGCGTGGTTATTTGGGTGGAAGATTTAACCATTCAATCTGACTTTTAACGAAACTTGATTGCAAGAAATAGCTACTACGTCATACCGCCGCAGACCGTCATACCGCGATTCATTCGCGGTATCTCAGCCGCTAACACGTCGCGGAATGACAGCAGTCCTACGTCATACCGCTGCGGATAGATCCCGCTAACAAGTAGCGGGATGACGAATTACTTAACTGTCATACCACCGCAAACCGTCATACCGCCGCGGTATCTCAGCCACTAACAAGTAGCGGGATGACGAATTACTCAACCGTTATCCTGCTGCTCCTTTCTCGTCATCCCGCTACGTGTTAGCGGGATCTCAGCATAGCTATCTTAAAGCTAAGTAATATAAGTCAATCCAGCTAGGATTCTTTTGATTGATCAAATTAATTTTCCACTGCCTTGGCCATTCTTTCAGGCGCCTTTCTCTTGCAATAGCTAAACTTATATCTTCAAACTCTTCAAAATATACAAGTTTATTTACATTATATCTTGATGTAAAACCTGAAACAATTTTGTTTTTGTGTTCCCAAATCCTCTTGATCAAATTTGCAGTTACACCAATATATAATGTGCTATTAGCTTTATTTGTAAGTATATAGATATATGATAACTTCATCTTAATCGTTTATAGCTAAAGTAACTGAGGTTTACCAACATTATACTACACCATCATACCACAATAAAACTTACCGTCATGCCGCCGCAGATAGATCCCGCTAACACGTAGCGGGATGACGAGTTACTATACCGCGGCGGTATCTCAGCCGCTAACAAGCAGCGGGATGACAGCAATCTACGTCATACCGCGATTCATTCGCGGTATCTCTTAGCCGTTAACACGTAGCGGAATGACGATTGTCGGTAAATCTAAGTTACTGTAGCTATAAAGGCTTTCACAACAACCTATTTTCCTTGAAACTAAAATAGCTACTGAATGTAATAATAATGTGATCTATTAATTCTATTCCTATACTTTGGCAAGCTTCTGCTAGTTGTCTAGTGAGAGATATATCGCTATTTGAAGGTTGTGTATCTCCGCTTGGATGATTGTGAGATATTACAATGGATGTTGAACCAATCAAAAGTGCGCGCTTGATGATCTCTCTGACATAAAGAGGAGTTTGATCTACTGTACCAATATTTTGCAAGTCTTCCGCTATTAGACGATACTTTTTATTCATATAGATGACACGAAAATTTTCCTTATTGAGGCTTCCTATACTTATTCTTAAATAATCAAGCAATTTTTCCCAGTTATCGATTACAGGCAGGTTTTTTATTTCTTCTCTTGCAGAACGAACAAAGGCTTGTTTTACACAAAAGATGGCAGATATCGCTGCATTGCTGACATCATCAACGTTTTGCAGCGCTTCCAGGTCAGCATTAAAAACTTTATTTAAGCTGCCAAAACTTTCTATCAAACTCTTTGCCACCGGTTTTACATCAATTCTACTATATGCTGAATATAAAATGTGCTCTAAAACTTCATAATCAAGTAATGATTGTCCATTATCTAAAATAATTTTCTCTCTTAGGCGCTTTCTATGCCCCTTTTTGTAATTTTTCATCATCAATGAATTGCTTATCTCTTGTATAATAAGAAATTAGATTTTTAAGTAAAATATTTAATAAAGCGCATGACGCACAATTGTAAGAACATTCATTTTTAAAGACAGCAAATGGTGTCATGAAAGTAGCTGACGCGAGCTCTACGTCATACCGCCGCAGACCATCATACCGCCGCAGACCGTCATACCGCGATTCATTCGCGGTATCTCATCCGCTAACAAGAGATCCCGCTCACAAGTAGCGGGATGACGAATTACTTAACCGTCATGCCACCGTGAACCGTCATACCGCGATTCATTCGCGGTATCTCTAGGTCCCGCTAACAAGTAGCGGGATACTTGATCTTTACAGGGATGACGGTTGTCGTTTAGCTACAAACATTAAGAAATTTACCAAATGAAAAAAAAGGCAAAAGAAGCCCTAGTCATTGTCTATTTTCAGTATTTGGCGTTTTTTAAATCTTAAACACTGCAATTTAGCTGCTTTTAAACGCAACTCACCTTAGTTTAAATGTTTAAGAAATTTACTAAGCAGAAAAAAAGGCAAAAGAAACCCCGCGTTAGCTAGTTGTCACTCTCTAATCCTGCAAATTGGCGTACTATACTGTCTTAAACGACTTATAAGCGCGTTTCAGCTTATATAGGTAAAAACCCAGAAATGTTGTGAAGACATAAGGTGCACATAGTGCAAAAAATTAAAAATAAGACGCCAACTACGTTGTTTTCTTGCTGTTTAATCTGCACAGATGAAGATAACTGAATACCTTCACTATCATGATAAAGGTGCTGGCGAAGGGTGTCAAGTAGTTTTTAGCTCTGCCTTCTAAGGCTTTTACTCGTGACAACCACTGTGCCTGCGATCTTATCGTGCCAAGTTTGACAGCGTTTGTTGAAATTTGACCATAAAAAGCCCAAGAACAATGGTGCAACTGACAATATAAAGGAAAAAAATCTCTTTGTTGCTTGTTTTAGGGTCATCTTTTCGAAAGTTTGTGCATCCACAACTCTAAGCCCAAATAATAGTTTTCCAGGTGTAGTAGCAAACTTTACCCACATATATATTACATAGCAAAAGAGCATAATAAACTGGACTATTTGATTTAGAATCATTAATTTTACAAGTCTACTCTGCATTGCCTTTTCTTCTATAGAAAGTGGCACTTGCATTGGGGATTTTGCAGCAACTTGGCTGAATATTTTGCTATCCTCTGAGTTTGTAAAGAGCTGATTAAAGGCTTGGCCGCAAAACTGCAAGAACAAAACGATAATAATTAAATCAAGCAATACTGATATATAGCGCCTGAGGCCCGTTACATAACATATCCCATTTTCATCTTTCTTTACCTTTTGAATAACATTTATAGAAGAAAAAATAGAAAATAAACGATTAAAAAATTTATGTAACATATATATACTTTCCAATATTTAACGTGCCCCTGGCCGGACTTGAACCAGCATGCTTTTGCAAGCAACAGATTTTGAGTCTGCCGTGTCTACCATTCCACCACAGGGGCATTAAGTTTTAATGCTATAGGCAACACGGAATTAGTCAAATTTTTTTGCCTTTACATCTTTCAAATGAGGACTAAATATTCTACAATAATCAACAGTTACTCTCAAAACTTAAAATGAATGAATTAGCCAATCTCCTCAGTTCAAGAAGTGTAGATAAGGAAATATGTAAATTACCGCATAATTTAGAAGCTGAACAGATGCTTATTGGTGCAATGATTCGTGATAATAGAATCTGTGATGCAGTTGAAGACACAATTACAGCAGAAAATTTCTATGATCCACTGCATCAAAGTATTTTTACGCAAATATCTAAAACCAGGAAACACGGTATAGTTGCCAATGAACTGAGCCTCAAAATGTTTTTTGAGAACGACCAAGCGTTTACCGAGTGTGGCGGGGTAGAGTACTTAGCAAAGCTTGCAGCGAAGGCAAGTATTGCACTTGATATTTATAGTTTGACTAGAATAATCCGTGATACTTACTTAAGGAGATGTTTAATCAAGCTCGGGCAAGAAATAGTTGGTGATAGCTACAACTACGATATTGAAAATCCTGCACAGGCGCAAATTGAACAAGCAATGACAAAATTGTTCAATTTGGCAGTAAAAAAACAAGGTGAGAAAACATATATAAAACTTGCAAGTTCAATTAAAGATGTAGTTGAGAAGATCAGCACACTGAAAAATAATCCAGAAGCGCTAGGCGTTACAACCGGACTTCAAGATCTAAATCAGCTTCTTGGTGGTCTACAAAAATCTGATTTATTAATTTTAGCTGCAAGGCCTTCTATGGGTAAAACAGCATTGGCGCTAAACATCGCACTTAATGCTTGTAAGATGTTGCAAAAAAGAGCAGATAAGCAACACTATGTAGCGTTTTTCTCGCTTGAAATGTCAGCAGAGCAATTAACTGCAAGGCTGATCACTATAGATTCAGGGATTAGTTATTATAAGGCATTAACCGGGAGAATTAGTGATTTTGAATTGCATGAATTTATCAATACTAGTACAGAATTATCTGAACTGCCTTTCATCATAGATGACACCCCTGCGCTATCAATTAGTGCCCTTCGCACCAGAATACGCTTGCTGTATCAATTATATAATGTAGAAGTGGTATTCATTGATTATTTGCAGCTAATCAGAGGAACAACAAAAAGGAGTAATGAAAATAGAGTGCAAGAAATCTCGGAAGTGACGCAGGGTTTGAAAGCAATTGCAAAGGAGCTAAATATTCCCATTGTTGCACTATCTCAGCTCTCTCGTTCTGTTGAGCAGAGGGATGATAAAAAACCACAACTTTCTGATTTACGTGATTCAGGGAGCATAGAGCAAGACGCAGATATAGTAATGTTTCTCTATAGAGAAGAATACTACGAATTGAGAAAGCAACCAAGTGAAGGAAACAATAAACATCGGGAATGGCAAGAGAAAATGGAGAAAATTAGAAATATTGCAGAGCTTGTTATTGCAAAGCAGAGGAACGGGCCAATTGGCAGTGTGAAGCTATATTTTGACTCTAACAGAGGTGCATTTAAAGATTACACGGAAAGGCATAGTTCATAGCTTGACAGCAATCTTCTTGTTCCCAAGTTTATCAATTATTTTTTTTATGTAAAGATAGCTTGATAACTTCTTAAAAATCCTTTTATAATGGTATTATATTTTATAATACGTGAGATGATGAATAAAAACAATGTACCCTATTATATAGCTGGAACTCTGGCTGCTTTAACTTTATTAGCATCTGGAGTGTTTGCTGCAGCTCCTTATATTGGTTTCTTAGCTCCAGTTGCAGCATTAAGTGTTGGCCTTCCATTTATTATTGGTGGTGCTGTATTTTCTGCTGTAGCTATTGCACTTTCGTATCAAGCAATTAGTGAGAACAAAACAAATTCTGAGTTAAAAAATAAAATGAAAGCTCAAGAGCAAACAATTTCTGGGCAAAAAACTCAACTAGCTAAAAAAGAAGCGGAAGTAAAAGCTAAAGAGGAAGAAAATTCTAAGTTAAAAAATAAAGTAGAAGCTCAAGAGGAAGAAAATTCTAAGTTAAAAGATCAAGTACGCACTCAAAAGCAGAAAAGTTCTGAGCAAAAAACTCAACTAGCTGAAAAAAATAAAAAGATAGAAGAAGACAAATTAAAAGTGGCAATTGCTGATGGCACTGTTCAGCTTGCAAAAGGAACAGTTAATAGCGCTGTTTGGTTTGCAAAAGAAGCAGTTAATGGTGTCTTGTATTCTGGCAAATATGCTTACGATAATTATGTGCCATCAACTGAGTCTACAAAAGGAACACTTAGTGGTATTGGAGGTGGCTTGAAAAATACTTATGATGCGTCAATTGCATCTGTAAGAGGAGCACTTAACAGCGTTGGAAGCAGCTTGTACAGTAGGATTTATGGTACTAAGGTTTCTAGTCCGGAAGAGCAGTTTAAGCGTGAAGATGGATCTAAACCTAGCATGCAAGAACTAACTCGTTTGGATTATTTAAATCTTGAGGTTCTTTCCAGTGAGCAAAAGCAACGAGCTAATAGTTTGGATTATTTAAATATTGATAACGTTCCTAAGCAACCTGATCATTTAAATGTTGATGCTGCTAAAAGTTATTTAATGAGTCTTTCTGAGGATCAGGATGTATTTTATGATGCAGAATCTGGTGATGAAAAAGGTACTGAGATTTCTAGCCCAGAAAGTCAGCCAACTAAAGAAGAAAATGGTCAAGGCTGGTTTGCATGGAGCCTAGGAAAGGTTAAGTCGGCAATTACTGAAGTAGTAGTGATAGGTGCTGATGTTACTAAACCATATTGTGCTAAAGTAACTAAGGCACTTGCCACCTAACTTGAATATGTAGACAGCGGTGTGCACCGTCGTTAACTAAAGATAATCCCATCCAGGAGAAATAGTTTTTACACTATTTCTCCTCTTTAGCATCAACCCTCAAAAAAACCGGCGTAGGTTTAGGCAATGTTATGCCTGAACTTACGCACGCGTCGCACAAAGATTTTAAATCTCGTTGTTCTTTCGGAATTTGCAGTTGATTTAGTATCATCTCTGCTGACTTGGGAACGATTGGCTGCAATAAAATGCCTATTATCCTGATATATTCCAGTAACTTGTAAATTACTAAATTCATGCGCTCTCTGTCAGTTTTGCTTAGTGTCCAGGGTGCACTTTTGTCTATGTAGGCATTTGCTTCAGAAGAGATGTTGATGATTAGAAGTATGATATGGTTAAATTCATACTTTGATAGGTGATTCATCACTTGATCGAGTATAGCTTTGCAACCTGGAAGACTTTCTTCACCTTTAAGTAGGCTTTGATCGATTGTTGGTACAATTCCAGAACATTGCTTGTGTAAAAATGAAATTGTTCTTTGTACTAAATTGCCTATGTTGTTTGCCAGTTCTGAATTTATCCGGCTGATCATATTTTTCTTACTAAAGTTGCCATCTTGGCCGAAGCTTGCTTCCCTGAGGAGAAAATAGCGTAGCTGATCAACACCAAACTCTTGAGCGAGGCCAATTGGATCTATGACATTACCAAGGGACTTGGATATTTTCTCTCCCTCGTTCAACCACCAACCATGAACTGCAATTTGTTTTGGCAGTGGCAGGTCTGCTGCAAGGAGAATCGCTGGCCAATATACAGCATGAAAGCGCAATATGTCTTTACCGATTACATGAACGTTGAAAGAGTTGTCAGCTAGGTTTGCAGCGCTTGACACTGGAATCTGCGTTTTCCCTTGGTTTGGTGTCATTCCAGTGCTTGACACTGGAATCTGTGTTTCTGGTTCTGCCCAAAACCTCTTATATTCCTCACCTTCAGTACTAGGGAAACCTATTGATGTAAGATAATTGGTTAATGCATCTATCCAGACATAGATTACGTGTTTGCCATTACCTGGTACTTTTATTCCCCAGTTAAAACTAGTGCGAGAGATTGAGAGGTCAATGAGCCCTGATCTTACAAACGATATCACTTCATTTCTTCTGCTCTCAGGAAAGATAAAACTTGGCTGATTTTTATAGAGTTCCAGTAATTTTTCTTGCCAGTTTGATAAGCGAAAAAAGTAACTCTCTTCTTTTATCCACTGGACCTCAGCACCTGTTGGTGCTTTGCCATCTATCAGCTCTGACTCCTGATAAAATGCTTCATCACGAACTGAATACCAACCCGAATAGGAATCCAAATATATTTGCCCTCTCTCTTCAAGTCTATTCCATAAAGCTATAACTGCTTTTTTGTGACGTTCCTCCGTAGTGCGAATAAAATCGTCATACTCAAAATTCATGAACTTAGCCAATTCTTTAAATGAAACGCTCACTTCATCTGTAAATTCTTTTGGCTGCATTTCCTTTGCTTTAGCTGCTTTTTCTATTTTTTGTCCATGTTCATCTGTACCAGTGGTAAATTTGACATTTTTCCCAGCTAGTTTCATGAACCTTGCCACCACGTCACACAAGAGAGAAGTGTATGCATGACCAATATGCGGCTTATCGTTTACGTAATATACTGGCGTGGTGATGTAAAAGTTCTCGAATTGTTCCATGGTTTAGCATTTTGATAAAAATCAACTGAGTTAATTATAGTATTAAAAAGGCAGTAATAAATAAATATTGATTGGGTTAAGCATAATTTTTGAAAAAAGCTATTTACTGAAATTTTATTAAAATAAGAAACAATCAGGCATGATTATTGAAAGAACAATGAGAAATTTTCTTGTAATTCTATTTATAGTTTTCTATGCATTTGATGCACACGCTGATGGAGCAACAGATGTAATGTGTAATGTAATAGGTTACGTTCATGGAATAGGTGGACCAATGATTACAGTGGTAATAATTGGTTCAAGCTTACTTGCAATATTTGGCAGAATGCCTTGGCCTGCACTTTTCGCACTGGGTATGTTTGTTGCTGTGTTTTTTGGTGCTCCTCAAATTGTAACAAAGGTAACAGAAAAAGAAGTTTGTTGTCTTTTTAAAGGTCAAACCTTGGAGAATGGAAAGTGTGTTGCTGCTCCTGGATATGAACGTGTAGGTACAGGTTATGCTTGTCGTTCCGGTTGGGCGCTAACTAATAAAGGCTACTGTATAAAAGCTGGCCAAGATCCTTCAAAGTATTGGAAGTGAAAATGGTGCTTTTATAGAGTTAAATCTAACAAACCGCAGAGTATATAATTAACATCCACGCCTTTAGTTAGATTCCACTCACGCTTTATTACGTTGTACTCCATGCCAGCCATGTTTTGCAGCGTTACATTATTTTCTCTTAAGTGATTTGCAATTTCTGACGGCTTGAGAAATTTATTCCAGTTATGTGTACCTTTTGGCAGCCAATTTAATATGTACTCTGCACCAATTATTGCAAGACAAAAGGATTTAATAGTTCTATTTATTGTGGATATAAAGATTAACCCCTCCGGTTTTAGCAGTTCTATCGCTTTTTTCATGAAAAGCTCTAAATTATCCACATGTTCAACTACTTCCATCAGCAGAACCACGTCGTACTTCTTGTCATTGCTTAGCTCTTCAATGCTGGTGTGTATATATTCTATATTTAACCCTACTTTTTTTGCATGTGAATGCGCTACTTTTATGTTTTCTTCACATACATCTATTCCCACAACGTTAATGCCAACGCGTGCCATTGACTCTGACAAAATGCCACCACCGCATCCAACATCAAGCAATGATAATTCTTTCAAATTGCATTTTTTTAACTCTTTTATTTTCTCAATAATGTAAGATACTCTAACAGGATTCATTATGTGCAATGGTTTGAATTTGCCGTTCTCATCCCACCACTGGCCTGCCATTTTAGCGAATTTTGATATTTCATCTTCGTTATAAGTTTTTGTTTTTTTTTTCTTAGAGGTTATATTGCTGAGTTTATCAAGGCGTTTTTTATGTCTGCTTTCTTTTGAAAATTCTGTTTCGAGGAATTGTTTGACTATGTCTTTTGCTAATCCACTCGCAGTAAATCCTGCACCAAGACACAGTACATTTGCGTTGCCATGCTCGCGAGCTAATTTTGCGATCTCAACACTGTTACATAAAGCAGCGTAGATTCCTTCAAAACGATTTGCCACAGTACTCATGCCCAAACCTGTACCACAAATTAATATCCCATAATTTGCTTTTTTGCTTGTTATATCTTCTACAACTTTAACAGCATAGTTTGGGTAATCTACACACTTTTGCTTAGCAGTGCAGCCTTGATCTACTACTCTGTAACCTAGGGCTTCCAGGTAAGGTTTTATTTCTGATTTTAATTCATAACCAGCATGATCTGAGGCAATTGATACTATACCTAACATATAAGAAATAAGGACATTTTATATGGGTTTGAACTTTCTGTCAAGTCATTCAATGCTTCTGACCTTTTGGGAGTTCTAAAGCTATAGCTAAGGTTTTCCTACGTCATACCGCAATTCATTCCACAACTGTACGAACATTGTGATTTGAGAATAATCTCCGCCAGGAAGGGTGTCATCCCAGTGCTTTGGCACTGAGATCCAGAAAACTTAATTTTAAATAAGTACACCAGATAGCTGTATAATAAGAACTGGATTCCAGTGTCAAGCACTGGAATGACACCTTCTGTATAAATATTAAGAAATTTACCAAACGAAAAAAAAGGCAAAAGAAGCCCCGTGGTTGGCTAATTACTTACATTATACTTTCAAGTATGGCGTTTTTTTATTCTAAACACTTAATAACCGCGATTTAGCTGCTTTTAAGCCGCAACTAATCTAAATTATAAACGTTAAGAAATTTACTAAACAGAAAAAAAGGCAAAAGAAACCCTAGGGTAGCTAGTTATTCACTATCCATTTTTTAAGTTGGCGTTTTTTAATGTTTTAAATGCTTTATAAGCGTATTTCAGCTTTTGTAGGTCAAAACCCGGAAATTTGATAAAGACATAAGGTGCACATAGTGCAAAAAATTAAACATGAGACGCCAGATACGTTGAGTTTTTTTGTCATTTAATCTGTACAGAGAAGATAAATAAATAGCTTCAGTTTCATGATAAGGGCGCTGGCGAGGTTTGTCAAGGAAGTTTTTTGTTTCTGTGGGCTACCTGGATGACAGGATTGCTCTTGAATTTGTATAGCTACATTGTCGGTAAATCCAAATTGCTTTAGTTATAGAAATAAATTTCGAGTCAGATGTGTATAAATTCTATATAATTTTTATCCTACTACTAATTTAACAAGATGGATCATATAGATATTATAAAATCAAAATTATTATTATCCGACCTAGTAGGTAAAAAAGTCAGATTAATAAAAAGAGGAGATAGTTTTGTTGGGCTCTGTCCATTTCATAACGAAAAAACCCCATCTTTTTCGGTGAGCAATACTAAGGGGTTATATTACTGTTTTGGTTGCTTGGCTAGTGGTGATGCATTTGAATTTATTTCACAAACTGAAGGATTAAGCTTTAAAGAAGCATTGGAAAAATTAGCATCGGTTACAGGTGTTGAACTGCCCAAAAATCTTAGTATTACCAAAGAGGACAATAAACTATTTTTAGCGCTTGATTTAGCTGCAAATTGGTTTGCACAAAAAAATCAAGGTGTTGTAGATTATTTAAAGCAGCGTAAGATTTTACCTAAAATCATAGATAAATTTAAGATAGGTTATGCACCAAGCTCTGGTTTGAAAGAGTATTTAAACTCTTCAGGTATTGAAGACAAAATTTTAATTGATATTGGATTAGTAAACAAAAATTTTCATGATTATTTTTATGACCGGCTGATATTTCCTATACAGAGCATTGCAGGGAGAGTTATTGGTTTTGGCGGACGTGCGCTAAGTTCTGAGCAACAGCCGAAATATTTAAACAGTCCAGAGAGTCAGCTCTTCAAGAAGAGGGAGAATTTATACGGATTAAACTTTGCTTTAAGCGAAATACGTAAAAAACAGCACATACTCGTTGTTGAAGGATATATGGACGCTATAGCGCTACATCAAGCGGGAATTAGTAATGCAGTTGCTCCGCTTGGTACCGCAATTTCTGCAGAACAGATAAAAAATCTATGGAGATTTGCTAAAGAAATCTCCATCTGTATGGATGGCGATAGTGCTGGACGTCATGCTGCTACTCGAGTTGCAGAACTTGCTCTGCTAATATTAGAGCCTGGATACACGTTAAAGTTTGTGACTTTGCCGAGTAATAAAGATCCATACGATATATGTAACGAACTGGAATACAAGAAAGAAGACGTGTTGACTGCTCTTGACCATTCAACAAAACTGCATTCTGAATATTTATGGCATCACATAATCGATAGCAATTTGCAAAATTATGAAAAACTTGCTCCGGAAAAATATTCAATTCTTGAGCACAAGTTCATGGAATATGTAAATACTATTAGCAACAGCAGTATTAGAAGGTATTACAGAGATTATTTTTACAATAAGGCTAGTGAACTAAGAAGTAGCTTCAAAAAACAGATTTTTAATAGTAAAACTAGAGCAACAAAAGGTGAGTATCTTCATAACAAGTCTCCAGAGCTAATTGAAGCAGAGCAAAATCAGGCCGTAATTTTGCGTATAGCCGTAGAATTTCCTGAAATCTTGAACCGTCCTATATTTTTTGAGCAATTTTCTCATTTTGAATTTACTAATGAGATGAAAAGATTACAACAGCGTATAATTGATGTAATAAGTAACAAAAGCAACCTCGATAAAGAGGCTTTGTTACAAGAATTGAAACAGTTTAACGTTATAAAGTATGTATTTGAAAAAACTAGTGTACTAAATAGCCAACTGAACGAGAGAAAATCTGCAGAAATTGTGTGGAATAATATAGTGTTACTAAAAGAGTTAAATGCATTACGAAAAGAAAGAACCGAAGCGAGGCTGAGCGGTAATCTTGACTTAGAGGAAAGGTTGATAGAACAAATAAAGCAAATAGAAAGCAGTATACAAGAAATGCAAATGGAGTTTATTGAAAAGTAGATATCGTCTCGTTAGTCAACAAGAAAATTACAAAATAAGACAATATTTTACATAAGATTGAAATTTTTAACTAATTAAGCCTTCCTCTAACAGCTTTGCCCTGTAGTTTTTGATATGGTTAGGATCACTTGAAAATGTATAATTTTTGTAGTTAGCTCTGCTGTGCATATAAAGTTTACTATTGACTTTTATCACATTATCTCACATTATCTCACATAATATGCATGTGAGAAGAATATGAACTGGAAGAATTTTCGTCTTAGTACGCGTCTCAACCTAGAAGGGCCTGTAATTGAGCAAGTGTACGAGTTAATTACTGCAGTTGATAGTGTTAAAAATAGCTGGCAGATAACGAAAAAACTACTACCACAAACAATTGAAAGATTAACTCATTCAGTTATTGTTACATCTTCTGGCGCTTCTAACCGTATTGAAGGAAATCGTCTAACCGATAAAGAAGTTGAGGATCTATATAAAAACCTACGTGTCAAAAAATTTAAAAATAGAGATGAGCAAGAAATTGCTGGCTACTTAGAAATGCTTACACTAATATTTCATGATTATACGGATATTCCAATTAGTGAGTCATCAATATTGCACATTAACAACCAGATGCTACTTTATAGTGAAAAAGATTTGTATCATAGAGGAAAATACAAAGCAAGTTCTAATAGAGTTGAGGCAAAAGATCAGAATGGAAAAGTTGTTGGTATAATTTTTGATCCCACACCACCTTACCTTGTTAGAAAGGAAGTACAAGAGCTTATTGATTGGTATCACTGGTCCTTAAATAATAAATTTAAGCATCCTCTTATTATTATTGCTAACTTTGTTTTTGAGTATCTGGCAATACACCCTTTTCAAGATGGGAATGGCAGAACTAGTAGATTGATGACTAATTTAATGCTGTTGCAGCAGGGTTATGATTTTGTATCTATTGTATCACATGAAAAGATAATTGAAACTAACAAACTTGATTACTATTTAGCGCTTAATAAAACACAAAGTAGCTGGAAAAGTGGCAAAGAAGATATTTCCCCGTGGTTAATATTTTTTCTTAATGTACTCAAAACGCAAGCAAATGAGGCGCATTATATTCTTGAGAGGGAGAATACTGAATATTTATTATCAAGAAAACAATTGTTCTTCTGGGAATGGGCACTTAGCCTTGCAGATAAAGAATTTAGTAGAAAAGATGCTATAGAAGCTCTAGGATTTCCTCCAAGAACAGTAGAGGCAATTACAAAGAAACTGCTAGGGATGAAATACTTACAGCGTCTTGGAGAAGGCAAAGCCACTAGATATAAAGTTATTATTTAAAAGTTTTAGTATGTTTTTCGAGATTTTTTTAAATCCAGTCTTATGCACAACTTTGTTTGCAATTTTATTCGATTAAAAATTGCATTTTAGCAATAAAAAACTTACTTATTGTAGGAAAATCTTGTGTTTGTTCTCATATAAAACTATTTATGGAGTGACAATGGTACATGTATTATACTTACATTTCTGATTCGAAAATTTATGCAGTTGTTTCTAACAAGATTGATCAACAAATTCTATTGTTTAAAGATGAGAAATAAAGTAATCATCATTTCCAGTATTGCTTTTATTCTACTGTTTTTTATCAGCAGTGCATTTTTAAAAAAAGATCAGGCGGTTCATAGCGATAATGCAACTAGTAGCTTTTCAGTAAAAACTCAAGAATGTGCGCCGCAAAACCGCACTATATATTTAAATTTTTCTGGTACAGTAAATCCCTTACATAGAGCTAGCCTTGTCTCAAAAATAAGTGGTAAGATTATTGCTATTTATTTACCTGATGGTGAAAAGGTAAAAAGAGATGATGTAGTGTTAAAGATAGAAGATTATGACAGGATTGAGCAAGCTCAGAAAGCCAAAGCTTTATTAAAGCAGCGTGAAATTGAGTATGATTCCTCTCACAAACTGAATAAAAAAGGCTATGGGGCACAAATACAAGTAGAAGCAGCTTTTACTGCGTTACAAAGTGCAAAAGCTGACCTAAAAAGGCTAGAATTGGATTTAGAAAATACTGCAGTCACATCTCCTATAGATGGTTATATTGATAAAATCAATGCAAACGAAGGGGATTTTGTTAATGCTGGGCAAAAAATAGCTGACGTGGTTAATTTCGATCAAATTCTTGTAGTGTTATACGTTTCGGAAAATGAAGTAAATAAAATAGAGCTAGGCAGCACAGCTCAAATTAATTTGCTGGACGGAAAAGAATTGGCAGGTGAAGTAAGTTTTATTAGTAAAATTGCTGAGCCTAAAACTGGGTCTTATAGGGTAGAAGTAAAGGTAACTAATAATAAAATGATATCCTTGCAGGGACTAACTGCCAACGTAAGGCTACCTTCAGGCGAAAGATTTGCATATAAAGTTCCTTCTTCAGCCCTGAGCTTAAGTGACGAGGGTGCTCTTGGAATAAAGATTGTTGATGACAATAATTATGTAGTATTTGCACCAATAGAAATTGTTGATCATGAGAGCGATGGGGTTTGGATAGTAGCAAATAACGAAGATAAACCCATAAAGTTAATAGTATTGGGCCACCTATTTGTTAAGCCTGGTGATAAGGTTTAAGACATAAGATCCTTTGACCTTACCCAGAAAAAGTGGAGAGAAAGTGTGGAATGTTTTTTACAAAAAGAATGATGCATCAAATTGTTCTGGAATGCAATAGTTAATAGTGACGTTGTTTGTTATAAAAAATTTCTATGTATTCAAATATTGCAGTTCTAGTTTGTTGAGCAGAGTGTTGTGAAGTATCAATAAGTATTTCTCTTTTCAATGAGCTAAAGAAGCTTTCTGCAACAGAATTGTCGTAACAACAGCCTTTATTACTCATCTATATTCTTTACAGCTAAGAGATATTGATACCCTTGCGCAGTATATTGTGAACCTTGGTCACTGTGCAGCAAGAGATATTGATACCCTTGCGCAGTATATTGTGAACCTTGGTCACTGTGCAGCAGTAGATTTTTAACAGGTTTACGCCTATTAATGGCCATTAATAAAGAGTTCATAACCAATTGTTTATTTATTGCACTACTCATTAACTACCATACGTGAGAATTATTGCTGCCAAATATAGCCATCCCTCCTTGGTTTTGATGTAAGTAATCCCATACTTTATTTGGTTGATCAACAATAAAGTTTTGATCTAGTATATTGGGAGCTACAGCTCTATTATCTGTTTGTTGTTTTTTAATTTTAAACTTTCTTCTCAGTATAGCCCTGATGTCATTTTTCTGCATAATACTTTGCACCGTTTTCAAATTGCAACTTTTACCCAAAGCCTTCAATTCAGCATGAATTTTAGGAGCTCCATATCTACATTTAGAAACTTGATATATTTTTTGAATAGCTGCGAGTAGCTCTTTATTTGCTGATTCTCTACTGCTTATTTTTCTTGTGGTCCACTTATAGTAGCCACTAGCAGAAAATCCTACATAATTCCTGTACTTTATAGCAGTTACTATATAAAAAAATATTTTACTCTTTTTGACTGGCCAGGGCTTTTTTTTAAATGTCTCTTTCCCTTGTTACTCTTGCTTTGTAAATCAAACCTCTCTTTGTCGTAAGGAGCCATGTTACCTCTACCTGGAAATGCATTTGCCGCTGACTTTTTTTCGTTATATTTCTTCATCCATTTTCCTAATACACTATCCCTTATTCCTAGATCTCTTGCTACTTTTGCAACTGGTTGACCTACCTTTTTTTGTTCATTTGCCAGTTTAACAGCTTCCAATTTGAATTCTGCTGTATATTCTCTTACCATTTCTAATCCTCCAAAATTTTATTTTACCCAAAAAAACTCTTTTCTTTCTCTCCACTTTTTCTGGGTAAGGTCACTACTGCTATTCCACGTCAAGAACAACCATAAGTTCATTAGGGTTCACATAACCTAAAGCATTTTTTGCTTGCTCATCAAGCAGATCTAAATCTAAGCTTTTTTCATATAAGCCAAATACTTTGTTGTCCAACTTTTCCTTTTCAGAAGAGACATCCTTTAGCAAAAGTTTATTGTACTCGATTTCTTTTTTTAAATCGATTAACGTCAATAAGCCACGTTTACCTGTAATTGTGCTAATGCTGAAATATAATGTAAGGGAAGAAATGAGTAAGGCTGCGCTTAAACACAGTAATTTTTGCTTCTTTTTAGATATAAGCACCGTACTTTCACATATAAAAAATATATAACATGAAAAGGTGAACAAAAAGCTAAGAACCTTGACGCGCTTTACACCTTGGCTTTACCTTATTTATAATGTAAATCTTACCACCCCTTTTCACAACTTTACAATTTTTATCTCTGTTACGATGAGATTTTAGCGACCCTTTGACTTTCATATCTATAGTAAGAATTAAATTACTTTACATTATAATCACTTATCAAGAGTTAGTCAATTGATAACATTTTATTAAAATATTGTATAATTGTTGCTGATACTTCTTCGATCGACTTTTGCGTGACATCGATAATTGGCCAGTTATTCTGTTTAAAGAGCTCCTCTGCTTCTTTAATTTCCTTTTCTACTTTCTCAGGGTTAGCATATATATTATTATCTTCGTTGTTAATTGAAGTAAGTCTATTTTTGCGTATTTCTATTAGCCTACTTACGTCTATTGTTACCCCTATCGTTAGTTTATTTTTTAATTTTGCCAAGTCAACATAAAAGGGTACTCCACTAACAAAAGGAATATTTGCAACTTTATAGCCTCGGTAAGCTAAATACGTACTGGTGGGAGATTTTGATGTACGTGAAACTCCAACCAAAATTATATCTGCTTTATCAATATCTTGAATATTTTGTCCATCATCATGATTAATAGTGTAGTTTATTGCCTCAATGCGCTGAAAATATTCGTTATTTATCTCAGTATGCAAGTCAAGCTTTTCGTCTTTTTCAATTTCAAGATAAGACGAAATTTCTCTAATAATATGTGATAATATTGCTCTATAGGGAATTTTCAACTTTATACAGTTATCTTTTAGATATTTTCTTAGCTCATCATCAGTAATAGTGCATATAACAAAATTATGCTCATCACTTTTCCTATTAATTTCCTCCAGAATTTTGTCAATCTGCTCTTCTCCTTTTACAAAAGACCAAACATATTCGATCGTTTCTACAGAACGAAAGTGTTTCAGAGCTGATTTTGCAACTGATATAACAGTTTCACCACTTGAATCTGATACTAAGTGTAGATTAAGCTTTTTAAGGGTCATATACTAAAAATAATAGCTAGCAATCTGCTACTGAAATTATGCTAATTTGTTGACCTACGTAAATATAGAAAAACTATCCTGTTGATAAAACTCAAACTAATTGGTAAATTCTTAACACAATTATTCTCAAAACGAATGTTTTTATTAAAGCCTACAAATTTCTCTTATTTTTCTAAGAAAGCTCTACCTTGGCTTGGGGTTATTTGTTTCGCATGTTTTTTAATTGGAATGTCTTTGGCGTTATTCTTCTCTCCAGAAGATTATAAACAAGGAGAAATTGTACGAATCATGTACATTCATGTGCCTTCTGCATGGCTTGCTCTTGGAATATATGGATTAATTGCATCACTTGGTTTCATTTCATTGGTATGGAACAATAGCATTGCTAGTGTCTTGGCACATGCTGCTGCTCCTGCAGGGACAGTCTTTTCGGCAATATGCTTAATCACAGGCAGCATCTGGGGAAAAGGAACCTGGGGCACTTGGTGGGTATGGGATGCAAGGCTTACTTCAATGCTGATTTTATTTTTCCTATATGTTGGCTACCTTTCATTGTGGAGCGCTTTTGATAATGAAGCGAGGGCAGAAAAATCAGCAGCAGTATTTGCCATCTTTAGTGCTATAAATATTCCTATAGTAAAATTTTCCGTGAATTTATGGTCCACTCTCCATCAGCCAGCAAGCATTTTGAGAAAAGGTGGAATAGCAATAGAAAGTTCCCTGCTGTTGCCACTGGTTGCAATGTTTATGTTTTGTGCCACATTTTTTTTAGTAGTGTGGATACTGTATTCACTTTACTTAATTAATTTATATAAGATAAAGAGAGAAATCAGTATGCGGTATTAGGCCGAGAGATGAAAATAGAACACACCACATCACCAAGTAGCAAAGACATTGAATTCCTACTCAAAAAGATTAATGAAGAAACCGTTGATAAAGGTACGTGTAACCCATTTGCTTTTTTTATTCGCGATGATACTGAACAAATTATTGTAGGTTGTAGCGGTTTTGTTATCTATGGTTGAATTTACACTGACTTGCTTTGGGTGCACTCTGATTATAGAAGAAAAGGTATGGGAAAGCAGCTAATGGAAGAAGTTCATGATTATGGTCGTGAGATGCACTGTAAAATAGCAACCGTTGCAACCATGAATTTTCAAAAAGCGAAAGTATTTTATGAAAAGCTTGGGTATAAGTGTGATCTTGTACGTCCAGGGTATGTTAACATGTATATTTTTGAAGAAAGTGTTGTGAGATGCACTGTAAAATAGCAACCGTTGTAACCATGAACTCTAAAATATTTAAAGAGCCTACTAATATCTTTAAGGTAAATGTTCATGTGATTCCGCAGAATAATTCTGTTTTTTGATTCTATCTGTCCATTTATCATTTTCTATATCTTGTTTGTTGGTTGCTTTTTTTTCTTGCTCAACAATTGCCTTATCTATCTCCTTATGAATTGCATTAATCGCACCTCCTTTTTTGTATACTTCGCTTTTCCCTTCAATAATTAACTTAATAAAAGTATTTACAACAGACTGCACTTGATTATGATTAACCTGACCTTTTGTCAAAGAAGGTAAAGAGCCTAATTCCATCAATACTTCTGGTGCTGTTTTATCTTGAGTGGAAAGTCCTAAATTATCTGCTACTTTACTTATTAATAACTCTCTGTGTTCTTTATTATCTTCCAATTTAGCATAATCACTCAATAGATCTATAACGGTAGATACTCTGACTTCAACAACATCATCAACATCTTCATCTTCTAGAGCAACTCCTGACCCCAATAACCTCTCTCTGAGATTTTCGCTTAAAAGATTGATAAATTCTTCATTTGCATCTGATCCTGTGGTTGATATTGTACCATCTAAATAGTTACTTTGAGCACCGAAGCCATGCTCTATTTGTATTTTTGTCTCAGGTTTAAATCCTAATTTTGCACAGAATTTCTGAAAATATTCTTTAATAATGTCAAACAAGCTCTTGCCATTATCTTTATAATTTTTTAACTCTTTAGGAGTAGTAAGTGACAATTTACCATCTCTGTATGTTACAAAGTCTTCACCATTGTGAGATTCAATTGTAAATTCCAATGAACTAGACAGATTACATATCTTATCGCCATGCATAACTTGATTTTTAACAGAGAGTATTGGTAGCCTCATATCAGATCTAATTCTCACATTATTTTGGTTAGCACAATCAATATTTATTACTTTTTTAGGATTTTCTACTATGAACGACTGTCCAAGTGCAAGTTGGGTTTGTATAAATGGAGCAGCCTCATACCCTGCTTGATTACAATTGGTAACTAGCTCTTCTAAAATAGCATCACTTGGAACTTCTGCCCCAGCGTATCTGAACATTTTTTTGAAAACTTCTTTTGCAAAGGAACGGTAATCCTTGTTTTCATCTTTCTCTGTTGGTAATAGATGGATATACCTTTGGCCAGCATTGTAAAATTCTTCAAATTCTTTCTTATATGAATCGGTTTTTTGATGATTGGCAGTTTTGGAATTTTCACAGTGATTTTTCCATAGCTCACCCAATGCATTACTTACAAGCTCTTTCTCAATATCTTCAAGTACTGAAGCAACAAAAGCTTTGCCATGATCCGTATCTATTTCTCTTGTTCCTTTTTTGTTAAATATTTCGTCATTATATATATCATCACTATTAAAAAGTTCGCTTTTGCGGTGCTTAGCTCCTTCCTTAAATGCAATGATAAGATTTTTATCTATTTCTTTTCCGTTAATAATAAAATTCATCCTTTGAAAATCTAAGAACATTGTTTCACCGGAATTCGCTAATTTATTATCTTGATCTGCTCTTAATTTACTAAAATTGAACTCTTTAGCTGTGGCCTTTAATCTAACTACTGGACTCTTATTATTTTTTCCTTTTGTCTCTTTCATAAATAACACCTTACTGTAAATATGCTGTAAGTTATATCATATAATGATGAATAATTTGGTAATATATTAAGAAAATCGACAGTATATTTCTTTATTTAAGGGGTGTAGGAAAGGCGTAGATTTCTCTTTCCATTTGTAGCGTACTGCATTAATATTTATGTATTAATCTAGAAAATAATGATGAATAACATTGTAATTGTTGGTCTGCAATGGGGTGACGAAGGCAAGGGTAAAATAGTAGATTATCTTTCTGAGAATGCAGATGTAGTTGTGAGATTTCAGGGAGGAAATAATGCAGGGCACACTATAGTAGTAGATGATGAGGTTTATAAATTAAATTTACTGCCCTCTGCTGTTTTGAGGCCAGGCAAAATATCTATCATAGGAAATGGCGTTGCTCTTGATCCACACGCTCTAATCTCAGAAATAGAGTCATTGAAAGTTAAAGGAGTAGACGTAAACTATAACAACTTGATGGTATCCGAGAGCTGTCCATTAATACTTAGCATACATAAGGACAAGGAAAAGCTATTTGAAGATTTAAATGGAAATCACAAAATTGGTACAACAAACAAAGGGATAGGGCCATGTTATGAAGATAAAGTTGGAAGGAGAGCTATACGCCTTTGTGACTTAGAAAACGCAGATGAGCTCAATAAAAGAGTGGATATTCTTTTGAATTACCACAATGCTATCAGGAAAGGCCTTAACTACCAGGTGGTTAAAAAAGAAGAAATATTAAAGGAAATTCAAGAGATTTCAGAAAAAATTCTTTCATATAAAAAACCTGTGTGGAAGATATTAAATGACTTGATGAAAGAAGGTAAGAAAATAATATTTGAAGGTGCCCAAGGCGCATTTTTAGATATCGACCACGGAACTTACCCTTTTGTTACTTCAAGTAATACTGTAGCATCGCAAGCAATAACAGGCTCAGGGTTATCCTCCAATGCTTACATTATTGGTGTGGTAAAAGCTTATACAACAAGAGTGGGCAATGGCCCATTTCCTACTGAGCAGAAAAATGAAGTAGGAGATAGCTTGTTTACTATAGGTAAGGAACTTGGAACAGTGAGCAATAGAAGAAGGCGTTGCGGATGGTTCGATGCAGTTTTAGTGCGCCAGGCCGTACAACTCTCTGGAGTTTCAAGCATTGTATTAACCAAATTAGATGTGCTTAATTCTTTTGATACAATTAAAATATGCACTGGTTACAAGTATAGCGGAAAAATGTATGATTATTTACCCGCATCGCATTCAATACAAGGGGAATTAGAGCCAATATATGAAGAGTTTCCTGGCTGGAAAGAAAACACTCAAGGTAAAAGGTCGATTGAAACATTGCCTATCAATTTAATAAAATATATAGAAGGGTTAGAAAAATTAATAGGTGTACCAATTCATCTAATCTCAACTAGTCCAAAGAGAGAGGATGTTATTAAGCTTAAAGATTTCTGAAAACGTCTTTGTATCTTAGAGCCTGTACGTAATCTCAAAAAAGAGATAAAGTGAGAGGATAAAGTATATAAAGTAGGATATGCGAAGTTTATAACCAAGTGACATAAGTCGAGAAAAGTTTGAGATTATTGTAGCAGATCTGGAATCTTGCAGAAAGAAGACAAAACCAAGAACACTTGATTTACATGATATATTTTGTGGAGTGTTATACGTGTTAAAAAGTGGTTGCCAGTGGAGAATGGTATCAAAAGAGTTCCCAAAATGGCGCAATTGTTACGACTATTTTAAGAAGTGGAGTGAAAAATCAGATGTAAATAAAGAAAGTGTTCTGGAGCTGGTATTAAAAAAAAATAATTGCGACAAAACAATGGTCGGAAAAGCTTCTGCATAATTGATGCACAGAGTATAAAAAATGCAGATACTGCTGAAGCTATGATGCAGGCAAGAAGATTTCAGGGCCGTATTGCAGTAGATACGCAAGCATGCAATTTATACAACAACAGCAGAGATAACTGACCGTAGCAGTGCTGTGAGAATGGTCGAAAATGCAAAAGAAAACCTCTCGGGAGTTAAAAATGTACTGGTTGATGCAGGCTATACTGGAGAGAATTTTGTAACTCAAATAAAAACGATTATTGGTGCAACCGTTGAAGTGATCAAAAGAAATGAATTACGTTCCTTTGTTGTATTGCCCAAAAGATGGGTTGTGGAGCGATCTTTTGCTTGGTTAGAAAAATGTAGAAGATTGTGGAAAAATTGTGAGCGAAAACTCAATACTAGCCTACAAATGGTAGTTCTGGCTTTCACTGCCTTACTTCTGAAAAAATTATGAACAGGCTCTTACTAACTCTTATCTAATAAAAAAAATACTTGTGTAACTTCGAATAGTCTATTATGCAAGACAACAGTATAAACATGTAGTAAGAAATGTATAATGAAAAATAAAAGCTCAAGTTTAACACTTGCAGTTATTTTTACACAATTAAGTAATCATAAAAGTTAGTGTAGGGCGAGGTTATACAGTTTGATTTCTTTTAATATATGTTAATTGGTATAATATAAATATAGTTAAGGAGGTGTATTATGATTGGAAGTTTGGCTAAAGAAGAAAAAACAGCAGAGGCAGGAAAAACAGGTGATCAACTTGAAAAGTGTATTGGACCAACTTCACTGAATAGGGAGGTTTATTACTCTACGCTTATCTACTATACATTAAAAGAGTTATATTCACAATTAGGTGATATCTCTTATGCTAATAAAACAAGATCAGAAAAAGAAATAATCAATTTTTATGTTCTACCTCAATTTGCACGTTTTAAAGAAATTATTGATGAAGATATAAAAAAAGATCCTTCGTTTGCAAATTCTGCTATTGTAAAGTTTTGCTCCTCAATTATAAAAAATAACAAATTACTTAAAGAATTAGAAGAAGTTAGTATTCCTGCCAAAAACTCTAGTGTAAAGGCAAGGGTAAGCTTTCAACTAAAAAATCTGAAAGAAAAGGTGTGGTTCTTAGGAAAACTAAAGGAAAAAAAGAATTTCACTTACGTGCAGAGGGCTTTTGGGGATAAGTGGAGTTTTTATGACCTAATAAATGATGGAGATTTAAAAAAAACGTACATAGATAAAGCAGTAACAGAGTCTGCTAATAAGAGCTTTAAGGAAGATATAGATAAATGCATAAAGTTGGCAGAGCAGGGAAAAGAAGCTGCAAGTAAATATCTTGGAGAGAAAGGCGTAGAGTTTCGAGCTTATTACACAGAAACTGATAACACTCATAGAGTTTTGAATATCAATCTTATTAATTACAATAGAAGTGAGCAAACCAGGATTAGTGACATTTTACAGCAAGAGAAAGATATTAAAGAGCTGAATATCTATTGCAATAAAAAACATGAAATACACTCTCATCGGAAAGGTAAGGAAAGATATTATGAATTTAAAGAGGGCGCATATTATGAAATGAAAAGCACTTGGCCTGTAAAGGATGGATCCGAAATGTGTACCATGATTATGAATGTGAGTAGCGATGGCATAACTGAAGTACTAAAATTTAATGATGAAGATTTTGTGCTATCGGATGAGATCTTAGAATTAATAAAGCAAAACGATGAATTATATATTCAAGGTCTCTCCTTATATGATGCTGTACTAGAAAAAGGTAAGGCTGCTGATGTTGTACCTACTGCTAATAATAATTTTCAAAATGAGTCTATAGCGGCCTATCGCGAGGAACCAGAGGGGGAATTAGACCCTAAAGTTGATGCTGACAATAGCCTTCCTCCTTCTATTAATAGCAATGCATCAACTCAAACGGAAGTCAATTTACAACACACTGAAACTCAAACAGAAGTTGCTTCACAACAAATCGAAACTAAAACGGAAGTCAATTTACAGCACACTGGAACTCAGACAGAATTTGCTTCACAACAAATGGATGAATTGATTTTAAATAATCAGATGCTGTCCGAAAAAAACGTTGAATTGAAGCAAGAAATGTCAAATTTGAAAAAAGAAGCTGTTGAATTGAAGCAAAAAATAGAAGCAGGGTTGCAAGTGATAAATAAAAAGCACCATGAATTAATACAAGAAAATCAGCGACTACAGGAGAAACTAGAAACAACCCAAGCAGAAGCTAATCAAACAATTGTAAAGTTAGAGAAGCAGAATAGCAATTTACAAGACAGGTTTGAAAAAGAGGAGCAAAAAAACACGGAATTGCAAACTGAACTGGCACAAAAAAATGAAGAATTAGCAGGTGTGTTAAAAGAGCTACAAGGGAAAGCACAAGAACTTAAAGGTGTATATGAAGAAAAAAGAAAGCTAAAGGAAGAGCTGAAAATTGTTAATGCAGGAAAGAAGAATTTGGAAAAAGAGCTAAATCAAGCACGAGAAGATGCGGAACAGATAATGGTTGAACGACGCCAGCAGAAAGAGCGCTTGAAAGATCAGCTAAGAGAATTAGATCAGGAATATAAGGTACAAGTAGAAATTGAGCAAAAGATTAAAGAATCAGATAGGCAGGATAGCGATTTACAAGATACACTTGGAGAAGAGAGACTAAAACTCAACATTGAAGAACTAGAAAACGAGTACGAGGAATTTCCAGGAGATAAGGTGCTTACACTTAAACTCACTAAAGATGAAGATAAAGTCGAAGAGTTAAGAAACGAGCTAGAGCGTGAGAAAGAAAAGTGTAAACAATTATTAGAAGAAGAAAATGAATGGGGTGATGAATTGGTAGGAATGCTTGATGGACTGGAAGAAAAAATTCGTGCTGATGAACAAAGGAGCTTCAACAATCAATTAACGGGAGAAATTTCTAATGAGTCTGGTAATGCTCCACGACAGAAGAAAAGGTTATCCAAATCTTCAAGCGTTGATAATGAGTCTTATGTTCCACTGAGAGAGAAGACAACATTACTCAGATCTTTAAGCGTTGATAGTGGACTTGATAGCGATGAAGAAAATTGTGATAATGATTTATCTTTCAACATAAGTCCTATAAGTTCTATTGAGAAGGTGGCAGAGAGTAGAAACGTAGGTAGGGTATCATTGTGAAGATGGTTGGGGTTAAGTTGCAACTTAAGTGGGGCGCAAAAGGTCTTTTGTGTTGATAATAATTTAAAATCTATAGTAGACTAAAAAAGATTATTAAATTATAATATAACATATGATAAAAGACGAGAAATCGAAAACAATTTTTGAAGTGGAAGGGGCAGTAACTGCTTTACTACCTGCAGCAGAATTTAGAGTGAAACTGGACAATGAACATGAGATTATCTGTCATGTATCAGGGAAAGTGAGAAGAAGTAAAATACGCATCATTATAGGGGATAGGGTGTTAGTTGAGATGAGCATTTACGATAGGAATGCGAGAAAGGGTAGGATCATTAGAAGGCTTAAAGGTACAAGTGACAGAACGATCTCTAAATAATCTTATTCTTGCTTCATCATCGAAAAGGCGTATAGCTTTACTAAAACAAATAAACATTGAGCCAGGTTTAATTTTGCCAGCAGATATAGATGAAGCCCCTTTAAAAAAGGAACTTCCGAAGGATTACTCAATCCGTATGGCAAAAAGTAAAGCTGAGAAAATACAAAGTTTAAATCCAAATTATTTTGTGCTTGGTGTTGATACAGTTGTTGCTTGTGGTAGAAGGATATTGCTCAAAGCTGAAAACGTTGAGCAAGCAGAAAAATGTATCCGCTTGTTATCAGGAAGAAGGCATAGAGTATACACCAGTGTATGTCTATTAACTCCCGATCAATCTAAACAACATATCAGGACTGTGGTGACAATAGTGAAATTTAAACGTCTCAGTGAACAAGAAATTAAGTATTATTTAGCATCAGAAGAGTGGAAAAATAGGGCGGGGGGATGCAATATACAAGGCCTAGCTGGAGTGTTCGTATTGTTCTTACGCGGCTCCTACTCTTCCGTTATAGGGTTACCATTACATGAAACCTATTGTTTGCTAAGCAATTATTTTAACTTCAATTTATATTGAAATACCTTTATTAGTATCTTTTTTTTGTTGTGACTCAGCAACCTGTTTAGCCCAATCTAGTGGTCTTTTATTTCTGTTAGCTAATGCAATTCTATTGCGATCATAACCATCAGTGTGTTCTGTTAAAGTATCTCCTCTTTCTTCTTCTATTACTCCAGCTTTCAGTTGTGCTTCATCTTTCTCTAGTAATTTATATAGTTCGCTATTTTTATCTACAGTTGGATTAGTGTCATTATTTTCTCGTTCTGCCACTGTTTTTTCTAACCACTTACGTATAGGGTCATATTGTTTACCTTCTCCTATCTTTTCTAAAATGTTTTCTGAGAATGAATCTTTAGGAATATTTTCTTTAGTAGCCTGTTGTGCCGGTTCTCTTAACCCTTTATCCGGGTTTCCCAATGCTCCTTTTAACTCACTCGTATCTCCGATTTCTTTTGGTTCAATGTTTTCTAAGCTCTTCTTTAACTGTTCAGGATTTACTTGAGATTGTTCATTATTGTCATGAGTTGGAGATGAATAGCCCGAATCGTTTGCTTTTATGTCTGTTGAGCTGTCTTTTAGCAACCCAACTTCTCTCAAGCGTTTTTTAGTTTCTTCGCTAATCTGACTCTGATCAGCTGATTTTAACCCGAGATTTTCTTGACCTAATGTATTTTTAAGTTCTTCAAATAGAGTTAGATTACTTTGTCTAATATGTTCTTCTAATTTCCTTCCTACCTGTTTTAAATCTGTTTGAGATTTACTATCACTATTAGTTGGAGATATATAGCCTGAATCACTTATACTATTTGGTGTTGAAGCAGAGACACTAATAGTTGGACCTTCCACTATTTTTACATCTGCTAAATCGTCTTTTTGCAATCCATCTTCTTTATCTTGTGACAGTTTATCAGTAGGATCAACTTGCCTTAATCCTCTATTATCCTGCTGTGATCTATCTCTGATTTCTTTAAGAAGATTTTCAGGTGGAGTTTGATCACTTTGTTCAATGTTCTCTAAGCTCTTCTCTAACTGTTCAGGATTTACTTGAGATTGTTCATTATTGTCATGAGTTGGAGATGAATAGCCCGAGTCACTTTTATTATTGAGTGCTGTAGCAGAGAGCGGCTGTTCACTTTCTTTCCACTTAGCATCACTAGCATCTTGGTTATCACTATTATCTGGAGAAGATGAATAAGGAATTATGTCCTTTAATGTCTCTAACGGTGATGGGTTATTTTTTCTACTTCCTGCAATTGATGCTTTTCTATCATCAACATCAATGTGCCGTAAGTTGTTTTTCTTGAAATTTCTGATGTCTTGTAACAGATCGCCTTTGCTATTTCCTTCTTGTTGCTGGGTTTTAGGTTGTTGCTGATCATTAGGTGTTTGCTCACTTCTATCTGGTTTTTGGCTTCCAGGTACAGCATGTCCAAATGTAGGATTGTCATACCGTTCATCTTCTTGCCTATTATCTTGATTGTGGCTTACAGACTTGGTGAAAGTAGAACTATCTGAAGAATCAGAAGTTGCACCTTTTTGCTGATTATTAGGTGTTTGCTCATTTTCGCGCAAGTCATCTGGTTTTTGGCTTCCAGATTTGGCTCCCCCTTGCTCATCGAAAACACCTTTTTTAGGTGGTAGTGAACTAGTTCTAGGTGGAAGTGGCGGAGGAGTTTTTTTGTTCTGAGGATTCTCCTCAAAAAGCGATTGTAGGTTATAAACTTGACCTCCCGAATTTGCTTCTCGTGCTGCTTGTCTAAGCTCACGCTTTTCTTTAGCCTCCTGAGAATTAATTTTATCGTCAAAATCTTTTCCAATTCCGCTATCGTAAGACTGCCTTCTGCTGTTAGATTGTAGTCCAAAATGTGAATGGTGGTCTTCTTTTTTTTGAGTTATATCAGTAGCTTGAACGCTAACACCTCTATTAACATCAATTCTTGTTGTAGTTTCAGATGATAGCTCGTTACTGTCTTTATTATGTTGCATCTCATTCGCTTTTCCTTGTCCTTTCTCCCTGAATTGTATTTCATGCAAGAATAAACCACCTATTTTTACATCTCTGTTTACTTCTAACCGTTCTAGAGAAAAATCATCACCTTTAACAAGGTCTACACCGTTAGCATCAATCTTAATTTTGATCTTACATTCCTTCCCCTCCGCATACCACTTTAAAGTCATTTCATATGAACCATCAGTTACGACATAATGTCTTATTTTTTTCCCTTCTTCCTCGGCAACAAAACCATGCATTCCGCTCTTTCCATCACTATGCAATGTTGAAAATCCCGAGATTTCATTCTTCTCACAAAAATCACTGTTTAAAAATTCGCTGATTTTAAACTCTTTTTTGTTATTTCCCAGCGTAATACTTGCGTGATTACCGTATATTGAAACTCCTGCAACATCATCAACATACTCTTTCAACCTTTCTTTAACTTCACTTTCAAGGTCTTGTCCAGCTTTCTTTGTCTTGTCGCATTTCTGAAGAATAACTCCATATGCTTTATCTTTGTTTTCTTCTTCGTCCCAATTCCAGTTGGCGTGTTTTGTTAAAAACTTTACTGTGTTAAAATCAACTCTAGCATTATAAATTGGGTCGTCTTCCTTTTTTATTTTATCAAATAAAGGAAAAATTTCTTGAATGCGCTCATTATAAATGTGTTCTTGTTGTGTATCGTTAGTGCCCATATATCCCTCACTAATAACCCTCTGCCTTTAGTTCTAGCTAATACTAGCTAATATAATTATCACAAGCATTGGTTGAATTTTTATTAAGGAAGGTTGTGTTACTAATGTGATGACACAAGCTATTTTATGGTAACATCAAACGATTTAAGTTGTCATTCCAGTCTGGAATCCAGCCTTTCACGAACCCCATCAAAAATGTTGTGTTTTAACATAAGATTAGCTACTTTTATGCTCACTAACTTAGTGCCAATCAAGATTCCTGGATCCCAGTGTCTGGGCACTGGGATGACATCCTTCTTGACGGAAATCACTCTTATATCACAACAGCTGCATAGCCTAAATTGCTTTAGCTATAGCTCTGTTTTTGCAACTTCAAATATCTGCTACTCATAGTAAACACTTCTGGATCTTGAGAGGTTAGCTTGAGTATAGCGAGTATGTTGATAAACAACAAAGCAGCAATCGAGATATCAGCAACATCCCATAGCAACCGGACTTTACCTATCGCACCAAGCGGAATGATCATGGTAAAAATTACAATCCAGATTTTAGTGTATTTATTATCCATAGACACATAGCGTATTGTCTGTTTTGAGCAAAAAAACCAAGTAAAAATAGTAGTAAAGGCAAAACAAAACATTATGGCCATAATTAAATAGTCAATATAGGGCCAATTCATAGCTTTTCTAAAAGCAAATATGCACATGTTAGTACTCTCTAAATCAGTGACCCAAGAATCTGTGACAAGCAGTACCATTGTTGTAATAAACACTATGAATGCAACTATAAAAGGCGATATTATTGTGATTAGGCTCTGTTCAATAATAAATTTATTATTATTTTTCTTAGGAACAATTGAAGAATGTACGATTCCTTCGAGGCCAAGCCCTATATCTGTTGCAAAAATACCTCGCAAAGTTCCAACTTGAATAATAGTCAACATTTCTAAAATCAAACCTAGAGATAAACCAGAGTTAAAGCTACTAGTTGTAAAAAAACTGCTTGTTATTAGTTTTAGAGAAGGAAGAATATTTTCACTAAATTTAAATAATATGATACCGCAAAGTGTGAGGTAACTTACCGTCATTATCGGTATCATAGCCGATATAAAAATTTTAATTTTTTTTAAGCTGAGAGCTGCAATAACAAAAAATATTATGGCCATTACAATGCCACCAACAACTACAGGCACATCTATCATATTAAGTGGTATTGATAGAGAATTTACCTGAACAAGGTTACCAACTGTTATTGAAACCATCATCATGATAACTAGAAAGACAATTGTGGCCTTCCTAGAGTTAAACGCATCAGTCATGTAGGCTACAGGGCCACCTATAAACCGTTCGTTCTTTTCCTTTCTGGTTTTTATACTTAGATAACAAGTGACATATTTTATCACAGAAGTGATAACAATAATTATTGCCATCCATAAAATAGAGCCCGGTCCTCCGGTTTTTAGAGCAACAGCAGTTCCTGAAATATTTCCTACTCCTAAATTTCCCCCTAAAATTGTAAACAGAGCGGCTATAGAAGAAAATTTATTTTCTCCTTTTTTAGCTCCAAGGAGTGAAAGGGCGTATGGTAATCTAAATACCTGTAGCCATTTTAGTTTAATCGATAGGTAAACACCAGCAACTAGCATGAGTAATATTGTTGGCAGTAATAAAACAAACTTTACTGTATCCATCTGTAAAAGTGAGATTTTTATTTGAGTATACAACAAAAATTGAAAATACCTAACCTATTTTCTATGTATGACTTCGTTTCCGTCATTCTAGAAACCTTTTCTTGTCATCCAAGTAGCGTGACACATAACTGTACGAACATTGTAATATGGTACAATGTTAAGACGATGTCATTCCAGTGCTTGACACTGGAATCCAGCTTTTAATGCAACCCCTCACCAAAAATATTGTGTTTTAATATAAGGTTAGCTACTTTTATACTCACCAACTTAGTGTCCAATCTGGATCTCAGTGAGCTTTGTTGCATAGCAGCAGAAAAATTAGTGATTACTGACAAAATTCATTATAAATAGCGATTTAACTGTTGAAGAAAAAATATGCCACAAAAAATGAGGGTCAGTAACCATAGCGAATATAACAAATTTCTAGAAAAAAGAGGAAATATTTTTCATTATATCAACGAAGCCATAGAAAAGTGGTACGAGAATGGTCCAAAAATACCAGGTGGCAACAATATTTATAGCGATAAAGTTGTAATTTTGGTGCACATAATAACTTGTTTATTTAGAATAGGCCTGAGGCAAACAGTTGGGTTTATAGCAGGATACCTTGAGCAAATTGGGAAAAATTTGCAAGTTATCAGCTATTCACAATCATCAAGAAGGTTTAAGAAACTCAATATTAAGATCAATGATTGCAGAAAATAATATGGAAGATATCGAAATTGCTATAGACAGTACAGGAATTAGTATATACAACAACACTCCTGGTCATAGCAAAGAAAATAGCGAAGATAGAAAGTATCGCAGCTATGAACAGACAAGAAAATTGCATGTAATGTTGAATACAAACAGCAAAAAAGCCATAGCTGTGAAATACAGTAACGGCTGATCACTATGGAGCTTGTGATTTGCTAAAAGAAGTCGATTTTCAGTATGTCATAAAAGTACTATATGCAGATAGGGCATATGACAGAGAAAAGCTCTATAAGCTGTGTAATCAATATGGTATAAAAACGAAAATTCCTCCGAAAAACAACGCAACAGAGCATCCAAAGTTAGACTATATGGCTGAGAGAAATTCTGCAGTCAAGCTCATAAAGTCATATGATGAAGATGGTATAAAGAAGTGGAAAAAAGAGATGAGTTATGGAAAAAGATCTGATATAGAAGGTTTTTTCTCGCGATTAAAAAAGACATTTGGATTTAGTTTTAGGAACAAATCTGAAATGAATCGTGAGAGGGAACTGCTACTCAAATGTTATTTGCTTAACAAATTTACTGAAATAGGCATGGCTAAATTTGAGATAGCTTCATAAATTTAGAGGTTGTCCGGAAACAAGTAAAAGGCTATAATATCTGAAATTTTAGTACGGGGTAAAGATGAGAAAAAAGTATCCAACAGATCTAAGCGAAAGGGAATGGTCAAGAATAGAAAAACACTTCAGAGTATCATACAAGAAAGGAGGAAGGCCGCCAAAGTATAGCAAAAGAGAAATATTAGAAGCAATTTTCTATGTATTGCGTACAGGGTGTCAATGGCGGTATTTACCAAATGATTTTCCGCTATGGAAGACTGTGTATGAGCAGTTCAGGCAATGGAAGAAGCAGGGAATTTTTGAGAAAATGAATTATGAAATTACAAAATATAGTAGAAGAAAAATAGGAAGGAATGAGCAGCCGAGTGCCTGTATAGTAGATAGTCAATCTGTAAAGACTACAGAAAAGGGGGGATCAAAGGCTATGATGGAAGTAAAAAAGTAAAGGGTAGAAAAAGGCATATAATTACAGACACTCAGGGTTTTATACTAGGTTGTTACGTAGGCGCTGCTAACGAAAATGATAGAGATGGTATTAAAATAGCATTAAACAATATGAGAACAAAATATACTAAAGTTAAAAAAATGTGGGCTGACATGGGATACCAAGGAAGAAATTTAAAGAATCACATAAAGGAAGAATATGACATAGATATTGAAATTGTTAAAAGGCCTCCATGTAGATTTTGGGTGCACAAAGATACGCCACCTGAGCTACTACCAACAAGAGAACAAGGGTTTAAAGTACAGCCAAGAAGATGGGTTGTAGAAAGGACTTTTGCTTGGGTTAATAGGAATAGAAGGCTATCGAAGGAGTATGATTTACTCACAACATCCACTGAGAATTTCATATACCTAGCTATGAGTAGGGTTATGTTAAAGAGGGAATATGCTTGAATTTACTAGTTTCCGGACAACCTCTAATAGTATTTTCTAAAACGAATGATAAACGTCTAAAATGGTATTACCAACTAAAAGGTGTAAGTTTGTACATTGATGCATTAGAGGTCTGAGGCGACTTTTGATGGTGTGCCAACAATGCTCTATCGGATTTAGATCTTACTATTACCCACAAATATAAATGTTTGTTGCATAGCTCTTAATGGCATAACTTTTGCTTGAAATAACTGTTTATATGGTGCAATTTACAGCTTTTAGTTGCTAAAATTATAACTCTTAGTTTAATAATTTTAATCTAATAAGCTTTCAGGTTAATAAAATTAAATTATTTGAGTAAATACAATACTATGTTTTTATTTGTGGGTAATAGTAAGGCTTAAAGCAAAATGTAGTACGAACGGTAGGTGGATCTAAAGATCGAATTACAATCCTGTATACAGCATTTTGCATTATTGTTTGATTATATTTATAGGTACAAAAATGGCTAGAATAATTTTCATGGGAGTAGATGTTTCCAAGGAAGCATTGGACATCTCAATTAATGGCAAGCATAAGCGCATAGCAAACGTGAGTGATGCTATATCTAAGTATTATAGAAACAAATATAGTCGATTTACCCATCAAGTTATGTGTAAGCTGGTGGCTATGAAAAGCTCATTATAAAATTGTTGCAAGATAACTGTCCATAAAGCTCACCCGAATCGGGTATATGCATTTGCCAAAGCTTGCAATCATTTTGCAAAAACTGACAAGTTAGATGCTAAATTACTGGAAAAATACGCTGAATTTGTCAGTAAAGACGGTGAAGTAAAAGGATGTATAATTTCACAAAAGCAAGAGGAATTAAAGGAGCTGGGGGCAGTTGAGCGTAATTTAAATGATGCAATTCATGCAAACAAGTGTCGCCTGCAAAGTGCGACGGGAAAAGCTAGAGAATACATAGAAAGACAGATAGGGTTTGCTGAAAAACAATTGAAAAAAATTAGGCAAGACATAGAAGACGCAATAGCTGAATTGAAAGGAAAAAATGAGCTTTTAATCAGCTATAAAGGTATTGGATCAAAGACGGCGAGCGTTCTACTGACAGAGGTGCCTGAGCTTGGTAGATTAGAGAATAGAGAAATTGCATGCTTAGTTGGAGTTGCACCTAAAACTAGTGAAAGTGGAAGAAAAGTTGGCAAAGCTCAAATCAAAGGAGGCAGGTTTTATGCAAGGAAAGCACTATACATGTCAGCTCTTGTTGCTATGCGCCACAACAGAAAAATGAAAGCGTTTTATCAGCGTTTGGTTGATTCTGGCAAAGCTGCTAAGGTTGCATTAGTTGCTGTCATGAGAAAAATTATCGTTTGTTTAAATGCCATGATAAAAAATAACAACTTTTATCTTGACTCTTAAGACGGTAGATGACAGACCATTGATTGTATGGGTTCCATCTGTTATATATAATCTTTTTGAATACGAAGAAAACTGATGAATGAGTATGATATTACGGTTATAGGTAGCGGTCCTGGTGGTTATATAGCGGCAATTAGGGCGGCACAGCTTGGGTTTAAAACTGCAATTGTGGAAAAAGAAAAAAATTTAGGCGGTATATGCTTAAATTGGGGATGTATACCAACAAAATCACTGCTTAGAGCATCTGAGGTTTATAGGCTAATAAAAAGATCAAAAGAGTTTGGTATAGAAGTAAAGGGAGCGAATTTTGATATACAATCAATAGTGAAATACTCAAGAAACGTTGTTGATAAATTGTCAAGCGGTGTTGCATATTTGATGAAAAAAAATAATATCAAAGTTCATCAAGGTTTTGGTAAACTTGCAGGCAATGGTACTATAAAAGTCGTTAGCGATAAGGAAGAACAAGAAATTGTTTCCAAGCATATCATTTTAGCAACAGGCGTGAGGGCACGGAATCTGCCTGGAATAGAGGCAGATGGAGATTTAATATGGAATGCGCAGCACGCTATGACTCCAGAGAGATTACCAAAATCGCTACTAATTATAGGGTCTGGTGCAATTGGAATAGAATTTGCAAGTTTTTATAGTACTTTGGGGGTTGATGTAACAATCATAGAGATAAAGAGCACTATTTTGCCGCTGGAGGATAAGGACATTTCAGATTTAGCACAAGAAATATTCACAAAACAGGGGATAAAAATATATACAAACAGTAGCGTAAAAGCTCTTACTAAAAGTAAAGACTCTGCTCAAGTGCTACTAAGTAGTGGTGAGAGCAAAGAATTTGAGAGGGTGATTGTTGCGGTTGGAATTCAAGCAAATATTGAAAATATAGGTTTAGAAAATACAAAAATTAAATTAAGCCCTTCTGGCTTTATTGAAACGAATGAATGGTATGAAACTAGTGAATCAAATGTGTATGCAATAGGTGATGTAGCTGGCCCACCATGTTTAGCACATAAAGCGAGCCATGAAGCCGTGATCTGCATTGAAAAGATTGCTGGTAAAAATGCTCATGCGTTAAAAAAAGAATGCATACCAAATTGCACTTATTCTCATCCACAAATAGCGAGCATCGGCCTTACTGAGGAACAGGCAATAAAAGGTGGGTATGATATAAAAATAGGAAAATTTCACTCTAACTTTAATGGCAAATCTGTTGCACTCAGTGAAACTGAAGGGTTAGTGAAAACGATTATAGATAAAAAAACCGGAGAAATTCTGGGTAGCCACATGATAGGTGCAGAAGTAACGGAGTTAATTAGCAATTTTGCTCTTGCAAAGCAACTAGAAGGAACAGACTTCGACATAAAATCTACGATTTTTCCTCATCCAACCATTTCAGAGATGATACATGAATCAGTGCTTGCTGCAGATGTTAAATAGTTGAACTAACGTTCCATCGTTTTAGAGTTGTCAATGTCTTGAGTAGTAGTTTGATTAGGCACTTTAGTTTCAATAGATTGATTACCACCAGCATCAGAATTCTGTAACTCTTCTTTCAATCCCTTAGCTGCTTCTTTAACTTCAAGCTTTGCCTTTGGATGAAGATCTTCTGGGCCTTTTCCTTTAGTATCCAAACCTTGTTGTAGATTAGTGCTTTTCATTTTATTATGCTGCTCGTGCTCAGGTAGGTCAACGACCGAATTGAAAAGAATTTTTATTATATTTTTTAGCAGTTCTAAAAAACCTCCGCTTCTGCCTTCTCTTTGTTCTTGAGGTTTATTTTTCTCATTAGGTTCTTTTTTACTATTACTTTTAGGCATTTTTAACTCAACTATCATAACGCTTAATAAAATTCTACGTGCAAATTGTTAAATAACAGTTAACAATCTAGGATTTATTATTTACAGATGGATATTATTTTAGCAACAGGTGGCACAGGTGGGCATATCTTTCCGGCCATAGCTTTAGCAAAAGCACTAAAGACACAAGGATACAATTGCATATTATTCACTGATAAAAAAACAAATAAAAATACCGACATAGAAAGCTACACCTTACCATTACGTAGACCAAGCAGCAACAAATTTAAGTTTTTCCTTTTCTTGATATACAGCTCTATGTTAGCACTGTATCAAGTAAGAAAATTAAAACCAAAATCGGTCATTGGTTTTGGTAGCTATGCTTCTTTTCCAACTCTTCTTGCAGCAAGAGTTCTTTCTATACCTATAATTTTACATGAACAAAACACAGTTTTAGGGAGAGTAAATAGATTCTTTTTCAAGAGTGCAAAATTAATTGCAACCAGCTTTCCGGAGACTAAATATGCAGAGGGCAATAAATGTATTTTTACAGGAAATTTTGTTGATATAAAAGCACAGAGCCATTCTAGCACTGAGAAAATCCTAAATATATTGGTCATAGCAGGCAGCCAAGGTGCAAATTTTTTTGATGATGTAGTAAGCAGCGTAATTTGTGATTTACCTATTAAAATGAAAAAGAAAATTAGAGTGACGCAGCAATGTACGAAGAAAAATGTAAACAAGGTCAAAAGTCTATACAAAAGTGAAAAGATCGATTGTGAATTGAGTGAATTTTTTGATGATATGGAGAATAGACTGGCCAATGCTCACTTGGTAATTAGCAGAGCAGGAGCAACTTCAATAGCAGAGATCACTCTTGCTAGGCGTTCTGCTATATATATTCCTTACCCTTACTCAAAAGATAATCACCAATTTTATAACGCAAAATATATTGAAGACTCGAGAGCAGCTATAATAGTTAAGCAGAATAGTGAAGCAAAAAAAAATCTAACAGAGGTACTATTTGATCTATTAAATAATTCTCAAAAATTGCGTGATATGACCAATAGTACAGAAAAAACAGGGATAAAGAATGGGACTACTGAGTTTGTTAAGGTGATTGTTCACAGGTTTAGTTGATGGCTGCTTGCTTTTTCTTCAAACACGTCCCAAAGATCCTTTTCTAGCGATATATTATACAATTTATTGATATAAACTACTCCCGTGGGTGAAGTTGTGTTAATTTCGAGCAGGAAGTCATCTATAATATCAATACCAACAAATATTAGCCCTCTTTTCTTTAATTCAGGACCAATTTTGTTACATATTTCATTGTTTCTATCGTTCATTTGAGCGGGCTCAAAACTTGCTCCAAGTCGCATGTTTGTTCTGATCTCTCCACTGATTTTTGGAATTCGTTTCATTACACCAATTGGTTGGCCATAAAGTAGCAATATTCTTTTATCTTTATCTATGTTTTTACAAAATGATTGTGCAATCACAGGGCATTCGTATTTTGCTATCATGAGATCCACTACTACTTGAATACTATTCTCATCTTGTATTCTTATCACATCGTTTCCTCCATAACTATACAATGGCTTCAGAATAATATCTTGATAGTTGTAGTAGAAATCTCTAATCATTGATATATTTTCAGTAATCAAAGTTGGCGGAATTAGTTCTGGAAATAATGAAGTTATCAATTTTTCAGGACAATTTCTTATTTCTGTTGGATTGTTAATTACCAATGCGCTAGTTTTTTCTAAGATATATGTTGTTGTAATGTAACGCATATCAAAAGGTGGATCCTGTCTGATAAATATGATGTTCATTTCATTCAAGTTGATAGCTACATCTTTTTTGGAGATAAAACTAAAATCATCAACGCTGACTTGCTGAGCAAAAGCAATTGGATAGTTTAGCTTTAGTGCTAAATTATCAGGAGTATAAACAAAAATTTCATACCCCCTCCTTTGTGCTTCTTTTATTAGCGCAAATGTAGTATCAGTTTCAAAATTTATATTTTCATCCATCTGAAAGGCAATTTTCATTTATGTTCTCTACCTATTGTCACAACTGTACAAATGTTATAATTTGAAAGCGATTTTTGCCTAATGGCGTAACTTACTGTACCTGTATCGTACATAACTTACAACTTGTTTTACTCCCTTTACTTTTCTTGCAATTGCTATTACAGCTTTTAATTCCGCTTTATTTTGGGCTATACCCATCAAATAAACAACTCTATCAACCGTATTAACGCTATAATTAATTGACTTAATATTTCTTTTTCCCAGGAGTCTTGTTCTTATTTCCGCTGTTATCATGCCATCTACAGTGGTGTCTAGCATGGAAGCCATTTGAATTGGTATTACTCTTATTTCATTTATCACTTCTTTAATTTCTTTTTGCTGCCAAGCTATTTTTTCTGCTGTAAGTTGTTTTTCAGGAGTGTCAACACTTCCAATGAGCAATACTCTTCCTTCACTTACTTTAACCTTTATGGATGAAAATAGCCCATGTTTTAAGAGCCCCTTATTAATTCTGATGACCATAGTCGTATCATCAATGATATTTCCCAAGGATTTGTCCTGCATTGTTATTGCTGTTGCTGCCGCTGTAGCCACCACACCACCTATTATAAGGGTTGTGCAACCACTTTGTGTAATCAAAAAAATTGCGAGTAAGAAGCTTGTTATTAATCTCATTATTGATTTTCAGGGTTTAGAGCTTTCATTAAGAAATGTTAATAAGCTTTTTTGATTGTGTAAATACCATAAATTAAGTAAGACTTTAAACCTTGAATATTTTTAATGGAATACCTATAATAGGGTACTAAAAATTTCTTGCGGATATGGCGGAATTGGTAGACGTGCCAGGTTTAGGTCCTGGTGAGCTTGCTCGTGGGGGTTCAAGTCCCTCTATCCGCACTTTAAAGTCATGTAACTTAGGTTTTAAGGGAAAATTTATAATCACTAAATACACTTTTGTTTGTGTAAAAACCTGTTCTTAAGGATTGTGTTTAACTTAAATTCTGGTAAAATGACTCTATTAAGATATGAATTAAAATGTTAATAAATGAATTATGATGTCTAATAATATACCTCAAAATACAGTCGAAGTAAGTAGCGTATATACCTACAAAGAGCTTAGTATAGATAAACTAAAGTATGAGTATGAAATCACAGTTGGTAGTGATTATATAAAACAAAAGGTAAATTCCAGGTTGCAAGAGATAGCAGAAAATGCAAAATCACCTGGATTTAGGGCTGGAAAGATGCCCTATGACCTTGTTGTTGCAAATTATAAAAACGAGGCTTTGGAATATGTGATAAATAATACAATTGATTATTGCTCAAGTGATTTGATGAAAAAAATTGAAGTCAAGTCTCACATTTATCCTAAGGTTGATGTTATATCATTACCAGATCTGGGCAAAGAAAATGAGGAGGGCAATTTTGTATACAAGCTATCTTTTGAGTCGATGCCTGAAGTACCAGTGATAGATCTTGACAAAATAAACTTAAAGAAAATTGAAGCAAAGATTGAAGAGGAAGATATAAAAGAATTTATTGATTCCATTAAAACAAAGTTCCCCAATTTCGCCTCTGTTGATGATGCTTCTTATCAAGCGAAAGATGGGGATAAATTGATAATTGATTTTGAAGGGCGGATTAGGAATAAGCTCTTTCAAGGTGGAAGTAGCAAAAATTTTGCCGTTAATTTAGGGTCTGGCACATTTATTAATGGTTTTGAAGATCAATTAACTGGTATGAAAAAGGGAGAAACAAAGAACTTTAAGTTGAAATTTCCTGAAAATTACCAAGCCATTTCCCTTGCAGGACAGGAAGCTGATTTTTCTGTGCGAGTTAATGAGATTCAAATTGCCAAAGATTTTGAAAATGATGATGAAATAGCTAAGAGTATTGGGTTTAAAGATTATTCTTTGCTAATAAATCATGCAAAAAAAATGATTGGTGATCAGTGCACCGAAATGAGAAATCTCTTAATTAAAAAGGAGCTGTTTGATTATTTGGATGCTAATTATAGTTTTGATTTACCCACAGACATAGTAAAACAGGAGCAACAAAGAATGGAAGGAGAATTGGGTGCTCAAAATGATTCTCGTAAAGAAGCTGAAAAACGTGTAAAGCTTGCTATGTTATTTATGAAATTTAGTGCAGAACATAAAATATCATTAACTCAAAATGATGTTTTGAGTGTTATTGTAAATCAATATGTCAGTAAAGATGTGCAATTTGACAGAGTACTTAAGCATTTTGAATCAAATAAACAATTTCAAGAATTAGTTAGAGGGCAAGCGCTTGAGTATAAAGTGACAGATTATATAATAGAAAAAGTTAGTAAAGAAGAGCAGATTGTTTCTGTGAAAGAATTAAAGGAATTATTTGATAATATTTAATAGGGAAAGGTATGACTCTTATACCAATTGTAGTTGAACAAACTAGTCGCGGTGAGCGCGCTTATGACATATATTCAAGACTAGTGAAAGAAAGAATAATTTTTGTAACAGGTCCTATTGAAGACAATATGGCCAGTGTAATAGTAGCACAGCTTTTATTTTTAGAATCGGAAAATCCCAATAAAGACATTTGTATGTACATCAACTCACCAGGTGGTGTTGTAACTGCTGGTTTGTCGATCTACGATACAATGCAGTATATAAACCCAGACGTTTCAACTTTATGTATAGGTCAAGCTGCGTCTATGGGTTCTTTATTGCTTGCAGCTGGTACAAAAGGTAAGCGCTACTCTCTACCTCATTCAAGAATTATGATACATCAGCCATCTGGTGGTTATCATGGTCAAGCAACTGATATAGAAATACATGCTAATGAAATTTTGCGGGTTAAGAAAAAACTAAATCAAATTTATGAAAAACATACTGGAAATTCACTGAAGAAAATTGAAGGAATGATGGAAAGAGATAAATTCATGGATCCTGAAGAAGCAAGGAAAATTGGCTTAATTGACAGGGTGATAGCTGAGCGTACAGATATTGAAATTGAAAATATTAAAGTTAAACAAAAGGTGGGTTAATGGATAACAATAATGATTTACACTACTGTTCTTTTTGCAACAAGGCGCAAGATGAAGTAGATAAATTGATTACTAATTCTTCGGATGGTTTAAAGGTGTTTATTTGTAATGAGTGCATAGAATTATCCCATAAAGCAATAAGTCAAAAGAAAGATAGATCTTTTAATTCAGATCGTATATCTGATATGAAGCTATTACTAAAGAAACCTGAGGATATAAAAAACTTTCTCAGCAAGCATGTTGTAGGTCAAAAACACGCGCAACACGTTTTATCTGTAGCTATGTATAACCATTGTCAATCCATGGTACAATTTCATGCTATAAGTGATATTGAAATCGAGAAGTCAAATATAATGCTTATTGGTCCCACTGGTTCTGGTAAGACTTTGCTAGCCAAAACACTTGCTAAAGTTTCAGATGTGCCATTTGCTATGGCTGATGCGACAACTTTAACTGAGGCAGGTTATGTGGGTGATGATGTAGAAAGCGTGTTGTCGCGTTTATTACAAGCTGCAAATTATGACGTTGTAAAAGCACAGCGTGGTATAGTGTTTATAGATGAAATAGACAAAATTACAAGAAAATCTGAAGGCACTTCAATAACCCGTGACGTTTCAGGTGAAGGGGTCCAGCAAGCTCTGCTTAAGATTATGGAGGGTACAGTTGCTTATGTTCCGCCACAAGGAGGGCGAAAACACCCACAACAAGAGTTTATACAAGTGGATACTAGTAACATACTGTTTATTTGTGGAGGAGCTTTTGAAGGCCTCGATAAAATTATTGAAGCGAGAAAAAAGGGAACGTCAGTTGGCTTTGGAGCAGATATAAGTCAGTCTAAAGAGCAAAAGAAAAAGAATGCTTTACATGATGTTCAACCTGAAGATTTAATCAAATTCGGTTTAATACCCGAATTTGTAGGGCGGGTTCCAATAACTGCTGTTTTAGATGAGCTGGATCATGAAGATTTAATACATGTGTTGACAGAGCCAAGGAATGCACTAATAAAACAGTACAAAGCATTGCTTGCGTTTAGCAAAGTAAACCTTGAGTTTTCAGATGAAGCAATATCAGCTATTGCTAAAAAGGCTATAAGCTACAAAACAGGTGCAAGAATGTTACGTGCTATCTTGGAGTCACTTTTGCTTGACATTATGTATACATCTGGAAACGGAGGCTTTGAAGGTAGCACTATAGTAATCACTAAGAAAATGGTAGAATTAGGAAAAGCAACGGTTAATCATAATAACAATGGCAATGTTATAACGGTTAATGATTAATTTGAGGCATATATTATGAACATTGAACGTGCTGTAAGCTCTAGTTTTACTGCATTGCCAGTATTACCTTTAAGAGATGTAGTAATTTTTCCAAATATAATGGTGCCTTTATTCATAGGCAGAGAAAAATCTGTTAATGCACTAGAGTATGCAATAAGTAGTAGTAATCACCAAAATGAGATTTTTCTTGTAGCACAGAAAGATGGCTCTGTTGATAATCCAGAGCCTGAAGATCTTTATGAAGTAGGTGTGTTAGCAAGCATTGTACAACCGTTAATAAAATTACCTGACAATGCAGTAAAAGTTATAATCCGGGGGATAAGAAGGGGAAGAGTTGTAGAATATATTAGCTCTCATACTTTATTACAAGCCAGGGTAGAGTTAGACAATTATTATAAAGAAGATGAAGACAATATTGATTTAGAAGCTTTAAGGCGGTCTGTTGTAGACGCGTTCGATAGCTGGTGTAAGCTAAACAAGAAAAATCAACCCGAGGTTGCCATTAACTCCATTGATCAAATCAAAGAAGTTGATCAACTTGTAGACACGGTAGCTTCACATTTAAATATAAAAGTATCAGATAAACAAAGTATACTTGAGGCTTATGACCCAGAAGAGCGTTTAAAAAAAGCTTTTGCTTTTATTGAGAGAGAAATGAGTATTTTGAACGCACAAAACCGTTTATATAAGACAATTAAATCGCAAGTTGAAAGCACTCAGAAAGTTTACTACCTTAACGAGCAATTGAAAGCTATACAGAAAGAATTAGGCGAATTTGAGAATGGTGATGAAGGGAATATACTCAATGAATTTGAAAAAAAGATAAATGAAACAAAGCTTTCTCAGGAAGCAAGAGAGAAAGCTATAACTGATTTGAAGAGATACAAGAAAATGAATCCCATTTCTCCTGAAGCTACAGTTATATCTAGTTACTTGCATTGGTTGCTTGAGTTGCCATGGGGAAAGTACAAAGATGCAAAAATTAACTTAAATGCAGCTAAGAAAATCTTAGATGAAAATCATTATGGCATAGAGAAAGTAAAAGATAGAATAATAGAATTTTTAGCGGTATTAAAAAGAGTAAAAGAGATAAAAGGTCCTATACTTTGCTTAGTTGGACCGCCAGGTGTTGGTAAAACTTCTTTAGCTAAGTCTATGGCAAGAGCAGTAGGAAGAGATTTTGTTCGCATAGCTCTTGGTGGTGTGCGTGATGAGTCTGAGATACGAGGGCATAGGAAAACTTATATTGGCTCAATGCCTGGTAAAATCATTCAACACATGAAAAAAGCTAATTCATGCAACCCGCTTTTTCTGCTTGATGAAATAGATAAGATGGGTTCTGATTCGCGTGGCGATCCTGCGTCTGCATTACTTGAGGTTTTAGATACTGAGCACAATAAACACTTTACGGATCATCACTTGGAAGTTGAGTTTGATCTTTCAAGTGTAATGTTTGTAGCTACGGCAAACAGCTTAAATTTACCACATCCTTTGCGTGATAGGATGGAAATTATACAATTGTCCGGGTATACTGAAGATGAAAAAATCAGTATTGCTACACACCACCTTATTCCGAAGTTAAAGAAGGAGCATGGTTTGTATCAGAAGGAATGGGACATAACTAATGAGGCGTTATACGAGTTGATACGTTTATATACACGTGAAAGTGGTGTGCGGAGTATGGAAAGGGAGCTTGCAAAGCTCATGAGAAAGGCAGTTAAAGAAATATTGACTGATAAAAATAAGAAAATATCCGTAAGGGTTGACAATTTACAAGATTATTTAGGGGTACGTAAATATACCTTTGGCATTGCGGAAAATGAGAGTTTAGTAGGAATAGTAACTGGGCTCGCCTATACTGAAACAGGTGGTGATATTTTGATGATAGAATCAGTCCTAATTCCGGGCAAGGGAGAAATAAAATACACAGGAAAGCTTGGAGAGGTTATGCAAGAATCTATAAAAGCTGCGTATAGTTATATTCGATCAAATTGTTTGTTTTTTGGTATAAAGCCCGAAAAATTCCAAAATAATGATATACATTTGCATGTACCTGAGGGTGCTGTACCAAAAGATGGCCCTTCTGCTGGCGGCGCGGTATGTACGTCTATTGTTTCTCTTATGACAAATATACCAGTTAACAAAAATGTTGCTATGACAGGCGAAGTGACATTGCGTGGTAGAGTTTTAGCTATCGGGGGCTTGAGAGAAAAATTGCTTGCAGCGCTCAGAGGATCAATCAAAACTGTGATTATACCAAGTGAAAATGAGAAAGATATGCAAGAAATTCCGGCAAGCATCAAAGAAGGGATCAACGTAGTTTTTGCTAAGAATATTGATGAAGTTATGAAAGTTGCTTTAATGCACCCTACTACTCCAATTAATGGTGATGATAATCAAAATAGTGTGCCTTCCTCTATAGAAAATAAAGATGATACTTTTCCTATATCGGAAACATTGAAGCATTAGATTAAGAAAATATTATCAATCTCCATTTCTCTTTTATCCGGCAAGAATCTACCAGCTTGTGCATTCCATAAGGATATGACTTGCTTTGTTGTTATGTCATTCATATTTTTTACTTATTCTATCTCCCAGTTTTATTCAAGTAGATGATATATTATAATAGTCCTTTTCATGGAAACCTTTTCTGGTAGATTGCTTTCTAGAAAAACCTTGGTCAAGGTGCTAACTGTGGTTTATAATAATATAAATCATATCATAGTTGATTTGCGTTTATCAGAGCTGGAGTAGAGGTATGTTTTATCTTACAAATTTTTTGCCTATTTTACTGTTCCTATTTCTTTTTGTAGGAAGTGGTATATATTTTACTATTCTTGGCGTGTCAAATGCTTTTTATCAGTTATCTCCACTGGTAGCCATTGTTCCTGCCATAGCTCTGGGTTGGGTTTTATACAAGGGCAATACTGAAGAAAAAATGTATGCCTTTCTAGATGGGGTAAGAGATCGTAATATTATCACTATGTGTATCATTTTCTTACTTGCAGGTGCATTCAGTGAAGTAACTAAAGCAATCGGTAGTGCTGATGCCACAGTTAATTTGGCTCTTTCATTTATACCAACACAATTTTTACTCATAGGATTATTTTTTGTAGCAGCTTTCATCTCCACTGCTATTGGTACATCAATGGGCACCATTGCAACAATTGCTCCTATTGCAGTTGAACTGACACAAGCTGGGATTTCTCCTTCCTTAGGAGTTGCAACCGTTGTAGGAGGAGCAATGTTTGGCGACAATTTATCTATTATCTCTGATACTACAATTGCATCTGTGATGTCTCAAAAGGCTGATATAAAGAAAAAATTAAAACTGAATGCAAAAGTGGCACTAATTGCTTCTATATTCACAATAATTATATTATTTTATAGCTCAAGCAATAGTGCTGCTATTTCAGTTAAGGAGTATTCTTTATTGCTTGTGACTCCTTACATAATACTTATATTGCTTGCAAACTTTGGAATAAATGTATTTACGGCATTGGTTTTAAGCATAACTTTTGCTGGAATCATTGGATTTATAAATAACAACAATCATGGTTTATTGTTTTTAAGCCAAAACATCACCAAAGGGTTTATGAGTATGCATGAAATTATGCTACTGTCATTGATGGTTGGCGGGCTTTCAGGACTGGTAGGTAAAAATTCTAAGGAGCTTGCAGATAAACTTTCATCTTGGGTTATGATACAACGTGGTGGACAAAAAACTGCGCAATTATTTATTGCAAAAATAGTCAGCATATTTGATATTTTACTTGCAAATAACACCATCGCTATAATTTTTAGTGGTGAAATTGCTAGAGATATTGCTAAGAAATATGAAATACCGCCTCACTATAGTGCAGCATGGCTAGGCATATTTTCTTGTGTATTTCAAGGATTAATACCGTATGGCGCTCAATTGCTTTTGGCTAGCACTATTGCTGGAGTTTCACCTTTGGCAGTCGTGCCACACGTATACTATTGCTATGTTTTAGGTATTATTGCAGTGTTATATATTGTATTGAACAAAATTGAGAAAAAAGATTGTGCTTAATATACAAGACAACGCTCCGCTCTGTAGAAAATGGATGTTCTTGGCAGTATGTGCTCTTGCTTGCTCTGGGTTACTGTCAATAATTGTTATTTTTCTACGATTGCCTTTTATCTCCTCTCTTGTTCCTTCTGCACAATATATTTTTGATAATGCGCTGGTAATACACGTGAACTTGTCAATTTTAGTGTGGATGTGCTCTATAATATCTCTGCTCTTTATCATAAACCTACAAAATACCAATAGTTGGTTTAACTTTTCATGGGTTCTATCAACCCTTTCGATGCTGCTCATGTTTATATCCGCATTCGTTCCAAACACTGAAGTTATCAAAAGTAACTATATTCCCGTATTACAAAACAAATTATTTTTACTTGGACTCAGTTTATTTATTGCCAGTATATTAGTAAATACAATGCTAGCATACACATCAAAAAAAGAGGTTTCATTTCTCTCTGTTGGGCAAATTGGGCTAGTTATTATACTTGTATCGTCATTTCTTTGCTTTGTTTTAGCATATAATAATATGCCTCCAGGTCTATATCACTCAGATAATAATTTATTTTACGAATATCTCTTTTGGGGAGGCGGACATTTATTGCAGTTTGCTTTTACTCAAGGAATGTTTTTAGTCTATTTAATAATGCTAAGTTCCAATGATATTAGTTTAGCTTCAAACAATAAAATTACTATTTTACCACTATTTATAAACACGATTTTAGCTGTAGGCGCACCGTTTGTATATTTTGTTTATCCAGTTGATAGTGCCAAGTTAATACAGTTTTTTACTTGGCATATGAGGATTGCTGGAGCAGTTTTGCCGTGCTTTTTGATAATATTAGTGTGCTACAACATCAGAACTTTTATTAATGATAAAAGCAACTATTTATTACATTCATTTTTGTTGTTCACTTATGGAGATGTGCTCGGAGTGTTGACTATTGAAGGTAATGTCACGATTCCTGCTCATTATCACGGTTCTGTAGTTGGTATCACTATAGCTTTTATGAATTTTGTCTACTGGATGTTACCTAAATTAAACTTTAAAGAGATAAAAAGTTCCATGGTAAGATTACAGATTTATGCCTACAGTATAGGGCATTTTCTCCATATCACTGGCCTTGTGTGGCTTGGTGGATATGGTGCTTTAAGGAAGGTTGCAGATCTGCCAAGTATTTCGTCAATGTTAGCACGCACGTGCTTCATTATAGGTGGCGCTATATCAGTTGTTGGTGGAATGTTGTTCGTAATAATTGTGCTTTTACATCTGTTAAAAGGCAAAGCGCGTACAAACTGACCCATAGAAACAAAAAAAACTTCCTTGACAAACTCCGCCAGCCCCCTTATCATGAAACTGAAGCTATTTATTTATCTTCTCTGTACAGATTAAATGACAAAAAAACTCACGTATCTGGCGTCCCATGTTTAATTTTTTGCACTATGTGCACCTTATGTCTTTATAAAATTTCTAAGTTTTTACCTAATATAAGCTGAAATGCGCTTATAAAGCATTTAAAACATCAAAAAACGCCGATTTTAAAAATGGATAGTGAATAACTAGCTACCCTAGGGTTTCTTTTGCCTTTTTTTCTGTTTAGTAAATTTCTTAATGTTTATAATTTAGATTAGTTGCGGCTTAAAAGCAACTAAATCGCGGTTATTAAGCGTTTAGAATAAAAAAACGCCATACTTGAAAGTATAATGTAAGTAATTAGCCAACCACGGGGCTTCTTTTGCCTTTTTTTTCATTTGGTAAATTTTTTAATATTTATACGGAAGGTAGCGCGTGACGCTGGAACCCCAAAAAAAGGATGATGTCATCCCAGTGCTCCTTTTTTTGTCATCCGAGTAGCTGACACTGTCCTCCTTTGTCATCCCAGTGCCCAGACACTGGGATCCAGCATTTCACGCAATCCCATCAAGAACGTTGTATTTTACATAACACTTTTATGCTTACCAACTTAATAAAATTCCTGGATCCCAGTGTCAGCTACTCGGATGACAAAAAAAGGAGCACTGGGATGACAGGAGAGGGAGGCTACTTGGATGACATCATAGGGGCACTGGGATGACACCATTCTTTTTCCTGGATCCAAATAGTCAAGGCACTGGAATGACAAAAAAAGGAGGCACTGGAACGACAAAGTGGAGTGTCTGCTTCTGTCATCCTATGATAGCTAAAAAGACCTGGTCACGCGCTGGAATGACACCGAAGGGGCTACTGCCCTCTTGGATGGAGACCAGTGTCAGCTACTTAGATGATACCTTTTTTCTACTTAGTTTAGGTTATGCAGAAGTCTAATACAATTATAGAACAAGCTTAAAAATTCTGGTAAAGTAGTTTTATTTACAAAGAAAGAATATGCTACTTGAAATTGAAAAGCGCAGCATAACAAATGCATTGTGGAAGTTGCAAGAAGCAGATCAAAGGCAAATCTTAACTCTTACACAGAGATTTGAGTTACCAGAAATATTAGCAAGAATATTGGTTACTCGTGGTGTTAACATAGAAAATGCAAGCGACTTCTTATATCCACTAATCAGATCGCTATTACCAGATCCCTTTCACCTTCTTGATATGGATAAAGCTGTTTCTCGTATAATACGGGCAATAAAAAATGATGAAAACCTTGCAATATTTGGTGACTATGATGTTGATGGTGCAACGTCGTCAGCATTGATTAACAGGTACCTGAGAGCAATCGATATACACTCTATAATCTACATTCCAGATCGTGTTGATGAGGGTTATGGATTAAACACAGATGCTTTATTACAACTTAAAAAGAATGGAATTGATTTATGTATTTCCGTTGATTGTGGTACGCTTGCATATCAACCAATAGAAGATGCAAAGGCTTTTGGTCTTGATATTATAGTTGTTGACCATCACCTTGGTACGGAAAAATTACCAAGCGCCGTAGCAGTTGTGAATCCAAACCGCCTTGATGAGAGCTCTCCTTATAATAACCTAGCAGCAGTTGGAGTGTCATTTCTGCTAATTGTTGCTCTTAATAAAAGCCTACGTGAGCAAGGATTTTTTACCAACAAAAAAGAACCAGATTTATTTGATCTGTTGGATTTGGTTGCCCTGGGAACTGTCTGTGATGTTATGCAGATCACAGGCCTCAATAGAGCACTTGTCTCACAAGGATTAAAAGTTATGTCAACAAGAAAAAACGTTGGCTTGCGTGTTTTATTTGATGCTTTGGGAATCCTTGAAAAACCAAGTGTTTCTCGATTAGGGTTTAGTATTGGGCCATGCATAAATGCTGGAGGAAGAATTGGAGAAGCATCGCTTGGTGCAAGGTTGCTTTCCACCGATGATGATGAAGAGGCACATTCAATCGCGCTAAAATTAATAGATTTGAATAATGCAAGAAAAGTGTTAGAAAATGAGGCTCTCTTGGAAGCTACAGCACAAGCGGAAAAGTCTGCCCAATCAGGTGCGAATTTTATAATGATAAGTGGCAATTGGCACCAGGGAATAATTGGTATAATTGCATCAAGGCTAAAGGAGCAGTTTCACTTGCCAACAGTAGTGATATCTTTAAATAATGGAATAGGAAAAGCAAGCTGTAGATCAATTTTGGGAGTTGATATCGGTGCTGCAGTCCTTTCCGCAAAGTTTATAAATTTGATTATTGAAGGTGGTGGCCATAGTATGGCGGCAGGATTTTCAATTAAAGAAGACAAAATAAATGATTTGCATGATTTTTTTACTGAAAGATTTTCAAACTCTATAAATGAGAAAACTTTAAAAGCTGATAGTATAGTAACTGCTAAAGCAATAAACTTATCTCTGTGGAACCAACTGCAACGCTTGGGACCATTTGGAGTTGGAAATCCTGAACCAAGGTTTATTATCCAAGGAGCAAAGATAAGAAAGCCTGAAGTTATAGGAGTTGACCATATAAAATGTTTTATTGCTGATGATAATGTTATGGTAAGAGCTATTGCATTTCGTTCTGCAAATACTCATCTTGGCTCTGCTATCATGCAGGGTAATGTTAAAGCTATTTTGGGTAAAATCTCTATGAATTACTGGAATGGCAATGAATTTGTACAATTTTTAATAGAAGATGTATTGACCATAAGTTGAGTGTATCTGTTCAGCAGAGTGGCAAAATAGGTAGACAAGATAAACCAAAAAATCGAGAAAAAGTGAGTTTACAACAACTGGTGTCATGAAATTATCTGACACTGATTTCCATCCAAGAGGGTGTCATCCCAGTGCTCCTATAATGTCATCCCAGTGCGTGACACTGGGATGACACCCTACTTAACCGTCATACCGCGATTCATTCGCGGTATCTCTTAGCCGCTAACAAGTAGCGGGATGACGAGCTTATCGTCATGCCACTGCGAACCGTCATACCGCCGCGAACCGTCATACCGCGATTCATTCGCGGTATCTCTAGATCCCGCTAACAAGCAGCGGGATGACGGTTGTCGTTTAGCCATAAACATTAAAAAATTTACCAAATGAAAAAAAAGGCAAAAGAAACCCTAGTCATTGTCTATTTTCAGTATTGGCGTTTTTAAGTCTTAAACACTGCAATTTAGCTGCTTTTGAATGCAACTAACCTACGCTGCAAATGTTTAAGAAATTTACTAAGCAGAAAAAAAGGCAAAAGAAACCCCGTGTTAGCTAGTTGTCACTCTCTAATCCTGCAAATTGGCGTACTATACTGTCTTAAACGACTTATAAGCGCGTTTCAGCTTATATAGGTAAAAACCCAGAAATGTTGTGAAGACATAAGGTGCACATAGTGCAAAAAATTAAAAATAAGACGCCAACTACGTTGTTTTCTTGCTGTTTAATCTGCACAGATGAAGATAACTGAATACCTTCAATACCATGATAAGGGGGCTGGCGGAGTTTGTCAAGCAAGTTTTTCGTTTCTATATGGGCTACCTTAAGACTTCAACGTCTTAACGCACTTGACCCCACCAGCATATAAATTTGCATGGCTCTTTCCAGTATTAAGCAATGCAAATCCAATGTTGTCTACACTAGAGCGCAGTTCCCCTATTTCCTCATTGTTTTCATTTGTCACTTTAGTGCCAATATCTGGAAGTGCGTTATCCCCCTCAACAAGGTAAAGTTTTCTTCTGAATATTTCTTGTCTGCTCATTCGATTTACAACTTCCTGACCTATATAACACCCCTTATTAAAGCTTATACCGTTTACTTTATCGATTAAAAATTGCAGCGGAAACGATGAATTCTGCACCATATCTTTCGCTCCATCTGGAACGAGATTTTGAATTCTGACTTTTTCATACTGAGTAAAATCCCCAACCGGCTCTTTCATTTCATCTTTATGTATGATCCTCATTCCTAGCAGCTTGTGCCTTGGATCTTGAAAAATAACTTGTGACTTACTACTACACTCCGCCAACTTAGTATTAAACAAAACCCCAACCTTATATAGTGCACTAACGTCTTTAATCTTTACCCTCAAATAAGTTTTAAGTAAATCTAGTTTCTCGATTATTTGCTGCAAGTGCATGTTTTCGCACTCCAAGAGGGTGTATTTACCATATTCAATAAGAAAAAAATCATATAGATATTTTCCCTGAGGGCTAAGCAATAAAGAGTAAATGGCTTTTTGGCTATCCAACTTATTAATATCATTGGTTATAATACCCTGCAGAAAATCTCTAGTGTCAGGCCCATATAGCACTATCACACCACGACTTAAAAATGGTATATAACTCATGAAATCTCTATAAATAAATCTAAATTTTATTATATAACATTAGGCTCTTTTAGAAACTGCTTTTGGCGTGCATATTTTACAAGCTCCAGCCCTTGAAATCTAACTTACGAGTATATATATATAAACTCATAAGTTAATTTGTTGATGAGGAAAAACAAATGTCAAGTATAAGTTTAAATGTATTAGATGATAGCGTGCTGATCAAGCCTATTAGCGAAGAAAAGCAAGGTGGAATTGTGCTTCCATCAAGTGCTGAAAAGAAACCTACTAAAGGTGAAGTTATAGCAATTGGTGAAGGTTCACGCAATTCAAGTGGCGAACGCGTAACTTTAACTGTGAAAGCTGGTGATAAAGTGTTCTATCGCCAATGGGCTGGTACAGAAATAGAACATAATAATGAGAAGCTTATCGTGATGAAAGAGTCCGATATACTTGCTGTCATTAAGTAGCAGTCTTTATTTTACTAAACTGAAACAAAGCGCAACATAGCGCATTGTAAATGATTTTATTATAGTTTTCTAAATTTTTTATTAACAAGAGGTGATAAAAATGACTAATGTAGTAGTATCAGGTGAGCAGTTGCAAGAAGCCTTTCGTGAAGTTGCAGCAATAGTGGATTCAACGGTAGCAATAACTGCAGGACCTAGAGGAAAAACAGTAGGGATTAATAAGCCCTATGGAGCACCAGAAATTACAAAAGATGGTTATAAGGTGATGAAGGGTATCAAGCCTGAAAAACCATTAAACGCTGCGATAGCAAGCATCTTTGCACAGAGTTGTTCTCAATGCAACGATAAAGTTGGTGATGGTACAACAACGTGCTCAATACTAACTAGCAACATGATAATGGAAGCTTCAAAATCAATTGCTGCTGGAAACGATCGTGTTGGTATTAAAAACGGAATACAGAAGGCAAAAGATGTAATATTAAAGGAAATTGCGTCAATGTCTCGTACAATTTCTCTAGAGAAAATAGACGAAGTGGCACAAGTTGCAATAATCTCTGCAAATGGTGATAAGGATATAGGTAACAGTATCGCTGATTCCGTGAAAAAAGTTGGAAAAGAGGGTGTAATAACTGTTGAAGAGAGTAAAGGTTCAAAAGAGTTAGAAGTTGAGCTGACTACTGGCATGCAATTTGATCGCGGTTATCTCTCTCCGTATTTTATTACAAATAATGAAAAAATGATCGTGGAGCTTGATAATCCTTATCTATTAATTACAGAGAAAAAATTAAATATTATTCAACCTTTACTTCCTATTCTTGAAGCTATTGTTAAATCTGGTAAACCTTTGGTTATTATTGCAGAGGATATCGAAGGTGAAGCATTAAGCACTTTAGTTATCAATAAATTGCGTGGTGGTTTAAAAGTTGCTGCAGTAAAAGCTCCAGGTTTTGGTGACAGAAGAAAGGAGATGCTCGAAGACATAGCAACTTTAACTGGTGCTAAGTACGTCATAAAAGATGAACTTGGAATCAAGATGGAAGATCTCACGCTTGATGATCTTGGTACGGCTAAAAATGTTAAAATTACTAAAGATAATACCACAGTTGTCAGCGAAAATAGCGATTCTGACAGTGTGAAAGCTAGAATCGAGCAGATTAAATCTCAAATTGAAACTTCAACTTCTGATTATGATAAAGAAAAGCTAAGAGAACGTTTAGCGAAATTATCAGGTGGCGTTGCTGTGCTCAAAGTTGGTGGAGCAACTGAAGTGGAAGTTAAAGAACGTAGAGATAGAGTCGAAGATGCGCTGCATGCAACAAGAGCTGCAATTGAAGAAGGTATAGTTCCAGGTGGTGGGGTTGCGCTTCTTTATGCTTCATCTGTTCTCGACAAATTAAAAGGTGCAAGTGACGAGGAACAAATAGGCATAAACATTATCAAGAAAGTTCTCAGTGCTCCAATTAGAAGGTTAGTCAAAAATGCTGGTCTTGAATCTGCTGTTATAATTGACTATTTGATTAAGCAGAATGATAAAGAGCTTATATACAACGTTGAGGCTATGAATTACGCTAATGCATTTACAGCTGGTGTGATTGATCCAGCAAAAGTGGTGCGTATTGCTTTTGAAACAGCGGTATCTGTTGCGAGTGTGCTGATAACTACTGAATCTATGATAGTTGATGTACCAAGCAAAGAAAATGCTTCATCTCCTATGGGTGCAGGAGAAATGAGTGGCATGGGTGGATTCTAAGTAGAATGAAACCGTGGAGCAATTGCTCCACGGTAGTTCCAAAAAATCTCACATTTTACTATTCGTTAAAGGTAATACGTTTGGTGCAGAAATGCACTACTGTTTGCATCCGTTTCACTCCTTTATATTGTGGTTGTCTAATAACAAAAAGGCAGCATAAGAAAACTATAACCCCTAGTATATTTATACTATAGCTGACCCAAGCAACACGTCATACCGCGATTCATTCCACAACTGTACGAACATTACAATATGGCACATAGTAAACGATGTCATGAAAGTAGCTGACACTGGAATGACACCCTTTTGAATGGAAACCAGTGTCACGCACTGGCATGACACCCATTTGTTCCTATAGTTGTCTTTTCTCGTCTACCTTATTTTGCCACTCTGCTGAACAGATACAATTTACAACCACCCCCCTACCCTTTTTAGTTGTTCAGCAAATATAGAGAGGTTAAAGGGAGTGGTATTACTTAAACAACTAAATAAAAAATCAGGTAGATCATTCTGAAATTCTTGCATTTTTGTCCATAATTTTGTTAAATAACTTCCCTTTTGGTCATATCGAACCAAATTTCTTTTTCACACCACCTTTTAAGCCACTTTCGTTAGTTTTTGTCATAATGCGATCAAACACTCCCAATAACCTCTTTAATAGGTTTGGAGTTAGCGAAGAGATAAGATCAACAGATACGTTATTGTTTTTGTCATCACCACTTGCTTTATAGTCTATTGAAACGATTCCCCTACTTTTCCCACCAGTAAGAAGTTTTCCAATTATAGGAATTTTTAACAAAGATTTATTAATTAAATATGCTGGTATTACTTGTCCTGCAACCTGGAATTTATAATTTCTAATATCGAGCTTACCACCAGTGCTAATACCTAACTCCGCCCCTTCAAGCCAAGATTCTTCAATTTCAATAGTGCCATCTTTGTATGAAAAAGGTGCATTACATTTGTAAAAGTATACACCTTCATTTTTTATGGCATTTACAATGCCAGGCAATGAAGACATCGACAATAAAGTAGTAAGTAGTGGAGCATCTTTGATGTAGAAATTGCTAATGGATAACGTACCATAATGTTCTCCACTTTCTCTCTGAGGAGAGAGATAAAAAGACAATTTGCCGTTTTTAATTGATTTACTAATGCCTAAGGAACGCAAAAGCATACCTGAATTATCCGCATATATTTCGAGCCCTATTCCACTGTATTCTGCTAGTATGTTGCTGCTATCTTCCAGAAACTGCCCTGTAAATTGACTTCCATTGCAATTACCTTTAGTACAGGTTACATTCAGCTTAGCATTTTTGATAACGATGCCTTCTTTCATAATTACATTGTCAACATTCATACTAATCTCTATATCTTTATTTAATCCATTACTGTTTTTGCCAAGCAAGCCTAAAATATCACTTAAGTTAATTTCCTCACCATAAATAGTTATGGCATTTTTCTCCTTACCTGATTCAATTTCTATACTAAAATCATTATCAGGCAATTTAAAGCTACTAGAATTTAAATATAAATTTCCATTTTCTACTCTTCCGCTGAATTTTATATCTAGGTCATTTCCTACAATGTCTAATTTATCTACTAACAATTCACCTGCTCCTTTTAACCTTGTAGAAAACAAAATTTTATTGTGATCTTCAAAGCGATTTTTCCACCCTAAGTAGCTTGAATGTGATTCAAATTCTGATAAATCTATATCACCATTAACATACCCCGTCTTATCTTGATTTATCACTGACTCTAAATTTGCACTGACATAGCCACTATCAAAATTAAATATTTGAGCGGGTAAATCTCCGGTCAAATTCCAGGCGAAACTTTCATTCCTATTGCTACTTTTCAGGTCAAATAATAGCTGTGTGTTATTCACCATACCACTACCATTTAAATCTATAAAGTCACTGCCAAAACTAAGCTTAATATCATATTTACCAAGACTTGCATTATAGACGGCCAAATTGTCAATTTCAGAATGAAAATTTGCTGAGAAGTCTACTTTTTTGTCATCAGCATTTAGATTAAAAATGCGAAAATTAAATACGGATTTTGCCATTCCACTTACTTTATCCCTTTCAACCTTCACCACATCATCCAGCTTAAATCTTATAGGCTCATATAAACCATACGCATCACTTACAGCTTTGCCATTAATGGTTAGAACTGAATCTTCCTTATTTAGAGATTTCATTTCAATATCACCACCATTAACAGTGAAATTCTGAAACTTAGCGCTATTTACAGTAATTTCAAGATCGTTATTCTTGATGATCAAATCACCCTTTAATTCCTTTACTTGCTCAAAATCTTCATCAAATTTTACGCTACCGTTTTCTATATCAGCAACAATTACAATGTCTGACAGATCGTCATCAACCAAATTGTTAATTTTGCCATTGAAACTTACAATGGTATTTAAAACATCCCCATCAATATTATCACAATACCAGCTTTTAAATTTACTATTTACTACACTATCTGGTATATAAGTACATAAATCCTTTGCAGCAAACTTACTAATATTAATTCTAAGCAAAGCATGACTTGTACTAAAGTTCATTTTGCCTATCAAAGAGAGATACGTGTCATTTAACTTAAAATGGAAGTTTTTTACACTAATAATTCCATCACTATATGTTAAATTTATATTTACATTAGTTAAGGCCAAATTTTTGTTCAAATAATTTTCTGTATTCAATACGTATATATTTCCATCTACAATTTCATCCTTTTTATTAATTTTCACTGAGAAGCTTCCTTTGAATCCTATATTTTTGTCCAAATTGTAGCTTTTAACTAATGTAGAAAACTTGCTCAATAGTCCCAATTTTAGATCATAAAATGTCCCGTACACATTTAGCAAATTGTTGCGATTTTTTATCGTAATTGATAAATCATCCAAAAATCCCTTTCCATCTTTTGTATTCACATGAATATCTAAAACATTAAAATCTTCCCCCTTCCCTATATATAATTTATCAATAAAAAATTCATCTTCTGTGCTTTTATCAATAGCGATGTTAGTAAATTCAATTTTTGAATCCGCATTTAAGTCAAAAAAAAATTCCCTTATTGTTTTTAATAGATTTTTTGCACTACTTTCTGTCATCTTGAAATTCTTCCCTGTCATCCCAGTATCTTTTTTTCCTGTCATCCCAGCACTCGTCCTTGTCATCCAAGTAGCTTGACTACTTGTTTCTTTTTTTCTAGATTCCAGCGTCACGCGCTGGAATGACACCGAAGGAAGGCGGTTACTACTTAAATAATGATTATCCAAAAGGTCTAATGAGTTTTGCGGATTAACATTAGTTTCTTCTCTCTTGATACATACATGCACATTATCAGCTGAAACCTGAGAGAGATTTGTGCTAGCTTTAAATAAGGAACTTAACTTGAAATGTACAAAAAGCTCAGGAACTTTTATAGTAAAATTAGGGTTTGCTATTGCCAAATCCGTAATGACTAAATACGGATCTTTGCCATCTTTCTGCCAAACAACTGAGGTATTCTCCATATTAACGCTTGAGCCAACAAATATTTTTGATATTTTATGTTTAACATAAAAATCAATATAATTAATATTGATTTCTAAAGGCTTAAAAAAAATAAAGAAGCACAATATGAATAATAAAGCTACGGAAAATAATATAGTAATTTTTTTAAGCATCGATTATTGCTTTTCTTGCTAAACTATCAGCCTCCTCATTATACTTATCGCCACTGTGTGCTTTAACCCACTTCCAATCAATTTCGTGTTGTGAAGCAACGTTGTCTAGCTCTTTCCACAATTCCATATTTTTTACTGATTTTTTATTACTTGTTTTCCAGCCATTCATTTTCCACTTATTTATCCATTCTGTTATGCCATGCTTAACATAAAGACTATCCGTATATAAATTAATATTACAAGAAAATTTCAATACTTTCAGCCCATTGATCACCGCTGTTAACTCCATTTTATTGTTTGTGGTATTTTCTTCTCTACCATAAATGTCTTTTCTGTAATCTTGAAATAATATGATAGCTGCCCATCCTCCCGCTCCAGGATTACCAGAACACGCCCCATCCGTATATATTATCACTTCTTTTTTACTCATCTTTGTTTATATCGGTTAACAAAGTATATAGTTGCTTTTATGAAAGCACAATTTCTAAAGGTAGTTTAAGCTGCACCTTTAAATTTTATTATAGAAACAAAAAAAAGTGTGACAACGAGCATTACCAAAAGGAAAAGTAAAAAATAGTTTTTATGCTTCTGCCGTTCTTTCATAACTAAAATAAATCAATAGAACAAAAAATAATACTGGCGAATAGGGAAAATAGATAAGAAATTGAATAAGAAAACATTTTTTTCTGTGAGCTGTGATTCTTGAACTTCATAACAGATACAGCGTACCAAATAAAAACGCAACCTTCAAAGGTTGCCATGCTTAGATAAAGTAAAGCCTTTTTCAAAAATAGAGCCGGAAGCAAGCTAGTTAGCACCAGCAAAACACTATAAATTAATATATATTTTCTTGTTTTTTCCGGACCATAAACAATATTGGACATTGGAATCGATGCCTTTGCATAGTCTTCAGACTTATTTAAAGATAGGGCCCAAAAGTGTGGTGGAGTCCACATAAAAATTACTAAAAATAAAATGAAACTTTCCCAACTGACAGAATTAGTCACAGCTGCCCAGCCAATCATTGGAGGGAAAGCACCTGCTGCACCACCGATAACGATATTCTGCGGAGTACGCCTTTTTAGCCAAATTGTATATATGAAAACGTAAAATAATATGCTAACAGCAAGCAAAGCAGCAGAAATATAGTTTACTGCTATTGCCATGATAAATACTGACAATATTCCAAGAGTTATACCAAATTCAAGCGCACTTTCTGCAGAAACTCTACCTGAGGGTATAGGGCGGTTTTTTGTCCTTTCCATGAGCAGATCTATGTCTCTGTCATACCACATATTTATAGCACCTGCAGATCCTGAGCCAAGAGCAACACATATAAGAGATATTAGTGCTAGAAAAGGGTGCATACTACCTGGTGCAGTAACCATACCAGCAACTGCAGTAAATACCACAAGATACATTATCCTTGGCTTCAGCAAACGCCAAAAATCCAGTATTGTTGATTCAACATTTAGCAAAACACTTGTGTACATTCTATTTTACCACTGGTGGCTTTTCGAAAGTATGAAAAGGCGGTGGTGAAGATACCGTCCATTCCAAGGTGTCACCTTCCCAAGGATTATCTCCAGCTTTCTTGCCCCATTTAAAAAGATGTATAACTATAAACACAAAAAACATAACTGAAACAAAGGACATATACGAACCAATTGAGGATATATAATTCCAAGGGATAAACGCATCAGGATAATCAGGTATACGCCTTGGCATACCAGCTAATCCTAAGAAATGTTGAGGTAAAAAAGTGATATTGGTGCTAATAAAAGTAAGCCAAAAGTGGATTTGACCTAAGCGCTCATTATATTGTTTACCCGACATTTTACCAATCCAATAATAAAAGCCAGCAAAAGCTCCAAATAATGCAGCAAGTGACATGACATAATGGAAGTGAGCAACAACATAATAGGTGTCGTGCAGGAGCTTATCTATTCCACCATGAGAAAGAATTATTCCCGTTATGCCACCGCCAACAAACATGAAAATAAAACCTAGTGCAAATAGCATAGGGGTCTTAAACTCAATTGCTCCACCCCACATAGTTGCAATCCAGCTAAAGACTTTTACACCAGTTATAACACCGATAAAAATTGTGGTAGTGCTAAAAAATGCAGCAGCGTCAGCACTAAGCCCAACAGTGAACATATGGTGAGCCCAAACCATAAAGCCAAATACTGCTATACCTATCATTGCATAAACCATCCCTATGTAACCAAATACAGGTCTGTGAGAAAAAGTTGATACAACCTGACTTATGATGCCAAATGCAGGAAAAATAATTACGTAAACTTCTGGATGACCAAAAAACCAAAATAGATGTTGAAATAACACAGGATCGCCGCCACCGGCAGGATCAAAAAAGGAAGTACCAATATTGCGATCAGTAAGAAGCATAGTTATAGCACCGGCAAGCACTGGTAAGGCAACAATCAACATAAATGCTGTTAGCAAGACAGACCAAACAAACAGTGGCATCTTAGTTAATGACATTCCTTTTGTGCGCATGTTAAATATAGTAACTATAAAGTTGATCGCCCCAACAATTGACGACATACCAGCAACATGAAGTGCAAGTATAGCAATGTCAACTCCTGCACTTGGATGGGACATTACCTGTGATAGAGGTGGATATAAAGTCCAACCTGTACCTGGACCTTCACCAATAAACACTGAGAGAATGAGCAAAATAAAAGATGACACTAATAACCAAAAACTTAAATTATTCATACGAGGAAATGCCATATCTGGTGCGCCAATCATGAGAGGTACAAACCAGTTACCAAATCCTCCCATGAGGGCTGGCATTATCATAAAAAACACCATTATCAACGCATGCCCTGTAACCATTACGTTATATAATTGATAGTTATTGTTAAGTATATTAATGTGCATTAGCTGAGTGCGAATAATCACCGATAATAATCCACCAATAATTCCAGCTAATATGGAAAAAATAATGTACAGTGTCCCTATATCTTTATGATTGGTGGAAAACAACCAACGCTTTATGCCCTTTGGTACGTCACTCATATCTATACTCCAAATTTAACTCACTAATTTTCTATTTTCAATCCACTTATTAAAATCTTCTTTGCTTACTGCTTCAACAACAATTGGCATAAATCCATGGCCTTGACCACACAATTCGTAGCACTGCCCATAATAAACACCAGGCTTTTTGATATTAAACCACGCCTCATTCAGCCTACCTGGTATCGCATCAATTTTTACACCGAAAGCCGGTACTCCCCAACTGTGTATCACATCTCCTGCTGTAACTTGTAAACGAACGTTAGTATTAACGGGTAAAATGATGTTGTTATCAACAGAGAATAGCTTTAAATCTCCTTCGATAAAGTCTTCTTTTCCCTTAATATAACTATCAAATGACACACCTTGATATTCTGGATATTGGTAACTCCAATACCATTGATGGCCAATAACTTTCAGTGTTATATCAGCTTTCGGTATTTCTTCCTGTAGCTTCAGTAATTTAGCGTTTTCAAAGGCTAATATTCCAACAATGATAGTTGGTATAACAAACCAAATAATTTCTAAAGGAACACTATGGGTAGTTTTACTTATGTTTGTTACTTTGCTTTTACGAAAGCGAAACGCTATATAAGCAAGCAGCGCCCACACAAAAAGCATTATTGTAACCATCACAAGCATCACAAACGAATGTGACCTAACTACAGCCTCCATTACTTCAGTTGCAGGAGCAGGAAATCCAAATTGCCAGGAAGTAGGAGCAGAGGCAACAGATATATTTGAGTAAAATATTATCAATAGTGCAAATAACTTCACCATATCTTTTGTTTGTTTGCTATAAAACTAAGTGATATACTGTATAATAGTATATATAAACTTACTATGCAAATAGAGATTAGTGATGGTTAATAATTTTTTAGCATTCAACAAGTATAATAGTACAATACTAATTGAGGAAAAAAGCATTTACATAAATCTATTGTAAGTAAAAATATTATAATATTTTAAATTAAGTATTTACTTTAAGTAAATTCTATAATAAGTTTAATAGTGTCTGTTACTGCTAATAACCCTCTAGCCTCACACCTAAAAGCAGTAACAGACACTATTAAACTTTATGACAAGTTTATAATCTGTAAGATCAAAGTCTTACAAGTTTCTTTATTTCATTATACAACGAAATCTTTAGAGAAGCCAAATGGGCAAAGTTTCATGAAGGTCTTTGGCATCTCTTAGCATAGATCCCTTACTTAACCATCATACCGCGATTCATTCGCAGTATCTCAAAGCATAGATCCCGCTAACACGTAGCGGGATGACGATTGTCGTTTAGCCATAAACATTAAGAAATTTACCAAATAAAAAAAAGGCAAAAGAAGCCCCGTGGTGGTTGGCTATTTACTATGTACTAAAATATCGGCGTTTTTTTTGACCTTATCCAGAAAAAGTGGAGAGAAAGTTTGGAATGTTTTTCACAAAGAGAATGATGAATCAAAATGCTCAGGAATGCAATAGTTAATAGTGACGTTGTTTGTTATAAAAAATTTCTATGTATTCAAATATTGCAGTTCTAGTTTGTTGAGCAGAGTGTTGTGAAGTATCAATAAGTATTTCTCTTTTCAATGAGCTAAAGAAGCTTTCCACAACAGAATTGTCGTAACAACAACCTTTATGACTCATCTATGTTTTTTATGGATAAGAGATATTGATAACCTTGCAAAGTATATTGTGAACCTTGATCACTATGTAATAGTAGATTTTTGGCAGGTTTACGCTTGTTAACGGCCATTAATAAAGAGTCCATAACCAATTGTTTATTTATTGAACTGCTCATTAACTACCATGCGTGAATATAGATCGATTATTGTTGCCAAATATAGCCATCCTTCTTTGGTTTTTATATAAGTAATCCCATACTTTATTTGGTTGATCAACAATAAAGTTTTGATCTAGTATATTGGGAGCTACAGCTCTATTATCTGTTTGTTGTTTTTTAATTTTAAACTTTCTTTTCAGTATAGCCCTGATATCATTTTTCTGCATAATACTTTGCACCGTTTTCAAATTGCAACTTTTACCCAAAGCCTTCAATTCAGCATGAATTTTAGGAGCTCCATATCTACATTTAGAAGCTTGATATATTTTTTGAATATCTGCTAATAACTCTTTATTTGCTGATTCTCTACTGCTTATTTTTCTTGTGGTCCACTTATAGTAGCCACTAGCAGAAAATCCTACATAATTCCTGTACTTTATAGCAGTTACTATATAAAAAAATATTTTACTCTTTTTGACTGGCCAGGGCTTTTTTTAAAATGTCTCTTTCTCTTGTTACTTTTGCTAACTCTTTCTGTAAATCAAATCTCTCTTTGTCATAAGGTGCTACATCTGGAAATGCATTTGCCGCTGACTTTTTTTCGTTATATTTCTTCATCCATTTTCCTAATACACTATCCCTTATTCCCAGATCTCTTGCTACTTTTGCAACTGGTTGACCTACCTTTCTTTGTTCATTTGCCAGCTTAACAGCTTCCAATTTGAATTCTGCCGTATATTCTCTTGCCATTTCTAATCCTCCAAAATTTTATTTTACCCGAAAAAACTCCTTTCTTTCTCTCCACTTTTTCTGGGTAAGGTCAATTCGGAACTCTATTTCTTTTTTACGATCTTTACTTTTATTCTTATTGTTCATATAATATACCCTTCACTAATAATAAATTATTTTTAAATGTTTACTGTTATTTTCTTAGCAGTATTGGCATAAAGCCATAGCTTTTGGGTGAAGTCAAATCAAATTTTCAATTTTTTTTTGTTTATTTTTTTATGAAAAGGTAGAAGATATTAATAGCTGCTAATTTCTTTAAACGATGTTGTCGTAGATTCGTATTTTTATACACCAAAAAGGGTATCTTTGATGTCTCCTACAGCTCCAAACTCATAGCATCCATTTGCCGGCCTTTTAAGGCGCTTTATAGAAGGGTTAATAAAAGATGTAAAAAGGACGTCTAAGGTGCGTAGTAGCATTCTAAAGCCATCTATGGGAGACATTTTTTTCATCAACGCATTCAAAACTTAAAAAAATAAAAAACTTGAACATTTCTTCAGAATTATGTATAATTATTAATGCTTTTTAAGGTTCTTTCTTATGACTTTTTCTAAGTTTCTTGATCCCAAAAATGATGTATCGTTTAAGCGTATCTTCGGTACTGAAAAAAATAGAGATATCCTTATTCACTTCCTCAATGATATTCTTGGCTTTACTGGTAAAAATGAAATAAAGGATATAGAGTTTTTAAGTACTATTCAAGACCTCGATATCGCCGCTAAAAAGCAAAGTATTGTTGATGTTCTCTGTAGAGATTCTACAGGTGCTCAATACATTTGCGAAATGCAGGTCGCTAAAACTAAAGGCTTTGAAAAACGTGCCCAATACTATGCTGCTAAAGCTTACTCAAGGCAAGCTGATAAAGGTGACCAGTATCATAACCTTAAGGAAATTATCTTCATTGCTATAGCAGATTGTGTACTGTTTCCTAATAAATCTGAGTACAAATCAAAGCATACTATTCGAGATGAAGACACTAATGAGCATGATCTAAAAGATTTCTATTTTATATTTATTGAGTTGCCAAAATTTCCAAAGAATAAGGAAGATCAGTTGGAAAATATAGTTGAAAAATGGGTTTATTTTTTTCGATATGCAGATGAGACTAGTGAAGAAGAGCTGGAAAAAATAATAGGTAGTGATGTAATAATTAAAAAGGCCTATGAAGAGCTAAATAGATTCAACTGGTCAGAAAAAGAATTTATTGCCTATGGACAGGAAATAAAACGTATTCTTGATGAACAGGCTGTCCTCGCTCAAAAACTTGATGATGCTACTGAAAAAGGTAGAGAAGAAGGTAAAGAAGAAGGCATCCAAATCGGACATGAAAAAGGCAGAAAAGCAGAGAAAATCGAAGTGGCAAAGAACTCACTTAAGGCCGGTGTCTCTATTGATGTTATCGCTCAAATTACCGGCCTTTCGATAGATGAAATTCAAAAATTAAGGAATTAATACTTTACCTTGACCTCTAGCTTGAGTTAAATGACATTGAACAGAAGTATTATTTAGATAACTTTTAGGCTCCAAGCTTATTTGTTGTTCTTTTACGTCACTCACTTCTAATCTGCTTAACATTTGTTGCATTAATTGATTTATTACTGGGTCTATTCTTCTATTAAATTCAGCCATAAACTTATCAAACTTTTTCGGACTTAATCTACCGGGATCTCCGGGTTCTCTACCAGGCAATGCTTCCTCTGCGTATGATTTTAAAATCCCTGAAATTTCATTAAATTCACCACTCCTAATTTTTTCATTAATCTTCTCAAATAATTTCTCAAAATTAATATCTAAGCGGTGCATTTTTATACCACCTTTCGATTCAGCTTGCTTCTCTAATACTTCCTTGAACAACTTTATAATATCCGATGTGTAAAAAAGAGCCTTTACAGGATTAACATCAGAAAACTTAGGAAGAGGACACTTTTTATCTAGAAAAGCTTGTAACAAGAAAAACATCAAGCTAGCATTATTACTCGCACAAACTTCACGACTAAATTGGCTAGTATATTGGATATTTGGGTTTCTTACTGTATCAGAATGATTGGAGCTACTTCCTGCTGTACCAGAACGGCTAGAGCTATTTTCTGAAAATGAAGGCAACGCAGCCCTTAAAGGGGAAGAGATAAACTGAAAAACACCTTTAACAGCATCTATCCATGAAGACGGCTTACTTGCTCCGCTTGTAGCTCCTATTTTGTTATAGCCTATTTCGTCACTTTGCGATGAATTGTCTGATGCATTATCATAAGATAGATCACACTTAGCTTCTTTTGTAATACTATATTGGTGACGGAGGTGCAGAGGCCTTAGCTGATGGTAATCTTTCAAATCTTACTTCACTTAACTTACAGTCTAACAATATTGGTGACGGAGGTGCAGAGGCCTTAGCTAATGGGAATCTTTCAAATCTTACTTCACTTAACTTAAGTGGTAACAATATTGGTGACGAAGGTGCAGAGGCCTTAGCTAACAGTAAGCTTTTAGGTTGTACTAAAATTAACTTAGATGGTAACAATATTGGTGACAAAGGTGTAGAGGCCTTAGCTAACAGTAAGCTTTTAGGTTATACTAAAATTAACTTAGATGGTAATATTGGTGGCCAAGGTCCAAATGGCTTAGTAGAGTTCTTAGCTGGCGGTAAGGCTTTAACTCTTGCTTTACTTAACTCAGATGGTAACAATATGAAGGACTTAGTTAACGTACCAAGAAATAGACAGGGATGGACTTCTTTACATTATGCTGTTAAAAATGGCAATGTAGGTAAAATAAATGATCTAATAAAAGGAGGAAAAAATGTTGATGCACAAGATGAACAGGGATGGACTCCTTTACATTTGGCTGCTACCGGAAGTTATACAAAGGTAGTAAATGCTCAAATGTACGGGGATGATATTCATGCTAGAGAAACCGGAAGTGAGGAACCTATATATATTAAAGCATGCAAAAATATTATAGAGTCTTTCCTAGACAAACTATTAAACATTAAAGTAGTAGGAGCTTTAATAAAAGGAAAAGCAGAGATTAATGCAAAAGATAATCAGGGAATGGCTCCTTTACATTGGGCTGTTAAAGTTGGTCATATAAATGTAGTAAATGGTCTAATAAAAGGAAAAGCAGAGATTAATGCAAAAGATAATCAGGGAAGGACTCCTTTACATTGGGCTGCTCTAATTGATCGTACAAGTGCAGTAAAAGCTCTAATAAAAGGAAAAGCAGAGATTAATGCAAAAGATAATCAGGAAAGGACTCCTTTACATTTGAGTATTCAAATTGGCAGGACAGATGTAGTAAATACTCTAATAGACAAAAAAGCAGAGATTAATGCAAAAGATAGACAGGGAAGGACTCCTTTACATTGGGCTGCTAGCAAAGGTGGTATAGAGGTAGTAAATGCTCTAATAGAAAAAGGGGCAGATGTTAATGCAGTGAATAAGTATGGAGATGCACCTCTGCGTTTTGCTGCTCGAGATGGCCATATAGATATAGTGAAAGCTCTAATACAAGGAGGTGCTAATGTTAACGCAAGAAATAGTGACGGTACTCCATTACATACAGCTTATGGCCATGAAGAGATAGTAAAACTTCTAATAGAAAAAGGGGCAGATGTTAATGCAGTGAATAGTAATGGAGATACACCTCTGCGTTTTGCTGATCGAAATGGCCATATAGATACAGTGAAAGCTCTAATAAATTACGTAACAAAACTAGAAGCTGCTGATCTGTATGTTAGTCAAAAGAACTTAGAAGAAAAGAATAGATTGATAGGTGATTTGCACGATCTACACAGTAGTTATCCACAACATCTTCAAAACTGTAAAAAAGAAGTCAAAAAGATTGAAAAAGAAAGTCAGGAACTACATTCCTTTTTGAAAAAAAGTGATATTAATGAACTAATTAGTGTGTGGGAAAGGAATGCAGACATACAGAATCAGATTGATAATCACGATAACCTAAAAGAGCAATATCCAGAATACGCTCATATTTTAATTAATAAAGCTAATGAAGTGAAAAAAGAAATTTTTCTGCACAATCATCAGCCGCTAATTGATGCTTTATCAGCACATTATAAATGTGATATAAAAACAATGACATTTGCTGGTATAGAAAACTTTTTTAAAGTTGTTCACAGGGATGATTTTAAAGAAAAGCTAGGAAATGGAGGAATAACTCTGAAAAACTTTGTAGATTTAAAAAATGTTGAAAAGAGAGATGATGTTCCTAAGTTAGGAGTAATTGCATTTAAGCATGGGTGTCAATTAAGTGAACCAAGGGTAACAAGAGTAATTGATCAGGCTCTTTCTCTCTAATAGGATCATTGAGCAAACTGTGGGTTCATGGTAGGAAAAAATTGACCTTACCCAAGAGAAGAAGAAAGAAAAATTTTCATAATAAAAGTGTTTTTTTAGAAGGAGCAGTAATGACACAAGGAAATTGGGACTCTGACAAAAATTTTGCAGGGTAGCTTGTTATATAGCTAAAAAGAACCAAATAGCAGGTTCACAATGTCAGTGAAGTTTATGAAGTTAGAATGGGTATAGAAGGAAAGAAAACACAGATCTCTAAAAAATATCAAAGTTAGAAAAATTATTCTTGCATTAGTTTTTATTTGTGCTATATGCTGTACATAATATCTTTGTAGAATGGGGGGAGTATGTTAACTAGAGATATTTCAAGGCCTGAGCAGGTTTTTAGTGGAGCAGAAATAAGCGAAAAAAAAGAGCTAGAAGAGAAATCAAATACTCGACAAGGGCAGTCAGAAATAGGCGGATCGTTTGATGATCAATATGAGTTGATTATAGAATATCTGTTGCAGATTCCACCATCTAATGATCGGTTAGAAATTTTACGAAAGCAAGGACATTCACAGAGTGACATAGATGAAATGTTTAGTCAGGGGGATTCTTGGTATACTCAATCAACCATATCGTCATTTCGAAGTTATAATAGTCCACCGTCTTTAATGGATAGTAAATATTCACTGAGTAAACAGGTATCTGTTTGGTCCGCTTTAGATCATAATCTCACAGAAAGTCAAAAGAAGTTAAACATAGAGTTACTAAATGTTTTAAAGTATCTAGAATGGCATGATGAAGGTGCTCTTTTTGATTATGATAATGGTCAGGTCGATGAGCTTGAAGAATTTTTAAAAAATAATAGAGGCAATCCAGATCTAAAAGCCGTTCTAAATGTCAAAAGAGGAGAATCTGGGTCAACAGTATTGCATGCGATTGCGGGAGCTCATATAGGTGCATCTTACCGTCAAGAAGACCGAACTATAAATTTACTCTTAGAAGCAGGAGCCAGTCCAAATATACAGGATGATAAAGGAGAAACACCTTTGCATCGCGCTTCTGCTATGGGCTATGATAAAAATATATATTCTCTCTTAAGGGGAAATGCTGACCCCAATATATGTGATGGACAAGGGAAAACTCCACAACAAACTGCAGTTGATAATCATAATTACCATGTTGAAAGGTGTTTTTTTACTGACAATCAAAAAAAGTTGCGAAAAGAATTAAATAATATACTTAATAGACATCGCTACAAAGAAGGCAATTTAAACTATATTGTTACACTCACTCTATTTCAGTTTTTCGAAGATCTAGAGAGGTTTTTACATGAACATAAGAATAATAAAGACCTAAAAGTAGTTTTAAATACTCGGAACATAGCAGGAAAGTCAGAAGTGCTGGAACATGTAAAAAATGCTTTTTCCGGCTTTCAAGCTGCTGATGAAATAAAGAAATTACTTTTGGAAGCGGGAGCAAAAGAGTTCACGTATGAAAGGAAAAAATGCTTACCTAAATCTGGGGTTTTGTGGGGTAATATAATACCAGCTCAGGAGGAAAAGCTAAGTAGATCCTTAGGTATTTTATCTGAAATTCAAGACATAAATCAATTGGAAAAATTCGTGAAGATAGCTATCAAGTCTGGAGTGCGACTTAATTATCGTTTCACCGTTCCTTCACCCTTTGAAGGTTATAGTTTCACAGATTATGTGATAAAAAGAATTAGTGAATTAGAAAAGTGTCCTAAAGTTGCTAGTGGTATAATATGTCAATTGGTATCAAAAGGAGCAGTGTTTGGTAGCCCAGAGAGCATTGATGTAATTGATGAACTGGGATTAGAATGCAAAGATCACAAAGCCAATATGATAAAAGCTTTTGAAGGTTACATTAATGATGCCCATAGGTTTATTAAAGTTGCGAAAAGTGCAACCACTAGTAAATTGAATGATATAGCAATAGGTAATACTACTCTTTACTTAGAATATTCGGAGGAGAGCAAAATAGATATTGCAAAGATCACCGATGGAGCGAGAAGTTTATGGTTAAATTATGAAAATGCAGGATATGAAAGAAATATAGTAAAGATTGGTGAAAGTGAGGTGGAAATTATAACGCAAAATGGTAAAAGGCATTACACAGACCTTACAGCCAATAGTAATATAGCATTGATTTTCTGTACCTCTTTTGGAGAATTAGAAGTTAGATTGTATTCTGATAAGCAAAATGAAAACAGGATTAGGGTAGAAGCAAGAGATCAAGGGATGTTGAAAAAATTAAAAGATTGTGGAGAAGAAATAGGAAAAAATTGCTCACTTGGTTATCACTCAGTTTATGATGCTATTGAACGTGGGTACTTCGAAAAGCCTGCTTCATCTTCAAGAATTGTCCAGGAAGAAAAATTACAAAATGGTAAATGGGCAGATCAAGTACGATATACAAGAAAAAATGGAGCACAAATTCGATAGTACTAAGCTTTGTAGACAAAAACGTTGGTATGGTTTTTACTGCTTCAAAAAGGTTTTACTTTATTTTTTTTATTTTAATAATAATATTTTTAGGAGGTTTTATGCACACATCTAAACCTACTGCAGCAGAGAAAGATTTAAATAGCAAGCTATTTTATGCTGTAGAACAAAATAACCTTGATAAGGTTAAAGAGCTTATTAGAAATGGGGCTGATATTCATGCTAGAGAAATTAGTAGTAAAAAAACTATGCACATTGCTGTTAAGAAAGGGAACAAAAATATCGTAGAGTTTTTCTTAAATGAAGGGATAAGCGTTAACGATACCAATAACAGCGGTTGGACACCTCTACACTATGCTGCCTTTGGTGGTGAGTTGGAAATAGCAAAACTTTTGGTTGCTAATGGGGCTAATGTTCGTGCTGAAAACGCTTATGGTCAAAAGCCTATAGATTTAATTCATTATGGTAAAGATGATGGATATAAAGGCATTATGGAACTTCTTCTAAATAAAGGAGGAGGAAAGGTTAATGATATTGATAAAGAGGGTTGGACACTCCTACACTATGCTGCCTTTAATGGTAATTTGGAAACTGTAAAGTTTTTAATTGACAAAGGAGCTAGCATTCATACTAAAAACAATGGACGTGAAACGCCTTTAGATCTCGCTAGAGAAGGAGGAAGTACGGAAGTTGTAAATATGTTAAGCAGTATAAATACAAAAGTGACAGATGTATCGGTATCTCAACTCTCTATACCAAGAAAAAGGACTGTATGAATTGATATAAGCAAAAAAGGGAGGATGTTTCTATAGGTTATACACGTCAAGTTATTGTTAAAAATAGCAGCAGGACTAACGGAGGTAATTCTTAGTTAATAGTTTAAGAAATCTTCTAAAGAAGTTATCTTGTTGTTTATGATTTTTTGAGCATAGCCTTTTATGCTAGATTCAAAGAAGACTGAATAGGCTGCTCCACACTTTCCACTTTTTCTAGCTTTGTGCTGGGCTTTAGCACATTATACAACGCAAAGCTCAGACACACCAATCCAGCTATTCCCACAACCGCTGCTATTACAGGCATTTTCATGATATACAATGCAACACCGCTTGCCAATAACACTGCACCAACAACACCAGCTACAATTGGTTGAATTGCCTTTTTTGATGATTTTTCGTCTACAGAATTTCCTTTACTATCAAAATATAGTTCAGTTGGAGATGGGATATCAGGCTCTTCTTCTGTTAAAGCATTTTGAGCTTTCTCACTGGTTTCAAATATTAGCTCGCTATCTTTATTAATATCTCCACGCAATTGAGCTGTAGCTTTACTTTCCCATGTTAAATTATCTGTCAACTTCTCTCTTGATTCTGTATCAGTTTTGATTAATTTTCTTTTATGCTTTATTTCTGTTAATGATTTTCCGTTCTCAGCACTTCTAGATTTGCTATGAGAGCACGATTGCGTTTGATCTCTTTTCACAACTTCAGTAAAAGTGGTTGTAGAAATACTGGAACTTTGTGTCTGATCTATATCATCTTTTGTTAAAATATTTTTAGCTTCTTCACTGCTTGCAAGCATAGGTTCATGTATTTCAAGATCTTCACAGTCTTTATTGATATCTTCACAGCTAGTTTCAGCATTACCACTTACAGGTTTAACTTCTATATTAAGACTTTCTTTAAATTCCTTGAGAGTTGCTACAATTTCTTTACAATTTTGTTTATTAGCATAATCAATTAGTGTATAGCTTATCTTCTGGCTATTTGCTTTTTCTTTTATCATTTTCTGGTCGAGGATTTCTTTCAAAATACCGTTTTCTTTAGAAACTTCTAAAACTGCCCTAACAGCTTTGCTATTTTTCTCTGAAATACAGTATGCTAGTACCGTGTAGGTTGTTTTTTGAACACCCAGAATTTCTCCGTTTAATTCGTCATTCAGAAGATCTTTTAAAAATTTTCGTTTTGCTGCTTCTTGTAAAAACGTCTCAAAAGCTTGATTATTCTTAAGAGATATAGCATAACACGGTAGCGTAAATACTCCTTTCCTCCCTTCTTCACTATAAGGTATTTTTGTTGTTAAAATTTTCTGTAATGTATCATCATTAAATTTTTCAGCAATGCTATTCTCATTTTTCGTCCTTCTCCAGAACATAAAGGACTTTTTTTTTCCCTAGATTTTCTATTTCTTGCTTCAGAGTATCAAACTTACCTTTCTCTTTTTCTGTTAATCCACATAATTTATCAGTACGCTCTTTTTTCTTTACTGGCATAGTATTTCCCTTCGTATAATGTTTGTTTTATAAGTTAGTTGCGTTAATAACGTATTAATTGTGTGATTTTTAAGACGCTAATTTGTAAAATTTTTCCATTTGCTCACTCCATAGCATCGGTATTTCCCTTAAATCAACTAACCGCAAATTACTCGGTTGTCTCCCATTTACTATGTCTTCTTTGATCTTTGGTGCTAAATAATTTAATCTTAAAATTTGTTGTATACGTCTTGTACCTATATTAATTTTAATGCTCAGCTCTTTCACACTTCTATATTTTCCTTCCTCTAGTTGACGTTTCCAAAGATGGGCTCTTACCACTGCTTTCAGTAGCGCATTGTTTGTTTTTCCTTCTGGTTCCACTACTGTGCATTTGTTTCCTTTCTTCTTTAAATTCATTGGTATAAATTTTTCCTCTGACTCAGAACACACCTCTATTCCATCTTCTCTTACCCACACTGTTTTTATTAATTTCTTCACTGCTTCTTTCTGTTTTCCAAAACTTAAATTTTCCCATTTTTCTTTTTTTGCCCCTTTTTCCCAATTCTCATATAAGCATTCCGCTCTCTTCATTACTTCTTTTTCCACTTCTCCGGCTACTACTGTTCGGTTCATCGACTTGCAACCTTTTCCTCTTAAATGGTTATTGCATATATAATATCGATACCTTTTATTTTCTTTTTTTGAGTATGTCAGCGTCATGTTTACTTTGCAGCATCTGCATCTTATCATCCCCTTTAGTAGCGCCTCTTCATATTTTTTGCCTCGATATGGCTGATTCTTTATTAATTCCTGTGCCTTTTGCCATTTTTCTTCTTCTATTATTGCCTCATGCTTTCCTTTATACTGCTTCTCATAATGCCGTATTTTTCCCATATATATCGGATTTGTTATTATTCTCCTCACTGTGGCCTTTTTAAAGATATCTGATTTTGCTTTCGTTCGATATCCTTCTCTGTTTAACTCTCTTGCCAATTCTGCCATTGATCTCAGCTCCATATATCTCTCAAATATATGCTTTATTACTTTTGCTTCTTTTTCATTTATTATTAATTCCTTCTCTTTTACATCATACCCTAGTGGCACATTCCCTCCCATCCATAATCCTTCCTCTTTCGATGTTGCTATTTTATTTTTTACTCTCTCTACTATCATTTCTCTTTCTAGCTGTGCCGCTCCTGATAACACTGTTTGTACAAATTTTCCCATTGGTGTGTTGTTATCAAATATTTGCGTCACTGCTACAAAACTTATCCGGTGCCTTCTAAAAAATGACGTTACTTCTATGCAATCCTTCGTTTCCCTTGATAACCTGTCCAACGTGTATACTACCACGCAGTCTACCTCTCCGGCTTTTACATCTTCAAATAATTCCTTTATCGCTGGTCTATTTAAATTACTTCCTGAATAGCCTCCATCATCATACCTTTTGGCTAATGCTACCCACCCTTCTCGGCTTTTTATATATTTTTTACATGCTACTCGCTGTGCATCAAGACTATTAAACTTCTGCTCTAGCCCGTCTTCATTTGATTTTCTCGTATATATCGCACACCTTACCTCTTTTAGCATTCTCAACTTACCTTTTTATCACGCATCCCAAATAATAAAGGACCGTTGTAGCTCATTCCCATTATTTTTCCGGCTACCGCTGATAATGACGTAAAAAATTCTTCTCTGTAGATTAAACCCTTATCTGTTACCATCACTGCATGCGTTTCTTCACCTCTTTCTAATATCCACTCCGTTCCTACTGCTGGCAGTTTATCGCTACTTATCCTTTTTCCCTGTTCTAGCCGATCTGCCAGGTATTTTAGTCTTTTTGCTCCTTTTCTTGATATTTCTCCATACGCTTTCTCCTGCAACCTATACGCCAATCTTGGTATCAAATATTTCTTTGAGTTTCTAGGCGCTTCTTCCACAAAGACCTTCCTCCATATTTTTCTCAGCTCTTCCAACGCTTTTTTCTCTAAATTCAATACTTTCTTTTCTATTCCTTCCATCCTAGCTTCTGAATTTAAAAAAAAGTTGCGGCTCATAGCACTTTTTCATCCATAGTTTCTAGCTCTTTCACCTCTTCTTTTGCTACTATCACACCTGCTGCTGTACTTTCCGATACAACTCTTATTCTTTCTATAAATTCCCTCTGTTTATTTGCCATTTTTACGTTCTCTAACACTTCTTTTATCTCTTTATTATTTCTCACATAATCCATTGGGGTCTTGCCAAATTTATCTTTTTGTTCCACATTCCCTCCCGCTTTTACTAGCTCTTCTACTATTTTTATCTCTGCTACCATGCACGCAAGGTGTAACGCGGCAAATTTGCTACTTCGTTCCACTGCGTTTACATCGACTCCTGCCTTTATCAGCTCTTTTGTATTTTCTAGACGTTGCCCCATCACTGCTAGGTGTAGTGGTCTATATTTCCCGGCATCTGCTGCATCTACATCTGCTCCCTTTTTGATTAATAATTTCACTTTTTTCGGATCTGGCATTCCCACCGCGTAATGTAGTATCGTCCTTCCTTTTGTGTCTTTTTTGTTAATATTTTCTATTGAGTTATCTAATACTTCTTTCCACGACTTATTAAATTCTTCTCTTTCTTTCTTACTAAATTTTACCATAAGTTCCTCAGCTATTAATGCAATATAAAGTGGCTCCAATTTGGCTCACTTTAGCGCTTAGCAAACTTTGTTTGTTTACCAGCTACTTTTTCACTTAGGGCTGTTTTGGCATAAAAAGCAAGTTTTTTTTACAAAATATACACATTTTTTCAGCATATTATATTAAGATATAAATCTATATATTTAATCTGTTAAATAATAGCAATTCCTCTCCTGCTGTTGCCAGCTTTTCTCTTCTATTTTTTCCATATATTTAGCCTCTTATTTCCTCACAAAAAGTCTGCAAACATCTACAGCCCTTTCCTCCACATCATTTAGCTTCTTTCCACCATTTACCACCTGCTTTTCCGATACCTTACTTATTTTTTCCATTAACTCCCTCTGTTTGTTCACTATTTTTCCTCCTTTTTTCTTTAATACCTCCCTTGTCTCTTCATCACTTGCGTAATACATTGGGCTAAATCCTGATATACTTACCAGGTTTATTTCTGCCCCTGCTTTTATTAACTCTTCTACTATCTTTTTTCCACCTACCATACACGCTAGATGTAGTGCCGTATTTCCATCTTCTTCGGTTGCGTTTATATCTGCTCTGGCTTCTATTAATTCTTTTACGTTTTCCAGACGCATTCCAAGCGCTGCTGAGTGCAGTGGTGTATAACCTTCGTTATCTCTTGCATCTACATCTGCTCCTTCCCATATCAGCCAGTTTACTTTTTTTCTCGTCGACATTTTTGCTGCTCGGTGCAACATTGTTTCACCGTTTTCATTTTTTCTATTTATATGCTTTTTAGACAATTTGCCTGCAAGCAACTCTTGAAATAATTCATTAAAATCATCCCTTTCTTCTTGACTAATCCACATGATGTACCTCACTATAAAACTTCCTAACTTCTAGCGTTTGGTAAATCTTTTTTGTTTACCTACACCTACCTAATTTATAGCTGTTTTGGCATGGAAAAGCAACTTCTTTTTTTCAAAAAACACACATTTTTACCGAATATTAATGTAGTGTATGAAGATATAAGTATATGTATTTAACTCATTAAACATACGACCTGTTTTTCTTCCCAACTTCTGTTCAAATGTCGATGTTCGTGCCATGTTAGTACACCTGGGTAAAACACTAAAATGTACCTTTCTAACTCATGTATTGAATCCTTTTGCTCTGAATCTAAATCGCTTTCAAAATGAACATTGTGTTCTGCTAAACCAAATCTTATAACTTTCTGGTTGGTAAAATCTTCTACCTTGTAGTGGTGAGTAACGCTAAACCTTTCTAAAACTGGTTTATATTTTAAATTCCACAGTTGTTCAGATAGTTTGCTACTTCCCAACAAAAATTTATCCCCTTCCTCTTCTATACTAGTAACCGGAAAACATGCGTTTATTTCCCCTAAGTTCCAGCTATCTGATAATACTATTTGTGCCTTAGCAAACTTAATTGCCGGTAATAAGCTCTGTGGTAGCGGATATAGCGCTTTGAAGTTATACCACACATGATTCCTTTCATAAATACCGTTATAGTTCTTAGTATGAGGCTCGGTTTCTCCAAGTATTGCTACATCTAGGCGATATATATCATTGCTCAAAGCTTGTTCATAATGATTGCGTAGATAGTTCTCTATAATCCTAACAACTGGACCACTAGACCTGAAAAAATTTACTCTCCCAAATGATAACACTGGTCCATCTTTTTCGATCTTTGTACCAGAGTAGTCTGATAATAAGCTGCCAAAAAAGCTTTCATCTAAAATAAATCTTCCAATATTATAGTGGTCATTGAAAAGCCTCATTAGCCTCGATCTTGCTGGCAATGATAGTTTTGCTAGTTCTACTACTGCATCCACGAAGAAGTCGTTCGGAACATCTCTTATCCCTACCTGCAACTCAAAAAAGTGTTTACCGGGTGGCTCTTCAATGATCGTAATATCTTCTATATTTGCCCACTTTAATGCTATTTTCAGTGAGGCAGGTGTACCACGCAGTCTTTGAAATTTTATTCCTTCTCTTATCGCCTTTCCTTTGTCTTTTACCCAACGCAGAATTTCCCCCAATCCATATTCTTCTATTATCCACGGTAGTATTTCATCTTTAGAATTAAACTTAAATCCTTTTATCCTGCTTGGATCAACTTTGTAATCGATAGCCTCTACTATGGCTCTTTCTTCTTTTGTGCTATTAGGTGGAAGTAACATTAGCTTTTGCCCATTAATTCGATTTCTAGCTTGCCTAAACAAACGCACTCATTCCCCAGTACCACAACATCTTTTCTTGGCTCTATTAATTCCACGTTTTCTACCCCTTCTACAAATAGATTTGCTATGATCCATGATTTTGTCACCTTCCATCCCAATCTTTTCGTTGCTTCAAATTTTTCGATAAATTTCTTCTTCACCGTTTCAATAATATCCGGTCTTTTAATGCTAATTTTGCTGTGGATATCTATTTCAATAATATTGCAACCAACTACTGTTATCGTATCTGTCAATACCCTTATATCATCCCTGGTGACTCGCTTTCTTACAATATCAAGTAGTTCTTCAGATGCTATGCCATTTGTGGATAACTCCGTGGATAAAATCGAGATCTCTACACTCCCTGGCACTTTTGATTCAACCAGCGCATCCTTTACTCTTCTATCTGCTGAGAGTGCATGATATCGATAATGTTCTTTACTTCCTCCAGTTGACCAGCCTTTTATTTTTGCCTTGATTCTTTTTCTAAATCGTTCATCTTCTTCTCCATCTTGCCTCTCTGCTCCATAAAACTCAGCTAAATTATCAAGTTCTTCCCCCCTTGCAAACTTCAGTAAGTTGCTCCTTGCCGCTTCGTTTATTCTTTCTCTCAGCAAAAGTTCTCGCCATGCTGCTACCTCTAAAATCTTTATTGCTGGGTCACTTTCTACTAATGCCGTAAAACTTTCATCACGACTTACTAATTCTTCTTTCATCCGGGAAAAAATCTCTTCAAAGTTCAGTGGTTCGATAATATTTGGCTGCTCCATCTCTATACCATAATCCCATCAAAATGAATATTTTTCCCATTTGGTAGATAAATACCATCTAATGAAATATTGACCTTTCCTTCTTTCACTTCTGTAATTTTTACTTTTTCTAACTTAAATCTTTGCTCCAACTTTTGTAGAGCTTCTGCTACTGCTGCATAGATTTCCAAAGTTAAATCCCTATTAATTGGCTTATCTACTAATTCAAGTAGTCTTGACCCATAATCCCTTCGCATAACACGTGATCCTATCGGCGTGGTCAGTATGTCAACTATCGATTGCTTTAGATGGTTTAATCCTTCCAATTCCTTTCCCGTGCTAGCATTCATGCCTCTCATTCTGCAAATACATTTTTGCTATCACCCATCACATGAAAACCACACGATACCAAGTCACCTGTTCTTGTTATGCCAATATCATTAACAAATACGCTATTTGATCCCTGAGTTAGTTTCTCCCCTAGAGTTAAGATATCTCCTTTTCGACACACAGATCTACCGTTTACAAAAACATCGCTGCTTCCACTCATACAAACATGTGCTGGTATTCCACTGCAATAATCCCCTATACAAACCACAGCTTTAGCCATACTTAATTAAGGTCGATTCTCTTTGCTTTGAGTTTTATGCCTCTCTTGGTAATCTTCATACTTGATTCTCCTACTTTCAACGTTATTTTATCCACTACATCTATCTTAAGATGGTGCTTTTCTTGCTCATATGATAACTTTGTCCCATCTTGAAATTTTACACTATTTATTTCCTTTTTATTCTCCGGAGGGGGATATTTCTCCTGATATATTGCTGGTAATACTACCCCTAATGACAACTCTCCATATGGCGATAATACTATTACTTGCTCATCAATATTCGCGCAAACCAACTTCTATCTTCTCCTGCTCTTGCCGTTACCCACGGAAGCCAATCCGTTAAAAATTCCCCTATTTTTACCCGCACTCTTGCTTTTTCATAATCTACTTCTTTAACTAGACCTATACGAATAATGTTCGCTAACTTCCTATTCAGCTCTGAAATTGCAAAATTATGCTCTAACATTTTCGCCAACACTTATTGTATGTGGTATGATACCAGTTTCTAACCACATTGATTGACCTGTATGTAGCTCGTGAACCCATTCGACCAACCACACCAAATATGCATCCAACTCTGGTTTAAAATCATCCCCTCCTGCTGATATAAATTCACCTGCTGAAACATTTTCCACGTCCCAAGTATTCTTATTCACTACCCTTGCAATTTCCGCTGCCAGTGACCTTACCACTACCTGAGAATCCTCAACTGTTCCATCAACTACCACTCTTACCTCAAATCTTGCCCTCAACGCTAATTCCTCAGTCCCCGGATCTTTCCCTGGTTCTAAACTTGCAAGCTCTACAAATGCTGCTGGCGCTATTATTTCCCTACGTACTGCTGGATACACTTCGCACGTTTGTATTGCTGGGATTTCTTCTTTTAGCGTTTTACAAATCTTCTGATGTAGATCTCTCCAAAACATACGCTCTTAAATAAAATTAAGTTCATGGTCAAAATACTTCTCAAATACTCTCTCTACTTCATTAGAGACTAACTCTTTCATTGTTTCCCGAGCATGGGTATTTATTTTAATTTCATCTATTGGCAAAGACGTGGTATACCTTCGTCTGAAGATTCCTATATGACCATTTTTCATTGTTGCTATAAATGCTCCTTCATACGTACGGCTTCCTACTTTTGCTCCTATCTTTGTCTGTTTTATACTCCCAAGTTTTGCTACTCCTATCCACTGCGAACTGAGCTTTACTACTGACCATAAGCGCTTTCTATTTGCTTTATCCACACTTAACTTTTTTCTCATTGCTTTTTTTGGTATTTGTTTTTCTTCGCTAACTTGTTTGACAGTTTGTGACCTTACCCATAGTGCTGTTTTGTTTAGTGCCCTCACCGTTGCTTTTTCCACTTTTTTCCTTTCAGCATCTATACTTTGTATAATACTACCGGTGACTTCGATGTTAATACGCATCTACACCCCTGACGCTTGAATTTTCCATAGCATTCCCGAATTGTCCCTAAGTGGTGGTGAATATACTTTGTACTTACGCTTATCAATAATAAAGATATCTCCTTGTATCTTGTCAAAAGCATCTGATGTTTTAAGCTTAAGCATTAGGTGGAGAAGGGAAGAACTTTGAATATCTCCTTAGATATAAAATCTGTGTGGTAGACAAGAGTTCCCTTCTCAAAAGTATAGGCTGAACGGTATCGTAGAAAGACCTAAATGGTTATAATTCTGTATCCACAAGGTTAGCCTTACTTTTCATTTTAATAGTAACGTATGGAGTTATATATGATCAACAACTTTTTGGGTATAGACATATCAAAAGATCGCTTTGATGTTTCTCTTTCATTCATAAGCAACAAAGGAAAACGTGAAACCAGGAAAAGGAGTTTCAAGAATAATGATCATGGGTTTCAAGGTTTACTGAGCTTTCTACAAAAGCATAATGTAGAACAAGTAAAAGCCTGCATGGAAGCTACTGGTTGTTATAGTGAAGCCTTAGCTGAATTTCTACACAATACTGGACATTTTGTGAGTGTTGTTAATCCAGCTTGTATAAGATTTTATGCAAAAAGTAAGCTTATACGACAAAAGAATGATCAGACTGATGCAGAGATAATTGCCGATTATTGCCAAAGACAGGAACCTATTCGTTGGGCACCACCTTCTCCTGAGTTAAAGAAATTAAAGCATCTTTATCGTTGCTCGGCTGCGTTAAAAGATGAATTGACATTAGTAAATAACCACTTAGAAAAAAAAGAGAGACTGCCTAAAGAAGTTGCAAATGCTTGGGAAGACCTTGCAATGAACATAAAACAAAAAATAGAAAGAATAAAAAACTCCTTACGTGAACTATTAAATAAACACAAAGAATTGTTGGAAAATTTTCAACTTCTATTGACCATTCCAGGAATAGGAGAAGAATCAGCAGTAGCTATTTTGGCTGAAGTTCCTAACATAAAAGCTTTCAAGGATGCCAGGCAATTGGCAGCATATGCTGGAGCTATACCACGAAATATAACGTCAGGTACGTCTGTACATGCCAAGCCCAGATTAAGTAAATCCGGTTCACGAACATTATGTAAGGCAATGTACTTTCTTGCCATAGTAGCTAAGAATCATAATCCTACTATTATGACTTTTTGCAAAAGGTTAAAAGAGAAAGGCAAGCATAACATGGCCATTGTGGGAGCTGCAATGCGTAAGTTACTCCATATTGTTTTTGGTGTTTTAAGGTCAAAGAAGGCTTTTGATCCAGATCATATCAAAAACTACAGAGCTAGGAGTTTGGCTGAAAGTTTAGTGCTTTAAAATCAAAAAACGCTCCAATTATGTAAAATAGCATCTTACACAAATTTTGTAACTGGTTAGTGAATATGTTGATAAGTAAATTAATTTTATACGTACAAAAAAGCGGAAATTTACTTATCAACATATTCACTAACTATAATCTGTGTACCGTTACACAAAATGTGAATTGGAAGTATTTTTTAATTTTATGATACAGCTTGAACAATTTTTGTAATTTTTTTGTTGACTTGCAAGACGGTATCTACTACTGGCTGCAATACATCGAATATACTCACCTCCAAAATCAATATCTCCCCTACAAATTGTCCTTCACCAATCTCGTATAATTTATCTGGCTGTTGTTTTAATATTTGCACCATATATGACTTATCCTTTGATTCATACAACGCTTGCTGCCCTAGATGTGCAAAACAATCTGCAAATAATCTTTTAATATCTCTAAACATAATTTTTTAGTTGCTTTTTATTCTTTAGTTGATATAATGCCTCCTGTTCGGGGTATTAAAAACAATCTGCACTTAGCTTTACCTCACCTGTTATGCAGCAAGTTTTACAAGTATACCTGGGCGATGGCACATTGGTAGAGGGTTTGATTGGGTATGAAGGTCAGTCCCTCTATCAAATCTTCTTGGCTCTTGTTTTGCATAGAGCGGTTGTCCTAGTGTATTTACCGTTTCATTAAAGTCCGCTGGCGCAAAGTAAGTAGTAAATGTGCTTGCTGTACCAAGTGGAAAACAGTGACCTGTATCTTTCTCAATAAATCTTCTCACGGTTCCTTCAGGATCAGTTGCTTGTCCTCTGTATTCCTCAAATGTTATTCCACAAAACGTAAATCCTGATCTCATATCATTCCGAAGCGCTGCTCCTTCTTGCCATCTTTCATATGCTTCTTTTACTTTACTATGCGAAGTTAATGCATCAAAAAATTCAGGGCTTACCAAAGCATGTACTCCTGTCATATATTCACCACTTAGATTATCTTCTATATGCCGGAGTACTTCCATACACTTACGCTTTACATCTGTTGTTGCTATTCCCAGTGCAAAATTTACTACTTTTGGCGTAATTTCAAATTCGTTGTAAAGATTTAACAATTCACTGCCATCAGCGTCCAGAATAATCCCTTTCAACGCCCCCATTCGCAAATGTTCTAACGTTATCGCGTGCTTGTTCCTCATCAATTCCAGATGATCTGTTACCACGTTAGCCAACGCTTTCAGTTCATTCTCTGACCCAAATGCCCTTATCCCTTGCACTTCCTCAGGTAACACTACGTCATCATGGGGAATATGTGGTATCGTAAACGTTCTTATTTTTCGTTTTCCACGTTTTCCCACTGTTGCTGGTGCTCCGGGAACTTGCGTTGGTAATAGGCTCAAAACACCGTTTTGCTCTTCTATCGTAATATGTCGGAATCTTACCGATCTACTTGGAAATAAATTTAAGCTTTCTGTTCGACCATAATTTATCGGCAATATGTTTATTGCTTTAGTTAATTCCGTCATACTAAATGCTGAATTTGTAAATGGATTTTGCATGTTTTTTCCCCTCTAATGCTGTAGATGTTTGTTGGCTTTTAAGCCCTTTGCGAATGATTAAGATGTTTGCTGGGCTTCTAAACCCCTTTGCGGATAATGATGCCTCGTGCTTCAAGTTGCTTTATTGCTGCAGCTTTCTGCTCTTCTGTTATATTTGCTGGCCACACAACTGCATGATCTGCTAGCATTGCTATACGTGTAATGATTACTGCTTTGGTATTTTCTTTCACGTTTACATCACTTGCTATCACTCCTATAGCTGTTTGCGTACCATCTGTTGCAGTTGGATTGATAATCTTAATTACATTATCTTCAATATTACAGCCAACTACAGTACCCAAGCTTAGGTTTTGCCCCTTTGTTACTGTTATTTGGTCTCTTGAGTATAGATTTGATGCCTCATACTTTAATAGGTCACCAAGGTTATTTTGTTCGGTTATACAACTCATAAATGTTTCTCCTATGATTGTTGTCAATAAGAAATTTCATATTTTGTAAAATCTTTGAAAATCCAGTTGTTTTTAAGAGTATAGAAAATAGTTGTGAGAAACTTCCTAGCAGTAGCAATAATAGCCTTAGCAGAACCACGCTTTTTTTCACACGCTCGTAAAAACTTTTCAGATAAGGACTATAACGTATAGCAATCCAAGTACACTGTACTAAAGAAGTACGCCCAATTTTTGATCCACGTTTAGTAATTCTTCCAATTGTGCATTGTTGATTGGATTGAGAAACTCGCGGTACAACTCCAAAATAAGCTGTAAGTTTTTCAGGATTACTAAAATCATTAATATCACCAATTGTTGCAACAAAAACTGCTGCAGAAATCGCACCAATACCTTTAATGCTGATGAGATTATTAAATCCAGGAAGCTGCTGAGCAAAAGCTATAATTTCCTTTTCAAGTTTTTTGAGACTTTCTCGAATGACTTCCAGATTACTGCTAATCACTTCAATCTCAACCTTTTCCAAGTGACTCCAATCATGTTTACCAAGAGAGCATTCAAATCCCGCTTTGATTGTCAGTACTTCCTTTTTAATCTTTATTCCGTGGTAATTGAAAAGTCCATGTATTTTATTGATTAAAGATACCCGTGATTTTACTAACTGATCTCTTGTTTTAAGAAGAGAAGCTAACTGTTGGCATTGTTTGCTCTTGCATTTTGCTTCAGGCAACATATCTTTGCTGAGAAAAAAAGCAATAGCTCTTGCATCATGTTTATCTGTTTTGTTCACAGAACGACGAATAACTTCAAATTGCAAGGGAGCAACCACAACAACGCGCTTAACGTAAGGTGACACTTCATCATAAAAGAAACAGCTATTTCCCGTTGCCTCTAAGGCTACTTCATCTGTTTCTTGAAGATTTTTGATAAAATTACCTAAATCCTGTAAGCGAAACGTTTTAATATACTCTGGTTTTTCCTGTTCTAAGTAGCAAGCAGTGAAACTATTAGTATGTAAATCAACACCTATGTAACGCATAAATCTTCTCCCTTATTGAATACTCCAACATATCAGAGTAGAATATTACCGGTTGGTCCATTCTCCTATACGCGGTCACTAAATTTTATAGGCCGCACGATGGTTTTCGGTGGCAGGGGCGATTAATCTCCTTCACGAGGTCTTTTTCCTATACTGCAAAAAGCAGAAAGGGCCTCACAAACATTTTCAATCTGCCACCTATCCACTCTGAGAAGGTATTATCTTCTCATGCTTCCAACCAAGCAATAACTATTCATACCATCTCCTTAATTGTTTTACCGCCGCTTTTGTTAGTGTTATATACGGCGGTTACAAGATTTGTTTACCGCGGTGTTTAAAGTTGCTATACGTCGCGGTGAAAACTTTATAATTGTCTATTCTGGCGGACTTGTTTACCGCGGCATTTGTAATTGCTGGTACCTAAATTTCTCAAATGCCAGATTGCGCTCGAGTTCTTGCTACCTGCATCATTAAATCTTCTGATGAACTTTGTGGTATTGTGCTCAGTATCTCTGTCTTCTTCGTTCTCTCCGCCAGTATCGACATTAATATCTCTTGGGCTTGTTTTGCGTTTACATCCTGCTCAATAAATTCTCCTATCTTCTCTGGCATCTTTGACAAATTACACAATCTTATTACCTCTCATACTTCCTTGCGGCACCTCTCATAACCTATTCGTTTTGATTCTTCCATTAACTCATCAGCATCGATGGTGTGGCCCTTATAGTTAAATTCAGCTTTACTCATATTGTTTCTCCTATCTATAAATTCAGAATATGTTATCACTTCATCAGCAAGTCCAATCTCTATTGCTTTCTCACCAAAATATAGCTCTGCTTCCGTTGATTTGATTTTTTCCGTGGAAAGATTCCTATTTCTTGCTACAAGCTCGACAAACATCTCATATAGGCGGTCTACTTCATCTTGTAAGCTTTCCACACTTTCTGATGTTATCGGCTCATGCGGATTTAAATCGTTTTTTCTCTTTCCTGCAAATACTGTGGTATATTTTATCCCCTGTTTTTCATCAAACCCACTTTGATCTATATGACTTGCTATTACTCCTATGCTTCCAACTCCTGAAGTCCTCGTTACCAATACTTTTTCAGCACTTGACGCTATTGCATACGCCGCAGAATACGCATCATCATTTGCTATTGCTACGATCTTTTTTAATCCCCTTGCTTCGTAAATAAAATCAGAAAGGTCGAATAAACCGTTTACTTCCCCTCCAGGGCTGTCTATGTCCAAAATTATTGTTTCTACTTCTTCATCTATTAAAGCTTTTTCTATCTCTTCACGTATCTTCTCATATGATGTCATTCCCAACATGTCATCAAAAGCTCCTGGTTTCTTGGTCAAAATTCCATGTATTGGTATTATTGCTATTTTTTCTACGTTGTTTTCTGCAGTGTGTTTTATGTTTTTAAACGTAGGGTGTTTTCCAGCATGTAATGACAATAATTCAAAACTCCTTTGCTCTATCATCATCGGCTTATTCATCCAATTTATTTGTGTCGTCATATGTTTTTAAAATTTTTTATTTGTGTCTGGGGCAATAAAAACCCATTTGTCATAGAAATAGAATTTTATATCATTTCAGCATTAGAATTCACATCAGAATCAAAACTTAAGCCCAGTTCACTCGCACGTCTTTGATCCTCAGCAATTTCTTGGTCTATTTCTTCTACATCATAACCTAGTTCTGAAACCACTTCCGATCGACTCTTAAATCCATTTCTTACTGCCATTTGCTGTGCTTGCTGGTCTTTTAGTGGATCTACGTAAGCACACCCTTGCGGTATCCATTTTACCTCTTTTGCTGTTTCTTTTGCCCAATTTTCACCTATGTCCAGTTCTCCAGAGAGTAGTGCTAATTCTAGCCACCTATTCCATACTGGCCGGCAAAGCTGAAATACTACCACGTTATGCTGTAACATCGCGCACTTCCTACGAAACTCTATTAACCCAGCTCTTATTGATGAATAATTGACACCACTTAGATCTCCTGTTAGCTGCTCGTAAGTTATCCCTGTGCCTACTGCTATTGCCCTAAGCTGCTGTTTCATGAATGCTTCATAACTTCCCCCAACGTCTGATGGTTCCGAGAACTTAATATCTTCTCCGGGATCAAGTAATTGCATAGTCCCAGGTTCTAAGCCAGACAGCGCTACTCCATGTTCATTACTCTCTCCTTCTCCCATGATGTTTGCTTCAGGATCAAGTCTGGTAATAAATCCCGCAAACATTGCTGCAGTCTTTTTTCTGACTAATTCCGCATCATCGTATTGATCAAGTTCATAGAGCTTTAACAGTACACTGGACAACCATGGTACTCCTCGAATCTGCCCAGGTCTTAGTGGTCTATAGATATGTAAAACATCGTTTGCTGGCACTCTAACTGATTCTCCAAACGAGCCTTCACCCGGATGTTCTCGAAAAAGGTAATACGCTTCTCTTTGCCCAAGTCGGTTAAATTCAATCCCGTTTCTAATTACATTACCATTGGCAAGGGTTTGATTGCTCTTATTGTCTAAATGCTCTGACTCAAGTACTTGTAATTGCAACGGCACACAAAGACCATCTTCTCGTTTTCTTGTTCGAAGTCTTACAAAACATTCTCCTCCTTCTATCATGCTCCTACAAACCAAAGCTTGTAACCCATAAAATCACTTACTCCACTACTGTCTGCTTCATCTGTCCATCTCAGCCATAATTCTTGCACTTTTTTCCGAAATTCTCCATCCTTGGCTTTTGATTGCGGTTTTATTCCCGTTCCAACGCAATTACTCACTATCGTATCGATTATGTTTGCCGCATAGGAGTGCTTTCTTACCATGTCACGTGACCGACTACGCAGGTGTTCAAGGCTCTGGGAAAGTAAGCTATTTATACTTCCTACTTCTGGTTGAAAGTGCAATAATCTTCTTCCTGAGCCTGACGCATCCCAGGCTGAGCTCTTGATTTTTGGTTTGCGGAATAATTGTTTGAATGATTTGAGTAACATTTAGACTATTAATTGGGCAATAAATTGTTGCGCTATTTAAAATTACGTCAAGCTGCTGGAGAAAACAAGCTGTTGACATTTTCTATTTATGCAAGAGATTCCTGCACAAATGTCTTTTCTTAATGTTTTAGTAGATCTAATATTGCCTGCTTGTAAATGTTGTCCCTGTGTCCTATTGAAACAATAGTTACTTTACGTTCTGCAGTATTTACACGATAGACGACACGATAATCATCAACTCTTATTCTTCTGTGTCCTTTTAATCTATTACGTAGCAATACACCATTACCAATGGGATCAGTTGCAAGATACTCTCTTATTGCATCTTTAATTTTTGGCTTTATAGCTTCTGGTAAGGAGGGCAAATTCCTTTTAAGAACATGCTTAAGGTATTTTATAGTGTACCGCTTATTTCCAGATGTCTTCACTATCCTCTACTTCTTCTGAATCGTCAGCATCAAGCTCCCTAACAATTTTGGAAAACGCAATGTCTTCTGCTTCAAGCTCAATTGCTTCTTTGATTAGCTTTTCTGTTAATTTTTGAACAGACTGCTTAGTTGCTTTAGCTAGTTCAATAAGATGCTGTGAAGTTTTTGGATTGAAGGTTACATTAACTCTTGAGTTTACCATATGTTTAACCAAACCTAGATGTTACACTAATTATACAGTATCTCTTTTAATTTTTCAATAAGTATTTCTTTATACAATCCCTTTGTTCGTCGAAATCACAACTCTCCTCTTTACGTCCCGGATCTCCTTTAAATACTTAACAATTGGTTAACCAATTTCCTCAGCTTTTTTCCGTTAGGATAATTTTTTCCGCATTCAATTTAAACCATTAGATGTAGTCTCCCTGCCATAACATGCTCTATAGTAACGTCTGTTAAAAACGTACTCACTTGCTCATTAAAGCTTTCTCGATCATAAGGAATATCTTGTCTTCTACCCAATTCTTCTGATGTTCTTCCTCCAGCACTCCTAATAGCACCTTCTAATTCTCTAAATGCATTGTTATTTATTCTCGGCCTTTCATTTATTCTTGGATTATTACCTTGACTGTCAAACATAATTGCACAATCTAAAGCTGTAAACTGCCTGCCATCAAGAGTCATAATAGTATCATTAATGTGATCTTCTCCTAATTGATTGACAATCTCTAATGCCCTTGTATTACTACTCCCCAAAGAAATAGACCCCATTTCTTCAAGTAGTTCTCTTTGCAATCTTTCTACATTTCCTATCATGTTACCCCTATATTTATAAATTATCTAACGTACAGTATTACATTTTCACTTGTCAATTCCTTTATTCGTTGAAATAACAATCTTTCTCTTCACACCTGCAACTTTCAGCTCAGCTTTAATGCGTTGTCTTAAGCTCAAGAGGTCATTTATCTGCACTTCTCCGTACCTAACCACGTGATCGCCATATGCAATCGATACTACTCTTTCCCCGCTCTGTAGCTTCTTTATCGCTTCTTTTACTTGAGTTAAATATTCTTGGTTGTACATCAACTTTTCTCACTCAACCATTGACTTCTTCTCACTTTTTTTGACTTTTTAGCTTTTTCACCTACTAAACTCTCCCACTTACTCTCTGGCCAACGATCAATCCCCAGGGCAATAGACGCTGCTCTTGCGTAAACTCTGCAATCTAATACTTCATTTCGGTCTCTTATCTTTTGCCACTCTTGTTTGGTATATCCTTTTACTACTTTGGTAATTAGTTGCTCTGCGGTTAGCTGCTTAAAATATTCAGGTGGATATTCGGGAAAATGACAATATCCCGGCGCCCCTTCTGTTAAAACATTCAGCAACTGAAACAATTCTGACTTTAATATCGATACTCCAACTGGCCAGAGCTTTATTCCTCTTTTTAGCTTTTGTCCGCCAACTGTTACATCTACTCTACTTGGGCTGTTAAGCGGCACTAGGGCTTTGTTTACCCCTTTCACTGCCATTACTCTTCCCGATCCTTGATGACTTCTTACCCAATTGTATACCTCCTGTGTTGCATACCCAGCATCTACCGCCATCATACTTATCATGTATTCAAGCCCATTTTCACCGATAAAATGATGATTCAAGAGCTCTGACAGTTTCCCCCATACTTCTCCACTTCCAGTATCACCTTCTAATACCTGATAGTCTATTGACCAACTCTCACGACCCATACCCCATGCTACTACTTCTGCTTCTAAGCGGTCTTTTTGTACATCAACCCCTGCCGTTAACACTATTTTTCCACCTTTTGGCACCATGCCTATCGGAAAATTTTCTCGACGCTCAAATAGTTGCTTCCAGTCTGGTACTTCTCCCTTATCTACCCAGGTTTCTCCGAGTGTTGTATTTATCCAAACTTTTAGTAATTGTTCATTTTCCTTTGCATGCAGATAATCTTCCACTGCTTGTTTCCAACTATACCAACCAACTGGGCTATACAAGCTCGATAAATGAAACCCTATTTTTGCCTCTTTTTTTCCCTCCTCCCTAGTTGCTCTCCATTCACCTCTAGCTAGCATCTCTGTTTTTTGATGGTTTTCTATTTTGCCGCTGTATTCTATACACACATAATGGGCTGTTGAGGGATCTTTATCTTTCCACTTTATCTGTGACCATTTCAGCACCTGATAGTGATCACAATGTGGACAAGGTACAAAAAAGTATCGTTTGTCTGAACTCTCAAATTCCTTCTCTATTCTGCTTATTCCGTGAACCGTTGGTGTTGAAACTAAGAATATTTTTCTCCGCGTAAATGTATTAGTTCGGGCTATGCTGAGTAAAACTGGATCTCCTTCTCCTCCTGAATCTCCTGGATATGCATCTACTTCATCTAAAAAAAGATATCTTACCGGCATTGAACGTAAACCCACTGGACTGTTGGCACCTGTTACTACTACCGTTCCTCCGGGAAATTCCTTACTTTGTACAGTGTTGCCTGAATCTCTCGACCTTGGGTCTTTTATTTTACTCCTTAAACATGGCATATCTTCAATGAGCGGCGCAAATCTTCCCTTTGACCAACGCTTGCCCATTTCTACTGTTGGCTGTACTACCAGCATAGGGCCTGGTGTTTGGTCGATTATATATCCTATCCAGTTATTTCCAGCTTCTGTTCCGCCTATCTGCGCTCCTTTCATGAATACCACTTTTTCGGCCGGTGAAGACGAAGATAGTGAATCCATTATTTCCTTAAGGTACGGCGTTCTCTCTGTTCTCCATTTCCCCGGCTCTGATGATGCTATCGTTGAAAGTTGACGATTTCTATCTGCCCACTCTGATACTTTGAGCAGTGGATCTGGCTTTAACCCTGTATAAAAGCTACTGCTATATATCATAATGCCATCTGCTGCAATTTTTATACTTTTACACAGCTAAGAGAAAAAGGTATTTTCCCTCTACAATAAGTATCTGCTGACGCTTTACTTAAAATCATTATTGCAACTAATATGTGAATTAGGCTCACCAAGGCGATAAGACGCTTTTTCAGTAATTTATATGTAGTCATTAAAATACACTTTGTGTCAGCTCTTCTAAAGCTGTTCTGATTTCCTCAGTCAGTGTCTCATGGATCTTCTCTGTGTCATTTATCGATGCTAGTAACGCTGAAACCCTATCTGGAATGTTAAGCAAATTATTACGGACAACTCTTGCAACATTAAATGCTTCAGTCTTTACTTCTTCTACTGAGATAAGTTCACCAATCTCAGCTTTTGCTTTTGCCTCGAGCAGTCTTCCCCGCTCCATCTCATTTTTTATCCGCGTTTTTAGCAACATCATGGAAAGTTTATTATTTCCCACTTCTTCACCTTCTGGATTTTTTCTCCTCAGTGGTTGACTTGGATCTCGTATTGCTGCCACCGCTTCATTTGCTTGTTCTCGGTCAATCAAACCATCCTCCAGCTCAACTATTCCTTTCTTTACTAAGTAACAGACGTATTGCTTTGAAACTCCTAGTTCTCTTGCCCATTCCGTCTGCGTGATTTTTCCTCCTTCCACTTTTTTCTCCCTTCTTTTACCGTTTTTCTTCTTGAATTTGGGCAAAGGTTTTGCCAGTATTGGAAAGTATCGCTTCTCTTCCCGTGTATACTTGCCAACGTTTTATGGTCACATCTACAAACGTAGGATCTAGCTCTATCGTTCTACAGATTCTTCCTGTCCTCTCACATGCAATCAACGTACTCCCAGACCCGCTAAATGGATCAAGAACTATGTCCCCTGGTCTACTGCTGTTTACTATCGCTCTCTCCATTAACTCCACTGGTTTCATCGTTGGGTGCAGTGAGTTGTACGTTGGCTTATCGTAAAACCAGAGATCACTTTGATTACGTCCTCCATGCCACTCACGCTTATTGCCATTTTTCCAACCGTAGAGTATTGTTTCGTATTGTCTTTGATAATCAGATCTTCCTAGCGTAAAATGATTCTTTGCCCAAATTATAAATGTCGACCAACGACCACCTGCTTCTTCAAATACCTTTTGCAGCGTTGCCAGCTCGGATGATGATGCACAGATGTAAATTGCACCTTTGGTGTACGCTAAAACGTGAGAACAAATGTCATACAGAAAAAGTTCGTATTTTTCACCTTGATCATCGTTTAGTATTTTTTTGTCTTCTCTTTCCTGACTGTCACCATATGCTACGTTATACGGAGGGTCACACACGGTAATATCTGCCATTTTATCGTCTAATACCGCTTTAAATGATTCAACCAGACAACTATCACCACAGTAGATTCGATGACCACCTAAAATCCATAGATCCCCTGGTTTTGTTATTTTTACCTTTTTGCTATCACCGGCTAAGTCGGAAAAATCTTCTTTTTCACTGTTTTCTCCATCTAAATCATCAAGAAAACGTTGAACCTTTTCCAGCTCAAATCCAGTCATTTTTAGGTCAAACTGCAAATCTTCTAACTCTTGAATTTCCAACTTCAAAAGATCATCGTCCCACTTTGCCCAGTTAGCTGATTGATTTGCTAGTAACCGAAAAGCTTTGGTTTGGGCTTCACTTAAGTTATCACTGAGGACTACTGGAATACTTTCCATACCCAGTTTTCTTGCTGCTTTGAGGCGTAAATAACCATCAACCACAGTGCCATTGCTTTTTGCAACTATTGGAATACAAAACCCAAATTCCCGAATAGAGGCGCACATTCTGTTTACTACATCGTCATTCTTGCGAGGGTTGCGATCATATTCGACAAGATTTTCAATAGGATAGTAGTGTGTTGCTAAGTTCATATTAGTGTATTAAATTGCTATGTTTAAATTCTTAACAAAAAGTTAATAATTAAAAAACGTCTGACGCTGGAGAAGGTCCGGGGTTTCGCTCCCAAATCAGCCTTGCTGGCGGGAAGGACCCACTTCCTATGCGCTATCTAGCATGTTAAAATCTTTACTAAAATTATTAACATAGAACATCAACGCCAAAGCATCCCCCTCATTGTCATCTTGAGGAATAAACCCTTTTCCCTTCACAGCTTCAATAACTTCACTTTTACTTGCATTACCCTTACCGGTGATAAAGCGTTTTATCGTCTTGACAGGTACACCTTGATAAGGTATATTGTTTTCCTCGCACCAAGCTGTTAAATGAGCTAGAAAGCCTCCGTAGCAATGAGCAGCATCAGTTCCAAGGTGTCTTCTTACTTCTTCAAAATACACTGCTTCAATATCTGAAAATCTTTCCCTCATCTCATTGAGCCACCTACGAAAATTTAAGAAGTGCATTCCACCTGGCTTTGTTGCATCGCTAGCTATGATGGATTAAAGATAAAAAAGATAGGGAATATCAGTAGCTTATTATTCTGGTATTTATAACAAGAACGGTCAGTGAATACCTAAATTTGAGTAAAAGAAATTTCACTACCACTCACTAATCTGGCTAAAATTCAAGAATTTCAATGCTTTAGCTATTTTCAATAGAATTAAATTTATTAATATAAATAACAAATTACTATTCTTAAATTTGATCAGATTGATTGCAAAAAAACAAGATTTTCAATAGGTTGCTTATAATCCTAACTATAGTTAGCCTTTCATAAGTAGCGATGCAACAAAGCCATTCCACCTCCGCTGAAACGATTACCATGAAAACTTTCACTCCCACTTTGAATTACTCCATCTGTAAGAATAGCCCAGCCGGTTTGTTTGCCGAGGTCGAGTGTGAGGATTGACATTTGCTATTATTTAAAACTATAAGTAGCGCTAAATATCGTCTGGTTCCTTCAAAATACGCTATGAATGGGTTTTTGTTGGCCAATGACAAGAATCTTATGCTACCTACCTTAGTTAGGACTTGGTATTATATATATTCACCGATTTTACAAAAACTGTTCACTTTTTTTTAATTTTTCTTTGCAAAGCGTAAAAAACGTGCTAAACTCACCTGTGAGTTTGCTATACAGTAATAGAATTGCTAAGAATGCCATTTATTCGAGTTCTAAGGGGTATTATATGCGTTCTTTGGTAATAGTAGTATTTGTACCCTAAAGTTGCATCTAGCCTTAAAACAAAGTTTTTACCTCATCTAAAAAAATACAAATTCTCAATTACGTAACTTACCAAAAGCCTAAATTTCTTTTGCTTCCTTCAATCTTTTCTACTCTGTTTATTTGCCGACTTTTGTGTTTGAAGCACATCTACACTCAATGCCCCTATACTCCGGATTTCTCACCACTTTTTCCGGGATTTTCTGAAAAAAAGTTAAAATAATTTGAATGCAGCTCAGAAATTAAAGAGAGCCTAAACTTTAAGAACCCGCTAAACGGAAGTCCGACCTCCTAAACACCTTACTATTTGAGTTGTTTCCATTTTGGAAATAACTGTTTACTGGAGCTGAGAAGAGGTCACATGAATTTTTGATAAAACAGATATTCCCCTCTATCCAGCTCATTAATAAGTTATAATAGCCCTCTAAAGACGTTTTAAAGAATTTAGTTGCAGTAGAGACAATTAATTGGTTAAATTCCTATTGATGATCAATGGTTTGTTTGTAAGTTATAGGAGATAGATAATGGATGAGAATAAGATTGTATTTTATACTACTCCAGGTGGAAATATAGAAATTGAAGTTTTATGCAGAGATGAAAATCTTTGGCTTACGCAAAAAAGGATGGCTGAATTATTTGATGTACAACTGCCAGCTATTAGTAAGCATATCAAGAACATATTTGAATCTGGTGAATTACAGGAAAAAGAAGTTGTTTCCACTTTTGAGGTAACCGCTGCAGACGGTAAAAATTACCCAACACAACTTTACAATTTAGATACAATTATAGCTGTTGGTTATCGAGTTAATTCTAAAAAAGCAACATTATTCAGAGTATGGGCTACAAAAGTTTTGAAGGATTTTATTATCAAAGGATTTGCTTTAGATAGTGAACGACTAAAAAACGGGAAAAAGTTTGGCAAAGACTACTTCAATGAATTACTTGAAAAAATCAGGGAAATACGAGCATCCGAACGTAGATTTTACCAGAAGATTACCGACATTTATGCCGAATGTTCTGCAGATTACGATCCAAATTCAGAAATAACAAAACAATTTTACGCAAAAGTACAAAACAAATTATATTGGGCAATTTATGGTTTAACTGCAGCAGAGTTGATATGTTCTCGGGTTGATCACAAAAAACCACATATGGGGCTAACTACATGGAAAGATGGTCCAGGTAAAAAAATTCACAAGAGTGATGTAAGTATTGCGAAAAATTACTTAACTGAAGAAGAACTAAGTGAACTAAACCACATTGTTTCGATGTATCTAGATTATGCAGAACTTCAAGCAAAAAAGAATCGGCTGATGAAAATGCAAGACTGGGCTGAAAAATTGGATGCATTTCTATTATTCAATGATTATGAAGTACTTAAAGATGCCGGTAAAGTTAGTGCTGAAGTTGCAAAAGCCCTGGCTGAAGGAGAATACGAAAAGTACAGAGTTATACAGGACAAATTACATGAATCTGATTTTGATGAATTAATTAAAGCAAGTAAAGAAAGTGAGAAAATAACTATCTAACTACAACAAAAACCAGCTTGTAGTTGAGTTATCTGTGTTTGACATCTTGTTTACCACCTTTTGTTTTAATTTTAAGGGGGGTGTAAAATGTGTGCGCCAAGAAGTGCGTAAGGAACAGTTGGTGAAAATCCAACACGGGTAAAGCTTAGCCGGCAACCTGGAACAAACCATTATGCTGCGTAAGGTAACGAGCGTAGTAAAGCTAATGGAATGGACAACATAGGGTGCAACGAAAGTGAAGGTATTGAGTCCCGTAATTCACGCGTCATGGGGGCTGACACTTTACATTTGGTGGAAGGCAACATGGGTAATAACGCTAAGGCAAGATATTACTCACCTCATCGGGATCGAAGGCCGCGTCATATGTTGAGATGGACCTTACGTGAACTTGGGAGATCCTTTGTATTCCTGTAAGGGTACTCTGGAACAAGTCAATAAAGGCGAGGACTGGAGGAAGATGCAAAGGAAGTCGGACTAACTGATAGTACTCGGAGTGTGGGAAAGCCACATACAAGGGGAAGCGGTTAGCAATATAGTGACTGGTATAGGGATTGCTATACCAATACAACAGAGATTAGAGGAGTATGCAAGGAAAACTAAACCAGATAGCAGTAAGGGCTAAGCAAGATAAGCGAGTAAAATTTACATCATTAGTTCATTTGATTAATGAAGAGAATCTTGCAGAGTGTTATAAGGAACTAAAACGCAACAAGGCTTGTGGTATAGATCGTGTGACAGTGGAAGCTTATGGAGAAAATCTAGAAGAGAAACTTAAAACACTAGTGGATAGTATGAAGAGAAAACAATATCACCGCTACCAGTGAAAAGGGTATACATACCCAAAGCCGGGAGCAAAGAGAAGCGCGGTCTCGGAATACCATCAACGGAAGATAAGTTGGTACAGGTAATGCTAAAGAAGATATTAGAAAATATTTATGAAGCAAACTTTATGGACAGCTCGTATGGATTTCGACCAGGAAGAAATTGTCATCAGGCGATAAACGCTCTAGATAAAGCAGTTATGCACAAACCAATTAACTATATTGTAGAAGTGGATATCAAGAAGTTCTTTGATAATGTTCAACATAAATGGCTAATGAATTGTCTAAGGGAACGAATAGCTGACCCAAATTTATTGTGGTTAATAAAACGATTTCTAAAGGCAGGAATAGTCGAAGTTGGATGTTATAAAGCAACCGATCAAGGCACACCACAAGGTGGTATAGTAAGCCCTGTCTTAGCTAATATATACTTACACTATGTGCTGGACTTATGGTTTGAAAAGAAATTTAAGCCAAAAGCCAGAGGATATTTACAGCTAATAAGGTTTTGCGACGATTTTGTAGTTGGCTGCGAGAGGGAAGAAGACGCAAAAGAATTTCTAGAATTACTGAAACAAAGACTAAGTAAATTTGGGTTGGAAATAGCTGAAAATAAAACAAAAATAGTAAAGTTTGGTAAGAAAGAATGGTATCAAGCAGAAAGAGAGAAACGTAGGACGGCTAGCTTCAACTTTCTAGGATTTACACATTATTGTGGAAAAAGTCGTAATGGTAAACTTATGATGAAGCAGAAAACTTCAAAAATAAGCCTAGCCAGAAAGATTAAAGAAATCAAAGAATGGTTGAAGATGGTACGAAGTCGTATCTGTCTCAAAGATTGGTGGCAGAAACTTAAAGCCAAACTAACAGGACACTATAGCTACTTCGGAGTTAGCGGAAATTATCGGTGTTTGATTCAATTCTATCGACCGGTAACAAAGTTAGCATTTAAGTGGATAAACCGACGTAGTCAAAAGAAAAGTATGGATTGGGAACAATTTATACACTATTTAAAAGTAAATCCATTACCAAAACCAAAGGTATATGTTTCTTTATACACAGGAGCACTAGTGTGAACGCTGTATTGTGGAGCCGTGTGCGGGAAATCCGCAAGCACGGTTCTTTTGGGGAGACTATGGTTATGAGACCAAATCGCTGGTTTCAAGGTCATGAGTCTCTACCAGACTATTCAGAGGAGGAAAAGATGAAAATAATATATTTTGATCAAAAGTGCCGTTTAAAGGGGGAAGAAGTGTTTACTGGTACAGTGGATAAGGTACCTTTTTACATAAGAGAAGTAACAAGAAAAGCATTAATAAGAAAAGCGACGTCAATAATAATATCGCATAACCACCCAGAAGGAAGGTTAAAGCCATCTGATGAGGATGAAGCTGTAACTAAAGACTTGGCTAAAGCTTGTCAGACTATAGGGATTAGGTTGCTGGATCACATTATCATCACAAGTGTTGGGTATTTTAGCTTTAAAGAGCAAGGACTGTTATAAAGCAGATATTTGAAGATTTTCATGAGTTGTTTAACTACTTGAATGAAGAAAGTATTTGCAAGCGCATTAATTATTGCTTATAATTAATGAGAAAGTATATATTGAATTAATAATAAAGTAATAAAGTCGGTTATAGACTTAGTTAAATATATTTAATAGCGGAGGCTAATATGAGTAATAAAATAATTGTACCTTTTGATGATCAAGAAGGAGGTACTTACGAGTTAAACATTGATCTTGATAGATTATCAAAAGGTGAGGTGTTAAATGCTATTGTAGGAATTGGTCGTACTAAGGAGCAACCCACTTTTGTAAGCAAAATTAATAAGGCTAAAAAGCCTGAAGAAATAGCACCTTTCCCTGGTAGAGAAGTTCGCGAAAACAAAATCAACTATGGGAAAGGATTTGACTATGTTTATGGCACAAAACCTGTAAGTGATCAAGAAGATAAAAATCCATTTGCTTCAGCTTTGAAAAAAATAAAGCCAAGTGCAGAAAAGTTGAGCTGGTTTAAGAGTGCTGTGGTAAGAGCAAAAAGTCCAAATGAACTGCACAAGGTTGTAGACGAAGCACTAGCTGCTGGAGCAAGGCTAAATGCATGTAATGATGGAGAGTGGAGCCTCGCGGAATATGTGATACTGGGCACACATTTTCATAAATTTGATAAGGCTGATCGTAAAAAGCTAATACGTAAATTAATGCTAAACGGTGCAGAGTTTCATGATACTTTATTGGAGAATAAATTGATAGGTGAAATCTATAATGAGCTACAACCAGAAGTTCAGCCACAGATAGATGAGAGACTAGAAGAACTAGAGAAAGCTGGCGAAAGTGCTGTGCAAGAAGGAGAATTAATAGATGTTGAAATAGATAATACAACATCGTATATAGAATTTTCTGGGGATAGCAAGGTAGAGGTAGCCAAAATACTGGAAGCAAACAGAAAGTTAGGAAGTAATATTTTAAAAATTGGTAATGATGCAGTTGAGGTTAAAAGCGAGAAGGGAGGTATAAGAAACTATATCGATATGTCAGATGAAAGCTCTATTATATTACAATTTCCTACAAGCATTGGTCAGCTAAATATTATATTGTACCACGATGTAAAAAAATATGATCAAGTACAAGTCAGAGTAGAAAACAAGGAAATGTGGGCTGAGTTACAAAAAAGAGGCGAAGAAATAGGAAAAAACTGCCTTTTTGGGGGAGTGAAACTTCAAGAAGCAGTAGAGAAAGGTAATTTCACTAGATGTGGCATATGGAATGAAAAGTATGCTATAAAAGAGATTAGCAATGATGAAGTATTGTCTTCATGGGTAAATAGGGTATGTGGAGGTAGTAAAGAAACCTTTAGGGAACTTTAATGCGTCTACAGCAAACTTTAAGGTTCCAGAGTTTTTTTCTACCGTTATATCTGAGCTATAGTAGAAAATATTATACGCATGGTTGTTTTCGTGGAAAAAAGTCTAGACTGTAAAGTAGGGGAAAAAGTAAAAAATTGGAGGTTAGAGAGAGGTTATACTCAGAAGGATTTAGCTGAGAAAATTGGTGTAAAGTATTGGGTGATACTGCAATATGAGAAAGGGAACCGTGGAATTTCAATCAAAAGGTTGTACGCTATAGCAGAAGCATTGTCAGTAAGTATTACCAATCTCATTCCTGCATCAAAGGAGAAAATCGGCTTTAAAAATGAGGAAGGAGAAATATTAAATCTAGTAAGAGAATATAAAAAGATTAACGATCATGAGTTACGTAGGATGTTTTGTTTATTAACCAAATTTGTCCAAGTTAGTGAGAAAAGTAGTAGAAAATCGGAAAAAATAAAAATTGCAAATGGTCTGGTTAAAGCAGGAATTTCTGTTGATATTGTTTCAAAAACAATTGGTCTCTCTGCTGATGAATGTATTGAAGAAAAAGTTGGTTCTATATATTACAAAATAGGAAAAAAGATAAAAGAATGGAGGCTAGTGAGAGAGTATACTCAAAAAGATTTAGGAGAGAAAATGAGTACAACCCGTCACGAAGTAAGCAACTATGAACAAGGAAGGACTGCTGTTCCACTTGATAAATTATATGAAATGGCAGAAGCGTTATCGATTAATATTACAGATCTACTAATAGAGAAAGATGAAGGTAGTAGAGTGGAAAATGAACTACCGAATTTAATTAAAGAATACAAAGAAATTGAGAGCCAAGAACTACGTAATGCACTAATAAAATCTCTGTTTGAGGGAATACGTATTTGTGAGGAGAAAGTGAGAGAGATAGAAAGGATTAAAGTTGCAAAGGATCTAGTAAAAGGGGGAATTTCTATTGATATTATTTTGCAAGCGGTAGGTTTACCTGTTGATATAGTTTTAGATAGGTAGCTTGTGGAAAAATTATAGTAATAGAGTTTTTTTCTTAAATGGAGGTATATGTGTTTGTTTCTGCGAGCAATGTTAGTTATGGAATAGGGCAAAAAATAGAAAATTGTAGGTTAATGCGAGGTCATACTCAAATAGGATTAGCAGGTCAAGTAGGTTTAACATACCAAGAAGTGAACAGCTATGAGAATGGTTATACTCCTATTCCAATTGGAGTACTATATGTAATAGCAAGAGTATTATCAGTTAATGCTGTAGATCTATTACCTAAACTAATAACAGTAAGAGAGTATAAAGATGAAGACGAAGAAATACTCTATCTAACGAAAATATACGAGAATCAAAAGTTAGGTAAGATAGTACCTTCATTAGTCAGGTTTGTTCACATTAGCGAAAAAATTAATCAAGAAGAGGCAAGATTAGAGGTAGCAAAAAATCTAGTAAAAGAAGGAGTTTCAGTTGACATAATTTCCCAAGCAACGGGTTTATCTATTTACGAGTATGATAGTACAGAGAGAGAAATCTGCACTGATTCTATATATTACAGAATAGGACAAAGAATAAGAGAATGGAGATTGATAAAAAGGTATACTCAGGAAGATTTAGCAAACAAAGTTGGTTTAACACTCAAGGAAATACAGGGAACGTTCAAAGAAGTGTGTCAAACCGAAAAAAAAGTAATAAATTGATATAAAAAAAGGAGGTTTGATATGAGTCAAGCAAATAGAACTAATGGGTTGGTAGATTATAAAGAATTAGAAACAAATATCCTGTCATCTATACAAGAAGGAAAACCATTGACAGGAAGAGATGGAGCATTAACACCGTTTATAAAAAGGTTGCTAGAGGCAAGTCTGGAAGGTGAAATAGAAAGCCACATGTCAGCTAAAAGTGAAGAAAATAACCGAAGAAATGGGAGAAATGCAAAAACTTTACGCACGAGTGCAGGTTCATTTGAGCTGCTAACACCAAGAGATAGGGAGGGAAACTTTGAACCGCAAATAGTCAAAAAAAGGCAAACAAGCCTACATCCAGAACTTGAAGCAAAGGTCTTAAGTACATACGCCAGTGGCATGGGATACAGAGACATAGCTTCACACGTTGAGGAAATATATGACCATAAAATATCAGCAGCAGAGATATCCAGTATTACTGATAAACTGCTACCAATAATCAATGAATGGCGCAGCCGTCCACTGCAATCAGTGTATCCAATAGTGTTCATGGATGGCATGTTTTTTAAGGTCAAGGAGGACGGACATTGCGTAAGTAAATGCATGTATAATATATTGGGTATAAATCAAAATGGCAGAAAAGAAGTATTAGGTTTTTATTTGGCTGAAAGTGAGGGAGCTACCTTCTGGTTGGGAGTTCTAAATGACCTCAAAGAAAGAGGAGTAGAAGATATTCTAATTGCCTGCATTGATGGACTAAAAAGCTTTCCTACAGCTATAAATAGTGTATTTCCCAGTGCAGAAGTGCAGCTATGTATAGTGCATCAGATAAGGAATTCACTGAAATATGTATCCAGTAAAGATGTAAAAGTTTTCATGAATGATCTGAAAAAAATATATCGTGCTTCAAGTAAAGAAATTGCTGAGAATTATCTGCTTGAGCTGGAAGAAAAATGGGGAGAAAAGTATCCTTTAGTTATAAAATCCTGGCAGAACAATTGGGAAAACTTATCCAGTTATTTTAAGTATTCTGGGCCAGTTAGGAAGCTGATTTACACCACTAATCCAATTGAAGGGTTGCATAGACAAATCAGGAAATTTACTAAAACTAAGGGTTCATTTACCAGCACAAATGCCTTGTACAAACAGGTATATTGTGCTATAAAAAAAGTAGAGCAAAAGTGGATTATGGCTCTCCCTAATTGGGCTTTAACTATGTCTCAACTTGATATCTTTTTTCCTGGTAGGTTAAAAATTGAGTTGAATTAAAAATGCCGTTTGACACACTTTTTTGAACCATACGCGTCAAGTTAAGGAAATAAAGGTATGAAAGAGATAGAATAATAAGGTATAAGTTCTCCCAGAAATACTTTTAGTGAGAGAACCAATGAATAAAATAACTAGCTTATCAAAAAAGCTCAAAGAATTTTTTAATGAAAAAGCAGACAAAATCTCAATTACAACAAGGTTTATAAAAAGAAAGAGAAAGCTAAAAGGTTCATCGTTCGTAAAAGCCATGGTCTTGGGTAATATAGGGGTTGATAATTGTAGCGTAGAAACAATGTGTCAATTACTAAACGAGGACTCGATAGATATAACAAAACAAGGTTTGGATTTTAGATTTACTGAAGAAGCAGTGGAATTTATGAAAAGGATGTATAATGAATCTGTGCTTCTCTTCAAAAATATCTTGCAAGTTGATTGCAAAATCTTACAGCAATTTAATAGTGTTAAATTATTGGACAGTAGCTATATTACTCTACCTAACAGTATGGAAGAGATGTATAAAGGTTATGGTACTAGCTACAGTGGCTATGAAAGCAATACTAAGTCTGGAATAAAGTTACAATTAGTTTTCGACTACATGAATCAGATAATAGACCAACTTAATTTAACGGAGGGAGTAAGATCAGACCAGGGATATAGGAAACATTTAAGTAATATATTAAGCAATGATTTGCTAATATCTGATCTCGGTTATTTTGTGCCAAGTTCTTTTAAACAAATCAATGAAATAGGAGCTTATTTCATAAGTCGTTATAAATCCGATACCAACATATATGATGTAGAAACAAATCAAAAAATGGAGTTATTAGAATGTTTAGAGGATAAGTTATTTTTAGAAAACGAGGTATTGTTAGGAAAAGAAGCAAAAATTAGAGTAAGAATTATATGTCAGAAACTAACTGAAGAACAGTCTATGGCCAGAAGAAGGAAAGCTAATAGATTAGCAAGATCGCAGGGATATACATCCTCTAAAAGAAATCAAAAATTGTTGAACTGGTCAATATTTATAACTAATGTTCCAGAAAATAAAATTAGTGCTGAGCAAGTATTAACGATTTACAGAGTAAGGTGGCAAATTGAGTTATTATTTAAATTGTATAAAAGCCATATCAGACTTGATAAGCTAAAAGGAAAGCCATGCAGAGTATTATGTGAACTATATGCTAAATTGTGCGCAATTCTTATATTTCACGGCATAGTTGGTTGCACAGAAGTGAAAAAGAATACAGAACTTAGCTTAACAAAGGCATTTATTGAGCTAAAAAGGCGGGTTATAGAGTTATTTTTAGCACTAAAGAATAAAGTTAATAGTTTGAAAGTTTTTCTTAAAAAGCTTACCATAACTTGGTCTCGATTTTCATTAAAAGACAAGTACAGAAAAACTAGAGTATCTACCTTAACTTCCCTGAATTTACTTACAATCTCTTAACTTGACGCGTATGCTTCTTTGAACATTCCCTGTTAAGATGCCTAATCTACTTTCAGCTCCTCAGTATGTAAACTGCGTGGTAAAGACTCTAATTCCTTTGCAGCACTTAAACTTTTATTTTTTGCATGTATACCAAGCTTATTGAATTCTCGAGCAGCAGGAAACACCCTTGCTTCAAGAGAGCCAGCAGTTTTATTATAATGATCAACAGCACTTTTTAAGCTCCTGCGCAAATTATCAAAGTTTTCACCCATTGTGCAAATGCGCTCATATAAAATATGACCTAGTTCACTGATTTTCTTTGCGTTTTCAGCTATCATCTCTTGCTTCCATCCATACGCTATTGCTCTCAGCAACGCAATTAGAGTGATCGGTGTTGCAATGATCACTTTTTTTTCCACTCCAATCTCTATCAAAGCAGGCTCATATTCCAGTGCTGCGCTAAAAACCCCCTCCCCTGTTAAGAAAAGCACCACAAGTTCTGGCGTATTTTCAAATTGATTCCAATACTCTTTTTTACCCAAATCATTTATGTGTTTTTTTATTGCCAGGGAATGATTCTTTAATTTCTCCTTTTGTATTTGCAAATCATTTTGTGATATAGCATCCATGTAAGAATCAAGCGGCACTTTAGCATCTATTATTATTTGCTTTCCAGATGGCATTTTGATTATTAAATCAGGACGCAATAAATTATCCTCGTTTTTATCAATCACTGACGGCTGAGTAAAAAAATCGCAATATTCAATCATTCCCGCCATTTCTACCACCCTTTTGAGTTGCATTTCACCCCACTTTCCTCTGATGTGAGGCTTTCTCAAGGCATTAGCAAGGCTGGAAGTTTGGTTCATCAGCGCTCCAATTTGCTCCTTTAAACCTTCATAGGCCCCTACCCTCTCTTTTTCCAGCTCGCGTATTTCATTATCAAATTTTTCTAATTTTTCTTTTATTGGAGTTACAACTTCGTTGATCGTTGCTTGTCTTTTTTTGAAATCGCTTTCCGTTTCTTTTAATTTACTATCGATTACTTCCTTTGCTAAGTTCAGAAAATTATTGTTATTTGTCTGCAAAGCATCAAGAGAGAGCGCTTTAAAAGTGTTTGTTAATCTCTCCTCTGCTTTTGTTAGTAATTCTATTTCCTTTTTCTTTTCCTCACGTTCTTTTTGCAGAGTTACTTCAAGTTCTGCTTTTTTGACCCTTAAATCAACTATTTCTTCATTCTTCGTAAGCAAAGTTTGCTTTGTTTCTTGAAGTTCTTGCTCTAATTTACATAAATTACCCTCAAGGTTTGCTTTCTTTTCGCTCAGTTTTTTTACGATAATGTAGAAAAATAGTAATAGAGAGACAACCAGAGCTATAGAATTGAAAAGCATCAGAATAAAAAAGCTGTATTTACAATTCTATATGATTTTTGTGTGTATAAGAAAGAAAAAAGGAGCACCTAAAGAGGTGACCTTACCCAGAAAAAGTAGAGAGAAAGTTAAGACGTTTTTATCATGAGAATAAATTGTGCAGGAATGCAATAGTTAATAGTAGAATGTCTACGTTATTTGTTATAAAAGATTTCTATGTATTCAAATATGGCAGTTCTGGTTTGTTGAGCGAGAAGTATCAATAAGCAGCTCCCTTTTAAGTGAACTTTTCTGCAACAGAGTTATCGTAACAACAGCCCTTATGGCTCATGCTGGAAATGATGTTTTTTGTATTCAATAGAAATTGGTAATTTTGAGAGGTATACTGTGACCCTTGATCGCTATGTAACAGCAGATTTTTATCGGGTTTGCGTTTATCAACGGCCATCAATAAAGAATCTATAACTAATTATCATGTTACTCATTAACCACCATGCGTGAATATAGGTCAATTATTGCCGCCAACAACCTTCTTTAGTTTTTATGTAGGTAATCCCAAACTTTATTTGGCTGATCAGTAGTAAAATTTTGATCCAATGTGTTCGGAGCCACAACTCGGTTGCTTATTTGCTGTTTTTTATTTTTGAACCTTCGTCTAAACTTGGCTTTAATGCCATTTTCTTGCATAACACTTTGTACTGTTTTAATTTTTGCCTAAAGCTTTTAATTCAGCGTGAATTTTAGGGGCTCCATATCTGCATTTAGAAGCTTGATGTATTTTTTGAATATCTGCTAGAAGCCCTTCTTTTGCTAATTCTTTACTGCTTTTTTCCTTAGCAACCCATACCACCAGTATAAAACCCTACATAGTTCCTGTGTTTTATAGCAATTTCTATATAAAAGAATACTTTACTCTTTTTCTTTGCCCAGGGCTTTTTTTAAGATGTCTCTTTCTCTTATTAGCTCTTTTTTTAGATCAAATCTTTCTTTGTCATAAGGAGCCTTTGCCTGGAAATGCGTATGCTCCAGACATTTTTCCATCATATTTTCTTACTTAACATACTACCATCTATACCTAGATCTTTTGCTATTTTTGTACTTGCTTGACCTGTTTCTTTAACCAGCTTAACAGCTTCTAATTTGAATTCTGCTGTATATTCTCTTCTATTTGTCATATTTTGAAAAAACGTTTTATTTTACTCCAAAAACGTCTTAACTTTCTCTCTACTTTTTCTGGGTAAGGTCAATTTACCGCCGCGGCGCTAACTAGTAGCGGGATGACGGGTTACCAAATTGTAGAAGTTGCTTTAGCTATAAATTCAAGTTTTATCAATGTCTTGTGTTGTTACCCAAATAATGGTTGTGCAAGCGCTTAATTTTTTGATCAAAAAGGAACAAGTTTAGTAAAAAATAATGATATTATTAGTGGAACATAAAACAGTCCCACTGCAGTACTGATTAGAAGCAACAGAGTAGCTTTATCTGGTTGATAATTCAAAATATTAGCAAGTATTATACTGGACCCAGAAACTGGAATAATAGCCAGCAACATCAGTGCTTTATATATGCTCTCATCGTATATACCTATAACATGCTTGTCTAAAAGGACAATTCCTAAAACAAACAGTGGCCAGAATACGTACTTTGCTGTAATAGTGATCAAAGCAAGCTTCCAATCTATTTTAAAGCTTGCAATATTCGCAATGCTCACTCCAAGTAGCACCATTCCTAATGTGACAAATGTACTTCTAATATTCATCATAACATCTGTTAAAAAAGTAGGTATTTGTATATCGTATATACTTAAAAAGAAGCCCAGAACCATCGCATAAAGCGAAGGAAGTTTGAACAACTTTAATATGCATTCTTTTGCGGTATAAATACCATTTGCAGCTATGTAAAATCCTAAGCTGTTTTCAAATAGCGCCATTCCTATATAACAAACAACATATACAGATACTGAATCTTCATCAAATAAAGCCATGGCAATCGGCAGGCCAAAATAACCCATACTTGTGCTGCCCGAGCTAAATGCTAATATGTTTCTTGTGTTATCCTTAAATAAAAAAGAAGAAAGATAATACACTGATAAGGACATAGTGCTACCTATAAACCATATCAAAATCGGCAGAGAAATTACTTTTAAGTTAACTTCTGTATGAGAGACTCCATATAAAATCACTATTGGATTAGCTATATAAAAAAGTATTTGAGATATAGTGTTTCTATCAATTTTAAGATATTTTCCTGCTAAGTAACCAATAAATATTGTAATATAAATAGGTAATATTTTGAGAAAAAGAGTAAGGAACATACTAGCCTATTGTAATATTTTTGATTGATAAAGTGACATTAGATCTTAAGGTGTTGTAAAAGTAAACAAAATTTATTTTTCAATTTATCCAGCTCATAGTTAATTAAATTTGTGCCAAAATTTGTTTTTACATAGGACTTAAGAATGACATTTGTATGATAAAATTATGTTAAGTTTCTGTAAAGCTTCTTGCATATTTTTGAATAATGACATATTTACTAAAAATTAAACTGCTTGTAGTAATTTAGACGGACTGTTGAAAAAGTAAGAGGAAATAAGTAAAGTTAGGACAGAGAGTAAGAGCTTTAACATAGTTGTCATATTTTTCTTTAATTAACCCTAGTGTCCAATTTATCCACCATTCCTTCACATGAGGTGTTTCTAACCATTTTAATAACAGTAAAAAATGTTTTCTTTCAACGCTTTAAATGTAATATTTTTATTCATTAATTAAAAATCTCAAATGTTACTACCATTTCTGTTAATCCTGTCTCTCATTGCCAAGTTCATTGAAATTGACATTTCCGTACCTAGTTTTCCTGATATGGTGCACTATTTTAACGTACCGGAAGGCATAATTCAATTAACTATTGCTTATAATTTCCTAGGCTTTTGCATAGGAGGGTTGTTTTTTGGTCCATTGTCTGAATGCTATGGCAGAAGGAGAATTATGATCATAGGTAACACTTTGTTATTAATCGGCGCTGTTGGTTGTGTTTTTGCACCGTCGATTTTTTGGCTTTTAATCTCTCGCTTTGTTCAGGGCATTGGTGTTAGCACATCTGTAGTTGTGTTTGCAATCGTTGCAGACAGCTACAAAGGCGACGAAGCGGTGAAATTTATTGGAATCATGAATTCTGTTCTTACAGTTGTCATGGCAATTGCGCCAGTGTTAGGCAGTTTCATCAATGAAATTGTAGGATGGCGTGGTAATTATGCAACTGTTGCAATACTTTGTTTGATCTCTTGGGTTTTGCTGCTTTTAGCGTTACCAGAAACAAAAAAGAACCGCGATATTTTCAGTTTAAAAAAAACGATGAAAGATTACAGAAAACTACTATCTAATCCGAGGTTTGTTACGTTGTCTTTGATGTCAAGCCTCTTTTCTGCTGCGTATATGTCATTCATTACTTGTGGACCTTTTCTGTATATGAAGACTTTTGGTTTATCTAGCACTATTTATGCACTACATCAAGGTGCAATAGTTGGGTGCTTCTCACTCATCAGTCTATTTGCTGGCAAAATCTTGCAGAAACTTGGAGCAATAAAGTGTGTAATTTCTGGTACGAGCGTGGGTGCTATTGGGTCTCTATTGCTTGTAATATTCAGTATAATTGTACCCCACTCTTTCTACTTAGTAACACTGTCTATGATTATTTTTTCTATCGGTTGTGCAATTTTCCAGCCAGTGATTTTTAATGCATCAATAAATGTTTTCCCTGAAATTAAAGGCACAGCTTCTTCTGCAGTCTCGTTCATTAGAGCTTTTATCATGGCTATTTTTATCGGCTTAACAAGCTACATTTACAATGGTCAAACAATTAGTGTAGCTGTTCTTGTTTTATCCGCGATAGTACTAGAACTTGTTTTTACTGTCTATCTATTGCGTTTAAAAGATCCTATGTAATTAATAAAGATATTCCATTGTAGGCTGCTAACTTTCCCCTGCCAATCTTTCTGCTTCATTACGTGAGATTAATGCCTCAATAAATTCATCTAGTTCGCCTTCTTTTATAATCTGCTCTAGCCGATGTGAAGTTAGATTAATTCTGTGGTCTGTTATTCTTGATTGTGGGAAATTATATGTTCTTATGCGCTCGGAACGATCACCAGAGCCAATCTGACTTTTCCTCATTGTTGACCTTTCCATTTCTTTTTTTTGTCTTTCAATTTCGTATAGCCTTGCCCTCAATACTTTGAGCGCTTTAGCTTTATTTTTATGCTGCGATTTTTCATCTTGCTGTATCACAACTATCCCTGTTGGCAAGTGGGTGACCCTTACTGCGCTGTCAGTTGTATTCACTGATTGCCCTCCAGGACCACTGGATCTATAAACATCTATTCGTAAGTCTTTTTCTTCTATTTTAAAGTCAACTTCTTCTACTTCAGGTAATATCGCAACAGTAGCGGCAGAGGTATGCAACCTTCCTGAAGATTCAGTTTCTGGCACTCTCTGTACTCTGTGCACTCCTGATTCAAATTTCAACCTTGCAAAAACTTCTGTTCCATTAATGAGTGCAGAAGCTTCCTTATATCCACCTATACCTGTATTAGAAATGCTTATTGGCTCGAACTTCCAATTTCTTCTTTCTGCATATTTTTGATACATACGAAATAACATTGCTGCAAATAATGCTGCTTCTTCTCCGCCTGTACCTGCTCTAATTTCTAATATTGCATTTCTTGAGTCATCTTCATCTTTGGGCAATAATGCTAACTTTAATTTTGCTTTTATTTTTGGTAATAATACCTTGTGCTTTTCGAAAAATTCTTCTTTTGCTAACTCTTTTATATCACCTTCGCTGTTTTCATCTTTCATTATTTCTTCTAAGTCTGAAATTTCCTCTTTCAGCGTGTTATATTCATCAATTATCTTGATTATTGGCCTGAGCTCAGAGTATTCCTTTGAAAGGGTAATGAATTCTTTTTGACTTAAATTGGTAGGATTTTCCAAATTCCTCTCTATATCATTAAATTTTTTCTTTAAGTCTTGTAAATTATTTTCCATATCCATATAGCACAGATCTAGCTAAGTAATATATACTGAAATAAAAAATTTCTTATATCAAGCAATAACACTATAATATACCCACTACCTTCTAGTTGAATATAATGGCAAAACAGATAACATCAAACTGCAATTTCATATTTGGAGCTTCGGATATAAAATCATTACCAAATGAGTCGGCTCCAGAGATTGCGTTTGCTGGTAGATCAAATGTAGGAAAATCGAGTCTGATCAACTTACTGATAAACAGCAAAAAAGCTGCCAGAGTTTCCTCTAAACCTGGATGCACTAGACAAATAAATTTTTACTCTATGTACGATGATAAGTTCAGACTTGTTGATCTACCAGGGTATGGCTACTCTCATGCAGGCAAGGAGGAAATTATACAATATTTAAACTTAATTGAGTATTATCTAATTCAAAGAGAAAATCTAAGAAGAGTGTTTGTGTTGATAGATAGCAAGGTAGGATTAAAAGAAATAGACAAAGACTTCATTTATTGGTTAATATATAATAACATTAACTTTAACATTGTGCTAACAAAAATAGATAAAGTAAGTCAAAAAAGCTTAGGTGCTGTTATAGAAGATATTCAAAAATGGATTAATAATGAGAATGTGTCAATTCATCAAATGAGCATCCGTGTTAAGCATAAAATAACCAAGGTAAGAGATGAGTTTTTCAAGTTTACAAGATAAAAAAATGAAGAGTAGTGAATTTTTAAAGGGTGAGGTATCATTTGAACAAAAAGCAGAAATATTACTTGAAGTGCTATCTAACATACCTAGCTTTGTAGGCGAGACTTTTGTCATTAAATGCGGTGGTACAATAATCTTAGATGAAACACTATTTAATACTTTTGTGCATAATGTTGTCTTGTTGAAGCAGCTTGGTATAAATCCGGTAATAATTCATGACGGAGAATATGAAATTAACTCAGTGTTAAAAATGCTGGATATGAACAGTAAGTTTGTGAATGGTATCAGACTTACAGACAAAGACACTATGAAAATCATTGAAATGGCACTGTGTGGTTCAGTTAATAAAAAAATTGTTCAGTATATAAATTCTGCTGGTGGTTCAGCTATTGGATTATGTGGAAAAGATGGTAACTTAATTAAAGCCGAAAAAATAACCGCTACGCTTAGAGAAGATAGATCAAATAATATCGAAAAGATATTAGACATGGGGTTCATCGGTAGACCCACTGAAATCAATCCTGATATATTATTTTTTATTGAAGAATCAGATTTTATACCAGTTATTGCACCAATTGGTCATGGAAAAGATGGGGAAACATATCATATTGATGCCGATAGCACTGCAAGCGCAATCGCAATCGCAGTTTCTGCATCTAAAATGATAATCTTGAGTGACACAGATGAAGAAATAGATAAAATTGGTGGCAGGAAGATATCTGTTAAAAATTTAAATGCATCGATTGATTGTGGGAAAATTAAAGGGGAAAAATTTATTGAAAGGCTTATGGCATACGTTAAAATGGCGGAGGAATGTGCTGGAGTTGTTCACATAGTTGATGGTAGAATATCTAACATTATGCTTGATTTATTTACTGAGAGTAATTCAAGCATATCGATTGTGAGTGATTTATAGCTATACTGCTTGCAACTACACGAATACCAAGAGGGTGTCATTCAAGTAGCTGACACTGGAATGACAACAATCTACGTCATACCGCGATTCATTCGCGGTATCTCTAGATCCCGCTAACAAGTAGCGGGATGACGGTTGTCAGGGTGTCATCCCAGCGCCCCTATGATGTCATCCCAGTGCCCAGACACTGGGATCCAGAAGACTTAATTTCAACCAAGTGGCTGCATAATAAGGACTAGATTCCAGACTGGAATGACATCATAGAGGCACTGGGATGACAAAAAAAGGAGCACTGAACTTGTCAAGGAATTTTATGGCCTAGCGTCACGCGCTGGAATGACATTATTTACATTTATCACTTTTGCAGATACAATTTACATGCTATAATTGAGTCTTCATAGATGGTAAATTGGAGTGCAAAGAAGTAAAATTAAAGTAGAAATAAAAAGATTATCACACGGAGAAGACTTGTCTCTTCCATGTTATGCAACTACGCAGAGTGCTGGCATGGATCTTTATGCTGCATTGAATGATTCTGCTGTTTTAAATCCACTTGAAAGATTACTTGTTCCAACTGGAATTGTGATTGCAATACCAAACGGTTTTGAGGGGCAAATCCGCCCACGTTCTGGTCTTGCTGCAAAACATGGAATCACTGTCTTAAATTCTCCGGGCACTATAGACTCTGATTATCGAGGTGAAGTTAAAATTTGTCTAATTAATCTAAGTAATCAGCCATACGAAATAAAAAGAGGAGATAGAATCGCACAAATCCTTATTTCTCCTGTATCTCAGGTAATTTGGGATGACAGAGAAGAATTCTGCGCAGAAGAAACCGGTCGCAATGCAGGGGGCTTTGGCTCAAGCGGCAGGTAGCTTACGAAAAAGCTTGACTATGACAGTTTTTTTATTTAAGCATATTAATATTTGAGGTCGTTTATGCTAACTTTCAAAAATCACTGTGGTCAATTCCACAAAACAAATACTGCACTTGTTGCACTTACTTCTTTGTATGTCATAGGCGCAGCAGTAGCACTTTCAGCACCATATTGGGTGTCTTCAACTTGCACGCTTGCTCCACTTGCAGCTTTTGCAGCTACACCACTTGGAATCGGTATATTAGCAATTGTTGCTGTTGCACTGGTTAGTTCAGCAATGTACGCTATCAGCAAAAACAATGAAATATCTGAGTTGAGAGCTCCGAAGATTGTTGTTAATAACGATAGAAAAAACGGTAAAGAAACAGCATTGCTAGTAACAAAAGACACATTTAAGGAAATGGCAAGGAATAACCAAGTTAAAGATGAAGAAGGTAAGGTAGAAAAGGGTAAACATTATATAGCCTTAAGCTTAGAAGGCAAGAACTACCGTATTATTGTTGATATTAATCAGCTTACCAATACGCTAGGCAATACTTTACTCTTCGAGATAGGTTCACTAAAAGAGAAAAACGATGAAGGTAAGTTCGAGGCAGTAAATGAAACAAAGTGGAATAAAACATTAGGTTTAGACAAAGATGGTGCTAAAGGGGTTAAAACTTATTTAGGCTCACTTATTGTTGAACAAGTTGCTTCTCAACAACAGACAGTATAGCCAAGTGAAATAAAAGAGGTAGATTAAGTCTGCCTCTTTGTTTTTTTTGATTTTTAGTGTTACGCGCATAACTGCATGGATGTTGCGATTCTCAAGGCAACGTATCTGTTTAGATGCATGGCTAATGCTGAAACAAAAATTCCAGTGTTCCCTTTCTTGTCATCCCAGTGCTTGACACATAACTGTACAAACATTCATTTTTGAAGGTAAATTGCACAACAGATAATGTCATTCCAGTGCTCCCTTTCTTGTCATCCAAGTAGCTGACACTGGGATGGCTTTGTTGCATCACACTTTATGAGATGGTGATTTATGGTAAATTCATGTAACTATCTCAAATTTAGCCATACCAATATCAGTGAATTTATTAAGCAAATAGCATTTAGTTCTTTTTCTCGATTTATCTCAGATTTATTCCTAAAACTAAATCCGAATATTTGCTTTAATCTTGAGAAAAACCCTTCAATATAAGATCTTTTCCCATAATTTACTTCTTTTTTCCATTCTTTCATGCCATCTTCACCGTATAATTTTATTAACCTAATAGCAGCATTCCTGTCAGACATATAATCTATTTCTGGATGTTCTGCCGCATTGTTTATTGGTGGAATTTTTGTCTTTATATCATATTCGTTACACAACTTATAAAACTTGTGCCTATCACATGCCCTATCTGCATATAGTACTTTTATGACATACTGAAAATCGACTTCTTTTAGCAAATCACAAGCTCCATAGTGATCAGCCGTTACTGTATTTCACAGCTATGGCTTTTTTGCTGTTTGTATTCAACATTACATGCAATTTTCTTGTCTGTTCATAGCTGCGATACTTTCTATCTTCGCTATTTTCTTTGCTATGACCAGGAGTGTTGTTGTATATACTAATTCCTGTACTGTCTATAGCAATTTCGATATCTTCCATATTATTTTCTGCAATCATTGATCTTAATATTGAGTTTCTTAAACCTTCTTGATGATTGTGAATAGCTGATAACTTGCAAATTTTTCCCAATTTGCTCAAGGTATCCTGCTATAAACCCAACTGTTTGCCTCAGGCCTATTCTAAATAAACAAGTTATTATGTGCACCAAAATTACAACTTTATCGCTATAAATATTGTTGCCACCTGGTATTTTTGGACCATTCTCGTACCACTTTTCTATGGCTTCGTTGATATAATGAAAAATATTTCCTCTTTTTTCTAGAAATTTGTTATATTCGCTATGGTTACTGACCCTCATTTTTTGTGGCATATTTTTTCTTTCAAGGTTAAATGGCTATTTTATAATGAATTTTGTCAGTAGCCACCAGATTTTTTCAGTTGCTATGCAACAAAGCCATTCCAGTGTCAAGCACTGGGATCTGGTAGACAATGTTCATACAGCAGCTACTCGGATGACACCTTGTGCTTGCTGGCTATAATTGCTAAGGATTTTTATTTAATTTAACTGCATCTTTTGCCTTATCCAATAACCCATTAATAAAACCAATTTCGCTTGGTTTATCAAGTAAATCAGATGCAATGTTAGTATATTCATTAATGACAACTGGAACTGGCGTATCACAATTAGCTAACTCACATATTGCAACACGCAAAATAGATAAGCTTATAAGATTTAACCGTGAAAGGGACCAACTTGGGTGTAAATAAGACTCTATTATTTTATCATATTCTTCACTGCTTTTTATAACCTTATATAACAAGTTTTCTAAGAACTGATGTTCAAATTCTTCACATTCAAATATATCTTTCAACTTATTTATGTAGTCCTTAAGCTCACAATTTTCCAGTTTAAAAGTGCTTTTGTTGTAACCTACGAAAATATTTGAATAAGCAATTTGTACAGCAAGAAATCTTGCCGTGCTTCTTTTTATGCGCCACTTTTTATCTACTGGTTTTTCCTCCATTATTTTAATTTATTGTGTAAATCTATCATACGCAAAACAGTTGAGGCTGCATGGCCACCAACGTTCTTTTTGTTTTTATCAGCTCTAACTAGTGCTTTATCTTTGCTGTCAGCGGTAATTACACCCATACCAAGGGGTATTGCATAATGCATAACAACCTCATTTAAGCCTTCAATTACTCCTTTACAAACATATTGATAATGATCGGTTTCACCGCGAATTACGCACCCAAGAGCTAAATAACCATCATAATTAGTATGCCCACTCTTGACTGCAAAAAGAATTGTAGCTGGTATCTCAAATGTACCAGGAACCTCAACTACATCGTAACTGGCATTACTGCCTTTTAATTTATCAATTGCACCTTCAAGCAAAAGGTTCGCTATTTCAGTATAATAAATCGAATTAACTATTAGTATTCTCGACATTTACTACCACTTTTTTTGTTAAAAACAACTTTATTAATGACTGTTGAATTAGAGTTATAATATTACTAAATATCCAATATATTACCAGGCCGGCAGGAAAAGAAGAAAAAATAAAGACAGAAATGTAAGGTAAAAACTTCATAACATTTACTTGAATATCATCTTTACTGGTTTGATCTTTCTCACTTAGCTTCTGCTGAATTATCATGGTGGCACCGAAAATTATAGGTAAAATGCCTATAGAAATAGGAAAGTTATAATTAAACAACCCAAATAATGTAAAGATGTTCGTTGGGTCAGGAGCTGAAAGATCCTTAATCCATAAAAAAAAAGGAGCATGCCTCATCTCTATAGTAACAAATAATACTTTATATAGAGCAAAAAATACCGGTATTTGTATTAGCATGGGAAAAATGCTCGACATTGGATTTACGTTGTTTCTCTTAAACAATGCAATTGTCTCTTTATGCTGCTTTAAGCTGTCATTTTTATACAACTCTTTTATACGAGTTAATTCAGGCTGCAGGCTTTTTACCTTAAACATCGAAATATATGATCTATTAAATAAAGAAAGCATCAAAAGTTTGATTACTAAAGTCAGCAATAATATTGCTAAGCCAAAATTTTTTAAAACGAAGTTAAAATATTCAAGCAGTAAAAACACTGGTTTAGTTATAAAGTAAAGAACACCAAAATCTACAGCTTTATCAAACAGGGGTATATTGAGAGTGTCCTTATAAGAATCCAGTAAATTCAACTTTTTTGCTCCAGCAAAAAAATAATTCACATTAGAAACGCTTGCACCAGGAAGTATGCTCTTGTAAGGTTTGACAAAATCTACTTGGAATTTATCAGTATTATTAACGTTTGTGTGTTTAATGCTTACATTTATTTTATCAGATTTTTCAGGTATGATGGCTGTGAGCCAGTATTTATCAGCAAAACCAAACCAATTTTTTTCACTCGTGCTTGCTTTTATTAAATGTTTTTTGGAAATATCCTTATATGTCCACTCCTCTAGTTTATTATCAAATGCACCCAGTACTCCTTCATGGGATATCCAATAAGATTCGTTGATATTGTCACGTTTACGGTTAATTTTACCATAAGGAACCAAAACTACATTATCCTTTGTATTATTTTCAACAACTTGCTCAACTTTAAACATGTAATTATCGTCGAGGTTAATTTTCATTCTAAATAAAATGCCATTCTCATTGTCCCAAGATAAATTGACCTCTTTTTGATTAAGTTTATCTGCTCGCCAGACTGCTTTAGAATCTGGAACTTTAATCTTGTTACTCGGATCGAGCCACCCAAATTCTGCAAAATATACATCTTTTGATTCTGCAGGTGACAGTAACACCACTTGTGGAGAAGAAGAACTCGGTTCTAAGTGGTAATTAGTTAAAATTAAGTCATCAAACCTTGCACCTTTCAGAGAAATTGATCCTTTAATCATGTTATTGGTTAAACTAACCCTCTGTTCTCGAGTAGAATTAATAATTTCAGAACGATTTTGGTATATTATAGGAGCAAGGTCGTTAAAAGATTCGATATGTTCAATATTTTCAATCAATGGCTGGTTTTGGCTTGTACTAAAAAAATTATCATAAATAATACGCCAAGACACCATGATTAACATGGAAAGGATAGCTGCCAAAATTAAACTTTTTGCTTCTGACATGAAATTAAATCAAACATATCTTCTTAAAGTGTATACTAAATATTGTACTAAAACAATGAAATTTACTTATTTTTAATAATAACTTTTAACGCTGATCTTTAAAATTTATTTTAATAGCTTCAAATTTTAACAATATGAACGCGGTGAAAAATCTAGTTATTTGGTTGCTAATAATAGCCACTACTGCAATGCTTATTGATTCACAAAGGGACAAACTAAGCGACAGATTTCTCAGTACTTTTTTACCATATAAAGGAAGAATTCAAAATAGCGGTCAGAATAGTGGAAGTATTGAATTTACGAAGTCATATGATGGACACTTTTATATTCAGGCTCAAGTCAATGATCGCAATATAACGTTTTTGCTTGATACTGGAGCAACCGATATTGTTCTATCACAAAAAGACGCATTACATGTTGGTATTAACTTACAAAATGTTCAGGATTTTAAAATATATGAAACTGCGAAAGGTCAAATAAAAGCTGGAGTGGTTCAAATACCTCAAGTTAAAATAGGAAATTTTTTGATTAATGATGTACAGGCAAGCGTTAACACTCATTCTATGTCTCATTCACTACTTGGAATGAGCTTTTTAAGGTATTTTCATTTCACTATAAGAGATAATAAGTTGATATTATACCGCGACTAAACACTTCTACAATCTACTTATCAAAGCTCTGTAGGTCAATATAGGAGCAGAAATAAATATTGCAGAACAAGTGCCAATCAAAATACCAAAAAAAATGATCAAGCTGAAGTCTCTCACTGCATCTGTGCAGATTAATACCAAAGGAAGAGCAGCAAGAAGGGTTGTACCAGAAGTTAATATAGTGCGAAATAATGTAGCGTTGATACTTGCATCTACTACCTCACTCATCCGCCCACTTTTACCACTCCTGCGATACTCTCGAATCCGATCATATATAATTACTGAGTTATTGATTGAATAACCAATGACAGTAAGGAGAGCTGCAACTGATGAAATATTAAACTCAATGCCAGTTAGGCTAATAAAACCAACAGTTAAAATCACGTCATGAATCAGTGCTGTTATTCCACTGAATCCACATTGCCAATTAAATCTAAACCAAACGTAAAAAAATATTCCAACAATCGCGATCAACATGGATAACATTCCTTCAAATATTTGTGTTGAGCTTATTTGTGGGCCAACATAGTCTATTTTACGATAGCTTATTGAGCTCCCCAGCTTTTCTTCTAGTATGCTTTTTATCTTTTTGATTTTATCTTCATCTCCTTCATCTTTAAAACGCATGACTAAATTATCACCCGCTTTTGAACTCTGCACTGTAAAACCATTTTCTTTTAATGCATCGAGAATAGAGTGATTCTCATCTGAAGATTTTATCTCTATCAAAATTCCGCCTGCAAAGTCTATGCCTAAGTTCACTCCACGCAGCACAACAGTGAATATTGAAAAGATGATAAGAATAATGCTAATTAATGCAGTCAAATCCCTATATTTACTAAACTTGATATCGAGGTTGTCTGGAATGAGTCTAAGTGCCATGCTATTTACTTAAACTTGAATTTTATATACTTTTCAAAAAATTCACTAGTTTATTCTGTGATTGTTTGATTATGTCAATTTTTCCATCAGTTAATTCTTGTCTGTCAATTAAGTTCTATCTAGCTTGCATACTACCATTTTGAAGTACATTACAAAAGCGAAATACTGCCAATTTGGCCCATCATTTTATCTCTGCAAGCTTATCCCCCCCTTGCTATGTTAGCAACTCAACCTAAGCTAGGTTCCTTCATAGCAGTGTTAGGTACACTGCCATATCTTTCAAAACTTTCATGCTCTATAGCTTCCTCAACACTTTTTCCTCCTAAAAGACAGTTTTCCCCTAAACTTTTTCCCCTATTTTTTAACTCATTAAGCCTTGCTCTGTTTTCCCCATCAATCTCCACTTTTATTTTATTGCTGCCTTTCTCACTAGGACTTAGATAAATACTTATCTCTCCTACCTCAGTAGTAAAAGACATTTCAATACCACCTTTTGAGACATCCATGTAATTTCTTTTTCCCCCTATTTCTTCTACATTTTCAACTCTTACTATACTTTCTCCAATTTTGAGTATGCCAACTCTTAAATTTAAGTCTTTGGCTTTTTCATTGTTTAGGATTTCTGCAACTTCAACAATACTATCTTGCGAGTACTCTATACAAAAATATCTATTATCCTTGTCTACTCCTAATACATTTTGAGTCTGCTTGCTTTTGTTTACAATACTTTCATATGCTAAACCTTTTAGCTTGCTTTCAATTTCCTTACATTTCTCAGAAAGACCATCATCAAATCCATTACAAGTAACTATCTACTCAAACTCATTCCCATCGAAAAAATTATGGCGTTTTACTTTCCCACCTTCTAACAATAAATTACTAACAATGCTTTTGATAATGTCCTCTTCGGACACTTCATTTTTTTTGTTACAGTTTTGATCTTCACTTTCTTTGTTACAGTTTTGACCTTTACTTTCTTTGTTACAGTTTTTATCTTTACTTTGATAGGGAAAGTTATCAAATACAAAAGTGTTACTTCTGTTACTTATATGACTACCACTAGTAAGATCTTTTATTTCTTCAAATACTGTATTTGTTACAGTTTTGTTACAACAACTACATTTTAAATTTAACATTACTTCTTTTTCTAAGTATTTAGCTACTATGCACTTAATACTTTCTGGAGTATTTTTTATATCTTTTTGTTCATTTTGTTCTGTTATACCTCTCACCTCCCCACAGCATTTATCAATCAGATCCTGTTTACTTTGAGTTAACGACATTTTTAGTTTCATAAAAAGTGAGTCTTTTAGAAAAGGATTATCATCTTCTAGGTCCCGATCATTTTCTGAATCCAAATCATCTGTTAACTCCATTGAATCAAGATTACCTGAACTATAGTACGAACCCTTTTTTGAGTCCGAACTATCTTCTGAGTTCCCATCACTATCTGACCAATTGTCAACTTTCGGAAATTCTGAGCTTTTCTGTTCACCTTCAAAAGTCTGATTACTACCACCAGCGCCCTTTGTCAAATTTTCTTTATTTTCACAAGAACCACCTAAAGAATAGCCTTGACCCTCTTCTTGATCTGAAGCACTTAATTTACTATAAGTTGCTTGACTATAACCATTGAAGTTATAACCTAAACCATTACTACCATGCTGTAAAGGATCGCTTTCAAAAGTTTGTGGATTATCACTTTCACCTAACAAACCACCATTTGTTGGATTACATACATTTTCTGTATATTTTTGATTATTTTGTGCTTCTATTTTCCTCTTCTTGTACAACGGTTCAAACTGATCAATTTCAATCGATCGTACTCGTTTCCTTGAAGGAAAGTCCTCTGGAATCTGATCCTCATCGTCAGAATTGTGACCTGAATCACAAATTACATGATCATTGCAGGTAGAATTATGCTCTTGACTAATCAAGGAAAGCTGAATTAGATTGCTAAAAACAATATTATCTAGCTGTACTGAATCAGTACTTTCAAAAATTTGTGGATTATTACTCACGTCTGGCAAATCACCTGATAAACCAGTCTGATGATTATTTTCACCTACCCAACCATCAGTTGGTGTTGGAATGCATATTCCTGTATATCTTTGGCTATCAAGAGAATCATTAGTTAATTGTACTGCTGTATAAGTTGTCCGGTCATCCTCATCATCGGAACTAATACCTGAATCATGGCCATCACCTTCTTCAATCTTTTGAGTTTCTATATCGTGTTCATTTATTTCGCTCGACGAATCATAGTTGGAAGGGTTATACTGTTGATTAGGACGTTTAAAAATTTGACGCCAATCGCTGTAAGGCTCCTTAAAATCGAAAGGAGTGCGTATAACTTTTTCCTTGCCTGATACCCCACCATTCATATTGTATAACCATTACTCACTAATCCCTTAGTGAATATCGTAATATATAGGTCTGTCAATAAAAAAATATAACTTTCTTTGGTTCTAACCTTTGCAAATCAGTATCTATAGCTCGGTAATTTCTCATACGTTGCACTCTGGACCTAGGAGCGTTGTTAATAAATCCACGACAGCTAGACAATCCTTGCTCGTCCACTAAAAGGAAAAGCAGCAAGGAGCGAACCAAAAGCGATAAGAAAGGATCCAAGCCAGATTATAGACATTCCAGGTTTATAGTGCACTTTGGCTGCGATTTTGCTCTTACTCTTATCAATCTCTCCAATTACAACATAAATATCAGAAAGCAAATTGTGGTAGATACTGCTTTCAACATTTTTCTGACCTTCCGCAAGGTAAAATCTATATTCAGGAGTTACTTCACCTAATATCTTATTATTCAGCAAATTCCTGATATCCATTGTACCCCTCACTGCATGGAAATTTTTTTCTTTTATTAGCTCAATATTGCGTAAAGTAACTTTAAATTTATTGACTGTTATGCTATCCCCTATTTTTAAGTAATTTTCTTTTTTCTCCTGCCAACCAACTGAATAAGCTATACCAAGCACTAGAATTGCCACTCCAGCATGAGCAAGCATCATTGCATAGTAGGACTTAGAAACTCTTCTTGCTAATAAAATTGATTCACCAAATGCTACCTTAAATAAACGAATTCTTTTACTGTATGCTTCTAAAACAAAGATTAATAATGCTATGGAGATAGTAATTGATAGCACAATTATTAGCTCCATGTGAAAGATAAACGGCAAAATAGCTGCAGCACTGCAGAATGAAAATCTATATTCACGGAATATTGGCAATAGACTATTTCCCTGCCAACTGCAGTATTGCCCGATCATGGTGAGCACTAGAATAGCTAGTGCAATAGAGTTAAATAAAGAATTGTAATATGGTGCTCCAACTGAAATTAATTCACCGGTTAAATACTCAAGCACTGTAGGGTATAAAGTGCCAACGAACACGATGAAAAAGGCAGTGATGAATAATAAATTGTTCATCAGTATCATCGTAAAGCGTGAAAAGAATCTTCTACCTTCTGTCACTTGAGTAGCAAGTTTCTTTCTGGATTCCAGTGTCAAGCATTGGAATGACATCGCAGGCGTGTGATTTTTTCTCGTAAATACTACAAATATTACTAAGCTACTGACTGTAATTACACCAAGTAGAGCTAATATATATAGTCCATATCTTGGGTCATCTGCAAACGTGTGCACTGAGGTAAGTATTCCTGAGCGGACTAGAAATGTTCCAGTCACACTCAATATAAAAGTTGTAAGCGTAAGTAAAATAGCAAAGTTCCTTAAAACATTGAAATTCCGTACCACGAGCAACAAATGTGTCAGCGCTACTGCAATTAGCCACGGCATCAAAGAAACGTTTTCCACTGGATCCCAAAACCAAAATCCACCCCACCCAAGTTCGCGATATGCCCACCAGCTACCCAAGCTGATGCCCAAAGTGAGCAGCGACCAAGAAATAAGTACCCAAGGCCTGACAATTTTAGCCCAAACATTTCCTTCAGTATTTAAAATTAATCCAGCTATAGAGAGCGAAAAAGGAACGCTAAATCCAAGGTACCCCAAATATAATATCGGTGGATGAATAGCAAGGCCTATATCCTGCAATATCGGATTAAAACCCAATCCATCTGTTTCAATGCCTGGCATTTTAGTGAAGGGGCTGGATTCAATTAAAGTGAACAGCAAAAAACAAAAGCAAATCAGCCCATGAGTGATAAGAGATATTTTTTTTAATTTACTACCATTAGTTCGTTCTGGTGTCATTCCAGTGCTTGACACTGGAATCCAGTTTTTATTACACTGCCATTTGATGTACTCATTTGCAATTAAATTGTCTGGATCCCAGTGTCTGGGCACTGGGATGACAGAAGAAGAGACTGGGATGACAGAGGGGGAAACTGGGATGACAGAAGGTATATAAATATCCATTAGTAATAAATACATGACAAGCACTAAGGTCCAAAGCAACATGGACCCTTCTTTGTTTCCCCAAACACCACAAATCTTGTAGATCAAAGGTTTTGTTGTGTGTGAGTGGTAGTATACGTTTTCAAGTGAAAAATCATTTGTAATGTGGCAGTAGATCAAAATAGCCATTGACGCTGATACACAAAAAAATATGGCAGTGGTAATAAACCGACAAGAACTAAGCGGTAAAAACAAATATGTCAAAGACAATAAGCAGGCTAGCAATAGCAATATATTCCCAAGTTCAGGCATAAAAAATTATAGTTTTTATATAAACAATATTACTGATGACAAGTTAGAAGTTAAAGTGTTAATTGATGCTAGCATAATGCTCCCGTAGTTAGCTGTGCTAGTATTAATTAAAAATTAAATATTAAATCTTTATACTTTTATAGATAGCGTTAATATTGAGGTAATATTGTGGGTACAACTAAGATTAGTAAATTTCCATTCAATATAAAAGGTAAAGTGGCAAAACAACATGCCGAACCAATAATCGAAAAAAATCTCTATACTATTTTAGGATTCAAAGATATAGAAGATTTTGAAAATAAGACAAGTAAACTTGTTAATAAAAAAGTTTGGCAATCATTTGTTAACTGCTTTGCAAAAGAAATAGATTATGCAGCAACCGAAGAAGTTGTAAAAAACATCGTTTGTAACATTGCAAAGAGTGATCAAGGTAATGCTTTTACCAAAACTGAACATCTCATATTAAATGAAAAGCAAGATAATAAAAAGAGAGAAAAAGCGATTAGAAAAGCTATTAGTATTTTGAGAAAAATCAATCCAGAAAAAGCCTTTAATGAACTTTCAGTAATAAAAAAACAAGCTGAAGATTTTTTACAAACCGATTTTTGTAAAGCACAGAGTAAATCACTTCAAGGATTTGCTCCCTCTGGTGGACAGCTCTTTGCGGAAACTCTGAAATATATAGAAACACTAGAAAGATTATCCGAAGTAAAAAAAGAAGGGCTAGTTAGAGATTTCTTGTTAAATCATGTTAGTTTATTGAATAAAAAGTATCCTAAATCACAAGGTAAAAGGGAAGATGCTATAACAATACTATCAAGTGATGAGTTGAAGAATTTTTACAATAAAAGTGTAAAAGAAGGAATGTTACAACCAATGGCATCTTACAAAGGATGCAGAAACCTGTATGACAAAATGAACCAGATAAAAAATGAATCCAAAAGTATAATTAAAAGAGAAGAACGGGAAGAAAATTTAAAGAAAATAGATAAGTCGATAATCAGCGCAATTAATGACATAAAAAAACATAGAGAAGCAATCCTTAACTGTAAAGACTTTCAAAGTTCTTACATAAAAGAGAAAAAAGAACATCCATTTAGAGGCAACGCATGTCAAAAAATGATTGATATATATCAAGAGAGAATTGTTGGATATCAGGAGAAAATTCGTCAAAACTTAAACCAAATAAAAGCGATATTAAAAAGTGCGCCGCAAGAAATGGATGATGTGGAAGAATTCGAGGAAATAATTGATGATATACATGAAGCAAAGCAGTGTGATGAAATTTTTGATTCAGCTTTAATTTGTTTATCGAACATACAGAATGAGCTAGATATTCAGCTGGAAAATCCTTCAACAGAACTCAGAGCTTCACACATTAACGTTAAAACTGAGCTAACTAGGTTATAAGAACCAAATCTTTAGGGTAATGAAAGCACTTTAATTCAAGACAGCTCTTAGTCTGTGTTTTAATTTGGTTGTGTTTTATTAAAAAAACTTTAGATTTATTTTATAATCGATACTCAAATATAATGACTCAAACTTGGGATTTGTTGCAAACAGGGCAAAAGGAAGGCTATAAAATTGCGTATACTAATGCTCGTATTATCGACCCGGAAACTAAACTTGATATAAAAGGTTCATTATTGACTGAAGGGGATAAAATTGTTGACTTTGGTGAATCATTATTTTCAACAAGTGGAGTTGATGAAACAATAGACTGTAAAGGGCTTGTTCTAATGCCAGGCCTTATTGACATTCACGTACATTTTCGTGAACCAGGCCAGGAACATAAAGAAACTATATATACAGGCAGCAAATCTGCAGCTGCGGGGGGAGTTACAACTGTAGTTTGTCAGCCAAACACTGTTCCAGCAATTGATAGCGTTATTTTGGCTAAATATTTGAAATATAGAGCACTTGAAACTTCACATGTAAACGTTGAATTTTACGCTAAAATCACCACTTCGGAAGAACACCTGACTGAAATGGCACTTTTAAAGGAAGCAGGTGCGGTTGGGTTCACCGATGATGGCATGCCAGTTATGAACCCAATGATTATGAGACAGGCGCTGCTTTATTCAAGTATGCTGAATGTTCCTATTGCTCAACATGCAGAAGATTTAAATTTATCTGCTGGTGGCGCAATCAACGAAGGTAAAATTTCTGAAGAATTGGGAGTAAAGGGGATCTTGAGTGCGTCAGAATCGGTTATGGTAAATCGTGATATACTGCTAATGAAGGATATGGAAAATGTGCACTACCATATTCTACATGTCTCTTCAAAAGATTCACTTGATGCTATTAAACGTGCAAAAGATTTGGGATTAAATGTTACGTGCGAAGTAACCCCTCATCACTTCACTTTGACTGAAGATATAGTAAAACAACATGGAGCAATTGCAAAAATGAATCCGCCGCTTCGCACTGAAGAAGATCGTTTAGCTATGGTTGAAGGTTTAAAGACAGGTGTGATTGATTGCATTGCAACTGATCACGCTCCGCATGATCGTAGTTCTAAAGATCTACCACTTGAAAATGCTGCATTTGGTATTGTTGGTCTTGAAACAATGCTGCCCCTTTCACTTGAACTCTATCACAGTGGGCAAATGGGTCTACTTGATGTGCTTGCAAAATTGACATATAAGCCTGCAGATATAATACACATACCACGTGGTCGTATACAAAAAAACCTTGCTGCAGACTTAATTTTAGTTGACCTCAATCATGAATGGGAAATTAAAACTGACAACTTTGCTAGTAAATCAAAGAATTCTCCTTTCGATGGTCGCAAAGTAAAAGGACACGTAGTACGTACTGTTGTGTCCGGCAAAACTATATACTCGCAGAAGAGTTAGTTATCATATCTTATCTATTCCAATTTGTTATCACCAGAATGGGCTAAGTGCACCTAAATTTAAATTAAGAAATCTTACACTGTCTCCGAATAAACACATCCTCTTATCTTTCCCTAATCTGTAAAGTTATTTTGTCTATCAATCTGATTCCAAAACAGCAAAATTATTGTATAATGTTACTTTGAAGTTTTATTTTCAATGCACAAGTTTGCAATACTTTTTTCTATACTGCTTGCAATAGTTGCTTACTACCTAAATAATGAAATCATATTTGAAATAGCAAAGCTATTTAGTGATATCTTTATCAGCTTGCTCAATTTAATAAGCTTACCTCTGGTTTTTTTATCCATAGTTTCCACAATTTCCGGGCTCAAAGACTCAATTGAAATCAAAGTCTTAGTTAAGAAAACACTATTTTATACTCTGCTTACAACTATTATAGCTGCGTTTGTTGCATTATCGTTTTATTTGTTAATAGATCCAGCAAGAAAAAATTTCATAAGTAATACAATAGGGAGTATTAACAGCAGTAACCACAGTTATTTTTCATATTTAAAATCACTCATTCCTTCTAATTTTGTGCAAGTTTTTCTTGAAAATAATATGATTGGTAGCATATTAATCGCTTTTTTGATGGGTGGAGCTATTGTTTCACTTTCAAAAGAAAAGCAGGATATATTATATCAAGTATTCTCTGCACTTTTTGATACGCTACTTAAAATTGCTCAAGGGTTATTAAAATTTATTCCGCTTGCTGTTTGGTCTTTTATTACATGTTTTTTGCATGAATTAAAAGGCGGTAGTGAGTTCTACAATCTTTTATGGTATTTTGTTTGCATAATGTCTGCAAATTTTGTGCAGGCATTTCTGATTTTACCGCTATTTATGTGGTATAAAGGCATATCACCAATTCAAACGCTGAAAGGGGTTATGCCAGCACTCACACTTGCGTTTTTTTCTAAATCATCCAGTGCAACATTGCCAACAACTATAGAATGTGTGCAGAACAAGCTAAAGGTGCCAAAGAAATTATCGTCTTTTATTTTACCAATATGCACAACAATTAACATGAATGCATGTGCTGCATTTATACTAATCACTGTAATGTTTGTTGCAGAAATGAACGGATACGTATTTTCCTTAAGCGAAATGTTGATATGGATTTTTTTAGCTACAGGGGCTGCAATTGGTAACGCTGGAGTGCCGATGGGGTGCTATTTTACGGCAACCAGTTATCTCATGTCGATGAATGTTCCTCTGCATATTATGGGACTGATTTTGCCTATTTATACAATCATCGATATGTTTGAAACTGCAATAAATGTGTGGTCTGATGTTTGTATCACTCAGATAATTAATAAAGAATGTAATAGTGAAACTTAAAAAATGATATTAGACGAAAATAACCTAATAATAAAAGAATTTAAAGAAGCAGAAGCAATTTTGCATGGGCATTTTGTTTTATCATCCGGGCTGCATAGTGACACATACATACAGTGTGCGAAGATTTTTGAAAATCCAAGCAGAGCCATGAAAGTTTGCGCATTATTAGCAGATAAAATAAAAAAAGAATTAAATAGCTCCATAGATTTAATATTATCTCCTGCAATTGGTGGAATAATTGTGGGTTATGAGATTGGCAGGCAGCTTGGAATAAAGACAATGTTTTGCGAGCGCGTTAATGGTAAGTTTGAATTACGCCGTGGATTTAAGATCAAAAAGGGTGAGAAAATATTGCTCATTGAAGATGTAATAACCACAGGTAAATCTTCACTTGAAGCAGTGGAATGTGCAGAAGGGGAAGGGGAAGGAGGTAAAGTTGTTGCTGAAGCTTCTTTGATAAAGAGAAATAGTGAAACGAAACTGCCTTTTCCTGTCATATCTTTGATTGAACTGAACATCAAAAACTACAGCGAGGAAGAACTTCCAAGTGAATTAAAACAACTACCCATAACAAAACCTGGGAGTAGGGAATATTTAACAAAGTAATCCTATAATATCTTGGAAACACAGCATTTATACACAGCTTTAGTTATTTACTCCAAGTGTATTTTATGTATACTTATTACTAAATTAATTTTGAAATGATAGAAAATGAACGAATTTAAATCGATCCGAAATATAGCAATAATCGCACACGTTGACCACGGTAAAACTACTTTACTTGATAACATGTTAAAACAAAGTGGCACATTCCGCGAGAATCAAGAAGTTCAAGAACGAGTGATGGATAGTGGTGATCAAGAGCGTGAACGCGGAATTACAATACTTGCAAAATGTACATCAATAATGTGGGGCGATGAAAAGATCAATATTATTGACACGCCAGGGCACGCGGACTTTGGTGGGGAAGTGGAAAGGGTATTGTGCATGGCAGATGGTGTGTTGCTGCTGGTTGACGCTGCAGAAGGTCCCATGCCACAAACAAAATTTGTGCTCTCAAAAGCACTAAAAGCAAATTTGAAGCCAATTGTGATAATCAATAAGGTCGACCGACCAGATAGCAGAATTGATGAAGTATTAAATGAAATATATGAGTTATTTTTTAACCTTGATGCAACCAACGAGCAGCTAGATTTTCCAGTGTTGTATGCTTCAGGTAGAAATGGCTGGTGTGCTAAGGAGCTTTCTGATGAAAGAAAAGATTTAAGCCCATTATTTTCAACGGTTATAGATTATATAAAACCTTCTGTTTATAATCAAAATGCACCTTTTGCTATGTTGGTCACTCTACTTGAGTCTGATAAGTTTCTTGGCAGAATATTGACAGGAAAGGTTTATCAGGGCATTGCAAAAGTCAATTCAGATCTTAAGGTGCTTGACCTCGATGGCAAAGTAATTGAACGAGGAAGATTAACTAAGTTGCTCTCATTTTCTGGCTTGAAACGCATTCCAGTAGAACAAGCTGTGGCGGGAGACATAATTGCAATTGCAGGACTTGAGGAAGCTTCGGTTTCAGATACTATAGCAGCACCAGAAGTTACAACTGCAGTAAGCTCAACTCCAGTTGATCCGCCAACAATGGCGATTACTCTGAGCGTTAATGATTCACCTTTTGCTGGGCAAGAAGGTACAAAGCTTACTTCAACTGCTATAAAGGATCGTTTATATGCGGAAGCAGAAACAAATGTTGCAATTACTGTGACTTTGGCACCAAGCGGTGAAGCATTTGAAGTAGGTGGGCGTGGTGAGTTACAGCTTGGAGTGTTAATTGAAAATATGAGGAGAGAAGGTTTTGAGCTTTCGGTATCACGCCCTCGCGTGTTATTTAAAGAAGAAGGCGGTAAAAAACTTGAACCTATAGAGGAAGTAGTAATTGATGTAGATGATGAATATAGTGGAATCATCATGGAAAAACTCAGCTTCCGTAAAGGTGAAGTAACTGACATGAGACCTTCTGGTAATGGCAGGACAAGATTAACGTTTTTAGTGCCATCAAGAGGATTAATCGGTTATCAAGGAGAGTTTTTAACTGATTCTCGTGGCACAGGCATAATTAACCGTTTATTTCACAGTTATGCTCCACATAGAGGTCCAATTTCTGGAAGGCGCAATGGAGTTTTAATTTCTACAGATAAGGGTGAGGCTGTGGCATATGCAATTTTCAATTTGCAAGACAGGGGAATTATGTTTATTAAGCCACAGGATAAGGTATATTGTGGCATGGTTGTCGGCCAGCATAGCCGTGACAATGATTTGGAGATAAATGTGTTAAAGGGTAAGCAATTAACAAACGTAAGAGCTTCAGGTAGTGATGAAGCTATAAAGCTCACTCCACCAAAGATAATGACACTGGAGGATATGATAGCGTATATAGATGATGATGAATTGGTGGAAGTAACTCCAAAATCTATACGTTTACGCAAGAAATTCCTTGATCCAAATGAACGTAAGCGTGCAGGAAGGGCAAAGAATAAGGAGTAATCAGAGGTTGAACATTTGCGAAAAATAGTGTATAATTATTCGTCTCCTAATTGTATTTAATTATGGCCTTTTCGAAATTTCTCGATCCAAAAAACAATTTCGCGTTCAAGAGAATATTTGGCACTGAGAAAAATAAAGATATTCTCATTCACTTTCTCAATGATATATTGGGCTTCGCTGGCAAAGATGAAATAGAAGAAATAGAATTTCTCAGCACTATCATGGATGCTGAGATTGCCTCTAAAAAACAAAGTATTGTTGATGTTTTCTGTACTGATTCTGCTGGAACCCAGCTAATTATTGAAATGGTGCGACCTGAAAGTCTTCGGTCATATTGTTTAAAAGGAGAGGAATTCCTTCAGAAAGAAACTAAAAGAGTTCTAAAACTTATTAAACCAGATGTTTTGCCATCTGAGTCTATGCATCAGTGCGAATCGGGTAACCGGTTGGTGCCAAGCGATGCGGACAATGAACCTCCTCTTGAAAAAGAAGATGCTCAATCGTGAAAGGAGCATAAACTACAAGCATCATGTGGTTGGAGAGCTAGGCTTAGTGGTATGGTGAACGTAAGTGAAGCTTCATAAGTATCGTAACGATTAAAGAGCTAAAGATGCTGATAAGCTCCGACCAAAAGGTAATGTGACATTTTTCATTTCTGGATGTACGCAAATCACCGGTATAGAGAAGTCACCTAACCCACTGTTGTATGACAGAAGGAACAGGGTAAGCCTGTATTTCCGCCTATATGGCAAGCAAACCGCAAGGAACGCTGATGAAAATGCAGGTAAAGGATAATGGAGAAAGCGAATGCCATTTTGTAACGAAATGTATAGAATTTGTAACATTAATTCGCGTGAAAACGAGCAGATTTCCATTTGGTCCCTCGTGACAAGAAACTTTGTTAACCACTTGAGGTAGAGAAGCAGATGACCTTACCCACAGAAATGATGAAGAAATTAGGAATATTTTTTACAAAAAGGACAATACTAACAAAAGAACTTTATTCTATTTAAAATATAAAGTTACAATAAATTTTCCTGTCATCTCCAAATAAATTACATTAACTTAGTATTGTATATTGTTAATAACTTAAATAATACAACCATTTTCAGCAACAAAAACCAAAGGTCTTGAGATACAAGATATTTGTATGGTTACTATGATAGTTCCTTTTTTAAGAAAGTTTTAAATTTCATACCTAACAATAAACAACTTTAGGTTTAAATTTATGAAATCAGTTGTTATATACATCAGCAAATACGAATTTAACTGGTGTTATGGACTTAAATAAATTTACCGAAAAAGCAAAAAGTCTAATTCAAAGTGCTCAAATGAAAGCGTTGGGAGCTGGGCATCAGATTTTTATGCCTGAGCATTTACTAAAAGTGATGCTTGAAGATGAATCAGGTTTAGTTCAGGATTTGATAAACGCTTGTGGTGGAAATGTGCAGAGTATTTCCGATGCTGTGGATAGTGCAATAAAAAAGTTGCCAGTAATTGAAGGTCCAGGAAGTGGTGGCCTTCAACTTTCAAGAGAAATAGCAAAAGTTTTTGAAGATTCAATTGGTATTGCAAAGAGAAATAAAGATTCATTTGTTGCTGTCGAGCGTTTACTGCAGGGCCTCACTGCACAAAAAGATGATACTGTAGGCAAAATTCTGGCAGAGAATGGTGTGACTCCACAAAAACTGAACTCAGTTGTTGCAGAAATGAGAAAGGGCAGCAGTGCGGACTCGCCAAACAGTGAGGAAAAATTAAATGCGGCAAAGAAATATACAAAAGATGTTACAGAGCTTGCTATGCAAGGAAAGCTTGATCCTGTAATTGGTCGTGATGAAGAGATCAGAAGAACTATGCAGGTATCACTGAGGCGGACAAAAAATAATCCAGTGCTGATCGGTGAACCTGGTGTTGGAAAAACTGCAATAGTTGAGGGGCTTGCAAATAGAATTGTTGCAAACGATGTACCACTTGGTTTGCATGATGCAAAGGTCTTAGCTTTGGATCTTGGAGCACTAATTGCTGGCACTAAGTTTAGAGGAGAATTTGAAGAAAGGTTAAAAGCAGTTATTAATGAGCTTTCGAGAGCGGAGGGAAAAGTTATCTTGTTTATAGATGAGCTTCATACTTTAGTTGGAGCAGGAGCAACAAGTGGTGCAATGGATGCCTCGAATCTGCTGAAGCCTGCTCTTGCGCGTGGAGAAGTTCGCTGTATAGGAGCCACAACTTTAGATGAATATCGTCAGCATATAGAAAAAGATCCTGCACTTGCAAGGCGTTTTCAGCCTGTGTTTATCTCTCAACCAACTGAAACTGATACCATTTCAATACTCAGGGGTTTGAAGGAAAGATATGAGGTGCATCATGGTATAAGAATTACAGACGGTGCAATAATTGCTGCTGCAACGTTATCCAATAGATATATAACAGATAGGTTTTTACCTGATAAAGCAATTGATTTGATTGATGAAGCAGCAAGTAGGGTGAGAATTGAAATGGATAGCAAGCCTGAAGTTATTGATGAACTTGAGAGAAAGGTTATACAGCTAAAGATTGAAGCAGAGGCTCTAAAAAAAGAAAGTGATGAAAATTCTAAACAGCGTTTAAAAAAGATAAATGAAGAGATCGAAAATCTAAACAGTAAATTTGCTGACTTGAACAGCAAATGGCAGATGGAAAAGAATAAAATAGCTAGAATACAAGAAACAGCCGAAAAATTAGATAACGCTAGAAAAGAGTTGGAATTAGTTCAGCGTAGTGGGAATTTGGGAAGGGCAGGAGAGCTGATGTATGGTGTGATCCCTCAGCTTGAGAATGAATTAAAAAATCAGGAAAAGGTTACTGATAGTTTCTTAAAGAAAGAAGTGACTGGAGATGATATTGCAAACATTGTTTCAAAGTGGACGGGAATTCCAGTTGATAATATGATGCATAGTGAAAAGGAAAAACTCCTTAACATGGAGAATGAAATAGGAAGAAGAGTAATAGGGCAGAAAGATGCAATAGAAGCGATAAGTAATGCAGTTAGGCGCTCCCGCTCTGGGGTGCAAGATACCAATAAGCCTTTTGGTTCATTTTTATTTTTAGGTCCAACTGGAGTTGGTAAAACCGAACTTGCGAAAGCCTTAGCTGAATTTCTGTTTGACGATCAATCAGCGCTTTTGCGTTTTGATATGTCAGAATATATGGAAAAACATTCTGTTTCAAAGTTAATTGGCGCGCCTCCAGGGTATGTTGGCTATGAACAAGGTGGCAGATTAACTGAAGCGGTAAGAAGAAGGCCATATCAGGTTATTCTGTTTGATGAAATCGAGAAAGCAAATCCAGATATATTTAATCTATTGCTGCAAATCTTGGATGAGGGTAGACTCACTGATAGTCATGGTAAATTAATTGATTTTCGCAACACCATACTGATTTTAACTTCTAATCTTGGCGCTGAGATAATGCTAAAAGGGAATGTTGATTCTGTAAGAAATGAAGTGATGCAAATAGTTAAATCAGCATTTCGTCCAGAATTTTTAAACAGGCTGGATGAAATTATTATATTCCACAGTTTAACCAGAGATGACATCTATAAAATTATAGATGTTCAATTTTCTTATTTACAAAAAACACTTGCTAAGCGTAAACTGAGTATAAGTTTGTTGCAGGAAGCTAAAGAACTAATAGCACAAACTGGCTATGACCCTGAATATGGAGCAAGGCCCTTAAAAAGGGTTATACAAGAGTGTATTCAAAATAATTTAGCTAAATTAGTTTTATCAGGGGAAGTAGTAGAAAATGATGAGCTAATAGTGTACGCTCTTGATAATGAAATCTTAGTTAAAAAGGTTTAAGTTCACTGTGTATTTTTGTTAAAAAAAATGTGTATAGATCATAATGTTGACACTGAGTCTTTATTTAAGTTAGCTGATCAAGAAAATCAGCAAGATAAAGAAAAAATTAAAAAATTTATTAAGTATTTTTATAGTTTTGTTTATAAAAGCGACCTAAAAGCCAATGATAAGTTTTTGCTATATATTGTAAACGATGCTTACAATTTTGTTTCTCAAAAAGAGAAAGATGAAAGTAAGTTAGTAGTAAGCAATATAGATGATATACCAGGAATAGAAGGCGATTTTACCACGATTAAGATAACAAACGATGATATGCCATTTTTGGTTGACTCCGTTATTGCAACTATTAAGTCGCACGATTTAACCATATGCTATTACAGCAACAGCATAATTAACATTAAAAGAAAAGATGGCCTAATAGACGAGATTTACTCTTTGGAAGAAAGCAATGGAGTCAAAGAGTCAGTCATATATGTAATTATCAAAGGTATAAGTGACAGCTTTGTTGATACATTAAAAGAATCTCTACAGAAAACGCTGAAAGCGGTTAATTGCGTTGTGAAAGATTGGCACTTAATGCTCAAGAAACTTGATGAGGCAAGTCTTTCTGTCATCCCAGCTGGGATCCAGGAAAAGGACACGTGGATTCCAGTGTCACGCACTGGAATGACACCAGACCGAAATCAAGAGCAAAAAGATTTTCTAGTTTGGTTAAAGAATAATAACTTCGTATTTCTAGGTTATCAAGAATATATTGCTGGTAAAGATGAAAAACTCGTCTGTGACAGCAAAAAGGACCTTGGCCTGATGAGAGTAGGTCAAAGTACGTTGATTCCTTCTGCAAACCTTGATTCCCTATACATATTGAGATCAGATCTAATCTCAATAGTCCATCGGCATACATACATGAATTGTATAGGAGTAAAAGAATTTGATGACCAGGGTAATGTGGTAAAGGAACGGCGTTTTTTCGGGCTATTTACTTCTGTAGCGGAGGTCCAAGATATTAGAACTATTCCAATAATAAGAGATAAAGTTAAAGTTATAGAAAAAAATGCAGGGTTTGTAACCGGGGGCCACAATAACAAAGCTTTGATTTCTATTTTGCAAGTGTTCTCTTGTGATGAATTATTCCAATCAAATGAAGACGAATTATTTAAAATTTGCATTTCGATCATGTCTCTTGCGATTAGGCCAAGGGTCAGATTATTTTTAAGAAGAGTCGGGGATTTTATTAGTTGCATAGTGCTGATACCGATGCATTATGCTAGCGCTAGGCTAATGTTCAAGATACGTGACATATTGAAGGATGAGACAAGTGCAGGAAGTTCAGATATTTATAACAATCACATTATCAATGAATATGATTTGATGAAATTGCATGTAGTGCTAAAGACCAAAAATGCTAGCGTTCTTGATGATGAAGTTTTGCGTATCGAAAACAAATTAAGAAACATTACAGAAAAGTGGGAAGATCGTTTTATAGACAATTTATACAATACTTTTAGCACTGTTGAGGATATATTCATCCGTTATTGCAAGGCATTTCCAATAAGCTATCAAGAGAGTTTCGAACCTCATGACGCATATTACGATATGAAAAAATTGGAGATAGTGAGGAAGAAAGGAGTTAGCGAGGTCGATTTAAGACTTACTCGTGATAATCTTAATTATCAATTAAAGGTTTATACTCCAAACAATGGAGGCCTTGAATTATCGAAGATATTAAGGATCACTAAGAATTTGGGAGCTAAAATTCTATCTCATAATGGCTATTACATAGAAATTAACGGTGGAATATGGATACACCATTTTGTGTTGTCAAGAGTCGATGAATTAATAGACAACATTACTCTAAAAGAGCAATTTGAAATAACACTTGCGAAAGTGTTTAGCAAGGAAATTAAAAATGACTATTTCAATAGTTTGATCATTATTGCTGGGCTCAAGTGGAAAGAAGTGCTTCTGGTTAGAGCGTTAAGTGCTTACCTAAAGCAGACGTCATTTAACTACAATCCAGAATATATCCAAAAGGTAGTCTCAGAGCATCCAAAAATAGTAAAGTATTTGATACAACTATTTCATGCAAGATTTGATCCTAACATAGACATTGATAGAGCAGAAACTACGGACATTGTCAGAGAAAAAATTGAGGAACTTCTAAAAGAGATCAGCAATGTTTCACATGATTGCGTTTTGCGCTCGATATTTAACTTGATAATGGCTATTTTAAGGACCAGTTATTATCAAGACGATAAACCATATTTATCTACAAAATTTGACTCAAGTAAAATAAATGGTTTACCTGATCCTCGTCCGTATCGTGAATTGTATATTTATTCAAACCTTTTTGAGGGAATACATCTAAGAGGAGGGAAATTAGCCCGTGGTGGCTTAAGGTGGTCGGATAGGACGGAAGATTTTCGCACTGAAGTTTTGGGGCTCATGAAAGCTCAGATGACAAAAAATGCGGTTATTGTCCCTGTTGGTGCAAAGGGTGGGTTTGTAATAAAGCAAGCTTATAAAGATAAGAATATTTTAAGAGAGAAAAGTGTTGAGTGCTATAAGAGTTTTATCAGAGGAATGCTTGATATTACTGATAACGTGGTTGATGGTAAAATAATTCCACCAGGGAATGTGATTAGGTATGATGAAGATGATCCATATCTCGTGGTTGCTGCTGATAAAGGAACTGCTTCATTTTCTGATTATGCCAACCAGATAGCCTCTGAATATAACTTTTGGCTTGGCGATGCATTTGCATCTGGTGGATCAGTAGGTTACGACCATAAGAAAATGGGTATTACAGCAAGAGGTGCATGGATTGCAGCACAGAGGCATTTTTGGAAAATGAATAAGGATATTTACCAGAATGCAACTGTTATTGGAATTGGGGATATGGCTGGCGATCTATTTGGAAACGGTATGCTGCTTTCAAAAAATATACATTTAATCGGCGCATTTAACCATATGCATATTTTTATTGATCCAAATCCTGATGCAGAAAAGAGTTTCACAGAACGTAAACGTCTCTTTAAGTTACCATTTTCAACCTGGATGGATTATAACAAAGATTTGATCTCTCAGGGTGGCAGGGTATTTGAGCGTAGCAGCAAGCAAGTAAATCTTTCTCAAGAAATGAAAAAATGCTTTGACATAACGGAAGATACGTTATCTCCAAGTGATTTGATTAGATATCTACTCAAAGCAGAAGTGGACTTCATATGGAACGGAGGAATCGGCACGTTTGTTAAGGCAAAGAGTGAAAGTCATAGCATGGTCGGTGACAAAGCAAACGATGAATTAAGAGTAAACGGTAAGGATATTAGAGCTTCTATGTTTATAGAGGGTGGAAATCTTGGTTGTACACAGCTTGGGAGAATAGAATATGCTGAAAGAGGTGGATATATCAATGCAGATTTTGTTGATAATTCAGCCGGAGTGATATGTTCGGACCTTGAAGTTAACATTAAGATTGCATTTGTTTCAGCTATGAAAGCAGGGGGTATTTCTTTAGAAAAAAGGAATGAAATACTGGCAAGTATGGTGGATGAAGTTGCATCCAAGGTGCTTGAGAACCACAACAGAATTGAAACAAAAGCATTACTTCTTGAGTGTTTGCAAGCTAAAGAGAGATTGGAGCAGGACCACAGGTTACTGCTCAGTTTAGAAAAATCTGGGCTGTTAAACCGAAGCGTAGAATTTCTTCCAACTGACGAAGAGGTAGCAAGGATGTTAACCGGTGCAGAAGGTTTCAGTTCTCCTCAGCTTTCTATTCTAATATCTTATGCTAGAACAGCAATAAAAAATAAAATTATACATTCCGATCTGCCTGAAAAAGATCTTATATCTAATGACTACTTGCTAGGTTATTTTCCTAAAAAGATGTCAACAGAGTTTAAGGATTTCATATTAAAACACCAACTTCGTAGAGAAATTATCTCCACTTGCATTGCAAATGATGTTGTAAATAGGATGGGCTGTATATTTATTAATAATTTAGTTGAGAATACTGGAATTAAGGTACACGAAGCAGTTAACATATATATCGTTGTTAACCACCTATATGATTTAAATAACCTGTGGCAGAAAATTGATGAATTGGATGGAAAAATTGATATTAACTCATACTTGCAAATAGTGAGAAATGTGCAGAAATTTATTGGCAGAGTATCGTTTTGGTTAGTAAAAAATCTTAGCTTTGTAGAATTGGATGATGTTACAAAATTTAAAGATGCAATTGAAACTTTAGGCCATGATGTTTTAGATGAACACCTGTTAAAGGTCTATAATCATGGATACACTTCTTTAGTGGAACTTAATATAGATAAAGATCTAGCAAAAAAAATTGCTGACCTGTGCGTTCTTACTTATGCACTGGATATTATATCTGTTGCTGAACAGACATCTTTGTCCATTCTTGATGCTGGTAAAATATACTTTGAGTTAAAGTCGCTGTTAAGATTCGATCTGATTAGGACAATTGCCATCAAGATGAAAAGCAGCTCTTCTTATTGGGATCGCAGCTTAGTTAATGATTTATTGGACGATTTAAGCAATTACCATCACAAGCTAGCTGTTAAAGTCATAAAAGCTACTGATAACCCTGAAGATAAGGTTCAAACCTGGGCTTGTAATGATAAGGACTACATAGAACGTTATAATAGTTTTTTAGATGAGATGGTTGCTTCTAAACTTGATTTAAGCAAATTAATATTTATAATCAGAAGGATTAAATTACTTGCTTCATAGGAAAATGTTCAATATAGGTCTTTCAGAAATTTTAGTTGTAGCTTTAGTGAGCATAATTGTTCTTGATAAAAATAAGGTACCTGTATTTATTGATTTTATTAAGACTATATATAGGTATTTTACAATTGTAAGGTTAAAAGCCAGAAGGTTATTGAAGGATGCCGGAATTGAAGACTTATATAAAGAGTGTAATACTGAGAAAGTAAATTACATAGTTGGTAAAAATGGTAAGCTTTATCCTACTTACGATATAGATAATACATCTAAAGATAATGACAGCGAAGATTCTGGTAGTAGATGATGTACTATCTAATGTCAAGCTTTTAGAAGCTCGACTAAAAGCAGAGTACTATACGGTTATCGTAGCTCATGATGGTGAAGAAGCTATAGATTTAGTAGCAAAGCAGCAGCCTGATATTATATTACTTGATATCATGATGCCAAAGATGAATGGCTTTGAAGTTTGTAAGGAGCTAAAGAGTGATCCCTTGACAACCCATATTCCAATAATTATGGTAACTGCGCTGCATGATACTCATGATAGAGTGCAAGGTATTAATGCTGGCGCGGATGATTTTCTGACTAAACCAATAAACGAAACTGCTTTATCTTCACGAATTAAGTCTCTCACACGCTTAAAGATGATTATCGATGAATGGCGTTTGAGAGGAGAAACTAACGCTGAGATTGGTGGAGTCGCAGGAAACAGTATTATGGATTATTCCAATCAGATTTTTGATGCTAACGTACTTGTTATAGATGAGGATGTTCATCAAGCAGAGCAGATATATAATATATTAAAGCAACGCTTTAGGTCAATTAAAATACTGAGTGATCCAATGGAAGCATTGAAGGTTGGTATTGAGAATGGTTACGACCTGATCATTTCTGATATGCAATTTTCAAAAACTGACGGCTTGCGTTTGTGTTCTGAGTTTCGTAGTAAGGTGGAAACACGTTATACACCAATTCTGATTCTTTCTGAGGATTATGATAAAAACAATTTAGTAAAAGCACTTGATGTAGGTGCTAATGATTATTTAACAGTACCTTTGGATGAGGGTGAGCTAATAGCAAGGGTTAATTCGCAAGTAAAACGCAAAAGATATCAAGATGCCTTGAGAATGAATTTATTTAATAATGCGGAAATGTCTATAAAGGACCCATTAACTAACTGTTATAATAGAAGATACTTTGATGCACACTTAAGAAACATTGTTAAGGACTCTGTGGAAAAGGATAGAAGGTTGTCTCTTATGATACTTGATATAGACTATTTTAAGATAGTGAATGACAGTTTTGGGCATAGTGCTGGAGATGAACTTTTAAAGCAAATACAGAAAAGAATTTCTGAAAATATCAGAGTGACAGATTTACTAGCTAGGTTTGGTGGTGAGGAGTTTGTTGTTGTAATGCCAGATACCAATGTATCAGATGCGTATACTATTGCGGAGAGAATACGAAAAATTATTGCTAAAAAACCTTTTATACTTGCGGATAAAAATACAACCCACGATGTAACTGTGAGCATTGGAATTGCAGAAATGCAAGAATCTGACCTTGACAATATTAAAGAATTTATAGTACGTGCCGACAAATATTTATATAAAGCAAAAAACAGTGGTAGAAATAGAGTGGTTACTGGCTATAGCTAAAGTGGCTTAAGTTTGCCGACAACCGTCATTCCGCTACTAGTTAGCGGAATCTATGCTGAGATACCGCGAATGAATCGCGGTATGACGGTTCGCGGCAGCATGACGATAAGGTTTATACCTTGTCATTCCAGTGCTTGACACTGGAATCCAGTTTTCCATATAATCTCATCGAAAACGTTGTAACCACTTTCCATGCTAGTTTGCTTGTTCACAAGCAAACTTTTCTGGATCCCAGTGTCTGGGCACTGGGATGACATCATAGGGGCGCTGGGATGACACCCTGACAACCGTCGTCCCGCTGCTTGTTAGCTGGATCTATGCTAAGAGATACCGTGAATAAATCACGGTATGACGGTTCGCGGTGGCATGACGATAAGTTCGTCATCCCGCTACTTGTTAGCTGGATCTATGCTAAGAGATACCGCGAATGAATCGCGGTATGACGTAGGACTGCTAAGATTAAAGCGACAACATGAGGTTTCTCAGCTCTGGAAATTTCACGTTTAACTGCAAAAATAGATACTTATTTAAAAAATATCCTGTGACTTTCAGTCCTAACTGAAATTCTTGGAATGAGTAGCTGTTTTGTAGGTTATTATTGTATACATCATGTAACATTTGTGGAAAAGGTAGGAGTTTATCTGCATAATAATCTCCTACTTTTTTTGACACTGCTCTACCAGTTTTTGGAGAAATAAATTGTAAATTTTCCTTAACACCTGTTACAGCGCATTTGGATAAGTCTAACTTGAATCCCAATTGCGTAAGAAGCAGAAGCTCTAAGTTAAGATAATGGCTTTGCCAAGACTGATTGTTGTGTTTAATTACATCGATGAAATATCGCAAATTGTCATACAGCATGGCACAGGGTTCACTTTCTGGAAGCACTTTTTCTAAAATAGAGGAGAAAGAAACAATAGTAATGCTTTTTAACCTATCTTGAAAGAAATGATGGAATGGAGATTCGATTAATTCGCACTTTAAAAAACCTAGATTTTCAGGTAACTTAGCACTCCATTCTGCATGTAATAGATTACTTATCTGAAACTTATAATTGCTATTGTTTGTTAGCTTAGTTAATCCCCTGCGCTTTCCATGATTTTTTGTAAACAGAGAAAGAATTAAGTTTTTATCGCCGTATTTTTTAGCAGCTATAATGATGCCTTCATCTTTCCATCTCATTTAGAGTGTATTGACCGTATGATATATAGGATAGTGCACCTAGAGCGTGTAATCCATAAAAATCACTTACTCCGTTACTGTTTGCTTCCAAAGTTTCAAGGCTATGAGAGAGTAAGTTATTGGCTGCCACTCTTCTTCCTGAGCCTGATGCATTTCATACTGAGCTTTTGGTTTGCTAAATAATTGTTTGAATGATTTTAGTAACATTACTTTTCCTCGTCTGAAATTTTGGATAATTCAGCTTCTAATTCTTCTATCGTCGGTAAAGCTGTTTTTATGTTCTCTGGTAGATTTTCAGTTATTCGATATTCTGCTAGCCCTATTGGCTTGTTCATGTCTCGGAGTGTATATTTAGCAAGTACATCGTCTTTAGATTTACATAAGATTAACCCTATAGAAGGTTGATCTGTCGAGTGCTTCAGTAAATCATCAACTGCAGAAAGATAAAAATTCATTTTACCAGCATATTCCGGCTTAAGATCCTTATCTTTTAGTTCAATCACTACGAAGCAACGTAACTTTAAATGATAGAATAATAAATCAATATAAAAGTCTTTATTACCAACATCTAAATGAAATTGTCTACCAACAAATGCAAATCCTTCACCGAGTTCTAACAGAAATTTTTCCATATGCCCTACGAGTCCTTTTTCTACTTCTCTTTCATGAGCATCCTTACCTATACTTAAAAAATCAAAAATATACGGATCTTTTAATGTGTAATGTGCTAGATCGGATTGTGGAGATGGTAATTTTTCTTTAAAATTAGTTATTGCTTTTCCTTGACGTTTATGTAGTCCAAGTTCTATCTGCATCACCATAATGTTACGTGACCAGCCATGTTCAATAGCTTTTTTTACATAAAATAATCTTATTTCATGACTTTCTATTTTTTCCAAAAGAGTGATATTGTGATACCAAGTTAATTGTGCAAGAGGCTCCTGCACAAATTCAACATCAGGATATTCTTCGGCAAACTTACGCATATACTTCAGATTTCTCATGCTAAAGCCTTTCATTTCTGGAAATGTACTTCTCAAATCCTTACTTAATTGATCAATTACCTTAGCTCCCCAGGTATGTTCTTTTTGGCGTTTTAGGATCTCTGTACCAATATGGTGGTAAAGCAAAATAAGCTTACTATTTACTGCAAGTGCTGCTTTATAACGGTTTGTTGCAATATGATCCTTCAATTGCTCTAAAAATTCTGTATATTCTTTTGCTATAATTTTTGTCATACGGTTCCTTTTAATCCATTATACAATTCCTTTGTCTGTCGAGAAGACAATCTTCCGCTTGCCTTCAGCTTTGAAGGGATTCCTTATTGACTTCAAACTCGTCCATCAACTAAAATATATTGACTTTACGTGCAATATTAGAGGTTGTCCGGAAACAAGTAAAAGGCTATAATATCTGAAATTTTAGTACGGGGTAAAGATGAGAAAAAAGTATCCAACAGATCTAAGCGAAAGGGAATGGTCAAGAATAGAAAAACACTTCAGAGTATCATACAAGAAAGGAGGAAGGCCGCCAAAGTATAGCAAAAGAGAAATATTAGAAGCAATTTTCTATGTATTGCGTACAGGGTGTCAATGGCGGTATTTACCAAATGATTTTCCGCTATGGAAGACTGTGTATGAGCAGTTCAGGCAATGGAAGAAGCAGGGAATTTTTGAGAAAATGAATTATGAAATTACAAAATATAGTAGAAGAAAAATAGGAAGGAATGAGCAGCCGAGTGCCTGTATAGTAGATAGTCAATCTGTAAAGACTACAGAAAAGGGGGGATCAAAGGCTATGATGGAAGTAAAAAAGTAAAGGGTAGAAAAAGGCATATAATTACAGACACTCAGGGTTTTATACTAGGTTGTTACGTAGGCGCTGCTAACGAAAATGATAGAGATGGTATTAAAATAGCATTAAACAATATGAGAACAAAATATACTAAAGTTAAAAAAATGTGGGCTGACATGGGATACCAAGGAAGAAATTTAAAGAATCACATAAAGGAAGAATATGACATAGATATTGAAATTGTTAAAAGGCCTCCATGTAGATTTTGGGTGCACAAAGATACGCCACCTGAGCTACTACCAACAAGAGAACAAGGGTTTAAAGTACAGCCAAGAAGATGGGTTGTAGAAAGGACTTTTGCTTGGGTTAATAGGAATAGAAGGCTATCGAAGGAGTATGATTTACTCACAACATCCACTGAGAATTTCATATACCTAGCTATGAGTAGGGTTATGTTAAAGAGGGAATATGCTTGAATTTACTAGTTTCCGGACAACCTCTTAGCTTTAAACCAGTAAAACAAGCTGCTTAACATATGCGTTTTTTCTATTCGAATTATATTCTTTTTTTGTCTTTATGTTGTTTTTTGCTTTTTTCGTTATCTTCAACAAAAGCCCAAACGAATGATACGTTAGCTGTTCCTATACCACAAAGGAAAAAAGAAATAGTTGAGCACACTGTTGTAGCACAACCGAGGCAAATTATCGAAATGCAAGAAGAAGTCATTATTAACGAGGGTAAAGAATTCATTCCAATTCCAAAAAGAAAAAAAAGTGTAGAGAAAAAACTAAGAAGGGATGTTAGAGGGGCAAAAAATGAAATAGGAAACGAAAAAAGCGTTGAGAGCAAAAAGGATGAATTAGTTGTAACAGAAATTATTAACTCTATAAGAGACAAGCTCACAAAATGCTGGAGCATTCCTGAAAGCATAGCTTACAAAGAAAATTTTAATATAAAAATTAACTTATTGTTATCCAGTCAAGGCGAGATAATTATGGCGGATGTAGCAGACAGTGATTCCTATCGAAATAATCCACTTTTCAGGTCGATAGCAGATAATGCAATGCGTGCAGTATATAAATGTAGCCCATTGACCGGCTTGCCTACTCAGCACCACCACATTTGGCGTGAAGTAACACTAGATTTTATTCTATAGCTAAAGTAATTCTATAATTTAATAAGCCCACTGTATCCGTTCAGAATAGCAGCAAGGTAGTATAACCATAGAGTAAAAGTGAGTTTACAACAAATGGTGTCATCCCAGTGCTTGACACTGGGATGGCTTTGTTGCATCGCTACTTATGAAAGGCTAACTATAGTTAGGATTATAAGCAACCTATTGAAAATCTTGTTTTTTTGCAATCAATCTGATCAAATTTAAGAATAGTAATTTGTTATTTATATTAATAAATTTAATTCTATTGAAAATAGCTAAAGCATTGAAATTCTTGAATTTTAGCCGGATTGGTAAATGGTAGTGAAATTTCTTTTACTCAAATTTAGGTATTCATTGACCGTTCTTGTTATAAATACCAGAATAATAAGCTACTGATATTCCCTATCTTTTTTATCTTTAATCCATCATAGCTAGCGATGCAACAAAGCCCACTGGGATCCAGTTTTCTTTACAAATTCACCAAAAGTGCTTCATTCTATAACGCAAAACCCATACTTACCAAACCCAATGCATTACTTGCAATTAAGTTTCCTGGATCCAAGTAGTCTGGGCACTGCCGTCATAAAGGAACTAGTGTCAGCTACTTTCATGACACCCTTCTGGTAGGCCCAAATCGCAATGTTCGTACAGTTATGGAATGAACCGCGGTATGACGTAGGAAGATCTGAGCAAACTTTCAATCAGAAACAGCCAAAGATCTCTCTAAGATGTCAGTTTCTTTTGTATCTTCAACTTTACCGTCCTGGTCGAATGAAATTTGCAGAGACTTACTACTATACTTCCTTTTTCCTAAAAAATTGGCTTGTTTAATTTTATATGAGACATAGTACCAAACATTGTCATCGAACTTTGATACTAATGTTGGTGATCCTAAAGTGTGAACCACTTTTTCTTTATCGTCACCTACTTTTATCTTGCTCCACAATTCAACACTAATGCCAGGAGCTCCGTGATTGTGAATAGTGTGAGTGCAGCTCACTGTAAATAATAAAATAAAAGATATTAATACTCGCATTTCTGTTGATAAATTACTTGAAGCTATAATACACTAATAAATTATCTGCCGTCAAATTTCAAAAAAGTTAAATTGACTGATTCTCAATATCACTTAATATAATATTTACTTTAGAAAATAATAGGTGTCTTATGTCATTGTTAGAAGCAGATCCAATATACAAACCTTTTAATTACCCTTGGGCGTATGATGCGTGGCTGCAGCAACAAAGAATCCATTGGATACCTGAAGAAGTTCCGCTCGCTGATGACGTGAAGGATTGGAAAACTAAACTTTCAAGTGTAGAAAAAAATCTACTAACCCAGATCTTTAGATTTTTTACTCAGGCAGACATTGAAGTAAATAACTGCTACATGAGGCATTATTCAAATATATTTAAGCCAACAGAAATATGCATGATGCTTGCAAGCTTTTCCAATATGGAAACCATACACATTGCAGCTTATTCTTATCTTTTAGACACAATTGGCATGCCAGAAAGTGAGTATCAAGCATTTTTAAAGTATGATGCTATGAGAAAGAAATATGAATATATGTTGGAATTCGAGGAAAGCAAAAAACACGATAAAAAACATGTAGCTAAAACTCTAGCAGTGTTTGGTGCATTCACTGAAGGGTTGCAGTTATTTGCATCATTTGCAATTTTGCTCAATTTCCAACGTTTTGGAAAAATGAAAGGAATGGGGCAGATAATCGCCTGGTCAGCCCGTGATGAAACTTTGCACACCAATTCAATTATCATGTTATTTAATACATTTATTAAAGAGAATAATGAAATTTGGGACAACGAGTTTAAAGAGGAATTATATTCTGCATGTCGCACCATCGTTGAACTTGAGGACGAATTCATAAAGCTTGCCTTTGATTTAGGAGATGTTGAAGGACTATCCGCAGAAGAAGTGCGCAATTACATACGCTACGTAGCAAACAGACGGTTAATGCAATTAGGTCTTGAGTCCATATATGATGTCAATGATAATCCTATTCCGTGGCTTGATGAAATACTAAATGGCGTTGAACATACGAATTTCTTTGAAAATAGAGTAACAGAGTATAGCCGCGCAGCAACTCAAGGCACGTGGGAAGAAGCTTTTACTGAAAATGACACGAATAATAAGTGAATGCTAATTTCACTCTTTTTTGTCATTCCACTTTCATTACACCATTTGCTGTGCAGTTTAGACAGTTTTGCTTTACTTAACAACTAACTTACCATATATATGTCCATAGGACATTGGTATATAAGAACGTGCTACAACTATTAATCTTACTCACGGTCATCACTTCAGCTGCATTCTTTGGTCATTTAGTTCCAATGGAAGTAAAAACCTTCTTGTACTCAACGAGCCTTAGTATAAAAGAGGTTTTGCTATTTATAATGCCTTTTATTATTTTTGCGTTAATCTTTAGCAGTGTTAACAATCTTAAGCAGTCAGCTATAAAGTTCATATTGTTACTTATTATAATGATCTTCTTATCGAATCTGGCTTCAAGTTTAATAGCTTATTCTGTTGGGCATTTTATCATACAAAACACTTATTCAATACAAGATATAACGTATGAAGAAACAATTGTTCCCTTATGGTCGTTTAGACTGCCTGCATTGCTTTCTAATTTTTATGCCCTTGCTTGTGGATTTGTGTCCAGCATAGTAGTGTCCACACTGCTACCCAAAAAAAGCAGAGAGCTTTCGAACAAAATGTTAGATTTAACTCTCTTTATTTTGAAGACGTTTTTGACGCCGATTATTCCAATATTTGTACTTGGGCTTGCTTTAAAAATGCAGCATGATCAAGTTTTATCTATAATATTTAAGGATTACTCAATAATTTTCATTATTATAGCATCTGCAACCTACCTTTATGTTTTCCTCTTATATGGAGCAGCAAATTCATTCAAGATCACAAGCTGGATAGCTAGTATAGGCAATATGATACCGGCATTTATTACTGCAATGAGCACAATGTCTAGTAATGCAACTATGCCGCTTACTCTTGAAGGAAGCAAAAAAAATGTAAAGCAACCTGACATAGCATCGTCTGTTGTGCCAATAACTGCTAGCTTTCATTTAGTAGGTGATTGCTTTTTTATTATAATATTATCAATGATAATTGCCTCCGGTTATTCATTGTGCACAACAGACTATGTAACTTTCCTTCTCTATTTTTTGTTATTTAAGTTTGCTATCGTGGCAGTTCCGGCAGGAGGAATTATGGTAATGCTACCTATTCTTGAGAAATACCTCAAATTTTCTCCAGAAATGCTTTCATTAATCACAGCACTGTATATAGTGTTTGATCCAATAATCACTTCAGCAAACGTTATGGGTAATGGTGCCTTTGCTATAATGTTTACAAAACTCTATGATAAGCTTAAGTAATGTCTATTTTAGCGATTGATACTGTAGGTATTGGTAGTTCAATAGCAATAGTTGATTATGATGGTAACTGTTTTGTAGAGCACAATTCCGCCAGCAACAATCATGCAGAATCATTTTTTCAAATTCTGAATACTTTGTTTGATAAGCACAACTATAATTATGATAAAATAGATCATTTAGTGGTAGTAGTTGGACCAGGAAGTTTCACTGGAATTAGAGTTGGTATATCAGCTGCACAAGGTATAAATCTTGCTACAAATAAGCCATTATACGGAGTTAGTGCGCTGGAAGTTCAAGCCTACGCAATATCTTTGCTTTGTACGAATAACAAAAAAAATATCAGAGCTATAGTCAAAAATGCTCAAGGGTTTTATACGCAGTTATTTGATTTCAATTTATTGCCACTATCTGCACCTGGATCCCAGTGTCACGCTACAAGCAGTACACATATGGATTGCAATTTAAATGCTAGCCATGCAGGGCTATTAGTCCGTTATAGATTAGAGAACAAGCAAAAATTAAATGAAGTTGAAGCTCTATATTTAAATGAGCCTCAGTATATGAAATCATTATAGACTATTCTTTCGCGTACATGCAATGTTACTAAGCTTGTGCATCTGGTTTACTATCTCTTGAGCTACTTCTTTTATACTCATATCTGAATTTTCTATCTCTATGGCACTTGGTGGTATAAATAAATCGTCAGTCCTAAATTTCTCTACAATGCTATTTAGATTAATCACCTTCCTATTTTTTCTTTGCCTTTTTAATGCAATACGCTTTTGTAATGTCGGTAGATCACACCTAAGTACCACAGGAAGGATTTCTGTGTTCATTTTTTTACTAAGCCTTACTATTGAATCATACATCCTCATGTTCTGGTCATTATTTTCCATCAACTCATCAATAAATATGTAATTTTTTGAGTGAATCGGATAATTTTCTATTACCTGAAGCATAATTTGCATAATGCCATATATTCTATCTTGAACTTCTTTAGGTATTTGATCACGTTCAAAGACACCATCGTATATAGAGCAAGCTTGAACATTGTTATAGAACTTACTATTTACAATTAATGCGTTTATCATATTAGATAATTCTATTGCTGTGGAAAGTTTACCACTTCCCGAAAGACCAGAGGGATATATGAAAAATCCTGCTGGCTGTTTTTTTGTGTTAATATTTACCATATTATTTTCAATCTTGAAACTTACATTTATAATAACATAAAAATGAAGCTTTAAAACATATGAAATATTATATAGAAAATTACTTTTGTAGTTAAGATATTATGTAATTTAAAAACATAAATTCTGTATATAAACTCTATAATAACGATAACTATTTTTAAGCAAGCTACAACACAAAAGTGTTTGGTATTCAGAAAGCAAGACAGAGTGGCATAGACTTATTAGTTTACTACAAGTCTCTTTTCGCGTATAAACCTTCAGAAGATTCTAACAGAGGATTGTGTTGTTAACAAAGAGCAGAGTAAAAAGGGATCTAGTCTATGCCTATCAGATTTTGTCCTACCTTAAGTTCGATGATCATACATATACTCACCTTTCAGTGCGTTCTGAAGATCAAAAGTCGTTTTATATTTATCCGTTTGGTATGCGTTTTGATGAAGTAGATGAACGTTCGTTAATGAAAGTATCATTTGATGGAGATGTAATTGAAGGCAAAGAATATCAATATAATAGAACTGGCTATATAATTCATGGTTTTGTTTATCAAGCAAGGAAAGATATCCAAGCAATTTTTCACTTGCATACACCTTCTATTGTAGCGGCTTCTTCTCTCAAAGATGGGCTGCTTCCTATAAGTCAATGGGCACTGCACTTTTACAATAAAATCTCTTACCATAATTATAATTCCCTAGCACTTAGCGATACAGAAGGAAAGAGGTTAATAGCTGATCTGAAAGAAAATTTTGTCATGTTAATGCGTAATCATGGATCTATAACGTGTGGTCGGACTATACAAGAAGCAATGTTTTACTCGTATCATTTAGAACAAGCGTGCAAAACTCAATGTTTAACGTTAGCAATGAATAAGGAGTTATCAATTCCAAGTGAAGAAATTTGCTCAAAAGCTGTAAAGGATCTCCTATCTTTTGAAAGCAATCTTGGTGAGAGGGATTGGCACGCATGGGTTAGACTAATTAAAAGTAAGTTGTAAGAGACTTTCGCACTACTATCTGTCATCCAAGTAGTGACCTTACCCAGAAAAAGTAGAGAGAAAGTTAAGACGTTTTTGGAGTAAAATAAAACGTTTTTTCAAAATATGACAAATAGAAGAGAATATACAGCAGAATTCAAATTAGAAGCTGTTAAGCTGGTTAAAGAAACAGGTCAAGCAAGTACAAAAATAGCAAAAGATCTAGGTATAGATGGTAGTATGTTAAGTAAGAAAATATGATGGAAAAATGTCTGGAGCATACGCATTTCCAGGCAAAGGCTCCTTATGACAAAGAAAGATTTGATCTAAAAAAAGAGCTAATAAGAGAAAGAGACATCTTAAAAAAAGCCCTGGGCAAAGAAAAAGAGTAAAGTATTCTTTTATATAGAAATTGCTATAAAACACAGGAACTATGTAGGGTTTTATACTGGTGGTATGGGTTGCTAAGGAAAAAAGCAGTAAAGAATTAGCAAAAGAAGGGCTTCTAGCAGATATTCAAAAAATACATCAAGCTTCTAAATGCAGATATGGAGCCCCTAAAATTCACGCTGAATTAAAAGCTTTAGGCAAAAATTAAAACAGTACAAAGTGTTATGCAAGAAAATGGCATTAAAGCCAAGTTTAGACGAAGGTTCAAAAATAAAAAACAGCAAATAAGCAACCGAGTTGTGGCTCCGAACACATTGGATCAAAATTTTACTACTGATCAGCCAAATAAAGTTTGGGATTACCTACATAAAAACTAAAGAAGGTTGTTGGCGGCAATAATTGACCTATATTCACGCATGGTGGTTAATGAGTAACATGATAATTAGTTATAGATTCTTTATTGATGGCCGTTGATAAACGCAAACCCGATAAAAATCTGCTGTTACATAGCGATCAAGGGTCACAGTATACCTCTCAAAATTACCAATTTCTATTGAATACAAAAAACATCATTTCCAGCATGAGCCATAAGGGCTGTTGTTACGATAACTCTGTTGCAGAAAAGTTCACTTAAAAGGGAGCTGCTTATTGATACTTCTCGCTCAACAAACCAGAACTGCCATATTTGAATACATAGAAATCTTTTATAACAAATAACGTAGACATTCTACTATTAACTATTGCATTCCTGCACAATTTATTCTCATGATAAAAACGTCTTAACTTTCTCTCTACTTTTTCTGGGTAAGGTCAATTTGGGTCTGCACCATTTTTGAGTAATAGTTTTACTTCTTGTGCATTACCATCTTCTACAGCTAGGAATAATTGTTCTTCCTGTGTTTTTACGCGTGTTTCCACATTAGATATAAAAAATAACAATACTAAACATGCAATACCAATAATGCTAATATATTTTATAACTTTTCTCATAAGATATTTTACAATGCTTCTAATAATATTAGATATCATCTATAAAATTAAAAAATCCATGAAAGGGGATGAAAATATATAAAAAAGTATTATTGATTAATTAAAAACAGATTTTGATTTAATAATACTAATAAAATCGATTTATCTTAAATTTACGTTGATTTTTACCTGTTATTTTTTGTAGTTTATCCAACGTAAATTCCAGGTAAAACAAAGTCGTTATCTCCAACCGTTACAACCAACTCTCCTTCTTTAATTTTTATTTGATTAGGTGTATGGTCCCATACCATCACACTCTGGGATCATACACCTAAAGTACTCCGACACTGGGATGACACCCCGGGGTTTCTGGGATGACAAAAAAGAGCCCCCTGAGCAAAAATCTTATAGCCACTTGAATGATAATTGACTTTTTGCCTAAAATAACTAAGAAAGAAACTTCTCATCAAGATAACTTAAATATATACTAATTCTCTTATTTTTAAACGATTTCTCATCATGAATTGCACGATCAAAAACCTGAATTTGACTTGTTATAATGCTACAATTATTATTTGCAACTTCTAATACGCCACTATCAATTACAACCTTCTTTTCTGTTTGGTTACTCATTTTAACAGTAATCATACCAGGCAATAAATAAATTAAGTAAGGAGCATGGTGAGCTAAAATCATAAGCTCCCCTTCGAGCCCAGTTACTGAAAGAGAAACCACTCCACTGAATGAAATTTGATCATCAGGAGAGAAAAATTGCACTTTAAAAGTATTCATAATCTTTAACTTTTATTTAGCTTCAGCTTGTATTAATTCAGCCTTTTTTATTGCTTCATCTATATTCCCCACCATATAAAAAGCAGCCTCTGGTAAGTGATCATATTTGCCTTCAACAATCCCTTTAAAACTGGAAACAGTATCAGAAAGTGAAACAAATTTACCAGGCATGCCAGTAAATATTTCTGCAACGTGAAAAGGTTGAGAAAGAAATTTCTGAATCTTCCGAGCCCTATCAACAATAATTTTATCTTCATCAGATAGCTCATCCATACCAAGTATTGCGATAATATCTTGCAGTGATTTATAAGTTTGCAATATACGTTTCACCTCAGAAGCTACATTATAATGTTCTTCACCAATGATTTCAGCAGATAAAGACTGAGAAGTTGAATCAAGTGGATCAACAGCAGGGTATATTCCCATTTCAGCTATTTGCCTTGACAACACTGTGGTTGCATCAAGGTGAGAGAATGTAGTTGCTGGGGCTGGATCAGTCAAATCGTCCGCAGGAACATATATAGCTTGCACAGAAGTAATAGAGCCAGAAGTTGTTGAAGCTATTCTTTCTTGCATTGCACCCATATCAGTTGCAAGGGTTGGCTGATAACCAACAGCTGACGGTATTCTTCCAAGTAAAGCAGAAATTTCAGAACCAGCTTGTGTAAATCTAAAGATATTATCCACAAAAAATAGAACATCTTGGTTTTCACGGTCACGAAAATACTCTGCCATAGTAAGTGCTGTTAAAGCAACTCTAGCCCTTGCTCCAGGAGGCTCATTCATCTGACCATAAACCAAAACAGCTTGAGATTTTTCATGCTCATTTATATTTATTACATTTGAAGTGATCATCTCGTGATAAAGATCGTTACCTTCACGCGTTCTCTCCCCTACCCCGGCAAACACAGAAAATCCTTTATGAGCTTTTGCTATATTATTAATTAATTCCATTATTAGGACTGTTTTACCAACACCGGCTCCACCAAATAAGCCAATTTTTCCTCCTTTAAGATAAGGTGCAAGAAGATCTATAACTTTTATTCCCGTAACTAAAACTTCTTCCTGTATTCTCTGTTCAGTAAAACTTGGAGGTGCTCTGTGTATAGGCTCTAAGTTATACTTTCCCTTCAGTGGACCACACTCATCTATAAGCTCTCCAACAACATTAAAAATCCTTCCTAAAGTTGAACGCCCAATTGGCACCGATATTGGTGCACCTGTATCAACAAATTCATCCCCCCTTGACATGCCATCTGTGCTATCCATAGCAATACAACGAACTATATTGTCACCTATATGCTGCGAAACTTCTAAAACCAGCTCCTTATCCTTATATTTTAGTTTGCTTTTTAAAGCATTAAATATTTTAGGCAATTCACCTTCAAATTTTATATCAACAACTGCTTGAGTTACCTTAATCGCTCTACCTATATTCATCTCTTTATTTTTATCACCTAACACTATAATTCCATAAAAGAACTTCTAAAGAAAATAAATTTTATATTATTAATAGAAATTTTGCAACATTAAAACGCTTACTAGTTACGCTTCATTACAAACAATGCAAATGCATTTAATAGCCAAGTAATAATAAACAATACTAAACTAAGCGCATAAGCAGCAAGAGTTTGTACACTATTGAAATCCTGATCTCCGGTAAGTAATGTAGCGATCTGCACGGTAATGGTAGTAACTGAATTAAGAGGGTTAAAAGTCAAATTTGCGTTGATTCCCACAGCCATTAGCACAATCATTGTTTCACCTATCACTCTTGAAATTGACAATAAAATTGCACTTAAAATTGTAGGCATTGCATAAGGTATTGTTATATGCCATATAGTTTCCGCTGGAGTTGCACCAAGTGCCATGAAGCCATAACGCAAGCTTTTTGGAACAGATCTTATGGCATCTTCGAGTAAAGAAATAATAAAAGGAAGAATCATTATCCCAATCGATAAACCGGCAACTAAGGCACTTTCTGAGTGTATACTTAAACCAAAAAAATTTGCTACCTGCTTTATAAAGAAAGACAAAAACACAACCGCGAAATATCCATATACAACCGTAGGAATAGCAGACAAAACTTGCAAAGTTGTATTAACAATATAACACACTTTCTCACTCGCATATTCACTAATATATATTGCAGAAAATAAACCAAGCGGAACGACAACTAACATTGCTATAATAGTTATAAGTAATGTACCAACTAAAAGCGGCGCTATACCAAAACATCCTATCTTCTCTTCATTGATAGTGACTACATTGTGGCCCCATTTCAAGCAAAACAAGAATTCTGAAATAGCTACTTTATTAAAAAAACTAATGGATTGAATAAAAATAGACAGCATTATAAATAAAGTGATAAAAAATGATATGGCCAAAGCCACAAATAACGAAAGTTTTATTATCTTATTTCTTTTATTTTTAAAGATAAAAGCAAGCATGAAAAAAAGTAACGCTATAGAAATAAAAGTTACAAAACAATTATTATAGAATACTAACAACCAAGTTAGCATCCATACACAACTAAGATATAGATAAGATTTAACCTTATTTACTTCTTGAAACCTACTAAAACAAAATAAAAGGATTAGTAAGACAGGTATGACTATCACCGAATTCATTCTTCCATGCATCAAATTTTATTCTACGAAAATGTCATACAAGTTCACCATTATTTGACAATAAAGTAAAACAATTTAAAATAAATAATTATATTAATATAAAAACAATGAAGAGAACATTTCAACCAAAAAATTTGATAAGAAAGCGCAGACACGGATTTCGTTCACGTATGGCAACAAGAGCTGGAAGAAAAATCCTTAATAGGCGCCGTTCATTAGGGTGTAACAAATTATGCGCATAGTAAGTATAAAAAAAAAGATTTTTCTTCTGCTTTCAAAAATAAGTTAGCACTCAACAGTCTTTTTTATCGTGGGCTTTATATATCACTGTACGCTATAAAAGAAAGAGAACCTGAAAAGTACATTCATACTATTAGAGTAGGTCTGGCTATCAGTAAAAAAACCGGAAAAGCAGCAAAAAGAAATAAAATAAAAAGGCAACTACGAATGCTTGCTAAAATTAGCATTTTAAATATAAGTAATATAGGGCACTACTACATAATACTAACTCATAGAAACATTATGCAAGCAAGTTATAAAAATTTACAAAAAGATCTAACTATTTGCTTAAAAAAGATAAAATAAAAAAAATCTCAATTAAGGTATTTACAACTATATTTTTTATGATAATATAGGTAAAATTTTTAAAAATAGTTAATGGGTGTGGTGAATGGTAGAGCATATAAAAGAGGTAAATAACACAGGCTTTGGTCAGATGTATCAATTCTTATTTCTTCCTAAAGGAACAGGAACAGATTGGAGGTCAGCATTTCGCCAACAAGAAGAATTATTTAAAAAAGTGGGAAGTAATGTAATATTACCAGAAGTCAGTAATTCTCCTTCAAAAGGGAATCAATTAGGGAAAGTAGGAACAATGCTAAATAATGTAGAAAATGACCAAGAACATATAAGAAAAAAAAGATATCGTAGTTAAAGTAAAAACTTAAAGAATAGTAACAAAACAAGAAAGTTAAAATATAAGTATACCTACTGTCTAATTAACAAAGAAATTTTTATAAACTTGGCGGCGACCTACTCTCCCTTTTCAAGTACCATCAGCGCTAAAAAGTTTCACTTCCGAGTTCGAGATGAGATCGGGTGGTTCATTTTTGCTATAGCCACCAAGTCAATAAAAATTTCTAACTTAACAATTTTAACTTAATATTTAACACTGCATACACACATATAGAAAGCAAATAAATCAATCAGGCTATTAGTACTAGTTAGCTTCACATGTTACCATGCTTCCACACCTAGCCTATCAACGTGGTAGTCTTCCACGGCCTTAATTGGGAAATTTTTTTGAAGAGGGTTTCTTGCTTATATGCTTTCAGCAATTATCCCATCTATACATAGCCACCCAGCGATGCTATTGGCATAACAGCTGGTACACCAGAGGTATATCCATCTCGGTCCTCTCGTACTAGAGTCAGACCTTCTCAAATTTCCTTCACCCACGGCAGATAGAAACCGAACTGTCTCACGACGTTCTAAACCCAACTCACGTATCACTTTAATCGGCGAACAGCCGAACCCTTGGGACCTTCTTCAGCCCCAGGATGTGATGAGTCGACATCGAGGTGCCAAACGGTGTCGTCGCTATGAACGCTCGAACACCATCAGCCTGTTATCCCCGGCGTACCTTTTATCCGTTGAGCGATGACCCTTCCATACAGAATCACCGGATCACTATGACCGACTTTCGTCTCTGCTTGGCTTGTCAGCCTCGCAGTCAGGCAAGCTTATGCCATTATACTATCAAGCTGATTTCCGACCAGCTCTAGCTTACCTTCGCACGCCTCCGTTACTTTTTAGGAGGCGACCGCCCCAGTCAAACTACCCACCATACAATGTCCTAGTTCCAGATAATGAAACATAGTTAGATATCAAAAGTGTAAAGGGTGGTATCTCAAGGTTGACTCCATTATAGCTAGCGCCATAACTTCAAAGTCTCCCACCTATCCTGCACATCACACTTTTAATAGCAATGTAAAGCTATAGTAAAGGTGCACGGGGTCTCTTCGTCTAACCGCGGGTACCCCGCATCTGCACGGGGAATTCAATTTCGCTGAAGTGATGTTGGAGACAGTGGAGAAATCGTTACGCCATTCGTGCGGGTCGGAACTTACCCGACAAGGAATTTCGCTACCTTAGGACCGTCAGTGTTACGGCCGCCGTTTACTGGGGCTTCAATTCGGAGCTTGCACCCTTCCTATTAACCTTCCAGCACCGGGCAGGCGTCAGACCCTATACTTCCACTTACGTGTTTGCAGAGTCCTGTGTTTTTAGTAAACAGTCGCTACTCCCTATTTTGTGCCACCTACTCATAGTTGCCTAAAAGCAGGTTACCCTTCTTCCGAAGTTACAGGTATAATTTGCCGAGTTCCTTCAACATCATTCTTTCAACACCTTAGTATACTCTACTCATCCACCAGTGTCGGTTTGCGGTACGGCCTCATAAATATAAGTGCTATTTCCTGGAGCTTCTTTTAAGCATAGATCAATCCAATAAGATCTATACAAATACGAAACCCGTCACACTTAAGAGGTTTAGGAATATTAACCTAATTGCCATCGACTACTCCTTTACGGACTCGCCTTAGGAACCGACTAACCCTACGCAGATTAACTTAACGTAGGAACCCTTAGATTTTTGGTGAGAGTGTTTTTCACACTCTTTTACGCTACTTATGTCAGCATTCTCACTTCCGATATCTCCAGCAGTTTTCACAAACCACCTTCACAGACTTACGGAACGCTCCGCTACCGCGCCTATTGATCGAAATCAATAAGCACTCACATCTTCGGTATACAGCTTTAGCCCCGATACATTTTCGGCGCAGAAAAACTTATTTAGACAAGTGAGCTGTTACGCTTTCTTTAAAGGATGGCTGCTTCCAAGCCAACCTCCTAGCTGTAATGGTTTTCCTACTTCCTTCCCCACTTAGCTGTAATTTTGGGACCTTAGATAGTGATCTGGGTTGTTTCCCTCTTCACCACGGACTTAGCACCCGTAGTGTGCCTGCTGTATAATTAATTGTTGGTATTCGGAGTTTAGTTAGATTTGGTAAGACGGTGAATCCCCCTAGTCTATCCAGTGCTCTACCCCCAACAACATACATACAACGCTCTACCTAAATAGATTTCGCGGAGAACCAGCTATTTCCAAGTTTGATTGGCCTTTCACCCCTAATCACAACTCATCCAATAATGTTGCAACATTAACTGGTTCGATCCTCCAGTGTGTTTTACCACACCTTCAATCTGGTCATGACTAGATCACTTGGTTTCGGGTCTAATCCATAAAACTAAAACGCCCTATTCAGACTTGCTTTCGCTACGCCTACACCTAACGGCTTAAGCTTGCTTCACAGATTAACTCGCTGACCCATTATGCAAAAGGTACGCTGTCACTCTAAATATCAATAAATTGATATAGAGCTCCAACTGTTTGTAAGCACTTGATTTCAGATTCTATTTCACTCCCCTCCCGGGGTTCTTTTCACCTTTCCCTCACGGTACTTGTTCACTATCGGTCGTTAAGGAGTATTTAGGCTTGGAGGATGGTCCCCCCATATTCAAACAGGATTTCACGTGCCCCGCTCTACTCAAGGATTTAAAAACTTTCTACTTATACAGGACTATCACCTTCTATGGTTACTATTTCCAGAGTATTCTAATTCTTATTCTTAAATCACTAGCCTTTTCCGCTTTCGCTCGTCACTACTAACAGAATCTCGGTTGATTTCTTTTCCTTTGGCTACTTAGATATTTCAGTTCACCAAGTTTGCTTTACATACTTAGTACGTAATAACTAGCTAAACTAGTTGGGTTTCCCCATTCGGAAATCTGCGGATCAAAATTTGTTGACAATTCCCCACAGCTTATCGCAGCCTGCCACGTCCTTCATCGCCTCTTAACGCCAAGGCATCCATCAAGTGCTCTTAATAATTTATTTATCCGACTATATGCAGAATATGCAGAGTTAAATATTATTAAAATTGAATTGAGATTAAATTAATCTCTACCATAAAACTTGTCAAACATCTAAAAACTAAATTAATCTTTTATATGTTATAACCTAATAAATAATATGTCAACGCCTTTTTGCACAAAACATTTACTTATATTATCAACAACAATATACTAGCAATCCTAAACAGTATAATCTGAGAAATATGTGGTAAACTTATATATACAGTAAAAATTAATAAAAAAGATATTTTGTAAGATAAAATGTGTTAAAATCAATTGCCTAAAAATGATAATAAACATTCGGAGTATTTCTAACGTATGAAAAGTAATCTCTCTTTTATAAAAAACGTTGCTTTAAATTGTATGTCTAAGCTCATTGGCGTATTAAATATTAAGAAAGTAAAACACTTCATTGTGAATAAATATAATACTCTTCATAAAGAAATGACAGTGCTTCTTAAAAAATCTAAGAACCTGTTAAACACCAACATTGAAATCGGTTTATATCACTTTTATAAAGGTAGCATATCAGATGCAAAGTTACGATTTTGGTTAATTAGCATATTTTACCCTCATTTACCTATAGTCTGGTATAACATCGGAAGGTGTCATTTTGCGGTAGGGAATACTAACAAAGCTTATAATTATTTAACAAGGGCACTAAAATTAGATAATGACCACGAGGAGGCGTCTTACTATATAAAAAAAATGACAAACTCAGCGCCTATTACAGAATTGCCAAAAAACCTCATAAGACAATATTTTGATTACACAGGTGAATATTTTGTTGAGCATTGGTTGATTGCCAAACAATATAGAGGGCATGAACTTGTACACATGATAATTACAAAAATCTTCAACAACTCCACTTCTGAGCTCAATATACTCGACCTTGGTTGTGGAACTGGAATATGTGGTCATTTCTTGAAAATAAATAGTATTGGAAAACATATAACAGGAATTGACATTTCAAGTAGAATGCTAAATATCGCAAGAGGATGCTTTATAAAAGGTAAGCCTGTTTACAATGAATTAATACATATGGAAATGAAAGAGTTTCTTAAACAAGAGAAAAACCAGCAGTATGATGTAATTATCTTTGCTGAAGTGCTACATTATCTACATGACTTTCAAGAAGAGTTGGAATTAGCAAAAAGATCTACGAGCAAAAAAGGAGTTATTGTATGTTTAATAAGAAGAAAGGAAGGTGAAGGTATTGACTTTGTAAACAAAGGAGACTATTTTCGTCACTCAGAAAGTTATGTTCAACATGTTGCAAAAGAAATAAATATGCAAATAAGTTATATGAGTTACTGTAAAATATATGGCAGTCAGGTTGACGGTATCTTGTTTGCATTACAGCATCAACAAAAAAATCCGAAAAACCTAACTTAAAAATCGCTCAAAATGACTTTTAAGTACCTATATATAATAAAAGAATAAAAGGAACTTTATGAATAACATTACCATTAATTACGCAAAGGACAGCAAATTAACCGACTTTGGAAAAGCAGTTCTATCAGACAGGTATTTAATAGAAAATGAAAGTTATCAAGACCTCTTTGCACGTATTGCTAATTACTATTCTGATAATAAAGAACATGCGCAGCGTCTTTATGACTACATGAGCAACTTGTGGTTCATGCCTTCAACACCAATACTCAGCAATGGTGGCACTAAGAGAGGGTTACCTATCTCTTGCTTTCTTAATGAAACAGAAGACAGCTTGCAGGGAATAGTTGATCTATGGAACGAAAATGTTTGGCTTGCTGCACGTGGAGGAGGCATAGGTAGTTATTGGGGAAATTTACGCTCAATAGGCGAAAGCGTAAAGGGTAGCGGCAAAACATCAGGAATTGTTCCATTTATTGTAGTGCAAAATGCTCTAACACTTGCAATTAGTCAGGGATCCCTAAGGCGAGGAAGTTCAGCAGTCTACCTTCCTGTATCTCATCCGGAGATAGAAGAGTTTCTAGATTTACGCAAGCCAACAGGCGGTGACCCAAATCGCAAAGCGTTAAATATACATCATGCTGTAATAGTAACAGATAAATTTATGCAGGCTGTTGAGAATGATCAAGAATGGAATTTAATAAGCCCTCACAACAATAAGGTTATTTCAACTGTAAAAGCGCGGGATATATGGATCAAAATATTAACAGCAAGAGTTGAAACTGGAGAACCTTACATTATTTTCCTTGATGCAACAAATAACAATAAGCCAGAATCTTACAAAAAGCTCAACTTAGACATCAAGATGTCAAATCTATGCAGTGAAATAACTTTAACCACAGGTTATGATCACCTGAATAAGTCACGCACTGCTGTGTGTTGTCTATCATCCGTAAACCTTGAGTACTACGAAGAATGGAAAGACAATAAACTCTTCATAGAAGATATAATGCGCTTTCTTGATAATGTATTGGAAGATTTCATAAATAAAGCACCGAATGAAATGCAGCGAGCAAAATATTCTGCAGCCAGAGAACGCAGTATTGGTCTTGGTGTGATGGGCTTTCACTCATTTTTACAAAGCAAAATGGTTCCTTTTGAATCAGTAACAGCACAACAATGGAATAAAAAAATATTTAAGTATTTACGCGAGCAAGCAGATATAGTTTCTAAAAAATTAGCAGAAGAAAAGGGAGCATGTTCTGATGCCAAAGAAGTTGATCTAATGGAAAGGTTTACACACAAACTCGCTATTGCTCCTACTGCCTCGATCTCCATTATTGCAGGTAATACCTCCCCTGGAATAGAACCATACGCAGCAAACGTATTCATACAAAAGACACTTACAGGCTCATTTGTAGTGCGAAATAAATTCTTGCAAAAACTATTAGCAGAAAAAAATCAAGACAATGATAAAATATGGTCTTCAATTTCAACAAACGAGGGTTCCGTTCAGCATTTAGATTTTCTTAGTGAGCATGAAAAATTGACATTTAAAACAGCGTACGAGCTTGACCAAAGATGGATTATAGAACATGCAAGTGATAGAACTTCGTATATTTGTCAATCTCAATCAGTAAATCTGTTCTTACCTGCCAACGTACATAAACGTTACTTGCACAAAATACACATGCTTGCTTGGAAAAAAGGATTGAAGAGCTTATATTACTGCAGATCACAATCAATGCAGAGAGCCGATAAGGTCTCGCATGACATATTCAAAAAAAGTGAAATATTGCAACAAAAAACAGATATTGACTACGATGAATGTCTGTCATGCCAATAGCGGCCTTACTCAGAAAAAGTAGAGAGAAAGTTAAGCAAATGGGTAAATAGACTTCTTGCATAACCATATAACGCACTTTTATTGGGAATAGAAACGAAAAAACTTCCTTGACAAACTCCGCCAGCCCTCTTATCATAAAATTGAAGCTATTTATTTATCTTCTCTGTACAGATTAAATGACAAAAAAACTCACGTATCTGGCGTCTCATGTTTAATTTTTTGCACTATGTGCACCTTATGTCTTTATAAAACTTCTACCTACATAAGCTGAAACGCGCTTATAAAGCGTTTAAAACATAAAAAAACGCCAACTTAAAAAATGGATAGTGAATAACTAGCTACCCTAGGGTTTCTTTTGCCTTTTTTTCTGTTTAGTAAATTTCTTAAACATTTATAGCTAAGGTTAGTTGCATTTAAAAGCAGCTGAGTCGCGGTTATTAAGCGTTTAGAATAAAAAAACGCCATACTTGAAAGTATAATGTAAGTAATTAGCCAACTACGGGGCTTCTTTTGCCTTTTTTTTCATTTGGTAAATTTCTTAAATATTTATGGCTAAACGACAATCGTCATCCCGCTACTTGTTAGCGGCCGAGATACCGCGAATGAATCGCGGTATGACGGTTCGCGGTGGCATGACGATAAAGTTTATACCTCGTCATCCCGCTGCTTGTTAGCGGGATCTCTTGTTAGCGGCTGAGATACCGCGAATGAATCGCGGTATGACGGTTCGCGGTGGTATGACGGTTCGTGGCAGCATGAAGATAATCCCGCTACTTGTTAGCGGCTGAGATACTGCGGCGGTATGACGTAGATTGCTGTCATTCCGCTACTAGTTAGCGCCGCAGCGGTATGGTGTAGGAAAATTAGCTATATAGCTAACTTGTACCACGCGTTAAAGCTTTTAAACAGGTCTTGGTTTACTTACCCCATTATTTTCTTTATTATCAGATATCATTTTAAATAATATGGAGGAGCAAATTGTCAGCAATTGCCATTATTGATTTTGGTTCACAGTTTACACAGCTTATCGCAAGACAAGTAAGAGGAATGGGTGTTTATTGTGAGATATTTCCAAGCAACATCAGTTTTGAAACAATATCAAAATTCAATGGGTTTATTCTCTCTGGAGGACCACAATCTGTAAATGATGATTGTTCTGAAACAAGTAGAGTAGTACATGAAATTATAAAACTTAATGAGGCAACAAGCGTTCCTATACTTGGAATATGCTATGGACAGCAACTCATTTGTCATTATTTTGGAGCAAAAGTAAAAGAGAGTTTCAAACAGGAGTTTGGTAGAACTAAAATCAAGATACTAAAAGAATCCCCCATTGTAAAGGATACCTGGGATGTTAATTCTGAAGTGGATGTATTAATGAACCATGCGGACAGTGTTGATACTATACCACAGGGATTTACTGTTATCGCATCAGGTGTGATAAATCAAACAATTGCAATGATTGTCAACGAACAGCGGAAGATTTACTGTACTCAGTTCCATCCTGAGGTTAAGCCCACAACAAATGGCAGTAAATTGCTCTCTAACTTCTTGGATATTGCAAATTGCAAAAGAGACTGGACAATGAAGTCGTTTATTGAGGAGCAAAAGGAAAAAATCAAAAATGTAGTAGGAGAGAAAAAAGTAATCGCTGCAGTAAGTGGTGGGGTTGATTCAAGCGTTGCAGCGGCTCTCACACATAAAGCTATAGGAAAACAATTGAACTGTATTTTTATCGATACTGGGTTGTTACGCAAGAACCAAACCATCGCTATGTTGAAAGAGATTCCGATAAATTACGTTGATAAATCAAATTTATTTTTGAGTAGGTTGAAGGGAATAACTGATCCAGAAGAAAAGCGAAAAATTATCGGTAACACTTTTATTGAAGTGTTTGAAGAAGAAGCAAAAAAAATAGGTGATGTGGATTTTTTGATGCAAGGTACCATCTACTCTGATGTAGTTGAGTCAGGGCATGCCTCAGACAACACTAGTACAATTAAGTCTCACCATAATGTTGGTGGGTTGCCAGAAAAGATGAATCTGAAGTTAGTGGAGCCTTTACGTTACCTCTTTAAAGATGAGGTAAGGCTACTTGGAAAAGAAATTGGGCTTTCAGACGAGATAATATTTCAACATCCATTTCCTGGACCCGGACTTGCAGTGAGGATTATAAGTGAAGTCGATAAAGAAAAGGTGCAAATATTGCAAGAAGTAGATGAAATATATATTAATACGATGAAAAATTACGATCTATATGATAAGATATGGCAAGCTTTTGCTGTATTATTACCAATAAAAACTGTAGGCGTTATGGGAGATGGTCGTACGTATGGATATGTTTGTGCTTTAAGGGCTGTAACATCATCTGATGGTATGACAGCCGATGCATTTCCATTTGAAGATAAGGATCAACACTTGCTAGTATTTTGGGATTTTTTACGCAATGTCGGCAGTATAATTGTTAATAATGTTCCCGGAGTAAATAGAGTTGTTTATGATATCACTTCTAAACCACCCGCAACTATTGAGTGGGAGTAAATCAAAAAGATCCCGCTGCTTGTTAGCTGGATCTAGAGATACCGCGAATGAATCGCGGTATGACGGTTAATTTTCTTTATTTTGCTTATAATTTCCACAAGCAGTGCAAACATAAATGAAGAATACAAATATCCTTTTGGTAATTCTATATGAAATCCATGAAGTATGAGGTACACACCGACAAGTAAAACAAATAAAATGGCGATTATTTTTAACCCTGGGTTAGATTTGATTAACTGGGCGGTATAACTTGATAAAAACAGCATTGCTAGCATGGAAAATGTAAATGCTGTAGCAATTATTACCATGTTATAAGTTAGTGCTATAGCAGTTAATATCGAATCAACCGAAAAAACTAAATCTATTAATATAATTTGTAGCACAACTAAAAAAAATTTTGATTTAACGTTTGCTTTCTTTTTATTTTTCTTACATACAAAGATGTCATCCCGTAACTCCATAGAGCTCTTAACAATAAGGAATAATCCCCCTGCGATCATAAGTAAATCCCTTGCTGATGCAGTGTGAAATATAGGTTTTTGCATTGATAATATAGATGATGTAAAAAATAGTATTACAAAACGCATTAATAGTGCTAATCCAAGGCCCATAAGGCGCACTCTTTCTCTCAGCGCATTTGGTACCTTATCTATTGCTAGAGAAATAAAGATTAAATTGTCTACACTAAGTATAGTTTCAAGTAGTGTAAGTGTCAGTAAAGTCCAAGCATCAGTTAGCATTTTTGTTTCAAATTCGGTTCTTCTTACTCTACAATAGATGTGTAAAAATTAAGTGACTTCACTCAGAAGTTTTATAGCAGTTCTCCAGAAAAACAGGATATATAAAGTTCAGCAGCTTCTTCTATTTTCGTTTTTGAGCAAAATCAATAATAAGAGAGTTTCTTATTTTCATGCACGCAAATAAGATAAAGCCTTATTTTCATTTTTGACTTTATTTGAAAATAATATATACTATAAAAATAGTGTACTAGGTTGAATGAATGTATATTAAAGGATCACCATCAGGCAAAGTATTCGCTGGTTATCAGGCATTTATACCAAGCCCCTTGCCACCAAAATTTGAATGGGACAATGATTTAGTGAATAGTCTTTAAACCCTTACTTTACTATAAGGAAAGTGGTTGAAAACTTAGGTGTCGTATTTACAACAGCCCAAAGAGCAATCGTAAAGCTTGAAGATTTAGGCATCGTTTCACAAACTTCTCAAGGAAAGAGAGATCGGGTTTATTGTGCAACTGATATTTTGAATATTCTAGAAGAACCAACTAAGATTACAGAGAACTTCGATAGCACATTGTAGCTATTGTAATGAATAAATTCAGCAAACAGCAAGCTTAAAGAGTCTGATCCAATGGACATGCTGAACAAAAAGTAAGGAGCTCCTTTTGGAGGATTATATTAACTTATTAATTAATTGCTTGACTTTTAGCAGGATTTATTATATTATTTATTAATGAGTAATGCAATCAAACCAAGGAGGATAGCATGATAAATAATTTGGATTCAATAATTCTTGGAATAAAAGATGGTGAAAAGGCGATTGAAGATTTAAGGGTTGTTCTTAAAAAAAGAAAAGAAGAAGTTATTACTACACAGACATTTAATTACGCTTTACAATGCCCACAAACTACAAAGGAAGCGATAGTACACGAAATTCTGCTTCATTTTATACAAAATCCTGGCGAGCAATCACTAGAACAAGTAATACAATACTTAGATGGAGCAATACAATCTAGGATATATGCAAAAAACAACCCAATAAGAAATCTAGATGAAGAATTTCGTACTCATATAAACTTTAAAGATGAAGAGGGAAATACATTACTACATCATGCAGTTATAGGTAATAAAACTGAAGAAATAACCACCCTGCTTGTTACATATAGTGCAAATCCTTTGATACAAAACGCGGATAATAAAGTTCCTTCAGATTTAGCTCAAGGAAAAACAAAAGAAGTGCTTATTAAAAGTATGAAAAAACAAGCTAATACGAAAAAAGAAAGCGCTATGGTAGGCAGTTTGGTGCCTGGCGTAATAATTGGTGGTTTTCTTGGTGTTGTACTTGGAGCTGGTGTGTGTGTTGCAGTAAGTCTTTCTGGTGGTATGATACTAGGTGTAATGATAGCATCTTCTCTTGTTGCTAGTATAGCTATTGGACTGGCCATGTATTTTTTGAGTCAAGACTATGAACAGGCTAAAGCGATAGAAAAAACTATTAGCACTGTTAGCTCTGAAATATCTGTTGATGATACAACTGTCGCAAATGGTAAAAAGGGGCCACAACTTACATAGAAAAAGCTATAGTATTTTTCAAACTAAATAATAAACCTTGTAATTAGGATATTCTGGATTCCAGCGTCACGCGCTGGAATGACAACTGTGTTTTTGTTTTTTTGTCATCAAATACTCCTACTCTTTATGTCATCCAAGTGTCCTGACTACTTGGATCCAAGAAATTTAATTGTTTTAAATTTTCCCCTCTATACACCTATTTAAAATTTATGTTATTCACATGTGCAATATAATCTATAATAACGTTTATCAATACAATATATTAAAAAATATTATGAGCTTCGTAAAAGAAAAAAACACCCCTGTGATGGAGCAGTATTTGAACCTGAAAGCTCAATACAAAGATCATCTGCTATTTTATAGGCTAGGAGATTTTTATGAATTGTTTTTCGATGATGCTATTAAAGCTGCGAAATTGCTGAATATAGTGCTCACTAAGAGAGGTAATTCGTGTGGGCAAGAAATACCAATGTGTGGAGTGCCAGCACACAGTAGTGAATCTTACCTGCACAAGCTAATAGATTTAGGATTCAAAGTAGCAATCTGTGATCAATTAGAAACTGCTGATGAAGCAAAAAAGAGGGGCTATAAATCCATAGTAAAACGTGATGTAGTGCGAGTTGTAACTCCAGGTACAATTATAGAAGATTCACTACTGGAGGATAAAAGCAATAATTATCTCGCATCCATAGTTGAACAAAATGACGAATATGCTATTAGTTGGCTTGAATTATCGACGGGAAAATTTTTTCACACTTTAACGAGTTTGAAAGCTCTAGATAGTGATTTATTGCGTATATCACCAAGAGAATTATTAATTTCTGAAAAATTCACTGAGGATGAAAAAATTAGATCGATTTTAAAAAATTATAAAATATCAATTACGCAACACGCACAGAGCTTTTTTGAGTATAGTAAATCTCACAGAACATTATGCGAGTTTTATAAAATCAGGGAACTTGGGAGTATAGGAAATTTCAGCAAAGTAGAAATCATGGCGTGTGGTGCACTGCTTGAATATGTCAGAGTAACACAAAGGGGCTCTATTCCAAGGCTTGAATTCCCAAAAACCTATAAGCAACAAAATTTCATGCTTATTGATACTTCAGCAAGGAGAAATCTTGAGTTGTTTTCAACTCAATTTGGTGAAAAGAAAGGTTCACTAATTTCAGTTATTGATCATACAGTTACAGCTTCTGGTGGACGCCTGCTCAAACAAATGCTCGCTTCACCCCTTGCTTGCTCCAAGGCAATCAATTTGAGGCTCAGCACCGCTCAATTTTTTGTAAATAATCATGATTCACGCAGAAAAATACGAGAGATATTATCTAACATTCCGGATATTGAAAGGTCTTTATCGCGCTTAATACTAGGGCGTGGTTCACCAAAGGATATGAACCTATTGAAAATAGGCCTAGGAAAGACTTTAGAATTGTCTGAGTTCTTATGTAAAATTGAATCAGGTGAAAATGGATCTCTCCCACAACAATATGTCATCCAAACTGAGATCCAGCCAGCGTCACGCGCTGGAATAACAGTAAAATCAGACGAGAGTGAACTAAGCACAATACATAAAAGCCTTGGCAATCATAAAGACCTATTTGAACTGTTAAATAGTGCTATACTCGATAATAACCTCAGTTCCGTGAAAGAAGGAGGATTTATTCACTCAAAATACAACTCAGAATTATCTGAGTTATCTTATATATTGAACAACAGTAACAAGTTGGTAACTAAGCTCCGTGAATCTTATCGCGATCTTACTGGCATTGCCGCACTCAAAATATTACACAACAACATACTTGGTTATTACGTTGAAGTGTCGGCAAATCACAAAATAACTTCGGATATATTTATTCATAGGCAAAGCTTAGCAAATAGCATGCGCTACACTACTAATGAATTGAAAGAACTAGAAAATAAAATTCTTACGGCACGTGATGCTGCAATCGGCTTAGAAATGAAAATTTTTAGTGAACTGTGTAGTGAAGTCGCTAAAGAATCTGAAAAAATTGCTCTTGCTGCAAATGCTTTGGCAAAACTTGATATTAGAACCGCATTTGCAGAGCTTGCAGTGCAAAATAATTACGTAAAACCCATTATTGATGACAGCAAAGAGTTCAATATCTGTAGCGGAAGACATCCAGTGGTTGAAGTTAACGATAAATTCATTGCAAATAGCATCAATCTAGCTGGTATACATCTAATTACTGGTCCTAATATGGCTGGAAAAAGCACTTTCTTGAGGCAAAACGCTCTCATTGCAATTTTAGCTCACATGGGGTCATTTGTGCCAGCAGAGAGTGCACATATTGGAGTGATTGACAAGATATTCAGCAGGGTTGGCGCAACGGATAATATAACAGCTGGTTATTCTACCTTCATGGTAGAGATGATCGAAACAGCAACGATAGTAAATCAGGCAACGGACCGTTCCTTGGTGATACTTGATGAAATTGGTAGGGGCACAGGGGTGTATGATGGATTATCTATTGCACAGGCGGTGATTGAACATATTCACAATGTAAATAAGTGCCGCGCCATTTTTGCAACTCATTATCATGAATTAACTAAAGTAAGCAAATACTTGAAGAACGTGAAATGTTTTTGTGTAAAAATAAGAGAGTGGAACGGAGAGGTTATTTTTCTACATGAAGTAATTGAAGGCATTGCAGATGAGTCATATGGAATACATGTAGCAAAACTTGCTGGTTTTCCTGATTCTGTTTTAAATAGAGCAAGTGAAGTGTTTGAGGAGCTGAAGGCTTGAATCATTATTATAAGTGAAGAATTACCTATACAATCGTGGTAGTAGCTATAGAAACGAAAAACTTACTTGACACCCTTCGCCAGCGCCCTTATCATGATAGTGAAGCTATTGTATTTGCTTTCGCCAATCTGCAGATTAAAAGGTAAGGATTACTTAATGTATCGGCGTCTTATGTTCAATTTTTTGCAGTATATAGATACTGTATGTCTTTACAAAACTTCATCTACATCTAGATTTTTATCTAAATAAGCTGAACGTGCTTATAAAGCGTTACAAGACATCAAAAAATGCCAATACTCGACAGAGATAGTAAAAGACTAGCTAACTCGGGGATTCTTTGTCTTTTTTTCTGCTTAGTAAATTTCTTAAACATTTGCAGCGTAAGTTAGTTGCAATTAAAAGCAGCTTAATCTTGCTTGTCAAGCGTTTAAAACATAAAAAACGCCAATATTTTAAAGCGGATAATAACCCCAGGGCTTCTTTTGCCTTTTTTTTTTATTTGGTAAATTTCTTAATATTTATAGCTAAACGACAATCGTCATCCCGCTACTTGTTAGCGGGATCTAGAGATACCGCGGCGGTATGACGTAGGACTGCTGTCATCCCAGTGCTCCTTTTTTTGTCATCCCAGTCTGGGATCTATTTTGCATGTAACTCCAATTGTGTTTTGGCATAAAACGCGACGCGTATTAGACTTATTTGCAAGCAAAGCTTGCTAGATCCAAGTAGTCAGGGCACTGGGATGACAGGAGAAGGAAGCACTGGGATTGGGATGGAAAAGGCTATTTGTGTGATGCCAATGAGTGATAGAAAGTTCTGCAAGAAGTCATTAATTGCAAAAATTTAATATAAATTATAAAATAAATCCACTGAATAAAAAATATATGCTAATTAGTACAACATCAGAACTGGAGAATACATGTGAAGAGTTAATAGCAAAAAAGCCGAAATTTATAGCAGTTGACACGGAGTTCATTAGAAATAATTTAATCTACTACCCAAAATTATCGTTAATTCAAATTTCTTACGGAGAGAAGAGTTTTATTGTAGACGCATTAGTGCCAGAAATTGATTTATCATTCATTAAGAAAATAATGCTAAATCAGGGGATAACCAAAGTGTTTCATAGCTGCCGGCAGGATATAGAATCCTTACTCACTGTGTTTAAATGTATTCCCACTCCCATTTTTGATACCCAAGTTGCTGCTATGTTTTGTCATTATTATCATGACTTTATTGGTTACTCAAAAGTAGTGGAGCAATATCAAGGAATAGCACTGGATAAAATTAAAGCTAAAAATTCAGATTGGTTAAGGCGTCCGTTGTCCGAAGATCAGTTAGATTATGCAGTAAACGACGTGGTACACCTATATGACCTATACCAAATATTGTGCAATAAACTTGAAGAAAATAATAGGATGGGTTGGTTTCAAGAAGAGATGGAATCAATAGTTGATATAAATAAGTATTTACATAGCCCAAAAGATGCATGGAAGAGGATTAAATTTAATTATGAAGTAAATCCAAGATTGATACTAACTGTTAAAGCAGTTAGTGAGTGGCAAGAAACCTTAGCACAGCGCTATAATATGAACCGTAATAAAATAATCAATAATGCTGTAATAGCTGATTTTATTGAAAAAAATGTAGAGCATGTTGATGAGATTTTAGATGATCTCAAGAGGAATACAAAAAATATAAAAGATGCGGATTTACTAGAGTTTGTGAATATTTTTAATGAAAATGAGAGAAATTGGATGCAGCAAAACAACACCTTATCGAGTAATTATGACAAATCTGTACTTGATATACTCTCAATTATTTTAGATAGTAAATGTAAAGAAAGTAACATATCAAGGAAATTAGTTTCTTCAAAAGATGAGTTAACCGGGTCAATATCTGGACAGACAGATAAATTATTCAAGGGATGGAGATATGATTTTTTTGGCAGGTCAGTTGAATCATTTTTGAACACAAGCTCAAAATTTGAGATTTCAGCAGTGAAATCCGCAAATAATATAACCAAAATTCAGAGTAATTTAGTGGAGAATAACTGTTGCTAAAGTAACTTAGATTTATCGACAATCGTCATCCCGCTACGTGTTAGTGGCTAAGAGATACCGCGGCGGTATGACGGTTAAGTAGGGTGTTATCCAAGTAGCCCTGACTACTTGGATCCAGGAAAATTGATTGTGCACTATACAACATAAAAGCTAGATTCCAGACTGGAATAACACCACCTACAAATTGCAATGTTCGTATAGTTATGTGCTTGACACTGAGATCTAGAAAATCTAGTTAATATATATAGAGAAACCTTAGCTATAGTTTCAAAAGAAGTCGAATGTATTTTGTTATATGATTATAAGTCTAACAGGCGGAATTGGGGTAGGAAAGAGCTTTGTAGCTAATTGCTTTCAAGAGTTTGGTGCTGTTGTATTTGATGCTGATTCTGTTGTACACCAACTTTATAAAGTGGATAAAAGCATAATAAGTTATGCAGAGAAAAATTTTCCTGGAGTGGTAGTAAATGGTGAAATAGATAGAACAGTACTGTCTAAATATTTCTTAGCCTATGATGAAAATTGGAAACAATTTCAATCTTTGGTTCACTCTGCTGTGCTGCGTGAATTAGAATTTTTTATTGCCAAGGAAAAAAAGATCGATAGAAAACTTTTAGTTTTAGATGTGCCACTTCTATTAGAAACAAAATTTTATTTATATTGCGACCTTATTGTTTTTGTTCATGCAGATAGCGTTGTGCAAGCTCAAAGACTTAACGAACGCAACATAGATAAAGAAAAGCTTAATCTAATCTCCGATGTTCAGTTATCTATTGAGGAGAAAAGGAAGATGAGTGACTTTATTATCGATACCAGTGTAAGCAAAGAGTATGTTTTTTCTCAAGTAAAAGATATAGTGGATTCATTAAACCTAAACACGTAGCTCTACGTCATACCGCCGCGGTATCTCTAGATCCCGCTAACAAGCAGCGGGATGACGGTTGTCAGGATCCCAGCAGCCTCCCTCCCCTGTCATCCAAGTAGCCCCCTATGGTGTCATCCAAGTAGCCCAGACTACTTGGATCCAGGAAAATTGATTGTGCACTATAGCAACATTTTTGATCAAAAACTGGATTCCAGTGTCAAGCACTGGAATGACACCCTTCCGATGGTAACTGCTCTCAAACTACAACAGCATGAGTAGCTACAGAAGCTTTAATGATACAAGAAAAAATAAACAGCTATCATTTTTTTAGTAATTAAGTAAAATAGAGTGAAAGATTGCGAGGAAGTTTTGAAAAATAAGATAAAAAAGATAGTAATTTCAGGAAAGGAAGTGTGGCCAATCATCGAAGGTGGTAAAGGCATTGCAGTTAGTGATAGGAGATCAAGCGGAGCATTTGCTGCAGCAGATGCTGTGGGTACATTTTCTGGTGCAAATGCTAAGCTTATTGATGATAATGGCGAGTTAGTGCCACTAATTTATAAAGGCAAAACAAGAAATGAAAAGCATAGTGAATTGATTGAGTATAGTATTGAAGCTGGAATTAGTCAGGCAAGAATAGCAAATGAAATATCAAAAGGTCATGGAAGAATACACATGAATGTACTTTGGGAGATGGGAGCAGCAGAACGCGTACTTCATGGCATATTAGAAGGAGCGAAAGGTTTGATTCATGGTATTACCTGCGGTGCTGGTATGCCTTATAGGCTTGGAGAAATTGCAGCTAAATATCAGGTTTATTATTACCCTATTATCTCATCGGTGCGTGCTTTTAAAGCATTATGGAAGCGTGCTTACCAAAGAATATCTTCCTATTTGCTTGGTGGAGTAGTGTATGAAGATCCATGGCTTGCTGGAGGGCACAATGGACTGAGTAACAGTGAAGACCCAGAGCTACCACAGGCTCCATTTGAAAGAGTTGCAGAGCTTAGATCTTTCATGAACGAGATCGGTCTTTCAGAAACACCAATTGTTATGGCAGGAGGAGTGTGGCATTTGAAAGATTGGGAACATTGGTTTGACAATCTGCAAATTGGACCAATAGCTTTTCAGTTTGGCACTCGTCCACTTTTGACGAAAGAAAGCCCAATTTCTGCAGAGTGGAAAAAGAAGCTACTCACTTTAGAAGAAGGTGATGTATTTTTAAATAAATTCAGTCCAACAGGGTTTTACTCATCTGCGGTGAGGAATAATTTTATACGTGAGTTACAGGAACGAAAATTACATCAAGTAAATTTTTCAGAAAATGCCAGCGAAGAATCCAATAGTGAATTTGCAATGGGTAGCAGAGGTAGGAAGATCTACCTTACTGCAAAAGACAAAGAACTGGCAAATACATGGACTAAAGCAGGGTACACAGAAGCAATGAAAACCCCAGATTCAACTGTTATTTTTGTGACACCAGATAAATTTAAACAAATAAGAGAAGATCAAATCAATTGTATGGGATGTTTGAGCCATTGTTTGTTTAGCAATTGGAAAGATCATGGTGACCATTCAACAGGACGAAAGCCAGATCCGCGTAGTTTTTGCATACAAAAAACACTGCAAAACGTTATACACGATGGTGATATTGAGAACGAACTCATGTTTTCCGGGCACAATGTGTACAAATTTAAGCAAGATCCATTTTATGAGAATGGCTACGTACCGGCAGTAAAAGAACTGGTGGAAAGGATATTGACTGGGTATTGAGTCAGTGACCTTACCCAGAAAAAGTGGAGAGAAAGTGTGGAATGTTTTTTACAAAAAGAATGATGCATCAAATTGTTCTGGAATGCAATAGTTAATAGTGACGTTGTTTGTTATAAAAAATTTCTATGTATTCAAATATTGCAGTTCTAGTTTGTTGAGCAGAGTGTTGTGAAGTATCAATAAGTATTTCTCTTTTCAATGAGCTAAAGAAGCTTTCTGCAACAGAATTGTCGTAACAACAGCCTTTATTACTCATCTATATTCTTTACAGCTAAGAGATATTGATACCCTTGCGCAGTATATTGTGAACCTTGGTCACTGTGCAGCAGTAGATTTTTAACAGGTTTACGCCTATTAATGGCCATTAATAAAGAGTTCATAACCAATTGTTTATTTATTGCACTACTCATTAACTACCATACGTGAGAATTATTGCTGCCAAATATAGCCATCCCTCCTTGGTTTTGATGTAAGTAATCCCATACTTTATTTGGTTGATCAACAATAAAGTTTTGATCTAGTATATTGGGAGCTACAGCTCTATTATCTGTTTGTTGTTTTTTAATTTTAAACTTTCTTCTCAGTATAGCCCTGATGTCATTTTTCTGCATAATACTTTGCACCGTTTTCAAATTGCAACTTTTACCCAAAGCCTTCAATTCAGCATGAATTTTAGGAGCTCCATATCTACATTTAGAAACTTGATATATTTTTTGAATAGCTGCGAGTAGCTCTTTATTTGCTGATTCTCTACTGCTTATTTTTCTTGTGGTCCACTTATAGTAGCCACTAGCAGAAAATCCTACATAATTCCTGTACTTTATAGCAGTTACTATATAAAAAAATATTTTACTCTTTTTGACTGGCCAGGGCTTTTTTTTAAATGTCTCTTTCCCTTGTTACTCTTGCTTTGTAAATCAAACCTCTCTTTGTCATAAGGTGCTACATCTGGAAATGCATTTGCCGCCGACTTTTTTTCGTTGTGTTTCTTTATCCATTTTCCTAATAAACCACCCTTTATTCCTAAATCTCTTGCTATTTTTGTAATTGTTTGACCTGCCTTTCTTTGTTCATTTGCCAGTTTAACAGCTTCCAATTTGAATTCTGCCGTATATTCTCTTACCATTTCTAATCCTCCAAAATTTTATTTTACCCAAAAAAACTCTTTTCTTTCTCTCCACTTTTTCTGGGTAAGGTCAGTCTTTAGGCACCCAAACAAAGGGAAATGCTGGATAAAAAGAAAATACTTTAAAAAGTATAATAACGATAACTGGCGTTTTATGACAAGTAACAAGATACATTTTATTATACACAGCGATCATGTTATTAAACGACATATCAAAGTGCAAAAAACCAGATCTCCATATGATGGTGATTGGGTTTATTGGGGTAAACGTCTGAGAAAAATACCAGATAAGCCATTAAGAGTAATAAAACTATTGAAGTTACAACAAAGTAAATGTGATAATTGTAGACTATGGTTTAAAAGTGATGATACAATAGAAATACATCACAAAGACCGGAATAGACGAAACAACATGATCAAAAACTTATCTTTGTTACATGGACATTGTCACGATGAATTACACAGGAGGTGTGCATGAAAAGCTCCAAATTGGAGAGAAGCCGTATGAGGCGCAAAGTCTCACGTACGGTTTTGAAGTCGAGTGAGGAGGGGCGACCTTCTTCACTTATACAACAATATGCAGATGAAACTACGGAAGAAGACTTAAGGAAAATAGCAGAAAAAGCACCAATAATAAAGTTAGCCTACGATGAATTAGACAGGTTTAGCTGGAATGAAAAAGATTTAGTAGCATATGAAGAAAGAATAATGGATCTGCGGAAAGAAGAAGGCATCCTCGCTAAAAAACTTGATGAGGGAAAGATTGAAGGAAAGATTGAAGTAGCAAAAAACCTACTTAAGGCTGACATCTCTATTGATATTATCTCTCAGACAACCGGCCTTCCTCAAGCTGAGATTAAACGACTTCAGGAAGAAATCACCTAAAAGGCTAATGATCAACGAAAAAATTGTAAGAGAGAACTTAAAAAAAGTCATAGAGCAAAAAAGCGGTAAAGATGTGATCGCTCTTGGCATAATATCCTCAATTATTATTAAAGGTCAAGATGTTGGTTTTGTGCTTGAAGTTGCCGGTAACACGCAAGCAAATGAAGAATTAAGAAGAAATTGTGAGCAAGCTGTTAAAGCTATACCGGGGGTGACAAAAGTGACCGTGGTTGCTACTTGTCAAAAAAAAACTGGGCAACAAAAAGCTAAATTACATATCGAAGGAGTGAAAAATATAATCGTTGTGGCCTCTGGTAAAGGCGGTGTGGGCAAGTCCACAGTTGCGCTAAATCTTGCTCTCTCATTAGCAAAGTTAAAACACAAAGTTGCGCTGGTTGATGCAGATATATATGGTCCTTCAATTCCTAAAATGCTTGGCGCTGAAAAATTAAAGCCAGAAATACAGGATAGTAAAGCAATGCCTATAGAAAAGTATGGACTGCATACTATTTCAATTGGCTATTTTATCGATAAAGATCGTGCAGCAATATGGCGCGGACCTATGATTACAAAAGCACTTTATAATCTGCTAATGGGAACAAAATGGTCCGATATAGAGTATTTGATAGTTGATACACCACCTGGAACTGGCGATGTGCATTTAAGTCTTATGGAAAATTTTAACTTAACTGGGGCGATAATAGTTTCAACTCCACAGGAGCTCTCTTTAATCGATGCTCGCAAAATTTATGATATGTTTACAAAGCTCAGCGTACCGGTTATTGGCATTGTAGAAAATATGAGTTATTTCATTCAAAGCGGCTCAAAAATATACATATTTGGAAAAGACGGTGCAAAAAAAATGTCTGAGGAGCTGGGCATCAAACTTCTAGGCAGAGTTCCTCTAGATCCACAAATATGCCATGCTTCTGATTGCGGGAATCCTTTAATGTTAAGTGAGGATTTGGCAAAAATTTATAAAGATATTGCTTTGGAAACAGTAAAACATTGCATAGCTGTAAAATTCTAAAAAAAACACAGCTTTACGCAAAGAGACTTTAAGAATTCGTCTGTCCTCTTTACTATAAAATAGATATTCGTCTATCAAATATTATCTTCAACTTGAATATATTTAAAGATGTTTTGTGTATCATCTAAAAAGTTATTCTTTATATTAGTTAATTCCGATTGTTTTTGGGATAGATTATCCTTTATTGTTCTATCAAAACAATTAAGATCTCTGCACTTTAATTGAGAATCCATGTCTAATTCTCTTTTTATAGCTTCAACAGCATTTTCATGATACTTTTCATAATCTTCAAAACTCTTTAATATTTTGTCTTTTGCTTTATCTTGTAGCATTTTTAGCAAATCTTTAGCATGAGATTTTTCAATTTTTTGCTTCCAGTCATCATACGTATATTCTGAGTTACCATGTTTTGTATCTTGACACTCGCCTCCTACATTAAATATTTCTTCGTTGCAGATTTTATCACCCTGGTAAAAGTGATCGCTTATATTGATTTTATCATTAGTTAAAGTTTGTTTGATTGCTGCTTTGTTTTCTCCAAGTTCTTCTATGTACTTACTAATGCAATTTAACATTTTTGCTTTGCAATCTGTAGTCATAAACTAATACCTTTAATAAAATAAGATCTATCTTAGCATGAAGTAATTAACATTTTATTACAGAAGTTTACTTTTAGGTGTTCTCAAGATGATATAGCTAAAGTGGCTTAGGTTTACCGACAATTTGAAAAACCGTCATTCCGCTACTAGTTAGCGGAATCTATACCGCGCACAACTGTACGAACGTTGTAGTTTGGGCCACCAGTGGGCAGTGCCCAGACACTGGGATCCAGGAATTTTATTAAGTTGGTAAGCATAAAAGTAGCTGTTTTATGTTAAAATACAACATTTTGATGATTATGAAAAAGCTGGATCCCAGTGTCAAGCACTGGGATGACATCATAGAGGCACTGGAATAACATCATCCTTTTTTCTGAATTCCAGTGTCAGCTACTTTCATGACATCGTTTACTATGTGCCACATTGCAATGTTTGTACAGCTATGGAATGAATCGCGGTATGACGTAGGGAAACCTTTCTTGGGTTAGCTATAGGTCTTTGTCTATAAAGTTTGTTTAAACTATTTTCAAAACAGATAAAATATAATTTTACAATTAGCGTAAATAAAATGAATTATGATGTAATCATTTCAGGTGGTGGGTTACTTGGTCTTATTACTGCCATTGGCCTCAGTTGTGACTCTGTGTCTGTAGCTGTGATTGAAAAAAATAGTCTACCACGTGTAGTAGATGATAATCGAGCATTTGCTATTTCTCAAGGCTCGAAAAAAATATTGGAAAAGTTAGGGATTTGGCAGTTTGTGGAAAGTGAAGCTGAGCCAATACTTGATATATGCATATTAGATACGGTTACTGTGCATTACAATCATAAAATGGTTAGCGAAGAGCCAATGGGTTATGTTATCAACAATGCTACTATATGGAATGCAATCAACAATAATTTTCTAAATAAACTGAATATATACTCTCCACATTCCTATAAAACAATTGCTTGTGATTCAGGATATGTGGAAGTGATTCTTGATAATAACCAGGAATTAATATCATCGCTACTTATCTGTGCTGAAGGCAAAAACTCTAAATTACCAGAGTTATTTTCTATACCGACAGTGAAATTTGACTATAAACAAAGTAGCATAGTATTTAATGTAAAGCATGAACTGCATCACCAAAACTTAGCTGTGGAGCGTTTTTTCCCTGGCGGTCCATTTGCAATTCTACCGATGAAGGGTGGCTATACTTCTTCGATAGTTTGGACAGAAAAATCTGAAATTTCAAAAATGCTAATGGATCTGTCTGAAGAAGAATTTATTATAGAGCTTAAAAAAAGATTTGGTTCTTATTTAGGAGAGATAAAATTAGAGGGTGAAAGAAAACTTTATCCTTTAAGTTTTGTTTTCGCAAAAAAGTTATATAAGGGTAGAGTTTTGCTTATCGGCGATGCAGCACATTCAATTCATCCAGTTGCAGGTCAAGGGCTTAATCTTGGAATTAGAGATGTAGAAAGTATTATAAAGCACGTAGTTGCCGCAAAAGCATCTGGTATTGATGTTGGCAGTAGTTATTTATTAAAGAAAATTTCACGTAACAGATACTTTGATAATTTTACAATGGCGCTTGCAACTGATGGATTAAATAGGATGTTTTCCAACAGAATATTCTGCGCTAAAGCACTAAGAAATCTTGGCTTGATTGCAGTTGAAAATTCAAATTTCCTCAAAAAACGCTTCATTCGGCATGCTATGGGATTTATATAAATCACTATTTTATAGCTAATGCAAGTCAGGTTTCCCACGGCATACCGCCGCGGTATCTTGGCCGCTAACACGTAGCGGGATGACGAATGTATCTGTTTAGCAGTTGTGTTAAAAGTCAATAGAAAAATTGATGTAGCTGTGGATAAGTACTTTTATCTGTATAAACGTGCTTATCCACAGCTATACTGGCTCTTAGATAGAAACAGACAGAGAGTTATATTCCTCAGTAAAAACCCTGTCATCTCTAACTAAAGAGTTAGCAAGAATAAGCAATTTCCTCATGGCAGCAGTGGAAGCAATTTTATATGGCTTTTTATATTGACTATATAATCTAGTAAAGAAAGGTTTGATATAGGAATTAGGGGGGGAGGGGGGGATGTATGGTCCCAGAGTGTGATGGTATGATAAAATATGAGAAAACAATACCATCAAAGGAGGAATTATGGGACAAATATTACATGGGTGCGCCAAAACAACAGAGACAATTCGTAGAGCAATACAAAATAGTAAAGAGAGCATAGCAAAACTCTCCAGGTACTATAACCTTAATCCAAAAACTATCATTAAATGGAGAAAACGGTCTTTTGCCAAAGACGCTGATATGGGTCCGAAGCATGCAAGATCAACTGTTTTAACTTTAGAAGAGGAGGCTGTAATTGTTGCATTTCGTAAGCATACTCTATTGCCATTAGATGATTGTCTCTACGCTTTGCAAACCTCAATCCCACACTTGACTCGCTCTAGTCTACATCGTTGCTTACAGAGGCACAGCATTAGCAGACTACCAGATGTTGATGGCGAAGTTAAACCAAAAAAGAAATTCAAACAATATCCTATAGGCTATTTCCATATTGATATTGCAGAATTCAGAACAGAAGAAGGAAAGTTATATTTGTTTGTTGCAATAGATAGAACATCCAAATTTACGTATGTTGAGTTGCATAAAAGTGCTACAAAACCTATAGCTGCTGAGTTTCTACGTAATTTGATTAAAATTTTACCATATAAAATCCACACTATTTTGACAGATAACAGTGTACAATTTACCAACCAAAAACGCCATAAATACGCTTTTCAACATATATTTGATAGAGCTTGTGAAGAAAATGACATTGAACACCGTCTAACAAAAGTTAGCCATCCTTGGACAAATGGGCAAGTTGAGCGTATGAACAAAACTTTAAAGAATGCCACTGTTAAGAAGTATTACTATCAGTCTCACCAGCAACTCAAAGAGCATCTTTATGACTTTGTTATGGCCTACAATTATGCTAAAAGACTCAAAACTCTTAAGGGTCTTACACCTTTTGAGTTTATATCTTTACAGTGGACAAAATCTCCTGAATTGTTCATACTAAATCCACACCATCACACTCTGGGACCATACACTTCCTGTGTTTCGTAATATTATACAATCAAATTGATAAAAGCTGTATTATCTCCTTGCAGCATTAAGTGTATGTTTTTTGCTATTTTTTCCACTAAGGGAGTAACATTATAAAAATTTGAAAATTTTGATAACACATAATCTGCTAAGCTTCTTTGATCTTCAGGTCTACCCACTCCAAATCTCAAGCGCCAATAATCGTTGCCAATAAAACTATCTATGGATTTAAGTCCATTATGTCCAGCAGAACTACCACCTTTCTTTACTTTTATTCTTCCAAGTTCCAAATCAGCGTCATCGTGTATGACAACGATATTATCTAGCGATAATTTGTAAAAGTTTTGTATTTTTGCAACAGGGATGCCTGAATTATTCATAAATGAATAAGGCTTTATTAACATAATTTTATTATCATTAATTATGCCAGAGGTTATCAGATAATCGGCTTTTTTAGAGAACGAATGGAAATTCCAATATTTGCAAATTGTATCAACTACGATGAAGCCGATATTATGATGAGTTAACTCATATTGACTACCAGGGTTACCAAGCCCAACTATCAGGTGCACTATTCCTCTGTTTCTGCTTGAGGTTCTTCAACGTCACTATCGGCAGCAGAAATTGTAACAATGGTAAAATTTTCTTCTTCATGAGCTACAAACTTAACACCTTCTGGTAATTTTACATCATTGATATGTATAGATTGGCCAATCATTTTACCGGATAAATCAACTTCAATAACCTGAGGTATTTTATCAGGAGAGCATTTAACAGCAATAGAACGACACAAAACATTAAGCACTCCACCTAATTTGATTCCTGGAGCTTTACTTTCATTCACAAATGATAGAGGTATGTCTATTTTAATTTCACTGCCTTTATCAACAAACTGAAAATCAACATGTTGCACAGTATCCTTTACTACATGCAATTGGATATCGCGAACAAGAGCATATTCCTTTTTGCCCGAAATATTCAGCTCTATCAAATGTGCAGAAAGAGAGCCTGACTTATATTGCTTTGTGAATTCCTTTGCAGACAATGTCAAATTTACATTATCATGGCCCTTTCCATATATGATTCCAGGGATGTTTCCTTTCTTCCTTAGAGAATGCATCGCTTTTGTTTTTGTTATATCACGTAACTCTGCATTAATTGTTACTATTTCCTGTTGCGTCATCGGTTACTCCTATTCAGCTAATCCTTTTAATATAATTTAACAATAATATAACATAAAAATATTTATTTCAAACTTCATTCTTTCATACTAATTGTTTGTGAAAGGATTTATTTAGATATATATTTAAGCTTATTTAACAAGAACTATGGGCATTGACGATAAAGTAGTTTTTAGGATTTATAAACCAACAAGAACTGCAACACAATCTGGTTTAGGTAATACAAATTTCTGGCACCTAAAAATTGAATCTGGCTCTTACTACATTGAACCTTTGATGGGGTGGGTTGGCTCAAAAGATCCAAAAAAACAGATTGTATTAAAGTTTGATTCTCTTGAAAAAGCAGTATTCTACGCAAAAAAACGCAACGTTAAATACATAATTGAAATGCCAAAAAATGTTAAGAGGCTGCCAAAATCTTACGCAAGCAATTTCATACTAAAGTAAGTTGCACAACAAATGGTGTTATGCAAGTAGCTGACACTGCTCTCCTTTGTCATCCCAGTGCCCAGACACTGGGATCCAGGAATTTTATTAAGTTGGTAAGCATAAAAATAGCTGTTTTACGTTAAAATACAATGTTTTTGATGATTATGGAAAGGCTGGACCCAGTGTCAAGCACTGGGATGACACCATTTGTTGTAAACTCACTTTTACTCTATGGTTATACTACCTTGCCGCTATCCTGAACGGATACAAAGTAAGTTTTATTGTGATGTGCTCATCTGTAAAAAATAAGACTTAATCTCACTGTTGATCATGGATTTTAAGTTGTGCTAGCACACTGCGGCCATTTAGAGAGTCAAGATTTTTAACCTGGCTAGCCAGTATTAAAGAGTTATTTTTCAGGTATTTCTTTACAAGGCTTGCAAGTCTTTTTGGATTATTCAAATAGCTCCATTCTGCTTGTAAAACTTTCATATCACTTTGTACTAAATTAATTTCACTTTTTATTTTTATTAGCTCTCTATTTAACGACTGAACATGTAATTTTACCTTAAATAGTCCTACAATGCTAAGAAAAAACATAACTATTGAGATGATGCAGAAAGTTCTCACGACAACCTCTGTATAGCTCTTAGTTTTGCTGAGCGTGAACGCGGATTTGCACTTACTTCTTCTATACTTGCTTCGATCACTTTTTTATTTAGCAGAGAGAATGTCTTGCAATCAGTAGCACATAAATCTTTAAAAAAAGTTTTGACTATACGATCTTCTAAGGAATGAAAGGTGACGACAATTAATTTGCCATTCTCACTTAAAATCTCAGATGCAGCTTTAATACCCTTTTCAAGTTCTTCCAGCTCATCGTTTACCCATATTCTGATTGCCTGAAATGTTCTGGTTGCAGGATCAATTTTGCTTTTTCCACGAAATACCACGGAACGTACAATATCCGCAAGCTCAAATGTAGTTTTGATAGTTTTCTTCTTCCGTGCATTTATTATTGCTCTTGCAATTTTGCGAGAATGACGTTCGCCTCCGTAGTTATATATAGTATTTGCGATTTCTTCTTCGCGTAAAGCGTTAACAAACGTTGAAGCGTTTATATAAGAAGAGTTATCCATGCTCATATCGAGTGGACCATCATGTAAAAATGAGAACCCTCTATCTCCGTTATCAAGCTGCATAGATGAAACTCCGATGTCAAAGACCACTCCATCCACTCCGTTTGATGTCATTCCAGCGCGTGACCAGTTATTTTTTCCAGTATCAAGTACTGGGATGACAGGAGATGGCTCAACGCTGCTTAGTATACTTTTAATATTACTAAACTTCTCAATGAATAGTTTTATTCTATCGGGATATCTAACGCTTAAATCATCATAAAACTTAGTTACCGTTTCATCTCTATCAATTGCATATACCTTGCAATCAGCTGACTCCAATATTGCTTTGCTATACCCTCCAGCTCCAAATGTGGCGTCCACGTATATGCCACCATCCTGCGGTGATAGTAGTGACAGCATCTCTTTTAACAAAACTGGAGTGTGTGTCATATCAAAAAATTTAAGTACAGTTGGTGTAGATATCCTACTCTACTCTTCACATCAATTTTATTTATGTACATAGATTTTCTTGCCAAAATATGGTATCTTATCGGAATATATGAGCAATAATATTAAAATCAAGGTTTAATATTGTTAATATAATATTCACATAACGTTCACATTTTTTTTTATATATAAGATCAAACAGGCTATAGGGAAATTATGCAGCAAATAACAAAAGTAATATTTTCAAGTTTGATTTGTAACACTTTATTGTGGTATGACCACATGCTTTTTGGCCACTTAATAAACATAATAGGTGGTGTATTTTTTCCATCGGATGATCAACTAACCAGCGTATTGAAGGCTTTTGGAGTGTTTGCAGTGGGTTTCTTAATGAGACCAGTCGGTGCTGCTATATTTGGTCACATTGGTGATAAACATGGCAGAAGAGTTGCCTTATTGCTCTCGATTATATTAATGACTTTATCAACCGTATTAATTGCTTTTGTTCCAGGTTATCAAAGCATTGGAATACTAGCATCAATTCTGGTAGTTTGTTTAAGGCTATTGCAGGGTATATCCCTTGGAGGAGAAGCAGGAAATGCACCATTTTTAATAGAACATGCTCCTAAAAACAAAAAAGGATTTTTTGGCAGCATTGAAGTATTAAGCGCAATTTTTGGTTCAGTATTAAGCCTGATAGCGGTACTCATATGCAAAAAAGTATCTGATTTTGAATCTTGGGGGTGGAGATTACCTTTCATTTTCAGTTTAGCAATGGGATTAATTAGCATATATGTGAGATATATACTTGATGAAAGCCCAGAGTATAAAAGACAAAAAAATCCGTCTAAATTGCCACTAAAAGAGTTATTAAACAATTACAAAAAGCCTGTTCTAATATCAATAGGTATTGACTTGGTTGAAAATGCGTCTCTCTATATATATTTGGTATTTTTCAATGTGCTTACGAATAAAATATTAACAGTAAATACTCATTTTAATCATATAGTGGAAATACTGAGTCAAATTGCGCTCGGAGGATTGACAATATTGTTTGCAATACTTTCTGATAAGGTAGGAAGAGAAAAAGTTATGAAATTTGCATTTATAGCTTTTGTAATAGTGAGTTATCCAGTTTTTTCAATGTTATGTAGTGGCAATTACTTGCTGGCACACATTCTTTTTATAATTCCAATAGCTGCATCGCTTGGTCCTGTCAGTGCACTTATGTGCGAATTATTTCCAACAAAGGTTCGGTACAGTGGATTTGGTTTATCAAGAAATATAGCTGCTGGATTTTTTGGCGGCCTTGCACCATTTATATGCACAACAATTATCAAGGTTACAGGACAAGAGACTTCAGCTAGTTTTTACATGATTTTCTGTGCATTAATTGGGCTAGTTGCTATATCGCAAATTAAGGGTGAGCTTTCTTCAAAATTACCCAAAGTAAACCAAGTATAGTTGCAGTATAGCAGAATTTAAAAAAATCTAATTATAAGGTGGGAAATGCCAATTCTTAGGTGATAATGTGAATATTTCAGCACCATCCTTTGTTACTCCAAGTGTATGCTCAAATTGAGCAGAAAGTGAAAGATCGCGTGTTGTTACTGTCCAGTCATCGAGTTTACTGAGCAGAGTCTCATGTTTTCCAGCATTAATCATTGGCTCTATTGTAAAAAACATACCTTCCTTTAAGACAAGATCTTCATCTTGATCATAGAAATGCGCTACATTTGGTGGAGCATGAAAGACTTTTCCTATACCATGTCCGCAGTAGCTGCGTACGATAGAATATCCAAAATCTCTAATATATTTCTCTATAGCAAGCCCTATTTCATTTAACTTATTGCCGGGCTTAACTTGTTTGATTGCTTCCATCAACGCATTATAAGTAGCGTCACATAAACGTTTTGCTTTTATTGATGGCTTGCCAACCCAAAACATGCGACTTGTATCACCATGCCAGCCATTTAAAATCACCGTAACGTCAATATTCAAAATATCCCCATCTTTAAGCGGTGTATCATCAGGAACACCATGGCACACAACGGCATTTTTTGAGGTGCAGATTGATTTTGGATACCCCCTATAATTTAGTGGTGCTGGAATTGCACCTGCATTAATTATAAAGTCATGGCATAGATCATTTAATTCATTAGTTGTCACCCCTACCTTTACGTACGGTGCAATGAAATCAAGAGTTTCAGCAGCAAGCCTGCCAGCCTTGCGCATAAATTCAAAATCTTCTTGTGAGTGTATAGTTATGTTCATATTTTCCATGTCTTATTGTAATTGGTACGTTTACTCGCAAGCACATAAACATAATAATTTTACATATTATAAAAATAAGTCCTATGGATCCTAGTGTCAAGTCATTTGTATGAAAGGTGGTAAAACAGAAATCTAGACTGTAACTTTTGATTTAACCCAATTATACAATTTACTCATTTTACCATCCTGACCTAAAATACCAGAATTATTTTTATAAAAAGTGTCAACTATTAGCTTTATAGAGCCTATAGCAGCAGAAAATACAGGATTTTTATCATATTCGCCATCAAGACCGCTACAAGACTCAGGGCACCCAATTCGAACTTGCTTATTGAATATATAGCCTGCAATTTCCTTCATGCTTGTGAGTTGACTAGTTCCACCTGTGATCACTACTTTATTAATTGGATCTTTCTGCTCTTGAAATTGCTCTCTTACCATTTCAAGTATTTCTTCAACTCTTGGTCTTATGATGTTAATAAGCTCAGATTTGAATACTTGAGTAGGTTCATCATTTTCGTTGTTTTGCATTGTAATGTACTCATTCTCATCTATTGAAGTTACGATAGTGCTGCCATACAGTATTTTTATATACTCTGCACGTTCTATGCTTGTGCATAGCCCGTAAGCAATATCTCGAGTGATATGAACACCACCAATTGGAACGCTGCTTGCATACACAAGTTTCCCTCTTTTGAAAATTCCAATTGCAGTGCACCCACCGCCTATATCAACAATAGCAGTCCCGAGCTCTTTTTCATCTCCACTCAGACAGGCAAGACCTGCAGAATATGCAGAAGCAATACAACCTGCCATATTTAATCCACCATTATTGGTAATACAGTTTTCAATATTGGTAAGCGCTGGACGCGAAGCAGTGACAACATTAACATCAGCAGATAGTCTTTTTCCGTACAATCCACCAACTTCTTTTATGTCAGTCATGTCATCTAAGTGATATTTTAGTGGTATATTGTGAATGATAACATTGTCTTCAATATATTTCTCAAATGTTTGAAAAACTACACGTCTTATATCACGCTCAGAAATCTCATGGTTAGCTGCAATAATTTCATTATGTACATTGAAAGATGAGATGCCACATCCAGCAATGTTCACATATATCTGATCTATGGTTTCTTCTGATACTTGTTCAGCTAAACCTATAGTTGATGAGATGGAGTAATTTGCGTGTTTTACATTAGTTATTGATCCACCGTTTACACCTTCTGCAATCTTATAACCCGTTCCTGTTACTTTATAGCTGAAGTTGCCATTTATCTTAACGATTAGACAAATAATCTTTGTTGTACCTATGTCTAAAACAGCAAAAACATTTCTCTTTGGTTTTGCTATTACTGCAGAGTACATTAGTTAACCTTATTACGCAATTTCATTTAAATTGTAGCTTCCTTTAATAATTTATATTTCTATTATAGATATAGCAACATTTTAATATACACTAAATTCTGGACAAAAGGAAAAGCAAAACATAGAATTATAATTTTTATGTCCATATTACCAATTGTAATTGCCCCTGATGAAAGACTAATCACACGTGCCAGTGAAGTAACAGATATAAACGATAAAATTAAAGAATTAGTAAACGACATGTTCGAAACTATGTATGATGCAGAAGGTCTTGGCCTTGCTGCAGTGCAAGTTGGAGTGTTAAAGAGAATTTTTGTTATGGATATTCAGCTAGAAACGATTGAAAATGAGCCAGCAGGATATGGCTCAACTGGCAAATTTTACATGATTAATCCTGAGATTACAGAATTATCCGATGAACAAGTAATTCTCAAGGAAGGATGCCTTTCAATTCCAGAGCAAAGTCATGAAATTAAGCGTCCAAAGTATCTAACTGTAAAATATAAAGACTTAGATAATGAAGAACAAACACTAAAAGCTAGTGGTTGGCTTGCAAGGTGTATTCAGCATGAATTAGATCACTTAAACGGCATATTATATATTAGACATTTATCTAAATTAAAGTATGATATGGCCATGAAAAAAGCACAAAAGGTTAAAAAGCATTATGAGCAATAAAGACCTAGAATTATTAAAATTTTACCATGAAGTGGGCGTTGATTGCACACTAACAGAGGGTGAAGAGGAAAAAAAATTGGAGAGCAAAGAGAGTGTACAACCCTCTGTTATCCAAACTGGGACCAAGAAGAAAGATGCAGATACGCGCTGGGGTGACACTAAAGATGGAAAAGACATGTTTCCAAGTGACTGGATAATCGAAGCAAGGAAACTTGCAAGCAAATGTAATAGTGTGGATGAACTAAGAAGTGCAGTTGAATCATTTGAAGGTTGTGAGATAAAAAAAACTGCAACTAATACTGTCTTTTCCGATGGTAATCCAAACGCAAAAGTTATGCTCGTTGGTGAAGCTCCAGGAGCAAATGAAGACCTTCAAGGCATACCATTTTGTGGTGCAAGTGGAATGTTGCTCGATAAAATGTTAAATGCAATCAATCTTGATCGCACTAAGGTATACATAAGCAATACTGTATTTTGGCGTCCACCTGGCAATAGAAAGCCAACCGACCTAGAGCTTGATATGTGCAGACCATTTGTCGAAAAACACGTTGCACTAGCTTCACCACAAATTTTAATTTTGGTCGGGGGAATCGCATGTTATAGCCTTCTTGACAGCACAAAAACTATATCGAATTTGCGTGGTAGATTTCATACGTACACTAACCAATATTTGTCCAATTCAATCACCACAGCCGCTATATTTCATCCAGCTTACCTACTTCGCCAACCGGCACAAAAACGTTTAGCCTGGGAGGACTTGAAGAAGATTAGGGAGTATCTTGATAACACCAATAACTGCACAAATACCTAATAAAGTGGTAGACCTCTTGCATAGTTTTTTGCAGCATGTTAACAATCGTTAGAAACGAAAAAACTTCCTTGACAAACTCCGCCAGCCCCCTTATCATAAAATTGAAGCTATTGTATTTGCTTTCGCCAATCTGCAGATTAAAAGGTAAGGATTACTTAATGTATCGGCGTCTTATGTTCAATTTTTTGCAGTATATAGATACTGTATGTCTTTACAAAACTTCATCTACATCTAGATTTTTATCTAAATAAGCTGAACGCGCTTATAAAGCGTTACAAGACATCAAAAAATGCCAATACTCGACAGAGATAGTAAAAGACTAGCTAACTCGGGGATTCTTTGTCTTTTTTTCTGCTTAGTAAATTTCTTAAACATTTGCAGCGTAAGTTAGTTGCAATTAAAAGCAGCTTAATCTTGCTTGTCAAGCGTTTAAAACATAAAAAACGCCAATATTTTAAAGCGGATAATAACCCCAGGGCTTCTTTTGCCTTTTTTTTCGTTTGGTAAATTTCTTAATGTTTATAGCTAAACGACAATCGTCATCCCGCAGCGGGATCTATGCTTTGAGATACCGCGAATAAATCGCGGTATGACGTAGAGCTCGCGTTAGCTACACTTTTATGCTTACCAACTCAGTATCCAATCAAAATCCTGGATTTCAGTGTCAAGCACTGAAATAACACCGAAAGGGCTACTGCTGTCTTGGATGGAAACCAGTGTCAGCTACTTGAATCTGCCACGCAAATTGCCTGCAAATTGCAATGTTCGTACAGCTGTGCGTCATGCGCTGGAATGGCATCAAGGGGTAACTTTTTATTTAAACAATGATTGTAAAATGATTATAATAAGAGATCTATTGAAATTTTAAAGTTATTAAATATTGACGCTATATACTTAAGTGTTAAAATAGAATGAAAAGTTTTTAGGAGTTTATATGGCAGCAGGTGGGAAAGCAAAGACAGCTAGTAAAAATAACCCTACTCAGCGTAAGAAAGCTGAGCAAAAAATGTATAAAGATAAACCGGTAAAACCTGTTAGATATATAGATCGTGATTCGCGCATGAATTATATGTCTGCTCAATATGACAACGGCAATCTGGTTGAAGATGAGGTAAGCGGCAATCCTATAAAGTGGGAAGCTGTATAATAGTTGTGGTTAAAGTTACTATTAATTCTAAGGAATGTGAAGTAGAGCATGGGCTCACTATAATTCAAGCTTGTGAAGTCGTGGGCGTTGAAATTCCACGTTTTTGTTATCATGAGCGTTTAGCAATTGCTGGTAATTGCAGAATGTGTTTGGTTGAAGTGGAGGGTGGACCTCCAAAACCAGTAGCCTCTTGTGCAATGCCAGTTGCAGAAGGGATGGTTATTCACACTGATACCCCTAAGGTTAAAAAAGCACGTGAAGGTGTGCTTGAGTTTTTGCTAATTAACCACCCGCTTGATTGCCCAATTTGCGATCAGGGTGGTGAATGCGATTTGCAAGATATCACGATGGCTTATGGGAAAGGAACCAGCAGACTTGATGAGCATAAGAGGGCTGTGCCAAAAAAACACTTCGGACCACTGATTGAGACCGCGATGAATCGATGCATTCATTGCACTCGGTGTGTTAGATTTTTGTCTGATGTTGCAGGTACAAATGAACTTGGAGGAATCGGGAGGGGAGAAAATGTAGAGATTAGCACTTACATAAAAAGGCATATTAGTTCTGAATTATCCGGAAATATCATAGATCTCTGCCCGGTAGGAGCTTTAACTTCAAAGCCTTACTCCTTTACAGCGCGTCCATGGGAGCTATCACATTGTGAGACTATAGATGTGCTAGATGCTGTGGGTAGCGCAATTAGAGTTGATTATCGTGGCCCGGAGGTTATGAGGATATTACCAAGGCTGAGCGAAGAGGTAAATGAAGAATGGATATCAGATAAAACCCGCTTTGCCTATGATGGACTAAAAGTTCAGCGTCTTGATCGACCTTATATAAAAAAAGATGGTAAATTAGCCCCAGTTGATTGGAATGAGGCATTAACTGTTGCTGCAAAGAAATTAAAGAATACAAAATCAAATAAAATAGCTGCAATTGCAGGTGATTTAGCAGATTGTGAGTCTATGCTTCTACTTAAAGAAATGATGCAGAAGCTCGGCTCGGGAAATATAGATTGCAGGCAGGATGGTGCAAAACTTATACCAAATAATCGTGGATCGTATGTGTTCAATACCACTATTGAAGGTATAGAGAATGCGGATTTGTGTCTGCTTATAAATACAAACCCAAGGATAGAAGCACCGATCATTAACGTAAGATTGAGAAAGAGATATTTACAGGGCAACTTTCCTGTTGCAAGTGTTGGTCCTAACATTGAATATTTGTATCATGTTGAGAAATTGGGCGATAATCCTGATATTTTGAGTGAAATAGCAAATGGAAATCATAAGTTCTGTAAGCTGCTGAGTGCTGCTCAGAGCCCTATGCTGATTATCGGTCAAGATGCATTAGTAAGAGACGATTCTGAATCAATTCTAATTCTAGCTGGCAAAATTGCAGAAGAATTTAACATGGTCAGAGATGACTGGAATGGCTTTAATGTGCTGCATAAAGCTGCAGCAAGAGTTGGTGGGCTAGATATTGGGTTTGTTCCTAAAAAAGGCGAAAGGGATATTAATCAAATATTGGAACATGCAGAAAGTGGTAAAATAGAAGTTGTTTATCTTCTTGGTGCAGATGAAATTGACACATCAAAGTTAGAAAACACATTTGTAATTTATCAAGGTCATCACGGTGATAAGGGTGCACATGTGGCAGATGTTATCTTGCCTGGTGCTGCATATACAGAAAAATATGCAACTTATGTAAACACTGAAGGTCGAGTGCAAAGAACAAATTTAGCTGTATTTCCTCCAGGTGAAGCAAAGGAGGACTGGTTAATTATTAAAAATCTCTCGCAATATTTGGATCTCTCCTTACCATATGATAGTTTATTTGACGTGAGAAAAAAATTAGATACTATCGGTCCACAGTTTAGAAATGCTGATCAAGTGATAAAAAACACATGGGTGCCAATTAGCAATGGTAAAATAAATTTAAGTGATACACCTTTTACTTTAAAGGAGTGTAATTTTTATATGACGGATTCAATAAGTCGCGCTTCAAAAATAATGGCAGATTGTACTAAAGCTTTTTATGAACACACTAGTTAATATTTTATTTATTTTAGTACCGCTACTACTTTCAGTTGCATATTTGACATACTTTGAGCGTAAGGTCCTTGCTGCAATTCAACTAAGGCACGGCCCGAGTGTAGTTGGACCTTTTGGGCTATTGCAGCCATTTGCAGATGCTATTAAGCTACTGATTAAAGAGCCGATAATACCATTTAGAGCGAGCACCATACTGTTCATTATGGCTCCAATGCTTACCTTTATCTTGGCATTAATTGCCTGGGCAGTTATACCGTTTGGTGCTGAAGTAATTGTAGAAAATGGCCAGCAAGTAATTATTCCTAAGGTTATAGCAAATATTAATGTTGGAGTGCTTTACGTGCTAGCTATATCGTCGCTGGGAGTATACGGCGTGATTATTGCAGGCTGGTCAAGCAACTCCAATTATGCATTCCTTGGCGCTATACGGTCGGCTGCTCAGATGATTTCATATGAAGTTTCAATAGGCTTAATAGTTGCTGCAGTCGTTATTACCACTGGAACATTAAATCTTGGAGAGATGGTGGTAGCGAAACACAATATGCCATTTTGGGTTGATTTGCTACTAATGCCTATAGGAATAATATTTTTTATTTCTTTGCTTGCAGAAACTAATCGTCACCCATTTGATTTACCAGAAGCTGAAGCAGAGCTTGTCTCTGGATATAACGTTGAATATTCATCCATGCCTTTTGCCCTCTTTTTTCTTGGAGAATATGCAAATATGATTCTAGCAAGTGCTATGATGACGATATTCTTTCTAGGAGGATGGTATCCGCCGCTGGAGTTCAGTTTACTTTACAAAATTCCAGGTTTAATTTGGTTCGTTTTGAAAATAGTTATACTTTTGTTTATATTTATTTGGATTAGAGCAACAATACCTCGTTATCGATATGATCAGCTAATGCGCCTTGGTTGGAAAGTATTTCTACCAATATCGGTGCTTTGGGTGATACTCATTTCAGGGGTGTTGCTCTTTACTGGGAACTTGCCTGGATCCAATGTTTAATTTTCCAAATACAAGATTAAGACGCAGGCGCTCGAGCAAATGGGTTCGCAATTTAACAAGTGAAAATAGTTTATCAGTAAATGATCTGGTTCTTCCTCTGTTTGTTCATGACAGAGAAGAAACAACTGAACCAATTTCTGGCTTACCAGGCGTAAAATGTTATTCAATAGATGGATTAGTGTCTATAGTTAAGGAAGCTAAAGATTTAGGAATTAATGCTGTTGCAATTTTTCCTGTAGTTGATAGTAAACTAAAATCTGAAAACGCTGAAGAAGCATATAATTCTGACAACTTAATCTGCAGAGCAATTTGTGCTGTAAAATTAAAGGTACCTGAAATTGGTATTATTGCAGACGTTGCACTGGATCCATACACTATTCATGGCCATGACGGCATTTTAAAAGATAATCAGATGGATGTAGAAAACGATGAAACTATATCAGTACTGTGTAAGCAAGCACTTGCTTTAGCGAAGGCAGGATGTGATATAGTTGCTCCTTCTGATATGATGGATGGTAGAGTAGGAAGAATCAGAAAATCATTAGATGATAACAACTTTCAAGACGTATTAATATTATCTTATGCAGTGAAATACTGCTCTAGCTTCTATGCTCCATTCAGGCAAGTCGTTGGTTCATGTGGGCTATCACATTCTATAGACAAAAGTGGTTATCAAATGGATTATAAAAATGCGCACGAAGCAATGTGCGAAATTGAAATGGATATAAATGAAGGTGCAGATTTTATTATGATTAAACCAGGTATGCCATATTTAGATATTATCAAAACAGCAAGTGATAAGTTTAATTTTCCGATTTTTGCTTACCAAGTAAGCGGTGAGTACGCAATGATAAAAGCTGCTGCAAATAATGGCTGGCTAGATTATGACAAGGTGATTTATGAATCTTTGATTGGTTTCAAACGTGCGGGTGCAAGTGCAATATTCACTTACGCTGCACTTGATATTGCAAAAAATTTAAGTGCATAAGCCCTATAAAATTATTAAATCTTTGGCGCACGTTCTTCTACTGTTGCTGCATATTACTTAAAGTTTTCCAATACATATTTTAAGTTGTTGATAAGTCCGTTACAATACAGTATTATAAATAATATAAACCAAGTGTTACTTAGAACATGGGGATTTTTTTTAAATTTTTGGGAAAGATGCTAGGCAAGGTTTTTCCTGCTAAAACAGTAAGCTCTCTTTTAGGAATAGGATATTTACCAAGTTGGCAGAACTATTGGTCTTCTTTTTTAATATTATTTATTGTCGATGTTATATTAATTCTTACATATGGAGGCGAATACTTACTATATAAAATGCCAGACTCAGGAATAGTTGTAGCTGCTGTTTTTACAAAATTGGCAATAGTTATGTTAGTAATGCAATTAATTGGAATATTTATTTTTCATGCTCAAGACCCTTCAGCAAACAGTGGTGAAAAAATAGTAATACAAATAGCGTCAGGGCAAGTACTGACTGTAGCACTTTCAATGCCGGCAATGATGTCGATTTATTATGCTGTAAGTAAACTCTATGGGAATATATGTAAGCAGATGTTTCAATGCCCATTTTGGTTTAATGATTTTATGCACTTTTTCTTTTTTCTTATGATACCTTACGTATTTTTTAATGTCGTAGAAGTGATAAAACCATGGCCAATAAGTTCAATACAGCTCAGCTATAATAATGCAATGTCAATTACATTTGAGGGGATTTTTCACACATTTTATGCGGTGATTTTACTGTATTTAACAGCATTTATATTCTGCGATTTAACTATGCATGATGCAATTGTCCTAAATAAAAGCATAATTCAGTATGTGAGGGAAAGTTCAGCAGTTTTAGGTGATTATTTACATGATACTGTTAAAAAAATAGGTATTGAATAGTACTTATTTATTTATATATTTAGTATAAAAAGTGTACAATTTGTGTGAACTTACAAAGTATAATAAAAGAGTTACAAGATTTTTGGGCTAGTGAAGGATGTGTTATACTTCACCCATACACATCTGAAGTTGGTGCTGGCACATTACATCCTGCAACAATTATGTCTGCAATTGATACAAAACCGGCAAAAATTGCATATCTACAACCAGTAATTAGGCCAGCAGATGGACGCTATAGTGATAATCCTAATCGTTTGTATCAACATCACCAATATCAAGTTATAATAAAGCCATCTGGTAATAATTTACAAGACGTCTATTTAGATAGCTTAAAAGTTCTTGGCATATCTACAGAAAAATATGATATTAAGTTTGTTGAAGATGATTGGGAAAATCCGAGCGTTGGTGCATCAGGACTTGGATGGGAAGTTACATGCAATGGAATGGAAGTAACACAGCTTACTTATATACAGCAAGTTGGAGGGATTGACTGCAAGATGATTCCTGGTGAGGTGGCATATGGGTTGGAACGTTTAGCAATGTGCATACAAGGTGTAGATAATGTTTATGATATAATTTGGAACGATAACGGTGTAACTTACGGAGATATTTTTAAACAAAGAGAATATGAATTTTCTTATCTAGCGTTAGATTATTATGATACTAAAGTGGTACAGCAGCAATTCGAAGATACGGAAAAATTGTGTAAGTTCCTTATTGAAAAGGAGCTACCAATGGCAGCCTATGACCAATGTATTAAAACTAGTCACCTACTTAATCTGCTTGATGCAAGAGGTGTGCTTGGTGTGAATGAACGTACAGCTTATATTGGTAAAGTTAGAGAGCTAACAAAAAAATGTTGTGAATTGTACATGAGTAAATAGCGTATGTCGTTGCAGTTATTATTTGAGTGCCTTTCAGAAGAAATACCACCGAGAATGCAGAATGTAGTTGCAACTCAAGTTAAAAGCTGTATTGCCAATGTTTTTAACAAAAATAATGTAAAATTTACATCAATGGAGGTTTTTATAACGGCACGTCGCATTACCCTATTTGTCGACAACATAAATGCTTTGGAGCTAAAGGATTCCAATAACGAAGTTAAGGGACCAAACATTAACGCACCAAAAAGTGCTATCGAAGGTTTTTTAAGAAAATATCAGAAAAATGAAGAAGATTTGCTCGTTCGAAAAGTAAATAATGAGGATTTTTACTTCATTAAAAGAGAAAGCTGCTCATTTAACATCAGAGAATTCCTCAAAAATCAACTGGAGGAAATGCTCAAAAACTTTTCTTGGTTGAAGAGCATGAGATGGGGCGAAGGAAAAGAAAGGTGGGTTAGGCCAATCAAAAACATTTTATGCATTTTAAATGACGAAATAATACCTGTGTCTTTTGCAGGGATCACAGCATCTAACACAACATATGGCCATCGATTTCTCTCAAGTGGTACAGCGTTAACTGTTAAAGCACCTAAAGACTATTTTGAATTGCTAGAAAAAAACAGTGTAATTCTCCAAATGGACAAAAGAAAGCAATTTATACTAGATCAGATTAATAAATTCACAAAAGAGCAGAATTTACAACTTGAGAAAAATGATTATTTACTAAATGAATTGACAGGGCTTATAGAGTGGCCAATCGTACTGTTTGGTGAAGTGAATCAAGAAAAGTCATTTGGATTACCGAAGGAAGTAATACTTAGTATAGTTAATACACAACAAAAATACCTTGCTTTAAGTAATGGAAAGAGAATTTCACACTTTGTCACTGTTGTCAACGTCAACAATGGTGAAGTTGTTAAAGGGCACGAAAGAATATTAGAAGCACGTCTTGCTGATGCCCAATTTTTAATATCTCAAGATAAAAAGGAAAATCTAGATTATTATGTCAAAAAATTAGGTTCGATATTATTTCATGCTTCACTTGGCAGCGTGGGGGAAAAGGTGAAGCGTATTACGGCTCTGTCAAAGTATATAGCTATATTTATTCCACATGCTTCGCTGATAAAAGTTGAATGTGCTGCATATTTGGCAAAAGCTGATTTGGCAACATCGATAGTCAGAGAGTTTCCAGAATTACAAGGAGTAATGGGTGGATATTATGCTTCTTATTTTCAAGAAGATAAAGAAGTAGTGGAAGCTATAACTGAGCATTATAAGCCAATCGGGCCAGAGCAGGAGTGTCCTAAATCTCCTTCTGCAATTGCTGTGTCAATTGCAGACAAAGTGGATAGCTTAGTTGGTTTAATTGCAGCAGGTGAGAAAATCTCTGGTTCGTATGATCAATTTGGTTTGCGGAGAATGACAATTGGTATAATTAGGACAATACTTGAAAATAATTTGCATGTTCCAATTAGGCTAATGATAGACAAGTCAGTATCTTTATATTCAAGGCTTCTATTTAATAAAAATACAGCGTCAGTTGATAAGCCGAATAGAAAACAAATTTCAGAACTAGTATTTAGATTTTGCTTAGAAAGATTCAAGGTTATTTTAAAAAATAGAGATATAAGGCAAGATGTTGTAGATTCAATACTATATAAAATCGATATTAATGATCTGCTGACAGCAGAAAAGCGAACTGTTATATTGGATCGTTATCTTAGTACTCCAGAAGGTGAACAAATTCTAAGCACTTACAAAAGAGTCAGTAACATGATGAGCAAAGCAAGGAAAAGTGATGGCACTACTTATAGTGCATCTTACGGTAAGAGGTTTTTGATTGAAAGTGAAGAAATTGCGCTATCAAATTGTGCTATAACTGCTTGTAAAAACATAAAACAAGCGATAAAAAATAACCACTTTAATGTAGCACTTGATGAACTTGCTAGTTTTGCTCCGTTTATCAATAAGTTTATGGACAGTATAAAGATTAACTGTGATTCTGATAAGCTGAGAAGAAACAGATTATCTTTGCTTGAAAATGTAGTTTCCATCTTTCATTTAGTAGCAGATTTTAACCTCATACAGGTTAAACAATGGATAAATGCTCAGGCAATATAAAGAACAAATCAAATCATCTCCACAATCCTGTGGCGTGTATAAGATGGTTGGAGATAAGAATAAAGTTTTATATGTTGGAAAAGCAAAAAACTTAAAGTCAAGGTTATCCGACTACCTTCAATTCGAAAACCTTTCTGAACGAATTAGAGTTATGCTCTTACAGGTTATTAAGGTTGAAATATTCATCACTGAGAATGAAATCGAAGCACTGCTTCTTGAAGCACAGCTAATAAAATCATTGAAACCACTTTATAATATTGTGCTCAAGGATGGAAAATTTTATCCTTATATAACAATTTCCAAGCACGATTATCCAAGAATAGCAAAATATAGAGGCAAATTTAAGAAAAATGAGTTTCATTATTATGGTCCCTTTACATCTGCCGCTGCTGTTAAGCAAACTATATTGTCATTGCAAAAAGCTTTTCTCCTAAGAGTATGTTCAGATCAATACTTTTCCTCAACAAAAAGACCATGTATTGAATATCAAATTAAGCGCTGCTCAGCACCATGCATAAACAAAATCACAAAAGACGACTACTGCCAATCAGTAAAACAGGCACGAAATACATTGCTTGGAAGAAATAAGGAAGTGAAAGAACAGTTACTTTTCACAATGAGAAAGTGCAGCAGTGAAGAAAACTATGAGCTTGCTGCTATATATAGAGATCGGGTAAAGTTTCTTGAGCAAATTCAAATACAGCACACGGATTTTTCTTTTGAAAAAGATGCAGATTTCTTCAGTATTGTACGTGAAGAGGATCTAGCATGTATTAGTGTGTTATCGTTTAGAAATAAAGACAACTACGGCAGCACTCCTTACTTTGCCGAGAACTGTGGTGATCACTCAAATGATGAAATTTTATCCACCTTTTTGGTCAATTTTTATAATTCAGCTAACATACCTCCAATACAAATTTACGTTCCAGATTCTATTGTGGATAAGGAAATTATAGAACAAGCACTATATAAGGTTGCTCAAAAGCCAGTAAAAGTTCTGCATGCAAAGAATAAAAAAGAGCGTGATTTATTGAAATTTGTTTATGATAACTCTCAGCATAGCTTAGAGCAGAAGCTTATCGATTATAGAAATAACCTAGAAAAGCTTGAGGAGCTTAGCAAAATCTTCTTGTTACCAAACATTCCAAAGCGTATCGAGGTTTATGATAATAGCCATATTTCTGGAAGCCAGCAAATTGGTGTGATGATTGTTGCAGGGCAGGAGGGTTTTTTAAAGAGTGAGTACAGAAAATTTACTATAAAGGAAAAATTTTCAGGCGATGACTATAAAATGATGAGGGAAGTGCTAACCAGACGTTTCTCCGGCAATATAAAAGGCATAATACCTGATTTTTTACTGATTGATGGTGGACCAGGACATGTTTCCATAGTACAGAATGTACTGGAAGTATTGAATATAAACGTTCCTTTTGCTTGTATGGCAAAAGGTCCTGATCGTAACGCAGGAAATGAAAGATTTTATATGCTGGGCAGGGAAGAATTCAGTCTGGCAAATGACAGCAAAGTCATGCTTTACTTACAATCGCTGCGTAATGAAGCCCACCGTTTTGCGATAACTTCACATAGAAAAAAACGCGATAAACAGTTTATAGTTTCACAATTAAGCAAAATACCCGGCATTGGCAACAAAAGAAAAAAAGCGTTGATGTCTTATTTTGGTTCAGTGAAAAATATAAGCAGAGCTTCTCTGGCTGAAATTCAAAACGTACCTGGAATTAGTAAAGGTTTAGCAGAAGTCATTCTTAAATACGTGAATTATAAGAGAGGAGTACTGGAATGACACAAAACCCGTTTTATTATTAGGGAATTTATATCTTAAAACCGCAAAAAAAGGTGTGCGTATTTGTGAAAAAAAATCTCCATAAAATTTGTGAAGCAATGTGGTGGGACTAGTGCGATTCGAACGCACGACCTTCAGATTAGGAGTCCAACGCTCTATCCTGCTGAGCTATAGTCCCGTATTTCCTACCATTCATGTAAAGTTATAGCAAAAAATCCTTTCTTTTCTAGATTTCTTGCATAACCAATTTATGACGACAAAAAACATTTCTGTACTTCTTGAGTATAATGCTATTATATTTAATAACATGGTTTAAGTAAGATTAATGCTAGTTAACAATATTGGTTATTTCTATAACAATCAAAACGACTTTGCTTTAAGCAATATAAACATTAAAGTAAAGAAAGGAAATGTTGCATGTTTATTGGGGCATTCTGGCTGTGGCAAGTCAACAATTTTGAAATTAATTGCGGGGATAGAAAATCCAAAATCTGGAACTATTTTTATAAATGATAGGTTAGTTGCAAGTAATAAGGCATCAGTCGCTATAGAGCATAGAAATATCGGATTGATTTTTCAGCATTCTGCATTATTTCCTCATAAAACAGTAGTAGAAAATATAACCTTTGCTATCCGCAGCTCTTCCAAGAGAGAAAAGCACCTAATTGCATTGGAAATCTTGAAGTTACTCAATATAGAAAAATATGAAAATATGTACCCTAACGCCTTATCTGGAGGACAGCAACAATTAGTTGCAATAGCAAGAGTGATGGCACAAAACCCTGATGTTGTGTTGTTAGATGAACCATTTTCTAATTTAGATATACTGCTCAAGTGCCGAATAAGACAACATATATTGTCCCTTTTTAGAAGTAAAAATATCCCTGTGCTAATGGTAACTCATGACCCGCAAGAAGCATTGAAAGTTGCAGATTTTATCTACGTAATGAAAAATGGTAAAATTATTCAATCAGGAGTTTCTAGCGATATATACCATAAGCCTAAAGATGATACGCTAGCAAAGTTTTTTAGTGAGCTCTCTTCTACTCTACAGTTAAGCGAAAAGTTTCCACTTATTCGCTGCAAGAAAATAATCTAGTTTGGGATTGTTATAAAATAATTAAAAAACCTTGATTTATAATTAAATAAAGGTGATATAATCTATGTGTTACTTGACTTCAGTCAAGTTTTAATATTTAAAGGTCAATATTTTAAATGGAGGTGAAAATGAGTTTAGGACCATGGCAATTGTTTCTAGTCTTAATAATAATTTTAGTTCTGTTTGGTGCAGGCAGATTACCGCAAGTTATGGGTGATTTAGGAAAAGGCATCAAAAACCTTAAACAGGAGCTTAAGGACTCAGAAAAATTATCGTCTAATGAACCAGATCGTTAGCGTCCTCATACTTCGTGACATGCACCTTAGTGCATGTCATCTGTTTAAAAACTTAGTCAGGTTAAAGAATGAAAGAGATGAAGTGTTGGTATGAAATAAATAACAAATATTGAAATACAGCAACAACTATGTTAGCTTAAGAGGAATATTTTATTAAAGGATAATTGTGCAAAAAAGTGAGAAACTAACTAAAGATAAAAAACTAGCTTCTGATATTCTAAAAGAGGTTGCAGATACCAATAACAATGATAGCAATAAAGTAACTTTGTTTGACATTAAAACAGCTTTGCATGAGCGCGGTTTTGGTATTTTAATAATCATCTTCTCCTTACCGCTATCGGTGCCTATACCGGTTCCACCTGGTTATACAACTATTCTTTCTATACCTTTAATCTTATTCTCACTGCAGCTTCTATTTGGATTTGATTCTCCTTGGATGCCCAGTTGGCTAGAAAGAAGATCTTTTCAGCGTTCAACACTAGCTCTTGTGGTAGAGAAAACTTCCCCTGTATTAGAAAAAATAGAAAAATTCATGAAGCCAAGACTGTCTTTCATTTTCTATGGGCCTGGTGAGAAGATTCTGGCTTTTATGATGTTGCTTTGTGCAATAATAATAGCTCTTCCATTACCTTTTACTCACTTCCTTCCTGCAATTGGCACAACTCTTATTTCACTTAGCATTATGAGTAAAGACGGGTTTCTATCCATATTGGGAGTTTTAGTATCATTGTGCGCGTTGTTGCTTACTCTTGTTGTAATAGTCAAAGGACCACAACTTATAACCGGAGCACTTTCTCTTCTTAAAAGCTTTACAACACTTTAACAAAAGAACGAATTACTAGCGCAAAATGAATAATGCATATTGAAATAAAACAATAATTGTGTTAAGAATTATTTTTATCAAAGGTTTTTCGTGTCAAAAAATGATAAGTTGACTAAAAGTGATAAATTAGCTTCTGATATTCTAAAAGAAGTTGCAGATACCAATAACAATGATAGCGATAAAGTAACTTTGTTTGACATTAAAACAGCTTTGCATGAGCGTGGTTTTGGTATTTTAATAATCATCTTCTCCTTGCCGCTATCGGTGCCTATACCGGTTCCACCTGGTTATACAACTATTCTTTCTATACCTTTAATCTTATTCTCACTGCAGCTTCTATTTGGATTTGATTCTCCTTGGATGCCGCATTGGTTGGAAAGAAGGTCTTTTCAGCGTTCAACACTAGCTTTTGTGGTAGAGAAAACTTCTCCAGCATTAAAAAAAATAGAAAAGTTCATGAAACCAAGAATGTCTTTTATTTTCTATGGGCCCGGTGAAAAGATTTTAGCTTTTGTAATGTTGCTTTCTGCATTATCGATAGCTCTTCCATTGCCTCTTACTAACTTCATTCCTGCAATTGGTACGACTCTTATTTCGCTTGGCATTATGAGTAAAGATGGGTTTCTATCCATATTGGGAGTTTTAATATCATTGTGTGGGCTATTGCTTACTCTTGTTGTAGTAGTCAAAGGGCCACAACTTATCATTGGGGCATTTTCTTTTCTCAAAAGCTTCGTATATGGTTAGGCTTTACAACACCTTAACAAAAAAAAAGGAGCTTTTTACACCTATCGATAAAGATCATGTGAAAATGTATGTTTGCGGACCAACAGTATATGACACAGCACATATAGGCAATGCACGGTCTGTTGTTGTGTATGATGTGTTATTTCAGCTACTTAAGTTTTGTTATGGCAAAGTTACCTATGTGCGTAACATAACCGACATTGATGATAAGATAATTAATGCAGCAAGTGAAAAAAATAGCAACATAGAAAGTATCAGCACATATTACACCAAGGCTTTTCATGAAGATATGAGAAGCATAAATTGTGCAGAGCCAACACACGAGCCAAAAGCAACGAAAAACGTAGATTATATTATAAAATTAATTGAACATTTGCTGCAATCAGGCCACGCTTATGAATCTGACAAACATGTGTATTTTAATATAGAATCTTACCATGAATATGGTGCTTTATCAGGAAAAAAAACTGATGAATTGGTTCCAGGTAGCAGAGTTGAAGTTAATGAAAATAAAAAGCACCCGGGAGATTTTGTGCTGTGGAAGCCTGCAAATGATATTGACTACAAACTTTCAAGTTATTGGAATAGCCCATGGGGAGAGGGCAGACCTGGATGGCATATAGAATGCTCAGCAATGTCATATGCTTACCTTGGCAAAGATTTTGATATTCATGGTGGCGGCATAGATTTACAATTTCCTCACCATGAAAATGAAATTGCACAGAGTAAGTCTGCATTTGCTGGATCAATGTTTGCAAAATACTGGATACATAACGGTTTTCTTACAGTAAATGAAGAGAAAATGAGCAAGTCCTTATTTAATATAGTCAAAGTAAGAGATTTGCTAGATAGTGGAATAAAGGGTGAAGTAATACGCTATGCACTGCTCAAAACTCACTACAGAAAACCACTTGATTGGACAGAAAACGTTATTTCTGACGCACAGGAAACCTTAAATAAATTTTATCGGCTATCACGTGGTTTAGATACAATAAATATTGATGAAAGTAACGCAGAGATTTCTAAAGATTTTATAGACGCTTTAAAAAACGACTTAAACATTCCTGAAGCTCTAGCTATATTACATGAAATGGCTGCAAAAATTAACAAAATGAGTAATGAAAGTGAAAAGCTAAAATTAACTGAGAGTTTTGTTAAGAGTGCCAGATTTATTGGTCTTCTTGAGTCAAGTTATGAAAAGTGGTTTGCTGTGGATGTAAATCATCAAGAAATAGAAAGGTTGATAGACTTAAGAAAAATTGCAAAAAAAAATAAAAATTACGATACTGCAGACAAAATAAGGGATCAGTTGAAACAAATGGGGATTACAATTTCTGACAATGAAGATGGTACAACAACCTGGTAAACTCATATGGAAAATTACTTTCTGTTATTCACAGATAGTCTAGTATCATCATTAGTCTTACCCATACATCAAGGTTTTGTGTTCAATACCATGCTTTATTTCAGGTCGTATCACACTCCACTACTGATGTTATTTTTTGGAGTACTAGGATCAAGCCTTGGTGGAATAGTTAACTGGTATTTAGGTAGAATAACAATCTCTATACGAAAATCATACCGCAAACTAGAGAACGAGCATAAAACACCAAAAATCGTAAAAAATCTACTGATTTGTGCAGTTACATTACTTTCATGGGTGCCAGCACTTGGAAGTGTGATTCAAATTTTATCAGGTTATTTTAAGTTAAACCTTTATACCCTTGCCCCTTTAATCATTCTATCTAATTTCTTCTATTTGTTATATCTAATACTTACTTTTGGAGTATAACAGCTATAGTACTACAGCCATTAAAGCCCACTTCTGTCATCCTATGCCCTGATAGAAGCGGAGCTATAAATTAAATGCAAAATTTCAGTAGTCACAGGATGGATGCACCATGAGCTAAAAGCCATTCCACAAGATCCCTATGATCAAAATCAGTGGCATAATGTAATGCTGTCATTCCCCTATTATTCTTAGCATTAACATCTGCTTTGCGTTTTAGTAGCACTCTAGCCGTGTCAAAATTTTCCATAATAGCAGCAAAGTGTAGCGGAGTGTTGCCATTTTCATCTTTAGCGTTAACATCATCCCCTTCTTTAATGAAGTATTTTGTTAATTTTTCACTTCCAATTTTAGCAGCATGGTGCAGTGGAGTTTTATTGCATTCGTTCTTAACACTAACATTTGTGGTGTGTTTCAATAGTGTCTTAGCTAAAGCAACCATACACATCCCATCGTCAATAGAATTTGTATCACGAGCTGAAAGTAACTCCACAAGTTCTTGGTGATCAAAATCAGTGGCATAATGCAATGCTGTCATTCCCCTATTATTCTTAGTATCAACATCTGCATTGTGTTTTAGTAGCACTCTAGCCGTGTCAAAATTTCCCATAATAGCAGCAAAGTGTAGCGGAGTGTTGCCATTTTCATCTTTAGCGTTAACATCGGCACCTTTTTCAATGAGGCATTCTATCGTTTCTATACTTCCACTTCTAGCAACATAGTGCAGCGAAATTCTATTTTGTTCGTTCTTAACATTAACATCTACATTATGTTCTAATAGTACCTTAGCTACGGCAACCCTACCCATCTTAGTAGCAAGATGTAGCGAAGTATCGCCATCTTTATCCTTAGCATTAACATCTGCATTATGTTTTAATAGTACCTTAGCCACGTCAACCCTATACATCATAGTAGCCCAGTGTAACGCAGTGAAGCCACTTTCATCTTTAGCGTTAATGTCCGCCCCTTTGCCTATAAGGTATTCTACTATATCAACCCTTCCATCATAAACAGCCTGATGTAACGGAGTGATACCATATCTGCTCTTAGCATTGACATCTGCACCCTTATTGATAAAATATTGCACTATGTCCAATCCTCCACTCTCAACAGCTGAACACAATGGAGTGCTGTCAGATCCATCCCTAGCATTAACAACACAATTAAATTTATCTGGGTGTTTTTCTTCCATATGTGTTAATACGCACCTAACTGCCTCATAACTGCCACTTTCGGCAAGTGAATGCAACGGTGTATATTTCCATTTACCATAAATAGGATTAAAGTAAAATTCGTCAATTAACTCACCATACTTACTCACATATCCCCAAACAGATGCAACAATAGAATTATCTATTAATACATCATAACTGTTTATCAATTCTAGAGCTTTCCTTAAGACCTCTTCTTCTCGGCCTTTCTCTTGTAATTTTAATCTAGTCACCTTTTGCACTAGTCTGTAAATATTTACTACTCCTTTCCTTAATTTAATCATTGAATATCGATTAAGTAACTCAACAGCATTCCACAACGCTTCTTTATCATTAGCTACTTGCTGTGAAAAGATTTCTTCTATATAAATCTCATTAGGAGAAAAATAGGCCATTATCTCGAGAATGCTCAATGCTTCCGGCCTAAATTTTTTTTGCACTATAGCATCAATTGTAATTTTCCAAGTTATGAAAGTTGCCTTAGCATAACGATCACTTTTATATTCGGACTTAAAGTCAAGTAGCTTCTCTGCTATCTTTTCACACTTTTTCAGATAGCCACCAACTCTAATCCTTTTTCTACCCCTATGACTAAATACAATATTTTCTTCACTAATATATGTAACCGCTAGTTTTAAAGCCAATTGGGAATATTGTAGTTCCTGTGCTAGCTTTTTTATTTCCTTATTCTGTAAATTGTTTTCTATATTCAAAGCCCTTTTAACAAATTCTAAAGCTTCTATTTCATCAAATTCATCTGATTCTTCTATATCTCCTTCTTCTCTTGCTTTCGATTTTTTGTCACGAGGACCATAAGGTTTCTTATGGGGTCTTTGCTTGTTATTTTGCGCTGTTACAGCTGCATGTATTTCATTCAGTGTTTTACTATCCTTATGCTGTTGTTTTGCTATTTTATCAATTCCTTTATTCCCTTTCTTTACCCCTCGTTCTATCCCACATAGAGTGCTGGCCCATAGCTCCACTTTTTGGAAAAATTCTTTTCCTTCTTCTGGCGAAAGAAAACGTCCTTTTATATCTTTCACCCAGTCTGATATTTTCTCCAGAAGGTCATTGCAAAAGATTTCATTGTCACCAACATAGCCAAACTTTTTGGCCAATCTACCACTCATCTCACCTTTAAACAATTCTTTTAGCTGACTTTCATTGGGCAAATTAACCGCAAACACTAGTTCATTTAAAAAGTCTTCGACTTCTTTATCACTGACTTCTCTACCTACCTTACCCTTTATAAAATCCTTATTTTCCTGCAAGTATGAGATAATACTATTATCAAATTTATATCTTACACCATCACCTACATCCAGAAACTCATCTTGTGTGTCTATTCTTATAACTGAAATTTCCTTTTCTTTATTCTTTCCACTCGACATCATTCTCAGCTTTCTCACTTCATGTTGTGCTGAATCTGTGAAATCAAAATCAATATTCGTAACAATAGCAAAATACTTCATCTCACCCTTAAACTTTCCATTACTTTTGATCTTTAAATAAGCAATAAAGTATTTCAACAAATTAAACTCACCACTCTTTGTTAATAAGCTACCTACACTGATTTTTTCAGTTCCATCTTGTTTGTGTTTGACTTGCACAAACCTATGTATTGTTGTTTTATTTTGCTTACATTGGAGAACAACATCATCAAAGCCTGCAGCTGACTTCAATTCTGTAGCTAAGCGGAAAGGACATTTTTTATCCATCACACGCATGAGAAATAATATGAGCCACAACTCTTGATAGTCAATACCATGGCGAGAACATTTTGCCCCCTAAACAGGATGATCTTCAAGCATCCTCAACCTCACATAATTTTAAAAATAGTACCAACAAATGGTAAAAAAGTTATATGTCATGATATACAGATATCGTAGCGTAAATCTGAGAATATCTACGAGATGTGCTGTTATGTAAATAAAAAAATGTGACTAATTACTTAATCTTTCACTCAAAATTGAATTCACGACATCAGGGCTGGCTTTTCCCTTGGTAAGTTTCATAACTTCGCCGACAAAGAATCCGTATAACTTTGTTTTACCGCTTTTGTATTCTTGAACTTTATCTTGGTTGTTATTGATGATTTTGTCGATAACTTCTGATATTTGACCTCTATCGGTTATTTGTTTTAGGCCTTGCTCTTCTATAATTAAAGATGCAGGTTTGCCAGTTTCAAACATACTATCGAATACCTGCTTGCCAAGTTTAGCAGAGATTGTTCCATCAACGATAAAATCTAAGAGTTCGGACAAAGCATTTGCTTTGATTGGGGAGCTCACAATATCAATACCTGCTTTATTCAAACGACCAAAAAGCTCTACGGTTAACCAGGTAACGGCGAGCTTTGAATCATGTTTTTTTATCAATTCCTCAAAATAATCAGCAATTGCTTTATCGGAGGTAATGACGTTTGCATCGTATTCATTGATACCCAATTCCTCAATGTATCGCAGCTTTTTTTGATCTGGCAACTCGGGCAAAGATGATTGAATTAAATCAATTTTATCCTGGCTTACCTCAACAGGTAATAAATCAGGCTCAGGGAAGTATCTATAATCGCTTGCATCCTCTTTGCTTCTCATCACTTTTGTTTTTCCCGAAGCAACGTCAAACAATAAGGTATCTTGACTTATTTCTTCTCCACTTTCTAAAATTTCAATTTGTCTTTGTATTTCATAGTCTATAGCTTGCACAATATAACGTATCGAGTTCAGATTTTTTATTTCACAACGAGTGCCAAATGTACTACTGCCTTTTAGGCGGACAGAAACATTTGCATCACAACGAAGTGATCCCTTTTCCATATCACCATCACACGAACCAATGTAACGCAAAATCTGCCTCAATTTTTTCATGCATTCTGCAGCTTCCGCAGATGAACGGAGATCTGGTTCTGAAACAATTTCCATTAAAGCAACCCCTGCACGATTTAAATCTACATAAGTTTTGCTTTCCTCATGAACGCTCTTTCCTGCATCTTGCTCTAAATGAATTCTCGCAATTCTTATTTCCTTTTCATTGTCGTTGATAAATACTCTACCATTTTTAACTATTGGCTCAAAAAACTGGGTTATCTGGTAACCTTGCGGTAAATCAGGATAAAAATAATTTTTCCGATCAAAGTAAGAATACTTATTAATTTCTGCAGAAAGTGCAAGACCAGTGCGTATTGCTTGCTCTATGCAGTAATAATTTAGTATTGGCAGCGTACCTGGCATTGCCGCATCAACTAGAGAAACTTGAGTGTTATGCTCAGCACCAAATTCCGTTGATGAGCTAGAAAATAGCTTCGTATTAGAAGAAACTTGAGCATGCACCTCAAGCCCAATTACCGCTTCCCAATCCTCTTTCGTCATGTATTTTATTTAAATGATAATCTTAATATTCTGCAAAATTAGCACAAAAAGTCAAAACAAAACTCATGTTAGCTAAGTGGTATGCAGATTGTTTTACCCATAGAAACGGGTTAAATGCAAAAGATTACTTGACAAGCTTCGCCAGCCCTCTTATCATAAAATTGAAGCTATTTATTTATCTTATCTGTACAGATTAAATGACAAAAAAACTCACGTATCTGGCGTCTCATGTTTAATTTTTTGCACTATGTGCACCTTATGTCTTTATCAAACTTCTACCTACATAAGCTGAAACGCGCTTATAAAGCGTTTAAAACATAAAAAAACGCCAACTTAAAAAATGGATAGTGAATAACTAGCTACCCTAGGGTTTCTTTTGCCTTTTTTTCTGTTTAGTAAATTTCTTAACGTTTATAATTTAGATTAGTTGCGGTTTAAAAGCAACTGAATCGCGGTTATTAAGTGTTTAGAATAAAAAAACGCCATACTTGAAAGTATAATGTAAGTAATTAGCCAACCACGGGGCTTCTTTTGCCTTTTTTTTCGTTTGGTAAATTTCTTAATGTTTGTAGCTAAACGATAACCGTCATCCCGCTACTTGTTAGCGGCCGAGATACCGCGAATGAATTGCGGTATGACGTAGGATTGCTGTCATTCCAGTGCCAAGCACTGGGATCCAGCCTTTATTATTTGGTTGAAATTAAGTCTTCTGGATCCCAGTGTCAGCTACTTGGATGACACCATTCTTTTTCCTGGATTCCAGTGTCTGGGGACTGGAATGACATCCTCCCTTGTGGAGATTGCTCTCAAATCACAATGTTCGTACAGCTATGCAAACACAAAGGTGTCATTCCAGCGCGTGACGCTGGAATCCAGTTGAGCTATTTCAACAAAAATACTGCATTTTGAGATGAACGTCTATTCTCACCAGACTTATTTACAAGTATAACAATTAAAGTCTGGATTCCAGTGTCAAGCACTGGAATGACATCATAGGGGCACTGCCCTTTTGGATGGAAACCAGTGTCAGCTACTTAGATGATACCTTTTTTCTACTTAGTTTGGGTTATGCAAGAAGTCTATTGCATTCCTGAGCAATTTGATTCATTATTCTTTTTGTAAAAAATTTTCTTAACTTTCTCTCCACTTTTTTGGTAAGGTCACTTTAAAGGAAGTCTAATAGATGCTACATAGAAATCCAGATGAGTTTCTAAAGTCTATTCCAAAAGATAAACGCATAATGTGCCTTGACATGGGAGAAAAGCAAATAGGCATAGCATTTAGCGATAAAACACAGCTCATAGCCACAGCTCATAGCATATATCACAGAAAAAATATGAGCAAAGATTTAGGTTATCTGCATAGAATATTCAAAGAAAATGAATCTGGATCAATGGTAATAGGACTACCATTAAAAATGGACGAGCAAGAAACTAAATGGTGTAAAACTATAATCCAATTCGCAAATAAAATAATAAAAAAATATAAAGTAAATATATACTTACAAGACGAAAGCTTCTCAACATCTATCGCAACTCATACACTAAAAATTACTGGAATATCAATCACAAAATCGAAAAAAATAGATGATAAAATCTCCGCATGTATTATTTTGCAACGAACGTTAGACAAGATAAATACAATCAAATAGTTTTTCCAGATCTGGAAATCTTCAAACTGAATCCCATATAAAAGTTACTCAACAAAACAAGAACCTTTCGTATAAGCATGACAAATTGCTACAGCAAGAGCGTCAGCAACATGGTGGCATTTTATACTCAAATTTTTAACTATTTGCTTCACCATAAATATAATCTGATCCTTATCAGCATGGCCATTTCCGGTAATGCTTTTTTTTACATAGTTTGCATCATATTCATTCATAGTTAGCTTTGTTATTTTTAACGCTAAAATTACAACCCCTCTTGCATATCCTAAAGTTAGTGAAGATTTAGGATTTTTATTAACAAAAATTTTCTCCACCGCAGCTTCATTCGGAGAGTATAGGGAAATTACTTTCTTTAATTGTTCAAAAATTATATGTAGGCGTTCACCTGTACCCAATTTACCATCAGTTGATATGGTACCGCCGCCCAAAAATTCAATATTATTTTTTTCGTTCAGGCTGATAATGGCCCACCCAGTCTTGCTTATTCCTGGATCTAGACCTATTATTTTAACCACTTAATAAACGCTTAACCAATAGACAAACAAAAATAAAAATATCCAGACTACATCTACAAAGTGCCAATACCAGGAGGCAAACTCAAAGCACAAATGGTCCTGAAGTGTAAATTGGCCTTTCCGTGCTCTAAATAAACACACTGATAAAAATATTATTCCTATTATAACGTGTGCGCAGTGAAAACCGGTAATCATATAAAAATTGGATGTATAAATAAGCTTTTCTCCTGTTTCTTGTAGAGAAAAACTCGCTTCATGATACTCTATTGCTTGCACTATTATAAAAAAAACTCCAAGCAATATAGTTATGGACAGCATTTTAATCATGCTCTTTTTATCATTTTTAAGTAAAGAGTGATTTGCCCAAGTAATTGTTGTACCAGAAAGCAATAATATTAATGTATTCATGAATGGTAGTGACCACGGATCAGGTGGCAAAATTCCCTCAGGGGGCCATTCAACTTTTTTTGCAGGAGAAAACGCCTCAAATAAAAAAACTGGATCAAGCCAGGCTTTAAAGAATGAACAAAAGAACACTATAAAAAATACGACCTCCGAGAGAATAAACAAGTACATTGCAAATTTGAGTCCATGTTTTACAATGGCAGTGTGACATTTGTCATAAATGGCCTCCCTTATTACATCTCTCCACCAATAAAACAGCACCCCTGATACTGCGGAGATTCCCAAAACTAAACAAAACATTCCGACAATTTGTTTATGAAGCGCGCCAACTAATCCAAGTGCAAGAATAAGAATTGCTGCTGATACAGCAATTGGCCAAGGGCTTGGATCCACTAAATGAAAATCATGTTCTTTACTTTTCATAGCATTTTAAAAAATACTTATTAAGGATACAAATTAGCTTAAAATTGTCAATGTTCCTTAGGAAATTGATTGAATCTTGAAAAATTATATGCACCGTTCAAAAAATCTAACACAAATTGTGCAGTTATTCTAAACAACTCAAGCATTCTGCTCTTTTCGTTTTCTCTTGCTCTGCTGCAATATCCATCAACAATATTTTCCAAAATAATGCATCCAGACTTTACTGAATCACTGTAACAAAAATTAAACCAATCCCTATATCTATTATTTTTCTTGAATCTATTTTTCATGCTATCAACGACAGTCTCGTATATAAACATGCAAGAATACAAAACCGTCATAGCCTCATAGGTATTACTATGCGAGATGGATAAAAGAAAATTAGTGAAATTAAAACACTCAAGAGATTTCTTTTCGCGACTTATACCGTACATAGTAAAGTAGTAGTCATATAGCATTCTATTAACAGTCACTACTCTTTGGGCTACTTCAGCAAGCGAGATAATACTACTATAATCTTCCATTTTGGATGCAGTAATTAAGGTGGTACGAATATAATCACCTAAGAACAACGTCTTTTGTTGAGCATAGAATTTGAAGTTCTCTATATTTAGGGTGTTATTCGCTAACTCAACATTAAAAGGATGCTCAATTATATCCTTTAAAAGATTTGACCCGTAACAGCTCCTAATTATGCCACTGAACACTGTAGTTACCGATAAAAGATCAAGTTAACGTAAATAATCCGCTGCTAATATTCTTTGCTAGATATATTAGAGTAATATGCCTCATCCCAAAACATTATTTCTAATTCCAGCCCTTTCTTAAAAAACTCATACATCCTCTTTTTTTCACAGTCACTAGCTTTTTTATATAGCTTATTTGTAATATCAGTAACCTCATCAATTACAGCATTTACTGTTTCGCTACTATAAATGTTGATCCACTCTTTGTATTTGTTATTTTTAACCCCTTTAGTTGTTATCTCATTTACCATATGGCGTATAACGATTTGGTATATGTTAAAGCAAGAATAAGATGCTACTAAAGCTTCATTAACAGAATTGTGATATGCGGCACTCATGAAAAAGTCAGTAAAGGCAGAACAAGCTCTTGACTTTTTGTGATCATCAGATAGATCACAATCTTCAAAATATTTTTTACACTGTTCTCGAACATAAAATGCTCCTTGTGCCAAATTGATTAAACTACTCATCATTTCAATATCATCAACTCTAGCTGCAACAATTAAAAAAGCACGAGCGCAATCTATACAATACAGAAAATCCTGCTGAAGGTAGAATTTGAATTTTTCATAATCTAATGTATTATTTATCAATTCAACATTAAAAGGGTGTTCTTTTATTTTATCAATAAGATCAGAAAACTCTTTTAGAGGTTGTCCGGAAACTAGTAAATTCAAGCATATTCCCTCTTTAACATAACCCTACTCATAGCTAGGTATATGAAATTCTCAGTGGATGTTGTGAGTAAATCATACTCCTTCGATAGCCTTCTATTCCTATTAACCCAAGCAAAAGTCCTTTCTACAACCCATCTTCTTGGCTGTACTTTAAACCCTTGTTCTCTTGTTGGTAGTAGCTCAGGTGGCGTATCTTTGTGCACCCAAAATCTACATGGAGGCCTTTTAACAATTTCAATATCTATGTCATATTCTTCCTTTATGTGATTCTTTAAATTTCTTCCTTGGTATCCCATGTCAGCCCACATTTTTTTAACTTTAGTATATTTTGTTCTCATATTGTTTAATGCTATTTTAATACCATCTCTATCATTTTCGTTAGCAGCGCCTACGTAACAACCTAGTATAAAACCCTGAGTGTCTGTAATTATATGCCTTTTTCTACCCTTTACTTTTTTACTTCCATCATAGCCTTTGATCCCCCCTTTTCTGTAGTCTTTACAGATTGACTATCTACTATACAGGCACTCGGCTGCTCATTCCTTCCTATTTTTCTTCTACTATATTTTGTAATTTCATAATTCATTTTCTCAAAAATTCCCTGCTTCTTCCATTGCCTGAACTGCTCATACACAGTCTTCCATAGCGGAAAATCATTTGGTAAATACCGCCATTGACACCCTGTACGCAATACATAGAAAATTGCTTCTAATATTTCTCTTTTGCTATACTTTGGCGGCCTTCCTCCTTTCTTGTATGATACTCTGAAGTGTTTTTCTATTCTTGACCATTCCCTTTCGCTTAGATCTGTTGGATACTTTTTTCTCATCTTTACCCCGTACTAAAATTTCAGATATTATAGCCTTTTACTTGTTTCCGGACAACCTCTTACAATTACGTTGTACAGTTCTCCTTCTATTTCGTTATACACTTTATAAGCCTCACAATAAAAATTGAATATAAAAATTATTACTAATATGGTATAATTATTATGAAAAAGCGTGCTATGCTTTAACAATAAGCTAGTATATAAATATGGGGCTGTAAATCAAAAATTTTAGCAATCTAAAGAAATTTTACTATTACCTTCTATATTGAATTCTCTACGAAGATCAGCAGACAAGTTTATGCTTTCCCAAGAAAATCCACCGTCACTTTCTGACTCTTTACCAAAATGTCCATAACAGGCTGTACGTTTATATATAGGATGATTAAGCGATAAATGCTTGATTATGCCTTTTGTTGATAAATCTATATTATTCTCGATAAACTTTTTAATTACTCTTTCCTCTACCTTATTCGCACCAAATGTATCAATATAGAATGAAGTAGGTTTTGATACACCAATTGCATAAGAAAGCTGCACAAGACAACGTTCAGCCAAACCTGCAAAGACAATATTTTTAGCAAGATATCTTGCCATATAAGCCGCAGATCTATCAACTTTGGTTGCATCTTTTCCGGAAAACGCTCCTCCACCGTGTGGAATATAACCTCCATAAGTATCAACCATAATTTTTCGTCCGGTTAATCCACAATCACTAACCGGTCCACCAATAACAAATCTACCAGTTGGATTGACTAAGAGATTTTCCTCAGGACACATCCATCCTTCAGGTAAAGATGAAACTATGTAAGGGTAAATTATTTCTTTTACTTTTGATTGATCCAAATCCTCAGGGTGCTGTATTGAGACAATAATACTTTCAGCACGTACCGGGAGGTTATTCTCATATGCCAAAGTGATTTGTGACTTTGCATCTGGACCAAGTTTTGCTTCTTTAACTGCGCTCATGATATTTTTCAGAATCGAGTGTGCATAAAAAATGGGTGCCGGCATAAGGTTTTCTGTCTCTGTTGTTGCATAGCCATACATTATGCCCTGATCTCCAGCACCTTGATCCAACCCTATTGCAATGTCATTTGATTGCTCATGCAGCAATATATTTACTTTCACTTTTCTCCAGTGGAACCCATCGTGCTTGTAACCAATATCTTTTATTGTATTCCGTACAATACTTTCAATCCTGCTATTTTTGATGTTAGGCCCAAACACTTCCCCAGCTATAATAACGTTATCTTTGGCGACTAAAGTCTCTATTGCAGCTCGCGCAAAAGGATCAGTAAAAAGGTACTCATCAAGTACTGCATCTGAAATTTGATCTGCTACTTTATCTGGATGACCAGCCGCCACTGATTCACTGGTTACTAAATTTTTATATAAACTCATGTTTTTGCTTATACAATATCAAAACCGCTATAGAAAACACAGTTAGTAACTACTAAATGGTGGGTCTGGGAAGAGTTGAACCTCCGACCTCACGCTTATCAGGCGTGCGCTCTAACCACCTGAGCTACAGACCCCTGATTTATTCAAGCTGAAGCTTTCATATTATCTGTAGGCAAGATATCAATAAAAGTCTTTTTATTTGCTGATCTTCTAAAGCTGACCCAGCCTTCTATTTTAGCAAAAATCGTATGATCTTTACCTATACCAACATTCTTTCCAGGATGGAATTTTGTGCCTCTTTGGCGCACAATTATGTTACCAGGAATAACCTTCCCATCCTTCTTTATTCCTAACCTACGACCCGCTGAATCTCTACCATTACAGGAACTACCACCTGATTTTTTAGTTGCCATATCTTACCTCTTACTTTTGAAGACTAATTTCATTTATACGAAGAACAGTTATATACTGCCTATGACCAGTTTTCCTACGGTAATTTTTTCTTCTTTTCTTCTTAAAGATTATAATTTTTTCCCCCCTGCACTGCTCCAACACTTCAGCTTTAACAGTAGCATTAGATGAATAAGATAAGCCACTATTTGAAATACAAATCACCTTATTGATTTCCACCTCTTTTTTTTCTTCAGCTTCTAACTTCTCTACCTTTATTATACTACCTTCTTTTACTAAATATTGCTTTCCACCAGTCTCAATTACTGCAAACATGATAAATATAAATTATTGTTATTAACTTTAATCGTAAACGATGTCATATACGCTGTCAATATAAATAAAAAGCATGACTTAACGTTCTTTTTGAGCTACTAAAATACTTCTATCTGTTTTCATCTTTTATCTACCTTTTCTCAGACAGTAGACTTCTTGCATAACCTAAGCAGAAAAAAGGCAAATAGTTATTATAGCTCTAAGTTTACCGACACCGTCATGCAAGTAGCCCCTTCTCCTGTCATCCGAGTAGCTTGACACTGGTTCCTTTATGACGATGTCATCCAAGTGTCAGCTACTCGGATGACAAAAAAAGGAGCACTAGGATGACATCATCCTTTTTTGGGATTCCAGTGTCACGCACTGGGATGACAGCAGTCCTACGTCATACCGCCGCGAACCGTCATACCGCGATTCATTCGCGGTATCTCAGCAATAGATCCCGCTAACAAGCAGCGGGATGACGATTGTCGTTTAGCCATAAACATTAAGGAATTTACCAAATGAAAAAAAAGGCAAAAGAAACCCTAGTCATTGTCTATTTTCAGTATTGGCGTTTTTTAAGTCTTAAACACTGCAATTTAGCTGCTTTTAATTGCAACTAACCTACGCTGCAAATGTTTAAGAAATTTACTAAGCAGAAAAAAAGACAAAGGACCCCCGAGTTAGCTAGTCTTTTACTATCTCTGTCGAGTATTGGCATTTTTTGATGTCTTGTAACGCTTTATAAGCGCGTTCAGCTTATTTAGATAAAAATCTAGATGTAGATGAAGTTTTGTAAAGACATACAGTATCTATATACTGCAAAAAATTGAACATAAGACGCCGATACATTAAGTAATCCTTACCTTTTAATCTGCAGATTGGCGAAAGCAAATACAATAGCTTCGCTGTTATGATAAGGGGGCTGGCGGAGTTTGTCAAGGAAGTTTTTTTGTTTCTATTCCCAATAAAAGTTTGTTATATGGTTATGCAAGAAGTCTAATATTAAAAATGACACAACAACATAATTAAATTAGACTACTTTATTCTCTTAGTTACTTGCTTTTCTCTTGCTATTGCAAGGCTTTTTTCTGGTACATCCTCAACTATAACACTACCTGCTGCAATTACAGATTCATCATGAATATTAAGCGGCGCAATTAGTGAGCTATTGGCGCCAACAAAGCAATTGCTCCCTATATTCGTTTCATGTTTATTTTTCCCATCATAATTACAAACAATAGTGCCTGCTCCTATATTACTCTCCTGCCCTACTTTAGCATTTCCTATATAACTTAAGTGTTTTATTCTAGTGTTTTGACCAACTTCACTTGTTTTCACTTCCACAAAATTTCCTATTTTTGCCTTATTACCAATTGTTGTGTTTCCGCGTATTCTGGTAAATGGACCGACCTCAGCATTACTTTTAATTAAGCAGTTTTCTAAATGCGAAAATGGCAGTATTTTCGCACCAGACTCTATTTTCACTCCAGTACCGAAAAAAACATATGGGTAAATAACTGAATCTCTGGCAATTTGCGTATCAAGAGAAAAGAAAACAGTCTCTGGTGCAACAAGCGTTACTCCGGAGTCGGTAAAAATTTTTCTTTTATTTTCTTGAAAGTAAAACTCAGCTTTTATAAGGTCATTTCTGTTATTTATTCCCGTTGCTTCTTCTCCACCGGTAATAACGTAACCGACATTTAAATTACTCTTCACTGCAATGGAAACTATATCGGTCAAGTAATATTCATGAGTTGAGCTATTGCACTCTATTTTCTCCACCAATTCACGTAAATTCTTTGCACATGCAACCATTATTCCAGCATTTGCAAGAAATTCTTCATGATTATTTTTATCACTCTTTGCTTCTACGATTTCTCTTAAGGAACCATTCTCAATAATTAACCTACCGTATTCTTTATTGCTTGTCCTAAAACCTAGGCAAACTAGAGCCTTGCCTTCTAAATAACTAATCATTTTAGTTATTGTGCTGCTTTTTATGAGCGGAGTATCCCCATACTGCACAACAACTATGCTTGAATCTGGCAATTCTCTTAGGTTTCTCATCGCAGTTTTGACCGCATCTCCCGTGCCAAGTGTTAATTCTTGTGTAATTAACTGTATATCCTTAAAACACTTTAGTCTTTCAATTAAAGGCTGATCAACTACAACAGCAATATTTTCAGGATTTAACTGTTTTGCATTGTAAATGACATGCTGGAGCATGGAAAAACTGCCTATTTTGTGTAGGACCTTAGGCAAATCTGAATTCATCCGCCTGCCATGCCCTGAAGCAAGTATAACGAACGTATGAGTTTTACTTATCACTTATCTTAAAGATGAAAAATGAAAACCGTAATGATCAAGCCAGCTGATTTTGTTGTCATAAAAGCTCCTCAAGTCGCTAATTTGATATTTTAGCATTGCAAGCCTTTCTATACCAATGCCAAACGCAAAACCGTTGTATTTAGTATGGTCTATTCCAACATTTTGAAATACATTTGGATGCGTCATACCGCATCCCAGTACTTCTATCCATTTACTACCTTTATAACTTATGTCCACTTCCGCAGAAGGCTCGGTAAAAGGGAAAAAACTATTACGAAAACGTATCTTCAGCCCTTTATCGCCAAAGAACTTATTAAGGAAGTGATGAATAGTAAATTTTAACTGGCCCATATTGACATTCTCATCGACATATAACCCCTCTATTTGATGGAACATAGGGGTGTGAGTTGCATCAAAGTCGTTTCTGTATACTCTACCTGCGGCTACTATTTTAATTGGGAATTTTTTTGTTTTTTCCATGGTTCTAATCTGTACAGATGAGGTGTGAGTGCGCAGTACCATTCTTTTATCATCTATTTTATTCTTTAAGTAGAAGGTATCTTGCTCCTCTCGTGCAGGATGATGACTTGGAGTATTCAGTGCATCAAATACATGAAATTCATCTTCAATGTCAGGGCCATCAACTGCCTTAAAACCCATATGTGCAAAAATAAGCTTTACTTCATTTAGAACCTTACTGAGTGGATGGACCTTGCCAATTTTTTCTGGCCTCGCAGACAACGTGATATCAACTGCCTCGTTCTGCAATTTAAAGTTAACTTCTTCGGCTTTTAGTATATTCTCCTTACTCATTATAAGCTGATCTAGCTTATTACGTAAAACGTTGATAACTTCGCCTAAATTGCGCTTTTTTCCTGCGTCTTCTATCTCTTTTAAGTTGTCAAAATAAGCTTTAATTACACCCTTTTTTCCCAAATATGATAGCCTAACTTTTTCTAAATCTTGTAAAGAAGAAGCATTCTCAATTTCGGAAACTGCTTTATCTTCAAGTGAAAGTATGTCATCTAATAACTCTTTATTCATCTTAAAAACGCTGGCTTAAACTTTCATTATAGTGAAATTTTAAATATCATCAACAATCCGAAAAATTGCCCTATTCTGATTATTAATTTATTGACTGATTAATCTTTTTTATTTACCTTTGCGTTGATGAATTTGCTGTATCAACTATGCACAACAGTAATACTGAAACTAAGAATAAGTATAAAATAGAGGATTTACCTAAGCTCTTTAAGGAAAAATCCAGAAACATAAGTAAAGCATTTTCTAGCGAAACAATTAAGATCAGTACTATTCGCTCGAGAAGTATTGAAAGTAATATACAAGAATTTTCATTTGAGCTAACAGCAACAGATAAAGACACCTTTAATATAAGATTATTTCGAATAAACTCTTTAATTAATTTTTTCAAAATCTGCCTTTCCCGGGAAAAAAATTTTACAGCCAACATAAAAGTGCCCAAAGAAAGCAGTGAACTATATAATAACTACTGTAAAACTAACAGTTATAAAACTGTAGAAGAATTCGTAAATAGTGCTCCGCCTCAAATCCTTCTGCAGGGCACAACGATAACGCTACAAACAGACGTTGAAAACATTAACCTGGACAACTTGTACCAAATCGAGTTATTTCTAAATGAAAAGCTACAACATGCAGAAAAAACTGAAAATGAAGACAAAAAAGAACAGAGTGAAACTAACCAAAAAAATGCACAAAATAAACAAATCGTACCAGTTACAGGCTCATTTGGCTTCGATGTAACAAATAATGGAAAACAAGTTACACGTGTTTCGATAGTAGTTGCTGCAATGCATGAAAACGTTTTCTGGTTTAGATCTTTTTTCTGTCTACCCAATTTTTTTAATACGTCACAATTCTTTTCCCAACAATTGCCAAAATTTTCTATACAGAGCAACAATATACCATTTGGTGTTATTCCAGCGTTTGACCAGGAAAAAAGAAACATGGATCCAAGTAGTCAAGCTACTCGGATGACAGGGGGTAGTATAGAAAATCCAATACTTCAAGAAGCAGAACAGAATGTAGGTCAAACTACTTCGCACACAGAGTATTTTAAGGCTAACAGAAAAAAGAAGTCAAAAAAGCAGACCAAAGAACTATCAGAGAAAGAAAAACCATTAGCCATAAAACAAGCACAAAATGATGCTAGAGTAGCTATGATAGATAACCAAATTGAGCACAGGGGGAAAAAACTCGATAAAATATTTATTGAAGTGATGAGTGGATACAAAAATCAAGATCCAGAAACATTTTGCAATATTTTCAGCTCAGTATTCAATATTGTTTACTTTCAAGATAAACAATTACATGCAATATTAGAGCCAGGCGAGATATCAGAAGTATTACAGATACTCGAAAGGCCACAACCTCTTAGTAACTCACTTTTAGGTAAAGAATATTTACAAAAACAAGTATATAGAAAAAAAGAGCAATTGCTTAAATTAGTTTCAGGTGTTTATATACAACAACCTTCTCCACAAGATGAAAATACTCCTCATAAATCTACAAACCCTTTACCAATTAAAGATCTTTCACCAGCAACAAATGAAGCTAAAACTCTACCACCTACTAACATTACACTCAAATCATCATTAAAAACTGTATTTTCCTCAAAAAAGGCTTATTTTTGTCTATTTATAATAGTAGCATCTGCATCAACACTTTGCTTATGGCATTTTCCGTTAGGAAAAGTGTCAATGTTAAAAGGATTAGTGCCACCAGAAAAAAGAGAAAGTATTGGGCTAGCATTGAACATAGGGTTACCAATATTAACTGCATTATGTGTTCTGAGTTTGGCTTATTTCATATATTCTGAATATTCTATAGAATCTATTGAACAAGTAAGTGAAAACGATCCCCTTTCTCGCGCCTATAGCTAGTGCAGGCTCAGTTTTCCTACGTCATACCGTCACGGTATCTCTAGATCCCGCTAACACGTAGCGGGATGACGAATTTGTCGTTTTTTAAATTGTCGGTAAACCAGAATTACTTTAACTATAACAAAATAGAAATAAGTTGTTGTAAAAAATTTTTCATGGTAAAATTATTTATTTTCACCATATGTTTAAAGGAATTATCACGGATATCGGGACTATAACTGATACTACCACTCACTTCAACTCTGATCAAATTTTCCATATCAAGACACAAAATTTATCCTCTATAAATAAAGGAGATTCAATAGCTTGCTCTGGTGTGTGTTTAACTGTTGTTGATATAATGAGCGATACATTTACAGTCCAAGCATCTCAAGAAACTATGAAGGTTGCTAACTTAAATACGTGGAGAATAGGAAAAAAAATAAATCTCGAACAAGCAATGAGATTAAGCGATAAGATCGATGGCCACCTGGTTCAGGGTCATGTTGATGGGATAGTAAAATTTTTAACAATTAATCAAAATTTAGATTCTCATGAAATCAAACTATCGTGCCCACAAGAATTAATTAAATTTGTTGCAAAAAAAAGCTCCGTTACACTAGATGGGGTTTCCCTCACAGTGAATTCAGTTATTAATCAGGAATTTACAGTAAATATCACTCCCTATACATGGGAAAATACAACTTTTCAGTACAACAAAGTAAATGATTATTTGAATTTAGAAATTGACATGATCGCTAGGTATTTAGATCAATTGATGCAGCATAAATACAATTAATTTTACAACCTTGTTATTTACAACTATTATATCTTGAAAACCATATAGATATAAAACATGCTTTTCGATAGCCTAATTATCTTCATTGTTGTTCTATGCGTAATAATCTCGGTAACTAGAGGCTTTATAAAAGAGCTATGCGCACTAATGTTTCTATTTTTATCGGTCTTTCTGACAGCTAATCACTATGATTTTTTCGCTCCAAATTATAGTAAATATTTTGATTCTAAAGTTACACTAAACATACTTTCTACAATCTCTGTATTTATTATACTTAATCTTATATTCATGATAATAAATAACTGGCTAATGTACATATTATCACCCATAAGGTTGGGGTTTATCGATAGAGTTACTGGAATCTTTCTCGGAGTGCTTAAAGGAATATTGCTCTCTTATGTATTATTTTTTGCTGTGCACTTATATTGCTACACAGTATATGACAAAAAAGAGGGAGAGTATAAAATAGAAGCAGAAGACATATTGCCTAATTGGATAATAAATTCACACTCTTATCAGGCTTTATTTGTGACAGCAGAAGAAGTAATTGACATGTATGTACCAGAGTCGTTGATACTAAAAATAAAAGAGATCGGTGGAGAAATGGTTGATCAAGAAAAACCTAAAAACAATAAAAAAGAAGAGTAAATATTTATTTATAAATATTTTCATTGGGAGTATTCAAAAAGCCATATGTGTCAGGTTAAGAGCACAGAATTTTTTACTGGAAATATTAATTTTGTTTTAGCAATAAATCAACTTAAGGTCATAATATCTTGACATTTATTTAATGTTGCTATATAATAGCTATGTACATTTTGTGTACTATAGCAATAAAATTACCTTGTAATAGGTGTATTGGACCCGAGGGCAGTACTCGGCGTCTCCACCATGTTTTTTAATTTATGTGGGGACGAATAAGGATCGACATGCATAGTAAAGATGGTAGCTTTGCTCGGTTAGACACCACCGCTAAGAGTTCATAATTTAAATGCAAACGATAATTTTGCTGCTGAAGACAATGTCGACGCAATAGCTGCTTAATTTAAGCACTATAACTTCATTGCTATAAGCACGGTTCAGGGAACGCCGGGTAACAGAAGTTCCCCAAAATTTACGTATGTGAAAGTTATATGGAGCAAACAGATTACAAAAAACTGCTTAATTCTGCTAAGTTTCAAGTTATCAAAAAGACTTTAGATGTTATATCAGGTAATGGTTTTATCCCTCACTTAGAAATATTATTTTTCACATATTTTAATGGTGTGACCATGCCAGATCGTTTGAAAAAGTCATACCCTACTCAAATGCTTATTATATTACAGCATCAATTCTATGATTTAAAAGTTTCTGAGGATAAATTTAGCGTCAGTTTGAGTTTTCAAGGAAAACAAGAGCGAATTACTATACCGTTTTTTGCTATTAGTGAGTTTCGTGATAAAATTTCAGGAGATGTTTTAATATTTGACAAAATCAGTATCGACTCTGATAAAGAATACAAAAGTGAAAAATGTACTGAAAAACTATCAAACGGTAGTATTATATCCATAGATCAACTGCGTGATGAGTAACTGCTCATCTTTATAAACAAAAAATATTAATAGAAAAAAGTGGTCTAACTTAAGTAATAGAATAGAGGGTAGATAAATATGCTAAATCTTTAATTATTTATTAACGCAGGTGGCAAAATTTTTCTTACATATCATCAACTTCCTTTATTGAAAAATTCAGAAAAATGTTGTATAATTATTAGTAGACTTTGGTAAAACATATGACAGATTCAGGAATTAGTATAACTTTTGACCCAAAAACTTCACATAACCTTACTAAGTTAGCTGAAATCACCAAGGAATCCGTTCAAGAACTAGCAAAAAGGTTAGTCATCGAAGGAATCGAGTGCGAAGTAGAAGATATTGCGTTATATAAAACTATTAAGGAATGTGAGGATGTAGACTGGAATACAGTACTATCTGAAAGGGAGAGGACATAAACTGAAATACGATATTGTCTACTCAAAAAACTTTACTGAAAGAGATTTTCTAAATCTTCCAAAAACAATAAGATCAAGGATTACAAAAGCGATAAACGAGCGGTTTACAACTGATCCAATTAAATTTGGTAAACCATTACGTGGCAGGCTAAAAGGGTATAGAAGAATAAGGGTTAGTGATTATCGAATTATTTATACTGTAAATATTGCAAAACATAAGGTATTTGTTGCTACAGCAGGACATAGAGACACCATTTATGAGAAGGCTACTTGATAAACATTAAATATATTTTTATACAGCCCTCCTTCCTTTATTGAAAAATTAAAAAAAATGTTGTAAAATAGCTATAGTAGTAGACTTTGGTAAAACTGATGGTAAATTCAAAAGTTAGTGTAACTTTCCACCCAGAAACTTCGCAGCATCTTGTTGAACTAGCTAGAGCCACCAAGCAGTCTGTTCAAAAATTAACAGAAAAGCTAGTCAAGGAAGCAATCGAACTTGAAGCGGAAGATATTGCATTTTCCAAAATTATTAGGGAGTTAAATTCTGATGATGCAGAAGAAGTAGAGGATAGTGAAGACATCTGGAAATAAGCAATACACCATTAAATATCTAAAGCATGTTCTTAAAAGAAATTTGCCTTCCTTGCCGGAAGATGTAAAGCCAAGTATTAAAGATGCAATAAAAGAGTATCTTGAGACTGATCCTATTGGTAACGGTGTGTTGCTACGCAAGAGATTAAAGGAACATAGAAGAATAAAAGTTGCTGATGATTATCGTATTGTCTACCGTGTAAATACTGTAAAACGTATAGTAATTATTGTTTCAATAGGACACAGGGACAATATTTACAAGCAGGCAATATTGGACCTACTGAAACATTAAATATATTTTTATACACCACTCCTTTCTTTATTGAAAAATTAAAAAAAATGTTGTATAATTATTAGTGGACTTTGGTAAAACATATGGCAAATTCAGGCATTAACATAGCTCTTAGCGAAGAAACTTTAAAGCATCTTGCTGAATTATCTGAATTTACTAAACAGCCCGTTCAAGAATTAGCAGGAAAACTATTTAGAGAAGCAGTTGAGCTTGAAATGGAGGATTTTTTAGTATCTAAAATTTCTGATGAGCGTGATGTTGAAGGTGCAGAAACAGTTGATTTTGAAGATATTAAGTGGGATTAGAGCGTTACAAGGTTAAGTCTCTAAAGAGTGTTGTTGAAAAAGATTTACCAAACCTTCCAAAGATAATAAGGCTAAGAGTTCAAAAGGCTATAAAAGAACGTCTTACAGTTGACCCAATAAATTTTGGTGAACCACTACATCATAACTTAAAAGGATGTAGAAGGCTAAGAGTTGGTGACTATCGTGTAATTTACAGAGTAAATCAATTAGATCATATAGTAACTATCACAGAGATAGGACATAGAGATGATATTTATAAGAAATAAATATCAACATTAATATATATTATACACCCCTCCTTCCTTGTCCATTCTCTACTTTAGGTGGCTTTGCGCAGCTCAAAAAATGAAGTTTTTTTTGGTTCAGCAAAAACAACATTTTGAGTTTGAAAAGGCTAAATACTTGTCTTTTATATAACTTTCGTGTAATAGATATGTATGCATCCAATCATATATCTACTCAATACGTTACTTGATCTTTATAGCTTCATTCTAATATGTTGGGTTGTCCTAAACTGGCTGGTTAAACTTAATATGGTGAACATATATAATGAAACTGTCAGTAGCATAATGCACATCTTGAACCAATTGACATATCCACCACTAAAGATTATTAGAAGATATATACCACCGTTCAACGGATTAGATTTATCTATAATGATATTGCTAATAACAATTCACTTTGTAAAATATACAGTAGCTTACTACTTTAGGTAGATGTTAAAAAAATATCTAAAATCAGCAATATATCTATCCCTTTTAATATATATATATATATCAGTTTTTAGCTATAACTATAAAGATCCTTCCTTAAACACAGCTACAAATGAGGAAGTGACAAATTTAGGTGGAATAGTAAGTTCATATTTAGCTGATATATTGGTTCAATTTCTTGGATTAACTAGTGTTACAATAGCTACAACCATAGTTTACTTGTTGATCTTCAGGCCATCAAAAAGGCTGCTAAAAATTCTCTATTTAATATTAATCAATTTAGGGATATGTGCTATACTACCACAACTTTCGCTAGGCATCACTGCAAGGTACAGACACAGTGGAATAATAGGGAATGCACTAATTAATAACTGCCCGTTTTATATATTTGTGATAGTAACATCAATAGGTCTTGTAGGATCTGTTGGTTGGAAGAGAACAATTTACTCTCTATTCTTCTTATGTAAAAAAATAGCTTGCTTATTTGTAAATGTTCCATTCTTCAGATCACATAAAACTACTGAGTATTCAATTGCACCATTAGTAGTAGAAGAAAAACATAGAACTAAAATCACTACTAAACAACAACCAAAAGAAAGACAGAAAAAAGCTACCGAGGAGGTTTTAAGTGAGTTTAAGTTTCCAAGTATCCATTTACTTTCTAAAGCAGAAGAGTCTTTGCAGAGAAAACAGCTAAATGAAATGGAGAGCAATAAAAATTTATCTCTGCTGGAACAAGTCCTGAGTGATTTTGGCGTGCAAGGAAAAATTATCAGTGTATGCTATGGGCCGGTTGTGACTTTGTACAAACTTGAACCACAAGCTGGCACGAAATCTGCAAGAGTAATTGGCCTTGCAGATGACATTGCACGTTCGATGAGTGCACTCTCTGCACGTATTTCAATAATTCGTGGGCAAAATGCTATGGGAATAGAGTTGCCGAACAAGGAACGGGAAATTGTAATGCTGCGTGATTTGCTTGAATCCCCAGAATACCAAAATGCAAACTTAAATCTCCCAATTGCGCTTGGCAAAGAAATAAGTGGAAAACCAGTTATTGCAGATCTAACTAAAATGCCCCACTTGCTCGTTGCTGGAACCACAGGATCTGGTAAATCAGTTGCGATTAACACTATGATTCTTTCACTCGTTTATCGATTAAGTCCTGATGAATGTAAGATGATAATGATCGACCCAAAAATGCTTGAGCTTTCAATATATGATGCAATACCGCATCTAATAACGCCAGTGGTAACAGAGCCAAAAAAGGCTGTAGTCGCTCTTAAGTGGATAGTGAAAGAAATGGAAAATCGCTATCGCATGATGTCCTATTTAAATGTGCGCAATGTAATAAACTATAACCAAAGAATCACAGAAGCGATGAATAGTGGAATAGAATTGGAGCGCGTTGTGCAGATTGGCTTTAACTCAACAACAGGCAAACCTCTGTTTGAAAAAATACCAATCAAGATGGAAACATTTCCGTATATTGTAGTGATCGTGGATGAAATGGCAGATTTGATGCTTGTTGCCGGCAAAGAAATAGAGTGCTCTATTCAACGCTTAGCTCAGATGGCTCGTGCTGCAGGAATACACATCATAATGGCAACACAACGCCCATCTGTGGATGTGATCACAGGTGTGATAAAGGCGAACTTTCCAACGAGAATCAGTTTTGCTGTTACTTCTAAGATAGATAGCCGTACAATACTTGGCGAACAAGGGGCTGAACAATTGCTCGGCATGGGTGACATGCTCTATATGGCCTCTGGTGGTAAGATCATTCGAGTTCACGGCCCATTTGTAAGTGATAATGAGGTGCAAGATATAGTTGATCATCTGAAAATGCAAGGTGAGCCAAACTACATGGAGGAAATCACTAAAGAAGATGAAAATTCTTCTACAGAGTCACACGATGAAACGGAGGATGAAGAAAATGACCTCTATAACCAAGCAGTGGCCATCATTCAAAGAGATCAAAAAGTTTCAACCAGTTACATTCAAAGGCAGCTTAGAATAGGCTATAACAGAGCAGCAAACATCGTTGAAAGAATGGAAAAGGAAGGTATTGTCAGCGCTCCAAATTACTCAGGGAAAAGAGAGATATTGGTTGAATAACAATCTTGTAATACCTTAATTTAAGTTTTCGCACTTTCAAAAAGCAAGTCAAACGAAATTATTAAAAGATCAATACATAATGACAATTGATTTAATAATAATTTAAACATTTGGAATGTAAAATTATAATATATTAATTAACTAGGGGGTTAAAAATGGGTATAACTAAATGGGTACTTGGCTTTGATGAGTCAGATATAACAGCATTGCAGGAAAGTCAACAAATTGATGCTGAGCAGTTTGAAAAAGTTTTTGGTGCATTAAAAGAATGGCAAGAAGCTCAAAAGATAGATGCTAAACAGTTTGAAGAGGTATTTAGTGCATTAAAAGAATGGCAAGAAGCTCAAAAGATAGATGTTGAGCAGTTTGAAAAAGTTTTTAGTGCATTAGAAGACAAGATTGGTACTAAGCAGTTTCAAGCTATGCAAGAGCACTTAAACGGCCTGCAAGAAAAAGTGGAAACACTTGCAGAGGCAGTAGCAGATCAACAAAAAATAATGGCAATTTGTATCATAGTCAGTGCTGTTGCCGCAATAGCAATAACTAGTTTTGTTGCATTCTGTATCTATCAGGGAGTTAAGCTTGATAAAGAGAAAAAAACGACTTATCTAAAGATACGCCAGACGCAAAACTTAATAATGTAGATACTACCGATGGTACTGAAAAACTACAGAATAACTTAAAAGTTGCAAACATATAGCTGCATAACACTTTTCTTGAAAAGGTGTTACGCAACTTGTAACACCTTACTCTTCTCTTAGTCTGCGTAGGTTTTTTTGATAGCAAACATATCACTTTTTAGAAAAATATTTGTATTGTAAAGTTAGTAAAGATTCTGGTTTACTTAAAGTTTGTTAATTGCTATCTTTTAAAACACGATATTTACTATAGCACCATATGCTTAGGGTTTTTTCTAAAATTTTATTTATATTAATGTTTTTGGTTTCTAGCTTTTTTACTGTGCATAGTGCTGAAGCTAAATCTAAGCTCAGTAAGAGATACATACCTCCTGGTAACCCTGGTGGTGCAAACTTTCATACAGATGAGGATTTTGCTGAGTCATATAAACTGTATGAGAAGCGTAGGGAATTGCTCAAGAAAAAAAAATTACAAGATCGAGCTATAAATAAAGAAGATCTAATCAAAAAATTAAAAGAGAAAAAAATTGCTAATCTTGATAATGAGCCAAATGACATGGAAGCTTGCATAGTCGACGATGAAGAGAGCACTATGATAAATCAGCATGGTATTAATATCGCACGTTTAAGGGGTGCTGTATTTATAGATCAAGAGTCAGTTTTCCAGTATGAAAATAAGCAGCATGAAAGTGAACAACAAGAAGAGAAGAAAGTTACTTCAACACGAAAAAAGAAAGTTTCTCCTATAAATGCCACTATAAAAGAAACTCCATCAAGAAGAACGTGCTCACATGATTCTATTGCTAATTTGGATAACGTAGATGCTTATAGTTTGAATGGTTCAAGTTCATTTGGCAGTGTAGCTGACACAGTAAAATAGTATCACAATATTGGCCATTAATAATATGCTAGATAAAGACCTGATATTGAATGATAATACATGTGAATTATCGCAGATTTCCAGGCACAAAACTCATGTTGTAGAAGTTGGAAAAGTAAAGATAGGCGGAAATAATCCTGTAGTTGTACAATCTATGGCGCTTGGCGTGCATATAGATGCTGATAATATAAAAAGTAGCGCAAAACATTATGCAAAAGAGATAACAGAACTAGCGCGTACAGGTTCAGAATTGGTGCGAATTGCCTTGAACTCAGAGGAGGTAGCAAGAGCAATACCTTATATAGTAGAAGAGATAAATAAAGAAGGTTTTGACGGTAAAATATTGGTAGGCTGCGGTCAATATGAGCTAGATAAATTAGTTCAAGATTATCCAGACAACATCAAAATGCTGGGTAAAATTAGAATCAATCCAGGCAATATAGGCTTTGGCGACAAACGTGATGAGAAGTTTGAAAGGGTGATAGAGTATGCAATAATGCACGATCTTCCGGTTAGAATTGGGGTAAATTGGGGTAGTCTTGATAAATACCTTTTGCAAAAATTGATGGATGAAAACTCTTCGCTTAGTAATTCAAGGCCTTCTGATGTTATACTGCGCAAAGCACTTGTAATGTCTGCTCTTGATAGTGCAAAAAAAGCTGAAGAAATTGGTCTAAATTCAAACAAAATAATCATTTCATGTAAAGTTAGCAAAGTACAAGATTTAATTTTAGTTTATATGGCACTTGCAAAATCTTCCAATTATGCGCTGCATTTGGGTTTAACTGAGGCTGGTATGGGCAATAAAGGTGTGGTAAATACCGCAGCAGGGCTTACTTATTTATTGCAAAATGGCATTGGAGATACAATACGGGCTTCTTTGACTCAACGTCCTGGTGAATCGCGTACTAATGAAGTGGTGGTGTGTCAGGAAATATTGCAGTCTATAGGCTTGCGACACTTTAACCCTCAGGTTAATTCATGTCCTGGTTGTGGGCGCACGAGTAGCGATCGTTTTCGTATATTAACTGAAGAGGTGAATGGCTATATAAAAACTCATATGCCGATGTGGAAGAAAAAAAATCCAGGTGTAGAGCATATGAACATTGCTGTTATGGGATGCATAGTAAATGGTCCTGGAGAAAGCAAACACGCAAATTTGGGAATCAGCTTACCTGGATATGGAGAAAAACCTGTTTCAGCAGTCTACAAAAACGGCAAATATTTCAAAACTTTACAAGGTGATAATGTCTCTGAAGAATTTAAGGCAATTATTGATAATTATGTGAAGAAGCATTACACGTAACCTTTCACGGTTAATTAATAGATAAATCGCAAATAAAAAAGAAAATTAAACCTTGTTTTTCTTTTTTCGTTGGGAATGTTCAAAAAAGCATACGCGTCAAGTTAAGAGATTGTAAGTAAATTCAGGGAAGTTAAGGTAGATACTCTAGTTTTTCTGTACTTGTCTTTTAATGAAAATCGAGACCAAGTTATGGTAAGCTTTTTAAGAAAAACTTTCAAACTATTAACTTTATTCTTTAGTGCTAAAAATAACTCTATAACCCGCCTTTTTAGCTCAATAAATGCCTTTGTTAAGCTAAGTTCTGTATTCTTTTTCACTTCTGTGCAACCAACTATGCCGTGAAATATAAGAATTGCGCACAATTTAGCATATAGTTCACATAATACTCTGCATGGCTTTCCTTTTAGCTTATCAAGTCTGATATGGCTTTTATACAATTTAAATAATAACTCAATTTGCCACCTTACTCTGTAAATCGTTAATACTTGCTCAGCACTAATTTTATTTTCTGGAACATTAGTTATAAATATTGACCAGTTCAACAATTTTTGATTTCTTTTAGAGGATGTATATCCCTGCGATCTTGCTAATCTATTAGCTTTCCTTCTTCTGGCCATAGACTGTTCTTCAGTTAGTTTCTGACATATAATTCTTACTCTAATTTTTGCTTCTTTTCCTAACAATACCTCGTTTTCTAAAAATAACTTATCCTCTAAACATTCTAATAACTCCATTTTTTGATTTGTTTCTACATCATATATGTTGGTATCGGATTTATAACGACTTATGAAATAAGCTCCTATTTCATTGATTTGTTTAAAAGAACTTGGCACAAAATAACCGAGATCAGATATTAGCAAATCATTGCTTAATATATTACTTAAATGTTTCCTATATCCCTGGTCTGATCTTACTCCCTCCGTTAAATTAAGTTGGTCTATTATCTGATTCATGTAGTCGAAAACTAATTGTAACTTTATTCCAGACTTAGTATTGCTTTCATAGCCACTGTAGCTAGTACCATAACCTTTATACATCTCTTCCATACTGTTAGGTAGAGTAATATAGCTACTGTCCAATAATTTAACACTATTAAATTGCTGTAAGATTTTGCAATCAACTTGCAAGATATTTTTGAAGAGAAGCACAGATTCATTATACATCCTTTTCATAAATTCCACTGCTTCTTCAGTAAATCTAAAATCCAAACCTTGTTTTGTTATATCTATCGAGTCCTCGTTTAGTAATTGACACATTGTTTCTACGCTACAATTATCAACCCCTATATTACCCAAGACCATGGCTTTTACGAACGATGAACCTTTTAGCTTTCTCTTTCTTTTTATAAACCTTGTTGTAATTGAGATTTTGTCTGCTTTTTCATTAAAAAATTCTTTGAGCTTTTTTGATAAGCTAGTTATTTTATTCATTGGTTCTCTCACTAAAAGTATTTCTGGGAGAACTTATACCTTATTATTCTATCTCTTTCATACCTTTATTTCCTTAACTTGACGCGTATGGTTCAAAAAAGTGTGTCAAACCGAAAAAAAAGTAATAAATTGATATAAAAAAAATGGAGGTTTGACTGACCTTACCCAGAAAAAGTGGAGAGAAAGTTTGGAATGTTTCTCACAAAGAGAATGATGAATCAAAATGCTCAGGAATGCAATAGTTAATAGTGACGTTGTTTGTTATAAAAAATTTCTATATATTCAAATATAGCAGTTTTGATATGCTGTTTAGAGTGCCGAGAGGTGTCTATTGGTAACTCCCTTTTTAGAGAACTGAAGAAGCTTTCCACAACAGAATTGTCGTAACAACAACCTTTATAACTCATCTATGTTTTTTATGGATAAGAGATATTGATAACCTTGCGAAGTATATTGTGAACCTTGATCACTATGTAATAGTAGATTTTTGGCAGGTTTACGCTTGTTAACGGCCATTAATAAAGAGTCCATAACCAATTGTTTATTTATTGAACTGCTCATTAACTACCATGCGTGAATATAGATCGATTATTGTTGCCAAATATAGCCATCCTTCTTTGGTTTTTATATAAGTAATCCCATACTTTATTTGGTTGATCGACAATAAAGTTTTGGTCTAATATATTAGGAGCTACTGTCCGTTTGTTGTTTCTTAATTTTAAATTTTCTTCTCAATATAGCCTGAATACCATTTTTCTGCATAATACTTTGCACTGTTTTTAAGTTGCAACTTTTACCCAAAGCCTTCAATTCAGCATGAATTTTAGGAGCTCCATATCTACATTTAGAAACTTGATATATTTTTTGAATAGCTGCGAGTAGCTCTTTATTTGCTGATTCTCTACTGCTTATTTTTCTTGTGGTCCACTTATAGTAGCCACTAGCAGAAAATCCTACATAATTCCTGTACTTTATAGCAGTTACTATGCTCTTTTATAAAAAAATATTTTACTCTTTTTGACTGGCCAGGGCTTTTTTTTAAATGTCTCTTTCCCTTGTTACTCTTGCTTTGTAAATCAAACCTCTCTTTGTCGTAAGGAGCCATGTTACCTCTACCTGGAAATGCATCTGCTGCCGACTTTTTTTCGTTGTGTTTCTTTATCCATTTTCCTAATAAACCACCCTTTATTCCTAAATCCTTTGCTATTTTTGTAATTGTTTGACCTGCCTTTCTTTGTTCATTTGCCAGTTTAACAGCTTCCAATTTGAATTCTGCCGTATATTCTCTTGCCATTTCTAATCCTCCAAAATTTTATTTTACCCGAAAAAACTCCTTTCTTTCTCTCCACTTTTTCTGGGTAAGGTCACTTGGCAACAGTTGCTCTACTTTCTCCTTCATCCAATGCTTCCATTGCTTTTTTCCTTAAGTCGTAACTATACGCTGCTGGCATACAAACCCCTCTACCATAAATCCATTCTTACCTTATTGGGATTATTATGAGAAGAGCTATAACTCTATGGGAGGGAAGCAAAATCTGGGATTCGGCCTTAATGGCATTAGCGTTGCATCAGCTTCACCCTCCCTGTGAGGTATTTTAGCTCTAATGCCTCACATCATAAAGATACAAGTGTCAAGCTACTTGGATGACAGGGGAGGGAGGCACTGGGATGACAGGAGAAGGTAGTGGGATGACACCCTGACAACCGTCATCCCGCTGCTTGTTAGCGGGATCTAGAGATACCGCGAATGAATCGCGGCATGACGTAGGACTGCTTTCATTCCAGTGCTTGACACTGGAATCCAGCCTTTCTGCAATCTCATCGAAAACGTTGTAACCACTTTCTATGCTAGTTTGCTTGTGAGCAACCTGGATTCCAGTGTCAAGCACTGGAATGACACCGTTATAAAGGAACCAGTGTCAGCTACTTGAATGACACAGTCTTTGCTTAAACCCGTAACGTTCGTACATTTTGCTAAAAGTTCAAATATCAACATCATGCACATTAAGTGCATTGCTATTAATAAAATCACGGCGTGGTTCAACTATATCACCCATTAATATTGAAAATATGGAATCAGCTTCTTCACAATCTTTTATTTCAACCTTTAATAAAGTTCTAGCCTCAGGATTTAACGTAGTATCCCATAGCTGATCAGCATTCATTTCACCAAGACCTTTAAATCTCTGCAGAGTTAAACCTTTTTTACCATAGTCCATTATTATTTTTGCAAGCGTACTTGGAGAAGTGATTCTTATTTCAGTTTCTTGTGACTTTAAAAATGAATCACCATTAAATAAATTACTTATACCATCAAGCAAACTTAATATGTTTTGCATATCTTTGCCTTCAAGCATACTAAGTGCAAATATATATTTGTCTGCCAATCCTTGAAACAATTTAGAGATATGAATTTCTTTTTCTTCATCTTTTATTTCCACTTCCCAAGTGTATTCGCTGTACATTAACTTCAAATACTTTAATATCTCATCAGCCGATGATAGAGCATTCTTTTTACTTAAAATTAGCAATGACTCTAAGAGATTTTGTGGTATTTCTCTATCATAATTTTTGCTAATATTAGAAGTGCTAACGCATTTATTCAAAATAAGGCGCAAGTTGTTAAATTCTGTAGCTGTACCACTTAGTGTTAATCTTTTAACTGCTGAGTTTATTATATACTCTTCAAAAGTTTCGTCATCTTTAATATAAGTGTCTTTGGCATTCTTTGTAACTTTATAGAGGGGTGGCTGTGCTATGTATAAGTAACCTTTTTCAATAACTTCACGCATATGTCTAAAAAAGAAAGTTAGAATCAAAGTTCTTATATGTGAACCATCAACATCTGCATCTGTCATGATGATAATTTTATGATATCTAGCTTTTTCAATATCGAAGTGTTCACTCCCTATTCCAGCACCAATTGCAGTAATTAAAGAGCCTATTTCTGCAGATGAAAAAATACGATCTAAACTTACACGTTCTACGTTTAGAATTTTTCCTCTTAAGGCAAGCACTGCTTGTGTTTTACGATTACGCCCCTGCTTTGCAGTACCACCTGCTGAATTACCCTCTACTATAAATAATTCCGATAACTCAGGAGCTTTTTCCTGACAATCAGCAAGCTTTCCTGGCAGAGTTGCAATATCAATATTGTTTTTGCTTTTAACTAGCTCGCGCGCTTTTCTTGCAGCTTCTCTTCCTTTTGCTGACCTGATTGCTCTTTCTACTATGCTTGCTGCCAATTTGGGATCAGTTTCAAGGATTGTGCTCAATTTATCAGAAACTATACTTTCTACAACTGCACGTGCTTCAGAACTAACTAGTTTATCTTTTGTTTGTGAAGAAAACTTAGGATCAGGCATCTTAAGAGATAAAACACAAGTTAAACCTTCTCTAACGTCCTCTCCAGTTAAATTTACTTTTGCTTTCTTTAAAAACCCTTCATTAGTTGCATAGGTATTGATACATCTAGTTAGTGCAGATCTAAATCCTGCCAAATGCGTACCACCATCTCGTTGCCGTATATTATTAGTGAAACACAACATATTCTCATAGTAGGAATCATTCCATTCCATCGATATTTCCAAGCTGATGCCAAGATCTTCTGCATCTCCTTTCATACTGGCAATTTTAGTTACATGTGTCTTATTCTTATCTAAATACTGCACAAAATTTGCTGTACCAAAATTGTCTTTAGATTGATTGCTCTGATTGAAATGAGATTCTGTATATGGTTCATTGCGCAGATCACGTAAAGTAATGTCGATATTTGAATTTAAAAATGCTAATTCTCTTATACGACTTTCAAGCGTTGAGTAACTGAAATTAATGCCATTAAAAGTCTCTGTTGATGGCATGAACGTGACTTTAGTTCCTCTTTTGTTTGTATTTTCGTTGACTACCTTTAAAGGTTCAATAGACTCACCATCTTCAAAACGCATAAAGTGTTCTTTCTTATTGCGCCAAATAATTAATTCCAACCAGCTTGATAATGCATTCACAACTGAGATTCCAACACCATGTAATCCCCCAGAAACTTTATAGGTATTGCTGTCAAATTTACCACCAGCATGGAGTTGAGTCATTATTACCTCTGCTGCTGATATTCCTTCTTCTTCATGAATGTCAGTTGGAATGCCACGACCATTGTCGGTTACTGATACTGAACCATCTTTATTTATGCTAACTTCAATTTTATCACAATACCCAGCTAAAGATTCATCTATTGCGTTATCAACAACCTCATATACCATGTGGTGCAAGCCAGATCCATCGTCAGTGTCACCAATGTACATACCTGGACGTTTCCTTACAGCATCAAGACCCCTTAAGATTTTTATTGCATCGGCATTATAACTATTTTCCATGGTATTGCTTCGTTTATGAATGTTAATTAATATTACATTCATATATGCTGATTAGCAACATTTTTAAACTGATAACCCATATTAAAAGCACAACTTTACGAATGTTTATTTTTGAAGACAGCAAATAGTGTCATTCCAATGTGTCTTCCATAACTGTACGAACATTCATTTTTGAAGGTAAATTGCACAACAGATGATGTCATTCCAGTGCTTGACACTGGAATGGCTTTGTTGCATCGCTAGCTATGATGGATTAAAGATAAAAAAGATGGAGAATATCAGTAGCTTATTATTCTGGTATTTATAACAAGAACGGTCAGTGAATACCTAAATTTGAGTAAAAGAAATTTCACTACCACTCACTAATCCGGCTAAAATTCAAGAATTTCAATGCTTTAGCTATTTTCAATAGAATTAAATTTATTAATGTAAATAATAAATTACTATTCTTAAATTTGATCAGATTGATTGCAAAAAAACAAGATTTTCAATAGGTTACTTATAATCCTAACTATAGTTAGCCTTTCATAAGTAGCGATGCAACAAAGCCCACTGGAATCCAGAAATTTTGCTTATAACTGAGCTGATGAGCTAAAGGTAGTTGTCTTACGCTAAAACAAACGTTTTTAATTAAGTTGCATAGAAGCTGGATCCCAGTGTCTGGGCACTGGGATGACACCCCACTGGTGGGAATTGCTCCCAAACTACAACGTTCGTACAGTTGTGTGTGTCTTCCCATGGAGATTGCTCTCAAATCATAATGCTCATGCAGTTGCATGCTCGACTAATTAACAGAAAAATCTATAATTCAGTTTACGTATTTTCTTATCTCAGCCAAAATCTTATCAGATTGACTTTCGTCTGAATTTAAATCAGCTGCAAAGTGTGTAACATATTTTCCTCCAGGGCCAATAAGGTACATTATTGAAGAATGGTTGATTTCTTCTTCTCCACCAACTTTGCTAGCATATACTTTATACTTTGCAATTACTTCGTCTATTTTTTCTCTTTCACCAGTTAACATTTGTATTCTGTGGTCAAATTGCTGCTGAAATTCTTTAAGTCTTTCCGTGCTATCGCGCTCAGGATCGACTGTGATGAAGAATGTTTGTAGCTTGTTGTTAGTTTTCTCATCTAACTTTGCAAGTGTTTCTGAAATTATTCCAAGGTTCATAGGGCAAATTCTTTTGCATGAGGAAAACCCAAAGAAAATCATCATGTATTTATCTTTAAAATCACTACTGCGCAAGATCTGTCCGTCCTGATTAATTAAAGAAAAATCTCCGCCTATCTTAACTTCTGCGTTGTGAATCGCTGCTGGGGCAAATATGCCTTTTTTAGTGAAATAACAATAACCTAAAAAAACAACTGCTAATGCTGCTAGCACATTAGATAATAATCTTATAAACCTTACCATTAGAATGCTCTCAGCAAAATTGAATTGTATCTTTATTGGTTAACCTATTCAATATATTTATTCCAAAGTGTATTGTTAATTTTGTCTAACAGTTTCTTATGTTCATCAATTTCTTCACTATTTGGTAAATGTTCTCTGGGAGTTAGATTACGTACTTTATGCTGAACGAATGTGGAGTTACTGTCCTGATTGCATTCATTATCAAACAGAAAGGTTTGTAACCCTCCTGTAAGTTCAACATATACCTTTGCAAGCAATTGAGCATCAACTAGTGCTCCGTGCAATTCTCTATTCTCTAGCGATATATCAAAACGCTTACATAATGCATTCAAAGAAGCAGGTGATCCTGCGAATTTTTTCCTCGCAAGAGGTAATGTATCTAGCACTCTGTCTGAGGAAATTAACCTAGCATTCAGCTTGCTTAACTCCATGTTAAGGAACTTAACATCGAATTCAGCGTTGTGAATTACCAAAATATCATTAGATATAAAGTCAAGAAATTCAAGTGCAACATCTGAAAATAATGGTTTATCTTCTAAAAATTCTTCACTAATACCGTGAATCTTAAACGAGTGATAAGGTATATCTCTTTCTGGGTTAAGGTACCGATGGAATACTTTACCTGTTGGAATGCGGTTAATTAATTCCACACACCCTATTTCAATAATTCGATGACCAGATTCAGTGTCAAGACCTGTCGTTTCAGTGTCAAGTACTATTTCGCGTAGCTTGCTTTCCATTTCAAATAAAACTCATCTTACTTATCATTTGTCTTATCGTTACTTGTCTTTTTATAGTGAATAGAAACAAGCAACCAGCTTGGGTCTGATGAATTAACATTTTTTTTGAATTGCCATACATCCTCAACTTTATTAATAGTGGATGTACTACCTGATATTATATCTCCTTCATTGTTCTTAACGAAGTTAATTTGCTCTGAAAGGAAATATACTGCAATAAACACTGCGTTTTTTACTAGCTTTATTTCTAAAATCTTTTGTGAAACGATAGAAACAATTATAGACTCGTGCACCTCTTTACGATGTTTAATCTTCTCTGCAAAATTATCATATAAGTCTTTATCGAGAAGTGGTTTTAACTGAGACAAATTTCCTTGATTGAAACATTTTATTATTAATTCAAAAGCTATGCTTGAACCTTCTATAAAGTGGGAAATAGAAAAATCTTTGTTTTTTTTTAATATTTGTTTATAAGTAACTTTTATTGAATTTTCATCATTGCTATCAATGTAACCCTCAATGTTTTCTACTACATCTTCTCTACTTCGGCTTACATCCAATACATTAGTTAGCTTTTTTAGGTTGAGGTTGGCTGACCTTCCTAAAGAATTATACAAACGTGAAAAAATGAACGCCGCTAATAAAGCATATATTACAAGCTCTATCATAGTAACTCAACTCCTTGGCATATAAAGTATCCGAACATTATTAATTATTAATGAAAATATGTTTTTCATATCAACTTATAATCAGGTTTGCTATTCGTTTGTAAATGAATATATTATATAAGAAAGTATTAAATATCTCAACTTAATTAAAGGAGACGTAAGAAATGCCACAACAAAAAATGAGAATTCACGGTCAATATGTTAAAGATCTATCATTTGAGAATCCGAATTCGCCATTCCTTTCTTCTAGTAAAGCTCCAGATATTAATGTAATGGTTAATATCAATTCAGCAAAATTAGAAGGGACGAAAAACAAAGAAGAAGTGAATGAAGAAAAATCTTTTCATGAAATTACTTTGCATATAGAAGTCAAAGCAACGGTAAAAGATGAAGGCATAAAAGATGGTGTAGCTTTCATTTGTGAGACGAAATATTGTGGCATTTTTTCAATAGAAAATTTAAAAGAGTTGAGTGAGGAAGAGGTAAGACAAGCTTTGTTTATTGGCGGACCTACTTTTCTTTTCCCTTTTGCAAGAGAAATAATTGCAAGAGTTACAAGTAGTGGTGGATTTCCCCCACTGATGCTAGATCCTATAGATTTTGAAACTATGTATGAGCAGCAAGGTCAACAACAAAAAAGTAACGGTAGTAATTCCAATTTTAACTAATATAGTGTGATAGGATGAACAATTCTTTAAATGCAAAAACGACTTTAAACATTGACGGGAAGTCATACAACTATTTTAGCCTAAGTAGTGCTAGTGAATTTTTAGGAATAGATGTGACTAAATTGCCTTGCTCACTTAAGGTTCTGCTTGAAAGTTTATTGCGCAATGAAGATGGAGTAAACGTAAAGCTAGATGACATAAGAGTACTAGCAGACTGCGTTAATAAACACACTAATCACGAAATTAGCTATAAACCAGCAAGGGTGTTGATGCAAGATTTTACAGGGGTTCCTGCTGTTGTTGATCTAGCTTCAATGCGGGACTATGTTAAGAAAAATGGAGGAAACCCAAGCAATATAAATCCGTCTGTACCGGTTGATCTTGTGATTGACCATTCTGTTCAAGTAGATAGTTATGGAAGTGTTTCCGCATTCAGTAAGAATGTTGAGTTAGAAGTAAAAAGAAATTTGGAGAGATATCAATTTTTAAAGTGGGGAGAATCGTCCTTCACAAATTTTAGAGTAGTGCCGCCTGGCACAGGGATTTGCCATCAAGTGAACCTTGAATATTTAGCGCAAGTTGTGTGTAATAATGATGGAGTCATATATCCTGATACTTTAGTTGGTACTGACAGCCATACTACAATGGTTAACGGGTTATCAGTTCTTGGTTGGGGTGTTGGAGGCATAGAAGCTGAGTCTGTGATGCTTGGTCAACCAATTAGTATGGTGATTCCAGAAGTAGTTGGATTTAAATTAATTGGCAGACTGCCGGAAGGAGTAACTGCGACTGATTTAGTGCTGACGGTTACCAATATCCTAAGAACAAAAGGCGTTGTTGGTAAGTTTGTAGAATTTTATGGTGATGGTTTAGATTATTTATCTTTGGCAGATAGAGCCACTATAGCAAACATGGCCCCAGAGTATGGTGCAACTTGTGGGTTTTTTCCAATTGATCAGAAAACACTCGATTATTTACATTTAACAGGGCGACCAGAAAAGCTGATTAAGTTAGTTGAGGCTTATGCGAAAGAGCAAGGATTGTGGCGTGGCAATAATGAGTTAGCATTTTTTGACGCACTAGAACTTGATTTATCGAGCGTGAAGCCAGTAATGGCTGGTCCTAAAAGACCACAAGATAAGGTTTTTCTTTCACAAGTGGCAGAGTCTTTTTCTAAATCATTTTCAGTTAATGAGTCAAAGGAAAGCGATAAACTCCAAGATGGAAGTGTAGTTATTGCAGCAATAACAAGCTGCACTAATACTTCAAATCCAAGTGTGATGATTGCTGCAGGTCTTGTAGCTCGTAATGCAATTAAACTTGGATTAAAATCAAAGCCTTGGGTTAAAACTTCTCTTGCTCCAGGGTCACAAGTTGTAACAGAATATTTAGAAAAGTCTGGATTGCAGGTAGATCTAAATGCTTTGGGTTTTAATCTAGTTGGATATGGTTGCACAACTTGCATTGGGAATTCTGGTCCACTTAATAAAGATATAGAAGATGGCATTAAAAACAAAAACTTAACCGTTGCTGCAGTTTTATCTGGCAATCGTAACTTTGAAGGAAGAATTCATCCGTTAGTCAAAGCTAATTACTTGGCATCTCCGCCACTTGTTGTTGCATATGCACTTGCTGGTACTGTGCAAATTGATCTGACAAAAGATTCAATATGCAAAGATAAGAATGGAAATGATGTCTATCTCAAAGATATATGGCCAACAAACAATGAAATCGAAGATTGTGTTAAAAGTGTGGTAACACGTGAGATGTTTATACAAAAGTATAAGGATGTTTTTTCTGGTGATGAACATTGGCGGAAGATAAAGTGTGAAAAAAGTGAAATCTATAATTGGGATGCAAACAGTACTTACATACAAAATCCGCCTTATTTTGATAACTTATCACCTAAAAATAATAAAATCGATATAAAGGGTGCACAAATATTAGCAATGTTTGGCGATAGCATAACTACTGATCATATTTCCCCTGCGGGAAATATTGCCTCGAGTAGTCCTGCCGGTCTATATTTAAAAGGGCTTGGAATTGAACCACGGGATTTCAATTCATACGGGTCTCGCCGTGGTAATCACAATGTAATGATGCGTGGGACTTTTGCTAACATTAGAATAAAAAATGAAATGGTTAGCACCGAAGGTGGATATACAAAATATATTCCTTCTCAAGAAACTATGCCAATTTTTGATGCGGCGATGCGCTACAAGGAAGCTCTCATCATTGTGGCAGGAAAGGAGTATGGCACAGGTTCAAGTAGGGATTGGGCAGCAAAGGGTACTTTATTGTTGGGGATTAAAGTTGTAATTGCAGAAAGCTTTGAGCGTATACATAGGTCCAACTTAGTTGGTATGGGTGTTCTTCCACTTATATTCCAAAATGGAATAACCAGAAAGATATTTGATGGTAGTAAGGTAATAAGCATAAAAGGTGAAATAGTGCCAGGTGGAAATCTAAAATGTATCATCAAAGGAAAGGATAATTCTGAACAATCAATTCAACTCAAATGCTGTGTACAAACCGCAACTGAGACTAAATACTTGATGTGTGGTGGAGTGTTGAGCTACATACTTGCACAATCTTTTTGATTTAGTGAAGTTATTGCATGGACTTCTTTTAGCCAGCCCTGATCCCTTTGTAAATAGCAATTTGCTCTGCGCAAAGTTATGATATAATTTCACCATACATATGGTGTCGGAGTATTTTTTGGAGATAATTATATATGATAAGCTCTATACAAGAACCTAATGAACTCAGAAAACGTTTACAAGGATTTTATCGTACTGATGAAAAGAGTTATATACGTTATCTTGTAGAAAAAGCAGAGCTTTCGGCTGATTCAAAAAATAGAATTTATAATATTGCAAAACAAGTTATTGAAAAAATCAAACACAATAAATTAAGTATTGTAGATTCCTTTATGCAGCAATACTCGCTTTCCAATGATGAAGGAATAGCATTGATGTGCCTTGCTGAATCACTACTTAGAATACCAGATGATTATACAATAGACGAAATAATCAAAGATAAAATTGCCAATCAGGAATGGAATAAATATTTAGGGCACTCTTCTTCGTTGTTTGTCAATGCTTCCACATGGAGCTTGATGATAGGTAGCAGTATATTGAGAGATAATGAAGGCGATTCGAAGTTCTATTACGCAATTTCTAAGTTACTTAAGAATTTAGGAGAACCGATCATTCGCAAAGCAGTAAAACAAGCAATGTCTATGCTTGGTAATCATTTTGTTGTTGGAGAAACCATAGAAGAAGCTTTAAGGTATGCAAAACTAGATGACAATAGTAAGTTTTTATACTCTTTTGATATGCTTGGCGAAACTGCTCACACAGCTGAAGATGCAGAAGAGTATTTTAATTCATACATGCACTCAATAAAAGCTATAGGTGAATCCACTGAAATAAATGATTGTTTTAAATCGCATGGAGTTTCAATCAAATTGTCTGCGTTACATCCACGTTATGAATTTGGTCAATTCGATAATATAGCTGAAGAGTTGAGAGCTAAACTGCTAGAGCTTTGTCATGAAGCAAAAAAATACAACATTTCATTATGCATAGATGCAGAAGAAACAGAAAGGCTTGAAATGTCCTTAATCTTGTTTGAACAATTACGGCTTGATGAATCACTTTCTGAGTGGGAAGGGCTTGGCTTGGCTGTGCAAGCATATCAAAAGCGCGCTTTATCTGTTCTTGACTTTGTTGAAGATGTTGCTATCCGATCAAAGCACAAAATTATGGTGAGGCTTGTAAAAGGTGCATATTGGGATTCAGAAATCAAGCGTACGCAAGAATTGGGATTAAATGATTACTCAGTATTTACAAGAAAAAGCTATACTGACGTATCTTACTTCGTGTGCGCACAGAAACTTTTGAGTAAACCAAACAGCTTTTACCCATGCTTTGGAACTCATAACGTCTATACTTTTGCTTCTATCATGGAACTTGCTGATAAAAACCACCCTGGATTTGAATTTCAACGCTTACATGGAATGGCAAAAGACTTATATGATTATGCAATGTCAGAGCTTGCAACAAATGTTAGCTGTCGTGTCTACGCACCCGTTGGGGAACATAGTGACTTGTTGCCTTATCTTATAAGACGCCTTCTTGAAAATGGAGCTAATAGTTCGTTTGTTAATCAAATAAGTGATCCTAACGTTAAAATCGATGAGTTAATTTCAGATCCACTGGAAAAAGCTATAAATTTTAATTATGAACCTCATCCAGGCATTCCATTACCACAAGATATTTTGGGACCAGAAAGAAAAAATTCCTTGGGGATGGATATTAGTGATTCTGTGATAGTCTCACAATTTGCAGATGATATAAAGGGTTTTAGTGAAAAAAAGTGGCAAATTGGACCAATAATTGATGGAAAAGCACTATTTGATAATGCTGAATTTATCGAAGTAGTGAATCCTGCACATTTGGAAAATGTAATTGGAGAAGTGTCAAGTGCAACAAGCGATCAAGCTTTAAACGCTCTTGAAATAGCACACAGTGCTTTTGCTAAGTGGCAGAATGTTTCAGCAGAAGAGCGCGCTAAATGCCTTGAAAAAGCTGCAGATTTGCTTGAGGAAAGGATGAAAGAGTTAATTTACATTCTGATTGTGGAAGCAGGAAAAATTTTATCCGATGCAATAGCAGAAGTAAGAGAGGCAATCGACTTTCTGCGTTATTATGCAATGATAGCAAAAAATGAACTGAGCGACTGGAAAAAATTGCCGGGCCCAACAGGTGAAGATAACTTCATCTTTTTTGAAGGCAGAGGAGTTTTCTTATGCATATCACCGTGGAATTTTCCGCTCGCTATCTTCATTGGGCAGGTCTCAGCTGCACTTGCAGCAGGTAATGCAGTGCTGGCAAAACCGGCAGAGCAAACGCCGATTATTGCCTACGAAGCTGTTAAGATACTACATGAAGCTGGGATACCAAAGAATGTGTTACACCTCATTCCTGGGGATGGTGGATATTTAGGCAAAATATTAGTTCCAGACAATAGAATTGCCGGAGTAGCTTTTACTGGCTCAACACAAACTGCTCAAATAATCAATAAAATGCTTGCAAATAGGGATGGTCCTATTGTGCCACTTATTGCTGAAACAGGAGGGCTCAATGCTATGATAGTTGATAGCTCTGCTCTTTTAGAGCAAGTGGCTATGGATGCTTTGCTTTCTGCGTTTCGTAGCAGTGGTCAACGCTGTTCTGCACTTAGAGTGCTGTTTATTCAAGAGGACATAGCAGAGAAGCAGATAAAAATGATATGCGGTGCAGCGCAAGAACTCAAGATTGGTGACCCAATACAACTTAGTACTGATATTGGTCCAATAATTGACAAAGCATCTATCGATATGCTAACTCAACATACGCAAAAAATGTCAGAGGACGAAGATTCAAATCTGTTATTTAAAGTACCCATGGATACAAATTCTCATAATGGTTATTTCTTTCCTCCATATATTTATGAGATACAAAAAATTTCGCAATTAAAGCAAGAAGTATTTGGTCCTATTTTACATATCATACGTTTTAACAAGTCACAATTAAATGAAGTTATAAGTGATATAAATAGTACTGGATATGGGCTTACGTTTTCTTTGCAGAGTCGTATACAAAGTCAAATTGAAACTATAAGTAAAAAAATATCAGTTGGAAATGTCTACATCAACCGTAACCAGATAGGTGCAGCAGTTGGGATACAACCATTTGGTGGTAGAGGACTATCTGGCACTGGGCCAAAAGCTGGTGGTCCTCATTATTTACAGCGTTTTTCTACAGAAAAAGTTGTAAGTGTTAACACTACAGCATTTGGTGGTAACACTACACTTATGTGTTTGGATTAATTTGCGGGCCCTAATTTTTCTTACCCCTAAACTAGACGTTCGTGCAGTTATGTACACAGCGCTAAAACCCGAAAAGGACCAGCTCATGCACTGAAATAAATCGTATCCGTTCAGCCAATGGCGTCAACTTAAGAACTTTCATTAGCAAACTCTCCTAAAGACATGATGGCGTTTAGGCTTATCTACTTTATTGCGGCTGTCCCGGTCGGATTTTAACTTTAGCGCGTATACTTAAAAAGGGCTTGAAAGTTTTTTGGCGCAATAAGTACCTGATAGAGTTTCTGTCTCATTACACTAAATAAAACTGAAAAATTTAAACGATACTCAGTAATTTGATCTGGGTTCCAAGGCCCTTGTGCATCACATATATGAAGCGATAATATATTGCACATGACCAAGTTTGCCCAAAACTCTTGTAATACAGCCTCTCCAGAAAAATTCTCTAACTCTGCTCCTACTTTGAGTCGTTTATAGCACTCCTCTATGTGCCACCTTAACACATAAGCTTTGCTCCAAAGTCTCGGTCAAAAACTCTGTTTCTCAGTTGGCTAATGTCAGCACTATAACTCTTACTTTCTGTCCTTTCATTTTATTTTTTAGCTTTTCATTTTCTAATATAAAATCAAAATCTAATTCGCCAGCGTTCCCATAGCTTACTATAATTTCTTTTTTGCAAGCGAAAAATAAAATCTACTTCCAAATTATAATGCTGCTGAATGAATTTTACTGAAGACGATCATAGATAAATAATAATTTCTCTTGATTTAATAAACGCATTTGAGTGATAACTTCGGGTAATTGCTCTGCCGCCAACGTTTGTTCACCTATATTCCAAGCTGCAAGACGAGCACTGCAAATCAGCGAAGTACACAAATCAACAAACAAATTGCCAATGGTGCCTGTTGTTCCATTTGGTTCAAACTCGGATACAATTTCCCCAGAGCTGGGTAATCTCATACCAGAACCATCTGCTGCAATAAGTCTATAGCCTCTCCAACTCAGGTTCATCCTGATAGGCTGTTTGGATGCTTAAATTCTTGAAAGCCTGTATGGCAAATCTTATATCTTGCTTTAGAAAAAGCTTGCTTTGAGGGTACATGTCAATGGCTCCATAAGTTCACATTCTATTCCCAAACTTTTTTTAACTAACTTTAAAATCATAGAAAATACTGTCGAAAAAGGAAGTTTTCTTGTTCGTGTAAAACTCAACACAATGGATTTTCTGAAAAGTTTTCGAGTATATTATATTTTTAATTTGTAGAATAAGGTTTTTTCCTTTTTGCATATTTCACCTAAAAAGGACACATTTTAGACTTCTTTGTTGAAATAAAACAGAAACAAAAGTGCTGTCCCTTGCACTCTTTGGATAATTTAATGATAAAAAATTTGGAGAGAAATTTTATACACAATCTCTGACATTTTTCCTTAAGTTGACGCCATTGTGTGAACGGTTACGGTTTCCCGTCTTCACCATGCTATATAGAAAAAAGTCTGGATTCCAATTTGCATGACAATATGGAGTATCTGCTTCTTTCATCCCAGTGGGATCTTTTATTCCATTTTATCAACAGTTTGTTTTGCAGTATCAAACAATTTTAATCCTATAATCCCGAATGTAACTAAAATAAAGCATATTACTTCGAATAAATTAACTGGTTCATCAAATAGGTAAACTCCAAGTATCGAAGCTCCTATAGCGCCCACTCCAGTCCAAATTGCATAGCATACTCCGATAGGTATAGAACGTGTAGCGAGCGAAAGTAAATATGTACTAAGAGCCATGGAGAGTATGCTAATTATTGATGGTACGAGATGAGTAAATCCATAACTATGCTTAAGTGTTATGACCCAGAACACTTCAATTAGTGACGATAAGAGTAAATATATCCAATTCATGCATAAATTTTTAGGTTTAAATAGAGAGCTTTAGCCCTATGCTTCCTATTACAATTAAAACGATACATAAAACTTGAGATAAATTAATATTCTCTGTGAAAGTGGTTGCACCAATTATAGTTATTCCAATTGTGCATATTCCAGAGGAAACTGCATAGCATAACCTAATAGGTAGAAAGCATGCTGCAAGAGATAAAAAGTAAATGCTAATGATCATAATTACCAATGTTGCAATCGAAGGCACAACTTTAGTAAAACTGTTACTAAACTTTAGCGTTACAGCCCACAGTATCTCTAGGATACTAGACAGCAACAAATACAACCAGCACATTTTCGTAACATTTCAATCTTGTATTGTAACAGAAATTGTTAGTTAAAACTACACTAAAGTGCAATAGATCTCTCTTTCGGAATTGCTTTAATATCAAACTTAAAACAACATCCTAAAAAACTTTTCTACGAAATTCAATTCCTGCACGTCATTTGCTGCATAAAGTGGTGTAGTTTGTTGCTCAATACCTGGTATTTCTACAAAAACTTTGCCCACTTCTTGACCTTTTTTAATGGGTGCAGGTATCATATCTTTATATTCAATACGCACCTTAATTTGGTCATGCAATTTGCGGTTGTAAGTTATGGTAACATCGTTTGCAACTGTAATAGGCACTTTTCTATCTTTTCCATAGAGAACATTTACTTCCTCAACTACGCTGTCTTTAACGAATATTTTCTTAGTGTTAAAATGATTTAAGGAGTATTGTATCAATCTTTTTGCTTCTTCTATTCGCTCTTTCTCAGTGTTTAAACCATTTACGACAGCAAAAATTCTCCTATCATTTCGTTTTGCAGATGCTACAATGCCGTAACCACCAGCATTTGTATAACCGGTTTTTAAGCCATCAACCCCAATATCGTGAAAAAGTAGAAGATTTTTATTCTTTTGTACAATTTCATTATATGTCAAATATTGTTCGGAAAATAAATCATAATATTCAGGAAAATCGGTGAAAATCCTTTTTGCCAGCATTACCAAGTCTTTTGCGTTCATAAAATGATCTTCATCTGGCCACCCGCTTGAGTTGACAAAATGACTGTCATTCAGATTCAAATTTTGTGCAACTTCATTCATTTCAGCCACAAAATTCTCTTCTGATCCTGCAATGCCCTCGGCTAGTGTTATGCAGGCATCATTGCCTGAGACTATTGTAATTCCTTCAAGTAATTCCCTCACCGTAACGGATTGACCTTCTTTCAAAAACATAGAAGAGCCTCTCCTTTCCCACGCTTTTCTACTTACTCGAAATTTATCCTCCATGTGTATTATTCCAGCTTTTAGATAATCGAAGGCTATATATAAAGTCATTAGCTTGCTCATTGAAGATGGGGCCATTTTTTCATCAGAATTATGGTCAAAAATGAATGAATCTGAAGCTAAATCTAAGACTACTGCTTGCTTTGCTTTGGTTCTAAACTGGTATGAGTATGAAGAAAAAGGAAGTATAAAAACTAATAGCAAAATTACCAATCTGCTTAACATATCTATAATTTTAAATTTATAGTGTACTAATTAATAGTATAATTTTACAGGGGCATTTCAATAGATCTCTTGCATAAAAATTCCTTGACAAACCTCGCCAGCCCCCTTATCATGAAACTGAAGCTATTTATTTATCTTCTCTGTACAGATTAAATGACAAAAAAACTCACGTATCTGGTGTCTCATGTTTAATTTTTTGCACTATGTGCACCTTATGTCTTTATAAAATTTCTAGGTTTTTACCTAATATAAGCTAAAATGCGCTTATAAAGCATTTAAAACATAAAAAAACGCCAACTTAAAAAATGGATAGTGAATAACTAGCTACCCTAGGGTTTCTTTTGCCTTTTTTTCTGTTTAGTAAATTTCTTAAACATTTATGACTAAAGGTTAGTTGCATTAAAAAGCAGCTAAATCGCGGTTATTAAGCGTTTAGAATAAAAAAACGCCATACTTGAAAGTATAATGTAAGTAATTAGCCAACCACGGGGCTTCTTTTGCCTTTTTTTTCGTTTGGTAAATTTCTTAAATATTTATAGCTAAACGATAACCGTCATCCCGCTACGTGTTAGCGGGATCTCTTGTTAGCGGCTGAGATACCGCGAATGAATCGCGGTATGACGGTTCGTGACGGTATGACGGTTCGCGGTGACATGACGATAACCTCGTCATCCCGCTACGTGTTAGCGGGATCTATGTTAAGGTATGGCGGTTAAATAAGGGATCTATGTTAAGAGATACCGTGAATGAATCGCGGTATGACGGTTCGTGACGGTATGACGGTTCGCGGTGACATGACGATAACCTCATCATCCCGCTACGTGTTAGCGGGATCTATGTTAAGGTATGGCGGTTAAATAAGGGATCTATGTTAAGAGATACCGTGAATGAATCGCGGTATGACGGTTCGCGGTGACATGACGATAACCTCGTCATCCCGCTACGTGTTAGCGGGATCTATGTTAAGGTATGGCGGTTAAATAAGGGATCTATGTTAAGAGATACCGCGAATGAATCGCGGTATGACGGTTCGTGACGGTATGACGGTTCGCGGTGACATGACGATAACCTCGTCATCCCGCTACGTGTTAGCGGGATCTATGTTAAGGTATGGCGGTTAAATAAGGGATCTATGTTAAGAGATACCGCGAATGAATCGCGGTATGACGGTTCGTGACGGTATGACGGTTCGCGGTGACATGACGATAACCTCGTCATCCCGCTACGTGTTAGCGGGATCTATGTTAAGGTATGGCGGTTAAATAAGGGATCTATGTTAAGAGATACCGCGAATGAATCGCGGTATGACGGTTCGTGGCGGTATGACGGTTCGCGGTGACATGACGATAACCTCGTCATCCCGCTACGTGTTAGCGGGATCTATGTTAAGGTATGGCGGTTAAATAAGGGATCTATGTTAAGAGATACCGCGAATGAATCGCGGTATGACGGTTCGTGGCGATATGACGGTTCGCGGTGACATGACGATAACCTCGTCATCCCGCTACGTGTTAGCGGGATCTATGTTAAGGTATGGCGGTTAAATAAGGGATCTATGTTAAGAGATACCGCGAATGAATCGCGGTATGACGGTTCGCGGCGGGATTCCAGTGTCTGGGCACTGGGATGACAGGAAAAGGGGCTACTTGGATTACAGCAGATCACCTCTTCACAAAGATTTTATCAGTAATACGCATATCAATAATACTCCAATCGCTGAAAGTAAAATCAGTTGTATTGTGTAAGTGGTTTAAATAGTCCCATGCACTATAAGGGTTATCTTCAGGCAGTTTTACTGTGGAATCGTTATCAAGTATGATATTCCATCTTCTATTCCCTATATAAGCAAAAGAAGAAATGTGGTCACTTAATTGAGTTTTACTCTCTAACACATCTTTAACAAATTCTAGGTTTGATAATGAGTTTTGTCCTGTAATTACAACAAGATCATCTACTAGATAGTCATCTACGATCACTTTACCTTCAAAATCAATTACCGAGGTTTTGTTATTATCTTTCCAGAGAGCAAACGGTTTATGCTCATCTATATTAATGTGTAGAGTATTGGGCAAAATTCTGTGAACTCTTACGTGTTTTATCCATCTGCTTACGGATTGTATGTTACCGGCAAGTTTTGAAAGTGATATATACAGGATAGGTTGCGTTCTATCTGTCAAACTTAGAATATCCTTTTTGTTTGTAAATTTATTGCCGCTCACGACTACTTCGTCGATTGAAAATCCACTACTGAGTAATAAACTAGATAGGCAGTCATTGTACCAAGTAAAGTAGTAATTAAATCGATTTATTATTTTATCAAGTGAGCTGTAAAGTATTAGCGTAAGAAAAAGTGCTGTGATAACAACCAAGGCACACTTACGCAAAAAACTCCTTTGGCTTCTAGTAATACTGCTCAACATGACTTAAATCCCTAATATTTTTGTGCTGCAAACTATCTTCAATAATAATTTTAACTAATTCATTAAAATTGATTCCTTTTGCCAATTTTGCAATTTCTGGCACTAACGATAACTCAGTAAAGCCAGGATGTGTATTAATCTCAAGCATTTTTAAAGTGTTATTTTTGGGATTATAACGGAAATCTGAGCGGGAAATAGTTTTGCATCCTAAAAATTGATGTATTTTCAGTGCGTGTTCCAAGGTCATTTTATATATATTGTCAGGAATTTTAGCAGGAAATATATGTTCTGCAAATCCATCTGTATACTTTGCTTCATAATCATAGAATTTATTTTTTGGTCGTACTTCTATAGTGCCAATTGCTTCATCCAGCAATACAGCAGTATGTAACTCTATGCCCGGTATGTATTCTTCTACGATCATCTTTTCCATTATAGTAGAACTATTATTTTTCAGTTCTAAGTAATCCTCGTGCGAGAAAATTATGTACACTCCAATACTTGAACCTTCATTAATTGGTTTTAAGACGTACGGATAATCGATTTTAATATTATTTTTTAGTACATCTTCTCGGCTAATTACATAACCTTTTGGAGTGTCGATATTAAGGGATCGAAATATATGCTTTGACATCACTTTATTTATAGCAACGGCAGAAGCCATAACTCCTGAGTGTGTATATTTTATACCTAAGATTTCCAATAAACCTTGAATGCAGCCATCTTCACCATAAGGTCCATGCAGAGCGATAAAAGCAAGGCCCGGATTAATTTTTTTAAGCTTTTCAGCAATATTGCTGTCAACATCTATTTCTATTGCATTATATGAAAGGCTATCGAGCGCCTTCTTCACTGCTTTTCCGCTCATAAGCGATATTTCTCTCTCACAAGAAAATCCACCACTTAAAATTGCTATAGTTGGAATCATAAGCATTCTATGTTTTGCTATATAGCATACATAATGGTTACATTAAGCTTATTAAATACCTACTTTGGCTAACTATAAACTTTCTTCAAGCACTTTTTTTATCCACTTCAAATAGCGTGCTCTGCAACGGTAGTGGCGTGTTTGCTGCACCTTTATACTGTTCACAGATAAGCTTTTCTAAATCCTCAGCAGATTGTTCTTTTGCTTCTTCTTTTTTCACTACTCCACTAGTTACTAAATCAATTAAGGCTGTAGTGTGTATTATCATTCGATTATTTAGCTCAAATATCTTTTTTGTATCAAGTGAAGAGTTTCTAATTAAGGCAGATAGTGCATGCATATATTTGTCTATATCAGAAAGACTTTTGCTTATATCATAGTTGCTAACTAACATATATTCCTTCAAACGCTCAATTTCTTCTGGAGTAAACTTGTAAACTTCATCAAGTTTCCTTATTAAAGATATAGTAAGTATTCTACTTAGAACTCTCAATTCTCTAATAAATTGTACTCCTTCTCCTTCAGGATAAGACATTTCTTCTTTTTTATATTTCTTAAATAATTCTTGATCATAAGACTTTCTGAGATCTGACGTCATTGCCAATGCTAACTCTTTTGAACCTAGCTTAAAAACTTCGTTGAAGCTGCTTGCGTTGGCATCTTGTGCACTGCCTGCAGTAATTCCACAACTCCAAGAAATCTTTTCAAACAAGCTATGATACTCTTTTATCATCTCTTCCAGCAATATTTTAATATCATCTTCGGTTAACTCTACTGTTGATAATAGATCACATGCTTTTTCAAGATTACCGTTCGCTTGAAAAAGTAACCCTTCAATCTTTAATGGTTTCTCTTTTATTTATACTCATAACTTACCCCCAAGATTTAATGCTAACAGCTAGTTTTATAATCAAATATTTCAAAAGTCAATAAGCCTTTTTCCTTAATCCTTAAATTAATCGATACTAATTTATCAGCATAACAACTTAGATAACGCAACTATTTTCAGCAACCAAAAACAACAACCCTGAAATACAAAAAGTTTCTTTTCCTTCAGTAGCATTATTCTAAATTTTCATCAAAATAGGCTGTTTTATCCTTTTTTTCCTTATACTCTTCTGCAGTATAGAGGGGTTGCTTTTTAGCTGTGATATTTGGCCACTTTTGTGAGTATTCTACATTTATATCGTAAAATAACTTGAAAGTTTTTTGTTCGCTGCTCAGCAACTCTTCATCTAGTTCTAAAATATCTTTTATGGAATCATCAGTTACAATTGCATCTACTGGACACTCAGGTATGCACACTCCGCAATCAATACATTCATCTGGGTTAATCACGAGCATGTTTTTGCCTTCATAGAAGCAGTCAACGGGACATACTTCCACGCAGTCTGTATATTTACATTTTATGCATTTATCTGTAACAAAATGCGTCATAAAACACTGTATATTTGCATTATCTTGGGTACACTAAATTGATAAGAAATTCAAGCTTTTTATGAAGATAAATAAATTGAACAACAAAGAATTAGAAGTATGGTTAAGCCTGGCTAGAACCATAGGACCAATAAAGTTTTTTAGTATACTAAGAACACACGGATCGCTAGATGAGGTGCTAAAATATCTCAATAAGGTGGCTAATGATAAGGTGTATGGCATTCAAGATGCACGAGAAGAAATCAATAATGCAGAAAGAATTGGAGCTAAAATTATACCCGCATGTGACCCAGATTACCCTGATCTTTTAAGAAATATCCCTAGTTGTCCTCCTGTAATAACTGCGCTTGGTGATATATCATTATTAAGCCGTGAGATAATTGCAATAATCGGTGGGCGTAACTCTTCAATGAATGGAAGAAATTTTGCCAATAAGTTGGCACTTGATTTAAGCGAAGCTGGTTTTATTATCGTTTCTGGACTTGCAAGAGGAATTGATACTGCAGCAAACAGTGTAATATACAAAAATCATCCCACTATTGCTGTTACAGCAAGCGGAATTGATGTGGTGTATCCAAAAGAGAATTTTGATCTATACAAAAAAATCACTGGGAACGGTGGGTTAGTAATTACTGAGCTTCCATTTGCTACTAAACCAAAGCCTCAGTATTTTCCTCAAAGGAATCGAATTATATCTGGCCTATCGCTAGGTGTTGCAGTGATTGAAGCATCGAAACGTTCTGGCTCTCTAATAACAGCAGATTTTGCTTTAAATCAAGGGAGAGAGGTGTTTGCAGTTTCTGGTTTCCCTTTAGATTCACGCTGTAGTGGTAGTAATTATTTAATTAAAAACGGTGCTAAGCTTATCGAATCCGCTGATGACATAATAGAGAGTATTAGGTTTAGTTTACCTCCGCAGCAAAAAAACCTATTTGATGTTGAGCACCATTTTGTTAACCAAAAACAAGAAAAATTACAACAGGCAAAATCTGTTATAGTTGATCATATTAACTCTGTACCTGTTGATATAGATGAACTTATATTAGCAAGCGGACTTTCTACCAACATAGCTCTAATGGCTCTTTTAGAACTAGAGTTGGAAAACAAAATAGAGCGTTCACCGGGGAATAAAATATCGTTAATTTTCTAGATTACTTTAGCTATACTAGATGCTCGTACAGACATATGCTTGACACTGAAATGATGCCATTTGTTATAGGATTCTTAGTTGCTGATTTTAGAATTGATAAGAGAAAACTTTTTTTCAACTTGTTGTATAATTTTATAAAAGTGATCGAAATCTAAGCTTGCACTGCCAATTAAAACTCCTGATAAATTTGAGATACTGAGCAAATTTTCTATATTTTCTGAACTGACTGAACCACCATATATAATGTGTTTTTTACTAGTACACAATTTTATTACCTCTATCACCTTAGCAATTGCATCATTATTTGGCACATGACCTGTGCCTATTGCCCATATTGGCTCATATGCTACGGTATATTCACCGTGTGTTGGCAAACGGTTTTTGCATTGATATTCTATTACTTCTTTTGTTTTTTCATTCTTATAATCTTCTGAATTTTCACCCACACAGATAATTGGGTGTAAGCCTGATTCTATTGCTATTTCCGACTTAAGTTTTATTTCACTATCTTTTTCATTAGCCCTTTCAGAATGCCCAAGCATTACGTAAGTACACCCTAGTTCTTTTAACATTTCTGCACTAATTTCACCTGTGTAAGAACCGAACTTTTTATGATGGCAATTCTGTGCTCCTATATCAATATTATTGTTCAACTCTATACTGCTTGGAAATGACGTAAAAGGAGGGCAAATCACTAGCTTAGAGGTAATTTCGTTGCTCTTGTTGTTAAGTTTGCCTATAAAGTCAACAAATGAAGAACGCATTCCATTCATTTTCCAATTTGCTACTATTAAAAAGGACATCAACTTTACTTATATGGGCGAGAGTGCCGGCTGTCGGACTTGAACTGACAACCTACTGATTACAAGTCAGTTGCTCTACCAATTGAGCTAAGCCGGCGTTAAACACATTAATAATATACAATTATCAATGAATTTTCGTCAACTAATTTTTAAAATACTGTATAATGAAAATAATATGAAAAAATTTTTACTGAAGCCAAAAAAGAGTCTAGGGCAAAATTTTATTTTATCGAGTGAGATAACAAAAAAAATCGTCGCTTTAGCTGGTAGTCTGGAAAATTTTAATGTCATTGAAATTGGTCCTGGATATGGTGCATTAACAAGAGAAATATTGGTGCATAATCCAAAGTCTCTACTTTCTATAGAAAAAGATAGAGATTTAGTAAAACACCATGACCAACTGCTAAATGAGCATCAAGGAAAGTATAGAATTATAGAAGCGGATGCACTGCATATTATAGAAGAAGAGCTGATAGAGCGCCCAGTTAAAGTTATTGCTAACTTGCCTTACAATATCTCGGTAGCGTTATTTTTAAAGTGGTTAGATAGTATAAAATTTTTTACGAGTTTGACATTAATGTTTCAAAAAGAGGTAGCAGATCGCATTACAGCAAGACCCAATTCTAAAGATTATGGTCCTCTATCAGTGCTAAGCCAGTTACTATGCGATATAAAAAAGGAATTTGATATTGAACCTAAAGAGTTTTTTCCAAGACCAAAAATACATTCTTCAGTAATTACAGTAAATCCTTTGCCTACCCCAAAGTTTGTAGTAAACTTGGAAACCTTAATAAAATTAATACGTGCTGTTTTTGCTCAAAGAAGAAAGATGCTGAGAAATAGCTTGCAAAATATAACGAACCACGCTGAAACTGTCCTTGAAAACGCTAAATTGAGTGGAAATGAACGTCCAGAAAACTTAACTATTGAGCAGTTCTGTTTGCTGGCAAATAATGTAGAATGCTTATTGTGCAATAAAATGTATTAGCAACTATATAGCTTTTCTATCTCCTAAAAACAGTTAGAGCTATACAATTAAAGGCTCCTAGCTAATTTTGCCTATTGCAATTTAATTAATTGGCGTATAAGCTTTAAATAAAGCCTATGAAAAAAATGGAAGCTTGTTATTCGTTTGACGATATACTTCTTTTGCCAGCCTATTCTAATATATTGCCTTGCGATGCAGATACAAAAACTTATTTAACAAATAGTATAGAACTAAATATCCCTCTCATATCCTCTGCAATGGATACTGTTACTGAATCGGGCTTTGCAATAGCTATTGCCCAACATGGAGGGATAGGTTGCATACATAAGAATTTATCAATAGATGAACAAGTTTTAGAAGTGAGAAGGGTGAAAAAATATGAAAGTTGGATCGTGTATAACCCAATTACGATTTCACAGGATAAAACAGTTGCGGAAGCAATTTCATTAATGAGAGAGCACAATTATTCTGGCATTCCTGTAGTCGATCAACGCAAGTTAGTTGGAATTTTAACTAACCGAGATATGAGATTTATTGAAGACCAGAACATGAATGTAAAAGTTTCCGAAGTGATGACAAAAGATAAGTTAGTGACAGTGCGGGAGCAGGGAGTGAATAGTGCCTCAGCAATGAAATTGTTGCATGAAAATAGAATAGAAAAGCTTTTGGTCGTAGATGAAAATTCTTGTTGTATAGGTTTAATTACGGTTAAAGACATTGAAAAATACAATAGATACCCAAATTCATGTAAAGACAGTAAAGGGCGTCTCAGAGTTGCCGCTGCAATTGGCACTGGTAAAAAAGATGGTATAGACAGATGTGAAGCTTTGATCGGAGAAGAAGTTGATGTAGTTGTTGTGGATACTGCTCACGGTCATTCCGAAAACGTTATCAATACCATTAGGGAAATAAAAAAGATGTATCCTAATACGCAATTAATTGGCGGAAACATTGCAACAAAGGAGGCTGCTGAAGCGTTGATTGATGCGGGTGTTGATGCAGTGAAGGTTGGAATAGGACCAGGATCAATCTGTACAACCAGAATAGTTACAGGTGTTGGTGTGCCACAATTCTCTGCAATCAAGAATGTTGCAGAGGCGTGTAGAGCAAGAAACGTCAGACTAATTGCTGATGGTGGGGTAAAATACTCAGGAGATGTTGCAAAAGCTATTGCAGCTGGTGCTGACTCTGTGATGATTGGTTCGATTTTTGCTGGCACTGACGAAAGCCCAGGTGAGATTATTATGTATAAGGGCAGAGCATATAAAGGCTATCGAGGAATGGGATCTATTAGTGCAATGAAACGAGGTTCAGCTAGCCGTTATTTTCAAGATAAAGATTCAAAACTCAAATTAGTTCCACAAGGAGTGGAAGGAAGAGTTCCATTCAAAGGTCCAGCTTCAGGAGTAATCCATCAATTGATTGGCGGATTGCAAGCTGCAATGGGGTATACTGGTAATAGGAATATAGAAGAGATGAAAAAAAATTGTAAATTTGTTACTATTACTGCATCAGGATTAAGAGAGAGTCACGCTCATGATATAGTCATTACACAAGAAGCTCCAAATTATGCTTATCAAACGTCCAATTTGTCAACTGATTCGGAGTAGTCCAGAAAAAGTAGAGAGAAAGTTAAAACGTTTTTGGAGTAAAATAAAACGTTTTTTCAAAATATGACAAATAGAAGAGAATATACAGCAGAATTCAAATTAGAAGCTGTTAAGCTGGTTAAAGAAACAGGTCAAGCAAGTACAAAAATAGCAAAAGATCTAGGTATAGATGGCAGTATGTTAAGTAAGAAAATATAATGGAAAAATGTCTGGAGCATACGCATTTCCAGGCAAAGGCTCCTTATGACAAAGAAAGATTTGATCTAAAAAAAGAGCTAATAAGAGAAAGAGACATCTTAAAAAAAGCCCTGGGCAAAGAAAAAGAGTAAAGTATTCTTTTATATAGAAATTGCTATAAAACACAGGAACTATGTAGGGTTTTGTACTGGTGGTATGGGTTGCTAAGGAAAAAAGCAGTAAAGAATTAGCAAAAGAAGGGCTTCTAGCAGATATTCAAAAAATACATCAAGCTTCTAAATGCAGATATGGAGCCCCTAAAATTCACGCTGAATTAAAAGCTTTAGGCAAAAATTAAAACAGTACAAAGTGTTATGCAAGAAAATGGCATTAAAGCCAAGTTTAGACGAAGGTTCAAAAATAAAAAACAGCAAATAAGCAACCGAGTTGTGGCTCCGAACACATTGGATCAAAATTTTACTACTGATCAGCCAAATAAAGTTTGGGATTACCTACATAAAAACTAAAGAAGGTTGTTGGCGGCAATAATTGACCTATATTCACGCATGGTGGTTAATGAGTAACATGATAATTAGTTATAGATTCTTTATTGATGGCCGTTGATAAACGCAAACCCGATAAAAATCTGCTGTTACATAGCGATCAAGGGTCACAGTATACCTCTCAAAATTACCAATTTCTATTGAATACAAAAAACATCATTTCCAGCATGAGCCATAAGGGCTGTTGTTACGATAACTCTGTTGCAGAAAAGTTCACTTAAAAGGGAGCTGCTTATTGATACTTCTCGCTCAACAAACCAGAACTGCCATATTTGAATACATAGAAATCTTTTATAACAAATAACGTAGACATTCTACTATTAACTATTGCATTCCTGCACAATTTATTCTCATGATAAAAACGTCTTAACTTTCTCTCTACTTTTTCTGGGTAAGGTCAAATAGAGAATTTTACAAAAATCTATTTTTAACTTACAATCAATTATTACAATTTTAAACCTACAACTTATGTATAACAGACTTATAGTCAAATCTTTTTCAGTATTATGCATCTGTTTATTTGCTTTATACATAACACTGCCAAATTTCTTTGATAATAAGCTTTTTATTTCGAAAAAAAGAATAAACTTAGGCCTTGACCTGAAAGGAGGGGCATCTTTGCTTTTAAACATAGACTTAGACTTCTATTTTAAGGAAAAGCTAAGCATGCTAGCTAACGAAATAAAAGAGACATTGCTAACAAAAAATATTGAATCTAACGTACAAAATAGCGTTATAACTTTAAATAGTATTGATGATTATAAAAAAGCATCTGTGTTGATTAATACGATAAATCCAAATTTAGAGCTAAATAGAAAAGATTCTTCGATTCTCATTTCGTATAAACCACATTATAAAAATTCTTTGATCAGTGAAGTAGCTGCAGAATCAATAAACAATGTCCAGCGCCGTTTGGACAAACTTGGCACAAAGGAAGTCAGCGTTCAAAAACAAGGGCAGAATAAAATATTAGTGCAGGTGCCTGGAGTAGAAGATACCAAGCAGATAAAATCTCTGCTTGGCAAAACTGCTAAGCTAGCTTTTCATTTGGCAAACACTAACATAGCCAAGGTGCAGGATATAGACCATGAAACCACTGTCATGCTCAAGGATTCTTTAGGTAATTCTTATCCAATATTCCGCAAAACTGAAATAGGTGGTGATTCGCTGGTTAACGCATCAGTTAGATTCGGCAATTTAGGTAAACCGACAGTGCATTTTAAATTTGACAGTATAGCGAGTAAAAGATTCGCGAAAATCACTAAAGAAAATGTAGGAAAGCCTTTTGCAATTGTTCTGGATAACACAGTTTTAACAGTACCTACAATACGTGAGCCAATTTTAAATGGAGAGGGAGAAATTAGCGGTAATTTCACTGAAAAACAAGCAAGCGAACTTGCAATACTTTTAAAATCTGGAGCACTGCCAGCACCACTTAAAATAATTGAAGAAAAAAACATTGGCCCAAGTCTTGGAGAAGAATCAATAAAGGCAGGGGAAATGGCAGCAACAATCTCTATTATAGCAGTGGCTTTATTTATAATCATCACTTACGGCAAATTAGGTGTATTGGCCTCTGTTGCACTTTTTTCTAATGTAGTTCTTATATTATCAATTCTCACTCTGCTTGAAGCAACTCTAACTTTACCTGGAATTGCCGGTATTGCACTTACTGTTGGTATGGCGGTGGATGCAAATGTTTTAATATTTGAGCGAATTCGTGAGGAAATCAAATCTGGCAAGAGAGTGGAACGTGCTATTGAAGAAGGGTTTAAAAACGCTATAAAGACAATACTGGATTCAAATATCACTACATTAATTGCTGCAGGAATAATGTTCATTATTGGCAGTGGAGCAATAAGAGGCTTTTCTGTCACTCTATCAATAGGAATTTTATGTTCGATGTTTTCTGCAATCACAGTCACAAAACTCCTGATAGAGTTGTGTATGAACCCGAAGGAACTAGCGCTTTGAATTAAGGATTTAGATCTCAGTCAACCACCTTCATTCCCACAACGTTATATCCTGAATCAACATGCAAAATTTCTCCAGTAGTGCCACTACTTAAGTCGCTTAATAAGTATAACGCTGCCTTGCCAACATCCTCTATTGTAACATTGCGTCTGAGCGGAGAGTTATTTCTATTCCATTCTGATATGGAGTGAAAATCGCTTATTCCAGAAGATGCTAAAGTTCTGATTGGACCAGCGGAAATTGCATTTACTCTGATATTTTGTGGCCCGAGATCACATGCTATATATTTTACACTTGCTTCAAGTGCCGCTTTACATAAACCCATAACGTTATAATTTGGCATAACTTTTTCAGCGCCATAATAAGATAAAGTAAGTAAACTACCACCATTTGACATCATTTTTTCAGCCCTTTGCGCTAAAGCAGTAAAAGAATAGCACGATATATGCATTGCATTGAGGAAGTTATCCAGTGAAGTATTGACATATTTACCATCTAACTCATTTTTATCGGAGAATGCTATTGCATGCACCAAAAAGTCAAGAGTACCCCATTTTTTCTCTATTATTTCGAAAGCGTTATCTATGATTTTTTCATTTGAAACGTCGCAGTGTAATATTAGCTCCACATTTAGTTCATCTGCTATTGGTGATAGTTTTTCTTTTATTATTTCATTCTGGTAGGTGATTGCAAGTTCTGCTCCGTGCTCTGAGAGAGTTTTTGCTATACCGTATGCTATTGATCTCTTATTTATTATTCCGGTTATTAATCCCTTTTTGCCTTGTAATAGACTTGTCGTCATAGAACTATCTGTTTTTTTATAATTTGGAATATTAACTAGGTAAAGTCAAGATATCACTATGTTTTAAAATATTTTTTGCAGTAACTTGAAGTCTATAAACAGTAATCTTGATTCTTCTACAACAAAGCCATTCCATATGACATTCTGCCTATATCCAATTAAGCATATTAATAAGTAAGTAAATCTTAATATAATCTTATTATACTTATAAATACGCTGTATAGAATGAAAGTATGGATGATTTCATAACTGCAAGAAGAAAAGATGATGCTGTGGTATCTGTTTGTCAGGATAATAAGAAAAAAAACGTGTTAATTTTAGGGCTCAATCAAGTTGCAAGGGATTTGTTAAAATATGAAGAGAAGAATTTGCTTAATAAGCCATTAATTAATATCTTAAGCACAAGAGCAGCTGACAACGTGAAGAATTATTTAGAGTATACCGAAAATGGACACGATTTACTTGATATACTACCTAAAGTGATAGATTTTTCCTTAATTGATGCTAAGGGAGAAGATATCAGGACAAAAGTAAAAGTTTTCCGCACTGCACAATTTGCCAGTAATAAAATAAATTATGAGCTATTAATACGTGATATCAGTTTGTCCCATAAACTAGGAATCTTTAGAGATAAATATCTAATGGGTAAAAAATATAAAAACCATGACTTATTCGATATACCGGGCAATGAGTCCACTATTCTAGAGTTATACGTTATATTAAATTTTGCCTTTCAACATCAAATTAATGCAGCTATAGGAGTGATTGGCTTAAATAGTAGCTGTAGTGAGACAAATAATGCACTGAAAGTTATCATAGAACATTTTTATAAAAATTGCCGTAGTGATGATTTTCTAGGGTATATTGATGAGAATAAAGTGCTTTTTGTTTTGATTAACTGCGATGTAAAAAGTATATCTAAAATAATTAATCGTATACATTCTGCCATTAATAAGCAGTTATTAAAGCGAAAATTACCAAGTGTATCAATAATTTATGGGAATATAGCTCAAAAACAGGCAGCAAAATCTACCAGCGGTGCCTTCTGAAAAGTTGTTTTTTATTTATATTGAGTTTAAACTTAAATTTTTATAAAGATTTAAGTTTATTTATGAAGTTAAAGTACTACCTGGTAGCACTGCTTTCATCATTGTTTTTGCAGAATAGTGCTAGCTCTAAAACAATTTTGGATAAGGAAATATTTTATGCAGAACTAGACGGAAAAATAGATTTGAGATTCGGCTACGCCTTCAACAGAGATTCTTTCAATGCTAAGCCTAAGGATAAAACTTCAAGTTATTCATACTTGCGCTTTCTTTATTTACAGCAAGTTTATCCAAATACTCAAATGGGGGTTAATGTTAAGGCAGGGGTTTCTGGTATTGCAAACCTAAAAGCGTTAGACATAGAAAAGTTAGACATGGAGGAATGGTATTTTATCATAAAAAACCAGGAACTTGGATCAATTGAATATGGTAAAAGAAGTTTAGTTGGTCAGAGCATGTTAATTAACACTTCAAAAATTTATGCAGCTGCTGGAGGAGTAAATGGTCATTGGACAAACTATGCAAATTTGCGCGGTGATCATAAAAAAGATGGTGACCCTGGATATAATCAAGACAAGGTGTTCTGGGTCAAGCCCAATATTTATAGCGATTATAATGAACTCGAACTAGGGTTAAAACAATCATCAATTAACTACATCTCCCCTGAAATCTATAACTTTCAACTCGGATTCAGTTATGTTCCAGGAAAAAATAACTTACAGTACAGCAATTTAATTGCTGCTGGCCTTTCCTATAAAAACAGCTTGTCAAATGATATAGGTTTTACTACTGCTTTGACTGGTGAATTTGCAAGAGAAAATTTAACTGGTTGCTCAGATGGAACTTCTAAAAATTATGAATGTCGCAATCAATTACTGCACTGGAATTTTGGTTTGAAGCTAAAATTGTTCGATCTTGATTGCATTTTTTCGTATGGTAATGGTGGTGAATCTGGTGAGAGGCGTAATCCTGAAATAAATAATACGTATTATATGAATGCAGGTATCGCTTACCATTCTGATTCTTACAAATCAAGCTTAACATATTTTAGTAGTGGTAGGGATATTGCAGGCGAAGGTACAAACGAGTTAACATCATATGCTTTAAGCCTTGAAAATTCTCTTTTTTTAGGTACTTCATACTATTTCGATATTGTAAAATTTAGTACCAAAGAACCTAAAACAGAAAATAACAACTCTGGTTATGTGCTCTTGGCTGGACTGAAATTAAGTTTTTAATATTGCCTCCTTCCAACACTCTTTTCTGTCATCCAAGGTAACCGTTCACACTTAATTTTTCAATCTCACTCATGGAGAGGCCAGTAAACTGACCTTACCCAGAAAAAGTGGAGAGAAAGAAAAGAGTTTTTTTGGGTAAAATAAAATTTTGGAGGATTAGAAATGGCAAGAGAATATACGGCAGAGTTCAAATTGGAAGCTGTTAAGCTGGCAAATGAACAAAGAAAGGTAGGTCAAACAATTACAAAAACAGCAAAGGATTTAGGAATAAAGGGTGGTTTATTAGGAAAATGGATAAAGAAACACAACGAAAAAAAGTCGGCGGCAAATGCATTTCCAGATGTAGCACCTTATGACAAAGAGAGGTTTGATTTACAAAGCAAGAGTAACAAGGGAAAGAGACATTTAAAAAAAAGCCCTGGCCAGTCAAAAAGAGTAAAATATTTTTTTATATAGTAACTGCTATAAAGTACAGGAATTATGTAGGATTTTCTGCTAGTGGCTACTATAAGTGGACCACAAGAAAAATAAGCAGTAGAGAATCAGCAAATAAAGAGCTACTCGCAGCTATTCAAAAAATATATCAAGTTTCTAAATGTAGATATGGAGCTCCTAAAATTCATGCTGAATTGAAGGCTTTGGGTAAAAGTTGCAATTTGAAAACGGTGCAAAGTATTATGCAGAAAAATGACATCAGGGCTATACTGAGAAGAAAGTTTAAAATTAAAAAACAACAAACAGATAATAGAGCTGTAGCTCCCAATATACTAGATCAAAACTTTATTGTTGATCAACCAAATAAAGTATGGGATTACTTACATCAAAACCAAGGAGGGATGGCTATATTTGGCAGCAATAATTCTCACGTATGGTAGTTAATGAGTAGTGCAATAAATAAACAATTGGTTATGAACTCTTTATTAATGGCCATTAATAGGCGTAAACCTGTTAAAAATCTACTGCTGCACAGTGACCAAGGTTCACAATATACTGCGCAAGGGTATCAATATCTCTTAGCTGTAAAGAATATAGATGAGTAATAAAGGCTGTTGTTACGACAATTCTGTTGCAGAAAGCTTCTTTAGCTCATTGAAAAGAGAAATACTTATTGATACTTCACAACACTCTGCTCAACAAACTAGAACTGCAATATTTGAATACATAGAAATTTTTTATAACAAACAACGTCACTATTAACTATTGCATTCCAGAACAATTTGATGCATCATTCTTTTTGTAAAAAACATTCCACACTTTCTCTCCACTTTTTCTGGGTAAGGTCACTTTTCATTGCACCCTATATTGTCCATTCCATTAGCTTTACTACGCTCGTTACCTCACGCAGCATAATGGTCTGTTCTAGGCTGTTGGCTAGACTTTGCCTAAGTTGGATTTTCACCAACTGTATTCTAAACGCTTACTTGGCGCACCCATAACAAAAATGCCTGAAAAACGTTAATAATTATATACTATTATTAATAATTATTCAACCATATTTTAAGCTTACAATTTTGAGCTTAACTGACGCTTATGGATAGGGGCAACTCTATCACCCTGTGTTATGTTTATTTTCTAACGGACGCTGATTTTTGCATCGTAATTTCTTGCTATAAATTGGTTATATAAGAGCTGGCTTCTAAAATTTTATAACCCTAATTTGAATTAACAGACAGTAGAATCGAAAGATTATTACAAGGAGAAATCTACACAGATCGACCCTTTTGTGAATCTGCGTTTCTGCTTTCTTCAACTTGTTTTGCAAAAGATGTTTCCGGTTTCTGAAGTGGCTTAGCAATTTCACGCACAACGGCAATAACTGCTGTTAAAAACGTTTTTAACAATGCACCTAAAGCTTCACCAACTGCTTCCCTGCCATATATATGAGCTTGCTTTTCGTTACCGTCAGCAGTTTCCCCTGCCCTCCTTCTTGGATCCATCCTATGAGCAATCACCGAAAACAACACTCCCCTGATTGAAGACTTCACTTTTTCCTTTGCTTCGTGGACATCCCCATCTTTTGCTGTTTCATGTCCATGACTTAAGTGTTTAGCGTTCATTAGCTCCTTTTGTTGCTGGGCAAACATGCTACTTAATACTTCTTCTATCACTTGCTTTCTTCTCTTCTCTCTAACTCTTTTCATAGATTCTGATTTATCGCGAGTGTGTTTGGTAGTTTCAAATTCTGCATCAATATCTTCGGACGCAGCCTGACTATATAAAGTCTCTATGAGCCTGTCTATGCTTCGCTTTATTTGCATAGTCCTTTCGTAACTATCCGAATTATCAATTCCTTCGTCGATCTGATTTAGAATATCCTCAAAAACTTTCAAATAGTCTTGAATATACTGTATTATGTATTGCTTATCTTCCTCTTTGTGTTGTTCTTCTTGATTTTGCTGATTTTCATTTTCTAAACTTCTCTCTCTTTTATCATCGTTATTTTCTTCAATATTATCACCGTCTTCCTCGAAAAGGTTTTCGTCATTCATGATTTTTTTTAATTTAGTTAAAATTCTCACCAGTTATTATTGTATATGAAAAAATTAAATTAACATTAATGAAAAGCGTTTACAACTTCAGCACTATTTAAAACTACAGTAAAGCTGTCAAAAGTAACAGGATCATAATACCTCTCATACAATTCAACTGAACACCTAAGCCTTATCTTTTCCTTAGCATTAAAACTAATTTCATAATCATTATTAGAGTTTAGCATAGCAGAATTACGTAATAATTCATCAGCTAATACAGAGTCTAAAATTCCATTAATTTTTATCGTAATGTGTCTGCTTCCAGCACAATCGAGCACTTTCCTCCAGCCAAAAGAAGAAATATCTTTCACCTCTTCTCTGTTATTACGCAAAGTAAACCTTAGGTTTCTTATATTATTTAACACAATAAAATTATTGTCATGATCTTTAATTTTTAGCTGTAATTTGCTCATTATCACCTCCTTTTATTAAAATATCAAAATTAATTGTTGAATGTAAAATTTCATCGTGCTGATCCATAGCACAATTACTTTCTAAAATGGCCTCATTATTAAAACCTTCAATGCTCTTAAGTATCAAGTTAATATGCCTTATAATGGCAAACATACTGTCTATATGATAAGTATATATGTCGCATGAAAATCTTGCCTTTGTAGCAAAATTGGACAGCATATGCAGGTTATTATAATTCACTACACACAATCTCAGGTAAGGAATGGTGACCTGTTTAGGTAAGTAGTCATAAATGTTAGTAACATATTTCCTTAAATCAGAGTTTGCTTTTAGTGCTTCATAAATGCTACTGTACAACTCGTTTATAGCTTGAATTTTTTTCATAATTAACCCTCGAAAGATATATAGAAACTCGTCATCCCGCTGCTTGTTAGCGGGATCTATGTTAAGAGATACCGCGAATGAATCGCGGTATGACGATAAGGTTTATACCTCGTCATCCCGCTACTTGTTAGCGGGATCTATCCGTGACGGTATGACGTAGGACTGCTGTCATTCCGCTACGTGTTAGCGGCTGAGATACCGCGGCGGTATGACGATAAGGTTTATACCTCGTCATCCCGCTGCTTGTTAGCGAGATCTATCCGTAACGGTATGACGTAGTAGCCCAGTTTGAATGACCAGAAAGAGCTACAAAACAACCTTTGGTTCGCGAAATGGAGAATATACCTTCTTCACTTCAGATAAATGGCTACTTACCTCCGATTCACGTTTTTGTAAAGAGCAGAAACATGCCGCATAATACCTAGTTTTATCTGCTCAGGAACATTGTCATAACCAGCTTCGTATACAACATCAACTCTTATTGCATTCAAACAATTGAAAAACTCAACATAGCCCCCTACATCACTAAAATAATACTTAAGTGTACTCTTCTCTTGATTTTTAGACATCATTGCAGTAGCCAATACTATCTTACTCACAGGGCCATAGCTTAAATAGATCCTACGAGGTACATAATCTTCATATGAAACTTGCCATGTTTGTTTCACCAGTGACTTTTCCATATGCCATTCAGCGTAATCAGTTGCCATAAAAATTAGATCTGAAATCAACTTATCATCCTGGTCGTTCTCAATGCGTAAAAAAGATTTAACCTCTTCTAAAGTAACTGGAAAAGATTCAGGCTTAGATTTACGTTGCACAGATATTCTTGGTGAAGTAGATCTTATTGACATAATAACCCTCCTTTTTGATATAGCTAGAATAAGTAAGGTTTACCTCGTGACAGCGTGGGGCAAATCTTACTTACTTTAGCTATGCAGCTTGCATGCAACATTAAGTTAAATTGGCGCAGCAACAACTCTGAGTGCTTTATCGTATGAATATATTAAGAAGAGAACGTATTAAAGCTGTTTCTCCTTTTTTGTTGATAAAATTTGAACTTATAGCATATTCAACTAGGCTGGATTTTAGTAGATTGACATTTTGAGAATGAATATTATTGAAGGTGGAGTTTAACTCTTTAGCAAGCAGACTGCGAAATTTTTGCACACTGTCATATGCGATATTTTCAAGTTCATGTGCAAATTTATCTTGAGCTATAGTTGTTATATCTTCAATTTCCTTATTAAACTCCTCTAGCTTTTTTTCGTTATTTTTAAAATTTTTCGTAAAAGTTTTCATATCAATTAAACTCAACTATTATTATGATTATAATGACAATGAAAAACTACCGAAGTAAAAAATTCACACTACTGTGTAACTTACAAATACTTTTTACTACATTCCAGCGTCACGCGCTGGAATCTATAGCAAGTGTACAAATTAAATTTTACAAACACCGTTGTGCTGAATCTTGAATATTCACTTCTTTCAATTCAGTGGTAGGTTTTGGTTCAGCGATGGGTTTTGATATTGTGTATGTAATGCCACCAGCTATCAGTGCAGATACCACAGCAGCTGCAACTATTAATAGAGCAGACAATCCGGAAGCAATACTAAGAGCAGCACCTACTGCTAACATAGCTGCAAGGCTCGCATAGGCAACTTTTGGGGAAAATTGTCTTTTTCCTACTTTTTCTAGTGACACTTCATTTGTTTTAGTTTTGCCCAGTTCACCATCAAGTGGTGTGTTTTCATTCTCCAGACTTCTTATTTTTTGTGTTAGTGATTCATTCTCTTTATTGAATTCTTTCAACTTAGTCTCATGTCCAACTATGCAACTTTTTGATTCTGCTAGTTCCTTTTGCGCTTTTTCTAACAACACTTTTGTTTTAGAATGCTTATTTTCGTTTTCTTCTAATTCGCTATTAAGTGTTGTATTTTTACTTTCTAGATCTTGTATTTTTTGTTCTAGTGATTCATTCTCTTCATTGAGTTTCTCCAGTACTTCCAATTTAGTCTCATGTTCAGTGACACAATTTCTCAATTCTGTTAGTTCCTTTTGCGCTTTTTCTAATGGTACTTCGTTTTTTTTAGTTTTTGTTTTTTCTAATTCACCCTTAAGTGTTGTGTTTTCATTTTTTAGATTTTTTATTTCTTGTCTTAGTGATTCATTCTCTTCATTGAGTTTCTCCAGTGTGTCCAGCCTAGCTCCATGTCCAGTGATATAACTTTTCAATTCTGTTAGTTCCTTTTGCGCTTTTTCTAATGGTACTTCGTCTGTTTTAGTTTTTGTTTTTTCTAATTCACTATTAAGCGTTGTGTTTTTACTTTCTAGATCTTGTATTTTTTGTTTTAGCAATTCATTCTTTTTCTGCTCATCCTTTAGCTGAGTACGTAATTCTTTTAACTTAGCTTTACGTTTTTCAACCTTTTCTGCTTTTTCTGGAGTTTCCGTTGCGTTGTGTGTTTTGGAATGAGAAAAGGTACTAGGTACAACCTCAGATGGCTGATCACACATACTGTTTAGTCTATCTATTAGGTCTTCATCCTTTATCAATGAGCGATCTGCTCCATGCTTTATCAAAAGCTTTGCTAATTTTTTATTGTCATTTGCAAGAGCATAATATAAGGGAGTATGCTCAACTTTATCTTGTGCATTAACATTTGCTCCACCTTCTACTAGATATTCTGCAATCTCTACACAACCATATGCAGCAGCATAATGTAAAGGGGTCAGTCCATCTTTATCCTGTACATCAACTTTTGCTCCACATTTTACCAAAAGTTCCACTGATTCTTTATTGTTATCTGCAATAGCCCAATGTAAATGGGTCACGCCATCTTTATCTTGTGCATTAATATCTTCTCCATTTTCTAATATAGATTGGCCTAAAGCTTCAGATTCATCTGCATCAAAATATATTCCACTATCGCCACTATTACTTTTATTTAAAAAGGTCTGTTCCCCATTATATGTAGTATACTGCTCTGGATGTTGACTGTGCAAGTCATTATGTTCTATGCGCTTCTGATTATTGGCAAGTCTTTGTTCTGCCTCTTGCAACTTTTGCGCCATAGCATCTCTTTCTCTTATAGCCTGTTCTTTTTCTAATGTATCATCTACTTTGTCTGTATTGTTTTCATTAACGATTGAGTTTGAAGAAGTCTGTTCATCCTCATCTTGTACATAGACTTTTTTGTTGTTTGGTGTAATTCTACTATTCTCTTCCTGATGTTTTGCACCCCATGTTTGTACTGCAGCAGTTACGTTATTTCCGTTCAAAGCTAAATTTCCTGGAGTTTTATTATTAGGCTGCAGTAAAGTGCCTTGTCTATAAGGTTGTCTTCTCGTAGCTCTTGTCTCAGCATAACGTTGTTCTCCTTCCTCTAACATTTTTATTATAGCCTTTTTACCTTCTACATCGCCGACAATATCCCTTGGAGTTCGGCCTTGACTATCTTTTAGTAAAGGATTTGCGTCATTATTCAATAAAAGCTGAACTATCTCTTGATGACCATGCAAAGCAGCAATGTGCAAAGCAGTTAGCTTAGACTTAGCTTCATCAAGTTCATATATTGGTTCATTAACTTTTGCTTCCTTTGCTAGTAGGAGTTTTACTATTGGTACACTGTTACATTCCACAGCAAGATGTACCAACATATAATTTACAATTTTGTCTGAATCTAATATACTGAACATCTTATCTATCTTCAAATTGTTATAAGTGCTATATACTATTGAGTCTGCATCTTTTAGCTTATTCCCTATTCTTTCAAGTAAATTATTCTCATTTAAACCTTCACTCTTGCTTACCTCATTTATTATTTCAAAAAACTTTTTCTTTTCCATTGCCGTAACCTTTCCTCTCAATTTATTTATTATTGCTGAACCATCTCACAAAAAAGTTAAGTTTGTCGCAATTCCATGTTTGATCTAAAAATTAGTCATAAACATTTTCTATGCAAGTAGCTGACACTGGTTCATTCTATAATGGTGTCACAGCAGTCCTACATCATGCCACCGCGAACCGTCATACCACGATTCATTCGCGGTATCTCATCCGCTAACTGTTCTCCCTCATCATACCGTCACGGTATCTCCAGATCCCGCTAACAAGTAGCGGGATGACGAGTTACTATACCACCGCGAACCGTTATACCGCGATTCATTCGCGGTATCTCATCCGCTAACTGTTCTCCCTCATCATACCGTCACAGTATCTCCAGATCCCGCTAACAAGTAGCGGGATGACGATTGTCAGGGTGTCATCCCAGCGCCCCTATGATGTCATCCGAGTAGCCGACACTGGTTCCTTTATGATGGCAGTGCCCCTATGGTGTCATTCCAGTGCTTGACACTGGAATCCAGCCCTTCCATAATCATCAAAACATTGTATTTTAACGTAAAACAGCTATTTTTATGCTCACCAACTTAATAAAATTCCTGGATCCCAGTGTCAAGCACTGGGATGACAAGATATAAACCTTATCGTCATGCCGTCGCGAACCGTCATACCGCCGCGGTATCTCCAGATCCCGCTGGGATGACGATTGTCGTTTAGCTATAAATATTTAAGAAATTTACCAAATGAAAAAAAAGGCAAAAGAAGCCCCGTGGTTATTATCTGCTTTAAAATATTGGCGTTTTTTATGTTTTAAACGCTTGACAAGCAAGATTTAGCTGCTTTTAATTGCAACTCACCTATGCTGCAAATGTTTAAGAAATTTACCAAGCAGAAAAAAAGACAAAGAATCCCCGAGTTAGCTAGTCTTTTACTATCTCTGTCGAGTATTGGCATTTTTTGATGTCTTGTAACGCTTTATAAGCGCGTTCAGCTTATTTAGATAAAAATCTAGATGTAGATGAAGTTTTGTAAAGACATACAGTATCTATATACTGCAAAAAATTGAACATAAGACGCCGATACATTAAGTAATCCTTACCTTTTAATCTGCAGATTGGCGAAAGCAAATACAATAGCTTCAGTTTCATGATAAGGGGGCTGGCGAGGTTTGTCAAGCAAGTTTTTTGTTTCTGCGGACTACCTAGATTAATATTATATAGAAGGTTTGCTGCCAATAAAGCCTAAACTTACCAAATACATTTCTGTAGATTCAGATCTACTTGACTTTGGTTTAAAGTATTTTACTGTTTTAAACATTTTTTTTAGCTCGTTACAAAAATCTTTGTCAGATTCTCCTTGGAAAATTTTTACTACAAACGTGCCACCATGACTCAAGAAATGCTTTGCAAAATTGAGCGCTGCTTCGCATAAAAGCATAATTCTGATATGATCCAACGATTTTAAACCACAAGATTCGGGCGCCATGTCAGATAAAATTACATCAAATTTTTGATCCTTGAATTTTTCTCTTAAAATTTCAAACTCATTGATAATATCACATTGTATAAACTCTACTCCATTAATTGCGTTCATTGGTTTTATGTCAAGAGCAACCACATTTGCACCTTTCTGAGATGCAACTTGTGACCATCCACCAGGAGAAGCACCAAGATCAATAATTTTTTGCCCTTCTTGGAATAATTTAAATTTGTTATCCATTTCTACCAGCTTATATGCTGAGCGTGACCTATAACCATCCTTGCTAGTTTTTTGCACATACTGATCATTCAAATGACGATGTAGCCACCTTGTTGAAGATAGTTTTCTGCCTCTAGCCGTCTTTACTCTAGTTTTTATTGCTAATACCCTACTTATTATTGATTATATCTTTAAGCTCTTTTTCAACTACTTCTTTTACCAGTGCATGTAGATATTTATTCAGCCATTCTGAGAGCTGAGGTTTTAAAAGAGATGTAACTAATTCTTCAACAGTAAGGTTCGCTTTTTTTTGTTGTTTATGCTGTAATTCGTTTTGCATTTTTCCAAGCAACGCTTTGATCTCTTCCATATTCTCTTTTAAAATTAGATGATCGTTATTTTGCGCTTGTAAGCCGCTATTACTCGCTTTGTTATTACTCATTTGGATATTATCGTACAAATAAATATCTTTTTTTTCTTCTGAATTGTAGCTATGGCCATTAAATTGGTTATTGTTGCAAGCCATTTCCTCACTTTGGTCATCATTATCAATGTCCTCTTTTTCATTATTTTCTTTTTTGCCATCTTCTTCTATTTCTTCTGGATACTCTTCCTCAAGGTATAGCACATCATCATTTTCATCCTTTATTTCTGCTTTATCGTTACTCGCGTTTTTACCCGATATAGCTTTTTTTATATCTTCTAGGATATCTTTTACAGATTGATTACCTTGTTCATCATGCATAGTGCTAATACCATTAAATTTAGAGGTTTATACTATTTATCATAAAAAGCAAGTTGTAAACACTAATCACATAATTGCTTTTTGCTTCAACTAAGTCTGAACGTGCTTTAAATAATGCATCTTCAGTGTCCAAAAGGTCAGATGTACTCTTTAAATTTAAGTTTACTTCTTGCTCAACTCCTTCCAATGCTAGAGCTGCTGCTTTTTCCGCTTCTTGACTTGCTTTGATAATGGCCTTTGCTGTCAACACATTATTCCAAGCATTTACAACTGCTTGTTCTATATTTTTTACCGTTTCATAATAATCGTAGGTAGATTTTTTTGCATCCATTTTAGCTTTACTGACACCAAAAGCATTAACTCCTCTCTTAAAGATTGGAACATCAAGAGTAAAAACTACATGAACATTTTCTAATAGTTTGTCTACCTTCATACCATCCTCCCCAAAATTTTTGCTTGCACTTAGATTTAAAGAAGGAAGCCACTTGGAGCTTTCAGCAATCACTTCCATTCCGGCTGCTCTTTTTTGATAAACTGCTGCTTTTAGAGATAAATTATTGGTTTTTGCTAACTGTAAACATTCATTTAGCTCTGGAACAGAAGGTAGTTTATCATTAGCTTCAGAAAGGTCATCAGCATCTTCGCCAATCAAATGATAATAAGCAATATTTACCAACTTTAATTTACCTTCAGCATCAACTCTTTCGGATATAGAAGACGAAAATTTTGCTTTTGCTAACAAAACTTCAGCATTGGTTACCTCTCCAAGGGAAAAGCGTTTTTTCATAGCTGACAAATGTTCCAAAGAAACGCGTTCTTTATGTTCTCTGAGCTTTAATATTTCTGTCTTTTGTAAAACATTAACATATGCTTTCACAGCATTAAGTGCAAGCTCTTGTTTTAATTGCTGAAATCGCATCTTTTCTGCTTTGAGAAGATGGCTTGATCGACTGAATGTGGCAAAGGTACCACCGCCATCGATTAATTTCTGGCGCAATGTAAGTTTTTTTTCAGATGTATCAAGATTAAAGTTACTATCGAAATTGTATTGCAAATTAATGTCAGGTAAAAATCCAGCTAACCCAGAAGATTTATAGTGTTTTTCTGCGCTTTTATATTGGTAAAATTGAGACTTTATTTTTGAGCTATTTTTGATGGCTTTGCTTATCACTTCTCCCACATCGGTTGCATAGCAACTTATAGTATTAAAAATGATCGCAAGTGTGATAATCAATCGAAACATTCTAATTCCTATGCATATTGGTTGCGCAGCTCAATTACTAACATAAATTACTTTAATAATCAATAACTAATATTGTTGACACTATTGAGAAATTAAGTATATCATAGTTTACTATTGTTGGATCAAATAATGAAGACTTTTTTCTTAAAGGAGAAACAAATCAATAAAAAGTGGTTTGTCATAGATGCAGAAGGATTAGTGGTAGGGAGGCTTGCAGCATTTGTAGCGACACTATTACGTGGAAAGCATAAACCTGAGTATACACCTCATATGGATTGTGGCGATAATGTAATTATTATCAACGCAGAAAGGGTGCATTTCACCGGAAAGAAGCTTAAAGATAAAATTTACTATAAGCATACAGGTTATTCTGGTGGTTTGAAGAAAACTACTCCAGATAATATTTTAAATGGCAAATTTCCTGAGCGTGTAATAGAAATGGCAGTGAAAAGGATGCTTGATGATGGGCCTATGGCACGTAGACGCTTTGAAAATTTGTATGTTTATTCTGGTTCAGAGCATAAGCATCAAGGACAGCAACCTGAAAAGATAGATTTTGCCTCTTTGAATCGTAAAAATAAAAAGTAATGGAGTAAAAATGAAGAGTTCTACAATAAATAACAATGATTGGTCAGAAAAGACAATTAAATCAGCAGTTGATTCGCTTGGTCGTTTATATGCTACAGGCCGAAGAAAAGAATCTGTAGCAAGAGTATGGATAAAGCCGGGGAGTGGAAAATTTAGTGTTAACAAAAAAGGCGATCTAATTTCTTATTTTAAAAGAGAGTCAGTGTGCCAAATAGTAAAAATGCCATTTGTTGCAACTTCCACATTGGATAAATACGATGTATTTGCAACTGTAAAAGGTGGAGGGCTATCTGGTCAAGCAGGTGCTCTAGCTCATGGAATAAGCAGAGCTTTAAGTAGTGTAAGCCAAGATTTGCATTCTATACTACGTAATGGTGAGTTCTTAACTAGAGATTCACGTGTTGTTGAACGTAAGAAATATGGTCAACATAAAGCTCGGAAAAAGTGTCAATTTTCTAAGAGATAGTTATTTTATAGGGGTGTTTTTTTGTAAGTATTATACAAATATTTGCCAAAATGTATGATATCCTCTATTTTTGTGATGAATTTAGTTGACTATCGGTGTCAACATAATATGCTATTTATGTGATTTTTTCAATATTAAGGTAATTTATGAGTAAAGAAGATATAATAAAACAATTAAAGGAAGATTGTTCTAGTCAGAATATAGATATAACAAAATCTGATTTGAGCAAGATTCATGATGCGTTTATTAAAATAATAAAGAATGAGCTGCATGGGAAAGGTGAAATACGTTTGCATGGAATAGGAACATTTTCTACTGCTATCAGTCAGGAAAAACAATGTCGTAACCCCCAAAGTGGTCAGATCATGACTGTTCCTAAAAAGACAAGGGTAAAATTTAAAGCAAGCCAAACTCTTTTAAGTATTTTAAATGAGAAGGAAAAAGCAGCAGTTAGTTAGACATTGTCATTTTCATTGTTTTTACTACGCTGTGTAAGCCGTAAAATACAGCTTCGCTAATTAAATAGTGGCCTATGTTAAGAGCTGAGATGTGAGGTATTCTTGTCATCTTCTTAGCGTGTTTATAAGTTATGCCATGTCCTGCGTGGCATTCTATTCCTAATTTATTGACGTACTCTGCAGCATTAGTAATTAACTGTAACTTTTTTTCTGATGGATTATCACAGTAATCCCCTGTGTGAATTTCTATTATGTCAGGTTTTGTCCCTAGCTTTTCAAGATATTTTAGTTGATCAATATTTGGATCGATAAACAGTGAGACTTTTATGCTAGAGCTATGCATTTCCTCTATTATACTAGAAAGTTTACTGTGCATATTCACGATATCCAGGCCACCTTCGGTTGTTAATTCTTCTCTTTTTTCTGGTACTATACTAATCGAATAGGGTTTTACCTTTTTTGCTATTTCAAGCATTTCTTCCGTGGCTGCAATTTCAAGATTTAGCTCAGTGCTAATGCTTTTTTTTAGGTTAAATACGTCTTCATCTCTAATATGCCTTCTATCTTCTCGTAAGTGTACAGTAATAAAGTCTGCTCCAGCGTCAATGGCTATTTCTGCTGCTTTCAATGGATCTGGATAAGAAGTTCCACGTGCGTTGCGGAGGGTTGCAACGTGATCGATATTAACACCTAGTTTCACAATCTACCTCAGAAATTATTTATAGATTATACATGTTATTAGGTTTTTTGCATAGTCATTGTTTGACCTTATCCAGAAAAAGTGGAGAGAAAGAAAAGAGTTTTTTTGGGTAAAATAAAATTTTGGAGGATTAGAAATGGCAAGAGAATATACGGCAGAGTTCAAATTGGAAGCTGTTAAGCTGGCAAATGAACAAAGAAAGGTAGGTCAAACAATTACAAAAACAGCAAAGGATTTAGGAATAAAGGGTGGTTTATTAGGAAAATGGATAAAGAAACACAACGAAAAAAAGTCGGCGGCAAATGCATTTCCAGATGTAGCACCTTATGACAAAGAGAGGTTTGATTTACAAAGCAAGAGTAACAAGGGAAAGAGACATTTAAAAAAAAGCCCTGGCCAGTCAAAAAGAGTAAAATATTTTTTTATATAGTAACTGCTATAAAGTACAGGAATTATGTAGGATTTTCTGCTAGTGGCTACTATAAGTGGACCACAAGAAAAATAAGCAGTAGAGAATCAGCAAATAAAGAGCTACTCGCAGCTATTCAAAAAATATATCAAGTTTCTAAATGTAGATATGGAGCTCCTAAAATTCATGCTGAATTGAAGGCTTTGGGTAAAAGTTGCAATTTGAAAACGGTGCAAAGTATTATGCAGAAAAATGACATCAGGGCTATACTGAGAAGAAAGTTTAAAATTAAAAAACAACAAACAGATAATAGAGCTGTAGCTCCCAATATACTAGATCAAAACTTTATTGTTGATCAACCAAATAAAGTATGGGATTACTTACATCAAAACCAAGGAGGGATGGCTATATTTGGCAGCAATAATTCTCACGTATGGTAGTTAATGAGTAGTGCAATAAATAAACAATTGGTTATGAACTCTTTATTAATGGCCATTAATAGGCGTAAACCTGTTAAAAATCTACTGCTGCACAGTGACCAAGGTTCACAATATACTGCGCAAGGGTATCAATATCTCTTAGCTGTAAAGAATATAGATGAGTAATAAAGGCTGTTGTTACGACAATTCTGTTGCAGAAAGCTTCTTTAGCTCATTGAAAAGAGAAATACTTATTGATACTTCACAACACTCTGCTCAACAAACTAGAACTGCAATATTTGAATACATAGAAATTTTTTATAACAAACAACGTCACTATTAACTATTGCATTCCAGAACAATTTGATGCATCATTCTTTTTGTAAAAAACATTCCACACTTTCTCTCCACTTTTTCTGGGTAAGGTCATTTTTGCCTTGACCAAGAAAAAATTCAGCTATTGCCTTACTTTCTCTTGCAACAACTTCTTCCTTAACAATTTTTCCTTTCTCATCAACGATACTTATAAAAGTTTCTTTTAGTGAGATCGCTATAATATTCCATGAGACTGCTCCTACTAATAAAAGTTTAAATTATTTTTGAAGAACTTATTCTACTGAATTCGTTACTTCGTGCTAAAATAATGGACTCCATCATTCAACAGCAATTACAGTATGTTTACCCTTTTTCTTGTTATTTTTCTAATCTATAGCTAGCGTTCAAAACCATATTCGAAAATACGTTTTCGGATTTTTTTTAATGCTGTTTATTTCATCCTCAACATCGTCTCTACCTTTATGAACTAAGTAGCAGCATTAAAAATTATAACGTACCCCTATCTCTAGAGTTGCATCTGGTATTTGTTTTGCTTTTATACCACTTAGTTGCCCACCCATGGTCATACCAACTGCACCAATTATCTGCGGAGTAATTTCATAATCAACACCTAACTTTAGTTTATAGGAAATAGAACTCAGTATTTTATCTACTACAGATGAACCAGCAGCTTCACCACCTGATTCTGGAGCACCTTGTGTTTCTTCTTCCTTTTCTTTTTCTTCTTGTGAACTATTGCCATCACCATCAACTGTATCACTAACACCAAAGCCAAAAGGTGTTATTTGGAGATATCCTCCTAAACCTCCGCTGACATATAGTTTAACGGGATCAATATCAAGGTCAGGATAGAAGCGGTAGTTTGCCAATAAGCTAGCTCCTATGCTCTTTAATGACTTAATATTACTGAGAACCTCAAGTTCAAATTTAGAGTTTTGGTCATAATGGTAACCAAGAACAACACCAGGTTTCATTTTAAAGCCACCACCCCAACCAGCACCAAAGTTTAAACCTGCATAGTACTTATCTTCTGACTTACTTGCACTATTACTAGCTGCACCTGCTAGAGATGAAGTAAGCAACACAGCCAAAACGCACAATCTCTTTATTTTCATATAACTCCTCATACAAAAAAATATATAATGCATAAGTATATATCCTTTATATTAAAAAAGATATAACTACATGTCAAAAAAAGTATAGCCATAAAATCAGATTATATAAAACGTACTACTCAGGTCTTTTATATAACTATATTTACTATCTTATTTGGTACAGCATATACAGTGCGAACTTTGCTTTGATCGATCTTACTGGACACAGAGTCTATCGCTATTTTCTTCAATTCTTCTTGAGGTAAGTTAATTGCCACCTTGATTGTTGTACGTAATTTTCCATTGATTTGCACTGCTATAGTTACCGTATCGTCAACTAATAATGATTCATCAGCTTTTGGCCAAGGTTGACCTCCTATTTCTTGCCATAGGCTTTCAGCTAGATGTGGTATGAATGGTTCGATTACTCTGATTAATATACATATACCTTCATCAATAAGAGATTTTCCAGTTTTTACGTCTATTTCAGCTATTAAATTCGTCATCTCACGAAATTTTGCCACTACACAGTTTAATCTGCAGTTTTCCAAGTCATCTGTAAGTCCGTGTAAGAGTTTATGAATTTTTTTTCTGTACTCTAGAAGTCCACCCGTAACATTTTCATTATCATAGTGTATATTTACAGGTCTTAGCTGCATGACCATACGCCACAATTTATTTACATAACGAGAACAACCTTCCACGCCATCATCGGACCATTCCATATCTTTCTCCGGAGGAGTGTCGGACAACACAAACAAGCGAGCAGTATCAGCACCATACTTTTCTATGATAAAGTTTGGGTCAACTGTATTCTTTTTCGATTTGCTCATTTTTTCAACTTTGCCCACTTGAACTTTTGCACCTCGCGCTATTAATTCTTTTGCTTCTGCGGGAAATAGCCACTTACCATTTTCGTCTTTATAAGTTGCATGGCAGACCATTCCTTGAGTGATTAAAGTAGAGAAAGGCTCTTTAATATCAAAATAGCCACATTTGGTTAAAGCACGGCAGAAAAATCTTGAATAAAGCAAATGCAGAATTGCATGTTCTATCCCACCTATATAATAATCAACAGGCATAAAACGATTACATGCATCTTTGTCTATTGATTTATCTTCACTACAGAATGCAGCAAAATACCAGGAAGATTCAAAAAAGGTGTCGAATGTATCAGTTTCACGCTCTGCTTGCTTTCCGCACTTTGGACAATCAACAAATTTCCAAGTTGGGTGCTTATCCAGCGGATTGCCACCACTTGTAAATTCTACATCTATTGGTAGAACTACAGGAAGGTCTTTTTCTGGCACTGGAACAGTTCCGCAATCTTTGCAATATATGATAGGTATAGGGCATCCCCAATAACGCTGCCTTGAAACTCCCCAATCGTGCAAACGATAGTTTATTGTTTTTTTGCCTATTTTTTTTTCTTCAAATTTTTTAACTATGGCTTCCTTTGCTTCACTAACCATTAATCCGTTTAAGAATTCGGAGTTAAACATTGTCCCGTCTCCAGTATACGCCTCCTTTGTCATCTGAGTAGCTTGACACTGGGATCCATTGTAAGAATTCTGGTCACGCGCTGGAATGACACCTAAGTGGGCTGAAGAAATAACGGGAATTATCGGCAAATTATATTTCTGTGCAAATTCAAAGTCACGCTGATCATGTGCAGGGCAACCAAAAATCGCGCCTTCCCCATATTCCATCAACACAAAATTCGCTATGTAAAGCGGCAATTCCTTATCAAGAAATGGATGTTTGACGTTTAATCCGGTGTAAACTCCTATTTTTTCATCGTTCTCTCTTTTTGATTTTATTTCCTGGATCCCAGTGTCAAGCACTGGGATGACAACAGAAGAACCATTCTTTAAATCCTGCACAATAGGATGCTCTGCTGCCACTGCACAAAAAGAAGCCCCAAACAAAGTATGAGGATAAGTTGTAAAAACTTTTAATTTCTTATTCAGGCCAACTACTTCAAACTCTATAGTTGCTCCTTCAGATTTTCCTATCCAACGCTCCTGCATTGTTTTGACTTTTTCTGGCCAATTTTTCAAACTTTGCAGGCACTTGAGTAAATCTTCAGCGAAATCAGTAATCTTTAAAAACCATTGGGACAACTTACGTTTTTCAACAACTGCACCTGATCGCCATCCTTTTCCATCAACCACCTGTTCATTTGCAAGCACTGTTTGGTCCACTGGATCCCAGTTAACCCATGACTCTTTTCGATAGGCAAGCCCATGCTTTAAAAAATCCAGGAAAAATTTTTGTTCGTGTTTATAATAGTCAGGTTCACATGTGGAGAGTTCACGCTCCCAATTATAAGAAAGACCTATAGATTTCAACTGTGTACGCATATTATCTATATTCTCTTTTGTCCATGTTTCGGGGCTAATATTGTTATCCCTTGCTGCATTCTCAGCTGGTAATCCAAACGCATCCCAGCCAATTGGATGCAAAACCTCAAATCCATTAGCTCTCTTGTAACGCGCTATCACATCCCCTATTGCATAGTTACGTAAGTGTCCCATATGAATTTTACCAGATGGATATGGAAACATTTCCAACACGTAACACTTTTCTTGTTTACCACTCTTGCTTACAGAAAAATCCCATTTATCTTGATAAAATTTTTCAACACTTTTAAAATCATATTTCATATGAATCCAAATTCAATTACAGTTCATATGCATCAAAGGATCAACCGCTTGGCCATTATGTCGTATTGTGAAACACATCTGTGGATCTTTATCTTGTGTGCTTGATTTACCTGCAGATCCAATTACTTGACCTTGCTTTACTTTATCGCCAATTTCAACATGTATGTTTTTTAAATAGGAGTACACAGTCATGTAATTATCTTTGTGTTCCACTATAATTAAATTCCCATACCATCTCAGCCCTTTGCCTACATATATCACTTTGCCTGGTGCAGAGGAAACTACGTTCGTTCCATTTTGAGCAGCAATTTTTATGCCATCCTTACACATTTCATCAGAAGAGGTAGCTGAACCTTTAACTGGCATTACAAATTTACAATTTACCCCCACATTTTGTGTATTATTGTTATCTTTGTATATCCTATTTATGATGGCTTTTCTACTTTCTTTTTGCACTGAAGGCTCCCTAATTAAATGGTACTCTCTTGTATATTCCAGATCTCTTTTTCCGTAAAATTCTTCGCCTTTAAGCAGCACAGGTGCAGGTTTTTGCAGGCCACAGCCTATTAATATTGCTAATAACATAAGAAATGAGGCTATATGCCACATTTTAAACTCTCACAAAACTCCAAAATTCTAGCGAGACGTAGTGTTTCACGCCTGCTTGTTACTTTCCTCGTTATTTATTTTACTAGTTAAATAGTCCCTCAAATCGGTGAGTTCTTGCAACAAATTCTTTGTGACTTTTATATCATTACCAAATTCTTTTTGCACTCCTTTTATTGTATATCCTTTATCATATAGCATGTATTTTACTTTCTTTATGGCCTCTATACACTTGCGATCATATAGCCTTCTTCCTTTACGCTTTGTAGGCTTAATTTGATGAAATTGACCTTCCCAAAATCTCAAAACATGCTGTTCCAAATGTAGCTCTTCAGCTACTTCCCCAATCGTATAAAATAATTTTTCCTTGTTCATTAATTATTGATTGATTTTTTTATAATTTTTGAAGGCCTAAAAGAAACTGAATTTCTTGCCTGAATCATCACTTTCTCCGATGTATTTGGTATATTTCCTGGTCTTTCCTTCTTTTTCTTAACCAAGAATGTTCCAAATGACGATATTTTTACTATTCCATCCTTTACCAAGCTTGTCTTTATTTCGTCCAATATATCATCTATTATCGAAACAGAGTCTTCCTTTGATAATCCTATTTCTTGGTTTATATCTCCAGCTATCGTTGCCTTAGTTACTGTTGTGTCTTTTGTTGTAACGTGATCCATTATTGATAAATATTACAATACGTAAATATAATATAGCAATCGACTCGAGATTCAGCTACTTTATTTTTTAGAGTATGTCTCTTTTGTTGCATAATTTAAAATACCGGCAACTATCAATATCGCAAATATTGCAAAAAGTTCCATTTTATGATCTGTAAAAAGTGCTAACATTGACACTATAACTCCACTGCCAATAAACATAAATCCATTGATAATGGATGATGATGTGCTGATGTATTTTCGTTTCACAATCTCGCTGCCGACAGTAAAATTAAGCATATGTCCTCCCGCAAAAAACCCGAACATTAACATACAAAAGTACACAACGTGGACTGTTAAATGGCTGTATAGTAAAATAATAATTGAGACGCCTTGCAATAAAGCAAAAGCAGAAATTACATGTTTCCTATTTTTAAATAAGTTTGAGATTCGATCTGCAATTGGAGCACCAACTGCAAGACCAAGCCATAGTATTGCAGTTGCTATACCTGACTCCATTGCATTGAGTTCTGAGTTGCCCAGTAACCTTGGAGCCCACAAGGTATTAAGTGCTAAAAATGTTCCAAAAGTAATAGCACCCACCACTGAAGTTATCCAGATATCTCTTAATTTTAGCACTGTTAATATAGAGCACATTACTGTCTTCATAGAGCTTTTTATTGTGCGCTTTTCTGAGCTGCTTTTTGGAAGTGTGTTTGGACAAAAAAGCGTAAGTACAAATATCAACACACCAAATAGTATTATGCATACAATCAGATTTTTCCAATATGCATCTTCGGCAAGCAAGTTAGAGAACAGTATTTGAATTACCAAAGCAGAAAGGCTTGAAATTGTCTGCACTAGTGAAAACATTAGTCCAAATTGGGCAGCGGAAAAACATATGCTACTTGTGTGAGCAGCACCAATAAAACCAAATGATGCTCCAGTTGCAATCAACACTTGAGACAAAATCAAGTGGGAGAAATTGTCACTATTAATAAGGACAAAAAACCCCAAGATCATAGTTGATAACGAGAAAAAATAAATTTTTTTACTGGAAAAAACATTAAACGTTGCTCCACTAAAAAATTGTAAGATGGCGAAAGTCCAAGTATATGCTGAATTAGCCAGTGCAACTTGCGCGATTGTAAGTCCAAGTTCCTTTTCGAGATTTACACTTATAAAGGTATAAATTATCTGCATGTTGCTGAATATAACAACCAAGTTACTAATCAGCCAAATGAACCAAGCCTTAGCTCTGCTTTCCATAAGATTTATTTTTATAAGTAATCTATTAGAAATTTAACACTAAGTCTCTTTTTAAGCTATTGTTTCCTGACCACTGTTATAGCTAACCCAAAAAACGGTTCCCTACGTCATGTCGCCGCGGTATCTCTTAGCCGCTAACAAGCAGCGGGATGACGATTGTCAGGGTGTCATCCCAGCGCCCCTATGATGTCATCCGAGTAGCCAACACTGGTTTCCATCCAAGACGGTGTCATTCCAGTGCTTGACACTGGAATCCAGACTTTAATTGTTATACTTGTAAATAATCTGGTGAAAATAAACGTTCATCTCAAAATGCAGTATTTTTGTTGAAATAGCTCAACTGGATCCCAGTGTCTGGGCACTGGGATGACACCATAGGAGGCTACTTGGATGACAAAAAAAGGAGCACTGGGATGACAGCAGTCCTACGTCATACCGCCGCGGTATCTCTAGATCCCGCTAACAAGCAGCGGGATGACGAGCTTATCGTCACGCCGCCACGAACCGTCATACCGCGATTCATTCGCGGTATCTCAGCCGCTAACAAGTAGCGGGATGACGGTTGTCAGGGTGTCATGAAAGTAGCTGACACTGGAATCCAGAAAAAAAGAAATATGTATCAGCTAATTTCATTTGCTGCGCCTCGAAAATAAACGTTCATGTAGCTAAGCCATAAATCCAGTATAAAGACCTTTAATCATTGGCTTCGTAGTACTTCTCAACCAACTTATTAAGTAACCTTACACCAAAACCTACTGCTCCTCTTGGACAAATGTCAGTACCTTTCTCGTGCCAAGCAGTGCCTGCGATATCTAAATGTGCCCAGCAAGTTTCATTCACAAAACGCTGTAAAAACTGTGCAGCCATTATGCTATCTCCACCAGAGCCTGCAGGAGCGATGTTTTGAACATCAGCAATCGGTGAATCAATAATTTTGTCATAAGTTTCATTCATAGGAAAACGCCATAACTTCTCATTTACTTCATTTCCTGCATCAATCAGACGGTTTGCTAATTCATCATTATTTGAAAAAAGACCAGCATATTCGTTATTTCCAAGTGCAACCACTATAGCACCAGTTAAAGTTGCAAGATCAATCATAAATTTTGGTGAGAATCTATCTTGCGTATACCATAAAGCATCTGCAAGTATGAGCCTTCCTTCTGCATCGGTGTTCAACACTTCTATTGTTTGTCCAGACATTGAAGTTACTACATCACTTGGTCTTTGAGCATTACCACCCACTGCATTTTCTGCAAGTGCGACCACACCGATCGCATTTACTTTTGCTTTTCGTCCTGCTAAAGCATGCATCACCCCAACCACAGTAGCAGAGCCTGCCATGTCATATTTCATTGACTCCATACCACGTGAAGGTTTGAGTGATACTCCACCAGTGTCAAACGTTATACCTTTACCAACAAAAGCTATAGGCTTTTGTTCTTTAGAAGCTCCATTCCATTTTATCACTACTAATTTTGGTTCTTTACTACTTCCTTGTGCAACTCCAAGCAAGGCTCCCATTTTTTTCTCTTCCATCTGCTTTTTATCAAGCACCTCGATTTCAAGGCCAAGCTTAGTAAGTTCTTTTTTTATATGATCAGCATAGGATTCTGGATATAGAATGTTAGGAGGCTCTGTTATAAAAGAGCGCGCAAGGAATATACTCTCACCTTCTTGCCTTAAGTGCTCAAATGATCTTTCAGCATTACTTAATTGTTCATCTTTTACTAATACGGTAATCTCCTCTACCTCTGTAATTTTCTCATCCTTTTTAGTTTTATACTTATCAAACTTAAAACTACGCAGAAACGCACCATATGCAACATTTGCTGCACTACCTTCGATTAAAACCGCTGCTTTTTTAATTTTTAATCTGCTTAGCTCACAATATATTTTACCACCAATATTTAATTCTTTATTTTCATTCCATTCATCCTTCTTACCCAGTCCAACAACTATAACATTTTTTTCTTCTGGCAAAGCAGTAGAGAAAAATTCACCAAAACTTCCATTGAAATCGCTAAATTGCTTTATATTATCTATGACCTGTTTTCCTTGCAAAACTCCGCCATCATTTACGGTTTCGTTGTCTTCAAATAAACCCATTACTATTGTTTTAAAATCGGGCGAAATTTTAGAAATTGTTATTTTCATTGCTGGTATCTCCGTTGCAAATAATTGTAAACTGTACATAAAACATAGCAAAAACATCAGTAAGATATTTTTCATATACATCCTAAGTACAATAACACTTAAGTTTACTATGGACTCCCTTACATGCAAGGTTTTTTATCTTTTATTAGAGAACTTATTATATCCGCCCAAGGTAATGTTAAACGTATAGGTTTTTATGACCTGATCACTGTAAGTAAATGGTGTTATGAGAAGGCTTGCAAGCCCATTACTAACAAAATCTTCAAGAACAGGATCAGCGCAATTATCGCAATTATGGTCAGCAAAAAACATTTGCGTTGTGAATTCTGGAAAATCCGGATGTTGAACTAGAAAGTTGATATGTGGAGCTCTATCACCAATTTTACCAGGTGCTATCGTAATAAAATTATAATAGCCAAGATTATTCACTACAAACCTTCCTGATCCAGCAAAATTCAGATCATCCTCTATATTCTTATCGTAATGGTTCACGCCGCGTGAATTCGCGTGCCATATAGAAACTACAGCATTTTGTATTGGTAAGCAGTTTATATCAGTAATTCTACCCACTATGTGTATTAATTCCCCTATTGCACTATTTGGAGAACCAGGTTTCCTTCTTAAATTGTTTGAAGAGCTAAAATTTTTTGGCCTTGCATCAAGGTCATATATTTCCGGAGTTTTAATGCAGTTGAGCAAAACAGGATCAGCTGCAAATAGCGGCAAACTGAATATCATTTGTACTAAAAGTGCTAACAAGATATTTTTCACATTCATTTCATTTATAATAGACTTCTTGCATAACCATATAACAAACTTTTATTGGAAATAGAAACGAAAAAACTTGCTTGACACCCTTCGCCAGCCCCCTTATCATGAAACTGAAGGTATTCAGTTATCTTCATCTGTGCAGATTAAACAGCAAGAAAACAACGTAGTTGGCGTCTTATTTTTAATTTTTTGCACTATGTGCACCTTATGTCTTCACAATATTTCTAGGTTTTTACCTACACAAGCTGAAACGCGCTATTTAAAACATTAAAAAACGCCAACTTAAAAAATGGATAGTGAATAACTAGCTACCCTAGGGTTTCTTTTGCCTTTTTTTCTGTTTAGTAAATTGTATCCGTTCAGCGGAGTGGTAGAATAAGGTAGACAAAGCAAGATAATCAAGATAATCATAGAGCAAAAGTGAGGTAATGTGGTAAACCTTTGAGAACTTTGCAAAAATTTACAGCAAAAAATAGAAAAACTGAAAGCAGAGATAGAAAACTTAAAAGCAGAAAATAAAGCTTTAAAGATAGAGAACGCTGAATTAAAGGAAAGGCTTGGTTTAAACTCGAAAAATTCATCTCTACCGAGCTCTAAAGAATTGTACAAAACAAAAAAGGACAAGCCAAAAAGCGAAAGGAATGTTGGCGATCAGGTTGGGCATAAAGGAAATTTTCATGCCACAATGGAAGCGGATAAAGTAGTAAAAATAGAGTTGCCTAATATTTGCGAATGCGGAGGAGAGCTTGTAATATGCGAAAAACCTTATGTTCACCAAAAAGTTGATCTTCCGGAAATTAGGCCTTATGTAGTAATTGGAACATGGTCGTTGTTGGAGATGCAGAAAAAGAAAAAGTAGCAAGTTACCAGAAGGTGTTACGCCAGATACATTTGGTCCAAGGGTTAAGTCTATAATTGCAGCACTCAGCGGATTTTACAAAAACTCAAAGCGTGAAGTGGCTAGTATCATAAATGACATTTTTAATTTGAACATAAGTGTTGGCAGCATATCAAATCTTACTATTACCCACAAATATAAATGTACTTATAAATAAAGTATTACAATATTAAAGTTTGCAAATATTGAGGGTATAAAAATGGCAAACGAGAGTAATGAATGGGCTAAAAATGAATTTGGAGATGCTGTACTTGGAGATAAAAGATTAACTGACCGATTAGTAAAGATTGCTGATAGTTTGATAAGTTTACCTGAAAGCTCAATTAATGAGGCATGCGGAAGTTGGTCAGAAGCAAAAGCAGCATAACGTTTTTTTCAAAATGAGAACGTAAAAGAAGTCGATATTCTAGCTTCACACATTGATAAAACAGTCGAAAGAACAAAAGCTCATAAAAGAATTCTTGTGATTCAAGATACAACTTATATTTCATACTCAAGCCATAAGCGGATTGGGAACTATTGCTGGAAAAGGAGCAGTAATGCATACAGCCCTTGCTGTTAGTACGGAAGCTGGGAATACTGGATCAAAAGATTTACTCGAGGCAACTCATTTCTGAAGAAGAAAAAAGACTAAAGAGCCATCGTAACAACGTTCATATTGAGGATAAAGAAAGTATGAAATGGCTAGAAAGTTTAAAGAAAACAAATAATATTATAGATCTGGCCCAAACCGAAGCTATAACTGTATGTGACAGAGAAGCAGATATGCATGATTTTTTTGAACTTGCACATAATCTTAACTCAGCAATTTTAGTAAGAGCTCGCCACAACAGAAATGTAAATAAAAAATTCATGCATACCAGGAACAAGCAAAAATTATGGTCATTTATCCAAGGCCTCCCTTGCACTGGAAAAGTTGAAATCCCTGCTAGAGATAACAAGCAAAAAAGGACAGCGTTTTTAGAAATTAGATTCGGAAAATTTATCACATGAAGGCCATATAAAATGTAAAGAAGGTCACATAAAATATAAACCGACAGAGTCTACAACTTCACGCAATTCATGTTGTTGAAAAAAACTCTCCTCCCGAAGCAAGTCCTCTAGAGTGGATGCTTTTTTCCGGTCAGTACTTTTGAAGAAGCTGTTGAAAAAGTTAGTTGGTATTGTTTGAGATGGAAAATAGAGATATTGCATAAGATTTTAAAATCTGGTCTCAAAGTTGAGGAATGTAGACTTGGAACAGCAGAAAGATTAATGAGGTATTTAACAGTCATGAGCATTATTGCTTGGAGAATTTTCTTTATTACATCAATTGCAAGAACTAACCCAACATTACTATGTACTGCCTTATTAGCTGAGGAAGAATGGAAAGTTTTATATGTTAAAATACACAGGAAACCATGTCCAAATATAGCCCCTACTATAAAAGAAGCCGTTTCGTGAACTTGAAGGTCATTTAGCAAGAAAAAGCGACCCAAAACCAGGACCAATTACTCTTTGGAAAGGGTGGAGACGTCTCTTTGATCTAGCAGAAGGATGGAGACTTGCTCATGAACCTCGTATTTGTGGGTAATAGTAAGGTTTCTAAGGGAGGGAGTAGTAGTAATACTGCTTCCTTACCTGACCAGTTTGCTCGTGATAAAGGTTTTGAGAAACGAGCTCAACTATATGCTGCTAAGGCTTACTCAAGGCAAGCTGATAAATCTGGTAAGTACATTGATTTAAAGAAGGTTTTCTTTATTGCTATCTCTAATTGTAATTTATTTCCTGATAAGCTTGATTATATATCCAGCCACACTATAAGAGATGAGAAAACCAATGAGCATGACTTAAAAGATTTTCAATTTGTATTTATTGAACTACCTAAATTTCCTAAGAATAAGGAAGAACAGCTAGAAAGCATAGTGGATCGTTGGTTATTTTTCTTCAGTGCGACCCGGAAAGCCGTGGTTTTGTGATGGTTAAATTCCATCTTCCCTAGACATCGGGGATAATGTATGTCTCACATTTCAAAGGATGGCAACCTTTGGGATGCAAGCATGAGATAAAAGCAGGTAACACTAAACCTCATGGTGAATCCCTGCAAACAGAGTTAGATATGATTACGAGAGGAACCTATGTTTGAATTGTCGTCAAAGCATAGTATGCGAAAAGAGGTTGAACTACGCATAGACCAAAATGGTACGAAGCAAAAGGGGAACTAAAGATTGAAGACTTTAGTTATTGATGTTCCCAGCTTCCGGCAAATAGTAGGAATCTAAGTTTAACGTGAAACGAAGCTATGGAACGGAGTAACCACATAAAAGCTCTTATATTCATTAAATATAAGTAGGTAGCCAACCACAAGCCGCTATGTGGAAGGATTGTTTAAGAAGCTAATGCCCAAAGTAATATCTGGGATATGCAGACGTAAACACTTTAATTTGGAAGGTAAAGTGGTGAATAGTAGTGAATATGTTATGGACCAGCAAAAAGCTAGGTATGAATGGAATGGAATTCCTTGGCGAAAGCTGAAGAAATCTTCATTTAAGCTACAAAAACGAATTTACCAAGCCTCTAAATGTAATGATATCAAAAAGATGCACAACCTTCAGAGATTATTACTCAAATCAACAAGTGCAAGAACGATCGCAGTTAGAAGGGTAACTCAGGACAACAGAGGGAAAAAAACTGCAGGTATTGATGGAAAAGCTAACCTTAGTCAAAAAGAAAGATTGCAATTGGCAAACTCCTTAGATATAAGAGAGAAAGCAAAGCCATCAAGACGTGTCTGGATCCCAAAACCTGGTAAGCCATCGGAATATCGCCCGCTTGGTATACCAACTATATCGTGTCGAGCAAAACAAACACTTGTAAAAATGGTGTTGGAACCAGAATGGGAGGCAAAACTTGAGCCAAACACTTATGGTTTTAGACCTGGTAGATCATGTCATGATGCAATTGAAGCCATATTTAATGTGCTAAAACAGAAAACAGCATATGTATTAGATGCTGATATTTCTGGATGCTTTGACAATATTAACCATAATAAACTGCTTGAAAACCACACCAGCGTTAAAGAAAATCATAAGAGGATGGTTAGAAGCGGGTGTTATGGAAGATGGAAAGCTTCAATCCACAAAACGTGGTACAATTCAAGGAAGCACCGTTGCTAGCTTGTGTTGCATTACACGGATTAGAGCAACATGTCAAAAAAGCATTAACAAACGAACTCTTTCAATGCATGAAAAGAAAATATGGTAGGATATCGCATAAAAACGCGCAAAAGTCTATTAGTGTAATTTTCTACTGTGATGATTTTGTCATCATACATGAAAACGAAGAGATTATTCTTAAAGCAAAAATTTTAGTTGAAGAATGGTTAGAAACCATTGGACTAAAATTAAAGCCCTCTAAAACAAGAATTTCTCATACATTAAGAACCATTGACGAAACAAAACCAGGATTTGATTTTCTTGGATTTTCAATAAGAGGTTGTCCGGAAACAAGTAAAAGGCTATAATATCTGAAATTTTAGTACGGGGTAAAGATGAGAAAAAAGTATCCAACAGATCTAAGCGAAAGGGAATGGTCAAGAATAGAAAAACACTTCAGAGTATCATACAAGAAAGGAGGAAGGCCGCCAAAGTATAGCAAAAGAGAAATATTAGAAGCAATTTTCTATGTATTGCGTACAGGGTGTCAATGGCGGTATTTACCAAATGATTTTCCGCTATGGAAGACTGTGTATGAGCAGTTCAGGCAATGGAAGAAGCAGGGAATTTTTGAGAAAATGAATTATGAAATTACAAAATATAGTAGAAGAAAAATAGGAAGGAATGAGCAGCCGAGTGCCTGTATAGTAGATAGTCAATCTGTAAAGACTACAGAAAAGGGGGGATCAAAGGCTATGATGGAAGTAAAAAAGTAAAGGGTAGAAAAAGGCATATAATTACAGACACTCAGGGTTTTATACTAGGTTGTTACGTAGGCGCTGCTAACGAAAATGATAGAGATGGTATTAAAATAGCATTAAACAATATGAGAACAAAATATACTAAAGTTAAAAAAATGTGGGCTGACATGGGATACCAAGGAAGAAATTTAAAGAATCACATAAAGGAAGAATATGACATAGATATTGAAATTGTTAAAAGGCCTCCATGTAGATTTTGGGTGCACAAAGATACGCCACCTGAGCTACTACCAACAAGAGAACAAGGGTTTAAAGTACAGCCAAGAAGATGGGTTGTAGAAAGGACTTTTGCTTGGGTTAATAGGAATAGAAGGCTATCGAAGGAGTATGATTTACTCACAACATCCACTGAGAATTTCATATACCTAGCTATGAGTAGGGTTATGTTAAAGAGGGAATATGCTTGAATTTACTAGTTTCCGGACAACCTCTAAGACAATATCCAACAAAAGAAAGTAAAAAAGGTTACACATTATTAATAAAACCAAGTCGTAATTCTATAAAGCAGCATACATTTGCTATTAAACATAAACTTAGAGAAATGCGTGGGGCGCCACAGGAAGTAATAATAAGGAATCTCAATCCAATAAACAGAGGATGGAGTCAATATTACTCTTCGGTAGTTTCATGTAAAATCTTTAGCTCATTGGATAATACTATACATAGAAAGCTCTGGAAGTGGGCAGTCTTTAGGCACCCAAACAAAGGGAAATGCTGGATAAAAAGAAAATACTTTAAAAAGTATAATAACGATAACTGGCGTTTTATGACAAGTAACAAGATACATCTTATTATACACAGCGATCATGTTATTAAACGACATATCAAAGTGCAAAAAACCAGATCTCCATATGATGGTGATTGGGTATATTGGGGTAATCGTCTTAGAGAAATACCAGATAAGCCATCGAGAGTAATAAAACTATTGAAGTTACAACAAAGTAAATGCGGTAATTGTAGACTATGGTTTGAAAGTGATGATATAATAGAAATACATCATAAAGACCGGAATAGACGAAGCAATATGATCAAAAATTTATCTTTGTTACATGGGCATTGTCACGATGAATTACACAGGAGGTGTGCATGACAAGCACCAAATTAGAGAGAAGCCGTATGAGGCGCAAAGTCTCACGTACGGTTTTGAAGTCGAGTGAGGAGGGGCGACCTTCTTCACTTAGACAACAGTATGCAGATGAAACTACAGATGAAGACCTAAGGAATATAGCAGAAAAATCACCAATAATAAAGTTAGCCTACGATGAATTAGACAGGTTTAGCTGGAATGAAAAAGATTTAGTAGCATATGAAGAAAGAATAATGGATCTGCGGAAAGAAGAAGCCATTCTTGAATACAAACTTGAGGAAGGTATAGGGAAAGGAAAAATCGAAGTTGCAAAAAATTTACTTAAAGCTGGTGTATCTGTTAATTTAATAGCTGAATCCACTGGCCTTTCTCAAGCTGAAATTGTACAGCTTAAGCAAGAAGTGGCCTAAGTATCACGTTTTTCAGGGCTTTTTTAGCTCGGCAGTGGTCTGAAAAGTCCATTTTTCACTTTATAAAATGTTTATATTTTACCACCTACTTTATTTGAATAAGTTCTTCTGCCACACTCTGAACGGATACTTGAATCAGGCTCAAGTTGACAAGTAGATGTTATCTTGTTATAATAAATATTTATTAATTTAATCTTAACTTAAGAGGGTATTTATGGTAGCAAGTGATAGTGTTTTAAAAAGGTATGCGTTAGCCTATATAAAGAAATTAGGTAATAATAATAATATTGAAGGGTTTCTACAGTATGTAATAATACACCGAATTTAACTTGGAGCAAGGAGAATTTTAAAAATGTGTATGAAGAATTTACACATCCAAATTCAAGCAATAGGCACGATACAGGAAGCAGAAATGATCAATATAACGCAGGGAATAACGCATAACCTACAGGCTCTCAGATTACACATATACATGTACACAATAGAGGTTTAGACTTTTGGGATTATTTGCTATTACAATGCTGGATGGATTCTTTATTCGGTGGACGTGGTCACACTATGGTTAATAATATAACGAATATTAACAATGGTAATACCACTCATCAAGGGAGAAAAGAGAATAAAAAAGAATCAGAAGACAGTAGAAAGCTATTAGCTTTGGGTATAGTAGCTGCAGTTGTGTGTGTTGCTTTCCATGCTGGTATGTGTTTTTGGTATAACAGCAGCAGAAAAGTGGCTAGAAAAGAAGAAAAAATAGATTACCTGGATAGTAAATTTAAAACGTTCAGAAATATAGAATTTGCGGTTGGCGTTGTTTCTTTGGCAGCTTTGGTAGCTTGTGCTGTTTACCCAGTCTTACCAGTGTGGGGTTTAGCTATCCTTGGCGTTAATTCTCTCGTATGTTTTGCTGGTGGTTTAGCTTTTCATATGAAGCATGAGGAAGAATTAGAAAATATCGAGAAAGCTAAAGGAGCGGTAGATAGCTGTCTTAGACAAGGGCATGGTTATGGAGATTCTTCTCGTTATGATGCACCACCTCCTTACTTTTCTCAAGATCCTAATACTACTCCAACTGCTCCTCCTTGTAGTGAATTTGATAATTCTAATGCGAAACGGCAGTTTGAGAATTGTGAGGGGTTCACGTATGATAGAAATCAATAGTTTTATTTTTAGCCAAATTAATTGAATCAAGCTACAAAACCTGCTAAAGTTAACTTTGTGAAAGCACCCTTAGCTCAGTTGGATTAGAGCATTTGACTACGGATCAAAAGGTCGGGCGTTCAAGTCGCTCAGGGTGCGCCACATTTTATAGGAAACAGAAGTCACACTTGAAATTAATATATGTAATACCTATCTTTAAAGGTTAAGCACTAAACTATTATATATGAGCAAAAAAGACTACTATGATCTGCTGGAAGTAGGCAGAAATGCCAGTATTGATGAGATAAAAAAAGCGTATAAAAAATTAGCATTAAGATATCATCCTGATAGAAATCCTGGCAATCAAGAAGCAGAGGAAAAATTTAAAGAAGTAACAGCTGCATATGAAGTTCTGTCTGACTCTGAGAAAAGGGCAGGCTATGACCGTTATGGCCACGAAGGTGCTTCTGGTGGATTTCAAGGCTTTAGCTCTGCAGGAGATTTTAGCGACATATTCAATGACTTCTTTGGTGGAGGATTCGGTGGTGGTGCAAGTAGATCGAGAGCAAAAAGAAGTACAACAGGAGTATCTGGAGCAGACCTACGTTATGATCTTGAAATTACCTTAGAAGATGCATTTAAAGGAATACAAGCGCCTATACATTATGTGACAAATGTAAAATGTGATACATGCCAAGGCACAGGTGGCGAAGGAGCAATTAAACCAGTTCAGTGCCACACATGCCAGGGAAGCGGTAGGATTAGAACTCAACAAGGCTTTTTTACCATCGAAAGAACATGTACTACATGCTATGGGGAAGGAGAAATAATACAAAACAAATGTAAGAAATGTGGTGGAAGTGGACGTAGAAGAGATGAAGTAAATATATCCGTTTCAATTCCAAAAGGCATAGAAGAAGGAGCTAAGGTAAGGATAAGTGGTAAAGGAGAAGCTGGAACAAAAGGTGGAAAAAGTGGAGATTTATACGTATACGTGAAAATAATTTTCCATAAAATCTTTGCTAGAAATAAAGCAGATTTACACTGTAAAGTGCCTATAAGAATGACACTAGCAGTGCTTGGTGGTGAAATCGATATTCAATCAATTGATGGAGCTAAAATAAAAGTAAAGGTCCCTGAAGGCACTCAAACTGGTACCAAACTACGTTGTAGGGAAAAGGGTATGCCATATATGAACTCACATGCTCGTGGTGATTTATACGTACAGGTAATAGTTGAGACTTTAAATCCAAAAAATTTAACTAAAAAGCAAATTGAACTATTAAAAGCGCTTGAAGAAGAGGAAAATGCAAGTGTACAACAGCAATCTGAAGGGTTTTTTAGTAAAGTAAAAAAAAAATAAGAAATCTGCTAAATGACATTAAAGGGGTAACTGTTTACGGGTTTTCATTTAATCCTGCAATTCTTTGACCTTATTAATGGAAAACTTAACAATAGTGTTATTATTAGCCAACAGAAACTTCTTAGTTCCTTAAAACTATGTAAAAGCAATAAATTTCTTTATTTAAGGTCGAAGTTTTGCTATTCTCAGGTTTTAATAATTTAAATTTAATGAATATAAACAAAAATGAGTTTTTATTTCTTCCGCTTGGGGGAGTAGGAAGAATCGGGATGAATGTTAGCCTATATCATTACCAAGGTAAGTGGATTATGATCGACCTTGGTGTTGGTTTTGCAGATGAAACTATGCCAGGTGTTGAGCTGCTCATTGCTGATATAGATTTTATTGCTCAAAGAAAAAAAGATTTACTTGGAATAATAATTACACATGCACATGAGGACCACTGCGGTGCAGTGCCCCACTTGTGGGAAGAGTTGCAGTGCTCCATATATACAACAAAGTTTACGGTTAATTTTCTTAAAGAGAAACTAAAAGAATTTCGATTGGAAGGTATAGTGCCTGTGAAAGAGGTAGACATAAATGGCAGCATAAATTTGGGTCCTTTTACCGTCGAGTTTATAAATGTAACTCATTCAATTCCTGAGGCAAATTCAATATTAATTAGCACTGAAATGGGTAGTGCACTCCATACCGGAGACTGGAAATTTGATCCAAAACCTGTTGTTGGATTAACTTCTAATATGGAGCGTCTAAAAGAAATTGGCGATAAAGGTGACCTGCTTGCAGCAATTTGCGATTCAACCAATATATTAAGCAAGCATCACCCTGAGTCAGAAGGTGAAATTTATAATAATATTTATAACATAATAAAGCGGTCTAAAAAATTAGTTGCTGTTTCGCTATTCGCTTCAAATGTGGCACGAATTGAAACGATAAGCCAAGCTGCAAAAGCACTAAATAGAAAAGTAGTTTTACTTGGTAGATCTTTATGGAGAATAGTGAAAGTTGCGCAAGATAGTGGTTATTTAACTGATTCTCCTCAGTTTCTTGAAGCAAAGGAAGCAGTAAATTTTCCAAGGGAAGAACTGGTGCTACTTTGCACAGGTTGTCAAGGTGAGCCACTGGCAGCTACCGCAAGACTTGCTGCTAAGAATCATCAAGCATTTAAAATGCAGCAAGGTGATACCATGATCTTTTCGTCAAAAATCATTCCTGGAAATGAAACTCGTGCGCACAACATGCTCAATGCCTTTATTGAGATGGGGGTAGAAGTTATTACTGAAAAAACAGAGCATGTTCATGCTTCTGGGCATCCAACAAGAGAAGAGCTAAAGGAAATGTATTCTTTAATAAAACCGAAGATGTCTATTCCAGTTCACGGCGAATATATTCACACGCATGCACATGTAAAATTTGCTAAAGAGTGCGGTGTGGCAAAAGCAATAATGATTGCACCAGGTGATATTGTTAATTTGGAGAACGGAGGAAAGGTTGATTCAATTGATGTTGACTACTTTGGTATTGATGGTATGTTGCTACGTCATCCGGAGAGCAGTGTTATAAAAATGCGTAAAAGAATGAGAGATGCCGGAGTTATTGTGGTAACAGCAGTTGTAAACAAGAAAAATAAATTGCTTGCTAAACCAAAAGTATTTGTACCTGGTGTTTTTGAAGTGCTAGAAGATGCAGCTACCATACAGAAAATTGTCAAGAAAGTTGAGTCGTTGTTTAGTTTGCAGCCAACAAAAAAAATTAAAAATAAGATTGAAAGTTCAATATTGAGTATCTTAAAGGAATATTTACTAAAAAGGCCTATAATTGAGGTTCAGATAGAACAGGTATGAAATGAATGAAGCTATTCGTTCATCTGGTGTTATTTATTTCGTTATTTATTCCTTATTTTACAAAAGCTGCTTTATATGTTGATATAAAAAAAAGCAGTGTTGGTAACATTGGTCTTGTTGTATCTAAATGTACATGTAAAACAGCGTTGGAAAGCGAATTAAGCGAAAATATTGCAAAGGTAATAGGAACAAATTTATCTAATTGTGGCTTATTTAATGTAAAACGTAGCGCGGAAGCTGAATCTAAATCTTGGAAAAGCGATACTGTAGTCACAGTAAGTTTAAGCGAAATATCTGGTAGTGCATTAGAGCTATCATTTCGTTTATTTGACGCTTTTACAAAAAGAGAATTACTTACTCAGTCAGTTGTTTTTCCAGCAAAAGACTGGAGAAAAATTGGTCACCTCGTTTCGGATGTGATACATGATAGATTAATTGGTGAGAAAGGGCACTTCAACACAAAAATCACGTATATCGCTGAAGAAAAAGATAGCAACTACAAATCTGTGCGTAAAATTGCTGTGATGAATCAAGATGGAAGTAATATAAAATACTTAACAAATGGCGATAGATTTGTGTCAACACCGAGATTCTCACCAAATGGAAAGGGTATTGTTTACATCTCGTACGCAAATGGTAAAAGTTATATAATATTAAAAAATTTAAAAGATAACACTGAATCAATAATCAGCGCATTTGAAGGAGTTGTTTCTGCACCAAGATTTTCTCCCGATGGTAAATCTCTTTTAATTTCCCACTCATTGGGTGGTGAAACGAATATATTATCTTTGGATTTAAGTAGTAAACGAACAAAAAAAATTACTAAAGGTTCAGCTATAAGCACTTCTCCCTCTTTTTCTCCAGATCAAAAGTATATGGCTTTTAGTTCTGATATAAGTGGGAGTCAGCAACTGTACGTTATCGATTTTACTAACAAAAGTAAAAAACCTAAAAGAATTAGTTTTGGAAGTGGAAGATATGCTACGCCTGTTTGGTCGCCAAAAGGAGATCTGATAGCTTTTACAAAGATTCAGTCAGGAAAATTTTACATAGGAGTTATGAAGCCAGATGGCAAAGAAGAACGTCTGCTTTCAGAGGGGCATAAAATTGAATCCCCGGCATGGTTACCAAATGGTAGAGAAATCATTTTTACAAGAACAGAATCACCAAGCAACTCTAAACTATATTTAGTAGACTTAGTAAAGAAAAATCAAAAAATGGTTTCCACTCCCACAAATGCTTCTTTACCGGATTGGTCTTATTTTTGAAAGTAGATCTATTATAGATTTGATATGAGCCTTATTTTACTTTAATTGCTTATAACCTTTGGCACTACGAAATACCCATGCTCAGGTTTTGTATTGGACAATATCTCTTTTTTAATGTTTTGAGAATTTATAACATCATCGCGTACATGAATGTCCTTGTCTATGCTGCCATAACGCATAGGAGAAACACCTTCAGTATTAACTTGCAATAAAGTATCATGTATCCAATCCAGCATTGTCAGTTCTTTGGAGTAGTGATCAATCTCGTCATTTGATAACTTAATCCTTACAAGCTGTGCAATTTTAAGCATTTCTTCTTTGGTAATTGTTATTTTTCTCTTATTTGCAAATTCTATTAGTGAAGTAATAACGTCTTCTGTTGACTTAGCTGGCATCTTTACCTCCTTGGATAAAGTGAGTTAAAATATCTACGACCGAAACAACTTCTATTTTACCAGTTTTTTCAAATTTGTGCAGTATGGTATCCGTAATCACTAATTTATCTAAAGAAGAGGAAGAAATTTTCTCAACTGCACTTCCTGAAAGCACGCCATGTGTGATGCATGAAATTACGGACTTTGCTCCGTGGCCTTTTAAAGCAAGAGCTGCATTACACAATGTTCCACCAGAGTCAACTATATCATCAACAATGACACAATTTTTATTTGCAACTTCTCCTATTATGTTCATTACTTGAGATGTGCCTGCTTTCTCCCTATATTTATCTACTACAATAATCTTATCATTTAACCCTATCTTGTACTTTTCCTCTAAAGTCTTTGCAAAAGCACGTGCTCTGCCAATTGCTCCAACATCAGGTGCAACAATTGCCAAATTTTCTGTGTGTATAGAGTCAACAAATGCTTCAAAGCAGTTCAAATTAGTTATCGGTACATCAAAGAATCCTTCAATTTGACTTGAGTGCAAATCAATAACTGCAACGCTACTTGCACCTGCAGTTTGAATAAGATTTGCAACTAATTTGGCACTTAAAGCAGACTGCACATTATTGTTCTTGATAATTCTATCTTGCCTGCTATATCCATAATAAGGGATAATTACTACTATCCTTTTGGCTCCTAATCTATTTACTGCATCAATTATAAGCAGAAGCTCCATAAGATTATCATTCACAGGGGGAGAAAGAGATTGTATTATATATACTTCTTGATTATATAGATCATTTGCTACTTCTACATTTACCTCACCATCGGTAAACTTTGATATCCAAGCAGAGGATGGTTGAACATCTAGCCGGTTAACTACTGATTCCCCTAATTCCTTACTAGCATTACCTATTATTATCTTCATAACGCACTAATTGAGTTTTTAAGATTATACAGAAATTGTGAAATAATTGAAATGTAAGTGTCTTTATCTAGCATTCTTGTCGGTGAATTAGATACCTCTTGTACAATGACCTGTCATTTTCACGCGTTGTTTCAATATATAGACCCAAATTGAAACAACTATACAAAATCCTGCTTATGTTTCAAGATAAATGACTTTAATGAAATATAATTTATCTAGTCATTTGTATCTGCTAACATACTACACTTCCCATTGTAAAGCCTCTGCAACTTACTGAAATTTATAATCGCTTTATAAAAAGCTTTATACTCTTTGCTTAATTGGAGGCGCTACCTCTGCACTTTCTGCTCTGTCTAGGGTACTACTTGGTTTTTCTGCAGTAATTTTTTGAATGCTACCATCTACCTTATTCTTGATATCTGCTCCATATGATCTTAATACTTCAATAGCTTTCTCGTTTCCACTATTCAGCGCAATATCCAAAGCATCCATTCCATCATTATTTTTGTGGTTGATAAAATTCTCTAACTCAAAGATTTTTATATATTGCTCAATGATGAATTCTACCACTTTTCCAGGGCAATTATTAGCGGCAGGAAAGAGTACTGCATTGTTATTATTGTCTTTCTTTGTTACATCTGCTTTGAGCTTGTCTATCAAATACTTGATAATTTCTATTCTGCTATCATCTTCTGCTTCAGTGCACTGCCTAGCAGCTAAAAACAGAGCTGTTCGCCCATTATTGTCCACATCTTCAATATCTTGTCCCTTATCAATTAAGGCTTGTATTATATTTTTGTTCCCATATAAAGCAGCAAAGTGAAGAGGAGTATACCCTTCGGTACTTTCTCTTTCATTAATCAATGCACCATGGCTAGCTAGTAATTCTATAAATTCTGGCGTATTTGCAAAAACTGCAAAGTGCATTGGTGTTAGATCATCTTTACCATGATTTTGAGTTTTTGCATTAACGTTTGCTCCATTTTTTATCAGCAATTTTGCTATTTCTAATTGTTTGCGTCCGATGGCAATATGCAGTGGCGTACGATTGCGTTCATAATGATCATTGACGTTTGTGCCACATTTTATTAGTAGTTCTGCAGCTTCAATATTACCTTCCTGAATTGCAACGTATAAGGAAGCATATCCATCTTTTGTTTCCTCTGTCATACGAAATTGCAAACATGTTAGTTCATATATTATTAAGGATTATTATTAAGTTTTTATTAATACAATATTAATGTAGCGGGATGACGAGCTTATCGTCATCCCGCCGCGAACCGTCATACCACTGCGAACCGTCATACCGCCGCGGTATCTCTAGATCCCGCTAACAAGCAGCGGGATGACGGTTTTTCAAATTATCGTAAGTCAGTTTAGCTATAGCTACAAGTTTCATTCTTCCCTTACAAATAACTTTACTGCGTCCTTTTTTCGGATTCAGAATTAGCAAGAAACGTTCTTGTAAGGTGGTCTACTAAAATTTTGCTTTATAAAACAATGTCTGAACTATGCAATTAATACATTATCAACACAACTGATTCATAAAAGCAAATATTATAACCACGAAGAGAGAAAATGTTATGCTTAGTTTAATAAGAAAGACCTTGAGAAAAAAAATGACTCATCAGGTAAACGATTCGAAATTGAAAGAGAAAGATGAAAAAAGTATTTTAAAATTAGCATCAAAAATAGAAGGCAAAAAAAGTAGCATTGCTGAAGAACTAGAAAAAATATCTGAAAAGGAAAAACAAAGGATTCTTACTACGGAAGTAAGTAAACATCGGGGTAAAGAATCAACTATTATATCACTTGCTTATGCTATACTACGTAAAGATAGTATAGCTGTTGAGAAAATGTTAAGAGTAGCTAAAGAAAACGGTATTCTGAAAGACATTCTTGACGCAACAACAACTATAAAATATCCAGGTGGTCAGGAAGAAACTTGCACACCACTTACTTATGCCATATTATGTAAAAATAGCAAAACTATTGAAGAAACTTTAAAAGTCTCTAAAGAAAACGGTATTCTGAAAGATATTCTTAACGCAACAACAACTATAAAATATCCAGATGGTCGGAGAGCAACTGTTACACCACTTGCTTATGCTATACTATATGAAGATAGTATAGCTATTGAAGAAATTTTAAAAGTCTCTAAGGAGAACGGTATTCTGAAAGATATTCTTAACACAACAGCAACTATAAGATATCCAGATAACAAGGAAGTGACTTAGGCGCCACTTGCTTATGCTATGTTCTGGAAGGATAGCAAAGCTATTAAAGAAATTCTAGTAGCAGCTGAAGAGAACAGTATTCTGAAAGATATTCTTAACACAACAACAACCATGAAATATCTAGACCGGGAAGTGACTTACACACCACTTGCTTATGTTATACTACGTAGAGATAGTATAGCTGTTGAGAAAGTGTTAAGAGTAGCTAAAGAAAACGGTATTCTGAGAGATATTCTTGACACAACAATAACTATAAAACATTTAGATAGCCGGGAAGTGACTTACACACCACTTGCTCATGCTATGTTCTGGGAGGATGGCAAAATTATTAAAGAAATTCTAGTAGCAGCTGAAGAGAACAGTATTCTGAAAGATATTCTTGACGCAACAACAACTATAAAATATCTAGATGGTCAAGAAGAAATTTACACACCGCTTACTTACGCCATATCATGTAAAAATAGCAAAACTATTGAAGAAATTTTAAAAGTCTCTAAAGAAAACGATATTCTGAAAGACATTCTTGACGCAACAACAACTATAAAATATCTAGATGGTCAGAAAGAAATTTACACACCGCTTACTTACGCTATATCATGTAAAAATAGCAAAACTATTGAAGAAATTTTAAAAATCTCTAAAGAAAACGGTATTCTGAAAGATATTCTTGATGCAACAACAACTATAAAATGTCCAGATGGTCATGAAGAAACTTGCGCACCGCTTACTTATGCTATACTACGTAAAGATAGTATAGCTGTTGAGAAAATGTTAAGAGTAGCTAAAGAAAACGATATTCTGAAAGACATTCTTGACGCAACAACAACTATAAAACATTCAGATAGCCGGGAAGTAACTTACACACTACTTGCTTATGCTATACTGCGTGAAAATAGTATAGCTATTGAAGAAATTTTAAAAATCTCTAAGGAGAACAGTATTCTGAAAGATATTCTTAACGCAACAATAACTATAAAATGTCTAGATGGTCGGAGAGTAACTGTTACACCACTTGCTTATGCTATACTACGTAAAGATAGTATGGCTGTTGAGAAAATGTTAAGAGTAGCTAAAGAAAACGGTATTCTGAAAGACATTCTTGACGCAACAACAACTATAAAATATCCAGATGGTCAGGAAGAAACTTGCACACCACTTGCTTATGCTATACTACGTAAAGATAGTATAGCTGTTGAGAAAATGTTAAGAGTAGCTAAAGAAAACGGTATTCTGAAAGACATTCTTAACACAACAATAACCATAAAAATAATCAAAAAGTAACTGATAAGTTACTTGCCGCATTACATGATCGCAAAGTTATTCAAAAAATTTTAGACATAGCTAGAGAAAATGATATTCTGAAAGATATTCTTAATGCAACAATAACTATAAAATATCCAGATAGTGAAGAAAAAATCTACACACCACTTACTTATACAATATCATGTAAAAGCAACGAAGCTTTTAATACAACAAGAGCTATAAATCAAGATGGTCAGGAAAAAACTCACATCCCATTTCCTACCCTTGATAAAAGAGAAACTGAATTAAAATTAAAAGAAAAAAGACAAAGTAGAAGAGATGAGGGATTAAATTTTAACAATGGTAGTAGTGACAAAAATGTTGAAATAAAAGTTAATGGGGATATCTTGTTGCAGCATAGTAGTGGAATTGAAAATGAAATAAATCATACTGCTGTACGTAATGATGTAAGGGGGGTAAAGCCTCTAATAGAAAGTAGAGTAAATGTTAAAGTACAGAATATAAATGCAGTGATTGCAACTTCTGTGACATTTAAAATGATTGCAACTTCTGTGACACTTGAGTTGGTAGCTAGTAAAATAACATGTGTACTGTCAAAACCCACCACTAAATTGGAAGAAGTAGCTATAACATATTTTCAAGGTTTAGCACTATATTTGTGAAACTTAATTTATATGTGCTAAACAAGATGCTGATTAGTTTTATAGCTAACCCAAGAAAGGTTTCCCTACGTCATACCGCCGCGGTATCTCTAGATCCCGCTGCGGGATGACGATTGTCGTTTAGCCATAAATATTTAAGAAATTTACCAAATGAAAAAAAAGGCAAAAGAAGCCCTGGGGTTATTATCTGCTTTAAAATATTGGCGTTTTTTATGTTTTAAACGCTTGACAAGCAAGATTTAGCTGCTTTTAATTGCAACTCACCTATGCTGCAAATGTTTAAGAAATTTACCAAGCAGAAAAAAAGACAAAGAATCCCCGAGTTAGCTAGTCTTTTACTATCTCTGTCGAGTATTGGCATTTTTTGATGTCTTGTAACGCTTTATAAGCGCGTTCAGCTTATTTAGATAAAAATCTAGATGTAGATGAAGTTTTGTAAAGACATACAGTATCTATATACTGCAAAAAATTGAACATAAGACGCCGATACATTAAGTAATCCTTACCTTTTAATCTGCAGATTGGCGAAAGCAAATACAATAGCTTCAGTTTCATGATAAGGGGGCTGGCGGAGTTTGTCAAGGAAGTTTTTCGTTTCTGTGAACCACCTGCTAACCGACAGCTAACATTAACTACCGATATCGTATCTGAAGAAGCCCCCTGGCCATTCTAAAAAATTTAATGCTGAGTACACCTTACTTTTGGCTTCCTCTATAGTGCTCCCTTCTGCTACTATATTTAGCACTCTTCCGCCATCGGAAACTAAGTTACCACTTTCATCGAATTTAGTACCAGCATGAAACACCAACACACCAGGAATGCTTTCAATCTTATCTAATCCTTTAATTACTTCTCCCTTTTGATAATCACCCGGATAGCCTTTACTTGCAACAACTACACAAACTGTAGATTTGTTGTTAAGTTCCACCATTTTGACATTTAACTTTCCTTCTGCAACTGACAACATCAATTTTAACAAATCGCAATTTGAATCAAATCTAGGTAATATAGATTGCGTTTCTGGATCACCGAATCTAACGTTATACTCGAGAAGTTTTGGGCTATCTTTGCAAATCATTAAACCAGCAAAGAGTACTCCTTTATAAGACGTACCCATGTTAACCAATGCTTGAGCTGTAGGGTATATTATTTTTTGGATAATTTTTTGCTCCATGTCCTTACTTATAATTGAAGGTGATGAGTACGACCCCATACCTCCAGTATTTTGGCTTTCATTACTTTCATCAACTCTCTTATAATCTTTTGCACACCCAAGAGTTACTACTTTCAACCCATCAATAAGAGCAAAAAAACTTACTTCTTCTCCAACTAAAAACTCTTCTATGATTATTTCTTCACCTGATTCACCAAATTTTTTCTCCACTAGCATTGAATTTATTGCTGAAAAAGCTTCGCTTTCTGTATTACATATAACCACCCCTTTTCCTGCTGCAATTCCATTTGCTTTCACTACAAGTGGAAACTTTATTTTATTGCTACGTACAAAATCTTTAGCTAACCCTTCATCAACAAAACACTCGTACTTGGCAGTTGGTATACCATATCGCTTACATAGTCCCTTGGTGAAAGACTTCGATCCCTCAAGTTTTGCAGTTGCTTGACTTGGAGCAAAAACATTTATTCCCTCTGCAACTAAATCATCAGCAAGCCCATCAATTATTGGTTGTTCTGGAGCAATAACAACCAACTCTATATTTTCTCTCTTGCAAAATTGTGTAACATCCACTGAATTTTGAATATTTACATCCACAAGAGCCCCAAGATCTTTCATAGCTTGGCGACCAGGAGTTACATATAACTCAGTCAAGATAGGAGATTTTTTTAGAGCCCAAAGTAGAGCGTGCTCACGCCCACCAGAACCTATAACCAGAACCTTCATCTTTATTTCCTCGCTTTTCTATATGTCAAAATTATTATTTGCTTATAACAGTATCATTACTCATGTATTTTTGCAACACGTTTGGTATTGCAATCGACCCGTCAGAATTTTGATAATTCTCCATTATGGCAATAATCGTTCTTCCTATAGCTAAAGCTGAGCCGTTTAAAGTGTGAATATATTTTTTCATCTTTTTATCAGTTTCTGAAGAGTATTTAGTGTTCATCCTTCTTGCTTGAAATGCACCACAATTTGAGCAGCTTGATATTTCTCTATATTTATTTTGCCCAGGTAACCATACCTCTATGTCATAAGTCCTTTGTGCAGCAAAACCCATATCGCCACTGCAAAGCAGCATTACTCTGTATGGCAATTCTAATTTTTTTAATATCTCTTCAGCAACACTCGTCATACGCTCAAGCTCATCATTTGATTGGTCTTCAGTTGTGATGCTTACCAACTCCACTTTACCAAATTGGTGTTGCCTTATCATGCCCCTGGTATCGCGACCTGCACTACCTGCTTCTTTACGAAAGCACTCCGAATATGCAGTAAAGCGAATAGGCAGTTCTTTTTCTTCCATTATTTTGTCAGCAACTAAATTTGTTAAAAACACTTCACTTGTGGGAATCAACCTCAATTCGTCGGTAGTTAAATACGAATCGTCAGAAAATTTCGGTAGCTGACCAACATTATACATAGCTTCGTTTTTCACCAAAGCCGGGTGGTACACCTCAGTATAGCCAAATTCATTAACATGCATTTCAAGCATACAATTTATTAGCGCTCGTCCAAGCTTAGCTAACTGTCCTTTTAATATCGTAAATCTTGATCCGGAAATTCTCGCCGCTTGTTCGAAGTCCATTAAACCTAATTTTTCTCCGAGTTCATAATGAGATTCTGGTACAAAATCAAACTGTCTTTTTCCTCCATATCTTCTCACCTCTAAATTAGAGTTCTCATCTGCGCCTATTGGCACATCTTGCGCAGGAATATTCGGCAAGTTAGATAAAACATTCACTAACTTATCCTTTTCTGCTTGTTCTTTTAAGCTGATTGCCTCTATCTCATTTGTGATGCTTTTTGACAACTCTATTTGCTCTTCACAGGGGCTCTTGCTCATTTTAAGCTTTTTTATTTCCTCTGTGATTTCATTGCGCTGCCTATTCAAATCCTGCAGTTTAGTGGTTAATGATCTTTTCTCGTGATCGATTTCTAATATCTCTTCCGCAGTAGATTCTCTAATTCCCCTGCTTTTCATTGCCTTTTCAAATCCTTCAGGGTTTTTGCGTATATATTCTATATCGTGCATATATTGTGCTATTACTAACATTGTTACTGTACTCCAAAAGCTCTTAATATTCAATATATTCTCATACTACTAAAATTATTATAGTTGATTTTTTTGTTAGAATTTGTTTAAATTTAATTAACTTAGCGTTCATAGGGTGTAGTATGTTGGGCATTACAAAAAATAATCAGAAAGAGAGCACTTACTTTGCTGGTGAGGAATTCGTTATCTACGCTACTTGTGTATGCCTAGCAGCCACATTCGCTGCTGGCTGTTTAGGGGCGGTAATAGGACCCCTCTATTGACCTTTCCACTTGCTATGCTCATCTCTAACCCCGTAGTTTGGGTTTTAATGGGAACAATTCTTACAGTAGCATACAAAATGGTTGTTGAACCTTTATTTTACTTAGCGAAGGGTTATATTAATGGAAAAAGAGCAAGTCAAGGTGAGCAAAAAACTCCAGATGAGGATAGTGGTATTTTTCCTGGACCAGATAATGAAGATGGGTCAACTGTTTCAGAGAACAGTAGTCGCAGAAGTTCTATTGCTTCAAAAGATAGTGGTTTGGGTGGTAAAGAGTTTCATGAAAATTTGGACACTCTTGTGCATCAGACAAACAGAGGAAATTATGCTTACTGGTTATGTGATGATGACATTACACATATTGCAAGAGTTGTGTATGGGTACTCACAAAGTGAACATAGTAATAATAATGTCTATTTTCTTGCTCCTAGCTATTCTAATGGTTGGGACGAACTCACAAAGAATTTCTTCAGAATTATAGAGGTGAATTAAAACAAAATTCTAAATTGATATTTACTTCGGTTCTTCATATTAACAACAATCATTGGGTAACTTTGGTTATTAAACCTGATGCAGGTGATAAAAAATTTAGAGCTTATTACTGTGACTCATTTGGTAATCAATTGCCAGATAATGTGCTAAATATTGTTAAAAGAGAACTGCAAAAAGAGGAATGGGTATTAGACATAAGAATTTCCCCAACTAAGCAGCAAAGTGACGGGTATAACTGTGGAATATTTGCGTTAGAAAATGCTCATAAAATTAAACAAATGCTTAACGAAGACAAATCATTTGACGAAATTGACAAAAAGTTATCAGAATATAAATTTGATTTGAACGAGAAAAGAGAAGAATTTACAAGAGCGCTTATGGAAGATGAGAAATGTAAGGAAGATCTAAGAAATCGTAAGCGTCCGCCAAGGACGAAAACATCTCAGTCTTCTATTTCAAGGGAGAATGCAAGTTTGTGTTGCATTATGTAATCAATGAAAAATTACCATTGACCTTATGCCCCTCCAAATAGGAAATTTGACAATTGATTCTCCAGTTATTTTAGCTCCAATGTCTGGAGTGACTGATTATCCGTTTAGAAGTATTGTGAAGAAACTTGGTGCAAGTTTGTTAGTTTCAGAGATGATCGCAAGCAGAGCTATGATTATGCAAACTCGCCAGAGTTTGCAAAAAGCAAAAGTCGATGCATTAACTGCTGTGCAGCTTGCTGGGTGTGAGCCAGATGTTATGGCGGAGGCTGCAAAATTAAACGAGGACATGGGAGCAAAAATTATAGACATAAACTTTGGTTGCCCTGTTAAAAAAGTTGTAAACGGTTATGCAGGATCAGCGCTAATGCGTGATGAGAAAAAAGCCGCTGAGATAATTGAAGCTGTGGTCAAAGCAGTGAATATGCCAGTTACGGTAAAAATGCGCACTGGATGGAACGATGAAAATCGCAATGCCCCGAGACTTGCGAAAATTGCCGAAGACTTAGGAGCAAAAATGATCACTGTGCATGGAAGAACAAGAGCGCAGCTTTATAATGGTCAAGCAGATTGGAAATTCGTTAGAAATGTTAAAGAGCAAGTGAAAATTCCAGTTATAGTAAATGGCGATATTAAAAATTTAAATGATATTCAGAATGCTCTCAAAGAATCTGGAGCAGACGGAGTGATGATAGGTCGTGGTGCCTACGGTAAACCTTGGCTGATTAATCAAGCAATGAACTTTCTCAGTGGAAGTGAAACTTCTGAGCCAACAGCTTCAGAGAGATTAAGCATCATACTCGAGCATTACGACAATATTCTTGAGTACTATGGAAATGACACAGGAATAAAGATGGCCCGCAAACACATAGGTTGGTACAGTAGCGGGCTTCAAGGCTCATCTGAATTTCGTGTGAGAGTAAATAACATGACAGATAGCACAGAAGTGAAAGAAAATATTATTGGCTTTTTTGGTCAAGAGACACACTAGCTGTACTCAATTCGACTGATCGTATGCCACTACGCTCTCTTCCTCATCAGAGTGTAAATGACAACCATTATCCATCAACCATTCCTCGTCATAAGTTTCAATATCAAAATATTTTTCATATTTATCCACATTATCACAAAGTGAAAGTGCTCTGATCTTATTCATAATCAAACCTGTACCAGCAGGAATTAATCTTCCTACTATAACATTTTCTTTTAATCCACTTAAAGGATCACTCTTCCCGCAGAATGCTGCTTCTGTAAGTACTTTTGTTGTCTCTTGGAAAGAGGCAGCAGAAATAAAGGAGCTAGTTTCAAGACTTGCCCTAGTAATCCCCTGCAGAATAGGAAGATAATGAGTAGGCCGTTTGCCAGAGTTACTCATAGCATCATTTTCCCTATCAACTTCCAGCTTGTCAATGCTTTCGCCAACCAAGTACATAGTATCACCAGGATCAGTAATTTCCACTTTTTGTAGCATTTGTTTTAAGATCACCTCTAAATGCTTATTGTCTATACGAACACCCTGCAATCTATAAACTTGCTGTATTTCAGAAATCATATAGTGCGCTAAAGCTTCTAACCCAAGCACACGTAAAATATCATGGAGATCAGGGTCACCATCCATCAATAGATCACCTTTACGTACAAAATCACTTTCATTGACTATTACATGCTTACTTCTTGATACCAAATATTCAACTGGAGAAATTTGTTCATCTACAGGTTTAATTAATATACTGCGTTTTCCTCTACGGTCTTTTTCAGAAAACGCTACATAGCCATCTATCTCACTAACAATAGCATGCTCTTTAGGACGACGTGCTTCAAATAACTCTATAACCCTCGGTAAACCACCAGTAATATCACGAGTTTTAACTGACTCTCTTGGTGTTCTTGTAATAACATCACCTGCATGAACCTTCTGGCCATCTTGTACATTGAGCACTGCACCGATTGGTATAAAATAACATGCTTCAACGCCACTTGCGAGTGTCATTACTTTACCATTATCGTCAAGCAGCACAATACGAGGACGTAAATTAGCTCCACCAGAATGCAATTTCCAGTCTTTTACTACTTTGCTTGATATTCCTGTAGATTCATCCATCACTTCAGTGATCGAAATTCCATCTTTTAAGTCCTGATAAGACACTGTACCAGTCTTCTCCGTGATAATAGGCAATGTATAAGGATCCCATTCCGCAACTTTATCGCCAATTTTTACTGACCCACTCTCATCTACATAAAGCTTAGCGCCGTAAGGTACACTGTGCTTCAACTTCTCACTACCAAGGCTATCAATCAACACGACTTCACAGGAACGGCTTATCACAATTTTATTTCCGTTTCTATCTATAATTATATTACTATTGTTTAACTTTATTTTAGCATTAATAGAAGCTATAATATTCGAGGATTCAACGCCTCTAGTCATTACTCCACCTATATGAAAAGTACGCATCGTTAACTGAGTACCTGGCTCTCCAACAGATTGAGCAGCTATAACACCAACTGCTTCACCTATTGAAACAATTTTACCAGTTGCAAGGTCTCTTCCATAACATAAAGAACATACACCAGGACTTATTTCACAAGTTAAAGGCGATCTAATTTTTACAACATCAAGACCTGCAATGCTGATTTGCTTTACTTTATCCTCATCAATTAATTCCCCTGCTTTTACTAATAATTCTTTTGTCACTGGGTTATATATATCATTTGCAGCTGTTCTACCCAGCACAACACTCTCTAGAGATGCAACTATAGTACTTCCTTCAACTGTAGCTCTCACAACAAGACCATTTTTTGTTTTACAGTCATGCTTTGCAACTATGCAATTTTGAGATACATCAACTAAACGACGAGTTAAGTATCCAGAGTTTGCAGTTTTAAGTGCAGTGTCAGCTAAACCTTTACGCGCACCGTGAGTAGAATTAAAGTATTCAAATACGTTCAATCCTTCACGGAAATTAGAAATTATAGGTGTTTCTATAATCTCACCAGAAGGTTTGGTCATGAGCCCTCGCATTCCTGCTAGCTGTTTCATCTGTGAAGTAGAACCCCTTGCACCAGAGTTAACCATCATATACACTGAGTTGTACTTACTATTTCCATCATATATAGATATTGCTTTTAACATATCATTAGCTATCATATCCGTACACTTAGACCATTCATCTATAACCTTGTTATACCTCTCACTTCTAGTTATTAGCCCATCTTGATATTGCATAGAGAATTTCTTAATTTCACCCCTCGCGTGATCAACATGTGTAGCTTTAGTTTCAGGTATAACCATATCACAACGACCAAAAGAGACACCAGAAAATGTGGCATACTCAAAGCCAAGTACCATTAATTTATCAGAAAATGCCACTGTAGCACTTTGACCACAGTTACGATATACCAAATCAACTATACCAGTTATTTCCTTGACTGTTAATATCTGATTTATTAGATCGAAGCCTAGATTCTCATGCTTAGGAAAAATTTGCCATAATATTAAACGGCCAGGAGTTGTACAAACAGTTTTATAGTGAGTTTCACCGCTGCTATTAATATACTCCATCCTATACTTTATACTAGAATGAATATGTAAAATACCATCACTCAAGGAATGCTCAACTTCACAAAAAGCACCAAAAGATGGTAAATTATCTTCCTTAGGTTCTTGTAAAGTCAGATAATATATACCAAGTACTATATCTTTACTAGGAACTATAATCGGTCTGCCATTAGAAGGACTTAAAACGTTATTAGTGGACATCATCAACACCCTAGCTTCAAGCTGAGCTTCCAATGAAATTGGCACATGCACTGCCATTTGATCACCATCAAAATCAGCATTAAACGCCGTACAGACAAGCGGATGAAGCTGTATTGCTTTGCCTTCAATAAGGATTGGCTCAAAAGCCTGAATACCAAGTCTATGTAGCGTAGGCGCTCTATTCAACAAAACAGGATGCTCTTTTATTACCTCTTCAAGCATATCCCAAACTTCTGGTTTTTCTGCTCTTATCAACTTACTAGCAAACTTAATAGTTGGAGCCATACCATACATCTTAAGCTTTGAGTAAACAAAAGGTTTGAATAGTTCAAGAGCCATTCTTTTTGGTAATCCACACTGATTTAGTTTCAAAGTTGGACCAACAACTATTACAGAACGTCCAGAGTAGTCTACCCTTTTTCCTAAGAGGTTCTGGCGAAAACGACCCTGTTTTCCTTTTAACATATCACTAATGGACTTTTTATATCCAACAGCACCAGCTTTATTTACCAAAGTATTACGACGACTATTATCAAAAAGAGAATCAACTGCTTCTTGTAACATCCTTTTTTCATTACGAATCATAATCTCAGGAGGATTTAAGCTCAACAATTTTCTCAACCTGTTATTTCTATTAATAATAGTCCTATAATGATGATTCAGATCAGAAACTGCAGGACGACCACTCTCAAGCGATACCAAAGGACGCAAATCAGGTGGTAAAATAGGTATAGTTGTAAGTATCATCCACTCAGGCCTATTTCCAGATTTAATGAAGTTTTCAACAATACGCAATCTCTTTATAATTTTCTTTCTTCTTATCTCAGAAGCAACAGATTCCAATTCTAGTCTTAAATCCTTCCTAATTTCATGTAAATCAAGGCGCGTTAGCAACTCTCTTATAGCTTCAACACCTTGCATAGCTACAAAACTATCGATCCCATAGCTATCTTTAGCTTCATTATAAGCTTTTTCACTAATAATCTCACCTTTTTCAAAAGGCGAAACAAGAGGATCTATTACGATATAATTATCGCTATATAAAATATTCTCAATATCTCTGAGAGACATATCCAATAATGCTCCAATTCTTGAAGGAAGCGATTTCAAAAACCATATATGAGCAACAGGAGATGCAAGCTCTATATGACCCATCCTTTCTCTTCTTACTTTAGAAGATGTAACTTCTACTCCGCATTTTTCGCATATGCGACCTCTGTGTCTTCTTTTTTTGTATTTTCCACATAAACATTCATCGTCATTGACAGGGCCAAAAACCTTAGGGCAAAATAATCCACCTTTCTCAACTTTGAACGTACGATAATTTGCAGTTAAAACATCTTCTATCTCACCACAAGATATACGCTTAATACTTTCAGGACTAGCAATCGATATGCTAACCTCATTAAAAGGTTGTGCAATGTTAGTGTGAGATATATCTTCAATCACTACATCATTTTGCTTTAAATCTACATTTAAACATAAAGAACGTAGTTCTTTTATCATCACATTAAAGGATTCAGGAATTCCACATTCAAAATTACTGTCACCTTTTATTATCGATTCATAAATCTTAACTCTACCATTAATATCATCAGACTTCACAGTTAACATTTCCTGCAAAGTATAAGCAGCACCATAGGCTTGTAATGCCCAACATTCCATTTCACCAAAACGCTGACCACCAAAATGAGATTTTCCTCCAAGAGGTTGTTGAGTAACCAAACTATAAGGCCCTACTGAACGCGCATGAATTTTACCATCAACCAAGTGGTGCAACTTAAGCATGTACATGTAACCAACTGTAACCTTGCGGTCGAATTTTTCACCACTGCAACCGTCATATAATACAGCTTGTCCAGAGTTATCTAAACCAGCAAGTTCAAATAATTTTGCTATTTGTTCATCTTTTGGACCCTCAAATACAGGTGCAGCAACAGGAACGCCATCACGTAATTTGCGTGCAAATTCAATGAGATTATTATCACTAATATTACGAATATCATTACAGATAGATACGTTACTGCCATAGCTATAAACCTCAATCAGGAAGTTACGTAAATTGCTGTATGAACTTTTACAAGAGTTCAAATAGTTCTCTACTAACTCATTCAACTCGTCATTTAGTGCATTCTTATTAGGTGTATTTAAAACAGAAGCCGTTATTTCATCATCATCAATATTTTCAATTTTTTTATTATCAAGGTATGCTACTGCAAATTGTGTAAAATTATCATCGTTAAGGGACCTAATTCCCTTGCAAAAAGCACTTTTGATCTTATTGATCTCATCGAGAATATTACTTACCTTTTCCCCTAATTTTCTACAAGCCCAACCTACATGCGTTTCCAGTATTTGCCCTACATTCATTCGTGAAGGAACACCAAGAGGGTTAAGAATAATATCAACAGGAGTACCATCTTCCAAATAAGGCATATCTTCCACTGGCACAACTCGAGAAATCACACCTTTATTTCCATGTCTACCAGCCATTTTATCCCCTGGTTGCAGACTATGTTTCACAGCAATGAAAACTTTTACTGACATCGACACACCTTGAGGCAGGTCATAACCTTCATGTAATTTTTCTACTTTTCGCTTAAACTGTGCTATTGCATGTGATACTTTTTCATCAAAATCTTTTTTTAAGCTCTTAACTTGCTCAGAAATGGATTGGTTTTTTAATCCTATACCCCACCATTGCTCACGTTCAATAGAGTCAAATTTTTCTCGATCTTGAGAACCAGAATTAATAAGAAGTTTCTTCAGTTCATCATAGAAATATTCACTAGTAACATTGATTATATAATCTCGCTCTTCCTCAAAGTCATTTATCTCTTTTTGTTTGATGAGTAATGCCCTTTCATTTTCTTCAACCCCCCTGCGTGTAAAGACTTGTACATCAATTACTGTCCCTTCAACATCTGGAGATGTATATAAAGAGGAATCCGCACAATCGAATGACTTTTCACCAAAAATTGTCATTAATAACTTCGTTTCAGGAGGCAATGAAAGAGAAGGTTTAGGTGTAACTTTACCTACCAGAATATAGCCTGGACCAACTCTTGTACCAATTTTCACTATACCACTATCATCCAAGTGATATAGATTTTCTTCATTAACACCAGGTATAGCACGAGTTATTTTTTCTGATCCTAAAGGGGTATCATGTACAACACAGTCAAATTCTTCTATATGAATAGAAGTAAAGAGATCTTTTTTAACAACTTCACTAGAAATAATAATAGAGTCTTCAAAATTATAACCTTGCCAAGACATAAAAGCGACTAGCAAATTTTTACCAAGCGCCAACTCACCACTGTTAATTGCAGGACCATCAGCTATTACATCACCCTTTTTAACATAATCACCTACGCACACTAGCGGTCTTTGATTAATACAAGTATTATGGTTAGAACGCTGAAATTTCCTTAGATGATAAATATCTACGTCCAAGTAGTTAACCCTTTCTTTATCAAAAGCACGTATAACTATAGAGTTACTATCAGAACTATCAACTATGCCATCGCGTTTTGCTAAAACTACAGCACCAGAGCCAGAAGCTACAAAAGACTCCATACCAGTAGCAACCAGAGGAGCGGTAGGCTTCAATAAAGGTACGGCCTGACGTTGCATATTTGAGCCCATTAATGCTCTATTAGCATCATCATTTTCTAAAAATGGAATCAAGGAAGCTGCAACTGATATTACCTGCTTAGGAGATACGTCAATGTAACTAACTTGGTCGCTACTTACCATGACGAAGCTACCAGCATATCTACAGTATAGCATGTCATCAACAAAGCAATTATTTTCATCAAGCTTTACGCTAGTGTCAGCTATATGATGTGAGCCTTCGTCTATAGCAGAAAGATACTCAATTTGATCAGTAACAACCCTATTGACTACTTTTCTATAAGGGCTTTCAATGAAACCATATTTATTAATACGCGCGTATATAGCTAAGCTGTTGATTAACCCTATATTTTGCCCTTCAGGAGTCTCAATAGGGCAAATTCTTCCATAATGAGTTGGATGAACATCACGCACCTCAAATCCTGCCCGTTCTCTTGTTAAACCGCCAGGACCTAACGCGGATAACCTTCTTTTATGTGTTATTTCAGATAACGGATTAGTCTGATCCATAAATTGAGATAATTGAGAAGAATTGAAGAAATCTCTTAAGACATTAGTTAACACTTTTGGATTAATAAAATCAGATGGAGAAACTTTATCTAAACTAGAAGTGGACATAGAATCAACTATTGCGCGTTCCAATTTCAACAACCCAGTTCTAAATTGATTTTCTATAAACTCTCCAACTGATCTTACTCTTCTGTTTCCTAAATGATCAATATCATCTACAGATCCTTGACCGTCACGTAACAATACTATTTTTTTCACAATTTCAATAATATCTTCATGCGTTAAAACAGTTAAATCCTCATCATAATTTAATCCAAGGTAAGAGTTAAGCTTCAACCTACCAATGTTAGACAAATCATAATATTCCGGACTGAAGAAAAGATTACGGAAAAACTCTTCTACTATCTCTAAAACAGGAACTTCACCAGGACGCAAAACTCTATATATTTCATATAGTGCATCCTGATAAGACATGTTTTCATCTAAGAAAAGCGTATTTAATATATAAGGTCCAACAAACAAATTATCTATGTTCAACACTGATATTTCATCTACAGATAATAACTCAAGCTTCTTTATGTCTTCCAGCTTTATAGATTCACCAGCAGATAAAATTTTCGTAGAGCTAGCACTATCCATTAAATCTTCTGCGAGGAATAAACCACATATAGAATTAAACGGAACCAGATACTCTTTCAATTCATTATCATATAGCTTTTTAGCTAGTCTTGAGGTAATACGAACGTTAGCTTTAAGCAGCACATTACCTTCAATATCCATTAAGTCGAAAGGCAGCCTCACTCCTTTAAATTTATCAGGAACAAAAGGCACTTTCCAACCATCTTTATGTTTTACATACTTTATTTTCTCATAAAATCTATCGAGTATATCATTATTTGATAGACCCAACGCCTTTAATAAAACTGAAATTGGCAATTTTCTTTTTCTATCAACACGAAAATACAAATGGTCTTTAACATCAAATTCAATATCAAGCCAAGAACCCCTATAAGGAATAATTCTAGCAGAATAGATCAATTTACCAGAATTGTAAGTTTTTCCCTTATCGCTATCAAAAAATACACCAGGAGACCTATGCATTTGTGAGACGATAACTTTTTCCACACCATTAATGATGAAAGTGCCCTTATCAGTCATCATAGGCAACCCACAAAAGTGGACTTTCTGCTCTTCTATAGATTTTACAACGGTTGCAAGTTTAGAATGATCTCCACTCTCTTTAATCGATTTATATTCATCAAGAGAAATACCATCCTGCATAACAACAAGACGTATAGAAGCAATAACCTGAGCAGAAAAAGTTACACCACGCTTTATACACTCAGATTCATCATACTTAGGATCATCTACCCTACAACTTATAAACTCAATAGTAGCCCTACGCAAAGGATCATTTATTGGAAAGATTGTATGAAAGATAACTTCAAGTCTTTCATTACCCTTATTCTTAGGAGTAAAAGAATCATATGATTCTTTTTGAACCTTAACCAAATCCAATAAAGAATCTTTTAAATCAATCGACCTAGAATAAGAAACTCTAGGAACAAAAGCACCAGAAGCGTACATATAAGAAGAATCAACCATTAAAATACCCCAAACTAATTAAAAGAGCTATATCAATATAAAATTAATACATTAAATATTATTCAAGCTCCACTTTAGTTGCTCCTGCTTCAATAAGTTTTTGCTTGATTTTTTCTGCTTCGTCTTTAGGAACATTAGCAGTCAAATCTTTAGGTAAAGATTCAACCAACTCTTTTGCTTCTTTTAAACCCAATGTAGAATTAACCTCTCTCACAGCTTTAATAACTCCTATTTTTTTACTCGCATCAATTTCTTTAATCACAACTTTATACTCAGCTTTTTCTTGAGCAGCAGGAGCAGCAGCATTATCACCAATAGGCGCCCCAGCACCAACAGCTCCACCAAGAAAAGAACCAGCAGGCAACCCTATTTTCTCTTCTAAAACTTTTACAAGTTCAGAAGCCTCTAATAGGTTTAAAGATAATATTTTATCAACCAAATCACTTGTTACATTACTCATAATTACCACCTTACTTAACAACAAATTTATTTTTTAGAACTATAATAATCCAAAACTCTCATAAGCCTCATAGAAGATGAATTAATAGACAACGCTAACCGAGCAGGAATATCATAAGATATTAAACGCATAATTTTAACACGCAATTCATCCAGAGAAGGCAACTTAGCCAGTTTATTAACATCTTCCACTGTTAACAATTCATTTAAATGAGCTGCGCAAATCACAGACATTTTTTCTTTGTTAGCATTAGTAAAATCAACTATTAATTTTGCAGCTTCTACTATGCCACTAGAGTATATAATAGCAACAGGACCGGAAAATTTGCCTGATAAATAAGAGAATTTACCAGTCCTTTCCAAAGCCAAGCGCGCTAGAGTGTTTTTAACTACTAATACCCCACCTGCTATAGACTTCAGACTATTCCTCAGAGTTAATGAATCATTAGCATTTATAGATTTAAAATTTACTAATATCAAGAAATCATTATTTACAAATACGTTTATTGTGCTCTGTATAAATTCATCCTTATCTTTACGCTTCACGGTATCACTCCCTTAAATTATATCTTCCACTTTGCCTATCTTATAAGCTTTACCCATAGTTGAATTTAAAAAAACACCCTTAAAGTAAATTCCTTTCGCAGAAATAGGTTTATTATCTTTAATTACTTTAAGAAAGGCTTTTAAATTTTCTAGCAAGTCATCAATATCAAATTTAATATTTCCTAATTTACCATGAATAACACCATTTTTATCTGTTCCAAATTTTACCTGACCAGACTTAATGGTTTTAATAGCTTCTGCAATGTTAGAAGTCACAGTACCAAATTTAGGGTTAGGCATCAGCCCTTTAACACCCAATACTTTTGCAATAGGAGTGATTTTTGCCATAAAATCAGGAGTAGTAATGCACCAATCAACATCTAACTTTCTACCTTTTTTTATTTCTTCAACTAAATCCTCTCCTCCTGCAATATCAGCACCAGCTTTTTCAGCTTCTAATAAATGTTTATCTTGAGCGAAAACAGCTACTTTAATATTCTTCCCGATACCTTTAGGCAAAACTACTGTACCACGTACCTGCTCTTCAGATTTACGTGAATCTACGCCTAAATTGACCGCAATATCAACTGATTCATTAAATTTTGCTGAAGCAGACTCAACAATCTTCTTCAAACACTGCTTAGGATTATCATTATATGTATTCATTTACCTAACCTTCCACAACTTCTATACCCATAGATTTTGCAGTGCCTACAACCATTTTCACTGCTGAATCTTCATTATCCACTTTCATATCAACCATCTTGCACTTTGCTACTTTAATTATAGCAGACATAGGTAATTTAGCCACTAATTCTTTACCAGGATTACCAGAACTTTTACTTAATTTAGCCTCCTGCTTAAGTAAATAAGCCACAGGCGGACCGCTGACAGTAAAATCATGAGAGCGATCATCCTTTATGGAAATTCGCACTGTTACTAAATCGCCTACTTTATAATTAGCGTTAGCAGCACTAGTAACTTTATTAAAAGCTTCACAAAACTTAGGAACAGGTATACCACGTGGACCAAGTACTGAAGCAATTTTCGGTCCTGGAACTGCTTTCCCAGCTTCCATAAGTAAGTTAATCTTAGCAACTATAACACTCATAATTAATCCTCTATTTTCTCTACTTGAGCCAGATCAAGCTCTATTATTGTCGGCTTACCTAAAATCGATACTTCCACATTAATAATTTTTTTCTCATCGTTTACCATATTTACCTTACCAGTAAAATTTTGAAAAAGACCATCATTAATTTTCACTTTTTCACCTTTTTCATAACCATAACCTAACTTCCTTGTCTCTTGAGCATTATAAAGTGCATTACACATTGAGTGAATCTCATCATCCAAAATCACCTTTGGAATATTACCGTTTTTCAAAAATCCATAAACCTTAAGAGATTTTGGTATATTATTGATAAAATTCAATACTTCATCGCATAAATTCACGTATAAAAAGACATAACCAGGAAAGCATTTCCTTCGTGTAGCAATTTTCTTAGATTTCAACTCTACTTCACTTAGCTCTTCATATGGAATAAAAACTTCCTTAAAGTAATCATTAACACCCAATCTCATAGAATTTTCCAATATATGTTGGCGCACTTTCTCTTCACAATTGGAAGCAACTCTCAAGATATACCATTTATATCTATTAAATTCTTTACACTTTAAACTTATCTCATCATCTGAAATCATCTCAAAATCACCAGATTCGCCACTGCAGAATCCAGGCGTTTGATTCAAAATATTTTTGCTTTCATCACACAGATGCATATATACATACACTTCACATAATTCTTTTATATCAGACTTTGAATTACATACCGTTTGATAAGGAATAAACACTTCCTTAAAATAAACAGCATTACTTACCAATTCGCGTATGTTTTGCTCATATCCATAATCAACTTTAATGATATACCATTTATATTCACATTCCATAAATAATTCCAAATAAAGCCTTAATTACGTAAAGAGACATAAAATCCACAAAACAGAAGAAAATCGAAAAGCATAATATAACAATCATTACAACAAATAGAGATGACAACACCTCCTGTTTCTTTACCCAAGCAATTCTTCGTATTTCTTGCTTTATATCACAGAAAAAACCACACAAACTTTTTAACATTTCCACCACAACATTAATGCAGGAGCGATAGGAATTGAACCTACAACCTCTGGTTTTGGAGACCAGCGCTCTACCAATTGAGCTACACTCCTATAACTCAAACTCTCACTCCAAAATTTCAGAAACAACACCAGAACCAACAGTTCTACCGCCTTCTCTTATCGCAAAACGCAATCCCTTATCCATTGCTATCGGTACTTGCAATTCTACTTCTACACTCACATTATCTCCTGGCATTACCATCTCCTTCCCATCTAGCAATTTTATGCTCCCAGTTACATCCGTTGTCCTTAAATAAAACTGTGGCTGGTAATTCGCAAAAAATGGTGTATGCCTTCCTCCTTCCTCTTTCTTTAATATATAAACCTCCGCCTTAAACTTTCTATGCGGTGTTATCGTCCCCGGTTTCGCTAATACTTGCCCTCTCTCCACTTCTTCTCTTTTTGTTCCTCTTAACAATATTCCTACATTGAGTCCTGCACTTCCCTTATCCAGCAACTTCTTAAACATCTCAACACCTGTGCATATCGTCTTTTGCGTCGCTTTCAGACCTATTATCTCTATCTCTTCTCCCGTCTTTATCTCTCCCTTCTCTATTCTTCCTGTTACCACTGTTCCTCGCCCCGATATCGAAAATACATCTTCGATTGGCAATAAAAATGGTAAATCCACAGGCCTTGGTGGAACCGCTACATATTCATCTAACTTTTCCATCAATTTATCTATTGATTTCTTTCCATATTCGCTGCTGTCATCCTCCAGCGCCTTGAGCGCTGAACCAACCACCACAGGCACTTCATCCCCTGGAAATCCGTATTTACTCAGTAATTCCCTCACTTCCATTTCTACTAAATCTATCATATCAGCATCAGCAACATCAGCTTTATTTATATACACCACGATATATCCAACACCTACCTGCTTCGCCAGCAATATATGCTCTCTCGTTTGTGGCATTGGCCCATCAACCCCCGACACTACCAATATCGCCGCATCCATCTGTGCTGCACCTACTATCATGTTCTTTACATAGTCAGCGTGTCCAGGACAATCAACGTGTGCATAATGCCTTTTTTCCGTCTGATACTCAACATGCGCTGTTGCTATCGTTATCCCCCTCTTCCTTTCTTCTGGCGCTTTATCTATCTGATCGTACGCTACAAAATTTCCATAATGCTTCGTTATCGCCGCTGTTAACGTCGTCTTCCCATGATCCACATGCCCTATTGTTCCCACATTTACATGCGGCTTTCCAAATGCTTCCACTACTGCTGTCATAATTATTACCCTTAATTATACTCTAACTTTAACTCATCAACCACATATTGTGGCACTTGCTCATAACAAGAAAAATGCATACTATACTGCGCCCTTCCCTGAGACATAGAACGCAAAACGTTGATATAACCAAACATATTTGCAAGAGGTACCGAAGCAGTAATTATTTTACTATTATTACCTAAATCGAGCATATCAGCAACATTTCCTCTTCTACTATTTATATCACCCATAACATCACCCATATATTCTTCAGGAGTAATGATTTCAACTTTCATTATAGGCTCCAGCATTTTTGGACCAGCTTTATTTGCCATCTCTTTAAAAGCACCTTTAGCAGCAAGTTCAAAAGCTAAAGGACTAGAATCAACCTCATGAAAAGCACCATCAAGAAGGGTAGCCTTAAAATCAATCAACGGAAATCCCGAAATTATACCACCTTCTTTTATCAACTCCAAGCCATTTTCTACCCCAGGAATATACTCTTTTGGAATAGCACCACCTACAATTTTACTTTCAAATTGAAATCCAGAACCAGGCTCAAGAGGTTCAAATTTTATTTTAACCTTAGCAAACTGACCAGCTCCACCAGATTGTTTTTTATGAGTGTAATCAATTTCAACAGATTTAGTGATAGTTTCACGATATGCAACCTGAGGAGCACCGACGTTAGCCTCAACGTTAAATTCGCGCTTCATTCTATCAACAATAATCTCAAGATGGAGCTCACCCATGCCTTTCAATATAGTCTGGCCACTTTCCGCATTTACTGACATTCTCAAAGAAGGATCTTCTGCAACCAACCTATTTAGAGCAATACCTAATTTTTCCTGATCTGAAGTGGTTTTAGGTTCTACAGCAATTTCAATAACAGGCTCAGGAAATTCCATACGCTCCAATAATATAGGAAAATCAACAGAACATAAAGTATCTCCGGTGGTTGTTTTCTTTAGCCCAACTAAAGCAACTATATCTCCAGCCCTAGCCTCAGTTATATCTTCTCGGTTATTTGCATGCATAAGTAACATTCTGCCAATCCCTTCAGTTTCGTTTTTTAACGCATTTGAAACGGTAGATTTAGACTTTAATTTACCAGAATAAATACGGATAAACGTCAAGCTGCCTACAAATTTATCCGTCATCACTTTAAATGCAAGAGCAACAAATTTCTCTTTTTCTGAAGGTTTGACCTCAATTTTCTTTTCTGAATCTTTAGGATCAATTCCAACAATTACATCAACATCAATAGGAGAAGGTAAAAAGTCAACCACACCATCTAAAAGTGGTTGTACGCCTTTATTTTTAAAAGCTGATCCACATAACACAGGAACAAATTTTCCTTTAATGGTCCCATTTCTCACGCATTTTTTCAGTAAATCCACTGGCAGATCATTAGACTCAAAGTAAGTATTCATCGCTTCATCATCCATCTCAGCTGCAGCATCTAATAAAAGATTTCGATATTCTTGAGCCTTATCAAGCAAATCAGAAGGAATATCTTCATAAGAAAATTTAGCGCCCAACGTTTCTTCTTGCCATATAATGGCTTTCATAGAAATAAGGTCAATTATACCTTTGAAATCTTTCTCACTCCCTATTGGTAAATGAATAACTAAAGGTGCTGCACCAAGCTTCGTCTTTATCATATCAACACATCGATAAAAATTTGCCCCTATTCTATCCATCTTATTAACAAAGCAGATACGAGGAACGCTATATTTATCAGCTTGACGCCACACTGTCTCAGATTGAGGTTCAACTCCAGCAACTCCATCAAATACAGCAACTGCACCATCCAAAACCCTTAAAGATCTCTCAACTTCAATAGTGAAATCAACGTGACCAGGAGTGTCTATTATATTGACCCTATGATCATTCCAAAAACATGTTGTTGCAGCAGATGTGATTGTAATACCACGCTCTTTTTCCTGCTCCATCCAATCCATAGAAGCTGCACCATCGTGCACTTCACCAATTCTATTTTGCTTACCAGTATAAAATAAAATACGCTCTGTTGTGGTAGTCTTACCAGCATCTATGTGAGCCATTATCCCTATATTTCTGTATTTAGATATTCCAATTTCCATATCACAATTAATTAGCTAACATTAAAAACGAAGATGAGAAAATGCCTTATTAGCTTCAGCCATTTTATATTTTTCTTCGCACATCTTAAACGCACCACCGCGTTTATTATAAGCATCCAGTATTTCAGATTGCAAACAATCAACAGTGGTTTTTCCACTCTTTTTTCGAGCAGCAGAAGTTGCTTTAGCAATCCACCTTAACGCTAAAGAAACCGCTCTATCTTGTCGAACTTCAACAGGTACTTGATAAGTTGCACCACCAATGCGTCGAGAACGCACTTCTATAGAAGGAGTAACATTTCCTACTGCTGTCTCAAAAATTGATAACCCACCTTCGCCTATTTTCTTTTCAGCTAAAGACAAAGCGTCATAGATAATCTTTTCTGCAGTAGATTTTTTACCACATTTCATGATTGTATTAATGAAACGCATCAGCAAAACACTGCCGTAACGCGAATCAGGACTTATTTCTCTTTTTTTTGCTTTATTCCGACGAGCCATAAACTTTAACCAGATTTCTTTACACCATATTTTGAACGAGCTTTCTTTCGATTTTGCACACCACGCAGATCAAGGGCACCTCTTATTATGTGATAACGCACACCTGGCAAATCTTTAACCCGCCCACCACGTATCAAAACAACAGAGTGTTCTTGTAAATTATGACCTTCACCAGGTATATAAGCCGTCACTTCACCATACCCACTAATTTTTACTCTGGCTACTTTACGGAGTGCTGAGTTAGGCTTTCTAGGAGTTGTAGTATACACCTTAGTGCAAACACCTCTCCTTTGAGGGTTGCTTTCTCCCAAAGCTGGTACCTTTTTCTTATGGGTCAATCCTAATCTACCCTTACGTATTAATTGATTTATCGTAGGCATATGTTATAAACTCAAGCTCATTAAAATAACTAAGTTTTTAGTTATAAAATAATAAACCTCAATAGTCAATATAAAAATAAACATTACTACTCTAATAATTAAGCTCAACTGCCTTGAAAGCCATCAGTAGACTTCTTGCACTACCTCCCAAGCCACAACTGTCATTCAGTAGAAACGAAAAAACTTACTTGACACCCTTCGCCAGCCCCATTATCATGGTACTGAAGGTATTTATTTATCTTCAATCTGTGCAGATTAAATGACAACAGTATTACGTAATTGGCGTCTTATTTTTAATTTTTTGCACTATGCACACTTTACTTCTTCACAACGTTTCTGGGTTTTTACCTATATAAGCTGAAACGCGCTTATAAAGCGTTTAAGACAGTATAGTACGCCAATTTGCAGGATTAGAGAGTGACAACTAGCTAATACGGGATATCTTTTGCCTTTTTTTTGCTTAGTAAATTTCTTAAACATTTAAACTAAGGTGAGTTGCATTTAAAAGCAGCTAAATTGCAGTGTTTAAGACTTAAAAAACGCCAATACTGAAAATAGACAATGACTAGGGCTTCTTTTGCCTTTTTTTTGCTTGGTAAATTTCTTAATATTTATGGCAACATGAACTGGGCAGGAAGGTGTCATTCCAGTGCTTGACACTGGAATCCAATTTTCCATATAATCTCATCGAAAATGTTGTAACCACTTTCTGTGCTAGTTTGCTTGCTTACAAGCAAACTTTTCTGGATCTCAGTGTCTGGGCACTGGGATGACAGGGGAGGGAGGCTACTTGGATGACACCATTCTTTTTCCTGGATCCAAGTAGTCAGGGCACTGGGATGACAGGAGAAGGTACTAGGATGACACCCTGACCTCGTCGTCCCGCTACGTGTTAGCGGAATCTAGAGATACCGTGACGGTATGACGTAAAGCTCGCATTAGCTATACTTTTATGCTCACCAACTTAGCTGGATCCAAGTAGTCAAGCTACTTGGATCTGCAAATTGCAATGTTCGTACAGCTGCGTGCTTGACACTGGGATTTAGTGCAGCTACCCTAAACTGGAAGCTCATCTTGCTATTTTTGGCTGAAAGAAACATATTTTTAGAATAATGAAAACAATCAGCACTTTAATTCAAGAAGGATCGGAGTTATTATCGTCACATAAAGTTGAATCACCACATTTAGATTGTGAAATCATCATGCAGCACGTACTTGGAGTGGAAAGATCATTTATAATTGTGAACCATGCTGATCAAGTGCCGATGGAGAAAGAACTTTTATTTTGGAAATTAACAAAAAAAAGAGCGGAAAGATATCCAATATCGCAAATAATAGGTAATCGTGAATTCTGGAGTAAAAATTTTATAGTTAACCAGCATGTTTTAGATCCAAGGCCAGATAGTGAAACAATAATCCTAGCAGTGTTAAAATATTACCCAAACAAAAAACAGAAACTAAAAATTGCAGATTTTGGTACAGGCACAGGTTGTTTATTGATATCCGTACTTAGTGAGTATGAATATGCTGTTGGCGTCGGTTTTGAAAAAAGCTTGGAAGCATATAAAGTTGCCTATCAGAACACAAAAAAACATGATCTTCTCAGCAGAGCCAAAATATTTCCAAGTTCGTGGACAGAGTGCAGAGGTTCATTCGATCTTATAATCAGTAATCCTCCATATATTAAAAGAAGCAAATTGAAAGACTTGCAAGCTGAAGTGCAAAAGGAACCAAGAATTGCCCTTGATGGTGGTATTGATGGTTTGAGCTGTTACTTGAGCATTTTTCCAATATTGAGAAAGTGCCTTAAAAAAAATGGGTTTGCGATATTGGAGATAGGTGAAGATCAAAGCAATATTGACAAAATAATCCCCTCATACGAATTAGCTTTTCAGGAATATGTATATGACTTAGCGGGAATGAAGAGATGCATTGTTGTGAAAAGAACATAGCTAATGTTTTTTTGCCTTCATCCCATATTATCCTATATCATCCCAGTACCCTCTACCTAGTCATCCAAGTAGCGTGACTACTTGGATCTATATTTAACTAGATCCTATGGTCAAGCCATAGGACGACAGGAACGGTTTTATGCATTTTTTAAAGGGCAACATGTTTAAGCTTTGCTGGCAAAATGGAAAGTAAGACCAGCCTCTATACCGTGTGTGTGAAATAGTTGATTACCTATATTTATTTCCTCAGTTACTTTGCTACCTGAGCTAGGATTAAGCTTCTTTTTTTTATCATTATTAGGGTCGTCTACCACTTGTCCTAACCTTTTTGCTGTAAGCTTAATATCGCTACCAATAGCACCAAAACCTCTATATCCGATATGCATATTTACATCTTCGTTTATGCGATAGTCAAAGCCAGCTTTTAATTGACCTGCGGGTCTTATTGACGGTTTTTCAAACATCGTCATTCTTGTTGCACCGATCCCAATACCAACGTAAGGAGAAAAAGAGAAACGGTCACTTTTCCAATGATGATAAACATTTGCCATTACAGATATGTTCTCAATTTGGTCATGACTAACTGCAGCACTATAGAGATAAGTTTCTTTATCAGGATCCTCACCAGTCTCCTTTAGGTATGAAACAGTTATTTGGCTACTTGTTAAACCAATATTATCCACTTTTACAGAAGAATACATCCCTTCCAATTCAGCCCTATAGCTGTTGTTACCCAATTCCCCTGTGTAACCAAATGCCACATTTGCAGCAAAAGGTGGATTATAATCTCCTTTATACTCACTTAGTGACTGACCTTCTGTGTTCTGAGCACCCCTGTCATTTATAGACAAATTTTTGATACCTGTAGTGCTTGTTTTTAGTACGCTTGTGTTATTTAAATATTGACCGTAATACCCACTACCAAAGTAAAACCCTTCTGTTTCACTTGCAAAAGATTGTTGTGACAACAATAAAGCAAATGCTGTAACCGCTAATGTTTTTTTACTAATCATTACTACTCCCCTAGTTAAAATAGCTAATCTAATACTAATTAATTAAAAATGGCTTAATATGAAAAACCTAATTATTTGCATAACTTGCACTTTTCTGAGCTAAAAATAGGCAAAGTTAACCTTACTTCTCGTCATTTTTTAATTTATCCTCATCTTCCTCGTCATCATCTTCAAACTTATCGTCGATATCTTCATCATCAATATCTTCGTCTGCAAATTCATCTGATTCATCATATACTGCATCTTCGGTTTTAGTTTCAGCAGGATAATCAACTGAATTAGGTCCCTCAAGAACATTATTCCCCTCGTTATTAACCTTATCTTTGCTCGCAGCGGCAGAAAGAACTTTATTTGGGTCATATGGTTCTTGTGTAGGCACACGAGTTTGTTTGAGCAGCCTTCTTGTGAAGGTGGTATCACTGTAGTACAAAATTTTCTTTGATTTAATTGGGTAAGTCGACTCTATTAAAATTATCTGATCGTCACGTGGCAACATAATAACTTCTTGAGGCAATAGCAATGCTCTCTGTATTTCAGAGATATGTAATGACCTTGAAGCAGGATTTAAATCTAAAAATTTAGGCTTATTCAACGATTCTTGTTGTACAGTTTTGTTTCCTATAAGTTGCGATATTAAATTAGCTGTTTCAATATTATTGGCTGCAAAAGTTATTCTGTAAGTCGAGTTTGACAAAAAGGAGTTCATCCCTGCTTCTTCGTATATTCCTTTGAGCTGCTCAGTATCTTGAACAATTAAGAATAACCTAACTCGATAACCACGAAAATATGCAATACCTGTTTGAAATTGCTCCATTTTTCCAAGTGTAGGAAACTCATCCATTAAAAACAATACGCCATAAGGCTCGTCATCCGATGGCAATTTTCTACATAAAAACTCAGTTGCCTGTTGGTAAAAAACCTGCATTAAAGGCCTGAGCCTAGTCAAGTTGTCAGGAGTTAAACCAACATAAACTGTAATTTTCTTCTTTTTAAAATCTAGAATATTAAAATCACTTGACGCAGTTGCAGTATCAATCAATGGGTTTACCCACAATTCAAGTGATGAGTTCATGGTTGATACAACACCTGACCTTTCTTTATCAGCTTTTTGTAAAAAAGCTGCAATATTCATATATGCTACAGGGTGTAGTATTTTACCCATTGTATCAAGAGCAACAGCAAGATTATAAACCACGTCATCACTACGCATCGTACGCACAACTTCACCAAAAGATTTAACTTTCTCTGGTGCAGCAAGTAAGTATAATACCACTCCAACAAATAAGCTTCTTGCTTCATTCTGCCAAAAGTCTTGTTCAGGCATGATTAGGTTAGCTATTTTCTGCACATCGTCAACCATCTGCCCAGGTTTTTCACTAATCCATTGTAATGGATTGTAACAGTGACTTATTCCATCTGGCTGCGCTGGATTCCATACGTATACTTTTTGTCCTTGTCGTTCTCGCCAACCACTTGTTATTTCATAGTTTTCTAATTTTATGTCGTGTACAATTACCGAGTCAGTCCAAAATAATAAATTAGGAATTACAAAGCCAACACCCTTACCAGAACCTGTAGGTGCAAATAACAATGCATGCTGAAACCTATCAGAAATGAAGTATCCTCTTTTATCTTTACCAAGCAATAATCCCTTTTTGCTTCTTAATCCTGCTTTTCGTATGTCTTTCTCTGATGCCCACTGCGAATCTCCATGAAGTGATTCCTTCTTTTTAAATGGTCGCCACTCAATTATCCTTTCTCTTAAATTCCATAAGATAATCATTAAAACAATGATAGGCAGTGCAGAAGATATAATTAATGTGATTTTGAGCTCAAGGCTATATAACTCTGGATGATGCCAACAATATTGTATATGATTAAAAATCGTTGGCCAAAGAGCTTGAGGGAAAGGCGTCAAACTAGGATTAATTGCCTTAAAATCCACAGCATCCGGACCATCAGCAAACAGAACAAACAATATACCAGATAGATAGAAGCAAAACTCAAGTACGCTAAAAGCTACTACACCTCCTATGAGAATATTACGTAGGTGATTTCTATTACTCATAAACTACTCTTCCTTAACTTATGTATAAATTTAAGCATTTTCACTCGCAGATCTAGTAAATAATATCTCAGAAATGCTTCTTTTGCCCCCACCGGTTCTTTTTAGCTGAATAACAATATCAATCACATTTCTAATGTATGGTATAATTTGGTCTGGAGGAATGCCAAGGTTTGCTTGCATAACCATCAGTTTTATTTGCTCAAGGGCCATTGTTGGACTATCCGCATGAAGGGTTGATATTGATCCAGGGTGACCAGTATTTATCGCCCTAAGAAAACTAAAAGCTTCCGCTCCACGGAGCTCACCAACTATTATTCTGTCTGGCCTTAAACGTAAGCACGCTTCTATCAAATCTTGAGTGGTTACTTTTGCTCTGCCCTGCCCTCCTTTAGAGGCAATTAGATGGACTTTATTGGGATGATCGTTCAAAACGATTTCCCTTGCATCCTCAACAGTAATAATTCTTTCCTCATCTGGAATAGCACGCAAAGTAGCATTAGTAAAAGTAGTCTTACCAGTGGAAGTTCCACCACTAATTATAATATTTTTCTTACTTATTACAGCGTATTCTAAAAACTCTTTTATTTTTTTTTGCCTTAACAATAAATCCAAATGACGGTCAACTGGATTATCAGTTGCTTCTGTAACAGTTTCAGAAAAAGCCCCCATTTTTTCGTAATCATCGAGTGCTAACTGCATGCTAGAAGGCTTACGAATCGACATGACTACTTTATCAGGTTCACATGCTGGCGGAAATACTATCTGTATACGATAACCATTTGGTAATGTTGCCGAAAGTAACGGCGCTTCTTCGCTAAGTTTTTGTTCTGTAGCTTGAGCAATCAGTCTGCCAAGAGATTTCAAATGGTTAAGATCGAATACTTCTAATTTTTCACACCTTATTTCACCGCGATTTTCAATCCATACTTCCTTTGGCTTATTTATTGATATTTCATTTACGCCTTCTTCTTGAAATATGCCTTGTAATGGCTCCAAATATGTATCAAGTGCAGCATAGTTCATTTCATTGATTTAATATTGCCTGTGGAGGAAATACTATATCTTGGTTAACAAATACTTTCAATGCAGTGCCTTGATCAACATAAATAGTTGGTTTTTTATCTGTATATCTGCCCACTACATCCCGCATATCTTTAGAAAAATCCTCGATTGATTTCCCGATTGCTTCATCATAAACAGACTTGCTTTTTCTTTGAATTTGTTCTAACAGTTGATTTACAATTTCCAGGCTTATATTTACCTCGTCTTCTTCAATTCCTAGTGCTTTTGCTATTTCCTCTTTCATTATTTTTAGTAAATCTTGTCTGCTTTTGGCACTCCGAATTCTTCCGATAGCCCCAAGGCCTAATTTCCATTTGTCACTAGATATCTTCTTTTCTGGGTCAATAATGAGTTGGAGAGAAGAAAAATCTATTTCGGTTGCAGTGATAGACTTTACTGCATCTCTGACAGTTAGCGTATCAACAAGATTAGAAGCCTTTTGCCCTATAACAGCAGAACCAATCGAAACACCAGCAAGTGTCACCGAAGAGAATAACGCACTTACTATTTTGTTATCAACTATTCCTGCTATTCCTGCTCTACCAAGCTCGTCAGTACTAAGTGATGAGATTGCAATATCTATTCCATGTGGCAGAATCACTCTATTCCAGTTTATATTTACACGAGATTTAGCAACATTCGAGTCAAATGAATAACTGCCTATCAATCTTGAGCCTTTAGGTATTAAAACTGTATCACCAGTTTCTGCATAAACATCTCTACTCACCATAGCACGCAGCATTCCTTGCAGATCAGAGTTTATTGCAGTTTCAAGAACAGCATCAATAATTTTACCTTGAGTAATCATTAAACCAAGCTTTCCCACTCTGGTAGCTTTGCTCGATTGTGCTGAAGTGTCGGATAAAATAGCATCAGCAGCCTTGTTCTCTCCACTACCACCTGAAATTGTCAACATCTGTGCACTACGTCTGTCTCTAGGATAACCGCCACCCCCTATTGTAGGAAACGAGGTAGGTAAATTGCCCATAACATTACTAGAAGGAAAATTTTGCTTTGGCAAAATAGGTATATTTGACACAGGAGTTTCTTTTGGTTTCTCTTCTTCTTTTTTCATCACTTCTTCTTTTCTAATTTGTTTTATTTCTGGTATGATTAGTGGTGTAGGAAGAGGAGGTAAGGGTGGTAAGGGATCAGTTATTATTCTTTCAGGAACCATTACATTATCTGGAACTTGTTCCAACTTTCCTTTCAATTCTTGAACGTTTTGCTTTGTTTCCTCTTTTTTAATAACTTCTGAACCCTCTTTAGGAGAAGGACTAAAATAGAGATAATACACTCCACCAGCCAGAAGCACTAAAATAATGACCATCAATGCCCTATGACCTTGATTAGAGCCAACTGTTACTACCTTATTCTCTATTTCTGATTCATCTTCTGAATTGTTACGCCTTTCTTTATTCATATTGCATGTACCACAGCTAAAGTGACCTATTTATAATTTCAACTTCACCATCTTCATAACGCATAAATAGCTTTTTATGTACTCCTTTTATTATAACATAATCACCAAATAACAGCCTTTTACAAGGTTTATCCTCCCCTTCTACAAAAACCTGAGGTATTTTATTATTATTTCTAAATTTTAAATAGGTTAAATAACCATCATCAAATAACTCGATCGGAACTATATCCGCATTACCACCTTCATCAATATATGTATAATTGTACTTCGTATCATTTTCTTGTATTATTTTTTCTAGCTTGTCTGTAGTATATTGCATTTGAGTAGGTAAAGAAACCTCATCTAAATCAACATCAAATTCACCTTCTTCTTGAGGATAATAAAAACGTACTACGTAAGATATATCCTTTTCAGCAGAATAATCGTGATCTACTTTCTTAGCATCAGTATCCGGGTATTTATCGTAGTTTGGCCTTGAGATTAAATCAAAAATGTAATTTCTTTTTTTAGTTGTCGTAATAATCATGTTGGTGCGACTACTAACTTCAAATGGCATGATAAGCAATTTATTGTCATAAGGATTAATTTTCCAACTTGATGCATCACCAACAGCGATATTTTTAACTTTTTCTCCTTCCGCAAATTCAATATAAGAATAGTAACCCTGACTAAAAACCACCGTAAATACTTCATTAGGGCTATACACAAAAGTCTTTATTCTACTATCTATAGAAATAGGCTCATTATAATTAATGGATGCGTTTAAATTGCCACTTACAAGTAAAGCTAAAACTAATAATATCCTATACATATTCATCATCTACTCTATATGAAATAACTTGAAATCCTAATGGGTTAATATATCTTTGCTGATTATCCATTTCAAGCGATGCATATCTATATGACATAATAACTATCTTATTTTTTCTCGTAGAACTTCCATCTTTCCGTGTAAATTCCACAAAAAATCTCACCTGAAGAGCATCGTTACCCAACTTTTGAATTGAGCGAATTTTAAATTCACTTTTGGTATCTGAATATAAATTAAAAAGATCATCCATATTCTGCGATCCTACATAATTTCTAAATTCATTATACACATCAGGTGAGGAAAACAACCTCACCTTTGTATAATAGTTATAATTATAATGATATGGATCAAAAACCTCCCTTGCTTTTATATACTCTGAAATAAAATAATCGTTTAGCGCTTCATCTGCAGAATACTGTTTTACTGTGACAGGATCAACCAATTGCACTATTCCTGATTTCTTGTCAATTTCTATAACAAATGGCTCAATAGTGCTACTTGTGCTAATTTTAAATATGACTAATATGCTGATAGAGATCGTTGCTAATAATATTAATGCAAATAAAAGTAGAATATTCCTTTGAGCAATAACTGTGCTGTAGCGGTTTGAATTCCAATTTATATCCTTATCTAAGGATTCAGTATTTTTTTCTCGCTTAAAAAATCTTAGCATTTTAGTATTCCTAAAAATCTTAACTTATGTTAATAAACATAGCAAATTAACAAAGTAGTTACAGCAAAAAAGCTAAAAAACTCTTAATCTATGGCCTAATTTACCAAACTTTGTCTCCATATATGAATCGTTATATTTATTACGTTCCACAATAAGTGGTAGACACTTTGTAACTCCTATACCACTACTTTCCAATTCTGACAATTTCCTATCATTGTTTGTAAGTAATTGGATTTTGTTAATGTTCAATTTCTTAAGCATTTTAGCTGCAACAGCAAAACTCCTTTCATCATCTTCAAAACCCAATATTCTATTTGCATCAACAGTATCAAGATTATGTCCTCTTTGCATACTGTACGCTCTTAACTTATTAGTTAAACCAATGCCTCTTCCATCTTGCATCAAATACAATATAATACCACTTCCAGAGTCAGCTATCATTTGAATTGCTTGATGTAACTGACTTCTGCAATCGCATGACAAGCTATCTAACAAGTCACCCGTATAGCACGAAGAATGAATTCTCACTAATGGTTCGTCATCTTTATCTGGATTGCCAATGATAATTGCATGATGTTCTCTTCCACCACTTTCGGTTCTATAAGATATGATATTTACTTCTTGAGTCTGTTTTAAAAATAATGATGTTTTGCACACTTCATATACATCCTGATTTTCTTGAAAATTATTTATGAATGACGTGTCCAGTGCAATAACGTCATTTTTCTCGCACCAATTTCGCATTTCATGGTTATTCTCAAAAGTCATATCAGCCACTAACGCGTATGGCAATAATTCTGAGAACTTAAGCAAGGCAATAGCACATTCATCTATTGTCTTTGAGCATTGCAACTCTTTTATGCAATCTTCCTTTGAACAGTTTATTAAATAGAGCAGTTCATCAAAATTATTCACCAACAGACGTTTGCTGTTATGTTCTTTATTCTGAGATATGTATTTTACCTTACTTGAAGTTAAAGTAACATATACATTACTTGATGTAAGCTTGTATTGATTAAATAAATCTCTTTCTAAAGCCTCAGCAGCAGCAAACAATAGGTAATTACTTTCATCATATATTACAATTGGCCGACCGCGCCTGATTTCGCTGATAGCTCTTTCTACCTTATTGCTACTCTGATTTCCTATAAACATTTTTACCCATATTAAACAGCGATAAAAACTGGTGCGGCCGAGAAGACTTGAACTTCCAAGGCCTTATGAGCCACAGCGACCTCAACGCTGCGTGTCTACCAATTCCACCACGGCCGCACTATATTCTAGTTTTTATATAATTATTTTAAATTACTTAATCATTTTAGAATTTTTCATCTAGAGTGTCAATCTGATACTAGAATAATTTAGAAATTGTTTGTATAATTTGATTATGAATTTTGTGATTATAAATTTTAATCATTTAAGATAACCTTACTACTAATTTTTAACTTAGGTTTTTATACAAATGAATATAGCTAATATCTTTATTTTTTTAGCTCTCTCTCTTATAACTAGCTTTCATTTCGTCCATGCACAAATATTATACACATGGTCTCAAGTTATCCCAGAAAATAAACTAAGCATACGCGCAATTACGGACAATGACATGTGTCCCATTGTTTATGTTGATGGCGAGGAAACAGAAATGCTGAATCGCAGCTCAATTAACAATGGTGGTCATAACGAAACAGTTTGTGAACTGACAGTACAAACAAGTGCCAAAAACATTAGTATTGAGGATCTACGGGTTCCTATATTACCAAAAAAGGTTAATAAAATTGCTTTCATTGGTGACACGGGCTGTAGAATAAATATGTTATTTCAGCAGGAATGTAATTCGGTAGATAGCTGGCCTTTAAAAAAAAATTTAGATTCAATCGCCCTTCATAAACCAGATTTAATTATCCATGTTGGTGATTATCATTATAGACAAACAAAATGTAGAAATACAAAAAAGTGTGGCGATATTTATGGATATAATAAAGAAGTTTGGTACGCTGATTGGTTTGAGCCTGCAAAGGATATTTTATCACAATCCCCTTTCCTTTTTGTTCGTGGAAACCATGAGAGTTGTGATAGAGCTTATGAAGGATGGTTCAGGTATCTAGATTCATACCCCTTTTCGTCTGAAAAATGTGGAAACTTCGTTTCTAGTTGGTCCTTAGATGCTGGACCGATGAAATTTTTTATCTTCGACTCTTCATCCGGTGAGGATATTTTTACAACCCAAAGCACAATTGATGCTTTTGAGAGGCAATTTGATAAATTGATACAAAATAGTTCTGACAAGCCCATGTGGTTTTTAACTCATAAACCGCTTTGGAGATCTCCAAAAAAAGAATTTTTGACATTAAAAAGCCATGGTAATCTTACACAAATCGAAGCTTTTGGAGATAAATTTCCAAGCAATGTTACTACCATAGTTTCTGGCCACATTCATATAGCCCAGATTTTATTAATGGATAATGTTCCAGACCAAATTATAGTTGGAAACGGTGGTGCATCATTACACGCTCAAGATCAAGAATCTGTTTATCAAAATGTAGAATTTGACTATTCAAATGGTAAAAACTACTTAGCACACGAGGTTAGAAACTTTTTTGGCTTTGGCTTTGCAATACTAAATTTAGATGATCACGAATTTACCTTCTATAATCAACACAATAAGGAAATGTATTCTGCGAAGCTAACAGAAGATTTTAAACTTAAACGGATTAAAACTATAGTCGATTCATTTTAGGATTTGTTATTAGCTATTTTAAAAACGCTACTTAAACATTTTTTTTAATCGATTGATTTCATCAGCAAATTTTGAGTCGGTCTTTATAAAATTTTCTACTTGTTTTACTGCATGTATAACAGTAGCATGGTCTCTGCCACCAAAGTTTCTCCCAATATCTGGTAGGCTTTTTTGCGTAAATTTTTTGGCAAAATACATAGCTATTTGTCTTGGCCTTGCAAGACTGCGAAGCCTTCTATTGGATTGCATATCTGCAACCTTTATATTGAAAAATTCAGCTACTTTCTTTTGTATTTCTTCTATTGTGACTGACCTATGATTTGACCTAAGAAGATCGATTAGGGTTTCACTAGCTGATTCTACCGTCATACTTCTTCCAATTAATGAGGTATGGGTAACCTTATTTAATGCTCCTTCTAATTCTCTTATATTAGATTTTATGTTCCTTGCTAAAAACTCTAGGACATCTTTCGGAACATACATATTCATCTGCTCCACTTTTGCCTGCAATATACCAAGCCTTAATTCAAAAGTTGTTTCATTAATATCTGCCACCAACCCCCAACCGAGTCGTGATTTTATTCTTTCTTCCACTCCATCAAGATCACTAGGAGACCTATCAGCTGATATAACCAATTGTTTATTTTGGTCTATCAATGCATTGAAAGTGTGAAAAAATTCTTCTTGTGTACTATCTTTACCACTGATAAATTGCACATCATCTACCATCAATACATCTACTGATCTAAATTGCTCTTTAAATAACATAATATCTTTGCTTCGCAGCGCTGTAATATATTGGTACATGAATTTCTCTGCTGATAAATACACCACTTTTCTTTTTGCTGATGGGGAATTGACTATGTGCCAAGCTATAGCATGCATTAGATGTGTTTTACCAAGTCCCACTCCACCATATAGAAACAAAGGATTGCTGCCTAATATTGGATCTATAGATTCTGCCACACGCTTTGCCGCCGTAAATGCTAATTCATTTGGCTTTCCCACTACAAAATTATCAAAGGTGAACCTTGGATCCAGCGGCGAACCAAGATTATGATTACTTTCCTCTCTGTTTTTTAGTATAACATTAAAATTTGAATTCCTCTCCTCAATTACTTGAATATCAATAGAACGTATACTTTTATCTTCGCTTTGCCATAATGATAATATTTTTTTCATGTAATGAACTGTAATCCACTCTTTTATAAACCTTGTTGACACGGATAAAAGAACTTCCCCATTTCTGCTACTGACAAATTTTAGTGAACTCAGCCAGCTATTATATGTTGCTTCTCCATAAAGATTATAAAGACAATTTTGGATTTTTTCCCAAGTAACATTGTGATCCGTTACTGTAATAATCTGATCAAAAAACATAGTAGAAACCTTAGGGCTAGTTAAGTTCATATACCACACCAAGAAAAAAGCAATAATTAGAAAAATATAAGATAATCAATAGCTTGCTGCAAAATGAAAAGCTAATACTACTTAATACATACTAAAAATTATGGTGATTTTTTGATGGGTTGTAAAGGGTATAAAAACATTAAAATTGATCA